>CAVXZW010000022.1:0-90070 GCA_963766445.1 uncultured Actinomycetes bacterium | reverse complement strand
GCACCAGCGGGCCGATCAGCAGCAGCGCGCGGTATCGGATCAGGGCCAGCACGAGCAGCCCGAACAGGCAGCCCACCCAGCCCGTGCGCGTGTAGGAGGCGACCAGCGCGACCAGCACCAGCGGCGTCGCCAGCCACAGGATCCACCGGCCCTTCAGCTGCTTGCAGAGCACGAGCGGCACCATGAACGCCAGCATGAATCCCATGAAGATGCCGAACGGGTCGGGCTGCAGGAACGTCCCGGCCGACCGGCCGACCAGGCCGATCACCGTCGATCCGCCGTGGTCGAACTGCCACAGCGCCAGCAGCGTGGGCACGATCAGCGAGGCCAGCAGCGCGATCGTCATTCGTTTCAGGGACTGCCGGTCGCGGATCAGCGTGTAGGCCGCCAGGTACAGCACGGCCACCGAGGTCAGCCGCAGCGTCTCGGTGATGGCGCCGCCCTTGGAGGGCGCGACGGCGATGCTGAGGATGGCCATGGTGACCAGCCCGATGTAGGGCACCGCACTCGGCGCCTCCTTCGGCGCGCGACCAGTTCTCGATCACGTAGGCGCCGCCGATCGCGATGAAGACCAATGCCAGGGCCGACGCCGGGTTCACGCTGACCGATCCGACGTTCGCCAGAGAGCGGTCGGCCCACAGATCCATGCTCGGCCGAGCGATCACGATCGCGTACACGCCGTAGGCGGGGCGGATCGCGAACACCACGCCGAACACGATGCAGGCGGCCGCCGCCATGAACTCGCGGCCGTCGCCGAGCACCAGGGCCATCACCACGGTCATCACGCCGACCGCAGCGGTCGCGGCCCAGGTCATGTCGCCGCCCGGCCGCGGCCCTTCTCTGGCCGGGCGCAGGTTGCGCAGGTCGACCGACGGAACGTAGATGCCCACGGCTACTCCAGGTAGCCGAGCGCGCGGAGCGACCGCTCCAGGGTCGCCTCCTCCTCGGCAGACAGGGCGGCCTCGTCGCCGGCCGCGCGCTCCTGGTAGCTGCCGGCGCCCTCACGGACGGCCACCCCGTCTCGCAGCGCCTCGGCCATCACCGCACCGTCCGAGTCGGACGGCACCGGCCGGCCGAGCAGCGCCAGCAGCGTCGGCGCCACGTCAACGATGCTGCGCTCGCCGAGGTCGACCCCGGCGGGAACGCCGTGGCCGGCGATGGCGAAGATCCCCTCCATGGCGTGCACGCCCGAGTAGCCGTCGAGGATCTGCTGGGGCACCGGCTCGAACAGCTCGTCCAGCCCCGACGCGCCCTTGTAGGCGGGGTAGAACAGGGCCACGACGTCCGGGGCCTCGTCCAGGTGCGCACCCGAGTACAGCTGTTCGCGCCGCTTCGCCCACTGCACCACGGGGGCGCCGGTGGCGGGATCGCGCAGGCCCTCGAGCGCTGCGATGACGCGGTCGCGCACCTGCTCGTACTCGGCGCCGGGCTCGACGGCGCCCTGCTCCTGGCGGCCGCGCAGGTTGACCACGATGCCCTCGGCGGGCGGGTAGAGCGGGATCCGATAGGCCTGGCTGCGCGTCCAGTCGACCCGGCTGGCGCCGGTCGCGCGGGCGGCCACCCGGTCGCGGGCGCCGGCCGGCAGGCGGCCCAGCGTGCGCCGCAGCACTCGCCGCAGAGCCGGCGCGCGGCGCAGCGCGCGGGTCACGTGCTCTCCGCGTCCGGCCTCGCCGCCGGCGGACAGGAGGCCCGCATCGGCCAGCAGCCGGTCGGTGCGCACGAACGTGCGCGGGTGCGGGCCGAAGCCGTGATCGGAGACGACCGCGACCGCGCCCTCCTCGCCCATCAGCTCACGGGCCTCGCCCACCATCGCATCGATCCGAGCGGTACATCTCCAGCAGCGCCTCCCGCAGCGGGTGGCCGGGCTGGTCGAGGTACTTCCAGAGCCGGTGCTGGGCGAAGTCGGTGCTCTGGAACACGACCACCATCACCTCGTGCCTGCCCTCGCGCAGCCAGCGCATCACGATCTCGCGCTGCTGCTCGATCAGGGCCAGGCAGCGGTCGGCCAGCTCGCGGTCCGACAGCTTGCCGATGCGGTCGGCGAAGTCCAGCAGCGGCGGCAGCTGCTCCGCCAGGCCCGGCGGCTGGGTGTGGTTGCGGTCGTAGTCGGGCAGCGGGAAGCCCGCCACCATGCGGCCGTCCACCTCCCAGGCGGGATAGGTCATGGGCACCGACAGGATCGCGACCGGCGCGTCCGCCTGGTCCCAGAAGGCGGCACCCGACCAGCGCCGCGAGGTGACGAAGTCGCGGCCATCCTCGAACGATGACGAGTGGCCGGCGCCCCACAGCCGGCTGTAGCGCTCGATCCCGAGCGTGCGGAAGTCGAACATGCCGTGACGGCCGGGGTTCCAGCCGGTCATCATCGACGGCCAGGCGGCCGCCGTGATCGGCGGGACGGTCGAGATCAATGTGCCGGAGGCACCCTGCTCCCGCACCTCGGCGATGTTCGGGAGGTCCGCGTCGGGAAGCCCGATGACGGAATCGGTCCCGCCGTCGAGCCCGACCACCAGGAGCCGGGTCATCAGCTGGCCGGTACCTCGATGACCTGGTGCACGCGCTCTGCCGGCTCGGGCTTGAGCTCGCCGGCCGCGGGCACCGAGCTGCTGGTCGGCGCGCGGTCGTAGCAGATGTGCAGCGGCCGCTTTGCGACGCGCTGGATCAGCGACACGGCGGCGCCCAGCGGATTCCAGCGGGTCGCGCCCGGGCGCACGGTGAGCAGCACGATGTCCGAGCAGGCGATCAGCGGCAGCGTCTCGGAGTCCTCGAGCACGGCCGGCGTGTCGATCACGACCACCGCGGCGACGTCACGCAGATCGCGGACGATGCGCTCGACCCGCGGCGCCGAGAACAGCGTCTCCGGCAGCGCGTTGCTGGTGCCCTCGGGCAGCCACATCAGGTTCTCCTCGAGCTCGATCAGCGGCGTGGACGTGGCGGTTCCATCGAGCAGGGCGGACAGTCCCTCCTGCTCGCGCACCGTGCGCCCGCGCAGGTCGGCGCTGACCAGAATCGTGGCGGTACCCACGCCGGCAAACGTGCGCGCCAGCGCCAGCGCCAGGCCGCTCGCGCCCTCGACGCGGGTGGCGCGTGTGACGGCGATCACTGACAGGCGCGTACCCATGCCGGACAGCTCCAGCTCGGAGCGCAGCAGCTGCACGGAGGCCGGATCGACCTGGGAGTGGATGTCCACGACCGGGATACCCACCACCTCGATGTCCTCGGCGCGGCGGACGCGGGTGTCCAGGCGGCCGATGATCAGCGCCACCAGCGCGAAGAAGGCGACGCCGGCCAGGAACCCGCCCAGCACCGTGATCGGCACCGGCGGGCCGCCGGCGGCAACCTTGCTGCACCGGAACCGGCTCGCCCGAGCCGAAGGTGCTCGTGAAGTTGCCGGGCAGCTGCTGCAGGTCCTTCTGCAACGTCTCCTCATTTCTTCAGACTCGCCGTCTGAGGGGTCAGGCTCAGCGAGCTGGTTCACACGCCTGTCGGATGCGCCGCCGCCTCGCGATTCTCTCGCTGGTGCGAGCACCACCTTCGTAGTAGGTTTCGAGGACGTCGAGGGTCTCGTCGGGTTCGGACCGCTCCGGTATAGGCGAGGCGCACGGTGGTGTCGTCGAGCGGCGTCATCACGACGTTGGCGAAGATCTGGTTCGCGCTCGGCGACCCCCGCAGCTTCTGCGACGCCGCTCGCGCGCAGCCGGGTTCACGAAGTCGTCCGGCGACCAGTCGCATCGAAGAACTTCGGGTTGTTCGCGAACAACTGGTAGCCGGGGCGGTCCAGTCGACGGAACAGGGGCCATGTCGTTGATCCCGAGGTCGGTGGTGGCGACGTAGTGGGGCTTCTTCTGGCCCGCCACGATGAACGCCAGCGCCGCGAACAGCACCCCACCCAGCAGCAGCAGCCACCAGCGCTTGAAAATCAGCCGCAGAGAGCGGCGAAACGTCAGTTCCGGCTTCACGTTCTACCCACGCTCCTCGTGCCTAGAAAGGTCGGAGACGCCCCGCCCGCCTCGAACGGACGCCCTATGGCCAGTGTACGCGGGGGTCTCGGTCTTACAAGTCCTACCTCCAATATGCGGCACATGCGGGGTGCCACCGTCCGGCTGCAAGGCCACCTTCGCCGCGCACCTTGACGCCTACCCGAACGGGGGGTACGGTCGTGGATGCGAGGCAGTGGGAAGGAGAGGGCACTGGCTGTGAATGAACAGAGGCGCGATGATCGCCGAACAGCCGTCGACGCAGAGGCCGAAGAGTACACCTCTGCAGAACCGGTGGGCGACGTCGAAAGCATTGTCGAAGCACGGGCACCTGGACACGTGAGAGGCACCACAGACCGGCATGCGCGGCGCACGCTGGTACGCCGCGCGTTGATCGTGGCGGATGTCTGGTCGCTCGGGTTTACGTTCGCGATCGTGCACATGATCCTGGGCACGTCGTCAAAGCAGGGCTTCACCTCCGGCCAGGAGTTGATTCTGTTTCTGCTGTCAGTGCCCTGCTGGCTTGCGCTGGCCGGCCTCTACGGCCTCTACGAGGGCGACCGGCTGCGGGCCGACACGACCACCCTTGACGACTTCTGGCCGCTGTTTCCACGCGGTCACGGTAGGGGTGTGGCTGACGTTCGTGGCCAGCCGCCTGACCAACCACGTGCACGCCAGCGAGCGGCGCCTGATCCTGTTCTGGTTCCTCGCCCTGGCGATCCTGCCCCTGGGCCGCGTGATCATGCGTGTGTTCATCCGCTCGCGCGTGGCCTTCCTGCAGCGCACGCTGATCGTCGGCGCAGGCCTGGTCGGGCAGGAGATCGCACGCAAGATCCGGCGCAACCCCAGCTACGGCCTCGAGCTGGCGGGCTTCGTCGACAACGATCCGCTGCCCCTGCACCCGGAGCTGGCCGACATACCGGTGCTGGGCACGACCGACGATCTCAGCGAGATCGTGCGTTCCTACGGCATCGAGCACGTGATGCTGGCCTTCACCGGCGACGGCCATGACGCCGGGCTGGATGTGGTGCGCGCCTGCAACGACCTCGACGTCGAGCTGGACATCGTTCCGCGCCTGTTCGAGGTGGTGGGAAGCAAGGCGCAGTTCCACTCGCTGCAGGGCACGCCGCTGCTCGGCCTGAGCCCGCCCGTGCTCTCGACCAGCCACCGCATCGCCAAGCGCGCGATCGACATCCTGGGAGCGACGTTCGGTCTGATCGTGCTGTCCCCGCTGCTGGCGGTGGTGGCGATCTCGATCAGGCTCAACAGCAAGGGGCCGGTGCTGTTTCGCCAGGAGCGCATCGGCCGCGGCCAGCAGCCGTTCACGATCCTCAAGTTCCGCACGATGGTGGCCGACGCCGAGGACCGCAAGTCGCGAGGTGGCCCACCTGAACGCGCACCTGTCCACGGACGCGCGCATGTTCAAGATCCCCGAGGACCCGCGCATCACCTCGGTCGGACGGGTTCTTCGCCGCTACTCGATCGATGAGCTGCCGCAGCTGTGGAACGTGCTGCGCGGCCAGATGAGCCTGGTCGGACCGCGGCCGCTGATCCCGCACGAGCACCAGTACGTGAACGACTGGGGCCTGCGGCGGCTCGACCTGACGCCGGGCCTGACCGGCCTGTGGCAGGTGTTCGGACGCAGCGAGATCCCGTTCGCGGAGATGCTGGTGCTGGACTATCTGTACGTGACCAACTGGACGCTGTGGGGCGACATCAAGCTGGTGGCGCGAACGATCCCAGCGCTCATGGGCAGAACCCGAGGCGCGGCCTAGCGGCCGTCGGGTCAACCGGCTGCTGCGGCATGCTGCGCAGCAGCCTCCCCAACTGCACGGCGGCCGGGGTCTGGCTGGCCCTCCCGGGTCAGCAACCCCAGCCGCTCCTTGCGGTCGAGGCTCCAGCGCGACCAGCTCAGGCCGTCCTGCTGGAACAGGGTCACCATCTGCCGCTGATAGCGGTAGACCCCGGGCTCCCCCGGGAACGCGCCCCACTCGCCCACGATCAGCGGAATGCCCCAGGTGCGGGCGATCGAGACCGTCGGCGCCAGATAGCTGGCCTGGTTGGCGAGGGTGCCCCGGTAGTGACCGCCCTGGAGGGTGGTGCGGTAGCGCTTGCCGGTTCCGGCGTAGTAGTCGTGGACGTCGAGGGCGATCTTGCCCAGGCGCTCGAGCGGGGTCAGCCGCACGGCCCGCACGTCGGTGCGCGGCGGCAGCATGAACACGATCGCGCGCTCCGGGTCGACCGCGCGGACGGCGGCGCCGACCCGCGCCTGCCAGCGGACGATGCGCTGGATCGCCCAGGTGCGCCGGGGCAGGTTGCCCAGCGGCGGCTCGTTCAGGATCTCGTAGCCGACCACGTTCGGCGCCTCGCGGTAGCGCTGGGCCAGCATCGCCGCGAAGTCCGAGTACAGCTGGGTGGCGCGCCGGTCGGTGTACATGGCCGCCTGCGCCTGCTCGCGGCCGGCCACCGTCAGCGGAAAACGGCGGCCGTGGTAGACCCATCGCGGGATGCCGTTGGCACGGCCGCCGCGCTGCAGCGTGGCGAAATACGGCGACCAGCCGTACTGATGCAGGTCGAGCAGCACCTGGATGCCGTGCTTGTTGAAGAACGCGATCTCGGCGTCGAGGTCGGCCAGCCGCGCCTCGTCCCAGTGGTGCACGCCATCCACCGGCGCGGTCGGTTCGTAGTCGCTCCAGGTGATGGCCAGGCGCACGAAGTTCACGCCCAGGGCGGGGGCCTGCTGGTAGGTGATGGGGTCGAGCGTGTGCACGGCCACGCCCCGCAGCGCGACCGTCTTCCCGGCCGCGTCGACGAACACCGGCCCGTCCACGCGCACCTCCGGTGACGTCGAAGCCTGCGGGGGTGAGGAGGCCGGCGACGAGCCTGACGAGATCGCGGGCGGGCTGGTTGCGGCGTCGCCGCCACCGCCGCTGCAGGCGGCGGCCAGCAGAGCCACGGCGATCGACGCGACGTACAAATGGTTCGTGCCCACAGCACCCCCAGGGTAGACCCGGTTGGTTGGGAATCAATAGTGGTCGAAGCTTGGCCCCGGCACCTCGGCCCGGAGCTCGAGCGGCAGCCGCGGAGCAAGCAGCCGCACCCGCGCGCGCGCAGCCAGGGCGGACCGCTGCTGCGCTTCGCGCGCCGCCGTCTCGGCCAGCACCTGCCAGGCCACCCAGAACTTCGGCTCGGCGCCCGCCGCGCGCCGGGCGGCCGCCAGCGCGCCCGCGGTGTCGCCGGTACGAAGCAGCGCGCGGGCCGTCGCCAGGTCGGGGCGGCCGGAGAGCCGGTCGAGCCGGCCGGCGCGGTGCGCGTCGCTGAGGGCGGCGGCGACCGGCTCCTCGTAGGAGCGCTCCAGGTAGCGCTGGGCGAGGGTGGCCGGAACGATCAGCACCGCGGCCGCCAGCACCGACGCGAAGCAGCGCTGCGCCGCCGGTCACCAGCGACCGCGGCCGCTCGCGCCCGGGAGGCAGCATCGCCACCGCCGTCGCGGCCAGCAGCAGCGCCGGCAGCGCGCACGAGGACAGCTGCCAGATCCAGTCGACCTGGGCATGTACGGCGAAGTAGCCGAGCGCACCGCCGATGCCGGCGGCCAGCAGCTGGTCGGTCTTCGGCTGGGTGCCCGACGCGCGCAGCCAGATGCAGGCGCCGATCGGCAAAAGCAGCGCCGCCAGATACAGCGCCAGCCCCGGGAAGCCGAGCGTCGCCGCCACCTCGAGCAGCTGGCTGTGAGCCTGGTAGGGGAACAGGAAGGGCCGGCCGATCAGCACGTTCAGGTAGCCGAAGTTGCCCGCGCCGAAGCCCTCGGCCGGACGCTCGCGGAACCCGCGCGCCGCCACCTTCCAGAGGTCGTAGCGGCCGGTGTCCAGCGACCCGAAGCGGCTGCCGCCCTGGCCGGCGCCGGCCGCCTGCCCGCCCTCGGTGCCCACACTGTCGACGGTCCGCTGGAGCGTGTGCCGCGCCCACGCGACGGGGTGCCCGTCGGTGACTGCGAAGGCGGCCACGCTGCCCACCGCGAGCACCAGCACCAGCCACACCAGCGCGGCGACGGCCACCGCACCGCGCGCCGTCGGCGGCAGCGTCACCAGCTCGTCCAGCACCACCTGTGCCAGTCCGACGGTGCCCGCGATCAGGCCCACCAGCATGATCGACACGCCCACGGTGTGCGCATGCGAGACGCCGGCGGACGCGAATACGCCGTTCAGCTGGTGCCAAAGCCCCAGCGTCGGCAGCAGCGCCCCGGCGGCGATCGACCCGCTGCGGATGGGAGACGGGCACAGCGCGAAGAACACGATCGCCGACAGCACCAGCGCCCACACCGACGCACGCGCCTCCGTCGGGACGACGGTGGCGAGCACCAGGCCGGCGCCGGCCGCCGCGAGCGGACGCATCGGCCGCGGCGTCGAGCGGTCGGACGCGAATGCCACCAGCGGCCAGAACCCGATCGCAACCGCCGCAGCCAGGCCGCCGCCGTAGCCGACGCCGGCCACCAGCCGGCCGCCCTCGAAGCGGGCCAGCGCGTTCGGCGAGTGCCACAGCTGCAACGCCACCTGCAACGCCGGCAGCGTTGTGCAGGCTGCGACGAAGGCCACGAGCAGCCGCCGCCAGCGCTGAGTTGGGAGCGCCACCAGCACCAGCGTCACGGCGGCCGCGTAGACCAGGTAGCGGTTGCCCTCCACGAGGGCGCTCTGCGGCCACGCCGCCCAGTGAATCGAGGCGTAGCTCCAGAGCGCCAGACCGAGCAGCGACAGCGGCAGGACGCGCTGCGCGCCCGAGAGCCGGGTGACCGGTTGGCTGACCAGCGCCGCGCCCGCCGCGATCACCGTGGCGGCGCCCCAGATCCCCCACTCGTCGATGGTGTATCCGCCGCCGTTGGCGGTCAGGCGCAGCGCCGCGGCCACGGGCACCAGCGCCAGCAGCAGGCCGGCCGGCCCGGCCAGGGACAGGTTCTGGAGCCGGCCGGTCGCTGACCCCTGGGTCACTCGCCGGCGCTGTATCCGTGATCGCGCAACGCCGGCGCGAGCGCCCGGTCGAGCATCTCGACGTCGCGCGGGGAGAGCTCGTCCCGGTAGGCGCCGGCCCGGTCGGGAGCGAACTCAAGGGCGGCGAACGACCGCTCGAAGCTCGCCGTCCACTCCAGGCCGAGGTGATCGAGCAGCCGCTGCACCTGCTCGCGGGGGCGCTCGACGACATCCTCGTAGCGCAGCTCCAGCCAGCTCGCCGCCGGAATCAGCGCCTGCGCCTCGGCGAACGCCTGCATCAGCAGCTTCCACTCGAGGCCGGCCAGCACCGTGAACGACCGGCCCGACTCCTGCCAGAGCGCGTCGTCTGGGTCGGACAGCGGGCCGAAGCTCCAGCCACCGGGGCCGCTGAACCCGTCCCACCAGGGCTGCTGGACGAGCGAGCAGGCCACCGCGCGGCCGTCGCGGACGACGTGCACGAACCGCGCCTCCGGGAACACCGCATGCAGCAGCCCGGTCCGCGGCCAGCCCGTGAACTTGTGCAGGAACAGCGGCCGCCCCTGCGCCGCCGCACGCCCCTCGAAGAACGTCCGCAGCCGGCGCGACAGCCACTGCGACGCGTCCTCGGCGACCAGGTCGCGCACCGGCGCCGACAGCATCGGCGAGACGTGCCGGTCGAGCAGCCGGTAGCCCTCCGACGGCGTCATCGCGACGCTCCGCACGCCGGAGGCCAGGCGGCCGCCGGAGGCACCGCCGCGACGGCCGCCATGCTTCTGCAGCGGCGCCGGCAGGGCGCGGTATATGCGGTTGTTCATCCGGCCCTTGCGGTTGAGGCCGGCGAACCGATCGTCCACGTTCGCGATGAAGCCGACCTGATCGTGCATCGCGACCACCTGGCCGACGATCGTCGAACCGCAGCGGCCGGTGCCGAGCATGAAGGCGAAGCGCTGGTCGTCCATCGCGGTCAAGGTACCAAGAAGGCGCCGTTCCCGGCGCCGCGGGGGGCGCTCACCCGTGCGCCCGGTGGGCGTCGTACGTGCCCCAGGAACCGCGCAGCACCTCGCACACCTCGCCCACCGTTGCCTCGACGCGCAACGCCTCCCGCATCGGCGGCAGCAGGTTGTCCTCGCCGCCCGCCACGCGGCCGACCTCGGCCAGAGCCTGCTCGACCGCAGCTGAGTCACGCCGGGCCCGCACCGCGCGTGTGCGTTCGACCTGCCGCCGCTCGGCCTCCGGGTCGATCGTGTGCAGCTCGATCCGCTCGCCGCTGCCCTCGGTGTACCTGTTGACCCCGACGATCACCTCCTCGCCGGACTGCACGCGGCGATGGTGGGCGAATGCGGCCTGCTCGATCTGATCCTGCACCCAGCCCCGCTCGACGGCCGCGACGGCGCCGCCCATCCCGTCGATCTCCGCGATCAGCTCGCGAGCCTGATCGGCCAGTGCGGTGGTCAGCGCCTCGATGTAGTAGCTGCCGCCCAGCGGATCGGCGGTGCTCGTGCCACCCGCCTCGGTCGCCAGGATCTGCTGCGTGCGCAGCGCGATCGTCGCGCTGCGCTCGGTGGGCAGCGCCAGCGCCTCGTCGAACCCGTTCGTGTGCAGGCTCTGACCCCCTCCGCAGACCGCCGAGAAGGCCTGGATGGCAACCCGCACGATGTTGTTCTCCGGCTGCTGCGCCGTCAGCGTGGAGCCGCCGGTCTGAGCGTGGAAGCGCAGCATCAGGCTGCGCTCGTCGCCGGCTCCGAAGCGCTCGCGCATCAGCTCGGCCCAGAGCATGCGGGCGGCGCGGAACTTGGCCACCTCCTGGAAGAAGTCATTGTGCGCGTTGAAGAAGAAGGACAGGCGCTGCGCGAAGGCGTCCACCTCGAGGCCCGCGTCCACCGCCGCCTGCACGTAGGCGATGCCGTTGGCGATCGTGAAGGCCAGCTCCTGGGCGGCCGTCGAGCCCGCCTCCCGGATGTGATAGCCCGAGATCGAGATCGTGTTCCAGCGCGGCAGGCGCTCGGTGCAGTAGCGGAACGTGTCGACGGTCAGCCGCATGCTGGGCCGGGCCGGGAAGATGTAGTTGCCGCGGGCGATGTACTCCTTGAGGATGTCGTTCTGGATGGTGCCGGACAGCCGCTCCGCGGCGACGCCCTGCTCCTCGGCCACCAGCTCGTAGAGCAGCAGCAGCAGCGAGCCGGGCGCATTGATGGTCATCGAGGTCGAAACGTCGCCGAGCGGGATCCCCGCCATCAGCAGCCGCATGTCATCGATCGAGTCGATCGCCACACCGGTGCGACCGACCTCGCCGCGGGCCAGCGGGTGGTCGGAGTCGAGGCCCAGCTGGGTGGGCAGGTCGAAGGCCACCGACAGACCGGTCTGCCCGCGATCCAGCAGCAGGCGGAAGCGGGTGTTGGTCTCCTCGGCAGAGGAGAAGCCGGCGTACTGACGCATCGTCCAGGCACGCTGCCGGTAGCCGTCCCTGCGCACGCCCCGCGTGTAGGGGTAGCTGCCGGGGTCGGGGCGGTCGGCGCCGTCGGCCGTCCGAGTAGAAGGGACGCACGGGGATACCGGAGTCGGTGCGCCGCTGCTCGTCTGCCGCCATCGCGTGATGTTAGACATGCGAGAGCCCCGGCTGCCGCGTCCTCCGCCTTCATCGACTCGGGTGTCCGGCGAACCGGTCCTCCCGCGCCTCCAACGGAGCCGCATCTGCGTCCGGGGCTCTGTGCGCGAGAACCTACCAGCCGCCGTAGCGGTGTCGAGAGCCCTGCAGCGAAAAACTCCGCAAGCTGCGTGAAATAGCCGACAAGTACGCTGTGGGCATGAGGATCACGGTGAGGCTGTTCGCGGCGCTGCGCGAGCGCGCGGGCGAGGGTGTGCGTGAGATCGAGCTTCGCGGCGGCTCGTGCATCGGCGACGTGTGGCCGGCGCTGGCCCTCGGCGACGAGCCGCCCGGGATCGCATACGCCCGAAACCGGGAGTACGCCGACCGCGGCCAGCCGCTGCAGGACGGCGACGAGGTCGCCGTGATCCCGCCCGTTTCGGGCGGCGGCTTCCGCGTCCAGTCGGAGCCGCTCGACCTGGCCGCGATCGTGGCCGAGGTGGGCGACCCGGGAGACGGAGCGATCGCGACCTTCATCGGCACCACCCGCGACCACAGCCGCGGCCGCGTGGTCACGCACCTCGAGTACGACGCCTATCCGGAGATGGCCGAGGCCGAGATGGCCAGGATCGCGGCCGGCGTGATCGAGCGCCACGGCGTCACGCGGGTCGCGATGGGCCACCGCACCGGCCACGTTCCGATCGGCGAGGCGAGCGTGATCATCGCCGTGTCGGCGCCGCACCGCGGCGCGGCCCTGGATGCTTGCCGCGATGCCATCGACACGCTCAAGCAGACGGTTCCGGTGTGGAAGAAAGAGGTGTTCGAGGGCGGCGAGGAGTGGATCGGGCGGGAGGGCAGCGGATGAGCTGGGACTCCGAGCACTTCGATCCGCTGCCGCCGACCTCGATCGAGCCGCCGCCGCAGCCGCGGAAGCACTGGCTGAAGCGGCTGCTGGCGCCGCTCTCGGGCATCGCGCTGCTGATCTGGAAGATCGCCGGCCCGCTGCTGCTCGCGCTCAAGAACGTGAAGCTGTTCGCCTTCAGCCTGACGTTCCTGGTCTCGCTGGCGGCGTACACCAGCATCTGGGGCTGGCGGTTCGCGCTCGGGTTCATGCTGCTCCTGATGGTGCACGAGATGGGCCACGTGATCCAGCTGCGACGCGAGGGCGTGCCGGCGTCGGCGCCGATGTTCATCCCCTTCCTGGGCGCGTTCGTGGGCATGAAGGAGATGCCGAAGAACGCCTGGGCCGAGGCCAAGGTGGGCCTGGCCGGCCCGGTGCTGGGCACGCTGGGGGCCGGCGTCTGCCTGGCCGCGGCGGTCGCGACCGACAGCGACCTGCTGCGGGCGGTCGCCTACACCGCGCTTCTTCCTGAACCTGTTCAACCTGATCCCGGTGGTGCCGCTGGACGGCGGCCGCGCGGCCGCGGCGTTCCACCCCGCGTTCTGGTTCGTGGGCGTGTTCGCGGTGGCGCTGCTGTTCTTCTGGCACCCGAACCCGCTGATCCTGGTGATCGCGCTGCTGGGCTGCTACGAGCTGTTCCACCGCTGGGGGCACCGCAACGACCCGCAGGCGCAGGTCTACTACGCCACTCCCTGGCGCCAGCGGCTCACGATCGGCGTCGTCTACCTCGCGCTGATCGGGCTGCTGGTGCTGGGCATGGAGGCCAGCTACCTGCACCGCAGCTTCTAGGTGTCGCCTGCGGGCTACCAGCCGTCGGTCAGGACGCGGTCGAGCGTGTCGGCGAACAGGTCAGCGTCCTCGAGCTCGATGCACAGCGGCGGCTTGATCTTGAGCACGTTCTCGTGGTCGCCCGTCGGCTGCACGATCACGCCCAGCTCGCGCATGCGCTCACACAGCGCGTAGGCCTCGGCGGACGCCGGGGTGGCCGCCCCGCGGTCGCGCACCAGCTCGGCGCCCAGGTACAGCCCGCTGCCGTGCACCGCCCCGATCAGCGGGTGGCGCTGGGCCAGCTCCAGCAGGCGGCCGCGCAGGTGCGATCCCACGCGGGCCGCGTTCTCCTGCAGGCCCTCGTCGCGGATCGCGTCCAGCACGGCGATCCCGATCTCGCACGAGAGCGGCGAGCCGCCGACCGAGCTGAAGAACCCGGCGTTGCGGTGGAAGGCTGCGGCGATCGGCTCGGTGGTGATGACGGCGCCGACCGGGTGGCCGTTGCCCGTCGCCTTCGCGATGGTCACGATGTCGGGCACCACGCCCTGCTGCTGGAACGCCCAGAACCACTCGCCCAGGCGCCCGTAGCCGACCTGCACCTCGTCGGCGATGCAGACGCCGCCGGCGTCGCGGACGTACCGGAAGGCGTGCTCGAGGTAGCCGGGCGGCGCCAGCACGCCTCCCGCGTTGCCCAGCACCGGCTCGCAGATGAACGCGGCCGCCCCCTCGGCGGCGTCGCGCACCGGCTCGGCATAGCGGGCGCCGGCCTGCGGATCGTCGAGCCCGTACGCGCCGCGGTAGGTGTTGGCCTGGGGCACGACCCGCAGGCCCGGCGGGGGGCTGAGCGCCGCGGCCGGGTTGTCGAACAACGAGGTGCCGACGTCGTAGGTGGCAGTCGTCCAGCCGTGGTAGGCGCCGGCCACCGCTATCACGTCGTGGCGGCCGGTATAGGTGCGGGCCAGGCGCAGCGCCAGGTCGTTGGCCTCGCTGCCGGTGCTGACCAGGAACACCCGGTCGAGCGGCTCGGGCACCAGCTCGGTCAGCCGTGCGGCGAACCGTGACATGCCGTCGTAGAGGAAGCGCGAGTTCGTGTTCAGCAGCCTCAGGGCCCGCTGCGCGGCCGCGGCCACGGCCGGGTGGCTGTGCCCCAGCACCGCCACGTTGTTGACCATATCCAGGTACGGGCGGCCGTCCTCGTCGTAGAGGCGGTGCCGCCATCCCCGCACCATGCGCGGCGGGTGCCGGTAATACAGGAGCTGGGCGCTGGCAACGGCGCCGGCGCGCATGTCGAAGACGGCATCGCGGGCGGGAGCCGGGGCCGCCGCGTCGATCCCTGCCAGCGCCGAGGGGTCGGGGCAGAGGGCCATCCAGGCGTCTCGCTGGGAGGGCCGCGCCCAGCCCGGCGGCGGGTCGGCGTCACACAGCGCGAGCTGGATGTGCAGATGCGGCAACGGCCGGCCGGTGGCGTCGGCGACGGTGCCGAGCAGGTCACCCGCACCCGCCGTCAGCGGATCTGCCGGTGTGATGCCCTCCAGCACGATCCGGTAGCCGCCGTGGCCGGGCAGGTCGGATTCGAGCGTCACGCGATCGTCGCCACTGGAGACAATGCGCGCATCCAGCGGGCAGCGCACGGGCTCGCCGGCATCGGCGAACAGGTCGATGCCCAGGTGGACGGTGGCCGGCTCGACGGCCGCAGGTCGCCCGGACCGGTGCAGCCGCGCCTCGCCGTAGCGCCCGACGGCCAGCTCGCCGGGATCGACGGCGGCCGCCGCGGCAATCCCGGCGGCGGTCTCCCACTCGCCGTGGGCGTATTCCGGGGACGCAACGGTCAGGTCGACGAGCCTCGGCACACGGCCCTTCAGCTCGATCGGCGGCACCAGCGCCAGGGCGGCAAGGTGATGGCCGAGAGCCGCCGCAGGCGGGTGCGGATCCAGACCGCACGCGGCCCGGCAGGCGGCCTCGGCCAGGTCGGGGTCGACGGCCGCGACGGCGGCTAGCGAGCCCCAGTCGATATCGATCAGATCGTTCGCGTAGCGGTTGCCGGGCTCGGCCATGGCCTGCTGCCAGGTGGAGACGGCGCCGCCGGCCGCGCGTCCCAGCACCAGCGGGAACACCGCCGCCAGCTCCGGCTCGGTCAGGGGCAGGCGCGCGTGAAACCCGGAGACGACGTCGACGATCACGGCCAGCGCGTCATCGGGGTCGTGCCAGGTCAGCGAGGCCGCGGCGACCGCGGCCTCCGCCACAAGGTAGCTTCGGGTCATGTCGCCGAAGTCGATCAGGCCGCACGGCATCAGCCGGCCGTCGCCGTCGCGGCGGCCGACCACGTTGAAGTCGGTCACGTCTCCGTGGATCACCTGCACCCGCAGGCCGGCGGCCAGGCGCTCAAGGGCGCGGTCGTGCACCCGCATCGAGCGCTCCACCAGCTCGCGGCGGGCGCGGTCGTCCACGTGGCCGATGAGGCCGTTGACGACCGCCCGGGCATGTTTGAGGTCCCACTGCAGCACGCGGTCGGCGGCGGGGTGATCGAAGCCGTGAAGCGCGATGGCCGCCTCGGCGGCGATCGCACCCAGATCGGAGCGGGCCTTGCCGTCGAGGTGCCGGGCCTCGGTCATCGGCTCGCCGTCCACCCAGCTGGTCATGCGCACGTCGTAGGTCTCGCCGTCCCGGTCGACCGGCACGATCTCGCCGCCCTGAAGCGACGGGATCGGCACCGGCGTGGCGAACGGCAGGCCGGCCGCCGCGAGGTGGTGCATGGCGGCGTTCTGCATCTCCAGCGAGTCGTGGCCGAAGTGCGGGTTCGCGATCTTCAGCACCGAGCGGCTGCCGTCCGCGCCGGTGACCAGGAAGTTGCGGTCCTGGTGGCTGCCCAGCTCGGCGGCCTCACCACGGCGGCCGAACAGCTCCTCCGCGAGCCGCCGCCCGTCGGCCTCGTCGAACGGCGGCGAGACGATCTGGTAGCCCTCGAACAGCCCGCTCACTTCGCCACCTTGTGAAAGCCCCAGTCAAGCATCCGCGACGCGGCGGCGAACTCGCTGCCGCGCACGCCCAGCTCCACGGCGATCAGGGTGTGGCCGCCGCGGGTGGCCGAGGCGGCCAGGCAGTTTCCGGCCAGGGCCGTCTGGCCGGTCTTGATGCCGCCGGCGTCGGGATACGTCCACAGCAGCTCGTTGCGGTTCACGTACGGCGCGCCCGAGGCGGGGCGGTAGAACTTGGAGGAGACCAGACGCCGCAGCGGGCCCACGGCCAGCACCTGACGGGAGAGGTCGGCCACGTCCCACGCCGAGCTGTGGTTGCCGGCGTCGACGATCCCGCTCGGGTTCGAGTAGCGCGTGTCGGACAACTTCAGCTTCCGCGCCTCGTGGTTCATCTCGCGGACGAACGCCTTCACCGAGCCGGCCGTGTGCACCGCCAGCGCATCCGCGGCGTCGTTGGCCGAGGCGATCAGCATGGCCGCAAGCATGTCATGCACGCTGACCTTGCTGCCCACGTGCAGGCCGATGGTGTAGCCGGTCTCGCCGGTCATCGCGGGGCTCACCACGAAGCGCCGGTTGATGCTGCCGCCGCGCTCGGACAGCAGGGCGGTCATCAGCTTGGTGAGGCTCGCGATCGGCCGCCGCGCATGTGGTCGGTGGCTCCACAGCACGCGGCCGGAGCCGGCATCGACGACGATACCGGCGGCGACGTGCACGCCGGGGAGCGGGCGCGTGGAGGCACCGGCCGCCTGGAGCGGCGACGTCACGCCGGCGGTGCCGTTGCCGGGCGTCTGCGGCACCACGCCGGTGAGCGCGCTCGGGGGGATCACGCCGGCCGATCGATCGGTCAGCGGCAGCACCCGCCAGACGACGACGGCGGCGGCAGCGACGAGGGCGACCAGGAGGATCACGAGCGCCGCGCGCAGCGGCGACACGGCGGGCAGGCGCCGTCGCCGGCGGGTACCGGCCTGCATCGAGTACAGCGGGGGACGCCTCGTCGCCACAGACACACCCTACAATCGAGGGCATGACGGCCAACCCGCTACGCGACCTGCCCTCGGTGGATGCACTCCTGCGCACACGCGCGGGCGAAGCGCTGGTCGAGGCGCATGGAAGGCAGGCGGTGGTGGAGACGCTGCGCGCCGTGCTGGAGGAAGCACGTGCGGCGGGGGAGGTTCCCGATCAGGAGGGTCTGCTGGAGCCGGCGGCGCGGCGGCTGGGACGGCCGCCCAGCCTGCGTCCCGTGCTGAACGCGACCGGGGTGATCATCCACACCAACCTGGGCCGCGCGCCGCTGGCTGAGGTTGCGATCGAGCGGGTGGCCGAGGTCGCTGCGGGCTACTCGACGCTCGAGTACGACCTCGCGGCTGGGCGTCGCGGCTCGCGGCATGACCACCTCTCGGATCTGCTGTCGAGCCTGACGGGGGCGGAGGCGGGGCTGGCAGTGAACAACAACGCGGCGGCCGTGCTGCTGTGCCTCGCGGCGACGGCGGTCGGCGGCGAGGTGCTGATCAGCCGCGGTCAGCTGATCGAGATCGGCGATGGGTTCCGGATCCCTGACATCCTCGCGCAGTCGGGTGCGCGACTGGTGGAGGTGGGCACCACGAACCGCACCAGCATCGCGGACTATCGCAGGGCGATCACGGGCGAGACGCGGGCGATCCTGCGGGTGCACCAGTCGAACTTCCGGATCGTCGGGTTCACGGCCCACCCCGGGCTGCGGGAGCTGGCGGAGGTGGCGGGCGGAGACGTGGCGCTGATCGACGACCTCGGCTCGGGAGCGCTGCTCGACCTGCCCGATCTGCTGGACGAGCCCACCGCGCGGGCCAGCATCGAGGCCCGCGCCGACCTGGTCTGCTTCTCCGGGGACAAGCTGCTGGGCGGGCCGCAGGCGGGGATCATCGTGGGCACCGCCGCGGCGGTGGGACGGGTGAAACGCCACCCGCTGGCGCGTGCGATGCGGATCGACAAGCTGTCACTGGCGGCGCTGGAGGCGACGCTCGAGCTGTACCGGAATCCCGCGCAGGCGCTGGCCCAGGTACCGGTGCTGCGGTCGCTGGGGGAGCCGGTCGAGCGCGTGCGTGAGCGGGCCGAGCGGCTGTGCCGGCGGCTGGGCGGTGAGCTGACCCCGACGACGGCGAAGGTGGGAGGCGGCGCGCTGCCGTTGCTGGAGCTGGACAGCTTCGCGTGCGCGCTGGAGGGCGGGGACGAGCTGGCGGCGCGGCTTCGGGACGGCGACCCGCCGGTGATCGCTCGCCTGCAGGAGGGCCGGGTGCTGCTCGACTGCCGGACGCTCAGCGACGAGGACTGCGACCTGATCCGCCCGTGACCGACACGCCGCTGACCGTGGGCACGGCCGGCCACATCGATCACGGCAAGACCGCGCTGATCGCTGCGCTGACCGGGGTCGATACCGACCGGCTGCCGCAGGAACGGGCGCGCGGCATCTCGATCGAGCTCGGGTACGCGCCGCTGCAGCTGCCGTCGGGACGCAGGCTGTCGGTGGTCGACGTGCCCGGCCACGAGCGGTTCGTGCGGACGATGGTGGCGGGGGCGACGGGGATCGACATGTACCTGCTGGTGGTGGCCTGCGACGACGGCGTGATGCCGCAGACGCGCGAACATGCCGCAATCCTGAGGATGCTGGGGCTGCCGCTGGGTGTCGTGGCGCTGACCAAGCGAGACCTGGTCGACGACGAGACGGCGGCCCTGGCGCGGATGGGCGTGGAGGAGCTGATCCCTGACGCGCCGGTCGTGGAGGTGTCGTCGCGAACCGGAGCGGGTTTGCCGGAGCTGCTGGCCGAGCTCGACAGGGTGGCGGCGCTGGCGGACGGGCGCCGGCACGAGGGGCCGGTGCGGCTGCCGATCGACCGGTCGTTCACGCTGCGCGGGATCGGCACGGTCGTGACGGGGACGCTGTGGTCGGGCACGGTCAGCGCCGGCGACCGGCTGGCGATCATGCCGAGCGGGCGTGAGGCGCGGGTGCGGAGCGTGCAGGTGCACGACGCGCCGGTCGCGACAGCCGCGGCCGGGCAGCGCGTGGCGGTGGCGCTGGTGGGAGTCGACCGCGACCAGGTGGCACGAGGCGACACGCTGGCCGAGCCGGGCAGCCTGACGGCGGGATACCGGCTGGAGTGCGAGGTGGAGGTGCTTGCGGACGCGCCGCACGCGCTGCGAGGCGGCGAGCGGGTCACCGTGCACCATGCAACGACCGAGACGCCGGCCCGCGTGGCGGTGCGCGAGGGCGAGGCGATCGAGCCGGGCCAGTCCGGGCGGGTGCAGCTGCGGCTGCAGCGGCCGATCGCCGCGTTGGCGGGCGACCACGCCGTGATCCGGCTGACGGCACCACAGACGACGGTGGCGGGCGGGGTGGTGATCGACCCGGCACCCTCGCGCAGCGGTCGCGAGCCCGAGCGGCAACAGCCGGCGGCCGCACCCGTCACTCGCGTGCTGTCCGACGCGGGCGCAGATGAGCTGGAACGGCGGCTGGCCGAGACGCCGTTCGCTCCGCCGCCGCTGCGGCCGGACGATCAGGGCGCCGCCGCGTACCTGGCCGACGCAGGCCGGATCGTGCGCGCCGGCAAGGAGCTGGCCTTCACGAGGGCAGCGTTCGACCAGGCGCAGGCGGCGGCGGTGGAGCTTGCGACCGAGCACGGCTCGGTCACCCTGGCCCAGCTGCGCGACCGCCTCGGCTGCTCCCGCCGCTACGCACAGGCGCTGCTCGAGGCGCTCGACTCGCACGGCGTGACGCGCCGCGTCGGAGACGCGCGGGTGCTCCGCCGCAGCCACCGGAACGCGGCGGGCTGAGCGCGCGTGCAACACCCACGCCTGGCACCGGTGTTGCACGAATTCCGACAGTCAAACGGCCTCTCGGCTACGAATATCGTAGTTTTCGGACCTCAAATTGTCGGAATTCGTAGAATCCGGCGCAACAGCGGTGCCAGGCGCCGGTGTTGCAGGAAGGCCCCGCGGTGATCGCTGCGGAGCCCCCGCGGCTGGGAGCGATCGTGCTCGCCGGCGGGCGATCGAGCCGGATGGGCACACCCAAGGCGCTGCTCGACTGGCACGGCGGCACGCTGGTGCGGCGCGTCGCCGGGATCCTGCAGCGGGTCGCCGAACCGGTCGTGGTCGTGCACGCCGAGGGGCAGGAGCTGCCGCCGCTGCCGGGCGTCGAACGTGTCGTCGATCGGGCACCCGATCGCGGCCCACTGGAGGGCATGGCCGCCGGGCTGCGCGCGGTGGCGGGCCGCTGCCCGGCCGTGTTCGTCTCGGGCACCGACCTGCCGTTCCTGCACCCCGACCTGGTGCTGGCGCTGGCGGCAGCGCGTGGCGAACACGGTGTGGCGGTGCCGGTCGCCGACGGCCACGTCCACCACCTCTGCGCCGTCTACCGTTCCGATCTGCTGCCTGCGGTCGAGCAGCAACTGGCCGGTAACCGGCTGCGCGTGGGCCTGCTCCTGGAAGGGATCGACGTGCTGCGGTTGGATGCGACGGCGCTTCCGCATCCCGAGTCGCTCCGCAACCTGAACACGGACGACGCATACCGGCAGGCTCTGGCCGAGCCGCAGCCGCGGATCAGGCTTCGGGCCGGGCCGGTCCGGGCTGCCACGCTGGGCGAGGCCACCCGCCTCGCCCCGGCGCTCGGGGTCGAGCTGTCGGGCCGGGCGCTGCTCCTGAACGGCGCCGCGATCGAGCCTGACCCGGCCACCCCGCTCGTCGAGGGCGACGTGCTCGAGCTGACCTAGTCGCGCCGGCTGCGCAGCTCGTCCAGCAGGTGCCCGACCCGCCGCATCCGATCGCTGTCCCCCTCCAGGTCAGCGATCAGATATCGCAGCCACAGCCGCTGCGTGCGGTCGAGCTTCGGGATCCGTACCGTGATGCCGGCCATCGAAGCTCAGCAGTTCGGCGGCGGCGGGCGAACTCCTGCCCGGCTCAGCGCTCCTGCAGGTCGAGCGCGACCGAGTTGATGCAGTAGCGCTTGCCCGTGCTGGCCGGCCCGTCATCGAACACGTGCCCGAGATGGCCGCCACAGGCCGCGCAGCTGACCTCTGTCCGCGTCATGCCGTAGCTGGTGTCCACGTCGAGATGCACGTTGGCGCGGTTCGCCGGCTCGCAGAAGCTGGGCCAGCCGGTGCCCGAGTCGAACTTGGCGTTCGAATCGAACAGCTCCGCCCCGCACCCGGCGCACCGGTACACGCCGTCCTGCTTGGCGTCGACGTAGGCCCCTGTGAACGGCCGCTCCGTCCCCTTCTCGCGCATCACGCGGTACTGGTCGGACGTGAGCCGCTCACGCCACTCCTGCTCGCTCTTCCTGATCTCCGTGCTCATCGAATCATCCTCCTTGTTTCGGCGTCACAGATACAGACCCGGACGCCGTCAATTCGCTACATCGCGGATGAGGCCTCGATTGGAGCGCCGTCAGCGGATCGGCTCGGCGCTGCCCCTTGACGGCATCCTGGCCGCGTCGGCATCCGCGCCGTCCCGGTAGTGCCCCTCCCCGGGCCACGGCGCCAGCATCAGCAGCAGCCGCGCCGCACCCCCCGCCGCCCGCACGGCATGCCGTTCGCCCGGAGCGAACGTCAGCAGCGTGCCCGCCGCACAGGTCGTCTCGTCGCCACCCGCACTGACCTGCACCTCGCCGGCCACGACCTCCACCACCGCCCGCTCGTGCACGCTGTGGTCCCCGAGCTCGTCGCCGTCGCTGAGGTCGATCACGACCGCCCTGCACTCGGGTGTCGAGAACAGCACCTTCGGCTCGCGGCGACCCGAGGCCTCGACCGACGGGATGTGCCACCGTTCCATGCCGCCACGATAGCGCGTATGCCGAACCTCGAGGGGTTCACCCGATGCGGGCCGGGTCGCTGACACGGCATGCTCGAGCGACAACGCTGACTCTTCCAAGGAGCGGACCATGCACAGACATCGATTGCAAACGGCAATGGCGTTGCCGGTGCTTTGCGCCGCACTGGCGCTCGCCGGCTGTGGCGGCGGCACCGGCGGGGTGGCAATCGGCTCACAGGCCACCGCAGTCACGAAGCCGGCCACCATCCCCAGCAAACCACCACCTATCACGCCCGCCGAGCGGCGCTGGCTGAAGGCGATCCGGCACTACGACAGGCGGCTGGTCGGAACCATGAGTGGAACCACGGTCATGACGAGCGGATCGCTGGCTCGGGAACGCGACTTCGATGACTCGTGCAAGGCGGCCCTGCGGCGCGCCGGTTCGCCGGGGCGGTACCAGCCGGTGCAGCCGATGGTGCACCGGGCCTGCACCATGCTCCACCAGGCGGCCCTGCAGCTGCGCCACGCGCTCGCCACCGGCATGATCAACGGGTCGATCATCGAGGGCGCCGACTTCGCCGACTTCGATCAGGCGACGAACGGCGCTCTCAACAAGGAGGGCCGCGCCACCAACGTGCTCGCCCACGCGCTTGCAAAGGCTGACCGGATCACGAAGCGGTTCGGCCCGGCCACCTGAGCGGAGGAATTCCCGCTGCCCGGCGAGGAGACTCCCGGGCAGCGGCGAACAATTCTGACATGGAAGCATCGCCGGTCAAATTCGAGGGCATGGACGTCGCCTCCGTTTCCCGCATCGTGATCCCGTTCATGATGGTCAGCCGTGAGGAGATCGCCGGCGTTCGGGGACTCTCACGCGAGTTCTGCGAGGTGCCGTTCCCGCCCGGCGCACGCGTGGTGCAGGCGGAGAAGACCGAGGGCGCCTGGATCGTGTGGTACGTCGAGCGCGTCGACGCGATCTGAGCGAGACGTTCAGCTCGAGCCGTTGCCGTGCCCTCCACCCTGGTGGTGGCCGTGGCGGTGGTATCCGTGCCGCGGCGGGTGGTGCCAGGCGCGGTGATGATGGTGCGCCGGCGGCGAGTGCCCGTGCCGCGGCGGGTGATGCCCGGCGCGGTGATGATGGTGCGCCGGCAGCGAGTGCCCGTGCCGCGGCGGGTGATGCCAGGCGCGGTGATGATGGTGCGCCGGCGGCGAGTGCCCGTGCCGCGGCGGGTGATGCCAGGCGCGGTGATGGTGATGCGACGGCGGCGAGTTCCCATGTCTCGGCGGGTGATGCCACGCGTGGTGCTGATGATGCGACCGCTGCCCGTGTCGCGGAGGGTGGTGCCACGCGTGATGGTGGTCAGAGTCGAGCCCGTCGTGATCGTGATGGCGTCGCGCGGGCTGGTCGGGAATGATGCAGCGGTTGTGGAGACGCAAGGCGTGCCGCTCGCAGATGCGGTGCCGGGCAGGCTGCGGCTGCTGCGCCGGCGGGACGCCGCTGGAGCCGCCGCCGTTGCCGGTGCCCGAACCGCCGCCCCCCGCAGTCCCCGAGCCGCCCTGCGACGCTCCCGTGTCACCATGCTTGCCGGTGGAGACCGCGACGGTGGTGCCGGCCGCGGGTGCGGGCGGCGTGACGACGATGGCCTGGCCGCCCGTCGGCGACGCGGTCGGCGTTGCCGTCACGGTCCCGTATTGCGCCGTCGGCGGCGGCGGCGCGGCGTTCACCTGGATGATCGCGTCGACCGCCCAGCCCGGGAACGAGAGCACGCTGCCACCGCCGACCGCGCTCAGTGCGACGGCGGCGAGGGCGCCATAGCTCGCGAGCACCGCGAGGCCGAGGACGGCAGACGCCCCCATGCCGCGCGACCGCGTGAGCACGGGCGAGCGTTCCTTTAACGGCTCCTGTGACACCTGTTAAGACCCCTTCGTACGGTTTGTAGAGTGACACAGCCGCCGGTCGCAGACCTACCCCAAAAGGGTGATCCACGACCTGTATGATCGCCAGCAATGACCGAAAATGCGACATTCGACTACGTGATCGTCGGCGGCGGAACCGCCGGGGCGATCGTGGCAGCGCGCCTGTCCGAGGATCCGGACGTAAGCGTCTGCCTGTTCGAGGCGGGGCCCAGCGACGTCGGTTTCGACGACGTGCTGCAGCTGCGCCGCTGGCTGTCGCTGCTGGAGGGGCCGATCGACCTCGCCTACACGACCACCCTGCAGCCGCGTGGCAACGCCCACATCGTGCACTCGCGCGCAGCCGTGCTGGGCGGCTGCTCCTCGCACAACACGCAGATCTACTTCAAGCCCTTTCCCGGCGACTGGCAGGACTGGGTGGATCGCGGCGCCGAGGGCTGGGAGCCCGAGGTGATGGATCCGTACTACCACAAGCTCCTCACCAAGCACCAGATCGTGGCAGAGAAGGACCGAAACCCGGTGCTGAAGGACTGGATCCCGGCCGCCGCAGAGGCCGCCGGAGTGCAGGCGAACCCCGACTGGAACGCCGGCCCGTTCCGAAACGGCGTCGGCTTCCTGGACGTCGGCTACGACCCCGACACCGGCGTGCGGTCGTCATCAAGCGTCGCCTACCTCCACCCGATCATGGGTAAGCGGCCGAACCTGACGGTCCACACCGACACCTGGGTACGGCGGGTCAACCTGAGCGGCGGCCGCGCCGTCTCCGTCTCCACCGATTCTGGAGATGCCGTTGCCACTAGGGAAATAGTGGTTTGTGGCGGCTCGATCGACACCCCGCGCCTGCTGTTGCTGTCGGGCATCGGCCCGGCGGACGACCTGCGCGCACTCGACATCGAGGTGCAGCACGACCTGCCCGGCGTCGGTGAGAACCTGATCGACCACCCCGAGTCGATCATCATCTGGGAGCTGTCCAGGCCGCTGCCGCCGCAGGGCGTGATGGACGCGGATTGCGCGCTGTTCGTCAACCGGCTCGGCAACGACGACCGCCCCGACCTGATGTACCACACCTACCAGCTGCCGTTCACCTTCAACACGGAGCGGCTGGGCTACCCGGTGCCCGACGACGTGATCTGCATGACGCCGAACATCCCGCGGTCGCGGTCGGTGGGACGCATGTGGCTGCTGTCGAAGCACCCCGAGGTGAAGCCTGCGCTGGACTTCCAGTACTTCACCGACGCCGACGGCTACGACGAGCAGACGATCGTGGACGGGCTCAAGATCGCGCGCGAGGTGGCGGCGACCGAGCCGTTCAGGAGCTGGGTCAAGCGCGAGGTGGCGCCGGGGCCCAAGATCACGAGCGACGCCGACCTGTCAACCTACGGACGGGCCGTGCACCACACGGTCTACCACCCGAGCGGCACCTGCAGGATGGGCGCAGCGTCCGACGACCTGGCCGTGGTCGATCCACAGCTGCGGGTGCGCGGCGTCGAGGGGCTGAGCATCGCCGACGGGTCGATCTTCCCGACCATGCCGACGGTCAACCCGATGGTGGCCACGTTCATGATCGGCGAGCGCGCCGCGGATCTCGTGCGCGAGCGGACGGCTAGCTTCAGAGCTACATCGCCTCGATCGCCTCGTCCACCATCGCCGTGCCGCCCACCAGCCAGCGCCGGCTGGCCCAGCGCGCCATGCCCACGCCGAAGCGCACGCCGATAAAGGCGGCCAGCCCCAGCCAGAGGGCGGTCAGCCCCCAGCCGTAATGGATCGTCGCCACCGAGACCGGGAGGTAGGCGGCGAGTGCCGCCAGCACGGTCACGTTGCGCATGAACCTCAGGTCTCCGGCACCCAGCAGCACGCCGTCGAGAGCGAACAGCACACCGTTGACGGGCATCATCAGCACCAGCACCGGCCACAGCTTCGCGGTCTGCTCGCGGACGGCGTTGTCGTTTGTGAATATGGCCGGAATCACCGTATGCCCGGCTGCCAACACCACTGCGAAGCCGAGTCCCAGCACCAGGCCGGCGACCAGCAGCCTGCGCGCCAGCGCGGACGCGACACCGAGCGCGTCCGCGCCCAGCAGGCGGCCGATCAGCGCCTGGGCGGCGATAGCGGTCGAGTCGAGGAAGAGCGCGCAGAAGCCCCACAGCTGCGTGCCGATCTGCTGCGCCGCCAGCTGGGCGTCGCCCATGCGGGCGGCTGCGCCCGCTGCGACGGTGAACGCAAGAAAGAACGCGAGCGTGCGCACCGACAGGTCGCGGGCGGCTCCCAGCTGGGCGACGATCCGCGACCAGGCCGGTCGCACGTCCGCGCCGCGGCGCACGAGCAGCACGAGGAAGACGAGGCCGGAGCCGGTCTGGGCGACGACGTTGGCGATGGCGGATCCCTCGATTCCGAACCCGAACCCGCGGATCAGCGTGAAGGAGAGCGCGATCGAGAAGACGTTGGCTACCACGAGCACGTAGAGCGGCGTCTTCGTGTCCTGGAACCCGCGCAGCCAGCCCTGGCCGGCGGCCGTGATCAGGACGAACGGCGCGCCCAGCGCCGCGATGCGGATCCAGGTCAGGCCCTGCGCGGCGGCGGGCGTGGCGCCGCCGGCGACCAAGTGCACCGCGGGCGCGGCCAGCAGCTCGATCAGGACGATCAGGAGCAGGCCCAGTGCGATCGCCAACCAGGTGGCCTGCACGCCGGCATCGAGCGCGTCGCGGTGCAGGTCGGCGCCGTAGAGGCGGGCGGCGCGGGACGTGGTGCCGTACTCGAGGAACGTGGTGAAGCCGAACACCTCGGAGAGCAGCAGGCCGGCGACGACCAGCCCGGCCAGCGGAAGGGTGCCGAGATGGCCGACGATGGCGGTGTCGCCCAGCACGTACAGCGGCTCGGCGATCAGGGCGCCCAGCGCCGGAACGGCGATCGCGAGGATCTCCCGGTCGCGCGGCATCCTGGCGTGGTCGCTCACCGCCCGAGTGATAGCAGAGCGGCCGGGACCGAACCGGCGGGGCCTACGTTGCGCGCGCCAGCGGCTTGAACTTGATCCGGTGCGGCTGAGCGGCCGTCTCGCCCAGCCGCTTTCGCCTGTTCTCCTCGTACTCGTCGTACGCGCCCTCGAACCAGACCACCTGTGAGTCGCCCTCGAAGGCCAGGATGTGCGTGGCCACGCGGTCCAGGAACCATCGATCGTGTGAGATCACCACCGCGCAGCCGGCGAAGTCGAGCAGCGCGTCCTCGAGCGCACGCAGCGTGTCCACGTCCAGGTCGTTGGTGGGCTCGTCCAGCAGCAGCAGGTTGCCGCCGCTTCGCAGCAGCTTGGCGAGGTGCAGCCGGTTGCGCTCGCCGCCGGAGAGGTCGCCGACCCGCTTCTGCTGGTCGGACCCCTTGAAGTTGAACGACGAGACGTAGGCACGCGACGCGATCTCGCGCTTGCCCAGCGAGATCCGGTCCTTGCCGTCGGAGATCTCCTCCCACACGCTGCGGGCCGGATCGAGGTCGGCCCGGGCCTGGTCGACGTAGGCCACCTGGACGGAGTCACCCAGCTCCAGCTTGCCGGCATCCGGCTGCTCCTGGCCCACGATCATGCGAAACAGCGTCGTCTTGCCGGCGCCGTTGGGCCCGATCACCCCGACGATCCCACCCGGCGGCAGCGAGAAGCTGAGGTCCTCGATCAGCAGCCTGTCGCCGAAGCCCTTCGCCGAGATCGGTCGCCTCCACCACCTTGTCGCCGAGGCGCTCACCGGCCGGGATGTGGATCTCGACGCGGTCGAGCTGCACCCTGTCCTCCTCGGCCAGCAGCTGCTCGTAGGCGGCCAGTCGTGCCTTCGACTTGGCATGCCGCGCGCGCGGCGCCATCCGCACCCACTCCAGCTCGCGCTGCAGCGTGCGCCGGCGCGCCGAGGTCTGCTTCTCCTCCACCGCCAGCCGCGCCTGCTTCTGCTCCAGCCACGACGAGTAGTTGCCCTGGAACGGGATGCCGCGGCCGCGGTCGAGCTCGAGGATCCAGCCGGCGACGTTGTCCAGGAAGTAGCGATCGTGTGTGACCGCGAGCACCGTCCCGGAGAACCGCTCCAGGAACTGCTCCAGCCAGGCCACCGACTCGGCGTCGAGGTGGTTCGTGGGCTCGTCCAGCAGCAGCAGGTCCGGGCTCGAGAGCAGCAGCCGGCACAGCGCCACCCGGCGCCGCTCACCGCCGGACAGCGTGGACACGTCGGCGTCGGGCGGAGGGCAGCGCAGCGCGTCCATCGCCACGTCCAGATCGCGCTCGAGGTCCCAGGCGCCCATCCGCTCGATCCGGTCCTGCACCTCGCCCTGCTGCTCCAGCAGCGCGGCCATCTCGTCGTCCGACATCGGCTCGGCGAAGCGCGCCGACAGCTGGTTGAAGGTGTCCAGCAGGTCGCGCTTCTCGGCCACGCCGTCCTCGACGTTGCCGCGCACGTCCTTGGCGGGATCGAGCTCGGGCTCCTGCGGCAGGAAGCCGACCGTCGCGCCGGGCGCCAGCTGGGCGGTGCCGTTCGAGGGCTCGTCCAGCCCGGCCATGATCCGAAGCAGCGTCGACTTACCGGCGCCGTTCGGCCCCAGCACGCCGATCTTGGCGCCGGGCAGGAACGACAGCGAGATGTCCGCGAGCACCTGCTTGTCGGGCCCGTGGAACTTGTTCACGCGATGCATCGCGTAGATGTAGGACGTGCTCACGGCGGCAGGATAGGCGCTGGCAGAGCTCGGCGCGACGGCGAAACGGCTACCCGCGGGAGACGCGCCCGCGGTTGCGGCCGCCCCAGAGCAGGCCCAGCACGCCGGCCGCCGCAAACCCGATCGCGCCCGACAGGATCCCGACGACGATGCCGCCGCCCAGGTTGTGGACGCCGATCAGGCCGGGCCCTGCGATCAGGAACACCGGGATCAGCACCATCAGCCGGTCCCGCATCATCCCGGGCGGCCCCGATGCCCACCACCACACGCAGAACGCCGATACGAGCACGGCCACCGCTACCTCCACCCGCCCCGCGGTCAGCTCCGAGAGCGGAGCCGAACGCCGCGGCCGCGACCAGGCTGTACGTCCAGATCGCGATCAGGCTGCCGGTGGCGGTCACGACCAGGTCACGGCGGACCAGCTTCCGCAGGCGCTCGGGGTCCATAGCCACTGCGTCCATTGTCACACAGGCTCCTCGAGACCGCGTGGGCGGCCCGCCGCCGCGGACCGCCCACGCCATGGATCAGCTCACGGCCCGCCGTGGATCGGGGGCTGCGTGACCTCCGCCAGCGCCTCGGCCGTGGAGCCGCCAGCCCGGTGCTCGGGCAGGACCTCCATCTTGTCCTTCTGGTAGCCGTAGTACAGGATCAGACCCGCGCCGAGCGCCAGCACCACTCCCAGGATCGGCCCGTACTGCTGGTACCACTTGGTGCCGTAGAAGTAGTCGCGCGGCCAGGCCAGGTTGATCACCATCGCCGCGCCGTACAGGATGGCGATGCCGTTCGTCACCATCGCCCAGCCTCCCAGCTTGAACAGGCCCTGGTTGGCGGTGGGGAGGGTACTCGGCCAGCCCTCGCGTCGCCGCTGGAACAGCGGGATCGTGACGCCCAGGTAGGCCATGTACATGTAGATGATGCCCAGGCCCAGCACGATCGTGACGGCATAGGGGTTGGCGATGTTGAGGGCCAGGATGGCGATTGCGATGGCGCCGACCAGCACCGCCGGAATCACCGGCACGCGGCGGGTGCCCGACACCGACGCCAGCTTGTCGCCTGCCGGCAGGTTGTTATCGCGGCCCATGGCGAACAGGATCCGCACCGACATCGCGTGGATGGCGAGGCAGCAGACGAAGATGGCGAGCGCGCAGTCCCACAGGAAGACGTCGCCCCAGAAGTAGCCCAGCACGTCCTTGGTGATCAGCGCCAAACCTCCGGCGCCGAGACCGGCCGGGTACAGGGAGTCGCTGACCGCCATCGTGCCGAACAGGATCAGCAGGAAGCCCATGGTGCCGGCCGTTGCCAGCGCCTGCAGGATCGCCCGCGGGGCACGCTTGCGCGGTTCGTCCGTCTCCTCGGCCAGAGAACCGGCCGAGTCGAAGCCGTACATCACGTACAGCGGCATGATCGCTCCGACCAGCAGCGCACCCAGGTATCCCCAGGCGTGGTCGACCGGGACGTTGGCGGTGTTCGCGGTGGTGGTGAGCACGTCAGAGGGCGAGCGGTTGGCGTGGATCAGGAACAGGATCACCAGGCCGCTGCGCCGACCAGCTCGGCCGCCACGCCGACGTTGTTGATCCTGGACAGCACGCTGATGCCCAGCACGTTGATGATCGTGGTCAGCGTGATCATGATGATTCCGAGCAGGATCGCGTTCTTTGCGAAGTCGGGATTGTTGAACAACGGGAAGCTCGGATCCGGGCAGGTGTCGCTGGGGGTGCACTTGAACACCTGGAACCGGGTCGAGATCTGGGGCAGGATCACCTGCCAGGCCAGCGCCACCGCCGGAACGGTCACGATCTGCGCGCACAGGTAGATCCATCCCGTGTTCCATGACCACGACTTCCCGGCCACCTGCTTCGACCACTGGTAGACGGAGCCCGCAAGCGGGTAGTGCGCGGACAGCTCGGAGAACTGCAACGCGACCATCATCTGCCCGAACAGGACGACCAGCCATGCCCAGATGAACGCCGGCCCGGCGAAGAGGAAGCCGAGGTACGACGTCTGGAACATGCCCGTCAGGATCGAGATGTAGCTGAAACCCGCGGCGAACGACGAGAAGCTCCCGAGCGTTCGGTGGAGCTCCTGCTTGTAGCCGAATTCCGCGAGCTGCTCGGCATCCGAGCGCTGCTCCGAAGCCATGCGTACCCCTTTCTCAGATCAAGCCCTTAGTGGAAGATGACGGCGCATCTTCCACCTCGTGCCACCCGATGTCAATATCGCGGATCGACTGCGTGAAACGCGGGCAGCAGACGGGGCTGCGGCCGTGCTACGATCGGTGGTCGCGCCGAGAACATCCGGCGCGCCCGCGCCGCCGCCCAATCCAAACGCGTCCTGCTCGTCCGCCCTTCGGGGCGTCGCAACGAGCCCACCCGCGTAACCGATGAGGTATCCACCGTGTCCGCCGTTCCGGCTGTCCAAGTCCACAACCTGCGCAAGGAGTTCATCCGCCGTGACGGCGGCTCGCGCAAGCGCGGCCGCAGGCGTCGCGTCGCCGCCCTTCAGGGGCTCACCTTCACGATGCAGCGGGGCGAGTGCCTGGCCATCCTCGGCCAGAACGGGTCCGGCAAGTCGACGCTGGTGCGGCTGCTGTCGACGCTTCTGATCAACGACGGCGGCAGCGCCCACGTGTTCGGCATCGACGTGTTCGACAAGCCGCGCAGCGTCCAGCGCCTGGTCAACCGCGTCTCGGTCGAGGCGTCGTTCTTCAAGCGCATGTCGCCGATGGAGAACCTCAGCTACTCGGCCCGCTTCTACGGCATGGGGCCGCGCGAGACGCGCGCCCGCATCCCCGAGATCCTGGCGCTGGTCGGGTTCCCGCCGGAGCGCGGGCACGAGCCGATGGAGGACCTGTCGCGCGGGATGCAGCAGAAGATCGCCCTGGCGCGGGCGCTCCTGACCGCGCCCGTGCTGCTGCTCCTGGACGAGCCCACCACCGGCCTCGACCCGCGCAGCAAGCTCGAGGTGCAGGACTTCATCCGCCAGATGCGCGAGCACCATGACTCCACCATCCTTCTGTGCACGCACGACATGGCCGAGGCCGAGGCGCTGGCCGACCGGATCGGCATCCTGCACCGGGGCGAGCTGCTGTGCCTGGAGAGCGCCGAAGAGATCCGGCAGCGCTACCACGCCGACACGCTCGAGCAGGCGTTCCTGAATGCAACCGGCCGCTCGTTCGAGGACGAGGACGAGGAGAGCCGAAGGGGGGTACCGGCATGATCCGCCCGGAACAGGGAGGCGCGCTGCGACGTGAGCTGATCGGCTTCGCCGGCATCGTCGAGCGCAACATGTACCTGATCAAGCGATTCGCCTGGTGGGAGCTGGCCTGGTTCCTGTACACGGTCGCAAACACGCTCACGATCGTGTTCATCGCGACAGGGCATCGAGGCCGGCGGTGGCCACCTGGACGTGAACCGCACGACCATCGTGCTCCTGATCGGCGCCGTGATCTGGTCGTACCTGGGCCTGATCTTCGAGGTCGTGACCGAGACGGTGGCCTGGGAGCGATGGGAGGGAACCATCGAGTACACGTTCATGGCGCCGATCTCACGCGCGTCGCACCTGCTGGGGATGGGCGCCTTCGCCGTCATCTACGGCGTGCTGCGAACCGCGCTGCTGTTCGCGGTCGTGGCGGCGTTCCTGAGCATCAGCTTCGGCAACGCCGACTTCGCCAGCCGCCGCCCTGGTGCTGCTGATCAGCTCGGTGTCGTTCATCGGCATCGGCATGATGACGGCGGTGCTGCCGCTGATCTCGCCCGAGAAGGGCACGCAGCTGGGCTTCATCGCCCAGGGGCTGCTGCTGGTGGTGTCGGGGGTCTACTACCCGGTCACCGTGCTGCCCGACTGGATGCAGTGGCTGTCGGTGATCTCGCCGGCGACCTACACGCTCGAGGGCTGCCGCAACGCGATCCTGGACGGCGACAGCGTGTCGCAGATGTGGCCCGACATCTGGCCGCTGCTCGTGATCGGCGGCATCGCCGTGCCGCTGGGCCTGGCGGTGTTCCGGCGCGGCGAGCGCTACGCGAAGCAACATGGCCGTCTCAAGCGATCTGGCTAGCATCCGCGGATGGGACGCGAGGCCCGCTGCGCGGTGAGCCACGACGGCCAGCAGGCCGAGGCCAAGGCGCTGCTCGAGACCGACGAGCTGATCGTGCGCTCACCGTTCCGGCTGACCGTGCCGCGAGCGGGGATCCGGTCGGCCACGGTCGGCCGGTGACGCGCTCGAGGTGGTCTACGACGGCGGGGCGCTGACGCTTCGGCTGGGCGAGCGGGAGGCTGCGAAGTGGGCGGCCGACATCGCGAACCCCAAGACGCTGGCCGACAAGCTGGGCGTGAAAGCCGGGCAGCGGGTGCGGCTGGTGGGCGCCGCGGATGCCGGGCTGGTGGGAGCCGGGCACCTGGTCGCCGACCGCGAGGCGGACGTCGTGTTCCTGGCGGCCGAGACGCCTGCCGCGCTCGAGCAGATCGCCTCGCTCCGCGACCAGATCGCCCGCGACGGCGCGATCTGGGTGATCCGGCCCAAGGGCCGCGACGACCTGACCGAGGCGATGGTGATCGCGGCCGGCCGCGGCGCCGGCATGCACGACATCAAGATCGCGCGCATCTCGGCCACGCACACCGGCATGAAGTTCGTGATCCCGGTGGAGAAGCGGTGGCGGAAGCGCTCGACTCAAGGTAGTGTCTCGACTTGGCAGCGTTCATCCTTCAGTGGAGAAAGTGCCGTCGCCCGGTGAAGACCATCGCGATGCCGGCCTCGTCGGCAGCCGCGATCACCTCGTCGTCGCGCTTGGAGCCACCCGGCTGGATGATCGCGCGTACGCCCGCCGCCACCGCCGTGCGCGGCCCGTCGTCGAACGGGAAGAACGCGTCCGAAGCCAGCACCGCGCCCTGGTTGCGCCCGCCCGCCTTCTCCACCGCCAGCCGCACCGCGTCCACCCGGCTGACGTCCCCGCCGCCGATGCCGACCGTGGCCAGGTCGCGCGCGATCACGATCGCGTTCGAGCGCACGAACTTGCAGACCCGCCATGCGAACTGCAGGTCGCCCCACTCCTGCTCGCTCGGCGCGGCCACCGACACCACCTGCATGGATTCCCTGTCCTCGGTTTCGGTGTCGCGGTCCTGCATCAGCACGCCGCCCAGCACGCGTCTCAGGTCGCGCTCGCCCGGGCTGGCCTTGCGCCGCTCACGGTCCTCGAGGATCCGCAGCGTCGGCTTCTGGCGCAGCGCTTCCACCGCCTCGGGCTCGTACGACGGCGCGAACAGCACGTGCACGACCTGCTCGGCCAGCCGCTCCCCGAGCTCGGCCGAGACCTGCCGGTTGACGGCGATCACGCCGCCGAACGCGGCCACGGTATCGGAGTCCAGAGCCCGCTCGTAGGCCTCCTCGATCGTGGCCCCGACCGCCACGCCGCAGGGCGTCGCATGCTTGATGATGGCGCAGGCGGGCAGCTGGAACGACGCGGCGATCGAGCGCGCGGCCTGCAGGTCAAGCAGGTTGTTGAACGTGAGCGGCGGCCCGCCCAGCTGCTCGATCATCGACAGCAGATGGCGGCGGGCTCCCACTTCGACGTAGTACGCGGCGCGCTGGTGCGGGTTCTCGCCGTAGGGCAGGTCGGCCGCCTTGGCCAGGTCGAGCACGATCCGGTCGGCGAACGGCTCGGTCTCGCTGAACCACTCCGAGATGGCCGCGTCGTACCCGGCCGTGTGCGCGAAGGCCTCGGCCGCAAGCTCGCGGCGGGTCTCGTCGGACAGGTCGCCGTCGCCGGTGCGCAGCTCGTCCAGCAGGAACCCGTAGCGCTCCGGGTCGGTCACCACCGCCACCGAATCGAAGTTCTTGGCCGCGGCACGCACCATCGCCGGCCCGCCGACGTCGATGTTCGCGATCACCTCGGGCTCGGTCACCCCGCGGCGCCGGGCTACCTGCCGGAACGGGTACAGGTTGCAGACGACCAGGTCGATCGGCACGATCCCCTCGCGCTCGAGCGATGCCATGTCCTCCTCATGGTTGCGCCGGGCCAGGATCGCGGCATGGATGTGCGGGTGCAGCGTCTTGACGCGGCCACCCAGCATCTCCGCGGATCCGGTCAGCTGCTCGACCGAGGTGACGGGCAGCCCGGCGTCGGTCAGGAAGCTCTCGGTGCCGGCGGTGGAGATCAGCTCCACGCCGAGCTCATGCAAGCCGGCGGCGAACCCCGCCAGGCCGTTCTTGTCGCTCACCGAAATCAGGGCTCGTTTGATGGTCATGCCAGATGCTCGTCCTTCACGCGCACACGCCGGCCGACGACCTCGATCCCGCCGGCAGAGAACAGCCGCACAGCCCGTGGCAGCAACCGATGTTCGATCTCGTGCAGCCGCTCGGTCACGTCCTCGGCGCGGTCATCATACGAGACCGCCAGCGCCTCCTGCAGAATGATCGGCCCGCTGTCGGCGGCCACGTGCCCGTCGTCCACCAGGTGCACCGTGACGCCGGTCACGCGCACGCCGTGCTCCACGGCGTCCGCGACCGCGTGCGCGCCCGGGAACGCAGGAAGCAGCGACGGGTGCACGTTCATGATGCGGCCGGAGAAGCGGTGCACGAACTCGCCAGACAGGATCCGCATGTAGCCGGCGAGCACGACCAGCCCCACTTCGTGCCGATCCAGGAAAGCAGCCGTCTCCGCCTCGTCGGCCGTCACCAGCGACTCTACGCCGGCCCGCGCCGCCCGCTCCAGTCCCGGCGCCTGCGCCCGGTCGGAGACGACGCAGGCGACCTCGATGGCGTCGTCGTCGATCAGCGCCTGCAGGTTGCTGCCCGTCCCCGAAATGAGGACGCCCACCCTCACCGCAGGATGACTCCGTCGCCCTCGACCAGGTGGCCGGCCAGCCAGGCCCGTTCGCCCGCCTGCTCCAGCGTCTGCAGCGCCAGCTCGGTCGACTCGTCCGCGACCACCACCGCGTAGCCGAGGCCGAGATTGAATACCCGCCGCATCTCGTCCTCGTCCACGCCCAGCGACGCCAGCCAGGTGAACACCGCAGGGCGTTCCCAGCTGGACAGGTCGATCTCGGCGCCGAGCCCGGCGGGCAGCGGCCGGCCCAGGTTGCCGAGGATGCCGCCGCCGGTGATGTGGGCCATCGCGCGCACGTCGAGGGTGGCGGTCAGCAACCGGACGGCGCGGGCGTAGATGCGGGTCGGCTCCAGCAGCGCGTCGGCCACCGACGCGCCGCCCAGCTCGGAGGGGGTGTCGTCGACGGAGACGCCGGCGCGGTCCAGCAGGCGCCGCACCAGCGAGAACCCGTTCGAGTGCGGGCCGCTCGAGGCCAGGCCGATCACCGCATCGCCGACCGTGGCACGGGCCCCGCCGATCAGGTCGCGGCGCTCGCCGACGGCGACCGCGAACCCGGCCATGTCGAACTCGTCCGGCTCCATCATGTCGGGGTGCTCCGCGGTTTCGCCGCCTAGCAGCGCGCAGCCGGCATCGCGGCATCCGGCGGCAATGCCCTCGACCAGCTCCGCGATCCGGTCCGGCTGGATCCGCCCGCAGGTGATCACGTCCAGGAAGAACGCCGGCCGCGCCCCGGTGGTGATCACATCGTTCACGCTCATCGCGACCAGGTCGATGCCAAGCCCGTGCAGCCGCCCGACCGCCGCACCGAGCAGGATCTTGGTGCCGACTCCGTCGCAGCCGGCGGCGATCGCGGGGTCGCCGACGCTGGGTGTGTACAGGCCGGAGAAGCCCCCCAGACTCCCCAGCACGTCCTTCGTGTGCGTCGAGGACACGGCGGCGGAGATGCGGCGCACCACCTCGTCGGCCGCCTGGAGGCTGACGCCGGCGTCGCCGTAGGTGAGCGGCGCCTCGCCGCTCATCGAGCGGCCGCGGCCTCGGCCGCTGCCAGCTCCTCGAACCGCAGCTTGGCGTTTCGCATGTCGCCGGGGATCTCGGTCGGATACTCGCCGGTCAGGCAGGCCCGGCAGAAGCGCTCGCTGGGCTGGGTGGTGGACGCCTGCAGCCCGTCCAGCGACAGGTACGCCAGCGATGTCGCGCCCAGCCGCTCCCGCACCTGCTCGACGGTGCGCCCGGAGGCGATCAGCTCGTTCTGGTCGGCCATGTCGATACCGTAGAAGCAGGGAGAGATGATCGGCGGCGAGCTGACTCGCAGGTGCACCTCGGTGGCGCCCGCCTCGAACAGCATCTGCACCAGCTTGCGCGTCGTCGACCCGCGTACGATCGAGTCGTCCACGACCACCACGCGCTTGCCGCGTAGCATGGAGGGCAGCACGTTGAACTTGAGCTTGACGCCGCGCTCACGCAGGCCCTGGTCGGGCTGGATGAAGGTGCGGCCGACGTAGCGGTTCTTGACCAGGCCCTCGCCGAACGGGATGCCGCTGGCGCGGGCGTATCCGATGGCGGCGGGCGTGCCGGAGTCGGGCACCGGTATCACGACGTCGGCCTCGACCGGTGCCTCCAGCGCCAGCTGCTCGCCCATCCGGCCGCGCACCTCGTGCAGCCCCTGGCCCTGCATCTCGGAGTCGGGCCGGGCGAAGTAGATGAACTCGAAGATGCACAACGACGCGGAGCGGGGCTCGACGGCCTGCCTGTAGCGGGGCCCGTCGGCGTCGATCACGACCAGCTCTCCTGGGTTCAGCTCGCGCTCCACCCGGGCGCCGATGATGTCCAGCGCGCAGGTCTCGGAGGCGAGTACGAACGCGTCGTCGAGGCGGCCGACGACCAGCGGGCGGATGCCGTCGGGATCGCGGAAGCCGGCCACGGCGTCCTCGGTCAGCAGCACCGCCGCGAACGCGCCCTCGATCCGGCCCATGGTGTCCGCGATCGCGTCGTCCAGCCGCGGGGACGGGTGCCGCGCGATCAGGGCCGCGATCACCTCCGTGTCCGATGTGGACTGGAGCCGCACCCGGTTGCCACGCAGCTCGTCTCGCAGCGCGGTCGTGTTCGTGAGGTTGCCGTTGTGGCCGAGCGCGACGGTGCGGCCGGGTGCGTGCTGCACGACCGGCTGCGCGTTGCGCCACGCCGTGGAACCGGTGGTCGAATAGCGGGCGTGGCCGATCGCCATGCGGCCCTGCAGCGCCGACAGCTTGGGCTCGTCGAACACCTGGCTGACCAGGCCCATGTCCTTCATGGCGACCACCCGGCCGCCGTCAGAGACGGCGATGCCGGCGCTCTCCTGGCCGCGGTGCTGGAGCGCGTAGAGGCCGAAGAAGGTCAGCCGGGCGACGTCACGGTCGGGCGCGCCGAGCGGATCGTAGATGCCGAACACGCCGCACATCAGCCGCTGCCCTCGACCGCGGCCGGCAGCGCCGACTCGTAGATCCCGGCCGCCTCGGCCAACGACAGCGCCTGGCCGGACAGCACGATGGCGTCGCCGCCGACACGTCCGATCCGCCGCAGCGGCAGCTCGCCGGCCAGCGCTGCCAGCGCCTCCGCGTGCTGCTCGCTGACGCTGATCACGGCCCGCCCATCGCCCTCCGAGAAGGGCTGATCACAGTCGGCAACCACCCCGATGCCGCCGGCGATGGCGGATTCGGCCAGCGTCACGGCGAGGCCCCCGTCGGCCACGTCGTGCGCGCTTCGCAGCAGCCGCCGCTCGGCCGCCTCTGCCAGGAACCGGTGCAGCCGCGCCTCGGCCACCAGATCAGGAGCGGGGATGCGCCCGGCCACCTCGCCCAGCACCAGCTTCTGGTACTCGGAGCCGTCCAGGGCGGCCGCGCCGTCGCCGGCCAGCAGCACCAGATCGCCCTCGCTCCGGAAGCCGGCCTTGACGGCCAGCTCCGCGTCGGCCAGCACGCCGACCACGCCCACCACCGGGGTCGGGTAGATGGGCTGCCCGAAGTGCTCGTTGTAGAGCGACACGTTGCCCGACACCACCGGCAGGCCCAGCGCCTCGCAGGCCAGCGACATGCCCTCGATCGCCTCCGCCAGCTCGTACCCGACCTCGCCCGTCTCGGGGTTGCCGAAGTTGAGGCAGTTCGTGACCGCCGCCGGCCGGGCGCCCGTGCAGGCGACGTTGCGCGCCGCCTCGCAGACGGCGGCAGCGCCGCCGCGGCGCGGATCCAGCCACGTGCGCCGGCCGTTGCCGTCCAGCGAGATCGCGATCGCCCGCCGCGACGGGGTCAGCCGCACCACGCCCGCATCGCCGCCGGGGCGCACCACGGTGCCGGAGCCGACCAGCTGGTCGTACTGCTGGTAGATCCAGCGGCGGCTGCCCAGGTTCGGCGAGCCGAGCAGCGTCCGCAGCCCGCCCGCGACGTCCGTCACCGGCGCGAACTCGAGCGGCTGGTCGGCCAGGCGAGCCGGCCGCGTGCGCTCCACCTCGTACCTGGGCGCGGCGTCGACCAGCGTCTCGACCGGGATCTCGCCCACCACCTGGCCGTCGTGAAACGCGCGCAGGATGTCGCCGTCGGTGACCTCGCCGATCACCGTGGCGTCGATGTCCCAGCGGGTGCAGGCCTCGATCACCGCGTCCAGCCGCGACGGCTCCACGATCGCGCACATCCGCTCCTGCGACTCGGAGATCATGATCTCGAACGGCTGCATGTCCTCTTCGCGCAGCGGCACCCGCGACAGGTCGACGTCCAGTCCGACGCCGCCCCCGGCCGCCATCTCCGACGTGGACGAAGCCAGCCCGGCCGCGCCCAGGTCCTGCAGCGACGCCAGCAGCTCCCTGTCGAGCAGCTCGAGCGTGCACTCGATCAGCTTCTTGCCCATGAACGGGTCGCCGATCTGGACGCTGGGCCGCTTGTCGGCGGAGCCCTCGTCGAAGCCCTGCGAGGCCAGCACGCTGGCGCCGCCGATGCCGTCACGGCCGGTCTTCGACCCGTACAGCACCAGCAGGTTGCCGACGCCCGTTGCGCCGGCCGATGTGAGGCGCGCCGCGGGCAGCAGCCCGACGCACATCGCGTTGACCAGGCAGTTGTGCTCGTAGGCCGGTTCGAAGTAGACCTCGCCGCCCAGGTTGGCGACGCCGACGCAGTTGCCGTAGTGGCCGACGCCCGCGACCACCTCGGCGAACAGGTGCCGCTGGTGGTCGGTGAATGGCTCGCCGAAGCGCAGCGAATCCAGGATCGCGATCGGGCGGGCGCCCATCGCGAAGATGTCGCGCAGGATGCCGCCGACGCCGGTGGCCGCTCCCTGGAACGGCTCGACGGCGGAGGGGTGGTTGTGGCTCTCGACCTTGAGCGCGACGGCGAGGCCGTCGCCGACGTCGATCACGCCGGCGTTCTCACCCGGGCCCTGCAGCACATGGCCGCCCTCGGTCGGAAAGCGGCCCAGCAGCGGCCTGGAGTGCTTGTAGCCGCAGTGCTCGCTCCAGAGCAGCGAGTACACGGCCAGCTCGAAGTCGTTCGGATCGCGTCCCAGCAGCTCGCAGATACGCTCACGTTCGCCATCGGTGAGACCGAGGGCGCGATGGAGCGGCTGTGGCGTCACGGCGTTCACGAGCGCCACTGCATGGTACCGGAGCGGGTCGATGGCACGCGACAGCGGCCACCGACCCGCCTGTTACCGGCCTAGCCCTGCTTGTGGCTGTGGCCCTGCCCGCCGGCGTGGCCGTGGCCGCCGCCGTGCGTCGTTGAGTGGCCGTGGCCGCCGCCGTGCGTGCTTGCCTTGCCGCCGTCCGTGGCCCGACGACCCGCCCCGGCGTGGTGGCGCCGTGGTGGCCGTGGCCCTTGCCATGGCCGGCCTGGTCGCCGTGCTTGGGCGCGTGGCCGGCGCTGCCGCCGCCGCCGGACTCGGTGGTCGGCTGATCGCCGGTCTGCGAGCCGGACTCGTCACCGGCCTGCGTGGTCGGATCGTCCGACCAGCCCTTGTGCAGGCCGCAGTTGGCGTGGCCCTGCTTGTTGAAATGCACGCCGTTGTGCTGACAGGTCTGGTAGACCGTGTCTCGAACCGTTTCCCTAGGCATCATGCGCGCTACCGCGGAGCCCGTTACCGCCAACCCGACGAGCACGGGCACGACCACGATCCAGCGAGAGATGGACATCAAGAGACCCCCAAAGACAGAGAGCGGACAGACATCTCATCGGCATCCGCAGGTGCCTGGGTGGTCACCCATTGTGGTGGTCATCGCTCCCGCTTTCGGGGTCGCGCTCTGGCACGGCGGCTTCACCCGCGGCGGCCAGCTGGCGATCGCGGCGATCGCGGTCGCGGGCGTGGCCTGGTTCCGGCCGCGGCCGCGAAGCCGTGGATGTCGCGCTCGTGGGCGGGCTGACGGCGGTGGCCCTGGCGAACCTGGCATCGCTGGCCTGGAATCGCGGGGACAGCTCAACGGCGGCGGCGCTGGCGGCGACCGCGCTTCCGCTGCTGGTGGTGCTGGGCGCGGCGGCACGGCCGGCGCTGGTGCGGTCGCTGCCGCTGATCGTGCTGGCGCTGGGGCTGGCGACCGCCACGGCCGGGCTGGCCGGACTGGCCCTGCGCAGCCCGCCGCTGGCCGAGCGGATCGCGGGCGTCTGGCGCGCAGGCGGCACCTTCGAGTACCCGCCGGCGCTGGGCCTGTTCTGCGTCTGCGCGCTGGCGTTCGCGCTGGCGCTGCACGCCGCCGGGCGGCTCGACCGCCTGACCGACCGTCGTCAGCGGAGCGGTGCTGACGGCGGCGGCCGTGGCCACGTTCGACCGCGTCACCTGGCTGGAGACGGTGGCGGTGCTGGCGCTGTTCGCGGTGCGGGTGCCGGGGCTGAGGCGGGCGATCTGGCCGGTGGTCGCCGCGGCGGCGGCCTGCGCGCTGCTGGCGCTGGCCGTCTCGCACCCGAGCCGTTCCGCCCTCGAGCGGCACCTCCGCCACGGCGCGCTCTCGACCCGCACCGACGTCTGGCACGCCGCCTGGGACGCGGCGCTCAGGCGGCCCCTGCTGGGATACGGGCCGGGGCAGTTCCGCCAGATCTACGTGGCCCCGAAGCCGGGCTTCGCGCTGGCCGCAGACCACGTCAGCCTGGCGCACGACGCGGTGCTGGAGCAGGCGGTCGAGGCCGGCCTGATCGCGGCGGCCGGCACCGCACTGGCACTGCTGGCGATGCTGGTCGCGGGAGTTCCGGCACTGTCCTCCGCGCGACCCCGGCCGGATCGCATTCGGCGTGGCCGCGACCGCGGTCGCGCTGTCCGGCCTCTACGACTTCACCTGGTCGTTCCCGCCGCTGGTGCTGCTGGGCGCGCTGGCGGCGCTGGCCGCGCAGCCCGAGGGGCCGTGAGCGTCACACCGGTCACCGAGGTCTCGCGCCTGGAGCTGTTCTTCGACCTCGTCTTCGTGGTCACGATCACTCAGTTCACGACCGTGCTCGAGCACCGGCCATCGGCAACCGGCGTCGCACAGGCGGCGCTGATGCTCGCGATCGTGTGGTGGATGTACGGCGGCTACGCCTGGCTCACGAACCTGGTGCCGCCCGACCGCACCGCCCGGCGGCTGGCGATGGTGGCCGGGATGATCAGCTACCTGGTGCTTGCGCTCGCGATCCCACGCGCCTTCGAGGGCGAGGGGCTGGCGTTCGGCCTCGCCTACCTGCTGGTCGTGATCGTCCACGGCGGGCTGTTCACGGTCTCGACGCAGGTGCGGCTGTCCACGATCTACCGCGGCTTCTTCCCGGTCAACGTGGCGTTCGCGCTGCTGATCGTGGCCGGCGGGGCGCTGGGCGGAGGCTGGCAGTACGCGCTGTGGGCGCTGACGGCGGCCGCTGCCTGGACGTCGCCGTACCTGATCGCGGACCAGAGCCACCTGCTCGGTGCCAAGCACTTCGTGGAGCGCCATGCGCTCGTGGTGCTGGTGGCGATCGGCGAGTCGGTGGTGGCGATCGCGATCGGCGCGAGCGCCCACACCATCGACGCGGGCACGATCAGCACCGTGGCGCTGGGGATGGCGATCAGCGCCGGTCTGTGGTGGGCGTACTTCGGCGACCACGACGACGAGCTGCGCGTGGCGGCCTTCATCCGGGCGGTCGCGGACGGCCGCTACCTGGTGGGAGTGCGCCCGTTCGGCCTGGTGTTCGCGGCGCTGCTGGGCGCGGTGGTGGCGGTGGCCGCCGGGCTGCACCACGCGATCGCGCATCCCGACAGCTCGACGGACACCGTGCGCGCGCTGTACCTGGGCGCGGGCGCCGCCCTGTTCCTGGTCGCCGACCAGATCTCGCGTGCCTACATGGGCATCGCGATCAGCCGCGGACGGCTGGCCATCGCCGTCGCCGCCCTGGCCACGGTTCCGGCAGGCATGTTCGTGTCGAACGTCGCGCAGGAGACGCTGCTGGCGGCCGTGCTGGCAGCCGGGTTCGCGCTCGAGGGCCGATCAGGCCGGCGCGGGGACGCCGGCCAGGTCGAGTAACCCCTGCAGCAGCACGCGGCCGTCGGTCGAGCCCACCAGCTGCTCGACCGCGTGCTCGGGGTGCGGCATCAGCGCCGCCACGTTGCCCTCGGCGTTGGTCACGCAGGCCACCGAGCCGACCGAGCCGTTGGGGTTGTCGCGGTAGCGCAGCAGCACCTGGCCGCGGGCCTCCAGCTCGGCCACCTGCGCCGCGTCGGCGAACCAGCAGCCGTCGTGGTGCTTCATCGGGATCGTCAGCTCGTCGCCCTCGGAGCAGCCCGGCAGCCAGGGCGACTCGCGCTCGACCGCGAGCGCCACGTCGTGGCACCGGAACTTGAGGCTGGCGTTCGGCCGCAGCACACCCGGCACCAGGCCGGCCTCGGTCAGCACCTGGAAACCGTTGCAGATGCCCAGCACCGGCCGGCCGGCGGCGGCGTGGGCGCGCACGCCCTGCATCACCGGCGACAGCGCCGCCAGGGCGCCCGGCCGCAGGTAGTCGCCGTAGCTGAAACCGCCGGGGATGATCACGGCGTCCACGCCGCCCAGGTCGGGATCGGCGTGCCAGAGCCGCACCGGCTCCGCGCCCATCAGCGCGACCGCGTGCATCGCATCGCGGTCATCGCAGGCCCCGGGGTAGCTGACCACGCCGACCCTCATCCCGCCACCTCGACCTGGTACTGCTCGATCAGCGGGTTCGACAGCACCTTGCCGGCGATCTCGTCCGCGATCCGCCGCGCGCCCTCGGCGTCGTCGGCATCCACGTCGAGGTCGAACACCTTGCCGGCGCGCACGTCGGCGGCCGGATACCCGAGGCCGGCCAGCGAGCGGCGAACCGCCTCGCCCTGGGGATCGAGGATGCCGTCGCGGGGACGGACGAGCACGGTCACTTTCATGGCGGCGGCACTCCGTTTCGTCGTAGGTAGTCGCTGAAGGGCTCTCCGGTGAGCCGCTCGTAGGCGTCGACGTAGCGCGCGCGGGTGCCCGCGACGATGTCGCCGGGCAGCTCCGGCCCGGGTGCCTGCTTGTCCCAGTCCAGGCCCTCCAGCCAATCGCGCAGGAACTGCTTGTCGAACGCGGCCTGAGCGCGGCCGGGCTCGTAGTCGTCGGCCGGCCAGAAGCGGGAGGAGTCGGGCGTCAGCACCTCGTCGCCCAGCACCAGGTCTCCGCCGGCGTCGACGCCGAACTCGAACTTCGTGTCGGCGATGATCAGCCCCCGCTCCAGCGCGTGGACGGCGGCGTGCTGGTAGATGTCGATCGACAGCTGCTCGACCCGGTCGAACAGCTCGTCGTCGCCCACCAGGCTGCGGGCGGCAGCGGCGTCGATGTTGATGTCATGGCCGCTCTCGGCCTTGGTGGCGGGCGTGAAGATCGGCCGCGGCAACCGGGCCGACTGGCGCAGCCCGGGCGGCAGCCGGTGCCCGCAGATCTCGCCGGTGGCCCGGTAGTCCTTCCAGCTCGACCCGGCCAGGTAGCCGCGCACCACGCACTCGATCGGCAGCATCCGCAGACGCCGCACCAGCATCGAGCGGCCGGCCAGATCGGGCTCGCCGGCCGCCTCGGCCGGGAAGTCCGAGCGGTCGATCGAGATCAGGTGGTTCGGCACCAGCTCGGCGGTGCGGTCGAACCAGAACTTCGAGAGCCCCGTCAGCACCCGGCCCTTGTCGGGGATGGCGGTCGGCATGATCACGTCGAACGCGCTCATCCGGTCGGAGGTGACCATCAGCAGGGTGTCGCCGAAGCTGTAGATCTCGCGCACCTTGCCGGACGCCTCGTGCAGGCCCGCCAGCGCGTCAGACATGCTCCACCTCCAGCGTGTCGAGCGTGCGGTCGAAGATCGCGTCGACGTGGCGAAGGAAGCTCTCGAGGTCGAACACCCGGTCGAGCGCGACCGCATCCACCAGCGCCATCGCGTCGGGGTCGGCTTCCAGCAGCCCCCGGAACGAGGTCTCCTCGTCCCAGGCGCGGAGCGCGTTTCGCTGCACGATCTCGTAGGCCGCCTCGCGCGAGGCTCCCGCCTCGACCAGCGCCAGCAGCGCCCGGCCCGAGAACACCAGCCCGTGCGAGGCCTCGAGGTTCCGCAGCATCCGCTCCGGGTCGACGGCCAGGCCCTCGGCCAGCCAGACGACACGATCGAGCATGTAGTCGAGCGCGATCGTGGAGTCGGGCAGCACCACCCGCTCGGCGGAGGAGTGCGAGATGTCGCGCTCGTGCCAGAGCACCACGTTCTCAAGACCGACAACGGCGTTGGCGCGCAGCACGCGGGCCAGCCCGGAGACGCGCTCGCACACGATCGGGTTCTGCTTGTGCGGCATCGCCGACGAGCCCTTCTGGCCGCTGGCGAACGGCTCGAACGCCTCGCGCACCTCCGTGCGCTGCAGGTGGCGGATCTCGGTCGCGAAGCGGTCGAGCGACGATCCGGCCTCGGCCAGGGCGGACAGCAGCCGGGCGTGACGGTCGCGCGGGATCACCTGCGTGGCCACCTCCTCGGCCTCCAGCTCCAGCCGGCCGAGCGCGAACGCCTCGACCCGCGGATCCGAGTTCGCGTAGGTGCCGACGGCGCCGGACAGCTTGCCGACGGCGACGCCCGCGAACGCCTCGGCCAGCCGCCGCCGCTGGCGCCGCAGCTCCATGGCGAAGCCCAGCAGCACCAGGCCGAAGGTGGTGGGCTCGGCGTGCACGCCGTGGGTGCGGCCGATCATGGGCGTGTGGCGGAACTCCTCGGCCCGCACGAGCAGGGCCCGCTCGGCCGCCGCCAGGCCGGCCACCAGCAGCTCGCCGGCGTCGCGCAGCTGCAGCGCCAGCGCCGTGTCGACGACGTCCGACGAGGTCAGGCCGTAGTGGAACCAGCGCGCCTGCTCGCCCACCTGCTCGGCCACCGACTCGGTGAAGGCCAGCACGTCGTGGTGCGTGCGCCGCTCGATCTCGAGGATGCGCGACACGTCCACGCGCGCCGAGGCGCGCACGGCGGCGACGGCCTCGGCGGGAAAGACTCCGGCCTCGACCCACGCCTCCATGGCTGCGATCTCGACGTCCAGCCACCGCTGGAACTTGCGCTCGTCCGACCAGACGGCGCCCATCGCGGGGCGGGTATAGCGCTTGATCAAGGCAATTCGGAGTCTACCAACCGGCTCGGAGCGCTACGGCAGCAGCACCGACCCATCCTCCGCCAGCTGCCAGTGCGGGTTGTGCGCGATCTCCCAGGGATGGCCGTCAGGATCGATGAAGACACCGGAGTAGCCGCCCCAGAAGGTTGGCGCACCCGGTCGCGCGATGGTGGCGCCGGCCGCCCGCGCCTGCTCGATCACCGCGTCCACCTGCTTCCGGTGAGCGCACGTTCTGCGCCGGCGTGCACCCGCCCCAGCCGCCGCCGTCGACGACGCCGCTGTCGGCGGCCAGCTCGTCACGGCCCCACAGCGCCAGCACCGTCCCCGGGCACTGGAAGAACACGACGCCCAGCTCGGGGTCGGTGTCGCTGTGCCAGCCCATCGCCTCGTAGAACCGCCGCGCACGCGCGAGGTCGGCGACGCCGAGCGTGATCAGGCTGACCCGTTGCTCCATCGTCCGCTGCTCCATTACTCGGTTGCCGTCCAGCGGCCGTGCGGTGGCGCGGCCCCGCCCTGGGCCAGGATCTTGGCGGCGTAGATGGCGGCGTTGCGGGCGCCGTTGATGGCCATGCAGGCGACCGGCACCCCGTCGGGCATCTGCACGACCGACATCAGCGCATCGATGCCACCCAGGTTGCCACGCTCGATCGGCACGCCGATCACGGGCAGCTCCGTGTAGCTGGCGATCACGCCGGGCAGCGCGGCGGCGCCGCCGGCGGCGGCGATCACCACGCGCACGCCGCGCAGCATCGCGGTGGATGCGTACTCGGCCACCTCGCGCGGGTTCCGGTGCGCCGACAGCACCCGCACCTCGAACGTGATGGCGCGCTCCAGCAGCTCGTTGCAGGCGGCCTCGATCTGCTCCCGGTCGGCCTCGCTGGGGATCACGATGCCGACCTGCGGCCCGTCCGCCTCGAGCTCCTCCCAGACCGGGTGCACCTCCGGCACCGGGGTGGGCGCGGGGCCCGCCGGCTGCTGCTCAGACACGGACCGGCTCCCCGACATCGGTGCGCAGCTGCATGCCCTCGAAGCTGATCAGCGCGGCCGCCCGATAGGCGAGGTCGCGCGCCTCGGCCAGGTCGGCGCCCACGGCGGACACGTTCAGCACGCGGCCGCCCGACACCACCAGCCGGCCGCCCTCGAGGGCCGTGCCCGCATGGAACACGGTCGCGCCGGACAGCCTCGCGGCCTGCTCGACCCCGGTGATCTCGGCGCCCTGCTCGGGCGCATCGGGGTACCCGCCCGCAGCCAGCACGACCGAGGCGCACGCCTGGCCGGACACGTCCAGCGAGGCGCGGTGCAGCGCTCCCCTCGGCACAGCGGCGCAGCGCGTCCAGCAGATCCCCGTCCAGCCGCGGCACCAGCGCCTGCGTCTCGGGGTCGCCCCAGCGCGCGTTGAACTCGAGCACGCTGGGGCCGTGGTCGGTCAGCATCAGGCCGGCGTACAGGCAGCCCCGAAACACGATGCCGCGACGAGCCAGCTCGGCGATCACGGGCCGGTGCACGGTGGCCACCAGCTCGTCCACGGTGGACGGATCGAGTCCCGGCACCGGCGAGATGCAGCCCATGCCGCCGGTGTTGGGCCCGCGGTCGCCGTCGAGCGCGCGCTTGTAGTCACGCGCCGGCGCCAGCGGCAGCACGGTCTCGCCGTCGCACAGCGCCAGCATCGACACCTCTGCGCCCTCCAGCCGCTCCTCGATCAGCACCCGCTCGCCGGCGCCGCCGAAGCGGCGATCGACCAGGCAGGCCCGGACGGCGTCGTTGGCCTCGGTCACCGAGCTGCACACGAACACGCCCTTGCCCGCGGTCAGCCCGTCGGCCTTGATCACGACATTGCCGTCGGCCTCTGCGATGGCCAGGTGCGCGGCCGCGGGCGTATCGCAGATCGAGAAACCGGCGGTGGGCACGCCGGCGGCGGCCATCACCTCCTTGGCGAACGCCTTGGAGCCCTCGATCAGGGCGGCCGCTGCGGCCGGGCCGAAGCAGAGCACGCCGGCGTCGGCCAGCCGGTCGGCCAGGCCCGCAACCAGCGGCGCCTCCGGGCCGACCACGACCAGGTCGGCGGCCGATCGAGGGCCAGGTCGGTGAGCGCCGCCAGGTCGCCCACCGGCACGTCGTGGCAGGTGGCGACTGCGGCGATGCCGGGGTTTCCCGGAGCGGCATGCAGCTCGCCCAGGCTGGGCGAGCGGGCGAGGCCCCAGGCGAGCGCGTGCTCACGGCCCCCGGATCCGATGAGAAGGACGCGCATATGCCGTGCCGAGTCTACTGTCTGCGGCCGGCCAATGGACACCGCACTCAGTCCCCCTCGGCAGGGCCGTGGACGAGTCCGAGCCGCCGCGCCGCCCACGCAGCGGTGGTGGCCTGCACGAGCAGCGTCGTGACCACGGCCAGCGCGACCACACTTGCGATCAGTTGGGCGTGGGGCACGCCGGTCTGGAGCAGGATGCCGGCCAGGGCGGCCGGCACAACACCGGTCTCCCGGGTCCAGCACAGGAACAGGCGCTCGTTCGGTGTCCAAGCCGCACGGCGGTCACGGAACGTGCACAGGAACACGGTGACCGGCCGCGCCACCAGGATGAACACGGCCAGAACAAGGAGCCCGGACCGGCGTTATCCTGGATCTCCGACAACGGAAGGTTTGCGCCGAGTGTGATGAAGACGAGCATCGTGATGACGTCTGCGAGGCTGCCGACGAAGCTCTCGAGATCATGCTGGTGGCGGGCATGCATGCCCAGCCCGAACAACTCCATGTTGCCGACGATGAGCCCAGCCACGAAGGCGCCAAGATAGCCGCTGCCGTCGATCGTCTCGAGTGAGAAGTAGCCCGCCGTCACCGCAACCAGCGCTGCGATGGCAGGAGACTCGCGCCAGATTCCGGCGCGGCGGCTCGACACGGACACGGCCAGCACGAATCCCACCGCCACTCCAACCGCGGTGCTGGCGGCCAGGCTGCGGACGAAGTCGGCGATCTCCGTCGTGTATGAGGCGTGCCCGCTGACAACCACGCCGGCGACGGCCAGAGCGAAGATGGCGCCCGTAGGGTCGTTGAACGCCGACTCGGCGATCACGGTCTGAGACACCTTGGGTTGCACGTTCATGCGTGAGAACAGGGGGATCAGGATCGCCGGATCGGTGGGCGCAAGCACCGCGCCCATCAGTAGCGCGGCGTCCGCCGGCAACCCGAACACGACCGACGCAGCGACGCCGGTGATGGCGGCGGTCAACAGTACCCCCGGCAGCACTAACATCGCCAGACTGGTGCTGACCTTGCGCAGCACGTGCAGCGACAGTCCGAGCCCGCCGTAGAAGAGGATAAAGGCAACGCCGACGGTGAGGATCAACTCGGTGCCGAGCGACGCAACGGGAACATCGGCGACATCGAGCGCGGACGGGCCAATCGCGATTCCCAGGGCCACCATGATCACGATCTCGGGGATGGCCAGCAGGTCGCCGAGCAGTCTTGCCACCAGGCCACAGGCAAGGATCAGCGACAGCGTCAGCGTGACGTCCTGTGGCGATACGTCGGCCAAAACCGCGAGATTCACCGCGATCCGACCGGCTTGTCGCCGCCGTCGTCTTCAGCTGCGACACCGCGCTCGGCCAGCCGCGCCAGATCATTAGCCGTAACAAGCAGGATCAGCACGAACAGCCCCGCCACCAGCGCAGCGATCACCATCAGCCGCTGGATCTGCCGACGCGCCTCGACGAACTGGTCGTTCTCGTCGGCGGAACGCTGTGCCTCCAGCGTGGCCAACTGGTCGGAGGCACGCGCGGCACGCTGAAAGTTCCGGATCTCGGGTCCCAACAGGATGTCGCGCACCCGCTGATCACGCCCCGCCTGTACTGCAGCGAACGCATCGTCATCGAGGCGCATGAAGTCGTTGAACGCGGCCCCGATCCGGGCCAGTTGAAGCCGCTCCGGCGGCGACGTCAAACGCTCTCTCGCCCGCGCGTGGTCCCTGCGAAACGCTGCCACTGACCGCAGGAAGACCGGCCTGCTGGCGCCGTTGTCGTACCCGTATGCAGTCTGCCAGCCATTGAGGTCGGTGATGTCGTACTTCAATGCGAGCGCGAGCGAGCGATCCTCCGCTGCTCCCCGCGCGGCCCCGAAGTGCTCGTCGAGGCGGTTCATGCCCCAGAAGCCGAGCCCGACGACCAGCGCCAGACCTGCAGCGGTGACCACCATGGCGCCGTAGAGCTTCGTGCGGATCGTCATCGCGCGATTCTACGCTTCGGCTGCCACGTGGCAGCTGCCGGCACCTGCCCGCCCGCTTGACCTTTGCCGGTCCATCCCCGAGGATCCCGGCATGGCGCTGCTGATGTACTTCCAGTCGACACGTGGCGCGGTAGCCCCGATCCTGTGGCTCGCCCTCCTTGTGGTGCTGTATCTGGCCGTGATCGAGTTGCGGCCACTGGACACGCCACGCCGGGTTAAGGTGTGGTGGTTCAGCTTGGTGCTGCTCACCCACGTCTTCGGCTACATAGTGCTGCGCGCATGGGTGTTCTTCCGGCGACGGTTCGGTCCGGCGTGAGCTCGGTCGTGCGGCGCCGGCGCGGGTTCGGAATCCCGGTGGAGCCACGGTTCCTCCTGCTCTTGCTGATTCTCCCGGTGGCCTTCGTAGCGGACCGCGCCGCTACGCATGCGGCCCCGATCAGCCAGCAGCGAGCCACCGAGATCGCGCGCGCCCAGATCGACTACAGGACCGATGGAACCAATGTCAGGTTCGTCCGCCGCGGGCTTCCGCCCAAACCCTACTGGGCAGTGTCGCTGTGGCAGCAGACGACGACCGGCGAACGCACGAACGTGACCGTCGTCCTGATCGACGCCGGAGATGGATCCGTGCAGCAGATCAGCCGCGATGTCGACCCCTGAACGAGCGGCTTCCATTTGTCCGGGTGCTGCTGTAGGGTCGGCCCATTCCCGGGGCCGACTCGTCCCGGAGAGGCAGATCACGCCAGTGTGAAAGGTGGTGGTGACTCGATGACGCCCCTGTCAGGAGCGCCGATGCGCGGAGGTCGCGCGCTTGGGGAAGGTGACGCCTGATGCATGTCATCCTTGCTGTGCCGATGCTGGCAGACAACCTCCAGTCGCTGAGCGACAAGGTCACGCTCGACAGCCAGATCCTTGGCGAGAGCTTCTACTTCTTCACCGTCGTCGCCATGTGGCTGATCCACGTCGGCTTCATGTCCTACGAAGCCGGCGCGGCCAGACGCAAGAACGTGATGTCGACCGCGATCAAGAACATCCTCACGATCGCTGTCGTGACGCCCACGTTCCTCTACTTCGGCTGGTGGATCTACGGCTGCATGGAAACCGGCCTGATCCCGCAGGGGCCGGACAGCACACAGGCCGGTTTACAGTTCTGCTCGACCACGTACCCGTGGTCGGCGAACTTCGGGCCGAACCTGAACGACCACATCAGCGCCGTCTTCTGGGGCGCGTTCCTGCTGTTCTCCTGGACGACCGGTTCGATCCTCTCCGGCGCCATCATCGAGCGCGCACGCGTATCGGCGTACCTGGTGTTGACGGTGCTGCTCGGCTCCGTTGTCTGGATCCTGGATGCTGCCTGGGGTTGGAGCGCGGGCGGTTGGTTGACCACCGGCTTCGGCTTCCATGACTCGATTGCATCGTCGGTTGTGCACGGCGTCGCCGGCGCCTTCACACTGGGCGTCCTGTTCAATATCGGGCCGCGGATCGGCAAGTTCGACGCGGCCGGCCTGGCCAGAACATTCAAACCCCACAATCTGCATCTCACACTGATGGGGCTGATGCTGATCTTCACCGGCTTCTATGGCTTCTATGCCGCCTGCCTGGTGATCACCTCGACGTCGTTCCCGGGGTGGCTCAACATTTACCTGTCACCGACGACGCTGGGATCGATCTTCTTCGCGATCACGATCGGGTTCGCCGGCGGCTTCACCGGCGGCTACTTCGCCAGCAAGGGTGATCCCTTCTGGACGCTGTCCGGCGGCCTCGCCGGCGTGATCACCGTGTCTGCCGGGGCGGACGTGTATGCACCTTCGCTCGACTACCTGCTCTCGATCTTCGGCGGCGGCACGGCCGTCTTCGTCGGAAACTTCATCGAGCGGAAGATGCGCGTCGACGACGCAGTGGGAGCGGTGGCCGTCCACGGCTACTCGGGATTCCTGGGGATCGTGATGGTGGGAATCTTTGCCACCGGCTACCCGACGGGGATCAACAACGTTCCCTCCTCGTTTGGCGGTCAGATGATGGGGCTGATGACCTTCCTGCCGCTCGGGTTCTTCGGCGGATACATTCCGGCGTGGCTGCTGAAGAAGGCCGGACTGCTGCGGGTACCGCTGGAGGTTGAACTGGAGGGTCTGGACATCGCCGAGTACGGAACCGACTTCTATCCCGAGTTCGAGAAGCCGCCCGAGCCGATCGTGCTCCCGTCGGGTGAAGAAGTCGACGCTGCGCCGGTGCTGCTCGAGGCGTACCAGCAGGTGCAAGCGAGGAATGCGCCATGACGACACTCGCATTCAGCATTCTTCTCCAGATCGCCGTCGTCGGCGGCTTGTTCGTGTGGGGATTCCGCAAGGATCGCCGGTTGCGGCGGTTACACCCCGAGAGGTATGTGAGGGAGGAAACGCATGGGAATCGATAGCGCTCCCAGCTGCATCCAGCATGGCGTCCCTGCGGCGGACGGCACGGTCAAACCGTACGAGCACTGTTCGGCGTTCTTCACATACGCGTCCACCAAGACGTTTGGCGAGTCCGACAACTCCGTCTGGGTCGGCGCCAGCAACGGCACGATCCTGCTAGTGGCGCTGGGGTTCATCGTCTGCATTGCCGCCATCGTCGCGTGGGTGATCACGGAGGACGGCAAGTTGTCCGCCCAGGCGGCCAGGTTGCGCGCTCGCCATGCCGTTCCGGTCGGGCCCGCCGGCCACGCTGACGCCCGCGTCACGGATACGCCGTCTTAGGAGGAGATCCCGTTGGCTGACAAGCATCCAGAAGTTCCCCCTTTGCAGACCCACCGCAAAGGCTTCGAGTATGCGGTGATCGCGATCTGCCTGATCTGCATCGTGATCGTGCTCTTCTGTCACCCAGGCGACCCACTGGGGCAACCAGTAGCTTGAGTGATGCCAGCCGGGGCGACCCTGAGGACGGCGGTCGCCCGGCTGACTCTCGCGCGAGCGTGCGCCAGACAGCCCGAAGATCGGCAATACTGCCCGCCGTGCCGTCCGCCCTCGACTCGCTCTCACCCGCCGACCTGCTGCGCGAGCGGCTGATCAGCTCGATCGACCTGTCGCGCGACGGCGAGCGGATCGCCTACAGCGAGCGCACGGTGGTCGGCGGCAAGGACCGCTCGAGCCTGTGGATCGTGCCGTTCGGCAGCGGCCGGCCGCGGCGGCTCACGCACGGGGCCTGGAGCGACTCCGCGCCGCGCTTCTCGCCCGACGGCCGCTCGCTGGCATTCCTCTCCGACCGCGACAAGGCCGGGGTGTCACAGCTGCTGGTGCTGCCGCTCGACGGCGGTGACCCGAAGCCGCTGACCACTTTCAAGCGGGGCGTGACCGAGGCGGAGTGGATGCCGGACGGCCGCTCGCTGGCGGTGGTGGCGACCGACGACGAGTCATACGACCTGCACGGCGAGCGCAAGGGCGACGAGACCGCGACCGTGCGCGTCCTGCGCCACGTCGACTGGCGGATGGACGGCGACGGCCTGCTCGACCACCGGCGCCACGTCCACGTGGTCACCCTCGGCGGCCGCTCCCGGCGGCTGACCAGGGGCCCGTGGTCGGCATACCACGTGCGCCCGCATCCCGGCGGCACGATCGATCGGCTTCATCGCCGACCGCGGCGGCGACGAGATCCGTCCCGATCCGCAGGTGCACGTGGTCGAGGTCAAGAGCGGCCGCATCCGGCAGCGCTCGAAGCTGCCCGGCGAGGTCATGCGCTTCTCGTTCGACCCGGACGGCACGCCGATCTGCATCGCGTTCGACCGCAACCCGCCCAAGGACGAGGACCCATCGCTGGTCTGGCGCGTGGCCGGTGACGGCTCCGGCCTGCTGCTGACCGAGGGCATGGAGCGCTTTGCCGGCAAGCAGGGCGGCGGCGACGAGCGGCTGACCGTGATCCCGGACGCGGGCCGCGAGGTGCCCTGCCGGGTCACCGACGACGGGCTGGTGCAGCTGGTCGACCCCGCCCTGAACCCGACCGCCTATGAGCTGACCGGGACGCGGCGAGCGGGTGGCGGCGCTGATGTCGCTGAACGACTACGACGGCGCCGACGTGTACGCGCTGGAGCCGGGGCGGAGCCGCGGCGGCGGACGCGGCCGGCGACGCCTGGCTGGCCGGCGGCCGCGCCCGGTGATGCAGGAGCTGATCGTGAAGGGCCCGGCCGGGCCGATCCGCACGTTCGTCCTGTCTCCGGCCGGCGCGAGCAACCGGCCGATGCCGACCATCCTGCACATCCACGGCGGCCCCACCTGGGCGTGGCCGTATCGCGGCCGACGCCACCGACGCACATGCTGGTCGGCGCCGGCTACCGGGTGGCGCGACCGAACATCCGGGGATCGTGGGACCAGGGACGCGAGTGGATCGCGGCGCTGGACGGCGGCCTGGGGAGACGTCGGACGACGCCGACTGCCATGCCGTGCTCGACCACCTGGTCAACGCCGGGCTGGCCGACCCCAAGCGGCTGGGCTGCTACGGCAACAGCTACGGCGGGTTCATGGTCAACTGGCTGGTCGGCACCACCGACCGGTTCGCCGCGGCGGTCTCGTCGAACGGCGTCACCAACCAGATCTCGGCCTACGGGAACTGCGACGTCGGCTACATCTACAACCCCCAGGAGGGCCTGGGCGAGCCGCTCACGCCCGAGGGTGTCGAGTCGCTGTGGCGGCAGTCGCCGCTGCGGCACGTGTCGAACGTGCACACGCCGCTGATGATCCTGCAGGGCGAGAGCGACCTGCGCTGCCCGCCGGCCGACAACGAGCAGTTCTTCATAGCGCTGCGCCGGCTGGGCCGGGAGGTCGAGTACGTGCTGTACCCCGACAGCGACCACTCGATGGCCTCGAGCGCACGACCCGACCGCCGCGTCGACCGCATGGAGCGGATCGTGGCGTGGTTCGGCAAGCACCTGTAGCAGCGCCGAGCTGGGCGGGTGCAGGGTCAGACCCGTTCAGACCCTAGTACGCGAGCGGTCTGACCCCGCCGGGGTCTGGCCGAAGCCTGCGCCAGGCCCCCCGCTTACACGTGCGCGTAGGCCATGACGGCGCGCTCGCGCGCTCGGGTGGCCTTCGCCAGCGCCGGGCGCATGCCGCTCCAGGTGCGCCTCGGCCACGGCGTGGCGCGACAGCATGCTCATGTTCATCTGCGCCAGCGTGGCCGCCGAGCGCGCCGCCGCCTCGGCCAGCAGCGAACCGGCCAGCGCGTCGCCCTCCAGGTTCCTGTTGCCGGTCTCGGCGACATCCGCCGCCAGCGTCGCCACCTCCGAGGCCAGCTCCAGCACCTGCATCGGCACGGCGATCGCGCCGGACACCGCCTCGTCCAGGCGCGCAGTCCGCTGGTCGCCCTTCTCCATCCGCAGCGCCTCCAGCACCACGCCGTAGGCGCGGCCGTCGGCGTAGGCCAGCCCCGACGCCTGCTCGCGGATCACGTGCGCCCGGTCGCGCACCGCCTCCAGCCCCTGCGCCGAGGCGAACGAGGTCGCCATCTCGACCAGCGCCGCGGCCATCGCACAGGTCAGAGCCGCGGCCGCCCCGCCCCCCGGTGCGGGGGTGCGGGCGGCCAGGTCGTCGAGCAGCTGCGCGACGCTTGCGCTCAGATAGGGGTCGTCCCTGTGATCGCTAGAAGAGTCCGACCGTCTTCCCATCCTCGTCGATGTCCACGTTGAAGCCGGCCGGGGTCTTGCCCAGGCCCGGCATCTGCATGATGTCGCCGCACAGCGCGGTCAGGAACCCGGCGCCGGTGTAGGGTCGGATGTCGCGCACCGGGATGCGGAAGCCGGTCGGCGCGTTGGCCAGGGCCGGATCGGCCGACAGCGACAGGTGCGTCTTGGCCATGCAGATCGAGAGCCCGGTCAGCCCGTCGCGCGTGAACTGCTCGATCTTCTGCCGCGCGGCCGGCAGGAAGTCGACGCCCTCCGCCCGGTAGATGCGCTTCGCGATCTTCTCGATCTTGACGTCGATCGGGTCGGAGTCCTCGTACATGAAGTTGAAGCGTGTTCGGCTGGTCGCAGGCATCGGCCACGGCCTCGGCCATCTCGGCCGCACCGGCGCCGCCCTTGGAGAAGCCCTCGTTCAGCACCGCAGCGTGGGCTCCGTGATCGAGCGCCAGCTTCTGCACCAGCGCCACCTCCTCGTCGGTGTCGCCGGGGAAGCGGTTGGCGGCGACCACGCAGGGCACGCCGAACTCCTTGGCGTTGAGGATGTGGCGGGCCAGGTTCGCCGAGCCCTCCTCGATCGCGCGCAGGTTGTCGGCGGCCGAGTTGCGGGGATCGTCCTCCAGGCCGGCGTGGTGCTTGAGCGCCTTGGCGGTGGCGACGATCACGACCGCATTGGGCCCGAACCCGCCCGCGCGGCAGACGATGTCCATGAACTTCTCCATGCCCAGGTCGCTGCCGAAGCCGGCCTCGGTCACCAGGTAATCGCCCAGCTTGCGGCCGGCCAGGTCGGCCACCACCGAGCTGTTGCCGTGGGCGATGTTGCCGAACGGCCCGATGTGCATGAAGCAGGGCTGGCCCTCCAGCGTCTGGATCAGGTTGGGCTTGAGCGCGTCCTTGAGCAGCACCGTCATGGCGCCGGCGCAGCCCATCTGCTCGGCCGTGACCGGCGCCCCCTCGACGTCGTAGGCGACCGTGATCGAGCCGATCCGCTTGCGCAGATCCTGCAGCGAGGTGGCCATGCCCATGATCGCCATCACCTCGGAGGCGGCCACGATGTCGAAGCCGGTCTCGCGCGGGATGCCGTGGGTGGCGCCGCCCAGGCCGGTGATGATGTTGCGCAGGTGGCGGTCGTTCATGTCGACCGCGCGGCGCCAGCTGACGCGGAACGGGTCGATCTTGAGATCGTTGCCGTAGAAGATGTGGCGGTCGACGAACGCCGCCAGCATGTTGTTGGCCGCGGCGATGGCGTGGAAGTCACCGGTGAAGTGCAGGTTCAGATCCTCCATCGGCACCACCTGGGTGAGGCCGCCGCCGGCGGCGCCGCCCTTGATGCCGAAGATCGGGCCCAGCGAGGGCTCGCGCAGGCACAGGATCGGGCGCTTGCCGATCGCGCCCAGGCCCTGCGTCAGCGAGACCGAGGTGGTGGTCTTGCCCTCACCGGCCTTGGTGGGCGTGATCGCCGAGACGCACACGATCTTCGCATCGGGCGCACCCGACAGGCGGTCGATCACGCTGAGGTCGATCTTGGCCTTGTACTTGCCGTACAGATCGACCTCGTCCTCCTCCAGGCCCATCTCCGTGGCGACGTCCATGATCGGCCGCAGGACGGCTTCCTGGGCGATCTCGAGGCTGCTCTTCACCTTTGCTCCTTTTGCTGATGTCAGTGCGAGACCGCGGCCGCGCCGCGCTCCGACACAAGATCGTTCTCGTAGAACCGGGCCCACCGGAACGGCTGGATCAGCTCGGGCGTCCTGCCCGTGCCGATCAGGTCGGCGATGGTGAACCCGACGATCGGCGAAGCCTTGAACCCGTACGTGCCCCATCCGGCGTCGATGATGAACCCCTCCACCTCGGTCAATCCCATGATCGGCGAGTAGTCGGGGGAGACGTCGCAGTACCCGGTCCACTGCCGCAGGATCTTGGCGTGGCCGAGCATCGGCAACAGCTCGATCATGTGCATCGCCAGGTCCTCGATGAACCGGAAGGTGCTGGTGTTGGAGTAGCCCGAGTAGGGCTCGATCTCCGATCCCATCACGAACTCGCCGCGGTCGGACTGGCTGATGTAGATGTGCAGCGTGCCGGACACGATGATCTTGTCCAGCAGCGGCTTCACCGGCTCGGTCACGCACGCCTGCAGGATGTGCGTGGTCAGCGGAAGCGGCACCCCGACCAGGTCGCAGACCAGGGTGCTCCAGCCGGCGACGCAGGAGATCACGGTGTCGCAGTTGATCGTGCCGCGGTTGGTCTCGACTCCCGTGACCTTGCCGTTCTCGACGTTGATGCCGGTGACGTCGGTGTACTGGTGGATCTCGACGCCCATCTTGTCGGCCTCCTTGCCGTAGCCCCAGACCACCGCGTCGTGGCGGATGACACCGCCGGGCGGGTGGTAGAGCGCGGCCAGGATCGGGAAGGTGGGATGGTCGCTGATGTCCAGCTGCGGGCACAGGTCCTTGATCTCGTCGGGGTACACGACCCGCGAGTCGACGCCCACCAGCCGGTTCACCTCGGCCCGCTCCATCATCGTGTTCACCGAGCGGTCGGAGTGGGCCAGCGTCAGGTGCCCGTGCTGGGAGAACAGCATGTTGAAGTTGAGATCCTGCGAGAGCGACTCGTACAGCTTCACGCTCGCCTCGTAGAAACGGGCGCCCTCGGGCGTCAGATAGTTGGAGCGGATGATGGTGGTGTTGCGGCCGGAGGCGCCCGCGCCCATGTAGCTGCGGTCGAGCACGGCGATCTTCTTGATGCCGTGGCGCTTGGCCAGGTAGTAGGCCGTGGCCAGGCCGTGCGCGCCGGCGCCGATGATGACGACGTCGTAGCTCGACTTGAGGTCGTGGTCGCGGAAGTAGCGGTGCTTCCTGAGCAGGCCGATCATGCCGCCACCTCGCTGCGCAGGACGGCCGTGGCCGACACCGGGGTGATGCCGAGCATCGCCCCGGCGTCGAGCAGCGACTCCCACATGTACTCCCCGAACTCCCAGCCGCAGAGCACCCAGAAGCGACCGTCATCGTTCAGGATGATCGACCCGCAGCGCATCACCGAGCCGGCCATGCAGGCACCGGCCGGGAACCGGTGCGGCCGCACGTCCAGCGAGGACGAGCGCATGAACACGTCGCGCACCCGCTCGCCGCCGAGCATCACGCCCGCCCAGCCGCAGGTCATGTCGATGGCGCAGATCGCCTCCGACTCGGACGCGATGCGCGCGCGCAGCTGCTCCACCCGCGAGAACGGGCACAGCACGACGGCGTGGGACGGGGACAGGCGCAGCGTCCAGACGCCGTCCACGTGGCTGGCCCTGCCCAGCTCCAGCCCGGCGCTGAGCCGGTCGATCTCGGCGTGGGGACCGCGCACGTCGATCTTGCCGTGGTGGGAGATGTCGGCCGCCCATGCGGGGGCGTCGCCGTTCGACGGGTAGTCGGCCACCCGCCAGCCGTCGCGGTCCTCGAACTCGGCGCCCGCTGCGCGGTGGTTTCGCTCCATCGGCGTGCGCAGGACGGCACCCTCGGCCGCCGCCGGCGACAGGAATGCAAACGGATCGGCAACGGTGCTCACGAGCGCAACCTCTCTCCATCGGGGTCGTAGAAGGCCTTGTGCGTGACGGTGGCCGGGATCGTCGACCCCTTCGGGTCGGAGATGCGGATGGCGGTGCCCTCCTCGGACTGCTCGACCGGCAGCCAGGCGATGCCGATCGCCTTGCCCAGCCGGCGCGAGAAGCGGGAGCTGGTGATGCGCCCGGCCGGCTGGCCGTCCGCACCCACCACCTGCGTGCCCTCGATCGGCACGCCGCCGTTCTGGGCCTCCCAGCCGACCAGCGTCAGCCTGTTGCCGCGGCGCTTGTACCACTCGATCGCGTAGCGGCCGATCCAGTCGGACTCCTTGTCCAGCTTGACGATCCAGGGCATCCCCGCCTCGAGCGGGTTGGACTCGGCATTCGTGTCCTGGCCGACGATGATGTGCATCTTCTCGAGCCGCAGCACCCGCTGCGGCTCCAGGCCGAACGGCTTCACGGCGTACGGCCGGCCGGCCTCCATCAGCTTCTCCCAGAGGTGCTCGCCGGCCGCGGCGGGCAGGTGCAGCTCGTAGCCGAGCTCGCCCACGAATCCGATCCGCAGCACCAGGCAGGGGACGCCCGCGATCTGGGCGTGCCCGGCGCCCAGGTACGGGAAGGCCTCGTTCGAGAGGTCGAAGTCGGTCAGCGTGGACAACGCCGTCCGCGCGTGCGGGCCGGCCAGGTTGAACGCGGCGATCGTCGAGGTGACGTTGACGATCTCGCAGTCCATCTTCCAGACGGCGTTCCACCAGGTGAACCACTGCTCCATGCCGCCGGCGCCCGACGACGTGGTGGTCACGTAGTACTCCTGCTCCGACAGCCGGGCCACGGTGCCGTCGTCGATGATCGAGCCGTCATCGCCGCAGACGATGCCGTAGCGGACGCGGGCCAGCTTCATGTCGCCGAACCGGTTCGGGTAGAGCCGCTCCAGGAAGGCGGCGGCGTCGGGCCCGCGCACGATCAGCTTGCCCAGCGTGGACACGTCGATCAGGCCCAGCGACTCGTGCACTGCGTCCACCTCGCTGTCGCCGTCGCCGTAGTCGTAGGGGCGCTTCCAGTCGCCCGCCCACAGCATCTTGCCGCCGTGCTCGGCGTGCCAGTGGTGGGTGGACGTGCGCTTCACCGGCTCGTAGCCGCGGGCCGCCAGCAGCGAGAAGCTGGTGGGGTTGTGCGGCGGCCGCGAGGTGGTGACGCCGACCCGCTGGGAGTCGGGGTCGAGGCCCAGCTGATCGGCGATCACGAGCCCGGAGTTGCGGTGGCACATGCGCCCCTGGCAGGGGCCCATGGTCACGGTCGTGTAGCGCTTGGACAGCTCCAGCGAGCTGAAGCCCTCGTCCAGCGACAGCGCGATGTCCTTCGTGGTGACGTCCTCGCAGAAGCAGACGACCTGCTTGCAGCCGGTCTTCGGCGCCTGCGCCGGCACCGCCCCGGCGGCTGCGGCCGATCCGGCCGCCGCACCCACCACGCGCATGCCCTCGGGCAGCGCGTCGGGCACGTAGCGGCGCTGGTCGCGGTCGTAGCGGATGCCGCCGCCGCCCTGGCTGACGAGCGCCGTCTGGCCGACGCTGCCGCCGGACATCACCAGCAGGTCGCAGGCCAGGGTGCGGTGCTCGCCGTCGCGCGTGACGACCACGCCGGTGACCGCCTTTGAGCCCTTCGCCTGCCACGGCTGGAAGCCGGCCAGGTACTCGATGCCGGCGTCCTCGATGGCGCTGCCGTCGGCGTCGCGCCGCGAGTCGGCCACGGCCAGCACGTTCACGCCGCCGTCCGCCAGGTCGAGCGCGGCCGCGAGGCCCTCGTCGCTCGACGTCAGCACCACGGCCTGCTCCCACGGCATCAGCCGGAACTGGTTGACCAGCCGTCCGCGCTCCGCTGGCCAGCATCACGCCCGGCAGGTCGTTGTTGCCGAACACCAGCGGCTGCTCGATCGAGCCGGTGGCGATCACCAGCTCGGCTGGGCGGAAGCGGTGCATCGTGCGGCCCTGGTAGACCGGCACCAGCAGCCCCTCGTAGACGCCGCCGGCGTACGCGGGCTGCAGGATCTCGACGCCGGCCGCGTTCACCCGGTCGATCAGCGCCGTCAGGCGTCCGTTGCTGCGCGGCCCGCCCCAGGCCAGCTGTCCGCCCAGAGCAAGGCCCTCCTCGACCAGCGCCACGTGCCTGCCCTGCTCGGCCGCCTCGGCGGCCGCCTCCAGCCCGGCCTCGCCGCCGCCGATCACCAGCACGTCGACGTGGCGGTGCACCTTGTCGAAGCGCTCGGTGCGGCGGTGGTCGGGATCGAGCTTGCCCAGGCCGGCGGCGTTGCGCAGGATCTTCTCGTAGAGCGGCCAGGCCCGGCGCGGGTGGATGAAGGTCTTGTAGTAGAAGCCGACCTGCATGCCGAAGCTGGGCGTGAGCCGGCCCACCAGGTGCAGGAAGTCGCGCTGCAGCGAGGGCCACGCGTTCAGGTGCTTCACGTCCATGCCCTGCTCGACCGGCGTCATGCAGGCGCGCACGGTCGGCTGCCCGTCCACCTCGACCAGGCAGTTCGGGCACTGGCCCGAGCAGCACATCAGGCCGCGCGGGCGGTGGTACTTGAAGGAGCGCGAGAACACGCGCGTGCCGGCGGCGTAGAGGGCCGAGGCGATGGTGTCGCCGGCGTAGCCGGTGACTTGCGCGGCCCTCCCACTGGAAGGTCACCTCCTGCGACCGGTCGATCAGCTCGCCCTGTCGTTGCGCCAGCCGCTGCTCAGCCACCGGCCTGCTCCCGGCTCCCGGCCAGCTCGCCCGGCCGCGCCACCTGCAGCACCTCGTTGCGGGTGGTGTTGCGCTCGGCCTGGAACCACTCGCGGCAGCCGGAGGAGTGGAACCACCACTCGCGCTGGTCGCCGCCGGTGTTGGTGCGGAAGTAGAGGTAGTGGAACAGCGCCCGCTCATCCTCGGACGTCGTGGCGCGCTCGGTCACCTCGCCGCCGTAGGCGTACTCGTCGACGGCGCGCGGACCGCAGTTGGGACAGGAAAGAATGAACGACATGAGTTAGTGGTGCACCTTCTGGTCGGAGTGGCCGTTTGTGGTCTGAGCCGTCATCGCGCGCATGATCGCGTCGGCGAAGGACTCGGGTCGGAAGGCGAAGTCGGTGCCCACCAGCGGGATACCGGTGATGGCGGATGCCTCGATCGTCATGGCGCGCATGTCCTCGGGCTCGAGGTCGTGCACGTCGTTCTTGCCGCAGGCGCGCGCGAACATCTGCATCTCCTGCGTCATGGAGTTGAGGAAGCCGGCGACGTGATCGGCGGCCTCGTCCACCGGCAGGCGGGCGATCAGATCCTCGTCCTGGGTGGTGATGCCGACCGGGCAGAGCCCCGTGTGGCAGTGATGGCAGGCGCCGGGCTCGGTGCCCATGCGCTCGTAATCCTCGATGTACACCGGCTTGTTGCAGCCCAGCGCGATCATCGCGGCGGTGCCGATCGAGACGGCGTCGGCACCCAGCGCCAGCGCCTTGGCGGCGTCCACGCCGTTTCGGATGCCGCCCGAGATGATCAGGTTGACGACACCCTCCAGCTCCATCTCACGCAGCGCCGCCACCGCCTCAACGAGCGCCGCCATGGTGGGGATGCCGGTGTGGTCCATGAGCGAGTCCGGCGATGCGCCGGTGCCGCCCTCGAGGCCGTCCATGACGATTACGTCGGCGCCGGCCTTGCAGGCCAGCTTGACGTCGTCGGCCACGCGGCAGGCGCCGATCTTGATGTAGATCGGGATCGCGCCGTCGGTGGCCTCGCGCAGCTCCTCGATCTTGATCTGGAGGTCGTCCGGCCCCACGAAGTCGGGGTGCCGGCAGGGCGAGCGCTGGTCGACGCCGGGCGGCAGCGTGCGCGCATCGGCGATGATCGGCGACACCTTCGCGCCCAGCAGCACGCCGCCGGTGCCCGGCTTCGCGCCCTGGCCGATCACGATCTCGGCCGCGTTGGCCATCCGCAGGTGGTGCGGGTTGAAGCCGTAGCGGCTGGGCAGCACCTGATAGACAAGCTGGTCGGAGGCCTCGCGCTCGAGGTCGAGCATGCCGCCGTCGCCGGTGGTGGTCGAGATGCCGACCCGGGTGGCGGCGGTGCCCAGCGCCTGCTTGGCGTTGCGTGAGAGCGCGCCGTAGCTCATGCCGGCGATCGTGATCGGCGTCGCCAGCCGGATCGGCCTGGCGCCGTGGCGGGCGCCGATCTCGACGCTGGTGTCGCAGGCCTCGCGGTAGCCCTCCAGCGGCACCCGCGAGAGCGTGCAGGGCACGAACGTCAGGTCCTGGAAGTGCGGGGTGCGACGGGTGGTGCCGAGGCCGCGGTTGGTGTAGCGACCCAGCTCGGCTTTGGTCTGAATGTCGTCGATCGTCTCCGGGGACCACACCCACAGCTTCTGGTGCACGTGCCCGTCCTCGCCGCGCGGGATGAAGTTGCTCACAGCGCTGCCCTCCAGGCGTCGTACTCGTGCTTCGAGAAGTTCCACAGCTTGCGGCCGGAGACGAGCTTCTTCCACTCGTAGCCGCCCGAGTCGATGTCGTTTGCGCCCAGCTCCGACTCCAGCAGCGCGCGGTCCTCGCCGCTCAGCTCGGCCTCGACGCAGTCTGCGCCGAGCGCGTGGATGGTGCCGCCGACGTAGACGATGCCCTCGTACATGGAGTCGCCGATGCCGTCGCCGGCGTCGCCGCACACGATCATGGTGCCGCGCTGCATCATGAACCCGGACATGTAGCCGACCGAGCCGCCCACGACCACGGTGCCGCCCTTCATCGCGATGCCGGTGCGGGCGCCGGTGTCGCCCTCGATGAAGACGCGGCCGCCGCGGATGGTGGCGCCGGCCGAGCTGCCGCCGTTGCCGTGCACGGAGATCGAGCCGGACATCAGGTTCTCGCCGACGCTCCAGCCGCAGTTGCCGTTGACGACGATCTCGGCGCCATCGCACATGCCGCCGCAGTACCAGCCGACCGGCCCGTCGAAGACGATGCGGGTGGGTGACATCACGGCCACGGCCAGACAGTGGCGCGCCGCGGGATTCGTCAGGCGCACGTCCGGCACGCCGTCGGCTGCGGCGCGCTTGATCGCCTGGTTGATCTCGCGCGTGGTGTGCTGCGAGCAGTCGATCTCGGAGATCAGCGTAGCCACCAGCGCACCTCCCCCGCGCCCAGCTCGCGCGGCTTCAGATCGGTCGAGTCGGCGACGCGGCGCAGCGCGATCTCCTCCGACGCGATCAGCACCTTCTCGTCGTCCTCGGCGAAGATCAGCGGCTTCAGGGCGAAGCGGTCGCGGGCGACACCGATGCCCTGTGGCGTCGAGATCAGGTAGGCGAAGGTGCCGTCCAGATCGTGCACCGAGGAGCGCAGGGCGTCCTCCAGCGAGTCGCCCTGCTCCAGCTTGTCGGCGATGTAGACGGCGATCGCCTCGGAGTCGTTGCCGGTGGCGAAGCGGTGGCCCTTCCCGGCCAGCCGCCGGCGCAGCTTGTGGTAGTTGGTGATGTGGCCGTTGTGAACGACCGAGATGTCGGCGAACGGCCGCGCCCAGAAAGGGTGGCTGTGGGCGACGTCGACCAGCGACTCGGTGGCCATGCGGGTGTGGCCGATGGCGTGGCTGCCCTCGAACGACTTGTAGGGAGCGGCGGCCTCGACGTCGGACGCGTCGCCCACGTCCTTCACGATCTCCATCGAGCGGCCGATCGAGAACACCTCGGTCTCGGGCACCTCCTCGACCAGATCCGTGAGCGTGCCCAGGTCGCCGGCATAGCCGATGCGGGCGCGCAGGTTGCCGCCGGTGTGGGACTCCTCGCTGACCGTGCCGGCGCCCGCCAGCGCCTCGTGCACCCTGCCGGGCGTGTCGCCGTTCGCCTCCATCCGGACGCGCAGCACGTAGGAGTCATCCTGGGGCCGGCCATAGAGGGCGACGCCGGTGGAATCGGTGCCACGCCGGTCAAGCGGCGTGAGCATGTCGAACATGGCGTGGCCGACGGGCCCGTAGCGACCCGGATCCTTGTAGAGGAATCCACACAACCCGCACACGGCGATCGATCCTTTCGAGACGATGGCAGGGGCGCCAATATCCTACGGATTGCGCCGTGTTTGCGGCAGTGCCAGCGGGGATGCAATTCCCGTGGCGGCTATGTGCAGATGTACAGCTGCGCGGGGCGCCGACCCTGCGGCCGGCACCCCGCTCATGGCTTAGAACAGTGTCAGGTAGCGGTTGACCTCCCACGGTGTGACCTGCTCGTGGTAGGCCTTCCACTCGTCCTGCTTGGTCTTGACGTAGTAGTCGACGTAGTCCTCGGTGCCGGTGTTGCCGAGCGCCTCGCGGATCACGGCGTCCTTCTCGAGGTTGCGTGTCGCGTCCAGCAGGTTGGCCGGCAGCAGCTCGATCTTGCGCCGCTTCAGCTCCTTCTCGCTCAGCTCGTAGAGGTTGTCGTCGTTGTGGGGGCCGGGATCCATGTCGTGCTCGATCCCGTCCAGGCCGGCCGCCAGGATCACGGCCATCGCCAGGTACGGGTTGCACGACCCGTCCACCGTGCGGTCCTCGACGTGCCCGCCCGGCAGCCGCAGCATCTGGGTGCGGTTGTTGGCGCCGTGACTGATGAAGATCGGCGACCAGGTGGCGCCCGACGTGGGCGTGCCGGCGGTCGTCGTCAGCCGTTTGTAGCTGTTCACCGTTGGCGCGGTGACGGCGATGTAGGCCTTCGCGTGCTTCTTCAAGCCGGCCGTGAACTGGTAGCCGAGCTTGGACAGGCCGAGCCCGTTGGGGTCGTCGTCATCGGCGAACAGGTCGGTGTCGCCGCTCTCGTCCCACAGCGACATGTGGAAGTGGCCGCCGTTGCCGGTCAGATGGCCGAACGGCTTGGCCATGAACGTCGCGAGCATGCCCTCGCGCCTGCGCCATCGCGTGCACCATGTAGCGGAAGAAGATGGCGCGGTCGGCGGTGGTGAGCGCGTCGGCGAACTCGAAGTTCGACTCGAACTGCCCGTTTGCGTCCTCATGGTCGTTGGCGTAGCTGCCCCAGCCGAGCTGGTTGACGTAGGTCGAGAGCCGGCTCAGGAAGTCGTACTGCCTGGTCAGGCCCTTCATGTCGTAACAGGGCTGATCGAGCCGGTCGAGCGGGTCGGCCAGCTCGATGCCACCCTCCGCGTTCTCGCGCAGCAGGAAGAACTCGAGCTCCATGCCGACCTTGAACGTGTAGCCGAGCTCCTTGGCGCGGGCCAGCTGGCGGCGCAGGATCGTGCGCGGGCAGTATGGCCACTCCTTGCCCTCGACGGTGATGTCGCAGGCGAACCGGGCCAGGCCGGGCTTGAACGGCACCGGCGTATAGCTGGCCAGGTCGGGGATCGCCATCATGTCCGGCGAGGCCGGCGTCTGGCCGATCGGGCCGGCCGCGAAGCCGGCGAAGCCGGCACCCTCGTTGACCAGGCCGTCCCAGTTCTCGATCGGCACCAGCTTCGCCGACGGCTTGGCGTTCATGTCCACGAACTGGGCGAAGAAGAACTTGATGCCCTCCTGCTCCGCCTTGGCGCGGATCGTGTCGGCCAGTGGACGCTCGCTCACAGTGGCCATACCTCTCTCCTTCGCGTGGGATTTGGCGCAAATGTTGCAAAATCCGGCGCGGATTACTAGGGGGTGGGGCGTTTTCTGTGCGCGAGCGCGCAAGACGGCCGATCGTGATGCCGGCGTGATCTGGAAGTGATGCGGTCGTTATGCGGAGGGGCCGGGTAGCCGACCGGTGATTCGGTCGCCTCGCGGCGGACGTGGCGCGCCGGTGCTTCGGCGCGAGGCTAACACTGTCGGGCAGGCTCGCTTCAGTCAGGATGCGCATCGGCCTAACGGCCGAGCGCTTCATCCAGGCGGTGCAGCTTCAGCTCGATCTCGATCATCAGCCAGTCCTCGCGGGCGACGTCCAGCCCCGTCAGGTCCTGGATGCGGCGCAGCCGCTGCCGGAGGGTGTTGGGGTGCACATACAGCGTCGCGGCGGCGGCCGCGATGTTTCCGCGGCGCCGCAGGTACTCCTCGAGCGTGGGCAGCAGCTGTGAGCGGTGGCGCCGGTCGTAGTCGGCCAGCTGCTGCAGCGCCTCTCCGCGGCGATCGCGCACGCGGCCGTCCTGAGACACCTTCAGCAGGTACTTGTACGCGCCCAGGTCGTCGAAGCCGACGACGCCGGGCTCGCTGCTGACCACCGAGGCGGCGGCTACCGCGTGGTCGGCCTCGCTGAACCCGTTCGGATAGGAGCCGGGCCCGTCGCAGCGATTCGACAGGCCGATCGCGAACGGGTGCTTCGGCGTCAGCCTGGTGTGGATCTCGCGCAACCGATCGGCGACCGCCGCCTCGCCGCCGGCGGACAGGCGGATCAGCCCGCGCAGTGCCGCGTCGCGCCGGTCGAACAGCGACCCCGGGAATGCCCGCGCCGCCGCATGCTCGAGCGACTCGGCGACCGACTCCCAGCCGGCCTCGGCCGGACCCGGCCGCGGAACCGCCTGCAGCACCAGGTGCGGCATCGCCAGATCGGTGCCGAGCGTCGCTGCCCGCTCCTCCAGCTCGAGCGGGGTGGCGCTGCCGTGCGACAGGTCCTCCAGCAGATCCTTGATCGCGTTTCGCTCGGTGAGCCGGTCGATCAGCTGCACCTTCTTGATCGCAACCGCCGCCTGGTTGGCGACCGATGTGGCGATCTCCCGCTGCTCCGCGTCGATGCGACGGTCGCCGGCATAGCGCAGCGCCAGGACGCCGACCAGCTCGTCGGCAGCCACCATCGGCACCACCACGGCCGAATCCGAGTCGTCACCCCACAGCGCCACTGCCAGCCGGCGGCCGGACTCGGCGCCGCCGCCGCGGGCCGACAACGCGAGCTCCAGGCCGAGCTCGTTGACGTTCAGCGACCGCGGAGCGGGCTGCTGCTCCGGCCAGGCCGCGCCGGGGGTCAGCGTGTGGCCGTCGGGATCGGCCACCAGCACGTCGCAGCACGACGCCTCGAGCATGCGCTGGGCTCGCCGGGCGACGGCCGGCAGCAGGCTCTCCAGGGTGGACGCCGCCGACAGCGCCCGTGCCAGATCTGACAGCCCTTCCACCATCGACAGCCGCCGCCGGGTGTCCTCGTAGAGCCGCGCGTTCTCGATGGCACCGGCCACCAGCGTCGCAGCGTGGACGAGGAAGTCGGAGTCCGCCCGGGTGAACTCGCGCGGGGCCTGGGCATGCAGCGCGATCACGCCGATCACGTGCCCGGCCTTTGCCTGGAGCGGTGCCGCGCACAGCGACTGGTACTTCTCCTCCTCGGCCTCCGGCACCACCTTCGCGCGGGGATCGTCGGGAGCGTTCTCGGGGATGAAGACGGCCTGGTTGTGTTCAGCCACCCACCCCGCCAGGCCCTCGCCCGGCTCGAACCGGAGCCGGCCCGCCAGTGCGGAGTACGGATCGGACACCGCCCGCAGCACCAGCCCGTCGTCGTCAGGATCGACGAAGTAGATCCAGCAGGCATGGCAGTCGATGGCTTCGCTGACCAGGTCGACGATGGCCCGCAGCACACGGTCGAGGTCGAGCGTCGAAGACACCGTGTTGATGATCTGGTACAGGTACCGGCTCTCGACGGCGCGGGCCGCACCCTCGTTGGACACGGTGGATGTGTGCGAAACGGACATATCCACAATCGTACCTGCCGGCCTGGGCCGGGCCGTGTCGGAGCCGTCAGTCCGTATACCGCAAGAGGTGGCGGTGGCTGACATAGCCGGGCGCTTGAGCGATGGCGTAGCATGTACGGGGGCAAATCGGCCCCCTGCAGGTAGAACCACCAAAGACGAGAGGAGTCCTGAATGGCAACGGTCGCTCCTGAGTCGGCCATGGCCGGGCTCGATCCGATGTTCCAGCCCGACTGGTTTTTCACCGATGAGCAGCTGCGCCTGCTCGAGCGGCTGAAGGAGATCTGCGAGGAGACGATCCGGCCGCTGGCGGCCGAGAACGATCGCACCCTCACCTTCCCGCGCAAGAGCCTGGAGGCGCTGGCGCCGGACGGGTTCCTCGGCCTGATGCTGCCCAAGGAATGGGGCGGCCTCGGACAGAACCACGTGATGTACGCCGCCGTCACCGAGACGATCGCCCGCCACGGCGACGCCTCGTGTGCGATGTGCTACGTCATGCACATCGGTGCGGTGGAGGCGCTGAAGCTGCGCGCCACCGAGTACACCATCGAGAAGTACCTGAAGAAGGTGAAGGAGGGCCTGATCGGCACGCTCTCCTACTCCGACCCCGAGACCGGGTCGCACTTCTGGTACCCGATCGCCTCCGGCGCCCGCAAGGTGGACGGCGGCTACGAGGTGCTGAAGAAGGCGTCCTGGACGACCTCGGCCGGCTTCGCCGACTTCTACGTGCTGCAGACCACGTCGCCCGACTACAACGGCGACTACTCGAACCTGTCCGTGTTCGTGGTGGACAAGGACGAGATCGAGGCCAAGCCGCAGGAGTGGGACGCGATGGGCCTGCGCGGCAACCAGTCGGGCACGCTGCTGCTGGACTGGAAGTTCGTGCCGGAGGACCAGCTGGTCGGCCCCATCGGCGACGGCGCCAACTCCAACGACGAGGCGGTCGATCCGTACTTCCTGATCGGCTCGTCCGGCTGCTGGAACGGCATCTCGCTGGGTGCGATCGACATCGCCATCCGCCACACGACCGTCAAGAAGCACAAGGACGTGGGCATGCGGGTTTGCGACTACCCGACCATCCAGGACGCGGTCGGCGAGGCGATCATGGACACCAACGCCTCGCGCACCTTCGTGTTCTCGGTCGCGAGCGCGCTCGACAAGGTCACCGACGGCGCCCAGACCAACCCCGCCATCGGCGATCTGGCCCGCGGCAACTACCTGCACTGGCTGTGGCAGATCAAGTTCAACGCGGCCAAGAACGTGGCCTACGTGGTGGACAAGATGCTGCACTGCTGCGGCGGCACCGGCTTCAAGAAGGAGCCGCTGCAGCTGGAGCGCTACCTGCGCGACGGCAAGGCCGGCTGGGTGATGGGCCCGACCAACGAGGTGCTCCGGCAGTTCGTCGGAAAGACCGCCCTGCTGGGCATGGAGTCGCTCGACTACTGGAACGTGTCGATCAACGAGCGGGCGCTGAACAACGAGCTGAAGAAGTTCTCAGCCGATCAGAAGCGCGAGCTGGCCGAGCGGCTGATCGCCGAGGCCGGCAACAACGGCGCCAGCGCCTAGAGATGCAAGAAGGGGGCGGGCCGCCATCGGCGGCCCGCCCCCTTTGCATGTCGGGGTCTATTCGGTGGCGACGCCCGCGGGCGGGACGTCGTCCGGCATCGCCGGCGACCAGATCCGCAGCGCCAGCTTGCGCTTGTCCTCCACGACCACGCGGAAGACGTACAGCACGGCGGCTATCAGCAGCACGCCGATGCCCTCGAACACGATCGTCTTGCTGGTGTCACCCCAGGCCAGGCCGGAGTTCCAGCCGCCCCAGACCAGCAGCAGCGCGTCGAACGCCGCCAGCAGGAACGCCGAGATAGAACCACGGTCTTGCGACCTTGATCGGACGCGGCCAGTTGGGCCGGTCCTTGCGCAGCAACAGGAAGCCGGACATCGCGAACACGTGGCACGTGACGTAGCCGAGGTTCGAGAAGATCAGGATCTTGATCGCCCCGGTCGGGTCGTAGGCGTACGTGCACAGCAGCACCAGGTTCAGCACCGCGTCCAGCGTCATGGCGTTTCCGGGCACGTGTTTCCGGTTCAGCTTGCCCAGCCATCTGATCGTCATGCCGTCCTGCGAGATGCCGTACAGGGCGCGCGAGCCGTCCGCGGTCGCGGTGTTCATCGCCAGCACGATGCCCGCACACAGCGAGAACACCGCCAGACCGGCCAGGAAGCCGCCCATCAGGATGTGGAGCGTCTGGGGCATGAAGGTGTAGAGGTTCGCGACGCGTCATGTTCTGGTCGCCGAACGTCCCCATCGCCCCCATCGGCAGCAGGCCGTAGGTGATCACGCCGAAGATCGCTGCGACGCGCAGCGCCTTGGGCGTGTCCCGGGCGGTGTCGTGGTACTCGGGAGCGAAGGTCGCACAGCACTCCATGCCGTAGCTCGACCAGCACATCGCATAGAGCCACACGATCACGAGCGTGAAGCTGCTGGCTCCCAGTGAGCTCGGCGGTGGCATGGATGTTGTTGTGCAGGTTGGAGCTGTGCCAGTCGCCGGTGATGTACGGCAGGAACATCATCGCCGCCAGCGGCAACATCAGCAGCGCCCCGGTGACGTAGCCGACCCAGACGGCCGGGCGCATCCCCGACACGTTGAAGGCCCAGATCACCAGGATGATCACCGCCGTCAGGGCGATCGGGAAGCTGAAGTAGACCGTCTGTCCCAGCACCTGCCAGCTGTGGTTCCAGCTGGTGGAGGTGGCGGAGGACGGGTACCACTCGTACTGCACGAGGAAGCCCACCACCACGCCGGTCGCCGAGAGCACGACCGACCAGCCGATCCAGTAGCCGAACGCGGCAACCGGGCCGACGAACGAGAAGTACTTCTTCCACGCCTCGTGGGCGTAGATGGCGATGCCGCCGGACAGCTTCGGGAACATCGTCGCCGTCTCGGAGTAGATGTAGTTGTGCAGTGCGCCGAGGATCACCGAGACCGTCCACAGGATCACCGCTCCCCAGCCGCCCAGCGAGAACGCGGACAGGCCGAGGCCCGTGATCAGGAAGCTCGGGTTCGCAAGCGCAACCACGAACCCGTCGAACCAGCTGATGGTCTTGAGGAGTTCCCGCTCCTCAACAACAGCAGTAGCCATACGCACCTCCGCAGAAAGACGCCGACGGGTGGGAAGAGAGCGCTAGAAAACAGGATTCTGACCAACCGGTCAAGCGCATTTTCATCCACGTGGCGGACGGCACGTGAGTGCGAGCGCACACTTGCGGCGCCGGGGTTGCCACGGCGGCCGTGGATGGGGGAAGATGCGCGGTATGGGGTCGCCGGCGATAACGCTGCGCTGTGACTGCGGCGCGGAGGGCAAAGCAGCCTACGGCGAGGTGTGGAAGTGCTCGAAATGCGGCCGCAGCTACGACACCTCGCGGATCCCGGCCGATGACTACGACGCCGTCGCGGCGCTCGATCGCCGCTACCGCCGCGGCAGCCAGGCGCTGATGGTGGTGCTGGCGCTGATCGTGCTGGCCGTGGCCATCACCGGGCAGGTGATCCCGATCTTCGCCGGGCTCTCGCGTGGTGCTGTTGTCCTGGTTCCTCTACATCAAGCCGATCATCCACCGCCGGCACAAGCGCGCGGTCAGCGCGCTCACCCGCAGCTGGGAGCTGTCGGCCGAGTGAGCCCGCTGCTCCGCCAGCACCGCAACGACCCCCTGCTACCCCGGCTCCGGCCGACGGCGGCTCGCGTGACCGGCCGGTGATGCTGGCGACGCTGGCGGTGCCGTTCGATCCCGACTCGGCCCGGGTAGCGATCCAGGCGGCGATGGAGGGCGGCGTCAAGCTGATCGTCGTCGACGCCGTGGAGATGCCCTTCTGGCCGCAGTCGCTGGCCACGCGGCGAGCCGATCTGGAAGAGGAGTCCGACCGCGCTGCGATCCGGGCGCTGGTGCAGCAGACGGCCGCGCTCGGCCTCGAGGTGGAGCACCTGCGCGTTCGCAGCCCGCGGCCGGTGGAGGCGCTGCTCGAGGTGGCCGGCGAGCGCGAGGCCGCACTGCTGGTGCTGGGACCGGACCCCTCGCGGCTGCGCCCGCGGCTGTTCCGGCGGGCGGTGAAGCGGATCCGCAAGCGGGCGTTGTGCCTGCTGTGGGTGGTGGGGCGAAGGCCCGTAGCCGGGCGGAGGGCCGAAGCCCCCCGCCCGCCACACAGCGTCAGTCGCCGGCGGTTGTCGGGATCGCCATGCCCGCGGTCTGGTACGCCTCCGCGGTCGGGGACTCGTCGCTCGGATCCGTCCAGCGGAACGGCCGGCCCACCTGGCGCTGGCCGATCACGTAGCCGGCCACGCCGGCCACCAGCACCAGCACGCCCACCAGGATGATGCGGTTGGTGAACGCGCTTGGATCGGTGAACGCGTAGTTCCACGCGTAGCCGGTCAGCTTCAGGAACATCAACCCGAAGATGATCAGCAGCAGGTTGTACACGGCGAACACGCCGGCCAGGACACATCCATACCGGCCCCAGCTTGATCGGACGCGGCCATGCCGGCCTGTCCTTTCGCAGCAGCAACACGCCGCTAAGGGCCAGCACGTGCGAAAGGATGTAGCCGAGGTTGCCCGCCGCCAGCACGAAGAAGATGCTGGGGAAGAACATCAGCAGGCAGACGTTCATGACCATGTCCAGCGTCATGGCGCGCCCCGGCACGTGGTGTGAGTTGAGCACGGACAGCTGCTTGACGGTGAGGCCGTCTCGCGCCATCCCGAACAGTGCCCGCGATCCGTCCATCGTGGCCGTGTTCATGGAGAGCAGCAGGCCGGCACAGAGGCAGACCACCAGCACCCCTCCGAAGAAGTCGCCCACGATCGCCTTCAGCACGTCGATCATGTAGACGATGCCGGTCAGGTCGCCGGCGATCGCGCTGTAGCCGAGCGTGCCCACGACCGCCAGCGGCAGCAGCGCCGACAGGAACACGTTGAACGCGCCCGTCGACACGATCGCCTTGCGGGTGTCGTTCTTGGTGTCGATGAACTCGGGGGCGAACGTTGCCGGCGCCTCCGGGCCGTAGGTCGACCAGCCCAGCACGTACAGCCAGACCATGATCAGGCCGAACTGGTGCCAGGTGCTGGCGGACTCACCGAATACCCCGGTGAGCGTGCTCGACATGGCGTTGCCGTTGACGGCATGGTTGCTGATGTTGCCGGTCACGAACGGGCCGACCGCCAGCACGATCACCGGTACCGCCATGGCCACGCCGGTCGCGTAGCTGAGCCACACGGCCGGGCGCATGCCGCGGACGTTGAACGCCCAGCACAGCAGGATGCAGATCAGGCCGATCACCCGCACGGTGGTGAAGTCCACGCCCGCCACGTTGGCCGTCCAGCTGCCGATGCTGTCGGTGTTCACTCCCTTCGAGTTGAGGCTGGTGAAGAACTCGCCGACCAGCAGAAATCCGATCAGCCCGCCGTAGATGGCGAGCACGCTCGACCACGCGAACCAGTAGCCGAACGTCGCGATCGGGCCGGCCAGCGAGAAGTACTTGCGCCAGCCTTCCTTGGCGTACATGGCGAGGCCGCCCGGCTTGTCCGGGAACATCGCCGCCGGCTCGGAGTACACGTAGGCCTGAAGAGCGCCCACGAGTGCCGAGACGAACCACAGGATTGCCGCAACCTTGGCGCCCAGCGCGCCAACTGAGAAGCCGATCCCCACGATAAGAAACCCCGGGTTCGCAAGACCGATCACGAACCCGTCGTACCAGCGCATCGTCTTCAGCAGACGACGTTCGTCAACCGAGACTTCAGCCACGAAGACCTCCTCGAACGAGAGCGTTGCCCCGGATTCGGGGTGGGCCGACCATACAGTTGCGCCCGAACGCATGCAATACTTTTCAGGCGCTACAGACGCCATGGCGATTCCGATCACGATCACGTGCGAGTGCGGCCGCGCCATCCAAACCGATCTGGGTGAGCGGGTCGTCTGCGATTGCGGCCGCGCCTACGACACCTCCCAGGTGCCGCGCGAGAAGCGCGCGGCCGTGGTCGCGGCGCAGACGCAGTTCCGGGTCTACATGTGGTTCGGAATCCTCTTCATCGCCGGGGCGGCGGTGACCGGCTACCTGGTGCACGGGATGGTGGGGCTGCTGCTGGCGGCGCCCTGCGTGGCGCTGTTCTGGTTCCGGATCGTGCAGCCACGGGTGTCCGCCCGCCAGCGCAAGGCACTGGCCGACCTGCCGTCCTGGACGATCGAGGCCGGCTAGCGATGACCACGAGCGCCCCGGCGCAGACCGTCGTCGGCAGCGGCCACGGGCACCGACGTACGGCCGGTGATGCTGTTGACGCTGAACACACCCCTGGATCCGGCCGCCGTCAGGTTCGCGATCGACACGGCTCTGGAGACCGGCGCGGAGCTGCTGGTGTGCGACGCCGTCCCGCTGGCCGTCGGGCAGCCCACATCGAGCGCCGTGCGCACGTTCGGCGACCGCGATGCGCTTGACGGCTGCACCAGCGCCGCCGCAGAGGCCCGCGCCAGAGGCGCCCGGGTCAGAGAGATGCTGTTCCACCACCCGCGACCGCTGACCGCCGCGGCCCGCGTCTGCTCCGAGCACGGCGTCGGGTTGCTGGTGTTCGGCGCCGACAGGCGACGGCTGGGCAGGTGGCGGTTCCGGATGGCGGTGCGGCGGCTGCGGCGCGACGTGACCTGCCTGGTGTGGTTGAACGAATGAGCGATATACCTGGCTCACCGGACGACCTGCGCGCGCTGCTGTTCGCATGCTGGACGCCGCTGTCGGCGTGCACAGCCGACCAGGAGGCCCGGTGCCTGCCGCTGATCGCCTCCACGCTGGACGACCACGATCACAGCGAGGCATCGCTGGCCGGGTTCCTCGGCCTGGTCCGCACCGGGACGCTGGGACAGGCGCCTCAGCCCGGGAACGACGCCGACGCGGCCCGGCGCATACTGGAGTGGCATCGCAGCCGTGGCGACGGTGAACCTGCGGCCGCAGACGTCGAGTTCGCCCGGTTCGAGGCGCTGATGCAGGAGCTGCTGAAGGTCTCGAAGGCCGAGCTCGACCGCCGCCGCACCGCCGGCTGAAGCTCACTCCGGCGACATCGCCAGCCGGATCCGCTGCAGCATCAGCCAGGCCGACTTCTGGGTGATGCCCAGCCGTCGCGCCAGCTCGTGCGAGCTGACCTGATGGTCGTTGGCGACCGCCCAGACGGCCGGCAGCCACCGCGACAGGCCCAGCGGCGAGCCCTCGAACAGCGTCCCGGCCTTGACGCTGTACTGATGCGCGCAGGCGCGGCACTTCCACAGCCGCCGCGTCGCCAGGTATGCGTGGTCGGCGGAGCCGCAGCGGGGACAGCTCGGGCCGTCCGGCCAGCGCAGCCGCGCAACCAGCGCGACTGCCGCGTCCTCGTCGCCGAAGCGCGCGATCGCGTCGTCCAAAGACATCCGGGTGAGCGTACTACCTCACCCGGATGTGGTGAGGAAGGTATATCGGTCAGCCGAGTTCGAAGGTGATCTGCTTCGTCTCCGTCAGGGCGTCCGTGATCCAGCCCGCCAGCTCGCGGCCGGCGCCGGACTTCTTGGCGCCGCCGAACGGCGCCATCTGATCCCAGTAGTTGGTGGTCTCGTTGATGTGCACGGTGCCGTGACGCAGGGCCTCGGCCGCGCGCCAGGCGGCGCGCAGGTCGTTCGTGAACACCGCCGCCGTCAACCCGAACTCGGTCTCGTTGGCGACCTCGAGCGCCTCGTCCAGCGTCTCGAACCGCATGATCGGAGCGACCGGCCCGAACGTCTCCTCCTGCGCGATCCGCATGTCGCTGGTGACCCCGGTCAGCACGGTCGGCTCGTGGTACTGGCCCTCGCTGCCACCACCGGCGACCACGGTCGCCCCCTTTGCGACGGCGTCGGCCACGTGCTGCTTGGTGCGCTCCAGCGTGGCGGGCGTGGACAGCGGGCCCATGTCGGTGGCGTCGTCCAGCGGGTCTCCGACCCGCAGCCTCGCCACCCGCTCGACCAGCGCAGCCACGAACGCGTCCTCGACCGACGAGTGCACCAGGATCCGCTCGGCCGCGGTGCAGCACTGGCCGGCCAGGTAGAAGCAGCCGGTGATGGCGGCGTCGGCGGCCTTGTCGATGTCGGCGTCGGCCAGCACGATCTGGGGGCCGTTGCCGCCCAGCTCCAGCACCCGGTTCTTGAGCCCGGCGTCGCGCGCAACCTGCTCCCCCGTTGCCACAGAGCCGGTGAACACCACCGAGGCCACGTCCGGGTGGCGCACCAGCTGCGAGCCGGTCTCGCCCCGCCCGTGCACCAGGTTGACGGTGCCGGCCGGGAACCCGGCGTCCTCCAGCAGCTCGACGAACATGCCGGCGCAGAGCGGCGCGAACTCCGACGGCTTCCACACGACCGTGCAGCCGGCGGCCAGCCCGTACACGATCGGGATGCCGGCGATGTCGACCGGGAAGTTCCACGGAGTGACCGCAGCCACCACGCCCACCGGCTCCTGCACGACCAGGATCCGCTTGGTTCCCGCCCGCTCCTGGGTCGAAGGCAGCACCTGCCCGGCGTGCCGCAGGATGTCCTCGGAAGCCCGTCGGAAGTGGTCGGCCGTGTACTCCTCCATCTCCTCGCGCGACTCGCGGATGGTCTTTCCCATCTCGCGCGTGATCATCTGGGCGATCTCCTCGTTGCGCTCCATGCACAGCGTGTAGGCGCGGCGGCAGAGGTCGACCCGCTCCAGGATCGGGGTGGCGCGCCAGGCCGGGAAGGCATCGGCGGCGGCCCGCACCGCCGCGTCCACCTGCGCCTCGCTGGAGGCGGTGACCGCGCCGACGGTCTCGCCGCTGCCGGGGCTCGTGACCTCGATCCGCTCGCCGCCGCCCTCGATCCACTGCCCGCCGATGTAGGCGCCGTTCCGTGTTGCGATGGCCATCATGTCCTCCTTGTCATGCGCGAGGGCGCAGCTTGTGTGTGTCGTAGATGGGATGGTCGCCGACGACGCCGGGCGCGGTACCGCCCGGCTCCAGCTCGACGTCGAAGCGGGCGCCGGGGACGATCAGCGGAGCGTCGATCACGACCATGGCGATCAGCCGCTCCAGGGTCGGCGACCAGCAGGCGCTGCGCACCTCGCCGACCGGCTCGCCGCCGGAGCGCACGTCGCCGCCCGGCGCGGCCGGCTCGTCGCCCGAGACGGTGACCGTGGTCAGCCGCCGGGCGGGCGCCGGCGCGATCCGGCGCAGGGCCTCCTGGCCGCGGAACGCCGGCTTCTCGAGCCGGATCACGTGGTCGAGGTTCATCTCGTACGGGTCGGTTTCGCCCGGGAAGTAGTCGGCATCGATGAAGATCAGGCCCGACTCCTGGCGCAGCGTCTCGACCGCGTTCAGGCCATAGGGCGTGACCTGCCCGCTTTCGAGCAGGGCGTCCCACAGCGCCTCGGCCGCGTCCGGGCTGACGTAGAGCTCGTAGCCCAGCTCGCCCGAGTACCCGCAGCGCGCGAGCGTGACGGGCACGCCGTCCAGCTCGACAGGTTCGGTCAGGAACCGGTAGTAGCCGAGGCCTGACAGGTCGAGGCCGGACAGGCGCTCCAGCAGCGCTCGCGACCGAGGCCCCTGCAGCTGCAGGTGCGGCAGCTCGTGGGTCTGGTTCGAGAGCGCCACCTCGAGCCCGGCGGCGGCCTCCCGCAGCGCCTCGCCGTCCGACTCCAGCGCCGTCACGGCCCAGCAGCGGTCGGACGCGAACGCGAAGACGGTGCCGTCCCCGAGCATGCGGCCGCCGTCGTCGCAGAACGCTCCGTAGCGGACCTGGCCGGGACGCAGCGAGCGCATGTCATTGGTGAAGCAGCGGTCGGCGGCGACCAGCGCGTCGGGGCCGTGGAGCACCCACTTCTGCAGCGGCGACTCGTCCCAGACGCCGCAGGCGGTGCGAACGGCCCGGTGCTCGGCGTGAGCGTTGCCGAATCCGGCAATCCAGTCCCAGCCCTCCCAGGCGGCGAACTCGGCCCCCGGAATCCGCCGCTGCACCGCGTCGAAGGTGGTGCGTGTCAACGTCGTCCCGCCCATCGCGGTCGAGTCTACGCCAGAATACGCGGATGCCACCGACAGGACGACCCGCGGAACGCCGCCTGGAGGCGGTCGAGCGAGCAATGAAGGTGCTGGATGCGTTCCTCGATGTGCCGGGCGAGGCCGGCACCAACGAGCTGGCCCGCCGCACGGGGATCAACGCCAGCACCGTCTCGCGCCTGCTGTCGACGCTGGTGGCCGGCGGATACGTCGAGCACGTGCCCGAGAGCGGCCGCTACCGGCTGGGGCCGCACCTGATCCGGCTGGCCAACCACATGATGTCGAGCCTCGACCTGCGCACGCTGGCGCGGCCGCACCTGACGGCGCTGGAGCAGGCCACCGGCGAGACGGCCACGCTCTCGATCGCGGGCGAGCGGGAGGCGGTCACGGTCGACTTCGTCGCCAGCCGCAAGGCGGTGGCCAGCGTCGCCCAGGTGGGGCGGCCCAGCGTCGCCCACGCCACCGCCACGGGCAAGGTGATGCTGGCGTTCGGGGCCGGCGCCACCCCGGATGGCCGGCTGGAGCGGTTCACCGATCGCACGCTGCCCGACGCGAAGATGCTGCGTCGCGAGATCGCCGACGTGCAGCAGCAGGGCTGGGCGCAGGCGGTGAAGGAGCGCGAGGTCGACCTGAACGCGATCGCGGCGCCCGGTGTACGGCGCCAACGGTCGGCTGGCGGCGATCCTCGGCGTCCAGGGGCCGGCCCAGCGGTTCGGCAGAAAGAAGCGCGAGGCGGCGCTGCCGCTGCTGCTGGAGCGGGCTGATGCGCTGTCCGCGGCGCTGGGCTACAATCCACGGGTCCAGTAGAGAAACGCTATTGCCTTAGTGGCAATGGAAGGAGCGATCTGAGCATGTCACTGCCCTCATCCGCCAAGTACCTGGTGATCGGAGCCGGCATCCACGGGCTGTCCAGCGCGTGGCACCTGGCGAAGGAGCAGTCGGCTGCCGGCGAGACGCCGGACGTGCTCGTGATCGACAAGACCGGCGTCGGCGCCGGCGCGTCCGGCATCGCCTGCGGCGTCGTGCGCAACAACTACTACCAGCCCGCGATGAGCGAGCTGATGGCGGCCAACGTCGAGGTCTGGGAACAGGATCCCGAGGCCTTCAGCTACCACCCGGTCGGCTACATGGCGCTGGGCGCGGAGCGGCAGGTCTCAGACCTGACCGAGGTGCACGAGCGCCAGCAGAACATCGGCTACCCGTCACAGCTGATCGTGGGCGAGCGCGAGGTGCGCGACTACATGCTGGGGATGTTCCCGGACTGGCGGGCACAGGGCGTGCACGTCTGCCTGCACGAGCAGAAGGGCGGCTTTGCCAACAACATGGCCTCGCTGCACGGCCTGGCCGGCAAGGCCAAGGCGGCCGGAGCGCGGCTGATGGACGGCGTGCGCGTGACCGGCTTTGAGACCGACGGGTCGGGAGCGGTGACCACCGTCCACACCGACCAGGGCGACATCCAGGCCGAGCAGGTGATCGTCGGCGTCGGCCCCTGGGTCGAGGAGATCTGGACGATGCTGGGGCTGCCCAACCGGCTGGACGTGCGCACGCCAGAGGGCGAGGTGCACCGCGACCAGAACATGTGGACGTACTGGTACCTGCAGGAGGGCGAGATCGACGTCGACCCCAAGCTGTTGTCGCTCGAGGACGGCTCCATGCCGCCGGTGCTCCACGTCGACTCGGACGCGCCGCTCTACGACGACGAGGGCACGCTGATCACCGACGAGTTCTGGGGCAACTACTTCAAGCAGGACCTGCACGGCGTCCAGGGTGGTGCGGCGCCGGTGGTGGTGGGCGAGACGTTCACCGTCGATCCCTACCCGACCGCGTCGGTCGAGCCGGCCTTCGCCGACATGTGGTGCGCGTCGCTGTCGCACTGCATGAAGCGCTTCGAGGGCAAGCGCGCCACCTACAAGAACATCCGCTCCGGCGGCGTCGGCTGCTTCACCGTGGACAGCTTCCCGGTGTTCGACTACATGCTGCCCAACGTCTACGTGATCGCCGACTCCAACCACGGCTACAAGATGATCGGGGTCGGGCGAGAGGTGGCCAAGGTCGTGACCGGCGGGCACTCGAGCCTGCTGTCGCCGTTCCGCTACGAGCGGTTCGCGACCGGCGACCTGCACCCGGTTTCGAACAGCCCGTACCCCTGGTCGTGAGCGTGGCCTGATGCCGCGCGAGCTGTCGGCCGGTGGCGTGGCGGTGCGGCGCATGCGCGGGCGCTGGTGGTTCGCGGTGATCGAGCCGAACGGGCGGCCCGGCGTGCTGGCGCTACCCAAGGGGCTGATCGACGCGGGCGAGGGCGCCGGCGAGACCGCGGCCCGCGAGGTGCTGGAGGAGACGGGGCTGCGCTGCGACGTCGACCGGCGGCTGACGGACGTGCGTTACGTCTACACGCGCGGCGGACAGCGCATCTTCAAGATCGTGGTGTTCCACCTGATGCGCTACCGGTCTGGGCGGATCGGCGAGATCGAGCCGGCGATGCGCCTGGAGGTGGCTTCGGCGCGGTGGCTGCCGCTGTCCGACCACAAGCGGCTCAGCTACCGGGGCGAGCAGGGTGCCGCGCGCGAGGCGGCGGAGCTGCTGGGAGCCTGAGCGGGGCTGCGGGCACGAGCATCAGGGAGCGCCCGCCGGGCCGTGGCGGACGCTCCTGGGAGTCGGAGTCCGCGCCCATCTGCGGGGGGCGCGCGACGAATCTACCGCATCTGTCGGAGGTCAGTGCGCGGGCGGCTGCCAGCCCTCGAGCACCGGGGCGTGCCAGTCGTCGCCGACGATGCGCGAGCCCTCCACCCAGGAGCCCAGCTCGGGCTGGGGGAACTTGCAGTGCTTCTCCTTGAGCTGGATGCCGTAGCTGTTGCCCGACTGCAGGTGCTTGATCAGCACCTTGCGCGCGATCTCGTTCTCGCGCCCCTCGGGGATATCGAAGTACAGCTTCAGGAACGAGTTCGAGTAGCGGTCGAACACGGCCGGCAGGTCGTCCTCGACCAGCAGCTCGACGTCCTCCAGCCAGTTGATGTCCTGGCCGGGCGTGGCGGCCATCAGATCGACGTCCTCGACCAGGCTCATGTCCTCCTGGTAGGGGAAGCGGTGGCCTGACAGGTACTCGGCGTCGATGCCGACCGTGGTCTTGTCGGGTTCCTTGGTCATGGTCAGTCTCCGGCCGCGTGCAGCGGCGTGGTCGTGTTCTGGCCGTCGTCCACGTCGTCCTGGTGCTGTCGCTCGACCAGCTTCTTGATCTCGTTCAGCGTGCGCTCCTCGGTGACGCCGGGGATGTAGGTGGTGCCGGCCAGCGGCACCCGCGCCATCGCGGCGGCCTCGGTGGTGAGGGCGCAGAGGTCCTCGGGCTCGAGGCTGTGGATGTTGGTCTTGCCGCAGGCGCGCGCCAGCATCTGCACCTCGAGCGTGAGCGTGTGCAGGAAGTTGTAGACGCGCTCGGCGGCCTCGTCGACGACAAGCCGCTTGCGCAGCTCCGGGTCCTGCGTGGTGATCCCGACCGGGCAGCGGCCGGTGTGGCAGTGGTAGCACTGGCCTGCCGGCACGCCGATGGTGCCCTCGTAGTCGGTGACGCCCGGGATCTCCTTGTTGCAGTTCAGGGCCATCAGCGCGGAGTGGCCGATCGCGACCGCCTTGGCGCCCAGCGCGATGGCCTTGGCGATGTCGCCGCCGTTGCGGATGCCGCCTGCCACGACCAGGTCGATCTCATCGGCCAGGCCGACGTCCTCGAGCGCCCGGCGCGCCTCCGGGATGGCCGCCATCAGCGGGATGCCGGTCTCCTCGGTGGCGATGTGCGGGCCTGCTCCGGTGCCGCCTTCGGCGCCGTCCAGGTAGATGATGTCCGGCCCGCACTTGGCCGCCATCCGCACGTCGTCGTAGACGCGGGCGGCGCCCAGCTTGAGCTGGATCGGGATCTGGTAGTCGGTGGCCTCGCGCACCTCCTGGATCTTCAGGGAGAGGTCGTCGGGGCCCAGCCAGTCGGGGTGCCGTGCCGGCGAGCGCTGGTCGATCCCGGCCGGCAGCGAGCGCATCTCGGCCACCTGCTCGGTCACCTTCTGGCCCATCAGGTGGCCGCCCAGGCCGACCTTGCAGCCCTGGCCGATGAAGAACTCGCAGGCGTCGGCCAGCATCAGGTGGTGCGGGTTGAACCCGTACCGGCTCTGGATGCACTGGTAGTACCACTTGGTGGAGAGGTCGCGCTCGGGCGGGATCATGCCGCCCTCGCCGGAGCAGGTCGCGCTGCCGGCCATCGAGGCGCCCTTGGCCAGCGCCATCTTGGCCTCCAGCGACAGCGCGCCGAAGCTCATGCCGGTGATGTAGACCGGGATGTCCAGCTCCAGCGGCTTCTTGGCGAAGCGGGCGCCCAGCACGGTCTTGGTCTCGCACTTCTCGCGGTAGCCCTCGATCACGAAGCGGGTGAGGGTGCCCGGCATGAACATCAGCTCGTCCCAGTGCGGGATCGGCTTGAACATCGAGAAGCCGCGCATGCGGTAGCGGCCCAGATCGGCCTTGACGTGGATGTCGTTGATCACCTCGGGGGTGAAGATGCGGCTGTGCCCGAGCACGTTCTGCCGCGAGGAGGTCTTGTCCGAAGGCATCGCGTCCTCCTCCTCTAGAGAACGAGCTTCCGCTCGGAAGGCTCGAGGTTGTCGTAGTTGTAGAGCTTCTTGCCGCAGACGAACTTCTGGAACTCGGGCGGCGCTGCCGAGGCCGTAGATGCCGAACTTGCGGTCGATGTACTCGCGTGTCGGCGTCGGTCCACTCGCCGGGCACGCAGTCGATGCCGAGCGCCTTGACCTTGCCGGCCACGTAGATGGTGCCGTCGTACATGGAGTCGCCGAGGCCGGGGCCGGCGTCGCCGCAGATGATCTGGCGGCCGCGCTGCATCATGAAGCCGGTCATCGAGCCGACGCTGCCCATGGTCAGGATCAGGCCGCCCTTCTGGTCGATGCCGGAGCGGGCGCCGGCGCGGCCCTTGACGACCAGGTCGCCGCCGCGCAGGGCGGCGCCGGTCAGCGAGCCGGCATTGCCCTCGATGACGACGACGCCGGACATCATGTTCTCGCAGGCCGACCAGCCGACGCGGCCGGTGATGTGCACCTCGGGGCCGTCGATCACGCCGCAGCCGAAGTAGCCGAGGCTGCCCTCGAACGTGATCTTGCAGCGGGTCAGGATGCCGACGCCGATCGAGTGCTTGGCGCCCGGGTTCTTGACGGTGACGTCGGTGATGCCGCGCTCGTAGAGCAGGCTCTTCAGCTCCAGGTTGATCTGGCGTGTGGTCAGCTTGGCCGCGTCGAACACGGCCGTTGTGCCGTCCACCTCGGAGACGTTGGGGACGGTCGCATCCGGCTCGACCAGCCCGCGCGCGTCGTAGGTGATCTTGCGCTCGCCTACCGCTTCCATACCAGCACCTCGCCCTCGTAGGGATCGTACGTGTCGATCTCGTGGTCGATGATCGGCGCGGATCGCGATCTCCTCCGACGCCAGCGCCACCAGGTCGTCCGATTCGTAGAGCACCAGCGGCTTGGCCGCCATCTCGTCCTTGGCGACGCCCAGCGCGTCCTCGGTCACGCAGATGTAGGTGAAGACGCCGTCCAGCTCGTCCAGGCTCTGCGCGCATGGCCGTCCTCGAGCGTCCATGCCCTCGCTCATCTTCTCGGCCAGGTAGACGGCGATCACCTCGGAGTCGCACTCCGACTGGAAGCGGTGGCCGGAGCGCTCGAGCCGCCGGCGCCACTGGAAGTAGTTCGTCAGCTGGCCGTTGTGGACGACCGCGACGTCGGCGAACGGGTAGGCCCAGTAGGGGTGCGCGCCGGAGATGTCGACGTCGGACTCGGTCGCCATCCGCACGTGGCCGATCGCGTGGGTGCCGTGAACCCGTCCAGGTCGTACTGCTCGCAGACGGTCTCGGCGTCGCCCAGGTCCTTGACGATCTCGAGCGAGTGGCCCAGCGACAGCACCTCGGCGTTGGGAACGTCCTCGATGTAGTCGGCCAGCGTCTTGAGGTCGCCGTCGTAGCTCGATGGTGACCCGGAACGCGTAGTCGGTCTCCTCCTCGACCTCGCTGACCCGGGCGCCCAGCTGGCGCAGCCGCGACTCGACCTCGGATCGGTTTCGCTCCAGCCGCTCGCTGAACTCGAAGTCGCGCTCGTCGTTGGCGTCGGCCAGCTTGTAGCGCATGAGCACGTTCTTGGTTGCCGGGCCGAACAACGCATAGCCGGTCGAGTCGGGGCCGCGTGCTTCATCGACTGCAGCATCGCGTCATCTCGCGGCCGATGTCACGCGCGCCGTCCCGGTAGATGATCCCTGCGATTCCACACATACGCGGAGAACCTTTCGATGGTCGTGTGCTGACGGCGTGAACCCGCTTCGCCAGCGCATTTGGAGTCCGATAGTACTGCCGGGCAGGCGGCTGGCCTATGGAGAATCTCCACTCGCGGTGGGCCAGGTCTGACCCAGGGGTCTGACCATCACCCGCCACGAACGGCCGCGCGCCCTCGACGAGCAGTGCCGCTGTCGGGCACAGACTCGCCGGCTCTGCGACGCGCCGCTACGGCAGCACGTCCAGGTACTCCTTCACGTCCCACTCCGTCACCTCGGCGCAGTAGCGCTCCCACTCGTCGCGCTTGTAGTGGCGGAACACCTTGAACATCTCGTCCGGCAGCGCCGCCTGGATCACCTCGTCCGCGTCCAGCGCGTCCAGCGCGTCGCCGAAGGTCATCGGGATTCGCTTGACCTCCTTGCCGCCGGCCATCGCCTCGTAGATGTTGCGCTCCTCGGGCTTGCCGGGGTCGAGCTTGCGGGTGATGCCATCGTCCATCGCCTTGATCAGCGCCGCCAGCGACAGGTACGGGTTCACCGCCGAATCCACCGAGCGGTACTCGAAGCGGCCGGGGGCCGACACGCGCAGCGCGGTGGTGCGGTTCTGGAAGCCCCAGTCGGCGAACACCGGCGCCCAGAAGCCGGTGTCCCACAGCCGCCGGTAGGAGTTGACGGTGGGGGCCGTCACCGCGGTCAGCGCCGACAGGTGTTCGAGCACGCCGCCGATCGAGTAGAGGCCGGTCTGGCTGGGCAGGCGCTGGTCGTCGCCCTCGGGCATGAACACGTTCTCGTCGCCGCGCCACAGCGAGATGTTGTGGTGGCAGCCGTTGGCGGACACGCCCATGAACGGCTTCGGCATGAAGCAGGGGAACACGTTCAGCTCGCGCCCGACCTGCTTGCAGATCTGGCGGAAGGTGCTGAGGTTGTCGGCGGTCTGCTCGGCCCGATCGAAGTTGAAGTTGAGCTCGATCTGGCCGGGCGCGTCCTCGTGGTCGCCCTGGATCATGTCGAGGCCCATCTTCTGGCCGTACTCGATCACCTTGTGGATGATCGGCTGCAGCTCGGAGAACTGGTCGATGTGGTAGCAGTAGGGCTTGGTCACGCCCTCCACGTCGGGCGTGCCGTCCGGCTTCATCTTCAGCCACATCATCTCGGGCTCGGTGCCGGCCCGCAGGTGCAGTCCGGTGCGGCCCTCGAACTCGGCCTGGATCTGCTTGAGGTTGCTGCGGCAGTCGGAGCTGAGGAAGCTGCCGCCGTCCTTCTCGTCCTCGCGGCCGCGGAAGCAGGTCACCCAGACGCGGGCGACGCGCGGATCCCAGGGCAGCACCTGGAACGTCTCCGGCTCGGGCACGCCCACCAGCTCCCAGGCCTCGGGCCCGTAGCCGATGTAGTCGCCGTGGCGGTCGGTGAACAGGTTGGCGGTCGATCCGTACACGAGCTGAAAGCCCTTGCGGGCCATGCTCTCCCAGTGCGGCGCGGGGACGCCCTTGCCCATGATCCGGCCGGTGACCGAGATGAACTGGTAGTAGATGTAGGTGATGCCCTCGGCGTCGATCCGCCTGCGGACATCGGCGATCTTGTCGTCTCGCCCGTCGGCGTCGACGAACCGTTCAAGGTCGGTCGCCACGAAGTTCCTCCTTGTCTGCGCCATGGTGAGTGTGCACATACCGCGTGCTCGCGAGGCTACGTGCGACCTCGGCCGCCGACAATATCGGATCGCACACAACCTCCGCCGCCATGTGCGCGGCGTCCGACTCCGCCTGCTCTGCTCAGCGCACGCCGTAGCGGGCGAGCTGGGCCGGCGCTCCGGAAACTCCTCGCCAGCGCGCGCACCAGGTCGTGGTCGTCGCGATGCCGTAGGCGTTGGCGGCCACGTAGCGGCGCAGCGCGCACTCGATCTTCGGCTGGGGCCCGAACGACTCCAGCACCTGCACCCCCTGGGCATAGACGCCGGCGAAGTAGGCGGCCTGGCAGCGGTCCCAGTAGGTCATGGGGGCGCCCAGGTGCCCCGCGGCCACGCTCGGGATCCGCACCGTGGTGTAGAACGCCAGCCCGCCCCCGGCCTCGCCGCCCGCACAGCTGGCCAAACCCTCGTCCAGCCACGGATCGCGGGCCTGGTTGTTTCCGACCAGCCCGTAGAACCACTGGTGTGCGATCTCGTGGGCAGTGATCAGGCCCGCCGGTCGGGCCCCTCGAACAGGATGGTCGGGTACTCGATGCCCTCCTCGTTCAGGTCGGGGCCATAGGCCAGCGTCAACGTCTGCCATGGATACCGCCCGTACAGGCGGGACAGGTGCTCGATCGCGCCCTGGGCCTCATCGGCCGCTTGCTGCCCGGCGACGCCCCGCTGGGCACGGCCACGGTCAGCCGACCGGCCGGGAACGTCCACCACCCGCCGCACCAACCTGAAGTCGCCGGCCGAGACGCCGAAGTCGCGCACGTCGCGGGCGGCCAGTGGCCCGGGGCCACCGGCTGCCGGTGGCCACCACCCGAGGCCGCCCGGGGCGTGGACGGGGACGTCGAAGTCGGCGATCGGCGACGCGGAGGTCTCGCCGGTTTGCCGCGTCGGCGGCTCCAGCGCCCAGCCCTGGCCCGGCTCCCAGGGCAGCACCGGGAAGAACGAGCCCAGCCGAAGCGCGGTGCCGCTCTGCGAGATGCGGTCGGCTCGCTGGGGCAGGGTCAGCGAGAACGGCAGCGACGTCGCGGAGCGGCCGGCCGCGAGCCCCTTGGGCACCGCCACGTGGTCGGATCGGCCAGCTGCGGAGACGGCGTCGCGCCGTCCACTGTCACCGGGCCGGCGGCCATGCGCGCACCTTCGGGGCGCAGCGCCGCCCGTTCGCCCACAGCCTAAACACGAGCCGGTCGGTGGCGATATCCGGGGTGAACGCGACCGCGACGGTGCCCTGCACACGATGGGCCGTTGGATCGATGGTCAGCTGCAGTGTGTAGCGAGGCCGATCGGCGGCCGGTGCCGGGTAGGCCGCCGTGCGGCATCCGGCCGGGTCGGCCGCCCGGCCGCCGGCCGAGGTCGCGGACGATCCGCCGCCGCAGCCCGCCAGCAACGCCGCCAGCACGAGGGCGGCGGCGGCAGGGCGGATCACGGGACGGTCTCGACCGGGGTGTCGTCGCGGTCGCCCCACTGGTTCCAGGATCCGTCGTAGACGACCGCGCGCCTACCGCTCACGATCTCCACGGCGGTGGCGACGGCCGTGGCCGACACGCCGCCGTTGCAGTAGGCCACGATCGGCCGATCGAGGTCGACACCGTAGCCGTCGAGCAGCTCGGCCAGGCGGTCGGCCGGCAGGAACCGGCCGTCGCCGTCCAGCAGCGACTTGTAGGGCACGTTCAGCGCGCCCGGGATGTGACCCGCGCGGCGCGCGTGGGTCTCGCGGCCGCTGTACTCCTCGGCCTTGCGGGCATCCAGCAGCTGTGCGCCGCCCAGGATCGCCCGGCGCATCCCGTCCAGGTCGATCACCCCCTCCCGGCCGGCCGGCACAGGGTGCGGCGGATCGGCAGGCGCCGCCAGCACGTCCCCGCCTTCAAGCGGGCAGCCCTCGTTCGTCCAGGCCGCCAGCCCGCCGTCCAGCACGTGGCTGGCGGCGTGGCCGTAGCTGCGGAGCACCAGCACGATCCGGCCGGCCAGCACATTGAAGTAGTGGTCGTAGGCGACCACCACCGTGTCGGCGCCGATGCCGAGCCTGGTGGCGTCGGCCGCGAACGCCGCGGGCGACGCGATCGTGACCGGCACCGCGCTGGTGCGGTCGGTGAAGTCGACCCGCCAGTCGGCGAACACCGCCCCCGGGATGTGCCCCTCGCGGTAGTGCTCGGGGTGGGCGCGGTAGCGGGGCTGCTCCGTGGCCACCTCGCCGCGCACGTCCAGCAGCCGCACGCTCTCGAGGTGCCGCTGCAGCCACTCCACGCTTACGAGCACGCCGCCCACCGCTGAATGGTACAAACCCGCCGTGGCCGTCACGGATCGTTACTGGGGGCCGGTCGAACCGGCCGAGGCGGCGGCGGTGCTGGGCCGGCCGGTCGAGATCGTCAGCCAGCACCTGCGCTGGCTGTTCGCGGTGGCGCGCTGCCGCTGGGACACCGGCGAGGCGGTCGTGAAGCGCCAGCCGCCGATGGGCCGAACGGCCGACCAGCTGCGCTGGCAGCATCGCCTCACCAACCACCTGGCCGACCGCGGCGTACCCGCCGTGCGCGCCCGGGAGCTGGTCGAGCTGGATGGCCTCTGGTACGAGGTCTATGACGTTGCCATTGGTGACGACACGTACGCAGGCGTGGACACCTGGGAGCCGTTCTTCTCGCGGCGGCACGTGTATTAGCGGCCGGACGTGGGCTGGCCGCGATGCACCAGGCCGGCGGTGACTTCGAGCACGCGCCGTCCCCAGCCGCAGCGCGGCTTCGTGGTGCAGCTGGGGCTGGCCGAGTTGGCGCCCGTCGCTGCCGTCGAGCGGCTCGCCGGCCAGCGGCCGGCGGTGGCCGCCTACATCCGAGGCGAGGACTGGCGCCACGACATCGCGACCGCCTACGACGAGCTGTTCGCGCGGCTGCGCCCGGTGCTCTCGGAGCTGCCGCCCGCTCCGCTGCACGGCGACTGGCAGACCAACAACCTCTTCTTCGACGGCGACCGGCTGAGCTCGATCATCGACTTCCACCAGGCCGATTACGGCCCGCGGGTGCTCGACCTGGCCGTGGCTGTGGAGCGCAACTGCTTCTTCTGGAACCGCATCTCGGCAGGCGAGGACGACGCCCACGATCTCGGCCATGCGCGGCTGCTGATCGAGT
>CAVXZW010000021.1:0-125067 GCA_963766445.1 uncultured Actinomycetes bacterium | reverse complement strand
AGATGGCGCGCGCCTGGGCGACGAACTGGGAGTGGCTGACGCCGGAGCTGCTGCCGCCTCCGGAGCCGCCAAAGCAGCCGCCTGCCAGCAGCAGCACCGCGGCCAGCGCGGCGCTAGAGCGCGCCGCCCGCAGCATGCGGCGCCGTGGGATCCGCGGCCTCCGCCGCCGACTCGCGAGCCAGATACTCCTCCGCCAGCAGCGGGTTCTCGCGCGCCCGCTCGACCACCGTCAGCAGGCTGCTCATGCTGGAGACCTCCTCCACCTGCTCCTTGATGAACCACTGGATGAACTGCTCGCCGGCGTAATCGCCGTTCTCGCGTGCCAGCGTCGCCAGAGCGCCGATCTGCTCGGTCACCCGCTTCTCCTGGGAAAGCGCCAGCGCCACCGGCTCGACCACGTCCCCGAAGCCCGTGCGCGGCGGCTCGATGCCCGGGATCACCACGTCCTCGCCCGCATCGAGCAGGTACTGCACCATCATCATCGCGTGGTTACGCTCCTCGATCGCCTGCCGGTAGAAGTGCGCCGCCAGCCGCGGCAAGGTCTCGGCGTCGTAGTACACGGATACCGCGATGTACTGCTGGGACGCGCCGAACTCGTAACCGATCTGGCCGTTCAGCGCCTCTGCGAAACGTGACTGCGACATGCGGGTATCTCCTGGTGGGAACGGTGCGGTGCTGGCACAGTAGGCTATCCGACACCCGTGGCACACGTCCGCGCCATCCACCTCTCTCCCATCAAGTCGCTCGGCCTGATGAGCAGCGAGCGGGCCACCGTGACGCCGGACGGCATCGCAGGCGACCGTGCGTTCGTGCTGCTGGACGACCGCCGCGAGGTCGCCACCATGCGCAGGTACGGAGCGCTGGCCCGGGCCGGATCGCGGTTCGATCCGGACACCGGGCGACTGGTGGTGGTGCTGCCTGACGGCAGCGAGGTGTCAGGCATCGTCGGCGGCGACGAGCGTGAGGCCGTCCTCATGTTCGGGCGGGACGTCCAGGGCACCATCGTCGAGGGGCCGTGGGCGGAGGCGCTATCCGAGCTGGCCGGATCGCCGATGCGGCTGATGCTGGTCGGCAACGGCCACGCCCAGGATACGTATCCGATGTCGCTGCTCTCCGAGGCGTCGCTGCACGAGCTGGCCACGCGATCGGGCCAGGCCGAGGTCGCCGATCCGCGACGGTTCCGAAACACGCTGCTGGTCGACGGCATCGCACCGCACGAGGAGGACGAGTGGATCGGGCAGGACGTGCGGGCGGGAGAGGTGGTGCTGCACGTCGCCGAGCGCGACCCACGCTGCTCCATGACCACGCGCAACCCGCAGAACGGCGAGCGCGACATGGACACCCTGCGCATGATCGCCGACTACCGCTCGCGGCAAGAAGGAAGCATCTGCTTCGGCGTTTACGCCGACGTCGCACAGCCGGGCATCGTTGCCGTCGGAGACACCGTCGAACCGCTTTTGAAAGGACCACGATGATCGCCCCGTTTCGCAACCACCTGCCGGTCAAGATCCGGTTCGGCGACGGCGTCGCCTCCCAGCTCGGTGCCGTGCTGGCGGAGGAGGGCGCGGGGCGCCCGTTGCTGATCATGGACAGGGGGCTCGACCAGTTCGTGCCCGGCGTGGCGGCGGCGATCGCGCCGCTGGACGGAGCCGTGCGGTTCGAGAAGGACGCGGGGGAGCCGACGGTGGCCGTGGTGGAGCAGGCCGCCGAGACGCTGGCGGCATCCGGCTGCGACGCCGTGGTGGCGCTGGGCGGCGGATCGTCCATGGACACCGCCAAGGCGGCGCGGCTGGTGGTCGGACAGGGCGGCCCCTACCTGCGGTTCGCCGCGGGCGGCGTCGCCTACGAGCCCCCGGCGATCCCGCTGGTGTGCGTCCCGACCACGGCCGGGACCGGGTCGGAGGTATCGGGCGGCGCCGTCATCACCGACCAGGAGACCCACATCAAGGCGGGCATCGCCAGCCCGTTCCTGCGCGCGCAGCACGCACTCGTGGACGCGACGCTGACCCACGGGCTGCCGCCCAAGACTGACCGCATACACCGGGATCGACGCGCTGGCGCAGGCGATGGCGGCGCTGGTCGTTACGGCGCGCACGCCGGTCGGCGACGCGATCGGGCTCGAGGGCACGCGGCTGGCCGGCGGTGCGCTGGTGCGTGCCGTCCGCGACGGATCCGACGCCGACGCTCGCAGCGAGATGATGTGCGCAAGCCTGCTGGGCGGCCTGGCCATGAACATCTCGGACTGTGGCTCGGAGCACTCGATCGCACAGGCCATCGGCGGGCTGCTGGGGCTGCCGCACGGGCTCACCATCGGCCTGGTGCTGGCCGAGACGATGGACCGCGACCGCCGGTTCGTCCCGCAGCAGTTCGAGCGGATCGCGGACGCGTTGGGCGAGCCCCAGGACGGCTCCGGCGATGGATCGCGGGCGGTGCGGGCCGTGCGCCGGATCCTGGCCGAGCTCGAGTTCGAGACCCTGCGGTCGGTGGGCCTGGGCGAGGACCACCTGGACGAGCTGGCCGAGAACGCGCTGGCCGACTACTTCATCTCGGTGGCGCCGTCGCCGTGGTCGCACGACGAGGTGGTGGCAGCGCTGCGGGCCGGGTTGGCGCTGGGCGACGGCCGCTAATCGGCGGCGGACGGGCGCTCGGGCTGCTGCTGGTCCAGCTTGTGCCGCTTTTGCAGCTCGTTGCGGGTGGCGATGATCACCGCCGGCGTGGCCAGGATCGACCAGAACACGCCGTAGAAGGCGGCCCGGATGGGCGGCTGGTTGAGCGGCCCCAGGTGCAGCAGGAACAGCAGCACCGAGAGGGTCGGAAACGCGATCGCGATCTGCACCGGCACCGACAGCCGCTCCCATGGAGCGACCAGGCGCAGGCCGACCGCGGCCAGCCGCCGCTCGATCGGGCGCCACACCGCAGCCAGCGCGCGCCAGGGTGAGAAGCTTCGAGCCACGTTCGACAGAGTAGCGTTGGGCATCGAATCAGGAGGAGCCATGAGCGAACAGGAGCTACCCGGACCTCGCGGCGCCAGCGTCTCGCTGGACGGTGCGGTGGCGGTCATCACCGGCGCATCGAGCGGCATCGGCGAAGCGATCGCGCACGAGCTGCACGCACGCGGGTCGCGGGTGGTGGTGTCGTCGCGCTCCGCGGAGCGTGTCCAGGCCGTGGCGGATCAGCTGGACGGCCTGGCCGTGGCCTGCGACGTGGGCAGCTACGACCAGGTGCAGCGGCTGGTGGCGACTGCCGTGGAATGGGGCGGCAAGCTGACGGTGATGGTGAACAACGCCGGCCTTGGCGCGTTCGGGCTGCTGCACGAGATCGACCCGGGCAAGGTCGAGGTCATGATCCGCACCAACGTGCTGGGCGTGATCTACGGCATGCGCGCCGCCGGCGAGCAGCTGATGCGCCAGCGAAGCGGTGGCGGCATCGTCAACATCTCGTCGATCGTGGGCGAGTTCCCCGACCCCGGCGGCGGCGCCTACGCGGCCAGCAAGGCGGCGGTCGACCTGCTGTCCCGCACCGGGTACCGCGAGCTGCGCGACCACGGGATCCACGTGGTCAACGTGAAACCGGCGCTGACCGACACCGCGTTCTCGGCCACGGCCCGCGGCGTGCAGCGGACGGATGGGCGGCGATCCGCCCGAAAAGGTGGCGCGCTGGGTTGCCGAAGCATTGGAGTCAGGTTCGGCAAATACCGGGTACAGGTAGGATTCACGTCCATGTCTGCCACAAGCACCGGCCCCGCCCTGCTTCCCTGGACGGAGGACGATCAGGCCAACCGGCTGCTTGCGGAGGACCCGAACGCCCTGCTGATCGGCTTCGCGCTGGACCAGCAGGTGACCGTGCAGAAGGCGTTCGCGGGGCCGCTGGTGCTGAAGCAGCGGCTCGGCCACCTCGATCCGGCCCGGATCGCGGCGATGCCGCCCGAGGCCCTCGAGGCGGCGTTCCGCGAACGGCCCGCCATCCACCGCTTCCCGGGCGCGATGGCCGAGCGTGTCCAGTCGCTGTGCCGGTACCTGGCCGAAAACCACGGCAGCGACGGCTCGCGCGTGTGGACCGAGGCCACCAGCGGCCAGGACATGGCCAGGCGGATCGGCTCGCTGCCCGGCTTCGGCGACATGAAGGTACGCAGCCTGGTTGCAACCCTGATCAAGCAGTTCGGCGTCAAACCGGATGGATGGGAGCAGGTACTGCCCGCCCATCCCACGCTCGGCGACGCCGACACCCCCGAGGCCCTGGCCGCCTACCAGGCTGCAAAACGCGAGCACAAGCGACAGGTGCGCGCTCAAAGAGAGCGAAAGGAATAGCACCGTGCAGACAACCACAGCCGCGCCACCAGCAGACCTGACCCCCGACTCCAGGGCCGGGTGGAAGCAGAAGGGCACGATGCTGGCCATCACCATCATCCCCTTCGTCGCCTTCGTCGCCGCCGTGGCGCTGCTCTGGAACACGGCCGTCGGCTGGACCGACCTGGGCCTGCTGGTCGTGCTCTACGTGTTCTGCGGCTTCGGCATCACGATCGGATTCCACCGCATGCTCACCCACAGCGCCTTCGAGGCAGTGAAGCCGCTCAAGGCCGGCCTGCTGATCTTCGGCTCGATGGCGGTGCAGGGCTCGGCCATCACCTGGGCCGTCGACCACCGCACCCACCACGCGCACTCCGACAAGGAGGGCGACCCGCACAGCCCCCACCACGGATTCGGCGGCGGCGTGGGCGGGCAGCTGCGGGGCCTGCTGCACGCGCACATGGGCTGGATGTTCTCGCACCCCGCGGGACAGGAGCGGGAGCGCATGGCCCGCGACCTCTCGCAGGACCGGCTGGTGCGGTTCATCGACCGCACGTTCCTGCTCTGGGCCGTGCTCGGATTCGTGCTGCCATTCGCGCTCGGCTATGCGCTCACCGGCACCTGGCGGGGCGCCCTCACCGGCCTTCTTTGGGGTGGCCTGGTGCGGCTGTTCCTGAACCACCACGTGACCTGGAGCGTCAACTCGATCTGCCACTACTTCGGGCGCCGGCCGTTCCCCGCCTACGACCTGTCCACGAACAACTGGCTGCTGGCGCTCCCGTCTCTGGGCGAGTCGTGGCACCACAACCACCACGTGTTCCCGACCTCGGCCTTCCACGGCCTGGGCAAGATGCAGCTCGACGCCTCCGGCCTCATGATCCGCGCCTGGGAGAAGATGGGCTGGGTGACGCAGGTTCGTCGCCCCACCAGCGACCAGATCCTGCGCAAGCTCGGCCGCGGGGACTGAGAGCCACCCGCAGCCGGCCGTAGACTGGCGGCGTGGACGGCGATCAGATCCTGCTCGGCGAGAACCTGGGCCTGCTGGGGCAGTTCCCCGACGGGAGCTTCCAGCTGATCTACATCGATCCGCCGTTCAACACCGGCCGCCGCCAGCACCGGCGCAGCCTGCGAACGGTGGCCGACCCGGACGGCGACCGCACGGGGTTCGGCGGGCGCCGGTACCGCACGCAGCAGCTCGAGGCCGCGGCCTACGAGGACAGCTTCGACGACTACCTCGCCTTCCTCGAGCCGCGCCTGCGCGAGGCGCGCCGGCTGCTGGACGAGACCGGCACGCTGTACGTGCACCTCGACCCGCGCGAGGCCCACTACGTGAAGCTGCTGCTGGACGACCTGTTCGGCCGCGACTGCTTCCTGAACGAGCTGATCTGGGCCTACGACTACGGCGCCAAGACGCGCCGGCGCTGGCCGACCAAGCACGACACGATCCTGGTCTACGTGAAGCACCCGACCCGCTACCACTTCGACAGCGCGGCGGTCGATCGCGAGCCGTACATGGCGCCCGGCCTGGTCACCCCCGAGAAGCGCGAGCGCGGCAAGCTGCCGACCTCGGTCTGGTGGCACACGATCGTGCCCACCAACGGCTCCGAGAAGACCGGCTACCCGACCCAGAAGCCGGAGGGCGTGCTGCGGCGGATCGTGCAGGCGTCGAGCCGCCCGGGCGACCGCGTGCTCGACTTCTTCGCCGGCTCAGGGACGCTGGGAGCGGTGGCGCAGTCGCTCGGCCGCGGCTACGTGCTGATCGACTCCAACCCGGAGGCGGTGGCGGTGATGCGGCGGCGGCTCATCTGCCGCCGGCGCCCGTCTGAAGCACGCGCACGCCGTCGGCGCAGGCCACGTACGCGGCGGCGGCCATGCCCAGGAACAGGCCGTGCTCGACCACCCCCGGGATCTCGTGCAGGCCGGCCGCCAGCCGGGCCGGATCGTCCCAATCGTCGCGCCGGCAGTCAAGGATCAGGTTGCCCTCGTCGGTGATCCACGGACCGTTACCGCCGCCACGCAGCACCGGCCGCCAGCCGGCTGCGACCAGCAGGCGCTCGCACAGCGGCCGCGCGAAGGGGATCACCTCGACCGGCACCGGCGCCCGCTCCCCCAGCCGCGACACCAGCTTGGTCTCGTCTGCCACCACCACGAACCGCTCGGCCGAACGGGCCACGACCTTCTCGCGCAGGTGAGCACCGCCAAGGCCCTTGATCAGCGACAGGTCGGGCGCGATCTCGTCCGCGCCGTCGATCGCGAGGTCGAGGCTGGGGCGCCGCTCGAGATCGATCAGCGGGATGCCCAGCTCGCGGCAGCGCTGCGCCGTGCGCTCGGACGTGGGGACGCCCGCCATCTCCGACAGCGCGCCGTCCGACAGCCGCCGCGCCAGCCCCTCCAGCAGCCAGGCGGCGGTCGAGCCGGTGCCCAGCCCGAGCACCATCCCACTTCGCACCTCGGCCTCGATCGCGGCCTCGGCCGCCTCGCGCTTCAGCGGCTCCAGGTCGTCGGTCACGCCAGCGCCTCGGCCACGGCCGCGGGGTCGGTCAGCGGCGCACGGCAGGCGAAGCGCTCGCAGATGTACACCGCCGGCAGCCCGTCCACCAGCGACTTGCCCTCGAGCAGCGGCAGGTCGTCCGGCGATCGCCCGTCGCCGAAGGCGTAGACGGCGTTGGGATGGAAGCCGGAGCGCGCGGCCGCCACCAGCAGCGGCGTCTCGGGATGGTCGTCCGGCCCCACGATCGCGATCTCCTGCGGCGGCGACAGGTGCATCTCGAGCGCGCACAGCACCTGCCCCAGGGCCGGAGCGGCGCGCTCCAGGTACGGCTCCGCCAGCCGCAGCACCGCGGCCGCCTCCTGCTCCATCCGCTCGTCGCCGCGCAGCCGCGCCAGCCGCAGCAGCACGGTCGCCATCAGCGACTGGCCGGACGGCGTGGGGTTGTCGTCGAGCTCCTTGTGGCGGGCGATCAGCTGCTCGCCGTCGGCGGCCGTGTAGAAGAACCCGCCCCGCTCGGCATCGGCGAACCGCTCGCGGACGCTCTCCACCAGCCGCTCCGCCGCATCCAGCCAGCGGCGCTCGCCGGTGGCGGTGTACAGCTCCAGCAGCCCCAGGGCGACGGCGCCGTGGTCGTCGAGGAAGGCCGGGATGCGGCCGGCACCGTCGCGGGCGCTCCGCAGCAGCCGCCCGCGGTCGTCCGTCATCGCCTCCAGCAGGAAGGTGGCGCAGCGCCGCGCGGCAGTCCAGGTACGCGGGCTGGCCCAGCCGCCAGCCGGCCTCGGCCAGCGCCGCCAGGGCGAACCCGTTCCAGCAGGCGATGGCCTTGTCGTCCCGAGCCGGCTGCGGCCGCTGCTCACGTGCCCGCAGCAGCGCCAGCCGGATCTGCTTCCAGGTCGCCGGGCGGCGGCCCGGTCGGGCGCAGGATGTTCGCGCCCTCGAAGTTGCCGGGCTCGGTGACGCCGTAGTAGGCGATGGCGCGCTCGGCCGCCGCCGGTTCGAGCGCGGCCCGGATCTGGGCCGGCGACCAGACGTAGGTGAGGCCCTCCTCGCCGTCCGTGTCGGCGTCCAGAGCCGCGGCGAATCCGCCGCCCGGCAGCAGCAGCTCGCGCAGCATGAAGTCGAGCGTGCGCTCGCACACCTCGCGGTAACGCGGCTGCTCCGTGACCACCCATGCGTGCAGGTAGGCCGATGCCAGAAGCGCGTTGTCGTAGAGCATCTTCTCGAAGTGCGGCACCAGCCACTGCTCGTCGACCGAGTAGCGCGAGAAGCCGCCGCCGAGCACGTCGTACATGCCGCCCAGCGCCATGCCGTCCAGCGTGGCCGTCGGCGATCTCCAGCGGATCACCCGTCACCGGTGCGCCGCCACATCCGCAGCAGGAACTCGATCGCGGGCGCCGGCGGGAACTTGGGCGCCCGGCCGAAACCGCCCCACTCCGGGTCGAACACCTTCCGCATCGAGCGCCACCGCCGCCGTCAGCTGCGGCTCCGCCGGCTCAGCCTCGCCCGCGGCCAGCTGCGCCGTCTCGCGCAGGTGCTCGGCCATCCGCGCGCCCAGCTCGTTCACCTGGTCGGGCCGCTCGCGGTAGGCCAGCTCCACCGCCTCCAGCACCTGGCTGAACGACGGGCATGCCCATCCGCGGCTGCGGCGGGAAGTAGGTGCCGCCGTGGAACGGCTCGCCGGTGGGCGTCAGGAACATGGTCATCGGCCAGCCGCCGTGCCCCTGTGTGAACTGGACGACGGCGTTCATGTAGACGGCGTCGAGGTCGGGACGCTCCTCGCGGTCGACCTTCACGTTCACGAACAGCCGGTTCATCAGCGCCGCGGTCTCGGGATCCTCGAACGACTCGTGGGCCATCACGTGGCACCAGTGGCAGGCGGCGTAGCCGATCGAGAGCAGGATCGGGCGATCCTCCCGCCGCGCCCGCTCCAGCGCCTCCTCGCCCCACGGGTACCAGTCCACCGGGTTGTCCGCGTGCTGCAGCAGGTAGGGGCTGGTCTCGCCCGCGAGCCTGTTCACGCCACGACCTGGCGGATCTGGTGCACCATCACCATCACCGCCGAGGCATCGTCGACCTGGCCGCCGGCGGTGTTGCCCACCAGCGCCGTCAGGCGCTCGTAAGGATCCGAGCGAGCGGCCAGGTACTCGTCCAGCGCGGTCTCGATGCCGGCGGCGCCCGCGCCCTCGATCACGTGCGCCACGATCTGGCGGCGCAGCAGCCGCAGGTCGTCCAGCTGCGATCGCCATGCCATGCGCTGCCAGCGGGTCGTGGCCGGCTGCCGCGAGACCCGCTGCTCGACCGCGTTCAGGTACAGCCGCTCGCCGACCAGGAAGAAGGCGTGGGCCACCTCGGGGATCGTGCGCCCGCTCTCGCGGGCGACGGCGATCACGTCAGGCCCGTAGACCAGGTCGGGCACGGTCGCCCCGAAGCGGGCCGCCTCCGGCGGCACGTGCTGCTCCTCGAGGCCGCCCAGCCGCTCGTCGAACTGCTCCTGCCAGGCGGCGGTGGCCACCTCCTGCAGGTGCGCCAGCAGCTCGGCGAAGCCCGGCCGGTCGCGGGCGATGGTCGACGCCAGGCCCAGATCGGGGTCGTTGCGCAGGTACCAGCGGGTGTACTGCTCGACCATGCGATCGACGCCGATCATCAGGTCGGCCGCGACATCGGTCGGCACCTCGCTGGTCAGCGCCTCCACCCGGTCCCAGTGCTTGCGGGCGTTGGTCACGTCGCGGGCGATCAGGAATGCGCGGCAGATCTCGTCGGCCGAGCACCCGGTCTCGGCCGCCATCCGCGCAACGAAGGTGCTGCCCATCGAGTTGATCACGTCGTTGACGACGATCGTGGCGATGATCTCCCGGCGCAGCGGGTGCGTGACCAGGTGCGAGCCGAACCGCTCGACGACGGGGCCGGGGAAGTACATCGCGAGGTCGTCGTCCAGATACGGGTCGTCCGGCAGCGAGGAGGGCAGCAGCTGGTCGCGCACCAGCCGCTTCGCGTAGGCCAGCAGCACGCACAGCTCGGGCCGGGCCATGCCGGCCCCGACGGCCTCGCGCTCGGCCATCCGCTCCATCCCCGGCAGGAACTCGAGCGCCCGGTCGAGCAGGCCGGCCTGCTCCAGCTCTTCCATCAGCGCCTCGTACGCCTCCATCCGCTGGGGCGAGGCCGCCGACTCCTGCGACAGGATCTGCACCTGCAGGTAGTTGTCATAGAGGACGTGGCTGGTGACGTGGTCCGCGACCGACTCCAGCAGCTCGTTCCTGCCCTCCATCGTCAGCTCGCCGGCCTCGATCGCCTGGGCCAGCAGGATCTTCAGGTTGACCTCGTGATCCGAGCAGTCGACGCCGGCCGAGTTGTCGATCGCGTCGTTGTTGATGCGCCCGCCGGCGACGGCGAACTCGATCCGGCCACGCTGCGTGAAGCCGAGGTTGCCTCCCTCGACGACCACCCGGCAGCGCAGGTCGAGCGCCGTCGACGCGAAGCACGTCGTTGGCACGGTCGCCGACCTCGGCGTGGGACTCGTCGGAGGCCTTCACGAACGTGCCGATGCCGCCGTTCCAGAACATGTCGACGGGAGCGCGCAGGATCGCCTGGCAGAGCTCGGTCGGCGGCAGGCTGTCTGCCTCGATGCCGAGCGCCGCGCGGGCCTGCGGCGACAGCGGCACCCCCTTCGCGGAGCGCGGCCAGACCCCGCCGCCCTCGCTGATCAGCGTCTTTTCGTAGTCATCCCAGGAGCTGGCCGGAAGGTCGAACAGGCGCCGCCGCTCCGCCAGCGCCTCCGGCGGCGGGTCGGGGTCGATGAACACGTGCCGGTGATCGAACGCCGCCACCAGCCGGATCGCCGGCGAGAGCAGCATGCCGTTGCCGAACACGTCCCCGGACATGTCGCCGATGCCGATCACCGTGAACGGCTCGGTCATCACGTCCTGCCCCAGCTCGGCGAAGTGGCGCTTGGCGCTCTCCCACGCGCCCTTGGCGGTGATGCCGAGCGCCTTGTGGTCGTAGCCGGCCGAACCGCCCGACGCAAAGGCGTCCCCCAGCCAGTGGCCGTACTCGGCGCTGACCTCGTTGGCGGTGTCCGACAGGTGGGCGGTGCCCTTGTCGGCCGCGACCACGAGGTAGGCGTCGGGATCGCGGTCGAGCACCCATACGCCCTCCGGCCGGCGCATCTCGCCGCCCACGATGTTGTCGGTCAGGTCGAGCATGCCGCGCATCAGCACGATGTACTGCCGGCGCTCCTCCTCCAGCAGCTCGGCACGGCCGGCCGGCGGCTTCTTCAGCACGAACCCGCCCTTGGCCCCGGTGGGGACGATCACGGAGTTCTTGACCATCTGCGCCTTCATCAGCCCCAGGATCTCGGTGCGGTAGTCCTCCAGCCGGTCGGACCAGCGGATGCCGCCGCGGGCGATGAAGCCGCCGCGCAGGTGCACACCCTCCATCTCGGTCGAGTACACGAAGATCTCCCAGCGCGGCACCGGCTTGGGCATCCCCGGCACGTCCTCACAGCGCAGCTTGAACGCCATGTAGGGCAGCGTGCCCTCCTGCTTGAAGACGTTCGTGCGGACGGTGGCCAGGATCATGCCCAGGAAGCTGCGCAGGATGCGGTCGTCGTCGAGGCTGGATATCTCGTCCAGACGGGCCACGATCTCGGCCTCGAGCCGCTCGGATGCCGCGTCGCCGTCACGGGACGGGTCGAGCCGGTGCTCGAACAGCGCCACCAGCTGCGCCGCCAGCTCCCAGTTGCGCACGAAGGCGTCGTTCACGTAGCGCTTGGTGAAGCCGCCGCCCAGCAGCTGCCGGTACTGGCGGTAGGCGCGCAGCATCGCCACCTGGCGCCAGGTCAGCGCCGCGGCCGGCACCAGCCGGTTCAGCGAGTCGCTCTCGGCCCGGCCGTCCCAGACCGCCCGCACCGTGTCGGCCACCAGCTCGCCGCACCCGGTCGAGGTCGAGCGGCCAGCCGTTGGCGCCGAGCACGCCGAAGTCGTGCAGGTAGCGGCCGCTTCCCTCGAGCTCCTGGAGCCGGGTCGGCACCTCCTCGACCACGGTCAGGCCCAGCGCCTCCAGCACCGGCAGCAGGTCCGACAGCGGCGCCTTGCCGCCGGTCTTGTACAGCTTCAGCCGGGTCAGCGGCTCCGCCGTGCCCTCCTCGTTCTGGAGCGCGACCGTGTAGGGGCGTTCGGCGCCCAGCGACTCGAACTGGTCGACGTCGAACTGGGCCATGCGGATCGGCGTCGGCGGACTTGTAGTAGTCGGGGAACAGCCCGGACATAGCGGCGCGCCAGTGCCTCGCCCTGCAGCTCTCCGTGGCTTTCCACCAGCGCGTCGGTGAGGGCGTCGTCCCAGGTGCGCGTGCCGCGAGCACCTCGCGCTCGAGCTGGTCGAATGACACGTCCGGGATGCCGCCCTCGGGCACGTGCACCATGAAGTGGAAGCGGGCGGGATCGGTCTCCCCCAGCGACAGGTGATAGTCGATCGACTCGCCGTGGTAGCGCTCCTCGAGCAGGTTCTGCAGCCGCAGCCGCAGCTCCGTGGAGACACGGTCGCGCGGCAGTGCCACGGTCGCCGTGACGAACCTGCCCAGCAGGTCGGGGCGCACGAACAGCTGCACGTGCCGCTTCTCCTGCAGCCCCAGCAGCGCCATCACCGTTTCACGCAGGTCCTCGGTGCCCGACGCGAACAGCTCGTCCTTGGGGAAGCTCTCGAAGATGCTGACGACGGCCTTGAAGTCGTGCGACCCGGGGAACAGGTCCTCCGACTCCATGATGTAGTCGAGCTTGCGGCGGATCAACGGGATCTCACGGGCCGGCTCCATCAGCGCCTTGCTGGTGAACAGGCCCACGAAGCGCAGCTCACCCACCAGCCGGCCGTCCTCGCCGACCTGTCGCACTCCGATGTAGTCCATCTTCACGCGGCGATGCACGGTGGCCTCGCGGTTGGTCTTGGAGACGATCACCAGGGGGCTGTCCAGCACCCTGTCGCGCACGGCGGCCGGCAGCTCCGACAGCGGCACCGGCTGGGCGAACTGGGAGCCCTCGATCTTGGAGAGGATGCCCAGCCCCGAGCCGGGCACGGCCTGCAGCGTGGCGGCGTCACCCTCGCCCGCGGTCGCGTACTCGCGGTATCCGAGGAACACGAAGTTGTCGGCGCGCAGCCAGTGCAGCAGCGCCACGGCCTCGCTGACCTCGTCCTTGGGATAGCGGGTGACCGCGGCCTGCGCGAACTCGACCATGCGGTCGATGCGATCGACCATCGCGTGGAAGTCGCGCACGCACAGCCGCACGTCGCCGAGCACCCGCGTCACCGCCTGGGCGAGGTCGTCCAGCTGGTCGTCGGGCACGCGCCGGTCGACCTCGAAGTGCATCATCGATTCACGGTGCAGCGCGCCGCGGGCCGGCCCGACCGACCGCACCCCGCCCTCGTCGCTGCGCTCCACCCCCATCACGGGGTGCACCACGTGGCGGACCTCGAGGCCGCGGGCGCGCAGCGCCTCGCTCACGGAGTCGATCAGGAACGGAGCGTCGGCGGTGTTGGCCTCGACCACCGTGCCGGGGGTGCGGTAGCCGTCACGGTCGACGGTGGGGTTGATCGCCCGCACGCCTACCTCACCGCGACGGGCATCGACGAACCCGTACAGACCGCGCACCTGCGCTGCCAGCTCGACCGGGTCGAGCGGCTCCAGCCGGTCGAGCCGCACCCGGTGCGCGTAGGACTTGGCGAAGGTGGCCAGCGGGCCATCGCTGACGTCAAGCTCGGCCAGGAGCGCCGAGATCAGCTCGGCGTCAGGTTCGCCGGGAGGGGTCGCAACGGGCGGTGCTGCCTCACTGCTCACGTCCGGTGATGCTACCAGCGTAGCGACGAAGGGCCTGTTACTCGCCCTTGCCGCAAGCCGCTCCCCGACCCGCAAACCCATATACTGATGCGGTGCCGCGGTCGGAATTTCAGCGCGACCTGGATGAGGTGGAGGCGCTCATTCAGGACGAGGCTCGCCTGTGTCGCAGCTCGTTGACCACGGTCATCGATGCGTTACTGCGTCGCGACGAAGAGCAGGCCCGGCTCGTGATCGCGTCCGACCGCGGAATCGACAGCATCCACATCCGGATCGAGTCGGCGATCGAGTCGCTGCTGGCCAGGCAATCGCCGGTGGCCGTTGATCTGCGGCTCGTGATCAGCATGATCCACGTCAACCTCCACCTGGAGCGGATCGGCGACCAGTGCGTCAACATCGCGAAGCTGTCGCTGCTGATGGGTCCCGCAAGCCTCCACGCCGAACTCGCGCTCGACCTGCAGATCATGGCCTCACAGGCCGATGAGATGATCCAGGTCGCGATGCGGGCGTTCGGGGCACGAGACCTCTCCAGCGCCGAGTCCCTCGTCGAGATGGATCAGGTCATCAACAAGACGAACTACGGGCTGGCGCGAAACATCGTCACCAGCGTCGGGGACGCCGAGGTCGGCCTGTTCGTGATCGTGATCGGCCGCTGTCTGGAACGGGTTGGAGACAACGCCGTCGATATCGGCGAGCGGACCGCCTACCTCGTTTCCGGCGAGCTGCGGGAGTTCACCGACGCATCCCAGGACTTCGCGCTCGAGTGAGCAGGCAGGGTACGGGCTAGCCGAATCGGCCGGTGACGTATGCCTCGGTGCGCGGATCCGACGGCCGGATGAAGAGCTCCGAGGTCGGCCCGGTATTCGACCAGCACTCCGCTGCGGTTGCCGGCCTCGTCCACGTCGACGCTGAAGAAGGCGGTCATGTCGGCGACGCGGGCGGCCTGCTGCATGTTGTGGGTGACGATCACGATCGTATAGTCGTTCTTGAGCACGCCAACCAGGTCCTCGATGGCAAGCGTCGCCACCGGGTCAAGCGCCGAGGCCGGCTCGTCCATCAGGATCACGTCAGGCTCGATCGCCAGTGCCCGCGCGATACAAAGCCGCTGCTGCTGTCCGCCGGACAGCGACAGCGCGCTGTGCTTGAGCCGGTCCTTGACCTCGTCCCAGAGCGCCGCATGGCGTAGCGCCTGCTCGACACGATCGCTCAGGTTGTCCTTCATGCCGTGAATCCGCAGGCCGAACGCGACGTTGTCGTAGACCGACTTGGGGAACGGATTGGGCCGCTGGAACACCATCCCGATGCGGCGGCGCACCTCGACCGCGTCGACGCCGGCGCCGAACAGATCCTGCCCGTGGTAGGTGATCCTGCCTGCGACCTCGGCTCCCTGGATGAGATCGTTCATCCGGTTCAAGCTGCGAAGCAGCGTGGTCTTTCCACAGCCCGACGGGCCGATGAACGCGGTCGCAAGGTTCTCGTGGATGTCGAACGCGACGTCGCGGATCGCCACCACTCCGCTGTAGCTCACGGACACGTCCTCGAGGCCGAATACGACTCGCCGGCCCGACTGCGGCGAGTCGCCGTGCTGGCCGGCCATTTCGGCGAGCTTCGCCTGCGACCGCGCCAGCACCAGCCCCGGCTCGCCCACCACGTCGGCTTCGGTGCGCTTGGACTGCGAGACGTCGTCGCTCATGCTGTCAATGATGCCTGACTTGTCACTGGTGTGCATCTTCTCGCCCGCCTTTGCGGTCGTGTGATCATCGAAGCTGTCGGTCACCGAGCACGCTCGATCTGCCGTCGCGTCTTCGCCGAGAGCAGCCTGCCGACGATGCTTCCGATCAGCACCACCGCGATCAGCACGAGCGCCGCCGCCCACGCAACCTGCTGGGCATGAGGGTCAGGTGACTCGGAGCTGCTGAAGATGACGATCGGAAGCGTCGCCATCGCCTGACGCGGGTCGGTGGTGACCGCGGTGGCGACGAAGATCGAGCACGTGAACAGCAACGGAGCGGTTTCGCCCGCCGCCCGCGCGACCGCGACGATAGTCGCCGTCACGATCCCGCCGACCGCGGTGGGCAGGATCACCGTCAGGACGGTGCGCGTCCGTGACGCGCCCAGCGCCATGCTGCCCTCACGCAGCGTGGACGGCACCAGCAGCAGCACCTCCTCGGTCGCACGCGCGATCAAGGGCAGCATGATGATGGAGAGTCCAGCGCCCCGGCAAACCCGCTCTGACCGCGGCCGACCACGATCAGGCTGAAGATGAACACCCCGATCACGATGGTCGGAACGCCGGCCAGCACGTTCAGCGTGAGCCGGATAGCCTCGGCCAGCCGCTGCGGCGCGAACTCGGTGTTGAAGATCGCAAGCAGCACACCAACCGGCAAAGAGATTGCCGCAGCGATCAGGACGATGATCACTGTGCCGATGATCGCGTTTTCGATGCCGCCGCCGGACTGGCCGAACGGCGCCGCGTTCTGGGTGAAAAGATCGAGGTTCAGCGCCGGGAAGCCCTTCCTCGCCACCGAGATCAGCACAATCGCGAGCACGGCCACAGCGAGCAGCGCAGCGGCGGTCGCAAAGCCTTCCATGATCTGCCCTGTCAGCCTCCGGCGGCGAGCCCGGGGCGTCTGAGCGGTCAGGTTGACGTCACCTGCGGCGCTCACGGTGTCCCCAGCCTGCGCCGCATCCGGCGAACGATCAGGTTTGCAATCAGGTTGGTGATCAGGCTGATCACGAGGAGAATCACCGCGAGATACGCGAGTGAAGCCTTCTGCAAGGCTGTGGCAGCGCCTGAGTACTGGGCGGCGAGCCGTCCCGCCATGGTGTCGGCGGGTGCGTAGAGGTTCTGCGGCCGCACCAGGGAGCCACCGATCACCTGAGTGACGGCGATCGCTTCGCCAACCGCCCTGGCGAATCCGAGCATGGTGCCGGCCACCAGACCGGCACCGACCTGGGGCAGCGCCACCCGTCGAACCATCTCCCACCGCGTCGCTCCCAGCGCCATCGCACCGCCCTTGAGGTCGCTGGGCACGCTCGAAAGCAACTCACGGCTGATCGATGCCACGATCGGCACGATCATGATCGTCAGGATCAGACAGGCCGGGAGCAGCCCGACCGGCGACGGATACCCGTCCAGAAACGGAATGAAGCCGAGGTGCGAGATCATCCACGGCTCGACGTGATCGTTCAGGAATGGGCCCATCACCACGATCCCCCAGAGGCCGAGCACCACGCTTGGGATTGCAGCCGAGTAGCTCCACCAGCATCCCGACCGGAGTCCTCAGCACGGCCGGCGCAAGCTCCGTCAAGAACAACGCGATGGCGATGGCGATCGGTACGGCGATCAGGAGCGCGATCAGCGACGTCGCCAACGTGCCCCAGATCAGGTCGAGCGCTCCGAATTTGTCGGTTACGGCGTTCCATTCCGTTCCGGTCAGAAACCCGACCCCGAACTCGCTGATGGACGGCCGCGCCTGGTCGACCACGCTCGTACACCAGCAACACCATCACAAGTGCCAGCACCAGCACGGCAAGTCCCGCCAGGAGACGGAGCGCGCGATCGCCCAACCGGCGACGGAAGTGTCCGCTGGTGGTGAGAGATTGAGGTGGAGACTTCGGCGGCCATCAGTGAGTGAGACGCGTGAGCGCCGGCACCGGCCAGGCGGTGTCGGCGCTCACGTTTTCGTCCATCTTACGGGTGGATCTTCGCGATCAGGGCCTTAGCGCTGGTTGCGACAGCTGAAGGAAGCGCCGGATACGCGGGCGGGCCAAAGGCCTGACCCGTGGATCCGACTGCGTAGTTGAGGAACGCCTTCAAGACCGATGCCTTCGCGGAGGTCTCCGGCACGATCACGTACGTATAGGAGGACAGCGGATAGGCGTCGGCCGCCGATGCCGGCGGGTTGACCAGCTTGATCGTGCCGTCCGGGCGCGTCGTCCCGACAGTGGCGGCCGCGAGAATCGACTTCTCGGTCGGCGACTCGTAGTTTCCGGCCGCGTTGGCGATCAGCTGCAGCGTTGAGGTGGTCGGCGGCCACGTACGACACTTCGCTGTAGGTGATCGCACCGTCGGTCGCCTGCATCGCGGCGATCACTCCCGAGCTGTGCTCGGCGCCGGTGCCCGTTGGGAAGGTGGGCTGGGTGGACGCGCCGACCTTGCTGGCCCAGTCGGGGCTGACCGCGGACAGGTAGTCGGTCAGCACGAAGCTGGTGCCGGAGCCGTCGCTGCGGTAGATCGGAGTGATGTGCGTGCTGGGCAGGCTCACGCCGGGATTCAGCTTCGCAATCGCCGGGTCATTCCACGAGCTGATGTTGCCCAGATAGATATCGGCCAGAACCGGCCCGGTCAACTTGAGATTGTTCGGCACGCCCTTGACGTTGTACTCCACCGACACCGCCCCAAGCGCCCACGGGATCTGCAGGCAGCTCTTGCAGGCTGTCGCCTGATCAGACGTCATCGGAGCGTCGCTGGCGCCGAAGTCCACGGTTCGCGCCGTGATCTGGTCGATACCGCCGCCGCTACCAATGGCACCGTACGTGACGGTGACGGCGGCCGGCGTCTTCACGTAGGCACCCGCCCAGCTCTGCACCAGCGGCGCCACGAAGGTGCTCCCCGCACCGACCAGAACCTTGCTGTCGCTGCTGCCGCCTCCGCCCGAACGAGCCGCTGCTGCTGCCGGACGATCCACAGGCGGCCGCCAGAGCCACAAGAGCCAGCGTCACACCCAACGCGGCGGACTTCTTCACTGTCTGCATCCCATTCATCTCCATGTCGATTGCCTCTCGCGGCAGGATCGGTCAACCGGGCCACAGGCGGGGGTCCAGAATGGTGGCTGTTTGGTGAAGATACGGTGAACTGCGCTTGAGTTGGGGCACTCGGGGCATGGTTCTGCCAGACTCTCGCCCATGCCAAGCACGCGACAATCCTTCCAGCAGCAGCTCGACCTCCTCGAGGAGGAGCTGCAGAATCACGGCCGCCTGGTGGTGCGGGCGCTCGATCGCTCGGTGCAGGCGCTGATGGCCGGCGATGAGCAGCTGGCCGACATGGTGATCGCTGCGGACGACGAGAACGACGCCTCCTACATGCGCATCGAGGAGGACGTGGAGCGGATGCTGGCACTGCAAACGCCGGTCGCAACCGACCTGCGCCTGATCCTCTCCGTCCTGCACGTCAACCTGCACCTCGAGCGGATGGGCGACCAGTGCGTCAACATCGCCAAGCTGACCAAGCTGACGCTGGGGCTGGTGATCGCATCGGAGCTGCTGGAGTCGTTCCGCAAGATGGGCGACCAGGCGGAGGCGATGACGACCGAGGCGATGGCGGCCTTTGCCGAGCGGAACGTGGAGCGGGCTGAGCGGCTGGTGATCATGGACTCCGTGATCAACGCCGAGAACCGCGAGCTGTCGCGCCGGATCATGGCGCTGGGCGGTGACGAGCGGATGCGCGAGGCGGGCCTGCGCGCGATCCTGATCTCACGCTGCATGGAGCGGATCGGGGACAACGCGGTCGACATCGGCGAGCGCGTGGCCTACCTGGCGTCGGGCGAGTTCCGCGAGTTCACGGACGCAGTCACACCCGGGGAATAGCCGCGCGCCTGCGGTCGAGGGTCAGTCTGAAGCCAGACCCTTTGCCGCCGCCTCATCCAGCAGCCACTCCGCGCCCTGCACCATTCCCGCCGGCAGCTGCTCGCCCGCGCTGATCCGCCGGATCGCGTCGGCCTTGGCCGCGCCGGCGACCAGGAACACGGTGCGCCTGGCCGCGTCCAGCGCGGGCAGCGTCAGCGTCAGCCGCGACATGCCCTGCACCACGTCGGGCGGCGCGATCACCCAGCGCTCCGACTCCAGCAGCGACACCGACCCGGGGAACAGCGAGGCCGTGTGCCCGTCGTCGCCCATCCCCAGCATCAGCAGGTCGAAGCGCGGTGCCTCGCCGAAGAACGCGCGCAGCAGCCCCTCGTACTGGTCGGCATCGGTGAGGGGATGGATCTGGCCGGCGGGGATCGGCACGTGGTCGAGCAGCGACTCGCGCGCGTTGAAGTAGTTCGACCGGGGATCGTCCAGCGGCACGCGCCGCTCGTCCCCGAAGAACACGTGCCAGCGCGACCAGTCGGCGCGGCCGCGGAACTCGTCGGACGCCAGCAGCCGGTGCGTCGCCTGCGGCGTGGAGCCACCGGTCAGGCAGATGGCAAATCGCTCGCCGGCAGCGGCCTCGGCCTCCAGCACCAGCTCCGCCGCGGCCCGCGCCAGCGCCTCCGCGTCGGGCAGCACGCGCGCGTTCATGCCGCCTGCGCCTCCGCCAGCGCATCCTCGAACGGCCGCTCGGCGCCCAGGCGGTCGAGCTCGCCCGCCAGCAGCAGTGCGACGGCGGAGCTGGGCAACGCCACCGTCCGCGGCGCCAGCCCCGGGCCGCTGGCGGTGCCGTGCTCGTTTCGGCCGGAGCGCTCGACCAGGAACGACTCGTCGCCGCAGATCAGCCGCACCCGGTTGACACGGACGGCCCGCCGCGTGTCCAGCCCCACCTCCCGGCCCAGCCGCGAGCGCAGCCACCCGGCCAGCAGCGCCGACTGGTTGCGGGGACCGTTCACCTCGACGGCGACCAGATGGTCGAGCAGCCGTCGCTGGCTGCGTCCGTCGAACAGGGCCGCGATCGCCTCCCGCCAGGGACCCGTGCGCACCCAGGCCAGGTCGACCAGCCCGGTCGCCATCGCATCGACGCGGGCAACCGCGTCGATGCCGGCCTGATCGGAGTCGACGATCATCCGCGTCGTCATCTCGATCATCTCGGCCAGCACCGCGTCTCCCTCCGGAGGGAGCTCGCCCTGCCACCACAGGAACACCGGCAGGTCGGCCACCAGCAGCGACGTCACCGAGCTGGGCAGCGCGACGCGGTTGCCGCGCAGCTCGACCAGCTCGTTGAACACCCCGCGCCGGTGTCGCTGCCGCTGTCGCTGGAGACGCGTGCGCGCGGGGTGCCCGTGGCCGGCATCACGATCATCGCGCGCAACGGGCGGCTGGAGCCGATCCGGTCGAGCACGCGGTTGGCGATCTTGAGGTGCTCGGCGTTGCCGCAGCGCACCACCAGGTTGAGCGTGGTCGCCCGCACGCTGGGATGCCCCTCGCCGGCGCGGAGCGCGGCCAGCGCGCGCTCCACCTCGCTGACCTCGATCCACCCGCTCTGGTGCCTGCTCACGGCCGCCTCCAGCGCCGGCCGTCGCGTGCCAGCAGCTCGTCGGCGGCGTCCGGCCCCCAGGAGCCCGACGCGTAGGCCTGCGGCTGGCCGGTCTGCCACTGCTCGATCAGCGGATCGCAGATCTCCCATGACCGCTCCACGCTGTCCTGCCGCGTGAACAGGGTGCTGTCGCCGCGGATCGCGTCCAGCAGCAGCGTCTCGTAGGCCTCGGGCACGTCGGCCAGGAACGAGGAGCCGTACTGGAAGTCCATGTTCACGCTGCGGATCGAGAGCGTCGGCGTCGGCGCCTTGGCTCCGAACCGCAGCGAGATGCCCTCGTCGGGCTGGATCCGCAGCACCAGCGAGTTGGCCTCGAGATGCTCCGCCGCCTCGCGCGAGAACGGCAGGTGCGGCGGCCGCTTGAACTGCACGGCCACCTCGGTCACGCGCTTGGCCAGGCGCTTTCCGGAGCGGATGTAGAAGGGCGTCCCGGCCCAGCGCCAGTTGTCGATCTCGAGCTTGGCGGCGATGTACGTGGGCGTGTTCGAGTCGGCCGGCACGTTCGGCTCCTGGTGGTAGTCGAGCACCTCCTCGCCGGCCACGTAGCCGCTGCCGTACTGGCCGCGCACCGAGTCCGAGAACACCATCGGCCGCGTCGCCCGCAGCGCCTTCGCCTTCTCGTCGCGCACGGACTCCGGCTCGAAGGCGGCGGGCGGCTCCATCGCCACCAGCGCCATCACCTGCAGCAGGTGGTTCTGGACGATGTCGCGGACGACGCCGGTCTCCTCGTAGAAGGCGGCCCGGTGCTCGACGCCCAGCGACTCGGCCACCGTGATCTGCACGTGGTCGACGTACGAGTTGCTCCAGATCGGCTCGAAGATGGCGTTGGCGAACCGGAAGGCATAGATGTTCTGGACGGTCTCCTTGCCCAGGTAGTGGTCGATCCGGTAGACCTGCCGCTCGTGGAACGAGCGGTGCACGGTCTCGGCCAGAGCGCGCGCGCTCTGCAGGTCGTGGCCGAACGGCTTCTCGATCACGACCCGGACGAGGTCGGTGGGCCGGTTCAGCTTGGCCGCTCCCAGGCCCTTCACGATCACGGGGAAGAAGCTGGACGGCGTGGACAGGTAGAACACGCGGTGGGCGCCGCCGCCGATCTGCTCGTCCAGCCCCTCGATCGTCCGGGCCAGCGCATGGAAGTGCGACGAATCGTCGAAGCCGCCGGCGTGGTAGTGCAGCATCGAGGCGAACGCCGGCCAGAAGCGCTCGTCGATGGGCGTGCGCGAGTGGGCCTCGATCGCGGCCTTGGCGAAGCGGCGAAAGGCCTCGTCGCCCATGTCGGTGCGCGCGTAGCCGACCACCCCGAAGCGGGGCGGCAGCAGGCCCCGCTTGGCCAGGTTGTAGATGGCCGGCAGCAGCTTTCGCTGAGCCAGGTCGCCGGTCGCGCCGAAGATCGTGAACAGCGCCGGCTCGCTGGCTCCGCCGACCCGCAGGCCCTCACGCAGCGGGTTGTCCTCGCGGCCGTGCGCGTCGGCTCACTCGCGCACCACTGCGTGTCCGCCGAACTGGTTGCGCAGCGCCGCGATCGCCTTCATCGCAAACGGATCGGGGTCGCGGGACGTGAAGCGCGCCATCAGCGCGATCGCGATGGCGGGGGCGGCCACGCTCTCGTTGATCGCCTCCATCACCGTCCAGCGGCCCTCGCCGGAGTCGTCCACGTAGCCCTTGATGTGCTCCAGCTTGGGATCCTCGGCCAGCGCCCGCGCCAGCAGGTCGAGCAGCCACGACTGGATCACCGAGCTGTGCCGCCAGACCTCGGCGGTGGCGGGCAGGTCGAGATCGAACTCGCTCTTCTCGAGGATCTCGAAGCCCTCGCCGTAGGCCTGCATCAGCCCGTACTCGATGCCGTTGTGCACCATCTTCGTGAAGTGCCCGGACCCGACCGCCCCGGTGTGCAGCCAGCCGTCGGGCGGCGCCAGCGTCTCGAAGGCAGGCGCCAGCGTGGCCACCGCCGCATCGCTTCCACCCATCATCAGGCAGTAGCCGTTGGCGTAGCCCCAGACGCCACCGGAGGTACCGCAGTCGATGAACTCGATGCCGTGCTCCGCCAGCGTCGCCGCGTGCTGCTGGGAGTCGCGGAAGTTCGAGTTGCCGCCGTCGACAACGATGTCGCCCGCCTCCAGCAGCCCGGTCAGCTGCGTGACCGTGGCCGACGTCGGGGGACCGGCCGGGATCATCAGCCAGACCACCCGCGGGCGCTGCTTGAGGCCGGCCACGGCGCCCTCGAGCGTCCCCGCCCAGCTGATCCCGTACTGCTTTTCCAGCGACTCGTCGCCGCTGCGCGTCCAGCCCACCACCGTGTGGCCGGCATCGGAGAGGCGGTGCGCCATGTTTCCGCCCATCCGGCCGAGGCCGATCATTGCCAGTTCCATGTCACCTTCCTTGGTATCGCACGCCGGCGGGCGCTCAGGCCGCGCCGCGGGCACCGATCCGGTCGAGCCGCTCCCGCAGCGTCCCCACCAGCGAGTCGAACGAGTCCGAGAACGACCTGACGCCGTCCAGCTCCAGCCGGCGGGTGACGTCGTCGAGATCGATGCCGGCCTCATGCAGCCGCTCGAGCTCGCGGCGGGCCTGGTCGACATCCCTGTCGACCGTGCGCTCCACCACCCCGTGGTCGAGGAACGCGGCGATGGTCGGATCCGGCATCGTGTTCACACACTCGGGCCCGATCAGGTTGTCGATGTAGAGAACATCCGAGTAGGCTGGGTTCTTGGTGCCGGTGGAGGCCCACAGCGGCCGCTGCACGCGAGCGCCGTGTGCGGCCAGTGCCTGCCAGCGATCGTCCGCCTTGATCTCGAGGTAGCGCTGATAGGCGAGCTTGGCGTTGGCGATGGCCGCCTTTCCGCGCAGCGGCGATCCCTCGGGCAGGATCGCATCGACCGCCGTGTCCACCCGCGAGACGAAGAAGCTGGCCACGGAGTGCACGTCGTCGATCGGCTGCCCCTGCTGCACCCGTCGCTCCAGCCCGCGGATGAAGGCCCAGTGGATGGCCTCGTAGTTGGCCAGCGAGAACAGCAGCGTCACGTTGATGTTGATGCCGGCGGCGATCGACTCCTCGATGGCGGGCACGCCCTCGGCCGTCCCCGGGATCTTGATGAAGATGTTGGGCCGGTCGATCCGCCCCCAGAACTCCGGCGTCGCCCTGGTCGAGGCGGCCGTGTCGTTGGCCATCGACGGCGGCAGCTCGAACGAGACGAAGCCGTCCAGGTGGCCGGTGGCGTCGTACACGCCGCGCAGCTGGTCGGCCGCCTCCTGGACGTCGGCGATCGCCAGCTCGAAGAAGACGTCTCCGGGATCCTTGCCCGGCGCCGCGGCGGCCGCGAGCGCCTCGTCGTAGTCGTCGGAGTCGGCGATCGCCTTCTGGAAGATGGTCGGGTTTGAGGTGACCCCCACCACCCCGTCGTCCACCCACTGCCGGAACGTGCCCGAGCTGAGCCAGCTCCGGCGGATGTTGTCGAGCCACGGGCTGGTGCCCGCGGCCGCGAGCTCATGCAGCCTGGTCATTGCGTGATGCCCCCTTCGCGGATCAGAGAAAGTACGCGCACGGCCTCGTCGGCGACGTGGCGCGGCGTGAAGCCGAGGTGGTCGAGCACCGTCTGGCCGGGCGCGGAGGCGCCGAAGCGGTCGATCGCGATGATCGCGCCCCTCGGGCCGGCGAACCGGTCCCAGCCCAGTGACGCCCCGGCCTCGACGCAGACGCGGGCCTCGACGGCGGGCGGCAGCACCTCGTCGCGATAGGCCTGCGACTGCTCGTCGAACAGCTCCCACGACGGCAGCGACACCACCCGGCTGGTGACACCCCTCGGCTGCCAGCAGCGCGCGCGCCTCCTGGACGGTGTGCACCTCGGAGCCGGTCGCGATCAGGATCACGTCCGGGTCGTCGTCGCCCTCCAGCACGTAGCCGCCGCGGGCGGCGTCGGACACCGGCAGCGCTGCGGCATCCAGCACGGGCAGCGCCTGCCTGGTCAGGCACAGGGCGGTCGGATTGCGGCGCTCCATCGCCACCCGCCATCCGATCGTGGTCTCGTTCGCATCGGCCGGGCGAAAGACGGTCATGTTGGGCGTCGCCCGCAGGGTCGCCAGCTGCTCCACCGGCTGGTGGGTGGGGCCGTCCTCACCGAGGCCGACCGAATCGTGGGTGTAGATCCAGATGGCCGGGATGTTCATCAGCGCAGACAGCCGCACGGCCGGCTTCATGTAGTCGAGGAAGTTGAAGAAGGTGCCGCCGTAGGCACGCAGGCGCGACACCACCAGCCCGTTGACGATGCCACCCATTCCGTGCTCGCGGACGCCGAAGCGCAGGTAGCGGCCCTCGTGGCTGCCGGGCTGGAAGTCGGTCCAGTCGGGCGGCTTCGTGTTGTTGGACGGCGTAAGGTCGGCCGAGCCGCCGACCAGCTCCGGCACCTGGGCCGCGACCTGGGCGATCACCTTGCCGGACGCGGCGCGGGTCGCCATCGGGCCGTCACCGGGCGCGAACGGGGAGATGTCGAGCGAGTCCGGGCCGGTGCCGGCGAAGATCCGCTCCAGCTCGGCCCGCTGCGGGTGGGCGGCCATGCGCTCGTCCCACTCGCGCTGCAGCCGGGCCCCGGTCTCGAGCGCCTCCCGGTAGCGAGCCAGTGCGGCCTCCGGGATCACGAAGTACTGGTCCGGATCGAAGCCCAGCGCGCGCTTGGTCTCGGCCTGCTGCTCGGGCCCGCGCGCGTCGGAGTGGGCGCGCGCGGTGCCGGCGTCGCGCGACCCGAAGCCGATGATGGTCTTGACCGAGATCAGGCTGGGCCGGCCGGTCTCGGCGAGCGCGTCGTCGACCGCCGCCTCGATCGCGGCCATGTCGTTACCGTCACTAACAACCGAGGTGTGCCAGCCGTAGGCCTCGTAGCGTGCGCCCCGCTCCTCGGTGAAGGCGATCTCGGTGTTGCCGTCGATGGTGACGTGGTTGTCGTCGTAGAGGAACACCAGGTTGTCCAGGCCGAGATGGCCCGCAAGCGACGATGCCTCGCCGCTGATCCCTTCCATCAGGTCGCCGTCGGTGACGATCGCGTACACCCGGAAGCCGGCGTCGGGCCCGTACACCGCCTCCAGGTGCTTGGCGGCGATGGCCATGCCGATGGCGTTGGCGGTGCCCTGGCCGAGCGGGCCGGTGGTGACCTCCACACCCGGCGTGTGCCCGTATTCGGGGTGGCCCGGAGTGCGGCTGCCCCACTGCCGGAACCGCTTGAGCTCCTCCAGCGGCAGGTCGTAGCCGGTCAGGTGCAGCAGCGAGTAGAGCAGCATGCATCCGTGGCCGCCCGAGAGCACGAACCGGTCGCGGCCGGGCCAGGCCGGATCGGCCGGGTTGTAGCGGAGGTGGCGCGTCCAGATCACGTGCGCCATCGGCGCAGCCCCCAGCGGTAGCCCGGGATGGCCGGACTTGGCCTTCTCCACGGCATCCAGCGACAGCGTGCGGACGGTGTTCACGCAAAGCTGATCGACGTCATCGAACGGTCGTGGCACGCGCACGCTCCTTCGGAGGTCTCAAAAACGGCTGGCGGTGAGACGTTATCACCGGCCCCCGCAACGTCTGGGACGGCGAGCGGTCAGCTAGATTGAGGTTCCCCGAAGGGAGTCCAGCTTATGCCTCTGCGCGCCGGTGTCGACCTGGGCGGCACCAAGATCCAGTCCGTGGTGACCGACGACCAGCACACCGTGCTGGGGCAGGCCCGCCACCCCACTCCCAAGGACAGCGGACCGCAGGGGGTCGCCGACGGCATCGTTGCGGCGATCCGTGAGGCGCTGGAGGGAGCCGGCGCCGAGGCAAGCCGGCTCGAGGGCATCGGCATCGGCTCGCCCGGCGTGGCCGATGACGAGGCCGGCACCGTCACCCAGGCCCGCAACGTCACCCCCGACTGGACGGGCAGCTTCCCGTTGGCCAACGCCGTCGGCGGGCCGCTGGGCGGAGTGCGCGTGCGGCTGGGCAACGATGTGGACGTCGCCACCCTGGCGGAGGCCCGGCTGGGAGCGGGGCGGGGACACGCATCGCTGCTGGGCGTGTTCTGGGGCACCGGCGTCGGCAGCGGCATCATCCTCAACCACGAGCCCTGGGTGGGACGAGGTGCTGCCGGCGAGTTCGGCCACACGGTCGTGAAGCTGAACGGCGCGCGCTGCACGTGCGGCCGCAACGGCTGCGTCGAGGCCTACGCCGGCCGCAAGGCGATGGAGTTGCACGCCCAGGGGCTGCACGAGAAGGGCCGCCACACCGGACCTGTTCAAGATCATGGAGCGGCGCGAGCGCGACACGCTCTCGAGCGGCGTCTGGGCACGTGCATTGGAGGACGGGGACACGATGGCCGAGGAGCTGATAGAGCGGGCCATCGCCGCGCTCGCCGCGGGCATCGCCTCCGCCGTGAACCTGATCGACTTCGACGCGGTGGTGATAGGCGGAGGCCTCGGGTCACGGCTGGGCGAGCCCTACGTGGCGAGGATCCGCGAGCAGATGCTGCCGCACCTGTTCGTCGACGACGACCCGCCGCAGGTGGTCGTCGCCGCGCTCGGCGACCTCGGCGGCGCGATCGGCGCAGCCATGCTGGTTGATGCCTCCGAGACTACGCCGGCGTGATCGACTCGTCCAGGTAGACGTCCTGGACCATGTTCAGCAGTGCCACGCCATCCGCCAGCGGCCGCTGGAAAGCCTTGCGGCCGACGATCAGCCCTGAGCCACCGGCGCGCTTGTTGATCACGGCCGTGCGCACCGCCTGGGCCAGGTCGGAGGCGCCGGCCGACTCGCCGCCGGAGTTGATCAGCGGCACCCGGCCCATGTAGGTGTTCACGACCTGCCAGCGCGTCATGTCGATCGGGTTGTCGGTGGTGAGCTTGTCGTAGACCAGCGGATCGGTCTTGCCGTAGCCCTTGAACGCCAGGTAGCCGCCGTTTCGCTCCGGCTGCTTCTGCTTGATGATGTCGGCCTGGATCGTGACGCCGAGGTGGTTGGCCTGGCCGGTGAGATCGGCCGATACGGCGTAGTCGCCGTTCTCGGTCTTGAAGGCCGAGTTGCGCAGGTAGCACCACAGCACCGTGAACATGCCCAGCGCGTGCGCCTCCTCGAAGGCCTCCGAGACCTCGATGATCTGGCGGCTGGACTGCTCCGAGCCGAAGTAGACCGTCGCGCCGACGCCGATCGCGCCCAGCTCGTAGGCCTGGCGCACCGAGCCGAACATGATCTGGTCGAACTCGTTGGGATAGGTCATCAGCTGGTTGTGGTTGAGCTTGACGATGAACGGGATGCGGTGCGCGTAGCGGCGCGCCTCCATGCCCAGCACGCCGAAGGTGGTGGCGATGGCGTTGCAGCCGCCCTCGATGGCCAGCTCGACCAGGTTGCGCGGGTCGAAGTAGGCGGGGTTCTTGGCGAAGGAGGCCGCGGCCGAGTGCTCGATGCCCTGGTCGACGGGCAGGATCGACAGGTACCCGCTGCCGCCCAGCCGGCCGGTCGCGAACAGCTGGCCGAGGTTGCGGAGCACCGGCACCGGCCGGTCGGAGTCCATCCACACCCGGTCGATGAAGTCGGGCCCGGGCAGGTGCAGCTGGCCCTTGTCGATGCCGTGCGCCTGGTACGTCAGCAGCGCCTCCGCCTCGTCGCCCAGCAACTGCTCGATCTGCGAACCGCTTGTGACAGCCATCTGCGCACCCCCGCCTGGAATTCAACCGTTTCTGGTATCACCATTGTAGTCGCGCCGGCCCGGTAGGCTTCTGTTCGTGATCGTCGTGATCATCATCATCGTGCTGGTCGTGCTGGTGCTGGGGTGGCTGATGTACACCTACAACCGGCTGGTGCGGCTGCGCAACGAGACCGACCAGGGCTTCTCGGGGATCGACATCCAGCTGAAGCGGCGCGCCGACCTGATCCCCAACCTGGTGGAGTCGGTCAAGGCGTACGCGGCGCACGAGTCGGGCCTGTTCGAGGAGCTGGCCCAGGCCCGGGCCAGCACGCTGTCGGCGCAGGGGGTGGCCGGCGCGGCCGATGCGGCCGGCAAGACGGGGGCGGCGCTGGGCCGGCTGTTCGCCGTCGCCGAGGCCTACCCGCAGCTGCGGGCGAGCGAGAACTTCAAGCGGCTGCAGGACGAGCTGACCGACACCGAGGACAAGATCGCGGCCGCGCGCCGGTACTACAACACCGTGGTGCAGGCCTACAACACCGGGCAGCAGACGTTCCCCGCCAGCGCTGTTCGCCGGCACCTTCGGTTTCAGCCCGCGCGAGTTCTTCCGGCTCGACGACGACGGCGACCGCGCCCCCGTCGCCGTCTCGGTGTGACATGACGCTGCAGCAGCAGATCCGCGCGAACCGGGTGCGCACGACGTTCGTGCTGTTCGGGTTCGCGATCCTGGTGGGCATCTTCGCCGCCGCCGTCTACTTCGCCTACCAGCCCGGCGTGGCCGGGTTCATCGGCATCATCGCGATCGTCTACGGCATCGTCTCGTGGTTCGCGGCGGGTGCGATGATCGCCGCCGCATCCGGCGCCCACAAGGTCACCAAGGAGCAGCAGCCGGAGCTGTACCGGGCGCTCGAGAACGTGGGCATCGCTGCCGGCCTGGCCAAGACTCCCGACCTGTACATGATCGACGACCCCTCGCCCAACGCGTTCGCGGCCGGACGTGACCCCGACCACGCGTACGTCGCCGTCACCACCGGCCTGGCCAAGATCATGGACAAGCGCGAGCTGGAGGGCGTGCTGGCGCACGAGGTGTCGCACATCCGAAACCGCGACGTGCGGCTGATGAGCCTGGCCGCGGTGCTGGTGGGCGTGATCGCGCTGGCCTCCGACCTGCTGATGCGGATCACGATCTTCGGCGGCGGCAGCGACGAGCGTGAGGGCGGCCTGGGCGCGATCGGCGTGATCGCGGGCCTGGTGGCGGCGGTGCTGGCACCGGTCGGAGCGACGCTGCTGCAGATGTCGCTGTCGCGCCGCCGCGAGTACCTGGCCGACGCCAGCGCCGTCGAGATCACGGGCGACGCCGAGGGCCTGGCGATGGCGCTGGCCGCGCTGCGCGACGACACGCAGCCGCTGCACACGGTCACGCGTGCCACGGCGCACCTCTACATCGAGTCGCCGCTCCGCGACCACAAGGGGCTGCGCTCCAGCCTGGGCGGGATGTTCGACACGCACCCGCCGCTGGAAGACCGGATCGCGGTGCTGGAGAAGATGGGCGGGTTCACGCTGCCGGCTCCGGCCTCACAGCCGGCCACCGCGCAGTAGCCTCGCGGCCAGCTCGGCGCCGGCCGCCTCGAGGTCGCCCTGCTGCAGCGTGTCGGCGCCCAGCTCCGCGAGCGCGTGCGGCCGCGCTCCGGTTCGACGATGCCGCCCACGGCGATGCAGGCCACGCCGGCGCTGCGGCAGCGCTCCGCCACCGCCGACACCACCTTGCCGCGCAGCGTCTGGCCGTCGATCCTGCCCTCGCCGGTGATGCAGAGATCGGCCCCGGCCAGGGATCGGTCGAAGCCGACCTCGTCCAGCACCAGCCGGGCGCCCGGTACCGCCTCGGCTCCCAGCTCCATCAGCATCGCGCCGATGCCGCCGCCGGCACCGGCGCCGGGCCGGCCCGCCGATGCCAGCTCCAGGGCGGCCAGACGCCGCTCCAGCTCGGCCACCTGCTGCGGGCTCGCGCCCTTCTGCGGCCCGTACACCGCGGCCGCCCCGGCCGCGGCCCAGCAGCGGGTTGTCCACGTCCAGCGCCGCCACCAGCGACACGCCCTCCGGCACGCTCCCCAGCGCCCGCCGCAGACCGGCGCCGCCGTCGGTGGTGGCGGTGCCGCCGACGCCGACGACGATCCGCGTGCTGCCATCCGCGATCGCCCGGCCGATCAGCTCGCCCGCACCCAGCGACGTCGCCTCGAGCGGATCCGGCGCCAGGTCGGCAACCCGCCACATGCCGCAGGCCTCGGCCACGTCCAGCGCCGCCTGTCCGCCGCCCAGATCCGCGTACCGGGCCTCGACCGGACGGCCGCGCGCGTCGTGCGCCGGCGCCGCCCGCCACGTGCCGCCGCGCGCCGCCAGCAGCGCCGCTGCCGTGCCCTCGCCGCCGTCGGCCAGCGGAACCAGCCGCAGATCGTCCTGCCTGCGCGCCCCCCATCCCCGCGCCAGCGCCTGCGCCGCCTCGATCGGCGCTGTAGGTGCCCTTCAGCTTGTCCGGCGCGATCACGACCCGCACCCGCGCGACCCTATCCGGTGGCGAGGATCCTGGTGCTGGTGGCCTTCCACGAGGCGATCACCCGCACCCCCGGCTGGAGCGCCAGCCGCTCCGCCGACTCGGGCGTGATCTCGGCGGCGATGCCGTCGATGGTGACGCGCACCCGGTTTCCCATCGGCACCACCCGCTCGATCGCCCCGGCGATGTGGTTCTGGGCCGAGTCGTCGACCGGGGCCAGCGAGAGCGTGATCTCCCAGGGTGCGACCAGCACCGCGACCCGCCCGGATGCATCGCCGGCGATCCGCACCGAGCCGCCGCGGTCGAGGTGCACCCGGCCACCGGACGCCATCCCCGGCAGGTAGTTGGTGCCGGCGAACTCCGCGACGAACGAGGTGAGCGGAGCCTCCAGCAGCTCGCGTGGCGTGCCCTCCTGCACCACCCGCCCCTGCTCGATCACGGCCACCCGGCCGGCCAGCGAGACCGCCTCGTCGTAGGCATGGGTGACGACGATGGCGGGCACCGCCGCATCCCGCAGCACGGCGGCCAGCTCCGCAGCAACCGCCGCCGCGCGTGGCCGGATCGAGCGCCGACAGCGGCTCGTCCAGCAACAGCGCCTGCGGCTGCAGCGCGAGCGCCCGCGCCAGCGCCACCCGCTGCCGCTCGCCGCCAGACAGCCGCGGCGGGCGGGCCGATGCCAGGTGCCCGATCCCGACCCGGTCGAGCAGCGGATCGATGTCCGTGCCGTCGGCGCCGTAGGCGACGTTCTGTCGCACCGTCATGTGCGGGAACAACGCGTAGTCTTGGAACACGAACCCGCAGCGGCGCCGCTCCGGCGGCAGATCGCGCCCGTCGCCGAACCAGAGGTCGCCGTCGCACTCGATGCGGCCGCGCGAGGGCGCATCGAGCCCCGCGATCAGGCGCAGCAGCGTGGACTTGCCGGCACCGGAGGGGCCGACGACGGCCAGCACGCCGTCGACGTCGAGCTCCACGTGCAGCGTGAAGCTGCGCAGCTCACGTGTCACAGAGGCGTGAAGCGCCGTGCCCTCCCAACGCCGAGTAGCTTGACGGTCAGAAGCACGCCGCCGCTGGCGGCGATCAGCACCGCGGCGGTCGCCAGCCCGGCGTCCAGGTTGTCGGACAGGCCCAGGTAGATCTCGATCGGAGCGGTGCGGGTGACGCCCGTGAGGCTGCCGGCGAAGATGATGGTGGCGCCGAACTCGCCCACGGCGCGGGCCCATCCCAGCGCCATGCCGGCGCCCAGCCCGCTGCCCGCGAGCGGCAGCGCAACCCGCCGGAAGGTGCGGCCGCTGCCCGCGCCCAGCGTGCGCGACGCCTCCAGCAGCGTGCGGTCGACCGCCTCGAAGGCCGACACGGCCTGGCGGATGTAGAGCGGGGAGGCGACGAAGGTCATCGCCATCACCACCGCCAGCCGCGTGAACGGGATCGAGATGCCGGCCAGCGCCAGCTGGTGGCCGAGCAGGCCACGCCGCCCGAACGCCATCAGCAGGCCGATGCCGGCCACGGCCGGCGGCAGCACCAGCGGCAGCTCGACCGCGGTCATCACCAGCGAGCGGCTGGGAAAGGAGCGGGTCGCCAGCAGGTAGGCGAGCGGCGTGCCGACCACCACCATCACCGCCAGCGACACCAGGCTCAGCTGCAGCGACAGCCACAGTGCGGCGCGCGCCTCCTGGAGCGGATGCCGGCCGCGAGGTCGCCGTGCAGGAATATCGCGATCAGCGGCAGCAGCAGGAACGACAGCGTCAGGCCGGCAGCCAGCGCCCCGATCAGCTCGAAGGGGCCGGGCCGAATCCGTCGCTTACCAGTACCTGCTGCCCCTGCGGGCTCATCACCAGGTCGATCCACTGCTGCGCCGCCTTTGCGTTCTTCGAGGCCGTCACGATACCGATCGGATAGGTGGCGGTGGCCTGGGCGGAGGCCGGCAGCTGGAAGGTCTTCAGCTTGCCGCCGGCGGTCTTCGCGTCGCTGGTGTAGATGAACCCGGCGTCCGCCTCGCCCAGCTCCAGCTTGGTGACGATGTCGGTGACCTTGGCCTCCTGGCTGACGATATTCAGCGACGAGGGCTTGATGCCCAGGTTGTCGAGCACGGTCAGGGTGTAGGCCCCGATCGGCACGCTCGGATCGCCCACCACCAGCTTGGCGTTGCCGATGTCGCGGACGGAGGTGATCCCGGCCGGGTTGTCGGCCGGCGTAGCCAGCACCAGCGTGTTGGTCGCGAAGTTGGTGGTCTTGCCGAGCAGGTTCTCGCTCTGCAGTTGCTCGGGGTACTTGGTGCTGGCCGCGGCGAAGACGTCGGCGGGGTCGCCCTGCTCGATCTGCGCAGCCAGCTGGTCGGATCCGAGGAACTCGAAGTCAACCTTCCAGCCGGGGTGCTGCTGCTGGTAGGTGGTGGCGATCTTGGGGAAAGCGTCGATCAGCGACGAGGCCGCGAACACGACCAGCTTGCCCCCCGACGGAGCCGACGAGCCGCCGCTGGACGAGCCCGAACCGCTGCCGCAGCCCGCCGCCACCAGCAGCGCCAGCATCAGGAGCAGCAGTCTCGATCTCATAGCCGCGCCACCATCACCGAGGTGGCCTTGACCGTGGCCACCGCCCTCACCCCTGGCACCAGACCAAGCTCCTCGACGGCATCGCGGGTGATCACGGACACGATGTGGTTGCCGCCGGATTCCATCTCGACCTGCGCGATCACCCCGGTCACCTCGACGCTGGTGACGACGCCCTCGAACCGGTTTCGCGCCGAGAACGAGGCGTCGACGTGGTGGACGACGTGGCCCCCGAGGCGCGAGATCTCGTCCTCGTCGACGACGCGCCGGTTGGCCGAATCGCGCTCGGTCGCGATGCGGCCGCTCCGTTCCCAGCGCCTCAGCGTGTCCACGCTAACGCCCAGCGCTCGAGCGGCATCACCGACGGGTAGCATCCGTCCCATAGAACCGCGCACGCTAGCACCTATGTATCACCTATGCAAAGTGTGATCTGGACGCCTCCGGCGGAGCTGGTCGATCGTGCCCGGGTGACGGCGTTCATGCGTGAGCAGGCGATCGCCGACTGGCGTGAACTGGGACGCCGGGCGCAGGACGACATCGGCTGGTTCTGGGACGCCGTGGTCGCGCACCTGGGGCTCGAGTTCACGACGCCCTACACGCAGGTCTACGACCAAAGCGACGGGCCGATGTGGACGCGCTGGTTCGGCGGCGGCCGAATCAACCTGACGCACAACTGCGTCGACCGGCACGCCCGGGACAGCCCCGAGCGCACGGCCGTGATCTGGGAGAGCGAGGACGGCCAGGTGCGCACGGTCAGCTACGGCGAGCTCGAGGCCGAGGTCAACCGCATCGGTAACGCGCTGCTGCAGCTGGGCGTGGAGCCCGGCCAGACCGTGGGCCTGTTCCTGCCGATGTCGGTGGAGGTGGTGGCGGGCTTCTACGCGATCTGCAAGATCGGCGCGATCGCCGTGCCGATCTTCTCCGGCTTCGGCGCGCCGGCCGTGGCGGCACGGCTGAGGGACGCGGGCGCGGTGGCGCTGCTCGACGGCCGACGCCGTGCCGCGCCGCGGCAAGCCGGTCTCGATGAAGGAGGTCGCCGACGCGGCGCTCGAGCAGGCGCCGTCGGTGCGGCAGGTTGTGGTGTGGGACCGGCTGGGCACGCGGCCTGCGATGCGCGGCGGGCGCGACCACCACTGGCATGAGCTCGTGGCGGGCCAGCCGGCGGAGCTGCCCGCGCCGCCGCTCGACCCGGAGACGCCGATGATGGTGATCTACACGTCCGGCACCACGGGCCGGCCCAAGGGCGCGGTGCACGTGCACGGCGGGTTCCTGGTCAAGATCGCCGAGGAGTGCGCGTTTCAGACCGACGTCGGCGCTGACGACCGGTTCATGTGGGTGACCGACATGGGCTGGATCATGGGCCCCTGGGAGGTGGTCGGCGCCGGCGCGCTGGGGGCGACGCTGGTGCTGTCGGAGGGCGCGCCCGACCACCCCGGCCCGGGCCGGCTGTGGCAGCTGGTGGAGCGGCACCGGATCTCGGTGCTGGGTGTCTCCCCCACGCTGATCCGGGCGCTCCGCGGCCACGGCGATGCGCCGGTTCGGGAGCACGATCGCAGCTCGCTACGGATCCTGGCCTCGACCGGGGAGCCCTGGAACCCTGACCCATACCGCTGGCTGTTCGAGGTGGTGGGCGAGCGGCGCTGCCCGATCATCAACCTGTCGGGCGGCACCGAGGTCGCGGCCTGCTTCCTCTCGCCGATGCCGGTGATGCCGCTGAAGGAGTGCACGCTGGGCATGCCCTCGCTGGGCATGGCGATGGACGTGCTGGGGCCCGACGGCGAGCCGGTGGCGCCGGGCGAGGTGGGCGAACTGGTCTGCCGTAAGCCCTGGCCGTCCATGACCCGCGGCATCTGGGGCGATCGCCAGCGGTTCCTGGACGCCTACTGGTCGCGCTGGCCGAGACTCTGGGTGCATGGCGACTGGGCGTCGGTCGACGCGGACGGCTACTGGTACCTGCACGGGCGATCCGACGACACCCTCAACGTCGCGGGCAAGCGGATCGGCCCGGCCGAGTTCGAATCGGCGGCGGTACGCTGCGCGGGCGTGGCCGAGGCCTGTGCGATCGGCGTACCGCACGAGGTGAAGGGCGAGGTGGCATGGCTGTTCTGCGTCCCGCAGATCGGGGTCGAGCCGAACGACGCGCTGCGGGCGGCCGTGCGCGAGACGGTCGTTGCCGAGCTGGGCAAGGCCTTCGCACCCGAGCAGATACGCTTCGTGACCGCGCTGCCGAAGACGCGCAGCGCGAAGATCGTGCGGCGTGCCGTGCGCGCGGCCGTGCTGGGCGAGGATCCGGGTGACCTCTCCTCGCTCGAGGACCCGGATGTGCTCACGCAGTTCAGGCCGGAGCGCTAGGTCACCAAGGCCTTCGACCTGACGGCCGAACCCGTCGCCGCCGTGCTAGCGTCTGCGCGGTTTCCGAACCACGCGAAAGGAAGGTTGTGACCGAAGGCATCCTCGACGGCAAGCTGGCACTCGTCGCCGGTGTCGCCAACAAGCGCTCGATTGCATGGGCCATCGCCCAGGCGCTACACGGCGCTGGCGCGAGGCTGGCGTTCACCTACCAGGGGGACCGCCTGGAGGATTCGGTGCGCAAACTGGCGGAGACCGTCGACTCCGATGTGGTGGTGCCATGCGACGTGTCAAGCGACGAGAGCATCGAGGCCGCCTTCGACCAGCTCGGCGAGCGGCTGGGCGGGCTCGACATCCTCGCCCACTCGATCGCCTTTGCGCCGGCCGAGTCGTTCGAGGGCCGCTTCATCGACACCTCCCGGCACGCCTTCGTGACCGCGCTTGACATCTCGGCCTACTCGATGGTCGCGATGGCCCGGTCGGCCGAGCCGCTGATGGCGCCGCGCGGCGGCGGCGCGATGGTGACGCTGACCTACATGGCCAGCGAGCGTGCCTTCCCCAAGTACAACGTGATGGCCGCCGCGAAGGCGGCACTGGAGTGCTCGGTGCGCTACCTGGCCTACGAGCTGGGCCCCGCGCAGATCCGGGTCAACGCCATCTCGGCCGGGCCGGTTCGCACGCTGGCGGCGAAGGGCATCCCCGGGTTCGATCAGATGGAGGCGGTGATCGAGGCCCGGTCGCCGTTACAGCGCAACATCGAGGCCGGCGACGTCGGCAACGCCGCCCTCTACCTGTGCAGCCCGTTGGCCTCGATGGTCACCGGCACCACGCTCTACGTCGACTCCGGCTACCACGCGATGGGGATGTAGGCGGTGCTGTCGTGGACAGTTCTCGGCGGTAGCCCGGCGTGGCCCAACCCAGGCCAGGCGGCCAGCGGGTACCTGCTCGAGTCCGAGGAGCGGCGGATGCTGATCGACTGCGGATCGGGGATCGCGCAGGAGCTGCGTGCGGTCAACCCGCCGCCGCTGACCGACATCCTGATCACGCACTTCCACGCCGACCACTGGTTCGACCTGGTGCCGCTGCACTACGCCTTCCGCTACGGCAGCTGGCGCGACCGGCCCAAGCCGCTGCTGCACCTGCCGCCCGGCGGCCGGGCGGTGCTGGACACGGTCGCCTCGGTCTGGGACGGATCGGTAGAGACGTTCGAGGCAGCGTTCGACCTGATCGAGTACGACCCCCACGACGACCTGCGGCTGGGGGACCTGCACATCACGTTCGCCCCGTGCCTGCACTACACCACCTGCTACTCCGTGAAGATCGCGACGCCGTCAGCGGTGATCGTGTTCTCGGCCGACACCGCGCCGACCGAACGGCTGGCGCGCTTCGCCCACGGCGCCGACCTGTTCGTGTGCGAGGCGGCGCTGGGCGATGCCTCGAACGACTCCAGCGAGCGCGGTCACATGGACGCTGCCGAGGCCGGGCGCGAGGCCCGCCGGGCCGGCGCCAAGCGGCTGCTGCTCACCCACATCCCCGAGGAGATCGGATACGACTTCGTGCGCGAGCGGGCCGGAGCGGAATACAAGGGACCGATCGACCTGGCGATGCCGGGGCTGCGCATCGACGTGTAACCGCGGGCTCAGGAGGTCAGTGTCACCCGCGACACGCCCAACATGCCCTCGGCCGCCTTCTCGGCGGTGCGCTGCAGGCTCTCCGACATCGACGGGTTCACGGCCGCGGTCTCGGCCAGCGCCTGCACGCCCAGTTTCGCGTGCACGGCCAGCGCCACCGTCGTGATCACCTCCGACGCGCGCAGGCCGACCATCGCCCCGCCCAGCACGGTGCCGTCATCGGGGTCGGACAGCAGCTTGATGATGCCGTCGGTCTCGTTCTCCATCACCGCCCGCGGATTGGCCCGGATCAGGTGCTTCGTGACGCTGACCGGGATGCCGTCGATGCGTGCCTGCCGCTCCGAGATACCGGCCTTGGCGATCTCCGGCCGCGTGAACACGCACCAGGCAACGCCGGTGTAGCTGACCGCATCCACCGGCAGGCCGAGCGCGTGCATCGCGGCCGTGCGGCCGTGCATGGCCGCAGTGTTGGCGAGCATGATCTGGCCGGTGACGTCGCCGCATGCGTAGATGTTCTCGACGTTGGTGCGGCAGAACTCGTCGATCGGCAGCGTACCGCGATCGCCGAACGTGACGCCGGCCGACTCCAGCCCCAGCTCCATCGTGTTCGGGCGCATCCCGATGCAGAGCAGCACGTGCGAGCAGTCCAGCTCGCGGCCGTCCTCCAGCACCAGCCGTACGCACTCACCGTCCTCGGTGTCGATGGCGGCCGCACGGCCGTTCTTGATCACGTCCATGCCGCGCTTGAGAAACACCTCCTCCAGCACCTCGGCCAGATCGGGGTCGTCGTTGGGCAGGATCTGGTCGCGCGCCGACACCAGCGTGACACGGGAGCCGCAGCGCGAGAAGAAGTCCGCGAACTCGCAGCCGGTCGGCCCCGCCCCCAGCACCACCAGGTGCTCGGGCAGGTGGCGCAGGTCGAACACCTGGCGCGTGGTCAGCACGCGGTTACCGTCGGGGCGCGCGAACGGCGGTACGAACGGCGAGGCGCCGGTGCACACCAGCAGCGCGTCGAACTGCACCTCGATGTCCTGGTCGTCAACGCGGGTACGCAGAGCGTCGGCCGACGTGACGACACCGTGCCCGGGAAGCACGCGCACGTTCATGCCGTCCATGCGCTCGCGGACGCCCCGGCTCTGGTGCAGCGCCACGGCGCGGGCACGGGCCAGCGTGCGGCGGAGGTTGACCTCGGGGAAGCCACGAGCGAAGTCCACGCCCTCCTCCTCGGCCTGGCTGATCTTCAGCATCGCATCGGCCGTCGTCAGCAGCGTCTTCGACGGGATCGCATCGGTCATGGTGCAGTTGCCGCCCAGCTGGTTGTCCTCGATCAGGGTGACCTCGGCGCCGAGGTGGGCGGCGGTGGCTGCGGCGGCGTACCCGGCTGGTCCGCCACCTAGGATGGCAAGTCGCATGCCGATCATCGTAGACTGTCGGCATCGGCGCCACAGCTGCCACCTTCGACGTCACCGCGATCCGGGCACAGTTCCCGTCGCTGCGGCCAGGGCGCATCTACCTGGACAACCCCGGCGGCACCCAGGTGCACGAGTCCGTGATCGAGGCGGTGTCCAGTTACTACCTGCACAGCAACGCCAACCTGGGCGGCCCGTTCGAGACGTCACAGGCCTCGGACGCGGTGCTGTCCGGCGCGCGCGCCGACATGGCGGCGTTGCTGGGTTGCGATGCCGGCGAGGTCGTCTTCGGCGCCAACATGACGACGCTCACGTTCCACACCTCGCGGGCGCTGACGCGCGACCTGGGCGAGGGCGACGAGATCCTGGTCACCCGCGTTGACCATGACGGCAACGTCGCGCCATGGTTGCTGGCGGCCAGGGACCGAGGCGTCACCGTGCGCCAGGTGGACATCGACCCCGACGCGTGCCTGATCGATCTCGACGACTTCGCCGCCAAGCTGTCAGACCGCACCCGCATCGCCGCATTCAACTGGGCATCGAACGGCGCCGGCACCATCTCCGACGCAGCGGCGATGTGCCGGATGGCGCGCGAGGCGGGCGCGCTCAGCTACGTGGATGCGGTCCAGTACGCACCGCACGGGCCGATGGACGTGCACGCGCTGGGCTGCGACTTCCTGGTCTGCTCCGCCTACAAGTTCTACGGTCCCCACGTGGGGGTGCTGTACGGCCGGGCCGAGCTGCTCGAGGGGATCAAGCCCTACAAGGTGCGGCCGGCCCACGACGAGGCGCCCGGCTCCTGGGAGACCGGCACGGTCAACCTCGAGGGCATCGCCGGCACGGCCGCCGCCGCCCGCTACCTGGTGTCGATCGGCGCCGAGGCGATCACGGGCTACGAGCGGCTGCTGACCGAGCGGCTGATCGAGGGGCTCGACCGGATCGACGGCGTGCACCAGTACGGCACGCGTGATCTCGACCGGCGGGTGCCGACCGTGACCTTCACGGTCCCAGGCCGGACGCCGGCCGCAGTGGCCGCCGCGCTGGGCGCGCAGGGCATCTTCGTCTGGGACGGCAACTACTACGCGCTCGAGCTGATGGAGCGGCTGGGCCTCGAGCAGACCGGCGGCGCCGTGCGGGTGGGCGCCGCGCACTACACCACGGCCGAGGAGATCGACCGCTTCCTGGAAGCCGTCGCCGCGCTCTAGGCTCATTCGAACAGGGTCAGCTCGGGCGCGACCTCGCCCTTGAGCACGCCGAAGTCGAGCTCGACGAAGCCAAATCCGCGGCCCTCGCACATGACGCGCGCCTGCGGGGCGATCTCGGGCGCAACCAGGATGCCCCGGCAGGGCGCGTGCACCGGGTCACGGTCGACTCGCTCGCAGTAGCGGGTCAGCTGCTCGACGTGTGCGGCCACGGCGCGGGTGCGCTTCACCTCCACCACCACCGTGCGGCCCTCGGCGTCACGGCAGAACAGGTCGATCGGGCCGGTGTCGGTGAAGCGCTCCCGCTCCAGCACCACCAGCCCCTGCTCGATCGCCTCCGGCGCCCGCTCCAGCAGCAGGTGCCACTGGCGCTCGGCGCCGTCGTGCTCGAGCACCGCCTCGTCGACCAGCTCGCGGCGCTCGTCGGTGAGCACCTCGTGCACCACGATCACCAGCGTCTCGTCAGACGCCGCCCGGTAGACGCGGATCACGTCCCCGTCCTCGGTCACGGAGGTGGGTCCGGCCATGTAGTTGAGCGGCTTGTAGCCGCGGTCGGCATGTACGCACAGCGAGCCGTCGTCCTTGAACAGGATCACGCGGTCGCCGAGGGCAAGGCGCGTGGTGGCACGGCCGTGATAGGCGATCTCGCAGCGGGCGACGAGCAGTCTCACAAGGCCGGAACGATACCGGGACATCCGCCGCCCAACCGGCGCGTGTCGATCAAGAACGTACCATCAGGCCGGCGGTGTCGAGAAACGGCCACCCCCTTCGTCTAGACACGACGATCCCACGAAGGAGGACACCATGAAGTACATGCTGCTGATCCACCAGGGCACCACCCCCACGCCGAACTCACCCGAGGACTGGGGCGGCTGTCGCAGGACGAGCAGAACGCTGTCTACGCCGCCTACCAGAAGATCAACGAGAACCCGGGCGTGACGGCCGGTCTCGGTCTGGCACCGCCCGAGACCGCCACCACGGTGCGCGTGCAGGACGGCCGCACGCTGACCACCGACGGCCCGTTCGTCGAGACCAAGGAGGCGCTGGGCGGGTACCTGATCTTCGAGGCTGACGACCTCGACGCCGCCATCGAGCTGGCGGCCAGCATCCCGGCAGCCTCCATGGGCGGTGCCATCGAGGTGCGCCCGGTGGTTGAGTGGTAGCACCGCTCGAGCAGGCCTTCCGCGACCAGTGGGGCCGCGTGCTCGCCACGCTGATCGGCTTCCTCGGCGACTTCGACCTCGCCGAGGAAGCCGCCCAGGAGGCGTTCGCGATCGCCGCCAGGCGCTGGCCGGTGGACGGCACGCCGGCCAACCCCGGCGCCTGGCTGATCGCGACCGGCCGCAACCGCGCAATCGACCGGATCCGGCGCGACCGCACGCTGGCCGCAAAGACGCGACGGCTCCGGGCGCCGAGGCCGCGGAGGTGGAGATGGACGACACGACCATATTTCCGGACGAGCGGCTGGAGCTGGTGTTCACCTGCTGCCATCCGGCGCTGGCCACCGACGCGCAGGTGGCGCTGACCCTGCGCGCGCTGGGCGGCCTCACGACCGCCGAGATCGCGCGCGCCTTCCTGGTGCCGGAGCCGACCATGGCCCAGCGGCTGGTGCGGGCCAAGCGCAAGATCGCGGCCGCCGGCATCCCGTTCCGGGTGCCGCCCGCCCACCTGCTACCGGAGCGCCTGGACGCGGTGCTCGCGGTCGTCTACCTGATTTTCAACGAGGGGTACGCGGGCCGCGGCGACCTGGCCGCCGAGGCGATCCGGCTGGGCCGTGCACTGGCCGAGCTGATGCCGGACGAGCCCGAGGTGCAGGGGCTGCTGGCGCTGATGCTGCTGCTCGACGCCCGCCGCGAGGCACGATTCCGAGGCGACGACCTGGTGCTGCTTGGCCGACCAGGACCAGGCGCTCTGGGACGCGCGCCCAGATCGAGGACGGCCGCACCGTGCTCGACCGCGCGCTGGCGCTGCACGGGCACGGGCCCTACGTCGTCCAGGCCGCGATCGCGTCGCTGCACGCCGACCGGCCGCGCGACTGGCCGCAGATCGCCGCGCTCTACGGCGAGCTGTCACGGCAGACCGGCTCGCCGGTGGTGGAGCTGAACCGCGCCGTCGCCGTAGCCGAGGTGGAGGGCCCGTCGGCCGGCCTCGCGATCGTCGATCGCATCGACCTCGGCGACTACCGCTACCTGCACTCGACCCGCGGCGAGATGCTGCGGCGACTGGGCCGCACCGACGAGGCCCGCGGCGCCTACCGGCGGGCGCTGGAGCTGGTGCACGATGACGCCGAACGGCGGCTGCTGGAGCGCAAGCTGGCGGAGCTGGACCGGCCCTCACCCGTCGCGGTCGAGGGCGTAGCACGCGGCCGAACAGCTCCAGCAGGCGCGACCAGTGCCGCTCGGTGGCGGCCTCGTCATAGACCTGCGAGTCGGTCTGGGTCTAGCCGTGCAACGCGCCCACGTACAGCTCAGCCGGTGTGCCGCACGTGAGCCTCGGCCAGCGCCCGGGTCAGCCGGCCCATCTGCTCCGGATCCATCCCGCGGTCGTTATCCGCGTGGCCGATGTACAGCTCGCCGGCGGCGCGCACGGCGGCCAGGTGCGGGCTGTCGGGCTGGTCGGTGGCCATGCCGGCGCCGTGGAAGCTGGCGGCTGCCGCCACAGCCTCTGGGAACTCTCCCGATACGCGCAGGCTGAAGCGCCCGCCCATGCAGTACCCGACGGTGCCGATCGGCCCGTCTCGCACCTCCGACGCGATCGCGCAGGAACCCCAGCCAGACGTTGGCGTCGGCATTGGCGGCCTCCGGCGTTACGGCCTGGATCTTGGGGCCGAGTTTGCGAATAGCGCCGAGCGGTCTCCGACTGCATCAGCTGCTCGAGGTTCTCGAGCACCGGCGAGCGGCCATGCCGGTAGAACAGGTTCGGCACGAGCACGCAGTAGCCGCCCGCGGCCAGCCGTACGGCGTGCGCCTCGAGCGCCGGGCGGATCCCGTAGGCATCCATGTACAGCAGCACACCCGGATGCGGCCCTCCCGACGCCGGTCGCACAAAGACCGCATCCGCCACGCCGTCGGCCGCAGCGATGTCGATGTGCTCCGCTGTCACCTCCATGCTCATCAGGGCGAGTGTCGCATACGGCGGGCCGTGATCGGCATCACGGCGCCACCGGGTGTAACACTTTCGACGTGCAACGACATGTAGCAGCATGACCCACACGCACACCGACGCCGAGGGCGCCGAGGCGCGCTTCGCCGAGATCTTTCAGAACCTCGGCGCGATCGTGCGATACGCAGCCGCACGCGGCAGCCGCGATCCCGGAGGGCATCGCCGCCGAGGTGATGGCCATCGCCTGGCGCAGATTGCCGTCGCTTCCGGCCGACGACCCCAGGCCGTGGCTGTTCGTCACGGCCCGCAACCTGCTGATGGCGGAGCGCCGACGAACCGGCGCCAGGCACCGTTCGACGAGCAGCACGCCGAGATGCCCGCGCCGGAGGCCGAGAGCGGCGACCCGGCCGTCACCGCCTCGCTGATGCAGCTCCGCCCCGCCGACCGCGACGCGCTGCTGCTCGTGAGTTGGGACGACCTGACACCGGCCCAGGCGGCCAGGGTGGCTGGCATCAGCCCGGTCGCCTTCCGCGTCCGGCTATACCGCGCACGACGCCGCTTCGAGCAGGCGCTCTCGGCGCAGCAGGGCGGCATCAACGGATCCCACACCGTCGGAATGGAGTCGACATGAGCCGCAGCATGGATCGTCTTTTCAGGGCCCGGCCCGACATCACCGACGCGATCGACCGCGACGCGCTGTTCGCGCAGATCGTGGCGACTCGGCAGGACCACGAGCAGCCGCAGATCAGCCGCTCCGGACGGCGGCGGCTGCTGATCGGATGCATCGCCGTGGCCGTCCTATGTCTGACCGCGGGCACCGCCTTCGCCGTGACGGGGTTCAACCTGTTCGGCTGGCACACGGACTCCACTATCGTCAAGAGCCCCCGCGAATGGCAGCGTCTCTACCGCGATGCCACCCGTCAGCTGACGCTGCCCCCAGGCGAGCACTGGCCGGACCGCACGCTCCCGCCCGCCACCGTCACCTCGCGCACCCAGCCCGGCGGCACCGCCGTCGCCATCTCGCAGACGGCGTGGGAGTGCTACTGGGTGGACACCATCCGCAACGGGGACGCAGCGGCCGGGCGGCAGGCCCACGCGGCACTCGACGACCTGCTGGCGCACCACGTCGTGGTCGCACCTCCGGGCTCGCCCGAGAACGTGGCGCCGCCCGCCGGCACGAAGCCACCGTTCGCCATCTTCGCCTCCGACGGCGGCATCCAGTACACCCGCAAGATGTACCGCGACGCGGCCGACGGCCACCCCGCGACCCTGATCCAGAGCTGCAGAGCAAACGGCCCGGTCGGCACCCGCTGAGGCTCACCGGCAACGACGCGCAGGGCCGTCTACGATAGCGGCCATGTTCACCAAATCCGTTCTTCCCAACGGCCTGCGCGTCGTCACCCACCCCATGACCGGCGCCAAGTCAGTGGCGGTGATGGTGATGCTCGCCGCGGGCAGCCGCTACGAGAACCGCGAGACCAACGGCATCGCCCACTTCGCCGAGCACATGTTCTTCAAGGGCACCGAGAAGCGACCCACCGCCAAGGACATCTCGGCCGAGGTGGACGGCATCGGCGGTGAGTTCAACGCGTTCACCGGCAAGGAGTACACCGGCTACTACATCAAGTGCGCGGCCGAACACCGCGCGCTGGCCCTGGACGTGCTGGCCGACCAGTTGCTCTCGTCACGCTTCGACGCGGAGGAGATCGAGCGCGAGAAGGGCGTGATCATCGAGGAGCTGAACATGTACGTGGACACGCCCCGTGACCGGATCGATTCGGTCTACGAGACGCTCCTGTTCGGCGACCAGCCGCTGGGCTGGGACATCATCGGCACCAAGGAGACGATCCGGGCGGCCAACCGGCAGACGTTCGTCGACTATCTGCACGACTGGTACACGCCGCGGCGGATGGTGGTGGGCGCCGCCGGAGCCGTCGATGGCGACTTTCTGGCCGAGGTGGAGGCCCAGTTCGGACACCTCGACGACCGGCCCAGCGGCGACTGGAGCCCGGTCGACTTCGTCCAGACCGAGCCGCGGGTGCTGCTCGAGACCCGCGACTCCGACCAGGCCCACCTGCGGCTCGGCGTCCGCGGCATTCAGACCACCAGCCCCGACCGCTACGCGATGCAGGTGCTGACCGCGGTGCTGGGCGGTGGCATGTCCTCGCGCCTGTTCATCGAGGTGCGCGAGCGGCTCGGCCTCGCCTACTACGTCTTCGGCTACCACCAGAGCTACCACGACACCGGCACCCTGTTCGCCCAGGCGGGTGTCGACACCGAGCGGATCGACCAGGCCGTGGCCACCATCGTGGCCCAGTTCCGCAAGATCGCCGACGAACCGATCGCCGACGACGAGCTGCGCCGCTGCAAGAACTACCTGAAGGGCCGCATGGTGCTGCAGCTCGAGGATCCCAAGGGCCTGCTCATGTTCGGGCTGCGCCGCGAGGTGCTCGAGGACAGGGTGGCCGAGATCGACGAGGTGCTGGACGGCGTCGAGGCAGTGACGGTCGAGGACATCCAGCGGGTGGCGCGGCAGGTGATCGTCGACGACGGCCTCAACTTCAGCCTGGTCGGCCCGTTCGAGGACGAGCAGCGGTTCTTCGACATCCTGACGGCGTGAGCCGCCTTCGACTCTAGGGACGGATCTCGAGCTCGTAGTCGAACTGCGTGAGCACGTCCGGCTCGCCGCCGGTGACGACCACCAGGTCCTCGAGCCGCACGCCGCCGAAGTCCTTGCGGTAGACGCCGGGCTCGACCGTGACCACGTCGCCGGCCGCCAGCGGCTGCTTGCAGCCGAGGCCCATGTACGGCGCCTCGTGCACCTCGATCCCGACCCCGTGCCCGAGGCCGTGGAAGAAGTCCTCGCCCAGGCTCTCGCCGTCGGCGAGCCCCCGCTGGGTGCGGAAGCCGCCCGCTTCGATCGCGTCGCAGGCCACCTCCCAGGGCACGGTCCCGGCCACGCCGTCGGTGATCGCCTCGGTGCTGCGCTTGAGCGCGTCGAGCACGGTGGCGTGCATCACGCGCAGCCGCTCCGGCGCCTCGCCGAAGCAGAACGTGCGGGTCATGTCGGCGCAGTACCGGCTGGCGGCGTGGCGCGGGAAGATGTCCACGATCACCGGCTCGCCGGCGTGGATCGGGCCGCTGCCGAGATCGTGCACCAGCGCACCGCGAGGGCCGGCGCCGACCAGCGGCGGCTCGCCCTCGCAGCCGTGCTCGCGCAGCGTGCCCACGATCGCATCGCGGACGCGCTCGCACGTGACCTGCTCGCCGTCCGCCATCAGCACACCCGACTCCTGAGGCGTTGCCGAGCCCAGCAACTCCCGCACCGACCGGAAGGCCTGCTCGGTTGCGCGCTGGGCGACGTTGATCGCGGCCAGCTGGTCGGCGTCCTTGCTGCGGCGCCGCCGCTCGAACAGGTCGCGGTCGGGGGTGACCGTGTGGCCCTTGCCGCGCAGGTAGTCGGCCAGGCTGACCGGGAAGGAGGGCGGAACGACGACGGCCTGGGCGCCGGCCTTCTCGAGCACCCGCCGCACGACCTCCATCTCGGCGTCGTGGTAGCTCCATCCCTTGGCCATCAGCTCGCGGCCGCCGAACTGATCGTCGGTCCAGACGTCGCTGGCGCGTGAGTCGCGGCGGATCACGTCGGCCTCGAGCACGCTCGCTACGATCACGCGCTGCCCGTTCAGCTCCAGGTAGGTGAACGGGTCGACCACGGCCACTCCGGTGGCGACGAACATGTCGGCGTCGCGATGGGAATCCGCATGAATAAGCAAGTTGTCAGTCATGGCGGCAACCTACCACGCAGGCTACGGTTGGCTCGTGGACGACGAACCCCGCGACACGATCGCCGCCGTTGTGCTGGCCGCGGGCGAGGGCCGGCGCTTCGGCGGCCCCAAGCAGCTGCACGTGATCGACGGCACCACCATGCTGGAGCGGGTGCTGATCGCAGTCGAGCGATCCGGGATCGCCCCCCGGCTGGTGGTGCTCGGCGCGCGCGCCGAGCAGATCACGGCGGACGTGCCCCTGCACGGTGCGGTCGCCGTCGTGTCACCGCGCTGGGCGGACGGACAGGCGGCATCGCTGAGAACGGCCCTGGAGGCGCTACCGGCACGGATCGACGAGGCGCTCGTGGTGCTGGGCGACGGCCCGGGGCTCGACCCGCGGGCGATCCGGCGCACGGCGGCCGCCGGGCACGGCGTTCGCGCGGCGGACTACGGCGGCGGACGCTCACACCCCGTGGTGCTGCCCCGCGCCTGCTGGGGGGCGCTGCCCGAGGCCGGCGACACCCCCGGACGCGACCTCGAGGCGAGGCTGGTCGACTGCCGCGGGCTGCCCGAGCCCGGCGACGTGGATTACGCGGCGCCCTGACCGCGGCAGTGCAGCCGCACCCGCTCGACCAGCCCCTCCGGCACCGGATCGCCGCAACAGACGGTCTTCACGGTGTCACGCAGCTTGGCCTCGAAGTGGTAGCGCTCGCGGCAGTAGGCGCAGGTGCCGAGGTGCTGCTCGATCATCGATACCTCATCCGGCGTCAGCTGCCGGTCGAGGTAGGGCTGCAGCTGGCTCTCGACGCCCAGACATGGATCAAGGCTCATGACGCGTCCTCCGATGCTCTGCTTGCCAACGCCTGTTTGAGGGCACGGCGTCCGCGGTGCAGCCGCGACATGACCGTCCCGATCGGAACGCCAAGGATGTCCGCGGCGTCCTGGTAGCTGAAATCCCCGATGTCGACCAGCACCACGACCTCGCGGAACGTGGGTGGGATGTCGCCCAGCGCCTCGGCGATGGCACCGCCGGAGAGCCGGTTCAGCACCGCCTCCTGCGGCTCGGCGCCGGCCTCGGAGAGGTGGTTGTAGAGGTAGTACTCGGAGGTGTCCTCGAACGACTCCTGGGCCGGGCGCCGGCTCTGCTTGCGGGCCTCGTCGAGGAACACGTTACGCAGGATCGTGGCCAGCCAGGCCGCGAGGTTGCTGCCCGGCCGGTACCCGCGCCAGCCGCGAAACGCGCGCAGATAGGTCTCCTGCACCAGCTCCTCGGCGGTCTGCTGCGACCCGCTCAGCCGCAGGGCGATCCGGTACAGCTGGTCGGCGTGCTCGAGCGCCTCCTCCTCGAAGTGGACGCGATCGCGCGCCTCCGCCGCCCGTTCGGCGGCGGCCGTCGGCTCCGCCTGATCGGAAGGAGGATCGGCCACGAGTCCCACGCTATCAGCAACCAGTAACATCCGAATCGGTCAACGTCGCTGACGCCCGCATATTCCCCACGGCAAGTTTTAGTCACTTGAGCTAATATGCGCGGGCCGTGATCCGAGACGACCATCACACGGTCGACCTGCTCGTCGCCGGCGCCGGCCTGGCGGGCCTCTACGCGGCTCTGCAAGCGGCCGAGCTGGGGGCACGCGTGACCCTGGTCAGCAAGGGATCGCTGCAGTCGTCGAACTCGTTCTACGCCCAGGGCGGCGTCGCCGCCGCGATCGGGCCGGATGACGACCCGTCACAGCACATGGCGGACACGATGCTGGTCGGACGCGGGCTCTGCGACCCGCGCGCGGTCGAGCTGCTGGTGTCCGATGCCCCGCACCGGATGGCCGACCTGGAGCGCATGGGCGTGCCGTTCGACCGCGACCGCGACGGTCACCTGGCGCTGGGCCGCGAGGGCGGCCACGGCCGCCGGCGGATCCTGCACGCGGGCGGCAGCGCCACGGGCCAGCACATCTCCGAGGTGCTGATCGCCCGCGTCCGCTCCCAGCCGCTGATCAGCGTGCTCGAGCACACGGCGATGCTGGAGCTGATCGCCGATGGCGGCGGCTGTGCCGGAGCATGGGTGATCGGCCACGACGAGCTACGGCCGCTGCGATCGCGGATGACGCTGATCGCCACCGGCGGCGCCGGCGCGCTGTACGCCCGCACCACCAACCCTCCGGGAGCGCTCGGTGACGGCATCGCGATCGCACGCCGGGCCGGGGCGACCATCTCGGACATGGAGTTCGTGCAGTTCCACCCCACGGCGCTCGCGGTCGGCGACCGGGCCTTCCTGATCTCCGAGGCGGTGCGCGGCGAGGGCGCCCATCTGGTCGACGATCGCGGCCGGCGATTCATGCGAGACGTGCACCCCGACGGTGAGCTGGCGCCGCGCGATGTCGTGGCCCGGGAGATCCAGAACCGGCTGGCCGGCGGAGCGGTCAGCTACCTGACGCTGGGCCACCTGGACGCCGCCGCCGTGCGCGACCGGTTCCCGAACCTGGTCGAGGGCGCCGCGCGAGCCGGCCTCGACCTGACCCGCGACCGGCTGCCGGTGTCGCCGGCGGCGCACTACCTGATGGGCGGGATCGCCACCGGCCTGGACGGCGCCAGCGACATCGCCGGCCTCTACGCCGTGGGCGAGTGCGCGTCAAGCGGCGTGCACGGCGCGAACCGGCTGGCGTCGAACTCGCTGCTCGAATGCTTCGTCTTCTCCCACCGCGCGGTCGCCGCCGGGCTGGACGCCGCGCCGGTTCAGGCGGAGACCGACCCGCCACGGCATCCGCTGGCCGGCGCGCCGCTGGCCGAGCTGCGGCGCCGGATGTGGAGCGATGCCGGCCCGCTGCGCGAGGCCGCCGGGCTGGAGCGGATGCTGGAGTGGCTCGCCGACCAGCCGGCCTCCAACCCACGCGACGTCGCCCAGCTGATCGCCGCCGCGGCGCTCCGGCGTCACGAGAGCCGGGGCGCGCACGTGCGGCTCGACTTCCCCTCCGAAGACCCCGCCCTCGCCCATAGGATGCCGTGCCCGGCCCAGCCCCAGACAGTGTGATCGCCCGCGCCCTCGCCGAGGACGTCGGCAGCGGCGACGTCACCACCGACGCGATCGTGCCCGCCGATCTGCGCGGCAGCGCCGACGTCGTGGTGCGCGAGGCGGGCGTCATCTGCGGGCTCGACCAGGCGTTCGCGGTGCTGCTCGAGCTCGACCCCGAGGCTCGCATCGAGCGGCTCGCCGAGGACGGCGATCGCATCGAGCACCCGCCCCAGGTTGTGGCCCGGCTGCACGCGTCCGTGCGGGCGCTGCTGACGGGCGAGCGCACCGCGCTCAACCTGCTGCAGCGAATGTCCGGCATCGCCACGACCACACGGCGCTACGCCGACCTGGTGGACGGAACCGGCGTGCAGCTGCTGGACACGCGCAAGACGGCCCCCGGCCTGCGCGTGCTGGACAAGAACGCCGTGGCCTGCGGCGGCGGCACCAACCACCGCGCCGGTCTGCACGACGCCGTGCTGATCAAGGACAACCACGTGGCCGTCGCCGGAGGCGTGCCGGCCGCGATCGAGCGCGTCCGCCGTGCGCCACCCAGGACGCCCGGTCGAAGTCGAGGTCGACACGCTCGACCAGCTGCAGCAGGCGCTCGATGCCGGCGCGGACGTGATCCTGCTCGACAACATGCCGCCCGCGCAGCTGCGCCGGGCGGTGGCGACGACGGCCGGCCGGGCACGCCTGGAGGCGTCCGGCGGCATCACCACCGACACCATCCGCGAGGTGGCCGAGACCGGGGTCGATGCGATCTCGGTGGGAGCGCTCACGCACTCGGTGCGCGCGCTCGACATCGCACTGGAGGTACCACCATCAGCATCCTGACCGAACCCGATATCGAGACCATGCAAGACGAGGTGCGCACGCTGGCACGCGAGCGCAACGCCGTGATCCTGGCCCACAACTACCAGGTCGCCGAGGTGCAGGACGTGGCCGACTACGTCGGCGACTCGCTGGGCCTGTCGCAGCAGGCGGCCGCCACCGACGCCGACGTGATCGTGTTCGCCGGGCGTGCACTTCATGGCCGAGACGGCCGCCATCCTGGCGCCCGAGCGCACCGTGCTGATCCCCGACCTGGAAGCAGGCTGCTCGCTGGCGGCCAGCATCGACGCCGAGGCGCTCGAGCGCTGGAAGCAGGAGAACCCGGGCGCGGTTGTTGTCAGCTATGTCAACACCACGGCCGAGGTGAAGGCGCTGTCCGATTACTGCTGCACGTCGGGGAACGCGCGCGCCATCATCGAGGCCGTTCCCGAGCACCGCGACATCCTGTTTCTGCCGGACATGTTCCTCGGCGCCTACCTGGAGCGGCTGACCGGCCGGCGCATGAAGATCTGGCCCGGCGAGTGCCACGTCCACGCCGGCATCCGCCCGCAGGACGTCAGCCGGATGATGGAGCAGCGGCCCGAGACCGACCTGCTGATCCACCCGGAATGCGGCTGCGCCAGCCAGTGCCTGTACGCGGCCTCGCACGACGCCAAGCTGGCCGAGACCACCCACGTGCTGTCGACCGAGGGAATGGTGCGCCACGTGGCATCGTCGCAGCGCAGCGAGTTCGTGGTCGCAACCGAGACCGGCATCCTGCACAGGCTGCGCAAGGAGGCGCCCGACAAGCGGTTCTACGCGATGTCGGAGCGGGCGGTATGCCGCTACATGAAGCAGATCACCCTGCCCAAGCTGCGGGACAGCCTGCGCGAGATGCAGTACCCAGTGACCGTCCCCGACGACGTCGCCGCGCGGGCGCGCGGCGCGATCGAGCGGATGGTCGAGATCGTGTGAGCACGGCGCCCGTCACGCTCGTGCTCGTCCCGACCGAGCTCGAGGCGCGGCGGCTGGCGCTCAGGCACGCGCCGCTAGAGCTGTGCGGCTTCGGCCTGGCCCGGGCCGGCGTGGGCGCGATGCACGCGATCGCCCGGCACCGGCCGCAGCGGCTGGTGCTGGCCGGTGTGGCCGGGAGCTACGACGCCGAGCTGGCCCCGATCGGCGCGGTGCTGGCGCCCGGGCTGGTGCGCTGCCACGGCCTCGGCGTCGGCGACCGGACGCCGGCCCAGCTGGGGTTCGCCGACAGCGACGAGGCGGCGCTCGACGGGCAGGACGGACTGGCGCTTTCGGTGGCACGCGCATCGGAGTCGCTCGACCAGGCCCGATGCGCGTCGCGCGGCCGAGCCGCGGGCGGTGCTCGAGGAGATGGAAGGATACGCGGTTGCCCTGGCGGCAATGACCGGCGAGATCCCCTGCACGATGCTACGGGCGGTATCGAACATGGCCGGCGACCGCGACGTGGCCGGCTGGTCGCTGGATCCGGCGCTGGATGCGCTGCGCGAGCGGCTGGATAGCATGCTGGCATCGTGAAGCTGCGCGTCGGCATCTCCCCCTGCCCCAACGACACGTTCGCCTTTCACGCGATCCTGGAGCGCCGTATCGACATGCGCGGGTTCGAGCTGGACGTGGAGCTGGTCGACGTGCAGCAGTTGAACGACGGGCTGTTCGCCGGCCGCTACGACATCGCCAAGGCCAGCTTCCACGCCGCTCTGCTGCTCTCCGACCGGTTCGTGGTGCTGGCCAGTGGCGCCGCGCTCGGGTTCGGCGTCGGCCCGCTGCTGGTCGCGGCCGGGCCGGGAACAGCCCCGTCACCGCAGTCGCGGGTGCTGTGCCCGGGCAAGACCACCACGGCAACGCTGCTCTACCACTGCCTGCACCCGCACCAGGGCACGATCAACCAGACCGTGTTCACCGACATCGGGCCCGCGCTCCTGCGCGGCGACGCCGACCTGGGCGTGCTCATCCACGAGGGCCGGCTCACCTACCAGCGCGACGGCTTGACGCTGGTAGAGGACCTGGGCATGTCGTTCGAGCGGTTGGCGGATGCGCCGGTGCCGCTGGGCGGGATCCTGGCCGACCGGGCGCTGCCCGACGGCATTCGCCGCCGAGTTCGCGAGCCTGCTGCGGGAGTCGATCGCCTACGGGTGGGCCAACCGCGACGAGGCGCTGGTCACCATCCGGCGCCACGCCCAGGAGATGGACGAGAGCGTGATCTGGCCCTATGTCGAGCTGTACGTCAACGACCACACCGTCGATCTCGGCCCCGAAGGTGCGCGGGCGCTCGCGGTGCTCGAGCGAACGGGCCGCGCGGCGGGCCTGTTTGCAGGAGATCTGCCGCCGCTCACCGTAGTCGGTTGATTCCAGGTTTAATCTTGGCTAAACTTCGGATTGGATGCAATCCGAAGCCGTTCAGGACTACGTCAAGCAGATCTACCTGCTGCAAGCGCAGTCGGACAAACTGGCGACCACGAACGAGATCGCCGAGAAGATGGGCGTATCGGCCGCAGCCGCCACGGCCATGGTCAAGAAGCTCGCCGAGCTGGGACTGGTCGAGCATCGGCCGTACCACGGCGCGCAGCTGACCGACGCCGGCAACCGGGTGGCGGTCGAGGTGCTGCGGCACCACCGGCTGCTGGAGCTGTACCTGACCGAAGCGCTGGGGCTGCCATGGGACAGCGTGCATGTGGAGGCGGAACGGCTTGAGCACGTGCTGTCGGAGGAGCTCGAGGCGGCGCTCGATCGCGCGCTCGGCTACCCGGACACCGACCCCCACGGCGATCCGATTCCCGGGCCCGACCTGACGCTGCCGGCCGAGACCAGCCGGGCGCTGCTCGAGCTGGAGCCGGGCGATGATGCGGTGATCTGCCGCGTCCCCGACGACGCCCCGCTGCTGCGCTACCTGGCCAGCCTGGGCATGGTGCCGGAGGCGCGCGTGCGGATGGTCGACAAGGCGCCGTTCGACGGCCCGGTGTCCCTGGAGGTGGACGGCATCCAGCAGTCGCTGGGCGTGGCCGTCGCGGAGCGGATCCGGGTGGGGCCGGTATGACCTCGCGATCGCTGCAGACCGCCGTCGCCCCGATGCAGGGCCTGCGATCGCCGTTCGCGCGCGTGCGGCGGGTGCTGCCGTTCCTGGGCCCGGCGTTCGTTGCCAGCGTGGCCTACATGGACCCCGGCAACTTCGCGACCAACATCCAGGCCGGCGCCGACTACGGCTACATGCTGCTGTGGGTGCTGCTGCTGTCGAACCTGATGGCGATCCTGATCCAGTCGCTTTCGGCCAAGCTCGGCATCGCCTCCGGCATGACCCTGCCCCAGGCGATCCGCGCCCACAGCACCCGCCGCACGCGCATCTGGCTGTGGCTGTCCGCGGAGGCGGCGGCCATGGCCACCGACCTGGCCGAGTTCCTGGGCGCAGCCGTCGGCATGCAGATCCTGTTCGGGCTGGGGCTGTTTCCATCGGCGCTGATAACCGCGGTGCTGTCGTTCGCGATGCTGGCCGTCCAGCAGCGCGGGCACAGCCGCTTCGAGATGCTGATCATCGCCTTCGTGGCCGTGATCGGCGCGTGCTTCTTCGTCGAGGTCTTCATCTCCAACCCCGACCCGGCGGGCATCCTGCACGGCATGCTCGTGCCGAACCTGACCCCGAGCGCCGTGTACGTGGCCGTGGCCATGGTCGGCGCCACGGTGATGCCGCACGTCGTCTACCTGCACTCCGGGCTGGTGCAGCCACGCAACAAGCTGCTCGACGGCAACAGCAAGCACCAGCACTTCCGCCGCGAGCTGGTCGACATCGCGCTGGCCATGAACGGCGCCTGGCTGATCAACTCCTCGATGGTGATCATGGCCTCAGCCGTGTTCTTCTCGAGCGGCGTGCCGGTCAGCGGGCTCGAGGACGCCCAGGCCACGCTAAAGCCGCTGCTGGGGGAGGGTGCGGCCTACGCCTTCGGCATCGCGCTGCTGGCCTCCGGCCTGTCCTCTTCGACGGTGGGGACGATGGCCGGCCAGATGATCGTGGACGGGTTCATGCAGTGGAAGGTGTCGGTGTTCCTGCGGCGGTTCATCACCATGATCCCAGCGCTCGTGGTGATCGCCCTGGGCGCGAACGTGCTCGACACACTGGTGGCCAGCCAGGTGGTGCTGTCGCTGGTGCTGCCGTTCGCGGTGATTCCGCTGGTGTGGCTGACGCGCCGCCGCGACGTGATGGGCGACATGGCCAACGGCCGCATCCTGCACGGCCTAGCCGTGCTGGTGTCGTGCCTGGTGATCGCGATGAACGTGGTGCTGCTGGCCGTGACCGTGCTCGGCTAGCCCAGCTAGTTATCGCGGCGAGCGGCCGAAGAACCAGCGCTCCAGCGGCTCCAGCAGTTCGCGCTCCTGGAACGGCTCCACCGACTGCGGCCGACCCTCATCGCGGCTCACGTCCAGATCGGCCTGCAGCGCCTCGTTCGCAGCCTCCAGCGCATCGCCCATCTCGAATCCTTCGAACACGTAGTCGTCCGCGTGCACCGCACCATCGGCGCGCTGATCCAGGTCGACCGCGCGGCCGACGGCCCACACCGCCCCGGCACGGCGCTCAATCCAGATCGTGATCTGGTCATCGGCGCCGTCGTCGCCGACGCCCTGCACCCGCCGCTCCGCAAACCGTGCCGCGCCGCTCCCATTGCGCTGCATCGGGGCTCCTTTCTCGAGTACCCCTTAGCAAAGCAGGAGTCGCCCGCCGAGGCAAGCCGCAGTCCTATGATCCGCGGATGACCGCCGCGGAGACGATCGTCGACCGGGCACAGGCCCTGGTCGACGACCACGTGCGCACGGAGGCGCCGGGCTGGGACCGCAGCGGGCGCTACCCGCGCGAGCTGGCGGCGGCCTCCGGGCTGACCGCGCTGTTCGTGCCGGAGCCGGCCGGCGGGCTGGGGCTGTCGTACCCGAACGGCATGCGGGTGTTCGAGCAGCTGGGACGCGGAGACGCGGCGTTCGCCTTCTCGCTGTCGATGCACAACGCCGTTGCGGCAGCCCTGCACGGCGCCGGCTCGCCGGAGCTGATCGCGACGTGGGGCGAGCGGCTGCGGACCGGCGACGCGCTGGGCGGCTTCTCGCTGACCGAGCCGCAGGCCGGATCGGACGCCACCGCGATCACGACGGTTGCTCGCCCGGACGGGCAGGGCTGGCGCGTCAGCGGCCGCAAAGCGTGGGTGTCGCTGGCGGGCGAGGCCGATCTGTTCCTGGTCGTGTGCCACACGGGCGACGGGGCCGGCCACCGCGACATCGCGATCATGGCGGTCGACGGGCGGGCGCAGGGCGTCTCGTTCCCGCGCATCTACGACAAGGCCGCCTCGGCCTTCCTGCCGATCGGCGAGATGCTGCTGGAGGACACGCCGGCGCAGCAGCTGGTGCCGGCCGGTACGGGCATGCGGGCAGCGCTGGCCGCGATCGACGTCGCCCGCTGCGACATCGCCGCGATCGCGACCGGCCTGCACGCGGAGTCGCTGGACACGGCCCTGCGCTACGCCCGAGACCGGCAGGCATTCGGCGAACGGGTGCTGGACTTCCAGGGCATCCGCTGGATGCTCGCGGACGCCGCCACCGACCTCGAGGCGTCACGCCTGCTGGTTACGGCGGCGGCGGAACGGTTGGGCACGCCCGCGGGGCCGGTGGCGGTGGCGCACGCGAAGCGGTTCGCACCGGACGCCGCCCTGCGCGCGGCGATCACCTGCAGCGAGGTGCTGGGCGCCTACGGCTGGCTGAACGACCACCCGCTGGCGCGGTTCATCGCGCTGGCGAAGATGCTGCAGGTGGTGGACGGTACCGCCGAGGTGCAGCGGCTGGTGATCGCGCGTGACCTCGACCGGCAGGCCGAAAGCCTCTAGCGGCGCGAGCCCTCAGCTCTCCGCGAAGTCGTCCGGGTTGACATTCTCCAGGAACTTCTTGAACTCGTCGACCACCTCGGCCTCATCCTCCGGCTCGCCGCCGAACTCGATGGCCGAGTCGTCGATCACCTGGTCGGCCACGAAGATCGGCGCGCTGGTGCGCACCGCCAGCGCCAGCGCATCCGACGGCCGCGAGTCGACGTCGATCTCCGAGCCGTTCACCTGCAGCGTGATCACGGCATAGAAGGTGCTCTCGCGCAGCTCGGTCACGGCGATCTTGGTGACCTGGGCATTCATCTCACCCAGCATGTCGGCGACCAGGTCGTGCGTCATCGGCCGCGGGGTGGGCGAGCCCTGCAGCTTGACCAGGATCGCGGCCGCCTCCGGGTGGCCGATCCAGATCGGCAGGAACTTGTTCCCGTCCAGGGTCTTGAGCAGCACGATCGGCTGCTTCCCGACCATGTCGAACGAGACCCCGTAGATGCTGACCTCCTGCACACCTCGATTATGCCACCGACTGCGGCGGAGATCGGTACGCGATGTGACCGGAGATGGGCGATCCTGGATTCGAACCAGGGACCTCCGCCTTATCAGAGCGGCGCTCTAACCGACTGAGCTAATCGCCCGGCGACGGCAAGTATATCGAGCCGCCAAGCCGGCGCCGGCGGCATCCGTCAGTCGGCCCAGGAGACTCTCTCCGCGCGCAGCTGATCGATTATCCGGCCCAGCTCGGCGGCCGAGCTGAAGCGGATCTCGACGCTGCCGCCGCGCGGTCCCGAGCGCACCGCCGCCCGCAGCTTCAGCGACTCCCAGGCGGCATCCACGGCCAGGTGCGCGAGCTCCTCGTCCACCCAGCTGGCCCCCGCCCGCTTGGCCGGCCGCGCCCGTCCCATCCGCTTGGCGGCGGCCTCGACGTCGCGCACCGACAGCCCCCGCGACACCGCCCGCCGGGCCAGCGCCAGCCGCTCGTCGTGCCCAGGCGTGAGCAACAGGGCGCGGCCGTGACCCTCGCTGAGCTTGCCGCCGGCGATCAGCTCCAGCACGTCGTCGGGGAGCTCGAGCAGCCGCATCGTGTTCGCAACGGCCGGGCGGCTCTTGCCGACCCGGCGCGCGATCTCGGTCTGGCTGAGATCGAGCTCGTCGGACAGCACGGCATAGCCCCGGGCCTGCTCGACCGGGTTCAGGTCCTCGCGGGCAACGTTCTCGGCCAGCGCCACGATCATCGCGTCGCGATCGTCCAGCGGACGCACGATCGCCGGGATGGTGGTCACCTCGGCCTTCTGCGCCGCGCGCCAGCGACGCTCGCCGGCCACGATCTCGTAGCCGTCGCCGGCATCGCGCACGATGATCGGCTGCACCATGCCCTGGCTCTTGATCGATTCGGCCAGCGCCGCAATCGACTCCGGGTCGAAGCGGGTGCGCGGCTGCCGCGGGTTGGGGCGCACCTGGGTGATCTCGAGCTCGACCAGCGAGACGTGCCCGGCCGGGAACTCGGCCACGAGCGCCGCAAGGCCGCGTCCCAGTCCTCGATTCTTAGCCACGCTCGACCACCTCCAGCGCGACGCGGTAGTACGCGTCGGCGCCCGCAGAGCGTGAATCGTACCGGGTAATCGGTACACCATGGCTGGGCGCCTCGGCCAGCCGGATGCTCCTGGGCACCACCGTGTCGAATACCAGCGGCCCGAAGTGCTCGCGCACCTCGCTGGCGACGTCGCGGGCCAGGTGCGTGCGCGCGTCGTACATCGTCAGCAGCACGCCGGTCACGCCCAGCCGCGGGTTCAGCCTGGTGCGCACCAGCTCGACGCTCTGCAGCAGCTGGGCCAGGCCCTCCAGCGCGTAGTACTCGCACTGCACGGGCACGATCAGCCGGTTGGCGGCGGAGAGGGCGTTCACCGTCAGCAGCCCCAGCGACGGCGGGCAGTCGACGAACACGTAGGGGTAGCGGTCACCGATGCCGGCCAGCAGATCGCGCAGCAGGGTGTCGCCGGCCGCGAGCTCGACCTGCGCGGCCGCCAGGTCGGGGTGCGACGGCGCCAGGTGCAGGTTCGGCACCGCGGTCTCGACCACCACGTCGTCGAGCGCGCTTCCATGCAGCAGGTCGTAGGTGCTGAGCTCCAGCTGGTCGGGGCGAAATCCGAGCCCGGTGGTGGCGTTTGCCTGGGGATCGAGATCGATCAGCAGCACGGGCGTACCGGCCTCGGCGACACACGCGGCCATGTTGATCGCCGTGGTGGTCTTTCCGACGCCGCCCTTCTGATTCGCCAAGGCGTAGACCCGCGAGTTCATCAGCGCGATGGTAGCGGTGCCAGCGGACGCTTACCGGCCATTCCGGGGCGTCTCGGAAACCGCTCCGGCGTCGCGCCCAGCTTGGCCACCTCGACCACCCGGCGGCCGCCGTAGGCGCTCGACCCGCGACACCCGCGCGGCCAGCTGCCCGGCCACCTCGTCGATCAGCGTCGCCATCGATCTCCCCCGTCCACAGCACCACCCTGCCGCCGGCCCGAGCCAGCGGCAGGCACAGCTCGAGCGCCACCGGCGGCGGTGCCAGCGCCCGCGCCAACACCAGGTCGAAGCGATCACGGCCGGCCGCTCGCGCGTAATGCTCCGAGCGTTCGGCGACCACCGGCGCCTCGATCCCCAGCTCCGCCACCAGCCGCCGCAGGAAGGCGGCCTTGCGCGATGCCGCTTCAAGCAGCGTCACCGGCCGGCCGTAGTCGATCGCCAGCGGGATGCCGGGCGAGCCGTTGCCGCTGCCCACGTCCACGACCAGCTCCGGCAACGACTCCCCGATCAGCGGTCGCGCCCGCAGGGCATCCTCCACCAGCTCCCGCCTGATCGCGGCCTGATCCGGCAACGCCGTCACCGAGAGCGGCGCGTCCGCCACCAGCCGGCAGTAGTGCTCGAGCGCCGGCGGCGGGTGTTTCACGTTTTACACCGCGTCCTCTTCGGCCCGCACGACCACGTACCGATTCGGCTCGACGCCCTCGCTGGAGGTGGTGAGCCCGCCCATTGACTGCACCTTGGTGTGGACGATCTTGCGCTCCACCGAGGTCATCGGCTCGAGCTCGACCGGCTCACCGCTGCTCAGCGCATCGGCTGCAGCGCGCTGAGCGACGTCATGCAGGGTGCGCTCGCGGCGCTTGCGATATCCCTCCGCATCGACCACGACCTCCAGCGGCTGCCCCTCGCGCCGGTGCTGGATCGCGTTCGCCAGATATTGGATGGCGTCGATGGTCTGGCCGTGCTTGCCGATCAGCAGCCCCAGCTCGGTGCCATGGACGGTCACGGTAACGACGCCGCCGCCCTCCTCGAGGTCGATGTCACCCTCCAGCTCCATCGCGATCAGGATCCGCCCCACCATCTCGCGCACGCGCGCGGCGGCGGGCGAATCGCCGTCGTCCGCCGCTGCCGGCTCGCGCTCGGCCGGCAGCGCCGGCGCATCCGGGTCGACCATGACGGAGGCCAGCACACGCGCCGGCTGGTACCCGACGCCGAGCAGTCCCCGCTCGCCCTCGGACACGACCACGAACTCGACGGCGTCACGATCGAGCGACGGGTAGCGGCGTTCCAGCTCGTGCAGCGCCGCCCAGCGGGCCTCGCCCACCGTTTCGCCGGTCGATTCGACTTCCGCCCGCTGGTCGGTCATCGCCGCTTCTTGCGCGATGAGCCGGCCGGCTTCTTGGCGGCCGGCTTGGCGGCCGGCTTGGCGCCGTCGGGCTTTGCGCCATCGGCCTTTGGTGGGTTGCGCGAGCTGCGCGGCTGCTGCGCATGCTTCTGCTTCTCTTCCTTCTGCACCACCGGGAAGTGATGGCCCATCGTGCGCTTGACGATGCCCTGCTGCCCGATCGTCCACAGGTTGGTGGTGATCCAGTAGATGCCGACGCCCGCAGGCACGCGCAGGATGAAGGGGATGAAGATCACCGACATGCTGGCGAACAGGAACTTCTGCTGGCGGTCCTGGACGAACGAGAACAGCAGCGTCGAGCCCAGCATCGACAGGCTGTAGGCGAGCACCATGATGCACCTCAGTGGCGCCGCCGATCTGGTTCAGCGGCACGAAGATGTCGTTGATGCCGAGGAAGGCGACGTCGCTGGTCGGGTGGAAGTTGCGCAGCGTCTGGTAGAGGCCGATGAACACCGGCATCTGGAACACCAGCGGCAGGCAGGACGCGAACGGGTTCACGTTGTGTTCCTTGTAGAGCGCCATCAGCTCCGCCTGCTGCTGCTTCTTCGCCTCCGGGTCGGTCTTGCCCTTGTACTTGTTCTGCAGCGCCTTCACCTTCGGCTGGATGCGCTGCATGGCGGCCATCGAGCGGAACTGCTTGATCGTCAGCGGCAGGATCGCGATCCGCACCGTCACCGTCAGCAACACGATCGACCAGCCCCACGAGACGCCGAAATGGTCGTGGTAGAACTCGATGACGTGCTGCAGCACCTGCTCGATCTGCTGCAAGACGATGAACAGCTCGATCACGAGGGCACCACCCGCCCTTCGTCATCCGGCACCGGGTCATACCCGCCCTTCGACCAGGGATTGCAGCGCAGCAGCCGCCAGCTCGCCAGCGTCAGGCCACGCAGCACGCCATGGCTGCGGATCGCCTGCTCGGCGTAGTGCGAGCAGGTGGGCTCGTACTTGCACGTGCGGGGCGTCAGCGACGTCATGGCCTGGAACGGCATCAGCGAGATCCGCAGGCAGCGCAGCATCCAGACGGTCAGCGTTCTCACCGCGGGCCCGCCTGGTCCGCGGACTGGCGCAGCAGCTCCTCGACCTGGGCCACCAGCCAGTCGAAGCCCTGGGCCTCGGCGGCGGCGGCCAGCCCCGGCCGCGCGATCAGCACGTAGTCGGTGGCGGGCGCAAGCAGCCCGTCGCAGCGGGCGATCGCCTCGCGCAGACGCCGCTTGACCTGGTTTCGGTCGACGGCGCCACCGACCTTGCGGGGGACCGCATACCCGACCCGAGCCGCGTCGCCGCCCTCGGCGGCGCGGTAGCGCAGCGTCAGGTAGCGGCCGCTGACCGCTCGTCCCAGCTGCGTGACTGCGTCGAACTCGGCGGCACGCGTGAGCCGCCCGCGCTTCGATACGGCGGCAGGGGCGGACGCGTGGTCGCCGGTCATGGGGCTGTCACTCTATGCGGAGAGGCGCTTGCGGCCACGGAGCCGGCGACGTTTGATCACGGCGCGGCCGGCGCGCGTGCTCATGCGCTTGCGAAAGCCGTGGGTCTTGGCGCGCTTGCGGGTGTTGGGCTGATAGGTGCGCTTCATGCGGTGGGCAGTATAGAGCAGCGATGCCCTTGACCGCCCCGGCCGAGATATGCGGGCGACAAAAGATTTCTGCTGTGGATAACCGGCGTAGACCCCTGCCGCTGCCGTCGCCGGGAACACGCCCACACGCAGGTGTTTTTGTCGGCGCCACCATTCACAGGTCTGTTTCCACATCTGTGGACGCCTGTGTGGGAAAGGGATGAAATCCCTGCAAATTGCCGCTTTGCAGGGTGTGCGCGACCGCGCGCCGTTGGTGTTGTACCGGCCCTGGGTGCCGGGTTACACTCGCCGTTCGCATGTCCCTCGACCCCGCCGCCGACACCAGCTGGGAAACCATCTCCCAGCGCCTCGCCGAGATGCTGAACGCCGGCACCTTCGCGACCTGGTTCGGAAATGCGACGGCGATCGAACAGGACGAGTCGCGTCTGGTGGTGGGCGTCCCCAACGAGTTCACCAAGAGCTGGATCGAGGGCCACTTCTCCAGCCTGCTGGACGCGGCGGCAGCGGAGCATGACCTGGTGGTCGAGCTGCGCGTCGAGGTGGCGCAGGCGGCGGCCCGAGCCCGCGAAGCCGACCTGCCCGACGTGGTCGAGGCGACCGCCGACCCGGAGCAGCCCGCGGTGGCCCCGTCCGAGGACGCCCGGTTCGGAGCGGCCACCGGCATCAATCCCAAGTACACGTTCGACGTGTTCGTGATCGGCGCCAGCAACCGTTTCGCCCACGCCGCGGCGCTGGCCGTGGCGGAATCGCCGGCGCAGTCGTACAACCCGCTTTTCATCCATGGCAGCACCGGCCTGGGGAAAACCCACCTGCTGCAGGCGATCGGCCATTACGTGCTGCAGCAGCACCCGCAGCTGAACGTGCGGTACGTCACCACCGAGACGGTATTGAACGAGTTCGTCGATTCCATGCGGGATGGGCGCATGGTCACCTTCAAGCAGCGGTACCGCACGTACGACCTGCTGCTGGTCGACGACATCCAGTTCATCGAGGGCAAGGAGCGGCTGCAGGAGGAGTTTTTCCACACGTTCAACAGCCTGTACGAGGCCGGCAAGCAGATCGTGCTGTCCTCCGACCGCCCGCCGCATGAGCTGGCAACGCTCGAGGCTCGGCTGCGCTCGCGTTTTCAGTGGGGACTGATCACCGACGTCACGCCGCCTGATCTGGAAACACGCATCGCCATCCTGCGCAAGAAGGTGATGACCGAGCGGTTCCAGATCGATGATTCGCAGGTGCTCACCTACATTGCCGACAGGGTCACGACCAACATCCGCGAGCTCGAGGGTGCGCTCACGCGGGTCGTGGCCTACGCGTCGCTGACCGGTCGGCCGATCTCGACCGAGCTGGCTGAGGAGGTGCTGCGCAACCTGTTTCCGCAGGGGGCAACGCGCTCGCTCACGATCGAGCAGATCCAGGGCGCGACCGCCGAGCTGTTCCACGTCTCGATCGCAGACCTGCGCGGCGACCGCCGCCAGCAGTCGATCGCCTACCCGCGCCACATCGCCATGTACCTGTGCCGCGAGCTGACCGATGCGTCGCTGCCCAAAGATCGGTGCCAAGTTCGGCGGCCGCGACCACTCCACGGTACTGCACGGCGTCAACAAGATCACGCGCCTGCTGAAGGAAGACCGCGAGGCCTTCAACGTCGTGCAGGAGCTGACCACGCGCATCAAACAAGGCCGTTGACAAGCATGTGGGAAGCCTGTGGACGAATGGCGATGGTCCCACCGCCGTCCACCGAAATCCGCGCCGTCCGTGATCACCTGGGGAAGACCGGCACAGATCGTCACCAGCCCGTTCCGTGGCCTGATGCGGGATCGCGACGCTTTTCCGCATCCTCCACAGCCCCTACTCCTATAACCTCTTAATTTCTTAAAACACAGAAGCTGCAGCAGTGAGGAGCATCTCAGCATGAAGATCGTCTGTTCCCAGGATCAGCTCCTGGCAAAACTCCAGATCGCGGCGCGCGGCGTCTCGCAGCGCTCGACCGTGCAGATCCTGTCGGGGATCCTGCTGAATGCATCCGGTGAGCGCATCGAGCTGTCCTCGACCGACATGGAGATCTCGCTGCGGGTGCCGCTCGAGGCGCGCGTCGAGGAGCCGGGCGACGTCGTGCTGCCCGGGCGTCTGCTGCTCGACATCGTGCGCGCCCTGCCGGCGGCCGACGTGACGATCGCGCAACCCGGCGGCACCGGCGCCGCGCAGATCGAGTGCGGCCCCAGCCGCTACTCGCTGAACACGCAGAACGCCGAGGACTTCCCGCAGCTTCCGGTTCCGTCCGGGTCATCGTTCTCCGTCGACCGTGCCGCCTTCGTTGACACCGTCAGCCACGTCGGCCGGGCAGCGTCGAAGGATGAGTCGCGACCGGTGCTGACGGGCGTGCTGGTGGAGCTGGGCGAGGGCACCGTGACCATGGCCGCGACCGACAGCTACCGGCTGTCGGTGAAGGAATCGGCGCTGCCGGGTGCTACCGGCGATGTGCAGGCGATTGTGCCGGCGCGGGCGCTGGGCGAGGTTGTGCGGATCTCGACGGGCGACTCGCTCGAGGTGTCGGTGCAGGAGAACCAGGTGCTGTTCGGGATGGACGGCGTGTGGCTGTCGGCTCGTCGCATCGACGGCCAGTTTCCGAACTACAAGCAGCTGCTTCCCCAGACGTTCGAGCACGAGATCGCGATCTCCAAAGAGGAGCTGCTGGACGTGATCCGCCGCACTTCGCTGATGGCGCAGCGCAACCTGCCCGGTGCGGCTGAGCTTCGAGGAGGGGTCGCTGACCCTGGCCGCCCAGACCCAGGACGTCGGCGAGGCACGCGAGTCGCTGCCGGTCGATTTTCACGGCGACCGGCTCGAGATCGGGTTCAACCCGGATTTCCTGCGCGATGGGGTGGAGAGCGTGGAGGGCGACACGGTGCGGCTGAAGCTGATCAGCTCGTTGCGCCCGGGGCTGTTGCAGGGCGAGGACGGCTCGTTCTGGTATCTGATCATGCCGATCCGTCTGCCCTCCTAGCGCGGCGCGGGTTGTGCGCGCGGTGGCCGTGCGGGGCAGCGACTTCCGGTGTTACGAGCGGGTCGCGGTCGAGCTGCCGGCCGGACTGGTCGGCGTCGTCGGCCCCAACGGCGCCGGTAAGACGGCGCTGATCGAGATGATCCACTTCGGATGCCTCGGCTACTCGCCGCGCACGACCAGCGAGGGGCAGGTGGTGCGGTTCGGCGCCGAGCTGCTGCGCGTCGAGACCGACGTGCTCCTGTCCGGCGGGCCGGTCTCGGTGGAGATCGGCTACCGGCCCGGCGAGCCCAAGCGCGTGTCCGTGAACGGCGCGGCCGAGCGATCGGTCGAGCGGCTGCTGGGGCAGGTTCCCGGTGCTGGTGTTCACCCCCGACCGGCTGCGGCTGGTGCAGGGCGCGCCGGCGCTGCGGCGTGCCTACTTCGACCGCGTGCTGGCGCGGCTGTGGCCGGCGCCCGCGGCCGCGTCCGCCGAGTACGCGCGCCGGCTGTCGCAGCGAAACCACCTGCTGCGGCGGGTGCGCGCCGGCCGCGCCGAGCCCGGCGCGCTGGATCCCTGGGACAGGCTGCTGGCCGAGGCCGGTGAGCAGCTGATCGCCGCACGCGCGCGCCTGTGCACGCGGCTGGCCGGGCCGTTCGCCCGGCGTCTCGGTGCGCTGGGCGGCGACCCCGGAGACGATCCTCTGCGCTATCGGCCCAACGTCGAGCCGGGCCGCTCGCTGGAGGCGGCTCTGATCGAGCGCCGGGGTCGCGACATCGATCGTGCCGTCACCGGCGCCGGCCCCCACCTCGATGATGTGCTGCTGTTCGAGCACGACCGCGACCTGCGGCTGTACGGGTCGCAGGGCGAGCAGCGCCGCGCGCTTCTGGGGCTGATCCTGGCCGAGGCCGACCTGCTGTCGGAGGAGCGGGACGAGCCGCCGCTGCTGCTGCTCGACGACGTCACCGGCGAGCTCGACGGCGAGCGGCGGCGGCTGTTGCTGGAGGCGGTGTCGGGCTTCGATCAGGCCATCGTCACCACCACCGACCAGGCCGACCTGGGCGGCGCGCATGCCTCCGTGCTGACCGTGTCAGACGGCAGGGTGGCGGCGTGAACGACCTGCGGCCGATCCGCGACGACGTGCGGCGTCTGGGCCGGGTGCCCGAGGTCGACCCGCAGGTGATCGAGGCCAGGCGGGTATGGCGTGAGGCGGTGGGCGAGCAGGTCGCCGCCAACTCGTTGCCGGTGCGGCGTTCGGGCGACGCGTTGATCGTGCACTGCGCCAGTTCCGGCTGGGCCAGCGAGCTGACGCTGCTGGAGCGGCAGATGCGCTCGCGTCTGGAGTCGCTGATGGATCCGCCGCCGGCCCGGCTGCGGTTCGAGGTGGGCGATGTGGACGCCCCGGAAACGGTCGTGCCGGCCGATCGGCCGGCGCCCGCGATCGAGCCCAGCGACGACCAGCGGGCACGCGCGCGGGAGCTGGCGGCGGACATCGGCGACCCCGTTCTGCGGCGGGCCGCGGAGCGGGCGATCGCGGCCGGCCTGGCACGCGATTCGTAACGCCCTTGTGACTGTTTTGGTGGGGGCTCCGGCGGAGCGCTCTGGTAAACTACGTGTAGCTGGTTTTCCTCTATTTCAAGCGGGTTTCTGTTGCCAAAGCTCGGGCTATGACGCCAAAGACATCACGGTTCTGGAAGGGCTCGAGGCGGTTCGCCGCCGGCCCGGCATGTACATCGGTTCGACCGGCCTTCGCGGCCTCCACCATCTCGTCCACGAGGTGGTCGATAACAGCGTCGACGAGGCGCTGCAGGGCTACTGCGATCACATCGTCGTAACCCTGCATCCCGACGGCAGCTGCACGGTCGTCGACAACGGCCGCGGCATCCCCGTTGCCGTGATGGACTCGGTCGGCCTGCCCGCCGTCGAGGTGGTGCTGACCAAGCTGCATGCCGGCGGCAAGTTCGGCGGCGACGGCTACAAGGTATCCGGCGGGCTGCACGGCGTCGGCATCTCGGTGGTGAACGCGCTGTCGCAGCATCTGCGGGTGGAGGTGCGCCGCGACGGCTACGTGTGGACGCAGGAGTACGAGCGCGGTGACCCGCTCGGCCCCCTGACCAGGGGTGAGGCCACCGAGCTGACCGGCACCACCACCATCTTCCGGCCCGACGTCGAGATCTTCGACGAGACCGACTTCGTAGTTCGACACGCTGGCCCAGCGGCTGCGTGAGATGGCCTTCCTGACCCGCGGCCTGCGGCTCGAGCTGCTGGACGAGCGCGCCGGCGGCCAGCACGCCGACTTCCGCTTCGAAGGAGGCATCCGCGACTTCATCGCCCACGTCAACGAGGGCAAGGAGCGCGTGCACAAGGAGGTCATCTACTTCGAGAACGAGACCGACGAAGGCCAGGTCGAGGTGGCCATGCAGTGGAACGGCAGCTACGTCGAGTCCACCTTCTCGTTCGCGAACAACATCAACACCCACGAGGGCGGCACCCACCTGTCCGGCTTCAAGGCGGCCCTGACGCGCACGCTGAACGACTACGCCCGCGCCCAGGGATTGCTGAAGGAGAAGGAGGAGCCGCTGACCGGTGACGACTGCCGCGAGGGGCTGGCTGCGATCGTCTCCGTGAAGCTGCGCGAGCCCCAGTTCGAGGGCCAGACCAAGACCAAGCTGGGTAACCCATCGATCCGCGGGCTGGTCGAGACCAGCTGCAACGCCAAGCTGGCCGGCTTCCTTGAGGAGAACCCGAACGAGGCCAAGGCGATCGTGAACAAGCTGATCTCCGCCAGCCGCGCCCGCCAGGCGGCGCGCAAGGCGCGTGACCTGATCCGGCGCAAGTCGGCTCTGGGCGGCGGCGGCCTGCCGGGCAAGCTGGCCGACTGCTCCGTGTCCGATCCGGAGGCGGCCGAGCTGTTCCTGGTCGAGGGCGACAGCGCCGGCGGCTCGGCGGTGGACGCGCGCGACCGCAGCTTCCAGGCGATCCTGCCGCTGCGCGGCAAGATCATCAACGTCGAGAAGGCGCGCATCAACAAGGTGCTCTCCAACAATGAGATCCAGGCCATGATCACGGCCATCGGATCGGGCATCGGCGAGGAGTTCGACGTGTCGGTTGCGCGGTACCACAAGGTGGTGCTGACCTGCGATGCCGACGTCGACGGCGCTCACATCCGCACGCTGATCCTGACCTTCCTGTTCCGTCACATGAAGGAGCTGATCGAGGAGGGCTACGTCTACATCGCCCAGCCGCCGCTGTACAGGCTGAAGCAGGGCAGCGACGCACGCTACTTCGAGAAGGACCACCAGCTCGAGGAGTGGCTGATCCGCGAGCGGCTCGAAAAGATCGAGATGGAGGATCGCGACAGCTCTCCGCTGAAGCTGACCGAGGCCCGTCTGCAGCGGTTCCAGCGCGCGCTCAAGGAGTACGAGGGCTGGGCCGGCAAGCTGAAGGAGCAGTACGGCGCGGCGGTTGTCTCGTACGCTAAAGACCACCGCCTGGTGGAGCACGACATCGCCTCGCTCGACGAGCTGTCGACCTATCTGACAACGCTGGTCGGAGAGAGCGAGCTGCACCGGGTGGAGGTGGTCGACGCCGAGCCGGACGCGCTCCGGGTCAAGGTCAGCGAGCGTGCCACCGGGTCGTCGCAGGTCGTCAAGTTCCCGCTCGAGCTGTTCACCAGCCAGGGCTACCGCAACTTGCGCGCGGCCCACGAGAAGCTGACCGAGGCGATCGGCAAGCCGCCCTTCGTCGCGCGGATGGGCAAGCGCACGGTCGAGGTGGGAACGTTCGAGGAGCTGCGGCCCACCATCCTCGATCTGGCCAAGGAGGGGCTCAACCTGCAGCGCTTCAAGGGGCTCGGCGAGATGAACCCCGACCAGCTGTGGGAGACGACCATGAACCCCGAGAACCGGATCCTGCAGCGCGTCTCGATCGAGGACGCGGCCGCCGCCGACGAGATCTTCTCGATGCTGATGGGCGATCGCGTGGAACCGCGACGGGATTTCATCGAGCGGAATGCCAACGCCGTCAAGTTCCTCGACATATGACGCCTGCAATCCGTCGCATCGCGTTGTCGCTTCGGTCGGCCCGTGCCGAGCACTGTGGTTCCCTCGCTCGGCGCGCTGCTCGGTTTTCGACGTCATTGCGTGGGGGCAGCGCTAGATGAGCATGGAAAGCCTCGGCGACGGTCGCATCGAGCAGCGCGACCTGTCGGAGGAGATGCGCAGCAGCTACCTCGATTACGCGATGAGCGTGATCGTGGGCCGCGCGCTGCCCGATGTGCGCGACGGCCTCAAGCCGGTGCACCGGCGCGTGCTGTTCTCGATGAACGAGAGCGGTCTGCAGCCGAACCGCCCCTACTCCAAGTGCGCCGCGGTGGTGGGCGACGTGCTGGGCAAGTACCACCCGCACGGCGACAGCGCCGCCTATGACGCGCTGGTGCGCATGGCCCAGTGGTTCTCGCTGCGCTACCCGCTGGTGGACGGCCAGGGCAACTTCGGCAACCAGGACGGCTACTCGGCCGCGGCCATGCGCTACACGGAGTGCCGGCTGGCGCCGCTGGCGGTCGAGATGCTGCGGGACATTGACGCCGACACCGTCGACTTCATGCCCAACTACGACGAGCGCCGCCGCGAGCCGATCGTGCTGCCGTCGCGGTTCCCGAACCTGCTCGTCAACGGCTCCTCGGGGATTGCCGTGGGCATGGCCACGAACATCCCCCCGCACAACCTGGGCGAGACGATCGACGCCACCATCGAGCTGATGGACAACCCGGATGCCACGGTCGACGACCTGATGAAGCACATCAAGGGCCCCGACTTTCCCACCGCCGGTACGATCATGGGCATGGCCGGCATCCGCGAGGCCTACGAGACCGGTCGCGGCCGCGTCGTGATGCGGGCGAAGGTGCACACCGAGGACGTGCGCGGCGGCAAGACCGCGCTGATCGTCACCGAGATGCCTTACATGGTCAAGAAGGGTGGCGACGAGGGCGTCATCCAGAAGATCGCCGAGCTGGTCGAGTCGAAGGTGCTGAACGAGATCTCAGCCCTGAACGACGAGAGCGACCGCACCGGCATGCGCATCTACATCGAGCTCAAGCGCGACGCCATCCCCAAAGTGGTGCTGAACAAGCTCTACAAGCACACCGCCCTGCAGAGCACGTTCGGCGTGAACATGGTCGCCCTCGTGGACGGGGTCAACCCGCGCACGCTGTCGCTCAAGCAGATGCTCTACCACTACATCGAGCACCAGAAGGAGGTCGTCACCCGGCGCACCAAGTTCGAGCTCGACAAGGCCGAGAAGCGCGCCCATGTGCTGGAGGGCTACCTGATCGCGCTCGACCGCCTCGACGAGGTGATCGCGCTGATCCGTGCCGCCGAGGACACCGAGACGGCGCGAAACGGCCTGATGGACACGTTCGGGCTGACCGAGATCCAGGCCCAGGCGATCCTGGAGCTGCGGCTGCGGGCTCTGACCGGCCTCGCCCGCAAGGAGATCAAGGCCGAGCACGATGACCTGATCGAGCGCATCGCTGAGCTGCGCGCGATCCTGGCCGACGAGCAGCGGCTGATGGACGTGATCCGCGAGGAGCTGCTCGAGATCAAGAACCGCTTCGACAATCCCCGCCGCACCGAGATCATCGCGGCGGAGGGCGAGATCGACCTCGAGCAGCTCATTGCCGAGGAGGACATGGTCATCTCCATCACGGCAAGCGGCTACATCAAACGGCTTCCGCTGGGCACGTATCGCACCCAGGGCCGGGGCGGGATCGGCGTGATGGGCATGGATCTCAAGGAGGGCGACTACATCGAGCACCTGTTCGTCGCCTCCACCCATGATTACCTGCTGTTCTTCACGACCGTCGGCAAGGTCTATCGGGTGAAGGTGCACGAGCTGCCGCTGGGCACGCGCCAGGCCAAGGGCCGCGCGCTCGTGAACGTGCTGCCGCTGCGCCAGGACGAGTACGTCAAGGCCGTGATCGACACGCGCACCTATGCCGAGGGCAAGTACCTGCTGTTCGCGACGCGCAAGGGCATCGTCAAGAAGACCGAGTTCAAGGCCTACGACACCGTGCTCAAGGCCGACGGCATCATCGCGCTCAAGATCCGCGAGGGCGATGAACTGGTGGGGGTGCGGCTGACGGACGGCGAGGATGACGTGCTGATGGTGTCGCGCAACGCGTCTGCCGTTCGCTTCTCGGAGCGCGACGTGCGGCCGATGGGCCGCGACACCACCGGCGTATCCGGCATGAAGCTGCGGTCAGGCGACGAGGTGATAGCGGTTGAAATCGCCCGCGACGACCAGGATCTGCTGGTGGTGACCGAGAACGGCTTCGGCAAGCGCACGCGGGTGGAGGAGTATCCCGCCAAGGGCCGAGGCACCATGGGCGTGCTGACGATCCGCTACACCGAGGCGCGCGGCCGGCTGGCCGGAGCCATGATCGTCAAGGACGGCTACGACCTGGTGCTGATCAGCCATGACGGCACCGTCATTCGCACCGGCGCCGAGGGCATCTCGCGGATGGGCCGCGCCACGCAGGGTGTGCGGGTCATGAACCTGCGCGAGGGCGATCACGTGTCCGCCATCGCGCGGATCACCGAGCCGCAGGCGGCGTTGGTCGAGGTCGGCGCCGAGGTGGCGAGCCCGCCGTTGGTGGGGAAGTCGCCGAATCGCCAGAACTGCCCGAGCCCACGGAGTAAGCGGCTGGACACATGAGCTGGTCGACAGCGGCCGGCCGGCTACCCGGCAGCCACACGCGCCAGCTCGCCGGCCGCGGCGGCAGGATCGACGACGTTCACCCAGATGCCGGCGCCGAGCTCGATCGAGGCCGCCACCGTCAGCCGCGGCCACAGCTCGATGTGCCAGTGGAACGTCTCATTCCCCGGGGCCCCTCGTGCAGCAGGGCGTTCCAGGCCAGATCCGCCCCCAGCGCTCCGCGCAGCCGCGCGACCGCGTCGGCCAGTGCGCGGCCTGTGGCCGCGTCCAGCGGCGCGTGTGACCGGTGGTCTACCGGCGCGATCCAGGTCTCGAACGGCACGCGCGCGAACGGCGGGCAGAAGGCGACCAGGCCTTCCTGCTCGTGCACGACTGTTCCCGGCAGCGGGCACAGCGGGCAACCGGCCCGGAACGCCGCAGCCTCCTGCACGATCCGCGGCGGCGGATCGAGGAACGGCACCAGCTGCGAGTGCGAGTGGTCGAGCGATGCGCCGGCCGCGGCGCCCTCGTTGACCGAAGCCAGCACGTAGCCCGCGCCGCCAGCGAGCAGCGCGGCGCGGCGGCTGCGCCATGCCTCCATCACCGTCTCCATCACCGCCGGGGGGAGGTCGCCCAGCGAGGTCACGTGGCGGGGCCCGTGCACCGCGACCTCGTGGCCGGGGAAGGCCGGGTACTTGTTCGGCACCACCCGTACGATCCAGCCCGGGCCGTCCGCCGGCGCGCCGGCGGCCGGCCGAAGGCCGCGGTCTCCGGTGGCGTCATCGCCTCGTGGCCCTCGCAGAACGGACAGTGCTCGGCGTCGCCGACGCGAGTGGTGCGGCCGGTGGCTCCCGGCCTCGAGGCGCGGCCGGGCACGACCAGCACCGTCTCCCCGGTCAGCGGGTTGGTGCGCAGGTCGAGCGCTATTCCTTCGGCTCCTCGATCATCGTCTTCGGCATGAACGGCTGCAGCAGGTCGATCGGCACCGGGAAGATGGTGGTGCTCGCGTTGGTGCCGGCGATCTCGGTCAGCGTCTGCAGGTAGCGCAGCGTCAGCGCGATCGGGTGCTCGCTGATCACGGCCGCCGCCTCGGTCAGCTTGGCCGATGCCTGGAACTCGCCCTCGGCGGCGATCACCTTTGCGCGGCGCTCGCGCTCTGCCTCCGCCTGCCGCGCCATCGCGCGCTGCATGCCGCTGGGGATCTCGACGTCCCGCACCTCGACGATGTTCACCTTGATGCCCCAGGGCCCGGTCTGCTCGTCAATGATCCGCTGCAGGATCTGGTTGATCTTGTCGCGCTCCGACAGCAGCTCGTCCAGCATGTGCTGCCCGAGCACGCTGCGCAGCGTGGTCTGCGAGATCTGGGACGTCGCCAGCCCGAAGTCGGCCACCTTCACGATCGAGGCGCTGGGATCGACCGTCTGGAAGTAGGCCACGGCGTTCACGCGCACCGGAACGTTGTCCCTGGTGATCACCTCCTGGGGCGGGATCACGAGGGTCACCACGCGCAGGTCGACCTTGACCATGCGGTCGACGATCGGGATCAGCAGGAACAGGCCCGGCCCCTTCGGCTCGCCCAGCAGGCGCCCGAGCCGGAACACCACGCCGCGCTCGTACTCGCGCAGCACTTTCACCGCGTTGGCCAGGATGACCAGGAAAAAGACGATGATGACGGCTACCACGATCAGGGCGATCACTGGACTGCTCCCTCGGTTGAATGGACTTCGGCCGGTGCCGGCTCGACGTGCAACAACAGGCCGTCCACGCCGCGCACGATCACCGTGTCGCCCACGTCGGCGCGGCCGTTGTCGGCCTGAGCCTGCCATAACGCGCCCTCCACGTACACCTCGCCCAGCGGCGCCAGCGGCGTGCGCACCACCGCCTCACGGCCCAGCATGCCCGCCAGGCCGATCGCGGCTGCGGGTGTGTGCCGGGCCGCGACCACCTTGGTCGCCACCGTCGCCAGCCCGGCCCCGAACAGCACGGCGATCGTCAGCACCACGAACGGCGATACGCCGATATCCGATCCTGGGGTGCGGAACAGCAGCAGGCCGCCCGCGCAGAGCGCGACCACGCCCGACAGCGCAATCAGCCCGTGGCTGGCGACGAACGCCTCGGCTAGGAGCAGCGCCACCCCCAGCACGATCAGCACCACGCCCGCCCAGTTGATCGGCACCACTGAGAAGCCGAACAGCGCGAGGATCAGGCACACGGCGCCGAGCGTGCCGGGCAGGATCACGCCCGGGTGAAAGACCTCGTAGGCGAGGCCGCCGATGCCGGCCAAGAACAGTAGGAACAGCAGGTTGGGATCGATCAGGATGTTCAGCAGCTCGAGCGTCAGAGGCATGCTCTGGTGGTCGATCTCGGCGTTTGCCGTGTGCATCACCAGGTGCTTGGTGCCGAGGGTCTCCATGCCGTTGATCGTGTCGAGCAGCGCGGTCAGGTTGGGGGAGACGCGCTCCACCAGGTTGATGGATGCGGCCTCGTCGGCCGTGTAGCTCGTGGCCCTCCGCACGGTCAGCTGCGCCGCCCTGGCGTTGCGGTCGTGGCTTGTTGCCAGTGCGCGGATCTTCGCCTCCGCGTCGTTCAGGATCTTGCGGCGCAGGTCGGAGCCGAGGTTCTGGCCGCTGGAGTCGATCGGCGTGGCCGCGCCGATGTTGGTGTTCGGTGCCATCGCCGCGTAGTCGCTGGCCATCGTCACGAAAACCCCCGCCGAGGCCGCCCGGCCGCCCTGGGGTGACACGTACACGATCACCGGCAGCGTCGCGGCCAGCTCGTCCTGGACGATGGAGTCCATCGAGTTGCTGTCACCGCCGGGCGTGTCCAGCAGGATCACCAGCGCCGCCGCGTGGTCGTCCTCGGCGCGCTTGATGGAATCGCTGACGAAGCTGGCCGAGACCGGGTTGATCTCGCTGTCGAGTGTGATGGCGATCACGTGCGGGCGGGAGTCGCCTGCGCGGGCGCTGGACGGCGCCATCGCTGCAGCCACCAGCGCCAGCGCCACCATTCCCCAGAGTCGTGGTCTCGCCACTCCCGGTCAATATAGCCCCCGAAGGGCTGTCACATCTGGATCCGGGGCTACCCTGGGGCCGTGGGCGGTGATGCGTGCCAGTCAGTGCGTCGGTGGCGTCTGCTCATCTGCGCAGCGGTGATCGTGTCCGCTGCGGCGCTGGGCGCGGCCCCGGCGATGGCCGCCTCGGGAGGAGTGCGGATCGCGAACGTGACCCGAGACCGCGTGTCCCTGCCGTTGACGCTGCGGGGGCCGTGGCGGTTTCAGATGGTTGGGCTGCGCTGGCGCGGCTCGGGCCAGGTCGAGGTGCGTGCCGCGCTCGGCCGCACCTGGACACGCTGGCTGCCGGGCTCGCAGGAAGCGCCGGCGTGGGTCGGCGCAGCCGATCGCGTTCAGCTGCGCCGCTCCGGGGCCGGGCCGGTGCACCGGCTTCGCGTCAGCTTCATCGACACGCCGCCGCAGCCGTCCGCCGGCCACGCGCCGATGCCCGCGACGGCGTTACGGCCGGCCATCATCACGCGCGCGGGGTGGGGTGCGAACGAGTCGTTGCGCCGCGGGCCGCCCGAGTACGCACCGGTGCTGAAGATGGTGTTCGTACACCACACCGACACCGCCAGCGTCTACCCGTGCAGCGACTCCGCTCGGATCGTGCGCGGCATCTACGCCTACCACGTGCTCGCGAACGGCTGGAACGACATCGGCTACAACTTCCTGATCGACCGCTGCGGCCACGTGTTCGAGGGCCGCTACGGCGGCATCACGCGGCCGGTGGTGGGTGCGCATGCGCGCGGCTTCAACACCGGTAGTGCCGGCATCGCGATGATCGGGACGTTCACTTCGACGCCGCCCACCCGGGCCGCCCGGCGGTCGCTGCGTGAGCTGATCGCATGGCGGCTCGACCTCGCTCACGTCGATCCCACCTCGAAGGTGCTGATGACGACCGCGACCGGCAACGAGCGGTTCCCGCCCGGCGCCCGCCTGCGGCTGCGCGCCGTCTCCGGGCACCGCGACACGGGCGCCACGTCCTGTCCGGGCGCGGCGCTGTACAGCCTGCTGCCGCGGATCGCCGCCTCGGCGCGCCGCATCGGGCTGCCCAAGATCTTCAACCCCCGCGTGAAGGGGTCGCTCAGGCGGCTGGGCCAGGATGGGGTGGCCCCGATCCGCTTCCGCGCGACGCTGTCACAAACCGCCGACTGGACGCTGACCGTGCGCGGCCCGGACGGCGTCGTGGCCACCCATAGCGGCCACGGCAACGCGGTCGATTGGACGTGGCCGGGAACGGTGCCGCTGCTGCCGGGAGGGGCGTATCGCTGGACGCTCGCGACCGCGGGCGCGCGCCCGGTGCGGCTGGCGCTCGGCACCCTGCCCGACTGGAGCGTGGCCGGCGTGCCGGTGGCCGTGTTCGGGGACATCGCGTCCGGCGGCGTCGCCGATCTGCTCACGAGTGACGGCGATGTGCTCGTGACGGGCGGGGCGCCGTCCCAGTTCGTGACGATCGACCACGTCGATCTCACCCAGGCCCAGTTCGCGGCTGCGACCATGGTCGGCGCAAGCCTACGCACCGTGGCGGGCGACCAGGTCGTGACGATCGAGCTGTGGGACTACGCCACCAGCAGCTGGATCACGGCCGGCAGCTGCCGCGCCGTCGCCGACAACCGCTGCAATGTGCTGACACCGGCCTCGCAGGGGCAGTTCGGCCAGTGGCTGCCGGGCGCCTCGGCGATCGAGATGCGGGTGCGCTACACCGCGGCCGGGCCGATGACGGTCGATCGGGCGCGGTCGACCGCGATGGGCTGACCATTCAGCGCAGCTCGACCCGCTCAACCTCTGCGGAGCTGTAGGCGCGGCCGTCGAGCAGCAGCCGGCCATCTTCATCGACACCCTCGCTGATGCCGCTCGCCGCGCCGACCAGCGTCACGTGCCGCTCGCGCAGCTCGTCGCGCCCGAGGCCCGTGAACCCGTCGCGCTCGAACGCGTCATAACGGCGCTCGAGCACGGCCAGCAGCGCCACCAGCAGCTCCACCCGGTCGACCGGCCCGCCGGTCGCGATCTGCAGCGAGGTTGCGGGAACGCGCGCATCCGCCGGCAGCTGCGCCTCGCTCATGTCCGCGTTCACGCCAACGCCCAGCACCAGCTTGCCGTCGCGCAGCTCGGGCAGCACGCCGGCCAGCTTGCGGCCGTCCAGCATCACATCGTTCGGCCAGCGGACTAAAGCGCGGTCGTGGCAGGCCTCGGCCACCGCCTCGGCCGCGACCAGCGAGAAGCTGGCCAGGCCCTGCGGCGGCGTGCGCGGCTCGAGCGCCAGCGAGAACAGCAGCCCGGTGCCCGGCTCTGCCTGCCACGTGCGGCCGCGCCGGCCGCGCCCCTGCAGCTGGCGATCGCAGGCGGCCACGCCGCCTTGCGGCAGCGGCCGGGCCAGCTCCTGGGTGGACTCGCACTCGTCGGCCCACAGGTAGGGCCGCCCGAAGCGACCGCGCAGCCGTGGCTCGACCTGCTCGGGAAGCATTGGCATTCCATACAATAGGCCGCTCATGTTCGCGCAACCGAAACGTGCGGAGGCCCGTCTGACCCTGCGAGACCGGGTACGAGACGAGTCCGCGTACGCCGCGCTCTCGGATGTCGTGCTCGCCGTGCGGGCGCAGGATGGCGATCGCGCCGCCCTGGCGGCGCTGGTGGAACGGCACGAGCCGCGGGTGCGGCGGCTGGCCGGATACCTGCTCAACGACCCGCAGGACGCGGAGGACGCGGCACAGGAGGCGCTTGCAAAGGTGCTCACCAGAATCGATCAATTCCGCGGAGAGGCCCGTTTCGCGACCTGGCTCTACAGCCTGGTGACCAACACCTGCCGCGACCTCGGCGAGCGCCAGCGTCGCCGGCAGCACCAGGCGCTGGAGACCGCGCCCGAGGTGGCGTCGGCGCTGGGACCTCACGATCTCGCCTGCCAGCGTGAGCAGCGCGCGGAGCTGGCGCGGGAGCTGGAGGTCCTGTCCAACGACCAGCGGCACGTGATGGTGATGAAAGATGTGCTCGCCCTCTCGTACGAGGAGATCGCGGAGGTGCTGGAGATGCCGGTGGGCACGGTCAAGTGCCACGCACATCGTGGCCGCGCCCGCATGCGCCGGGCGCTGGAGTCGCCGGCCGAGGCGGTCTCGGCGTGACGGATGGCCTCGTCCTGCCGCTCGACAGAGCCGGCATCGAGGCGATCATCCCCCACCGCGACCCGTTCCTGCTGGTGGACGAGATCGTCGAGTTGGTGCCGGGTGAGCACGCCACCGGCCACTATCACGTACGCGACGATGCCTGGTATCTGCGCGGGCACTTCCCCGGCCGGCCGATCATGCCGGGCGTGTTGCAGGTCGAGGCGCTGGCGCAGGTGGGTGCGGTCTGCGGCCTCTCTTCGCCCGGCTTCGCCGGCCGGCTGGCGTTGTTCGCCGGCATCGACGATGTCCGCTTCAAGCGGATCGTGGTGCCGGGGGACACGCTCACGCTGCGCTGCCAGATCACGCGCCTGCGCGGTCCCATCGGCAAGGCCGACGCCACCGCGTCGGTGGGAGACGACCTGGCCTGCCGCGCCGCGCTCACGTTCGCGTTGACGGAGCTGGACGCATGATCGCCGCCTGCGGCCAGCGCGTTGCGCTTGATCGGCATCGGCTCACACGTGCCCGACCGGGTGATGAGCAACGACGAGATCGCGACGATGGTCGACACCAGCGACGAGTGGATCGCACAGCGCACCGGCATCCGCGAGCGGCGGATCGCGGCCGCCGTCCGACTCGTCGGCCACGCTCGGCGCCGAGGCGGCGCGGCGTGCGCTTCTCAGCGCTGGCATCGATGCCGGGGAGCTCGACCTGATCGTGGCCGCCACCGCCAGCCCCGACTACTACTTCCCGGCCACCGCGTCGTTGATCGGCGAGCGGATCGGCGCGGGCGAGGTGGCGGGCTACGACCTGTCCGCCGCCTGCACGGGCTTCATCTACGCGCTCGCGCAGGCCTACTCGCAGATCGCGGCAGGCCTGGCCGAGACGGTGCTCGTGGTCGGCACCGAGGTGTTCTCACGGCTGCTGGACTGGAGCGATCGCTCCACCTGCATCCTGTTCGGCGACGGCGCCGGTGCCGTGGTGCTGCGCCGGGACGATGACCGCCACGGGCTGCGCGGCTTCGAGCTGGGTGCCGACGGATCGGGCGCGATGCAGCTGTCGGTCGCAGCGGCCGGCCACGCCGCCGACCACGACGAAGGCCCGTTCGTCCGGATGAACGGGCCGGAGGTGTACAAGTTCGCGACGCGGGTGGTGGTCGACTCGTCCCTGCGCAGCCTGGAGGCCGCCGGCCTCGGCGTCGAGGACGTCGACGTGTTCGTGCCACACCAGGCGAACAGGCGCATCATCGATCACGCCGCGCGCCGGCTGGGGCTGGACGAGGCCAAGGTGTTCTCCAACGTTGACCGATACGGCAACACCTCCGCCGGATCGATCCCGATCTGTCTGGACGAGGCCTGGCGGCAGGGACGGATCGGGCCGGGCGACCTCGTGCTGATGGTCGGCTTCGGCGGCGGCCTGGCCTGGGGATCGTGTGTGATGGAGTGGACGAAGGAGCGCGGATGAGCAAGATCGCCTTCTGCTTCCCGGGCCAGGGCAGCCAGCGCGTGGGCATGGGGCGCGAGCTGGCTGAGGCCTTCCCCGAGGCCGCAGACGTGTTCGACCGCGCCGGCCGGGCGGCCGGCTTCGACGTGCGCGCGGTCAGCTTCGACGGCCCGCTCGATCAGCTGTCGCGCACCGAGATCACCCAGCCGGCGCTGATGGCGGCGTCGCTGGCGGCGTACCGGGCGGTCACGGCCGGCAGCTCGCTGCGCGCCGACGTCGTGGTCGGCCACAGCGTCGGCGAGTACGCGGCGCTGGCGGCGGCGGGTGCCGCCGACCTCGACGAGCTGTTCGAGCTGGTGAACGAGCGTGGCCGGATCAGCGCCGCGGCCGGTGCCGGTGGCGGCATGGCGGCCGTCCTCAAGCTCGACGACGATCAGGTCGAGCGGCTCTGCGCGCAGCGGGACGACGTCTGGCCGGCCAACTACAACTGCCCGGGCCAGGTGGTGATCTCGGGCAGCGACGAGGGCCTCGACGCCATGGCCGAGGCGGTGAGCGACGCCGGCGGCAAGCAGATCCGGCTGAAGGTGGCGGGGGCGTTCCACTGCCCGCTGATGGCCGGCGCCGCCGCCCGGTTCGCGCCGGCGGTGGACGCGGTCGCATTCGGGCAGCTCTCGACGGCATTCATGAGCACCGTCACCAACGACCTCGAGACCGCCGACCGGATCCCGGGGCTGCTGGTGGATCAGCTGACGGCGCCGGTGCGGTTCACCCAGGCCGTGCAGGCGCTGATCGCCGGTGGCGTCGGCACGTTCGTGGAGCTGGGGCCGGGTGGCGTTCTGACCGGGCTGGTGAAGCGCATCGAACCGTCCGTGCGCGCGCTCTCGATCTCGACCCCCGCCGAGCTGGCGGCGGCACAGGAGGTGACGGCTGATGCCTGAGCTTGACGGCAGGGTGGCGCTGGTGACCGGCGGCTCGCGCGGGATCGGCGCAGCGATCTGCACCGAGCTGGCGGCCGCCGGCGCGGAGGTGGCGGTCAACTACGCCCGCGACGCCTCCGCCGCAACCGCGGTCTGCGATGCCGTGCGCGCGGCCGGCGGCAGCGCCCACGCCGGTGCAGGGCGACGTGTCCACCGCCGAGGGCGCGGCGGCGCTGGTGGGCTGCCGTCGAGGGCGACATCGGCCCGATCGCGATCCTGGTCAACAACGCGGGCATCACCAGGGACGATCTGATCATGCGCCTCTCCGACGAGGATTGGCGCTCGGTGATCGACACCAACCTGGGCGGCGCCTTCTTCACCTGCCGGGCGCTGTCGCGGCCGATGCTGAAGCGCCGCGCCGGTGTGATCGTCAACATCACGTCGATCGTTGGCGTGCACGGCAACGCCGGCCAGACCAACTACGCGGCCTCCAAGGCAGGTCTGATCGGGCTCACGAAGTCGCTCGCGAAGGAGCTGGGCGGCCGGGGTATACGCGTGAATGCGATCGCGCCCGGCTACATTGCCACCGAGCTGACGGACGCGCTCCCTGATCAGGCACGCGAGGCAATCCTGGGCGGAACGCCGCTGGGACGGCTGGGCGAGCCGGCCGATGTGGCGCGGGCGGTGCGGTTCTTGTGCTCCGACGCAGCCGGTTTCATCACCGGCGACGTCCTGGCAGTGGATGGAGGGCTTGGCATATGAGCGACGGACAGGGACGACGACGAGTGGTCATCACCGGCATGGGCGCGGTCACGCCGTGCGGGCTCGACGCCGAGCAGACCTGGCAGTCTGTGCGGGAGGGCGCTCCGGCGTGTCCGTGGTCGAGGGCTTCGAGGGCCACGTGCGGATCGCCGCACAGGTCAAGGACTTCGAGCCCGAGCGGTACATGGAGCATCGTTCGGTGCGGAAGACCGACCGCTTCGCGCAGTTCGCGGTGGCCGCTGCCACGATGGCCGTGGACGACGCCGGCATCGACATCCGTGCCGATGCCGAGCGGATCGGCTGCTCGATCGGCACCGGCATCGGCGGCCTCAAGACCGAGGAGGTCGCGCACCGCAAGCTGTTCGAGGCCGGCCCCGATCGCCTCAACCCGTTCTGGGTGACGGCCCTGATCCCGAACATGGGCGCGGCCGAGATCTCGATGGCGCTGGGTACCCGCGGCCCGCTCACCACCGAGTGCACCGCGTGTGCCGCGTCGGCCATGTCGATCGGGAACGGCGTGCTGTTCATCCGCGCCGGCATGGCCGACGCGATGCTGGCGGGCGGCGTTGAGGCGCCGGTGGTGCCGCTCGGCCTCGGCGGCTTCGGCACGATGCGGGCGCTGTCGCGTCGCAACGACGACCCGGAGGGCGCCAGCCGGCCGTTCGACCTGGGCCGAGACGGATTCATCCTGGCCGAGGGCGGCGCCGTGCTGGTGATCGAGGAGCTGGAGCGGGCGCGGGCCCGCGGCGCCCGCATCTACGCCGAGATCGTGGGCTACGGCATGTCGTCGGACGCGCACCATGTCACGGAGCCGGATCCGGTCGGCGGCAATCCGGCGCGGGCGATGCGAAACGCCATGGTCGACGGCGGGGTGACGCCGGAGATGATCGCCTACGTGAACGCGCACGGCACCTCGACTCCGGCCGGCGATACCGCCGAGACGAAGGCGCTGAAGCTGGCGCTGGGCGAGGAGCGCGCGTACCAGATCCCGACCTCGTCCACCAAGAGCGAGACCGGGCACCTGCTGGGCGCCGCCGGCGCCCTGGAGACGATCATCACCGCGCTCGCGATGCGCGACTCGTTCGTGCCGCCCACCATCAACCAGACCGATCCCGACCCGGACTGCGACCTCGACTACGTCCCCAACACCGGCCGGGCCGCCGACGTCCCCTATGCGCTCACGAACTCGTTCGGGTTCGGCGGGCACAACGCGGTGATCGTGCTGCGCCGATGGGACGCGGACGCGGCGGCCATGGATGGTTGATTCCACGAGCTACGCGGCGCTGGACTGGTCTGGGACCCGCGGGACGCCACGATCGTCCTCGGCCAGGACATCATCCAGCCCGCCCTGCGGACGCTCCCGACGTCCAGCGTGCCCCATCCTGCGCCCAGCATCCACGTATCCCGTGGAATCAACCATCTAGCCCCGCAACCAATCCCACCAGCTCGCGCGTCACACGTCGGAGGGTCAGTGGCCAAGGAGATCAGCGTCGACATCAGCCGTGTGGGGACGGAGGCCGGGCAATCCGAGACGGCCGCCAGCCGCACCCGCAACACCTGTCCGCGCTGCGACTCGCACTACCGCGAGGAGGAGATGGTCGCGAACCTGCGCGTCTGCGCGCACTGCGGCTACCACTTCCCGGTGACCGCCCGTGAGCGGATCGTGCAGCTGACCGACGAAGGCAGCTGGAGCGAGATCGCGCGCGAGTTGCACTCGGCGGACGCCCTCGAGTTCGTCGACACGCGACCGTACCCCGAGCGCCTGCAGGCGGCTGAGCAGCAGACCGGGCTGAACGACGCGATGCTGGTGGGCTCGGCTGACATCGGCGGCCTGCCGGTGGCGCTGGCCGTGATGGACTTCACCTTCCTGGGCGGCAGCATGGGCTCGGTGGTGGGGGAGAAGGTGTTCCGTGCAGCCGAGCTGGCGATCGAGCGGCGCATGCCCCTGGTGACCGTGTCCGCCTCCGGCGGCGCTCGCATGCAGGAGGGCGTCCTGGCACTGATGCAGATGGCAAAGACGGTCGCGGCCGTGGACGAGCTGCGCGAGGCGGGGCGGCCCTACATCTCGGTCCTGGCTCACCCCACGACCGGCGGCGTCGCCGCCAGCTTCGCCGCCCTGGGCGACGTCGTGATCGCCGAGCCGGGGGCCCTGCTCTCGTTCTCCGGCCCGCGGGTCGTGCGCCAGACGACGCGTGAGGACGTGCCCGACGACTTCGGCCTGGCGGAGTCGAACTTCCGGCACGGCCACATCGATCTGATCGTGCCGCGCCCGGAGCTGCGGGACCTGGTGGCGCGCCTGGCGTGGCTGCTGGCGGGCGGCAATCCCTACCGCCGGCCGACCCTGATCCCCGACCTCGGCGCTCAGCGCGCCATGAACCGCATCCTGGGCGGCGCGCGCCGCCGGATCACCGACATGTTGCCGGACCGTGACGGCGCCTGAGCGGCGCCGCTTCCTGCGGCGGCGCGGCGGCGACGGCGACTCCTGGCATGCCGTCGAGCTGGCACGCCACCAGGACCGTCCCTACACGCTTGACTACCTGGCGCGCTTCTGCGACGACTTCGTCGAGCTGCACGGCGACCGGGCCGAGGGCGACGATCCGGCGATCGTCGGCGGCCTGGGGTCGTTCCGCGGCCAGACGGTGGCGTTCGTCGGGCACCAGAAGGGCCGCGACCTGAAGCAGCGCGCATACCGCAACTTCGGGATGCCGCGCCCCGAGGGCTACCGCAAGGCGATGCGCGTGTTCGAGCTGGCCGGCCGGCTCGGCTTCCCCGTGGTGACCCTGATCGACACGCCCGGCGCCTACCCCGGCGTGGGCGCCGAGCAGCGCGGCCAGTCGGGCGCGATCGCGCGATCACAGCTGTTGCTGATGGGGCTGAACGTCCCGGTCGTGGCCTGCGTGATCGGCGAGGGCAGCTCCGGCGGCGCGCTTGCGATCGGCGTTGCCGATCGCGTGCTCATGCAGCAGCACACCATCTACACCGTGATCTCGCCGGAGGGCTGCGCCGCCATCCTCTGGAAGGATGCCGGAGAGGCCAAGCGGGCCGCCACGGCGTTGCGCCCGACCGCGCCCGCGTGCCTGGCCCTGGGCGTGATCGATCAGATCGTGCCGGAACCGGGCGGCGGCGCCCACCGCGATCATGCGAAAGCCGCCGACATGCTGGGCGACGCGATCGCCGCCGAGCTCGAGTTCCTGGACACGCTGCCGCCGCTGGAGCGCCGCCGGCTGCGCCGGCAGAAGTTCGAGCGGATGGGCGCCTTCCTCGAGTAGACGGTGCCGGCCGGGACGCTCGCGCCGGGCTACCGTGCAGGTATCCGCCCGCGTCTCCTGATCCTGCTCCTGTCCGCGCTCGCGGTGGCCGCCCTGATATCCGGCGATGCCGCCGCGCAGTCGTTCGGCCACAGCCTGCCGTCGTTGCCCGCGGCGGCGCCCGTGCAGCTGACGCTCTCGCTGCAGCCGCGACATCCGCGGCTGCTCGAGCGGCTGGCCCTCGCCTCCAGCGGGCGGCGTCCGCTGCCGCCGCGGCTGGTGCACGCGCTGTTCCTGCCGTCGCCGCGCGACATCGCCACGGGTGCGGGCGGCGATGGCAGCATCCGGGCTTCGGCTGCAGTCCCGACCGGGGCCTTTCGATGTCCTTCACCGGCCCTGCAGCGGCCGCCGAACAGGCATTTGGCGTGTCCTTGCAGGCTGCTGCCGGCGGCTTTGCCCGGCGTGCCTCCGGGCGCCCGCAAGTGCCGGCGTCGATCGCCCCGCTGGTGCAGGACGTGGCGGGTCTGGATACCACGACACCGCTGCAGCCGCTGGCCGCCGGCGGCCACGCGGCGCCGTCCCCTCCGCCCTGCTCGGCGGCGGGACGCACCGGCGGCTACCTGCCCTCGCAGCTTGGCTCGGCGGGCGGATACGGCCATTCCGCCCTGGTCGCAGGCGGCTACGGCGGCGGCGGCGAGAGCGTGGCGGTGGTTGCCTTCTCCGGATACCGGCCCGTCCGACGTCGCCGCCTACCAGTCGTGCTTCGGCACCTCCGTCCCCGTCAGCAACCGTCTGGTGGGCCGCGCCACCGGTGACCGCACCGGCTCCGCCGAGGTCGCGCTCGACATCGAGACGGTGATCTCGGCCGCGCCCGGCCTGGATGCGGTGCACGTGTACATCGACAAGCCGGCCGGCACGATGGCGGAGGTCGTGAATGCGATCGTGGCCGATGCGCCCGTCACCGGCGTTCGCATCATCAGCGACAGCTGGGGCCTGTGCGAGCCCGCGGTGACGCCGGCGGCCGCGGCCGCAACCAACTCGGCGCTGCAGCTTGCCGCGGTCTCGGGCATCACCTTCGTCGCCGCATCTGGCGATGCCGGCGCCTACGACTGCGGCGGCTTCCGCCGGCTGGCCGTGGACGACCCGGCTGCGCAGCCGTTCGCCACCGGCGTCGGTGGCACGGACCTGCGACTCAGCACGTCCGGCAGCCGGCACGAGGTCGTGTGGAACGACCTCACCGGCTCCGGGGGCGGCGGTCTCTCACGGTTCTGGCCACGGCCGGCATGGCAGGCGGGTGCGGGCGTCAGGAACAGGTTCTCGAACGGCCATCGGCAGGTGCCGGACGTCTCCCTGCACGCGTCTGGCGCCCGGCACGGCTATCCCGTCTACTGCACGACCGCGGCCTGTGGGCACGCCGGCTGGATGACGCTGGGCGGGACGAGTGCCTCCGCGCCGCTTCTGGCCGGCATCGTGGCCGACATCAACAGCTACTCGCTGGCCCACGGCGGCGCACGGCTGGGATTCGCCGATCCGTTCCTGTACGACAGCTTCGCCGCTGACCCCGTCGCGTTCCGCGACGTCACCGTCGGCAGCAACAATCCCGACGGTGCCGGGCGCTACCCGGCCACGCCCGGCTACGACCAGGCGAGCGGCATCGGCGCGCCGCTGGCCGGTGCGCTGGCCGTCGACCTGGCCGCCTACGCGCCCGCTCAGCCCGCGTTCGCAGCCACCCGGATCTCAGCGCTGCCCTCCGGTGCCCGGAGGCTCCGGTACGGGCGCTTCATCACCCTGCACGGCGTGCTCAGCGATGCCGAGGGCGGTATCGGCGGGGCTCGCGTAGTCGTCCAGGGCACTACGGCGATCGGCGTTCGCGAGTGGCGGCGAACCACCGACGCCCACGGCGGCTGGTCTCTGCGGCTGCGGGCGCCGTCGCGCCGGATGCACTGGCGTGCCGTCTACCTCGGGTCGGAGACGATGCGGCCGGCGCTCTCCGACCGCGGCACGATCTACGTGATCCCGCCGCTCTGGGCCCGCACACCGACCGGCCCGCTCAGGGCCGGCGTGCCGTTCTCGTTTGCGGGTCGCACGTTGCCCGCGCTGGCCGGTCGCCCCGTGCTCGCACAGATCCGCGTCGCCGGCCGCCGCTGGCATCGCATCGGCCCGGCCGGGGTGGGGGAGAGCGGCCGTTTCCGGCGGGTGATGACACTGCCGCGGGCCGGCCGTTACCGCCTTCGCTGGCGGTACCACGGCGACCGCAACGGCCGCTGGCTGAGCGCCGTCTCGGCGTCCCGTTTGATCACGGTGGGCTGATCGCCACCGGGCACTTGGATACGATCGCGCGGTGACCCGCGGCCTCAACCGGTTCGAGACCATCTCCGTGGCCCTGGCCGTGATCATCGCAGCCGCGGCCGGCGCGCTGGCGCTGGCGTCCGCGGCCAACACCGTCGTGTTCATCGTCTCGGCGGGCGCGCTGGTGGCGCTGGCCTGGATCGTGGGCGTTGCCACCGAGCAGCTGGGAGCCAGCGCTGGCCCCAAGATCGGTGGCGTGCTGAATGCCACCTTCGGCAACGCCGCGGAGCTGATCATCACCATCTTCGCCATCCGCGCAGGCCAGCTGGAGGTGGCCACCGCGTCGATCACGGGATCGATCCTGGGCAACACGCTGCTGGTGCTGGGGGCGTCGTTCTTCATCGGGGGCCTCAGGAACGGCCTGCAGTCGTTCAACCAGCGCGTGGCCGGCATGAATGCTTCGATGCTGGCGCTGGCGGTGATCGGCCTCGGCATCCCCACCCTGTTCGGCCACGTGGCCGACCACCCCGACGTGCAGGCCGTCTCCGACGTCACCGCGGGCATCCTGCTCACGCTGTACGTGCTGATGCTGGTGTTCTACTTCCGCACGCCGGAGGTGGCCCACGTCTCCGGCCACGAACCGACCGGCCCGCACTGGCCGGGCCGGCTGGCGATGCTGCTGCTGCTGCTCTCGACGGGGGCCGTGGCCGTGATCTCGGACGTGTTCGTGGGTACGCTCGACGCCGTGATCTCCGATGTCGGCATCTCCGCGGTGTTCCTGGGCCTGATCATCGTGCCCCTGGTCGGCAACATCGCCGAGAACATCGTCGGCATCAAGATCGCCTACCAGAACGACATGGACTTCTCGATGCTGGTGTCGCTGGGCTCGTCGCTGCAGATCGCGCTGGGGGTGGCGCCCGCCCTGGTGTTCATCTCGCTGCTGACACCGCACCACTTCGACCTGCTGTTCCCGGTGATCCAGGTGGTGTCGCTGGCGGCCGCCGTCTTCATCACCGCGCTGATCGCGTCGGACGGCGAGTCGAACTGGCTTGAGGGGGCGCAGCTGATGGCGGTCTACGGGATCATCGCAACCGCGGTGTGGTACCTGTGACGCGGTCGCGGCAGATGGCGTTCGCCGCCATCTTCGGCGTCGCCGCGCTGGCGCTGGGGATGCAGGTGGCGGGCGTGGAGGGCCAGCTGGTGTTCGTCGTGGCCGGCGTGGGCGTGGCCGGCCTGGCGTGGGCGCTGGGCGAGGCCACCGAGCAGGCCGGCGGCTCCGCCGGGCCGCGCGTCTCGGCCCTGCTCAACGCCAGCTTCGGCAACCTGCCCGAGCTGGTGATCCTGGTGCTGGCGATCAACGCGGGGCTGGCCGACATCGCGCGGGCATCGATCATCGGCTCGGTGATCGGGAATGTGCTCCTGATCCTGGGGCTGGCCCTGCTGCTGGGCGGCTGGCGGCACGGCATCCAGCGGTTCAACGAGCGGATGGCCGGCACGAACGCCTCGATGCTGATCCTGGGGGTGGTCGGGCTGGGCCTGCCCACCCTGTTCCACGCCGTCGACCACGACATGCAGGCCGAGCTGACCCTGTCGCGCTTCACCGCCGCCGCGCTGCTGCTCTGCTACGTCGCCTACGTCTACTTCTCCTTCACCACGCCCGGCCTGCAGTTCCACGACGAGCCGGGCGAGCTGGCCTGGACGCGCACCCAGGCGGTGACCATGCTGGTGGCGACGGCGGTGGCCACCGGCGTCGTCTCGGAGGTGCTGGTGCACTCGATCGAGCCCACGATCAAGGCCTGGGGGGTGCCTCGCGAGTTCATCGGGCTGATCGTGGTGCCGTTCGTGGGCAACGTGGCCGAGCACTTCTCGGCCGTCAAGCTGGCGATCAACAACCGCATGGACTTCGCGATGGGGATCACCTTCGGGTCGGGCATTCAGATCTCGCTGCTGGCCAGCGCGGTGGCCGTGTTCGCCAGCATGCTGATCGGCAAGGAGCTGTCGCTGGTGTTCGACCCGCTGCAGCTGGCCGCGCTCGGGTGCAGCGGCGATCGGATCGACGATGGTGGCGCGGTCGGGCGAGACCAACTGGCTGGAGGGGCTGCAGCTGCTGGTCACCTACTTCATCGTGGCGGTGGCGTTCTGGCTGCTGTGACCTGGTCGGGCGGTGAGCTTCAGCCGGCATCCGTCCAGGTGGGCGCCGAGACCGCCGCCGCCTCAGCCAGCACCAGGCAGGCCGTGAGCCAGCGCGAAAGCGCGATCGACCAACCCCCCAGCCGAATGCGAACGCGACCAGTTCGCGGCCGTCCTGCGGTGGACGCGGCAACCGTGCGAACGCAGCGCGCTCCTGCGGACGCTGCACGGGAAGTGAACGCCGGCGCTACCGGATCGGGTAGGCCTTTCCGTTCACGGCCGGCAGCACCTGCGACGTCACCCAGGCCGGGGTCTGCACGACGCCCTTGCGGTAGGAGTACATCCCGTTCGAGTGCTTGCGGGCGGCCAGGTAGCCGAGCGCGCGCGTGTTCGACATGTGGCACTTGATGCGGGCCGCGACCGCCCAGCCGGTGGACTGGCTGTCGGATCCGGCAGAGGACGTGAGCGCGTACCCGTGGTCGGAGCGCTGCAGCGAGTGCATGTAGGCGTAGCCGCGGTCCATCACCCGCCAGCCGCAGGGCGTCCCGGCTGCTCGCAGCGCCATCAACGCCGCGGCCGTGTCATTGGAATCCGAGCCGGTGCCGGCGGCGTAGCCGAACCCGCCCGAGCTGTTCTGGTGGGCCTTGATGTAGTCCACGGACTTGCGCGGCACCGGCGACCCGGCCACCTTCAGCGCCATCACGCCCCAGTAGGTCGAGCTCAGGAAGCCGCCGATGCGGCCGTTGCGGCCGATCTTGGACCGAAGCGCGTGCACGAGGTTGCGGCCGGCGAAGTTGGCCGGGTTCCTGTTCAGCGCGACCGCGGCCAGGATGCCGCGCTCGAGCGTGAAGGCATCCTTCCAGCCGTGCGCCTTTGAGGCCAGGAAGTGGCCGGCGGTGTGGCCGCCGCGGCGGTGCATGGTCGCAGGGTGCCTGCCGGCGGCGGCCAGGCCCATCACCGCCCACTCGGTCAGCGACACCGCGGCCCTACCGCCCGGCTCGGAGAAGCCGCCGGACACGCCCTGGCGCGATGCCAGGTAGTCGCCGCCGCCGGCGGCGGTCGCGGGGCCGGCCAGCGACTGCCATCAGCAGGCCGGACAGGAGGATGGTGGTCAGGGTACGTCGGATCATGTTGGTGTCTCCAGGGGTGCGAAGGTTGCATGCAGGCGCCGCGCGTAGCGGTCGAGCATGCGGAACAGGGTCGGGCCCGCGATCACGGCGATCACGGCGTTGCCGCTGGCGTGGGCGACGTCGAAGGGGATGCCGGTTGCGGCCAGGGTCATGAACGAGTGCAGGTTGGCGCTGGGGCCGAGCGTGCTCCAGGCCCACACGTCCATCAGCCAGTCGAACAGGAACCCGCAGACGATGCCGTACGCCGCCAGCGCCCAGCGGTTTCGCAGCGGCCGGCCGATCGCCGCCGCCCCGGCGCCGACCAGCGCCCAGCCGATCATCTGCCACGGTGTCCACGGGCCCTGGCCGAGGAAGGCGTTCGAGACCAGGGCGGCCGCGCCGCCGGTCGCGATGCCGGCGCGGGCGCCCAGCGTCGCTCCGGTGACCGCGACGATCATCGTCACCGGCTGCACGTTGGGGATGAACGCGAACAGCACCCGCCCGCCGGCGGCCGCGGCCGCCAGCGCGGCCACCAGCGCCAGCTCGCGGCTGCGATTGGGCCCGGTTTCGACCGCCGAGATGGCCAGCACCACGCAGCCCAGCGCGATCAGCAGCACGATGCTAGACACCGGCCCGCTCCGTCTCCGTGCGCAGCAGCGCCCCGGCCTCGGCGATCGTCGCGCAGCCCAGCGCCAGTCCGACCTGGCACGCGAAGAACCCGCCGTGTGCGAGCAGGTCGACGGAGCAGCCGTCGGCCAGCACCCGGCCGCGGGCCATCGTGGTGACCGCCTCCGCCGCCTCCGCGGCGAAGTCGATGTCGTGCGTCACCACCACCACGCCGCAGCCATCCCCGGCCAGACGCCCCACCAGCTCCGCCAGCGCCAGCTTGCGGAGGCCGTCCATGCCGCGTGTGGGCTCGTCCAGGACGAGCAGCTGCGGCCGCATCACCGTCACCGATGCGATCGCCAGCCGCTGCCGCTCCCCGCTGGACAGGTCACGCGGGTGCCGTCCGGCCAGCTCCTCGAGGCCGAACCGCTGCAGCTCGGCCGCCACCCGCCGTGCTCGTTCCGGCCCGGCCACCCCCAGGTTCTCGAGGGCGTAGGCGACCTCGTCGTCGACCCGCTCCCGCACGGCGTGGTGTGCCGGGTTCTGGCTGACGTAGCCGCGCACGCCGTCGCCCTCGACCCGGCCGCCGTCGGGTGGCTCCAGACCCGTCGCGATCCGCGCCAGCGTCGACTTGCCGGCGCCGTTGGGGCCCACCAGCGCGGTCACGGTGCCCGCCCGCAGCGCGGTGGTGGCTCCGCGCAGCGCCGCTATCTCGCCGTAGCGCTTGGTCACCGACGTGAGCCCACGACCGTTGCCGCGGCGGGCAGCTCACGGCGGCTCGGCGGCGCCGGGGCGGCCAGCCGCCTGGCGTCGCGCACCGTCAGGGGCAGCTCCGGCCGGTGGGCGGCCACGAATGCCTGTGTGACGGGCGGCAGCAGCCACGGCGCCGAGCCGGCCAGGTGCGCCGCCGCCTCGGCCGGTGAGCCGTCGAACACGATCCGCCCGGCCTCCATCACCACCACCCTGTCGGCCTCCGCGAAGATCCGCGAGGTGCGGTGCTCCGCCAGCACCACGGTGATCCCGCGATCGCGGTTGATGCGCGTCACCAGCGCCAGCAGCTCCTCCGCAGCGATCGGATCGAGCTGGCTGGTCGGCTCATCCAGGAGCAGCATGCTCTGGCCCATGGCCAGCACCGATGCGATCGCCACCCGCTGCTGCTCGCCGCCCGAGAGCTTGCCGGTCTCGCGCTCGGCCAGGTGGCCGGCGGCCACGGCGGTCAGCGCCTGCTCGGCCCGCGGCAGGATCTCCCGAGGGTCGCAGCCGAGGTTCTCGAGGCCGAAGGCGACCTCGTGATCGGCGCGCCGCATCACCAGCTGCGACTCGGGATCCTGGAACACCAGCCCCACGTGCCGCGCCACCTGAGCCGGTGAGTGCTGACGCGTGTCCAGGCCTTCGCTCACCACCCGTCCCGCCAGCTCGCCGCCATGGAAGCTCGGCACCAGCCCTAGCGCCGCTCGCAGCAGGGTCGACTTGCCGCTGCCGGACTCGCCCAGCACCAGCACCAGCTCGCCCCGCTCGACGTCCAGGCTGACGCCGTCAAGGGCGGGCATGGCGGCGTCCGGATACCGGTATCGCACATCGTGCATACGCAGTGCATGGCTCATCGCGGCCGCCTCGCCCAGCGCACCGTCGCGGCGCCGGCGGCTCCGGCCAGGCCGACCAGCGCGGCCGTGGCCAGGCCGACCGTCGTGAACGGATCGCCCAGCAGATCGTAGTAGCGGTAGTCGTCGAGCGGGATCGCCGTGGCGACCACGGCGCAGGTGACGATGCCGATCGCGGTCAGCACGCGCTCGGGGGCGTTCAGGCCGGGCTGCGGGGTGCGGGTGCGGACGGCGCCTCCGTAGCCCCGCGCCTCCATCGCCTCGGCCAGCATCAGCGAGCGCTCCAGCGAAAGCCCCACCAGCGGCGCCGCCAGCGCCGCCGCAGGCCGCCGCCGGTGCAGCTGCGCCGCACGCGACCGCGACGCCATCGCCAGGCCGGTCGCGTCCTGCTCCAGCGTGGGCAGCAACCGCGAGGCCAGCGCCGCGATCATGGCCGAGCGGGGTGCCACCCGGGCCAGCGCCGCCAGCACGCGGTCGCCGTCGGCCAGCCGCACGAACGCTGCGACGGCCATTGCCGACCCGATCAGGCGCAGCCCGGCCGCGACCCCGAACACCAGCTCCTCCTGGGTGATCTCGGTGTCGAGTAGCGGGATCTGGGGCCCGCTCCAGATCGGCGTCAGCCCCTGCACCGACACGAACGGGTTGACCAGGAACACCAACAGCGCGCTCGTTGCCGCGAACCAGACGTACATGGCGCGCGGCGGTGGCGACGCCCACAGGAGCGCGCCCGCCGCCGCGGCACAGGCGGCGATCGCAAACGGGTTGGACAGCGCGACCGATCCGGCCAGCAGCGCCGCGCACAGCAGGCCCACCGGCAGCGGGCTCATTGCCTGCCTCCCGCGGCCAGCAGCCCGCCGTTTGCGTCAAGCGCGACGGCGTAGGTGTCCCGCACCAGCTGTGGGCGGTCGGCCAGCTGTCCAGCGGCGGCGCAGGCGCTCTGCTGGTCGTCGCCGGCCACCACTACGTCCACCGCCGCGCCGGGCGCTCCCGGCGGCTGGTAGCCCGCAATCAGCGCGTGTGCGGCCGGCAGCGGCTGGAGACCGTCGCTGCCGCGGTAGACCATCACCCGCCCGCCGGTGAGGGAGACCGTCAGGCCCTTCCCTCGCCAGTCGGCCAGCTCCTGGCCGGCCTGAGCGAACGTCTCGACGGTGACGCGGTAGGGCGCGGTGCCGGACGTGACCTGCGCGCCGTCCGTTCGCAGCGCGCCAGCGATCCGGGAGGCGCAGCCGAGCCCACCCACCGACACCGGGTGCCGATGGCCGTCGTACCCGTGGACGAACGGCTCCGGCCAGGCTCCGATCGCGACCGGCGTCTGCACCAGGTCGCGCCAGTAGCGGCGGTCCCACCACTCGCGATCGCCGGGGTGCAGGCGCATGTCCGCCGCTCCCACGTCGGGTGCGATCCCGTTCACGAAGTACAGCCAGTCGTCGGAGGCCGAGCGGTCGCCGGACAGGCCGTCGACCGATTCGACGAACCGGCCGCCGTAGCTGGTGCCGACGTGGGCGACACGGCGCAGCGCGTTCAGCGCCGACTGTCCCGGTGCCGCCCGTGCGGAGACCAGCCGCGTGCTGCCGTAGTCGCGTGTCACGCTCACCTGAACGGCCGCCGGCCCGGGCGGGACGTTGACGGCGCCCCGCCCGCAGCCGGCTGCGATCAGCGCCAGCGCGGCCGTGGCTATGAGGCGTGCACCCACAGCTTCTGCGAGCGGATGGCACCTGGCTTGACAGCCCGCACCGAGGATGTGCCGCGGGCAAACCGCAGCGTCACGGTGCCGCTGGCGCTGACCGCGTGGGGAACGCCGTTGACCCGCACCAGTGCGCCGGCGGCGGGCGTGGCCGTTCCCGCATCGTCGTAGGAGCGGACCCTGAAGGTGACCCTGCCGTTGGCCGGCGGCTTCCGCGTCGAGGCGGTGATGCCGAGCGTGGGCTCGGTGCCGCCCGTCTCCGGGTCGAATGTCGTGTAGTAGACCAGCACGTGGCTGTCGCGCGTGACCCTGACCGATCCCAGGCCGTGGCTGGCCAGCTTCTGGTTCAGCTTGAACGCCCAGAAGGCGGTGCTGGGGGGTGTGACGTGGGCGATCGATGACACGAAGAAGCCGTTCCAGGCGCCGCCGCAGCAGTCGCTCCAAGTCAGGCCCAGCGCGAACGGCTGCTTGCGCGAGGCCGTCACGAGTGAGCCCAGCGCCGTCTTCTTCGTGGTGGTGTGGCCCCGCAACGTGCCGACGAACGGCCTGGCGTTGCCCTGGAAGATCGACCGCGACTTGCCCTCCACGCGGACGTGCGCGGCCAGGGCGGGGCCGGCCAGGGTTGCGGGCACCAGCAGCGCAGCCAGGGTGGCGATGATCAGACGAAGGCGGTGGATTGCCAACGCGTCCTCCTTCCTCGAGAGGCTCGATGAGCGTTTGCGCGGGCGGCAGGTCTTCTGGCTCGGGCGCGCTTCCCGGGTTTCCCGGGTCGACGTGCTGGCCTTCCCGGCCGATCTGGCCAGTGGCTGCCTCGCGGCACGCACGACGAACGCCCTCACAGCGGCGGGACCGCACCGGATTTGCACCGGTTTCCCTTGACCACTCGCGAGGGCGCTACTGTAGCACGGCGATCGAGCGAAGCAGCGCCCGCGCCCCGGCCTTGTCCAGCGGCTCGTTCAGGTTGCCGCACTTGGGCGACTGCACGCATGACGGGCAGCCCTTTTCGCACGGACACTCCTCGAGCAGGGCGGCCGTGCGCGACACCCACGACTCGAACAGCTCGTACCCGCGCCTGGCGATGCCGGCGCCGCCCGGGTGGCCGTCGTAGACGAACACGGTGGGAGCGCCGGTCTGCGGGTGCAGGTCGATCGAGAGGCCGCCGATGTCGCCGCGGTCCGCCATCGCAAGCAGCGGCAGCAGCCCGATCATGGCGTGCTCGGCGGCATGCAGGGAGCCCAGCAGCGTCAGGTCGCGAGGCGGATCGGCGGGCACGAACCAGACCGCCTCCGTGGCGAAGCTGCGGGCCGGCATGTCCAGCGCCACCAGATCGATCGGGTGGTGGTCGGCCAGCCGCTTGCGCTGGTAGGCGACCACCTGCTCGGTGGCCTCGATCTCGCCGAACCAGAGCTGGGCCGCAGGCAGCGTGCGGGTCTCCAGCTCGCGGACGACCCTGGTCGAGGACAGCCGCTTCACCTGCGTGTAGTAGTCGGCGTCGAACGCGGTCACCAGGGCCACGTGGGCGGTGTGGTCGAGCGAGCCGACCAGGTACTGCTCGCCCAGGTGCAGGTACACGGCGCCCTCGTGGACGGTCGAGTCTGCCCGGGCGCCGTCCACGGTTCCCAGCAGGGTGCCGGTCTCGCGCTCCACCACCGCCACCGAGTCCGGCGAGGACGAGCGCAGGGACATGCGCGCGGCGGGGTGGTCGGTGCCGCGATATGCAAGCCCTGCCGGTGTGCGCACGAGATCGGGCATGGACTCGGCCAGCGCCAGCCCGGCGTCGCCGAAGTGGGCGCGGTCCGCGGCCGTCAGCGGTAGCTCGGCTGCCGCGCAGCGCAGGTGCCCGGCCAGCACCGCCGGGTTGCCGGGGTTGCTGACGGCCGCCTCGGCCGGCCGCGCCAGCAGCTCGTCGGGGTGGTTCGCCAGGTACTGATCGAGCTGGTCCTCGCCGGCCACCAGCATCCCCAGCCCCAGGCCGCGCCGCCCCGCGCGGCCCCACTGCTGCCGCAGCGACGCCATCCCCCCGGGAAAGCCGACGCTGATGGCGCAGTCCAGCAGGCCGATGTCCACGCCCAGCTCGAGCGCGCTGGTGGCGACCACGCCCAGCAGCCGGCCCTCGGTCAGCCCGGTCTCGATCTCGCGGCGCTGCTCGGGGGTGTATCCGGCCCGGTAGGGCGCGATCCGCGACGCCAGCTCGGGTGCGTTCAGCAGCAGGCCCTGGCGCGCGTAGCGGTGCACCAGCTCACAGGCCTTGCGCGACTTCGCGAACACGATCGTGCGCAGGCCGCGCGCGACCAGCCCCACCATCAGCGTCGCCGCCTCGCCCAGCGTGCTGGCGCGGACGCCCAGCTCGGCGTCCAGCAGCGGCGGGTTCCAGACGCACACGTCGCGCTCGGGGGTGGGCGACCCGTCCTGGTCGATCACGGCCAGCTCGCGGCCGGCCAGCACCGCACCCGCCTCACCCGGGTTGGCGATGGTGGCCGATGCCAGCAGGAACCGCGGCTCCGAGTCGTAGGCGGCGGCGATCCGCCGCAGGCGCGCCAGCACGTTCGCTACGTGCGAGCCAAACACGCCCCGGTAGGCGTGCGCCTCGTCCACCACCACGTAGCGCAGGTTGGCGATGGCGTCCGCCCAGCTCGAGTGGCCGGGCAGGATGCCGACGTGCAGCATGTCCGGGTTGGTCAGGATCAGGTTCGCCCACCGCCGCGCCTGCCGCCGCTCGCCGGTAGGGGTGTCTCCGTCGTAGATGGCCGGCCGCGCGCCGGGTGCGTGCAGCTGGGCGAGGGCGCGAGCCTGGTCTTGCGCGAGCGCCTTGGTCGGATACAGGTAGAGCGCCCGGGCCGATGGATCGCGCGCGATGGCGTTCAGCACCGGCAGGTTGAAGGCCAGCGACTTGCCGCTGGCGGTGCCGGTCACCACCATGGCGTCGCCCTCACCAGCTGCTCGCCACATCGCCGCCTGGTGGCGGTACAGCCGCTCGATGCCGACCGCCGCGAGCGCGGACGCGAGGCCGGGCTCCACGTCCGCCGGTATCTCCGCCATCGTGGCGCTGCGGGCCGGGGTGCGCACGCGGTGCACCAGCTGCGTGCCCTCGGGAGCGGTGCCGTAGGCCAGCACCGGCTCCCAGTCGGCCATCAGCTTCACGGCCGTGGGTGGGCGGGATAGCAGCCCAGGTATGCGATCTGTGCCACCTTGCCCTCCATCTCGCGCAGCGCCTCACCGACCGGTGCGTCGAGCGGGTGGCCCTCCAGGTCGGCGTAGAACTGGTAGTCCCAGGGGCGCCCGGGGATCGGGCGGGACTGCAGCGAGGACATGTTCACGCCGTACCGGCGCAGCGGCTCGATCGCGTCGTGCAGGGCGCCTGGGTGGTGGTGGGTGACGAAGCGGATCGCACAGCGCCAGTCCTCGCCGGGCGCGCGGTCGATGCGGGTGTGGCCGGCCACGGCCACGAACCTGGTGTAGTTCTGGGCGTGGTCGGAGACGTCATTCAGGAGCACCGTCAGCTCATAGCGCTCGGCCGCCCACCGAGACGAGATCGCCGCCTGCCGCGCGTCGCCTGACTCGGCAACGCGCCGCGCGGCGCCGGCGGTGCTGGGCGCCACCTCCGGCAGCGTGTCCGGCAGCGACGACAGGAAGCGCCGGCACTGCGTCAGCGCCATCGGATGCGAGTGGATGCGCGCGAGGGCGTCGATGTTGGTTCCGGGCAAGCCCACCAGCACGTGCGGCACCGCCAGCACCGTCTCGTCGACGATCGAGAGCGGCGCGTGGGCGAGCACGTCGTAGGTCTCCGGGACGACGCCGGCCAGCGAGTTCTCGATCGGCAGCACGCCGCAGCCGGCGTCGCCGCGGGTCACGGCGCGAACCACATCCGGGATCGAGTGGCAGGCGACCAGCTCGGCCTCGGGGTACAGCCGGCCGGCCGCCTCGGCGGCGTATGCGCCCTCCTCTCCGAAATGTGCGACGGGTAGCGTCATCGATTCCTCCAACAAAAAAGGCCTCCCACGGGGAGGCCCTGATAGCTCGCGGATCTGCTCCGGCGCGCTCAGATGCCTCCCTGCAGGGTGGTAAAGGCGAAGCCGAAGAAGGACAGCCGGTACATTGCCGCCCATGCTACCAGAGGACGAACTGGTCGAACGCATCCGCGCCGTCGCCGGGACCGGCGACGGCCTGGTGCTCGGCATCGGCGACGATGCCGCGGTGCTCGACGGCGGGTTCGTGGTCTGCTGCGACATGCTGGTCGACGGCGTGCACTTCGACTCGTCCCATCAGTCGCTGCGGCAGATCGGCGCCCGCGCCGCCGCGGTGAACCTGTCCGACCTGGCAGCCATGGGCGCCCGGCCGGTCTGCCTGCTGGCCGCCTTCGGCCTGCCGCCGGACCGCGGTGACGCCGGCGAGCTCGCGGCCGGCGTGGCCTCCCACGGCGTGCCGCTGGCCGGCGGCGATCTCTCGCGGGCCGCGTCGCTGACCGTGTCGGTGACGGCCGTCGGCCGCGCACAGCACCCGGTGCTGCGATCGGGCGGCCGTGCCGGCGACCGGCTGGTGGTGACCGGCCCGCTGGGCGCTCAGGCGGTCGCCGGCTTCATGGCCGAGGTGACGCCGCGGCTGCGGGAGGGCCGGGAGCTGGCCGCGATCGCCACCGCCATGATCGACCTCTCCGACGGCATCGCCCGCGATGCCGGCCGCCTGGCGCGCGCCTCCGGCTGCGGCGCCCGCATCGACCTCGAGCGGCTGCCGCTCGCCGCCGGCGCCACGCTCGAGCAGGCCGCAGCCGGAGGCGAGGACTACGAGCTGCTGGCAGCCTTGCCGGACACCCAGCCGCAGCCGCCGTTTGTGACCGACGTGGGGGAGCTGACCGGCGACGGGGCCGTGCTGCTGTTCGACGCGTCCGGGCCGCGCCACGATCTGGCCGGCTGGGACCACTTTCAGTGACGGGTGTGCTGGGCGGCCTGCTGGCCGCGCTGATGTGGGGCACCTCCACCGCGATCGCCTCGCGCTCGACGCGCATGATCGGCTCCCAGCAGGTGCTGGCCTACGTGGTGCTGACGGGTCTCGTGATCATGGTCGTGGCCGCACCGGTGGTCGAGGGCGTGCCGGACGTGACCGGCCGCGGCGCCGCCTGGGCGCTCGCTGCCGGGGCTGCGTCGGTGGCCGGCCTTGGCTGCGTGTATGCGGCCCTGCGTGTCGGCAAGGTGGGCGTGGTCGCGCCGATCGCCTCGTGCGAGGGGGCGCTGGCGGCGGTGTTCTCGGTGATCTTCCTGGGCGAGCAGCTGAGCCCGGGCGTGGCGCTGGCCCTGGCGGTGGTCGCCTGCGGGGTTGTGCTGGTGACATTCCACGCGCGCCTGTCCGACGTGCACCTGCGGCCTGCGCTGCTGGCGGGAACGTCGGCGGTCGTGTTCGGCTTCGGGCTCGTCGCCAGCTCGCAGGCGGGCGGGGCGATCGGCCCCTACTGGACGATCCTGGTGTCGCGTGTGGTGGGCGTGGTGTTCGTGGTGGTGCCGATGGTCGCTCTCGGGGCAGCTGCGGCTGCCGGGGCGGCGGGCGCTGCCGCTGGTGGTCTACTCGGGCGTTCGCCGAGGTGACCGGCTTCGTCGGCTACATCACCGGCTCCCAGCACGGGGTGGCGGTGCCGGCCGTGCTGGCGTCGCAGTTCGCGGCGGTGGCGGCGTTCGTCTCGTTCCTGTTCTTCGGCGAGCGCCTGTCCCGGATGCAGGTGTGCGGAGCGGTGCTGATCGGCACCGGCGTGGCGACGGTTGCGGTGCTGCGGGCCTGATCGACCCTTCAGGCCGGCGTCAGCCAGCTGCTGAGCTCGTCCTCCAGCCGGCGGCGCGGGACGGCCCCGATCAGCTTCTTCTTGACCTCGCCGCCCTCGAACACCATCAGCGTCGGGATCGACAGCACCTCCAGCCGTCCGGCCGTCTCCTGGTTCTCGTCCACGTTCAGCTTCACGAACGCGACCCGGTCACCGTGCTGCTCGGCCAGCTCGTCGAGGATCGGCTCCATCACGCGGCAGGGCGTGCACCAGGGCGCCCAGAAGTCGACCACCACGGGCCGGCCGGCCTCCTCGACCTCGCTGCGGAACGTGCTGTCGCTGACGTCGACGATGTGATCGCTCACGTGTTGCTCCTTACCCGCGGCCGAGCGGTCACGGTATCAGCGAGACGCGCGGCTCGCCGTCCGGGCGCTCGAGCAGAGCCCCGCGCAGCGGCGCGCAGCCGCAGCGCCGGCACCTCCCGCACCGCCTCCAGCACGATCGCACGGCTCATCTTCGACTCGCCGTAGGCGCGGTCGGTGAAGGTGATCGGCAGCTCGACGACGCGGCCGCCCATGCGCAGGGTGCGGTAGGTGAGCTCGATCTGAAAGGCGTAGCCGCCCGCCCGCACGTGCGACAGGTCGAGCGACTCGAGCACCCAGCGGCGGAAGCACTTGAAGCCGCCGGTGAGATCGTGGATCGGCACCCCCAGCACCAGCCGCGCGTACGCGCAGCCGCCGCGGGAGATGACACGGCGGAGAAGCGGCCAGCCGTCGACGCCGCCGCCGGCCGTGTAGCGCGACCCCAGCACCAGGTCAGCATGCTGCGACGCCTCGAGCATCGCCGGCAGGGCCGACACCGGGTGCGACAGGTCGCAGTCCATCTCGATGATGTGGCTGAACGGCCGCTGCAGCGCCCACTCGAAGCCCGCCAGGTACGCGCGGCCGAGCCCCTGCTTGGCAGGACGGTGCAGCACGTGCAGCCAGTCGTGGCGTGCCGCCAGTTGGTCGGCCAGCTGCCCGGTGCCGTCGGGTGAGCCGTCGTCGACGACCAGCACCTCGCCCGGCATCGGAATCTCGTCGCGGATCGCCGCCAGCGCGTCGATCATGCGAGGCAGGTTCTCGCGCTCGTCGTAGGTGGGCAGCACGATCAGGTAGCGGCTCTGCTCCACGGTCTGACCCTATCATTGGCCCATGAGCGCAACGTTGACGAACGACGCAATCGCCGAGCGGTTCGAGCTGATGGCCGATCTGCTGGAGGTTGAGGGCGCGGTGGCCTACCGCGTGCTCGCGTACCGGCGCGCCGCAAAGACGCTGCGCGAGACCCCCGAGTCTGTGGTGCGGCTGTCGCAGCAGGGCCGCCTGACGGAGCTGTCGGGCGTCGGGGACACGATCTCCGACAAGGTGGCCGAGCTGATCGGCAGCGGCCAGATCGCCGCCCTCCAGCGGCTGGTCGATCGCAATCCACCGGGGGTGGTGCCGCTGATGCGGGTGCCCGGCATCGGGCCCAAGACCGCCAAGCGCGTGTTCTCCGAGCTTGGCATCACCACCGTCGATGAGGTGCTGGTGGCCGCCCGCGACGGGCGCATCAGCGGTGTGGCCGGCCTCGGCGATCGCACCGAGCAGGCGATCCTGGCCGGCCTGCAGGTGCCGCGAGAGCACAAGCGCGACCGGGTCGCGTCGGGGCGTCTGCGGCCGTTCGCTGAACGGGTTGCCGCCGAGCTACGGGAGCACGGTGACGTCGAGGAGTGTGAGATCGCAGGCAGCCTGCGCCGGTTCACCGACACGGCGAAGGACATCGACCTGGTGGTGGCCACTCGGCGGCCGGCCGCGGTCGGCGACGCCTTCGCGGCGTATGAGTGGGTGGCTGAGGTCGAGTCCCGCGGCGACGCGAAGCTGACCTGCATCGCGCATGACGGCAGCCGGGTCGAGCTGCGCATGATCGAGCCGGAGGTGTTCGGCAACCTGCTGCAGCACCTGACCGGCTCCAAGCACCACAACGTGGCGCTGCGGGAGGCTGCGGTGCGCGCCGGGCTGAAGGTCAGCGAGTACGGCATCGAGCAGGTCGAGACGGGCGAGGTGCTGCACTGCCAGGATGAGGCCGAGGTCTACGAGCGCCTGGGCATGGACTGGATCCCGCCCGAGCTGCGCGAGAACCGGGGCGAGATCGAGGCCGCCCGCAACCATACGTTGCCTGATCTGGTGACGATCGACCAGATCCGGGGCGACCTGCACGCGCACACCGACTGGAGCGACGGCAAGATGACGCTCGAGCAGCTGGTGGAGGGCGCGCGGGCGAAAGGCTACGAGTACCTGAACGTGACCGACCACTCGCCGGCGGTCGGGTTCGGCATGGGCCTGGATGCCGGCCGTATGCGGAAGCAGATCGAGCGCGTGCGCGAGCTGGCGGCCACGCTGGACGGCGGGTTCACGCTGCTGGTCGGGACGGAGGTCGACATCCTCAAGAACGGCTCGCTGGACTACTCCGACGAGCTGATGGCGGAGCTGGACGTGGTCGTCGCCAGCCTGCACGCCTCGCACAGGCTGAACGAGGCGGACCAGACCAAGCGGCTGTGCGCCGCGATGGAGAACCCGCACGTCGACATCATCGGCCACCCCACCGGCAGGATGCTTGGCAAGCGGCCGGCCTACGCGATGGACATGGAGGCGGTGATCGCGAAGGCGGTCGAGACCGGTACGGTGCTGGAGGTGAGCGGTCAGCCCCACCGGCTCGACCTGACCGACAGCAACGTGCGGATGGCGGTGGCCGCGGGCGCCAAGCTGTCGATCGACACCGACGCGCACAGCCTGGCTGCGCTCGACTACATGCGGTTCGGCGTCATGAACGCGCGGCGGGGCTGGGCATCGCCGAAGGACGTGGTCAACACGCGCACCTGGAAGCAGCTGAAGAAGCTGCTCAAGTAGTCGGCCGTCAGAGCGAGGCCAGCAGCGCGACCACCTGCTCCGGCCCGTCCACGCAGGCATCGGCCTGCTCGATCAGCTCCGGCGGCCCCTCGGCCGAGCGGACGGCGATCTTGATCGTGGCCTCGCGGAACGCGTCCAGGTCGGTGCGGTCGTCTCCGACGTACATCAGGTTCGTGATCCGCTTGCGGCCGCGCAGCCGTCGCACCGCCGATCCCTTGTCGATCGCCACCGGCGGACGCACCTCCAGCACCATCCGGCCGAAGCTCCAGGCCAGCCCGGCGCGATCGAGCTTGGGCACGATCTGCGCCTCCAGGTAGCGCAGCGCGTGGTCGGGCCGCGGCGATCCCCGGTAGTGCACCGTGAAGGTGACGCCCTTGTCCTCGACGCGGCAGCCCAGCTCCGGCAGCAGGCCGTCGTTCTCCACCACCAGCAGCGCCTCGTGCACCGCGTCCATGTAGCGCGCGGCCTGCGGCACCACCGTCACGTCGTCTCCGTGCATCACCTCGAGGCCGTGGTTTCCTGATATGGCAACGCCGGGGATCGGGACCATGCGGCGTGCCTGGGCCGCGGGCCGTCCGGTCACGCAGGCCACCAGCGTGTAGCGCTCCACCAGCCGTTCCAGCTCAGGCAACGCCGCCGGCAGCACCGTTGCCTGCTCTGGCGTGGGCGCGATCGGAGCCAGCGTGCCGTCGATGTCGCAGACGACGGCGCCGTGACGTGGGTCGGCCGCGAGCGTCGCAACCAGGTCGGCCAGGATTCGCCCCATCGCCTTACACTACCCGCCGTGAACGCTCGCATACCCGTGCTGATCGGGATCGGCCTCGTGGCCGGCTTCTTCTCGGGTCTGTTCGGCGTTGGCGGCGGCATCCTGATCGTGCCCATGCTGATCGCGCTGCGGCGGTATCCGCCCAAGTCGGCCATGGCCACGTCGCTGGCCGCGATCCTGTTCACCGCCGTGGCCGCGGCGGCCTCGCACGCCTCCGCGGGCAACGTGGCGTGGAAGCAGGGCGCGCTGATCGGGCTGCCCGCCGTGGGCGGCGCCGTGGTCGGCGCGTGGCTGCACCAGCGCATCGACACCAGGCGTGTGGTGCTGCTGTTCTCCGTGTTCCTGGCGCTGGTGTCGGTGAGGCTGGCGGTATGACGCACGAGATCGTGGCCGTGCTGTTCGGCTTCCTGGCCGGCACGCTGTCGGCGCTGTTCGGCGTTGGCGGCGGGCTGATCTTCGTGCCCACGCTGATCTTCCTGGGCGAGAACGCCCACGTCGCCGTCGCCACCTCGCTGGCGGCGATGGTGCCGGTGATCCTGATGGGGTCGTGGCGACAGACCCGCTACGGCAACGTGAACTGGCGCGACGCGGTCGTGATCGGCCTGGCATCGGTGCCCACGGCCAAGCTGGGGGAGGTGGTGGCCAACTCGCTCTCCAGCAGGACGCTGCAGCGGTCGTTCGCGGTGCTCTTGATGGTGGTGGCGGTGCAGATGGCCGTGCGCGCGCTGCGCCAGACCGACGACGAGAAGCCGGCGGTCGAGATCTCAGTCGCCGAATCCGGGCCCTGAAACCGTGCCGTCGCCCGGCAGCACGTAGACCGCCGGTGTGGGCATCGCGGCCCAGAACTCGTAGTCGACCTGATCGGGCACGATCGCGTGCAGCGCCAGCGCGATCAGGTTGCCGTGGCTGGCTACCACGATTCGCATGCCGGGATCGCGTCGCCGGAGCGCCGCCAGCACCTCGGTGACTCGCCGCTGGGCTTCCGCAGAGGACTCCCCGTCCGCTAGCGCGTACCCGAAGTCCGTCCAGGATCGCTGCAGCCGCTCCCGCCAGTCGGGCAGGGCGCCGGGCGAGAGCAGCCGCTCGCGCAGGTCGTCGATCAGGCCGATCTCGGCACCCACTCGCCGTGCCAGCGGCTCGACCGTCTGCACCGCGCGCGGGTAGGGGCTCGAGTAGATGGCGTCCACCGCCTCGGCGGCGAGCCCATCGGCCAGCCGCTCGGCGTCGCGGCGGCCGGCATCGGCCAGCGGCCGGCCGTTTTCCTCGTAGCGGGGATCGGAGGGCGCGACCGCCTCCGCGTGCCGCACCAGCACGATCACCGGCTTGCGGCCAGCACCTCGTCGGCCTTCCGCTTGATCTCCTCGACCACGGCGGGGTCGCGCAGCGTGGTGGTGTCGCCCAGCTCGTGGCCCTCCGCGATGTCCCGCAGCAGCCGTCGCATGATCTTGCCGGAGCGCGTCTTGGGCAGGTCGCTGACGATGATCACGGCCTTGGGCCGGGCGATCTTGCCGATCTTCTCGCCGATCCAGTCCCGCAGCTCCGCCGCCAGCTGGTCGCTGGGCTCGTAGCCGGATCGCAGCAGCACGAAGCAGAGCGGCGTCTGGCCGGTGAGCGCGTCGGGCGCGGCTGTCGCCGCCGCCTCGGCCACCGCCGGGTGCTCGACCAGCGCCGACTCCAGCTCGATCGTCGAGAGCCGGTGCCCGGACACGTTCATCACGTCGTCGATCCGCCCCAGCAGCCAGAAATAGCCGTCCTCGTCCACCCGCGCGCCGTCGCCGGCGAAGTACGTGTCCGGGCCGAAGCGCTCGAAGTAGTTGCTGACGTACCGCGCGTCGTCGTTGTACAGCGTCCGGAACATGCCCGGCCAGGGCCGGCGCAGCACCAGGTAGCCGCCGCGGCCGGCGGCCACCGGGTTGCCCTGGTCGTCCACCACCTCCGCGCGGATGCCCGGCAGCGGCCGGGTCGCCGATCCCGGCTTGGCCGTCGTCACTCCCGGTAGCGGGCGCGATCATGATCCCGCCGGTCTCGGTCTGCCACCAGGTGTCGACCACCGGGCAGCGCCCGCCGCCGATCGTCTTCCAGTACCAGACCCACGCCTCGGGGTTGATCGGCTCGCCGACGGTGCCCAGCAGCCGCAGGCTGGAGAGGTCATGTGCCTCGGGGTGCTCGCTGCCGGCCTTGATGAAGGCGCGGATCAGGGTCGGCGCCGTGTAGTACTGCGTGACCTTGTAGCGCTCGATGATCTGCCAGTGCCGTGCCGGTGTCGGGTGCATCGGATCACCCTCGTAGAGCACGCTGGTCGCGCCGTTGTTGAGCGGGCCGTAGACGATGTAGCTGTGGCCGGTCACCCAGCCGACGTCGGCCGCGCACCACCAGACGTCGCCGTCCTGGATGTCGAACACCCAGCGGTGCGTGGCGGATGCGTAGGTGAGGTAGCCGCCCGTGGTGTGAACGGCCGCCTTCGGCTTGGCGGTGGTACCGGACGTGTGCAGGCAGAACAGCGTGTGCTCCGCCTCGACCGGCTCGGCCGGATGAGTCGCCGGCTGGCGCTCGACCGCGTCGTGCCACCAGTGGTCGCGGCCCTCCCGCATGGTCACGTCTGCTCCCGTGCGCCGCAGCACCAGCATGCCCTGGACGGTGGGCGCCAGCGCGACGGCTTCGTCGGCGATCGCCTTCAGCGGGATCGCCGAGCCCTTGCGCCAGGCCTCGTCCTGCGTGATCAGGAGCCGCGCGCCGGTGCCCTCCAGCCGCTCGCCCAGCGAGGCCGACGAGAACCCGCCGAACACGACCACGTGCGGCGCGCCGATGCGGGCACAGGCCAGCATCGCCACGGGCAGCTCCGGCACCATCCCCATGTAGATGCCGACCACGTCACCCTTGCCGATCCCCAGCTCCCGCAGCGCGGCGGCGGTGCGGCAGACCTGTTCCAGCAGCTCGGAGTAGCTGATCGCGCGGTGCGGCTCGTCCGGATCCTCCGGCACGAAGTGGTAGGCGATGCGGTCGCCGCGTCCTGCCTCGACGTGACGGTCGAGGCAGGAGTGGGAGGCGTTCAGCCTGCCGTCGCGAAACCACCTGCAGTGCGGCGGCTGCCATTCGAGTGCCGTCTCCGGCTCCTGGAACCACCCCACCAGCCGGCGCGTCTGGTCCAGCCAGAACCCGTCAAGGTCGCGCTCGGCATGGTCGTATAGCGATGTGTCGCCGATCAGGGCCCGCTCGCTGAAACCCGGCGGCGGCGGGAACGTCCTGCCCTCGCTGAGCAGGACGTCGATCGACTCATCGCTCACGGCGTGTACTCGAACTCGTCCTCATCCTTCGACAGCGCCTTCTTCGCGACCACCACGGCTCCCACCGCGACCGCGCCCGCGGCTGCGGCCTTGGCCGCCTTCTTCTTCTTGGACGACTTGGGCTGCGCCGTTGCCTTGGCCATGCCCTTCTTGATCTCCTTGGCGGCGCGCACGACCTCGTCCTGCACCTTCTTGTCGACGGCCGCGGAGCGTGCGCCGTCCTTCTGCACCTTGCCGAGCACCGTCTTGGCCGAGTCGAGCACCGACATGGCGGTCTCGCGCAGCTCGGGATCGTTCGCGACTCTGGTCGCGATCGGCGTGACCGTTTCGGCGATCTTGTCGGTTTTCATCTTGGCGGGCACGGCTTTACCTCCGAGGGAGTGGCTATTTGCTCATACTTTTCAGTCACACTACCACCCATGGATCTCGAACGAGTCAACGCGCTGATGGAGGAGTGGGGAGAGCCGCGGTACCGGCAGCGGCAGGTCTACGAGGGCGTGATGAAGGGCCTGGCCGGCGACTACGAGCAGCTGACCCCGCTGCCGGCCGCTCTCCGGCGGCGCCTCGCCGATGCGGAGCCGCTGCGCCAGCTGGAAACGGTCGAGTCGCAGCGGTCCGACGACGGCACCATCAAGCTGCGCTTCACCAGCCGCGACGGCTTCCCCGTCGAGGCCGTCGCGATGAGCCATCGCAACCGGCGCACCGTGTGTGTGTCGTCGCAGTCGGGCTGCCCGCTGGCATGTACCTTCTGCGCCACCGGTAGCATGGGCCTCGGCCGCAACCTGACCGCCGGCGAGATCGCGGAGCAGGTGACGGTGCTGGCGGCGATGCTGCGCGATCAGGGCGAGCGGGTGTCCAACGTGGTGATGATGGGCATGGGCGAGCCGTTCCTGAACTACGACGCGGTGCTCGCGGCCTGCCGCACACTCAACGACCCGGCCGGCTTCGGCCTCGGTGCGCGTCAGATCGCGATCTCGACGGCTGGGTGGGTGCCCGGCATCGAGCGGCTGGCGACCGAGCCGTTGCAGGTCAAGCTGGCGCTGTCGCTGCACGCTCCCAACGACCAGCTGCGCACGGAGCTGATGCCCGTCACGCGCCGGTTCCCGCTGGCCAAGCTGATCGCCGCCTGCCGCGGCTACCGCGCCGTCACCCGGCGGCGCATCTTCGTCGAGTACCTGATGCTGGACGGGATCAACGACAGCGACCGGCTGGCCGAACAGCTGGCCGACCTGCTGGGCCGCGATGGGTTCCACGTGAACCTGATCGCCTACAACCCGACCGGCTCCGACTACCGGGCATCGTCGTCCACCCGCGTGGCCGGGTTCGCGGCCGTCCTGGAACGCCGTGGCATCTCGGCCAGCTACCGGCGGTCGCACGGTCAGGATATCGATGCGGCCTGCGGGCAGCTTGCGGTCAAGGGCGCCTCCGAGCTGCGCCGCAAACGCGCCCGCGACCGCCGCAGCGCGGCGCATGCCGCCGCGCTGCCCGCTGTTCACCGGTAGAATTCCGCGATGGCGGGGACGGCGATGATGCGGGCGTGGGTGATCCGGCCCGAGCGGCTGGGCGATCCCGAGCATGCCATGCAGCTCGAGCAGATCGAGGTGCCGGAGCCGGGGCCGGGCGAGGTGCTGGTGCGCGTGATGGCGGCCGGCGTCAACTACAACGCGGTGTGGGCGTCGATGGGGCTGCCGGTCTCGATCTTCCGCTACACGGGCTACGACTTCCACATCGCCGGCTCGGATGCGTCGGGCATCGTCGAGCGCGTCGGCCCGGGCGTGACCCGCTGGAAGCCCGGTGACGAGGTCGTGATCCACTGCAACCAGAGCTGCGGCGAGTGCGCCGAGTGCAACGGGCTCGACCCGATGGCCTGCACCCAGCAGAAGATCTGGGCCTACGAGAGCAACTGGGGCAGCTTCGCCGAGTACTGCAAGGTGCAGGCCCAGCAGCTGCTGCCCAAGCCGCCGCAGCTGACCTGGGAGGCGGCGGCCAGCTACGGGCTCACCTACTTCACCGCCTATCGGATGCTGATCGACCAGGCCGGCATCAAGGCCGGGGACAACGTGCTGGTGTGGGGCGCCGGGGGCGGGCTGGGCACGTTCGCGGTGCAGCTGTGTGCGCTGGTCGGCGCCAACGCCATCGCCGTCGTCTCGTCGGACGACAAGGTCGAGCTGGTCAGCGAGCTGGGCGCCGCCGCGATCATCGACCGGCGCGAGTTCGCGCTGTCCGACCCGGACACCGGCGAGCGCATCTTCGACGAGGTGAAGCGCTTCGGCAAGGCCGTGCGGGCCGCGACCGGCGGGGTCGACCCGGACGTCGTGTTCGAGCACGTCGGCGCCGCCACCTTCTACACCAGCGTGTTCGTGTGCAAGCCGTTCGGCACGATCGTGATCTGCGGCGCCACGTCCGGCTTCAACCTCGACTTCGACGTGCGCTACCTGTGGATGCGCCAGAAGCGCATCATCGGCAGTCACTTCGCCAACGCCTACCAGTGCCACCGGGCCAACCAGCTGATCATCGAGGGCAAGATCAAGCCGGTGTTGTCGCGGGTGTTCCCCTTCGACGAGTGTCCGGCGCCGCATCAGCTGATGAAGGAGAACCAGCACGTCGGCAAGATGGTGGTGCTGGTCGGCGCCGAGGCCGAGGGCCAGGGCGCGAGCACGTGAGCGACCGGCCGCGGCCCTTCTCCACCGCCGATGATGTGCCAGGCGATCTGGAGGCGCGGCTGGGTGAGCCGGGCAGCTATCCCTATGCCCGCGGCATCCACCGCGACATGTATGCCGGGCGTCCGTGGTCGATCCGGCAGTACGCGGGCTTCGGCACGGGTGAGGAGACCAACCGCCGGTTCCGGTTCCTGATCGGCCAGGGGCAGGCGGCGCTGTCCGTGGCGTTCGACCTGCCCACGCAGATGGGCCTCGACTCCGACGACCCGCGCGCCGCCGGCGAGGTCGGCCGGGTGGGCGTGTCGATCGACTCCGCGTCCGACGTCGAGGCGATGTTCGACGGGATCCCGCTGGACGAGGTGTCGACGTCGATGACGATCAACGCGCCGGCGGCGGTGCTGGTGGCGATGTACCACGTCGCCTGCGCCCGCCAGGGCCGGGATCCGTCGCAGATCCGCGGCACCGCCCAGAACGACGTGCTGAAGGAGTACGTCAGCCGCGGCACCTACATCTTCCCGCCCCGGCCCTCGCTGCGGCTGGCCGCCGACCTGATCGCCTGGTGCGCCCGTGAGGCGCCGCGCTTCAACGCGATCTCGCTGTCCGGCTATCACATGCGCGAGGCCGGCTGCACGGCAGCACAGGAGATGGCGTTCGCGCTGTCAAACGCGATCGCCTACGTGGAGGCGGTGCTCGAACGTGGGGTGGACGTGGACAGCTTCGCGCCCCGTCTCAGCTGGATCTTCAACACCCACATGGACTTCTTCGAGGAGATCGCCAAGTACCGGGCGCTGCGGCGGATGTGGGCCTCGATCATGCGTGACCGGTTCGGCGCCACCGACCCGCGCTCCATGATGCTGCGCACCCATACCCAGACGGCTGGATCCACGCTGACCCTGCAGCAGCCCGAGAACAACATCGTGCGGGCCGCGGTGCAGGGGCTGGCGGCGGCGCTGGGCGGCGTGCAGTCGATGGCGCTGTCGTGCTTCGACGAGGCGATCGCGATCCCCACCCAGCGCGCGCAGACGCTGGCCGTCCGCACGCAGCAGATGCTGCAGCACGAGTTCGGCATCACGGGCGTGGCCGATCCGCTGGGCGGCTCCTGGTACGTCGAGCAGCTGACCGACCGGCTGGAGGCGGACGCGCGGGCGCTGATGGACGAGATCGAGCGGATGGGGGGCGCTGTCGCCGCCATCGAGCAGGGTTACTACCAGCAGTTGATCGCCGAGGAGGCTTACCGCAAGCACCAGCGGATCGCGGACGGCGAGGACATCGTGGTCGGCGTCAACGCCTTCCGCGACGAGGACGAGCCGAGCACGGAGCGCTTCGACGTGCCGGCGCAGCTGGAGCCGGCGCAGCGCGAGCTGCTGGCCGCGCTGCGCGGCCGGCGCGATCAGGCTGCGGTGGACGCGTCACTGGCGGCGCTGGCCGAGACCGCGGCCGGCGCAGGCGACCTGATGCCGCCGATCGTGGCCGCGGTCGCCGTCGACGCCACGCTGGGCGAGGTCTGCGGCGCCCTGCGTGACGTGTTCGGCTCCTTCCGGCCCGGTAGCGCGGCCGCGATCTGACGCCCCAGCGGAGCTACTTCACCTGTACGAACAGGTCGGCCGAGGTGTCCTGGCCGCTGCGGCTGCTCCAGGCCAGCACCCCGCCCACGTGGGCCAGGTTGGGATCGATTGAGATCGGGAACAGCTTCAGCGCATCCGACAGGTTCAGGTACAGCGGCACGTTCGCGCCGTCGGGTACCCCGGCCTGGTTCAGCAGGTTGGCGTAAGCCGGGGATGACGCCAGCGGGCTGGACGGTGCGGCGCCGGCCGTGGGGTCGTTTCCGAGCGCGAGCAGGCCGTCGGCGGTCAGCCGCCAGCTGAGGGTGAGGCCGCCGAGTTCGACCTGCTCACCTGTGCCGGAGGCAAGCGGCGTGACTCGCGCTCCTGTCTGCCCCTGGGCAACCAGCGTCATGATCTTGTGCATCGTCAGCGCAGCGGCGTGCGGATCGTCCGGCTTCAGCACCAGCGCCGCCCGCACCGGCACCCCGGGAGCGGTGTAGAACAGGCCGTCGCCGGAGAGCAGCGGCAGCAGATCGTGCTGCACCGAGATGCCGGTCTGCTGCCGGAGCAGGTCCAGCTGCCGGCCGAGGCCGGGCGTGCCGCTCTGCAGGCCCTGCTTCAGGTAGCTGCCGTAGTCCCCGAACGCCAGGAACGCGAAGGCATCGCCGGGCACCAGGCCGGTGAGGCTGGACGGCGCCATCGCGAGCGGGCTCTGGTCGGCCCCCTGCTTCAGGGTCGAGCGCACCGTCAGCCGGTAGCCGTTGCCGTTCGCCCATGCCGCGAACGAGAGCGAGTCGATCGAGTCGAGCGTCTTTGCCAGCGCCTGCGTCTGGGCCGCGGCGCTGCTGCCGCCGGCACCGCCGAGCGCGGCCATGCCGGCCAGCTCGGCCAGCTTCTGCGTGCTCACGTAGCCACGGACGAGGCTGTCGGCGGGCAGCTTGGCCATCGCCGAGCTGAACCCGTCGTCGGATGCCAGGCTGTCGGCCTTCCCGTTGCGGGCGTCGATCGCATCGTGCAGCGTCTGCGTGTCGTCGGACACCAGCACGGCGCCGTCGCCCACCGCCGCCTCGCCCTTGCCCTTCTTGTCGGCGTAGAGGGCGTAGCCGCCGTAGTCGCCGTCCGCCTTCGCGTCCTTGGCGACCGCATCCTTGGCCTTGCCGTCGTCGCTGGATGCGACGAACGCGACGTAGTGGGCGCTCCCGCCGGAGGCGTCGAGCGATGTCACGCCGATCGCCGCCGATCCGCCCAGCCACGGCTGGACGTCATCCTTGAACGTGAGCGATCCCGAGGTCTGGCCCGTGCTGTTCAGGCTCTTGACGATCTTGCCGGCGAGCTCCTGCCAACCGGGGAACCGCTGGCCGACCGCGGTGAACTGCTTCCACGCGGAGCTGCCCTGATCAAGGTTAACGTCAGCATAAAAAAGCGTGCCCGAGGGCATCGCCGACGCCCCCTGGCTGGGATCGGTCGAGCTCGACGACGTGTTGCCGCAACCCGCTGCAAGCAGCGCTCCGGCGACCATGACAGCGACAAAACGGCGGATTCGGCTGGGAGCCAACGAGGACCTCCTTTGGACCTACAGGCTCTATCGGCCGGCGTCCATGGTTCCTGAACCGCATACATGCCGGAGCGTCTGAGATATAGTCATCGCCAGGTGAGCGCGGTTCCCCACAAAAACGGGTCGCTCGAGGCCGCGCTGGCGCAGCTTCGTCGTGGCGGCATGGTGGTCGTATGTGACGACCCCGACCGCGAGAACGAAGGTGACCTGTGCATGGCGGCCCAGTTCGTGACGGCCGAGAAGATCGCATTCATGGCCTGCGAGGCTCGTGGACTGATCTGCCTGTCGCTGCCGTCCCAGCGCTGCGATGAGTTGGAGCTGCCGTTGATGGTGCCCGCCAACGACGGCTGCGAGGCCACCGGCTTCACCGTCTCGATCGAGGCCCGCACCGGCGTCACCACCGGCATCTCGGCCGCCGACCGCGCCCGCACCATCCAGGTCGCGATCGACCCCGACAGCGGCCCCGAGGATCTCGTGCGGCCCGGCCACATCTTCCCGCTGCGGGCGCGCCCCAACGGCGTGCTGGAGCGGCGCGGACAGACCGAGGCCGCGATCGATCTCACGCGCCTGGCCGGGCTGACTCCGGGCGGGGTGCTGTGCGAGCTGATGAACTCCGATGGGACGATGGCCCGCGGGGTGCAGCTGCAGGCCCTCTGCCGGCGGCACGACCTGCCGATCGTGACCGTCGAGGAGATCGCGGCGCACCTGAACGCCACGACCCCCGCGATCACCGCCGTCTAGTAACGGCCGCGGCCACTACGCCGGCACACCGCCGCCGCTCGCGATCAGCTCCCTGGCCGCGTTCAGCTCGTCGCCGCGGTTGACGGCCAGGCAGGCCGTCAGCTTGCCGTCGGCGTTGCTGTAGTACGCGACGAAGTCGTCGTCGTCCATCGACCCGCGTACCTCCACGGTGTCGTCGCGGTTGCCCGGGCCGACGTACTCCATCCACGTCCAGTCGCCGATGTCGGAGAAGAAGTACGGAACGACCTGGTACGGGCCCTCCTCCGCGCCGGCCCAGCTCTTGCCGATGTAGGAGCCGTGGTTGAGCGCCACGTCCCAGTGCTCGATGCGGATGCGGCGGTCGTGGATCACGCTCTGGTACTCGGCGATGTCACCGGCAACCCAGATGTCCGGCGCGGCCACCAGGTGATCGTCGGCCAGGACGCCCTGGTTGGTGGGCAGACCGGCGTTCTGCGCCAGCTCGATGTTGGGCGAGACGCCGATTCCGGCCAGAAGCATGTCGTAGTCCCCGTCGGGCAGGGTTTTCTGGCCCGTCAGCACCCGCACGCCGTGTCGCTCCATGTGGCCCTGGAAGTACGCACCGACCTGCTCGCCGAACAGGTGTGACCAGAGCACCGGCTCGGGAGCAACCAGCGTCACGTCAAGTCCCTTCATGCGAGCGCTCGCCGCCGCCTCGACGCCGATGAAGCCGCCGCCGATCACGCCCAGGTGGCCGGATCCGGTGTTGAGCAGCGCGCCCACCCGTTCCGAGTCCTCGATCACGCGGATGGTGGCCGCCTCTCCCAGCGTGCGCGGCGTGGAGCCGGTGGCAAGGGCCAGCCGACCGTACTCGATGCGCTCCCCGTCGACCAGCTCGACCGTGTGCGCCGCCGGATCGATCGCCGCCGCCTCGGTGGACAGCCGCAGCTCGACGTCCAGCTCCCGCCACTCGTCCAGCGAGTGCATGTAGGTGTCCTCCACCGGCTCCTCGCCGCGCAGGAACCCCTTGGTCAGGGGCGGCCGGTGGTAGGGGGGATGTGCCTCACGGCCGATCAGCAGCACCGATCCGTCGCCGTCCGCTCCCCGATACTCCTGCGCGACCATGCCGGCGGCGAGCCCGCCACCCACGATCACATTGTCGAAGCGCGCCATCTAGGTCCTCCTCATTCCCAGCGGAACGTGCGCAGCGACACGATCGCCAGCACGGCGGTCACGACCAACAGTACCCCGATGTCGGGCATCACATACATCAGCCCGCGGTCGCGAACGATGGTGTCTCGAAGCGCGTTGGTCATGTAGTAGAGCGGCAGCACCTTCGCGATCGTCTGGACGAAAGCGGGCATCGCGGCCACCGGGTAGAAGGTACCCGACAGGAACATCATCGGATTCGTGATCACGTTGGTGACGGCGTCCGCGGTCTCCGGTTCGGCCACCAGCGAGCCGACCGTGAACCCCATCACCAGGAAGCAGAGCGCGCCCACCAGCGCCACCGGGATCGCCGCCCACGCCGTGGGCGAGATCGAGACGCCGAACACCAGCGCACCGAAGGTGATCAGCACGGCCACCTGCAGCAGCGCCAGGGTCAGCGACGCCGCCACCCGCGCAACCAGGAACTCCCACAGCGGCATCGGCGTCAGCTTCAGGCGTCGCAGCACGCCCTGCTTGCGCCACGTCACGAGCACGGTCGAGAGCCCGATCACCGCCGAGATCATGATCGCCAGCGCCAGGATGCCTGGCAGCAGGAAGTCGATATAGCTGAGCGAGGAAGAGTCCACCGACTGCTGGCTGAAGACGATCGTGGGGTGGGCGCCGGTGGCCGCCACCGATATCCGCGACGATGCGCCGGACACGATCCCGCGGATGATCCCGGCCTGGGTGGCGGATGCGTTCGAGTAGTAGAGGTGGGCCGAGGTCGCGCCGGTGGGCGTCTTCGTCAGCACCACCAGCGCGTCGCGGTCGCCGTCCTGCACCTGCTTGCGCGCATGGGCGACGTCGGTCTGATCGGTCTTGACGGTGACGCCCTTGGTGGTGCTGAGCGCGTGCACCATCGCCGCCGATGCCGGGGTGTGCGATGCGTCGATCACCGTGATCGTGCCGGCGTCGATCGAGCGGCCGAACAGCAGGCCCAGCAGCGCCATCAGGATGATCGGGAACACCAGCGACCAGAACAGCACGATCCGCCGCCGGAACATCATCTTCATCTGCGCCAGCGTGGTGGCGCCGATCCGGCTCAGCGTCATTCGCGGAACTCCCGCCCGGTCAGCTTCAGGAACACGTCCTCCAGGCTGGGCCCGCGCACGGATAGGCCTTCGATCTGGGCGCCGCGCTGTCGCGCAGCCTCCAGCGTCTCCAGCACGGCGCCCTGGGCGTCGTGTGCGTAGGCCACCCGCTCCTCGCCGCCCTCCGTGTAGGAGATGCGCACGTCGGCGCCCAGCGAGGCGATCAGCCCGGCGGGCGTGTCGAGCGCGATCACGCGGCTCTCGTCCATGATCGCGACGCGGTCGCAGAGCGTCTCTGCCTCCTCCAGGTAATGGGTGGTCAGCACCACCGTCTTGCCGCCGTCGGCGTGGATCGCCCGGATCACGTCCCACAGGTTGCGCCGGGCCTGCGGGTCGAGGCCGGTCGTGGGCTCGTCCAGGAACACCACGTCGGGGTCGTGCACCAGTGCCAGCGCGATCGCCAGGCGTTGCTGCTGTCCGCCCGACATGTCGTCGGCATAGGCGTCGGCCTTGCCCACCAAGCCGACCTGCTCCAGCACCAGCTGCGCCCGCTCGGTGCCGTCGGTGCGGTTGTAGAAGCGCGCGAACAGCTCCAGCAGCTCGCGCGACGTGAGCCTGTCGAACAGGGTCGTGGACTGCAGCTGCACCCCGATCAGCGACTGCACCGAGCGGGGGTCGGGCCAGACCGGCCGGCCCAGCACATGCACCTGCCCGGAATCCGGCTTGCGCAGCCCCTCGATCATCTCCAGGGTGGTGGTCTTGCCGGCGCCGTTGGGGCCGAGGATGCCGAACGCCTCGCCCTGCTCGACCTGGAAGCTGATGCCGTCGACCGCGAGGTGTTCGCCGTAGCGCTTGGTGAGGTTGTCGACCTGGATGGCGACCATCGCGGGGCCGGATAATAGACAGGCGGCGCTCCGCTCCCGCCCGGCAGGTGTGCCGAACCTAGATCTCGCACGACTCGCCCGGCGCCAGCACCACGACGCGCACGCCGGGCGCCAGCTCGGCGACGTGGCCGGCGAACTCGCGCGCCGGCCCGTCGCCGGGGTCGGCCATCCCCACCGGGCTGATCGTCCCCCAGTGGATCGGGATCGCGATCCGCGGGTGCAGCCGTGTTGTGGCTTCGGCCGCAGCCCGCGGATCCATGTGCCCGGGCCCCAGCGTCGGGCCCCACCCGGCCACCGGCAGCAGCGCCACGTCCAGGCCCAGGTCGCCGATCCCGCGCATGCCCTCGAACAGGTCGGTGTCGCCGGCGAAGTAGACGCTGCCGCCCGGCGCGGTCAGCACGTAGCCGAGCGCGTCTGTCTCCTGCCCCAGCGGCGTGCGTCGCGTGGGGTGGTCGGCCGGCACCGCCAGCACGTGGAAGGCGCCCAGGCGCAGCTCGCCGCCCTCCTCGACCGGCAGCGGCTGCAGGCGCGTGCGGCGCATCGCCGACACGCCCGAAGCCGGCACCACCGCCGGCGTTCCGTCGGCGATCCGCTTCAGCGAGGGCGTGTCCAGGTGGTCGCGGTGCAGGTGCGAGATCAGCACGCCGTCGAGCTCCGGGAGCGGCGCGGGCAGCTCGCCTTGCCGGCGCAGGTGCCCCACGCGCCGGCGCAGCAGCGGGTCGGTCACGATCGCGCTGCCCGAATCCTCGATCAGGACTGTGGCGTGCCCGACGTATGTGACGCGCATGGCCGCAACCCTACCGGCCGGGCGGCTACCAGCCGGGCGCGGCGTAGACCGTCTCGCCGGCCGACAGCGTCAGCCGCACCCGGACCTCGAGGTAGCCGGCCGGCGGCAGCCTGAACAGGTCGCGGTCGAGCACCACCAGGTCGGCCAGCTTGCCGGGCTCGATCGATCCGGTCGTGTCGTCCAGGAACGAGGCGTGCGCGGCGCCGATCGTGTGCGCGGCGATCGCGCTGCCCAGGTCGAGCCGCTCGTCCGGCAGCAGCGGCTCGTCGGTGTTGGTCTCGGGGTCGGTGCGGGCGACGGCGGTGGCCAGCTGGTGCAGCGGATCGGGCGTCGAGACCGTCCAGTCGCTGCCGAACGCGAGGCGCCCCCGGCCCGCAGGATGCTGCCGAACGGGTAGATCATGGCGGCGGCCTCCGGCGAGATGAACGGGATCGTGAGCTCGGCGACGTAGGACTCGAGCCGGGCCCAGAGCGGCGTCACGTTGGCGATCACGCCCAGGCTGCGGAAGCGGGGGATGTCGCCGGGGTGGGCGAACTGGACGTGCGCCAGCTGGTGCCGCGCGTCGCGGCGGCCGTTGGCGGCAGCGGCCTGCTCGAGCACGTCCAGCGACTCGCGCACGGCCCGGTCGCCGATGCGCGTGGATGTGGATGCCGAACCCGGCGGCATCGCAGCGGGCGACGTGGCGGGCTAGGTCCTCGAGCCGGTACTGAGTCGATGCCGTACTCGCCGGTGGGCGCGCCGGTCGCGTCCAGGTAGGGATCGAGCATGGCGGCGGTGCGGTTCTCGACCACGCCATCGTGGAAGAACTTGACGTTGCCGCAGTTGAGCCGCCCGACCGTGCCGCTGAGCCGGCGCTCGATCAGCTGGTCGAGCTGCTCGTCGCCGAGCGCCGGGTTCCAGGACAGGTTGCCGCGCACCCGCAGGGTCAGCTCGCCGGACCGTGCCAGCCGCTCGTAGGTCTCCTGGTAGTCCGGCTCGACGGTCGCGTCCTGGCAGGCGGTGATCCCCAGCCGGTGGTAGTACTCCTGCGCCGTGCGCAGCCCGGCGGCGCGCTGCTCGGCGTCCGGCTTGGGCGCCAGGTCGAGCACCAGGCCAATCGCCGACTCCTGCAGCATGCCCACCGGCTCGCCGTGCTGATCGCGCTCGATTCGGCCGCCGAACGGGTCGGGGGTGTCGCGGCCGATCCCGGCCAGCTCCAGCGCCCGCGTGTTGGCCCAGGCGCCGTGGTAGTCGCGGTTGGGCAGGATCACGGGCCGGTCGGCGACGACCGCGTCCAGCTGCTGGCGGGTGGGGATCCCGCCCGGGAAGTCGCTCATCGACCAGCCGCCGCCCAGGATCCACTCGCGGTCGGGGTGGGCGCCGGCGTACTCGCGGATGCGCCGCAGGTGTTCCTCCGCGCCGCGGCTCTCCGAGAGGTCGCACAGCGTCCGCTCGTACCCGCCCAGGGCCAGGTGGCAGTGCGCGTCCTGGAAGCCGGGCAGCACCATGCCGCCCTCCACGTCGACGGTCCGCGTCCCCGGCCCCGCCAGCTCCGCGACCTCCGCTGCGCTGCCCACCGCGACGATGCGGCCGTCCGCGACCGCCACCGCCTCCCGCACGCTGCGGGCAGCGTCGACCGTGTGAACGACGCCGTTCGTGAGGATCAGGTCGGCCGCCATCAGGCGGTGGGGCGCCGCGGCACGAGCACCTTGCGGCGAAACTCGCAGACCACCTCGCCGCGCTGGTTGGTGCCGATCGATTCGACCGTGACCACCCCGCGGTCGGGCTTGCTCTTCGACTCGACCACGTCCAGCACGGTCGTCTGCGCGTAGATGGTGTCGCCGTGGAAGGTCGGCTTCGCGTGCTTCAGCGACTCGACCTCGAGGTTGGCGATGGCCTTGCCGGAGACGTCGGGGACGCTCATGCCCAGCACCAGCGAGTAGACCAGGTTGCCGACCACCACGTTTCTGCCGAACTGCGTCTCGGTCTCGGCGTAGTGGGCGTCGGTGTGCAGCGGGTGGTGGTTCATCGTGATCATGCAGAACAGGTGGTCGTCGGCCTCGGTGATGGTCTTGCCCGGCCAGTGCTTGTAGACGTCGCCCACCTGGAAGTCCTCGAGGTAGCGGCCGAAGCGGGTCTCGCGGGCGTCGAACTCGCGGCCGCTCACAGCGGGTACCTCGCCAGCATGCCGCGGGCCACGATCAGCTTCTGGATCTCGCTGGTGCCCTCGCCGACCAGCAGCAGCGGCGCGTCCCGGTACAGCCGCTCGATCTCGTACTCCTTCGAGTAGCCGTAGCCGCCGTGGATGCGGAAGCTGTCCTCGACCACCTCGTGGCAGATCTCGGACGCGTACAGCTTGGCCATGCCGGCCTCGACGTCGGAGCGCTCGCCGGCGTCCTTCTTTCGCGCCGCCGACAGCATCAGCAGCCGTGAGGCCTCGATCTTGGTGGCCATCTCGGCCAGCTTGAACTGGATGCCCTGGTGCTTTGCGATCGGCTTGCCGAAGGCCTCGCGCTCCTGGGCGTAGCGGATCGCCAGCTCGAAGGCCCGCTGGGCCACGCCCACGCCGCGGGCGGCCACGTTCACGCGGCCCACCTCGATGCCCGACATCATCTGCTGGAAGCCGTGGCCCTCGCCCTCGCCCAGCAGGTTGGCGGCGGGCACCCGGTGGTCCTGGAACACCAGCTCCGTGGTCTCGACGCCCTTGTAGCCGAGCTTGCCCAGCTGCGGCGGGATCGTCAGGCCGCCGTCCTGCGCGGCGCCGGGCTGCTTCTCGACCAGCAGGCAGCTCATGCCCCTGTGCGCGGGCTTCGCGTCCGGGTCGGTCTTCACCAGCAGCGCCACCAGCCCCGAGCGCAGGCCGTTCGTGACCCACATCTTCTGGCCGTTCACGACGTAGTCGTCGCCGTCGCGGACGGCCCGCGTGCGGATCGCCTGCACGTCGGAGCCGGCCTCCGGCTCGGTCATCGAGAATGAGCAGCGCATCTCGCCGGTCGCCATCCGCGGCAGGAACCGCTGCTTCTGCTCCTCGGTGCCGTCGCGCATGATCATGTCGGCCACGATGAAGTGGGTGTTGATGATCCCCGACACGCTCATCCACCCGCGCGACAGCTCGATCACACACAGCGCGTAGGTGGTCAGGTCGAGGCCCAGGCCGCCGTACCGCTCCGGGATCGTGAAGCCGAACAGGCCCAGCTCCTTGAGCCCGGCCACGATCTGATCGGGGAAGATGTCGTCGCGTTCGAGGTCGGAGGCGACCGGGATGATCTGCTCGTCCGTGAACTGCCGCACCAGCGAGACCACCTCGCGCTGCTCCTCGGTCAGCCCCTCCAGCGTGATGCTCATGCCGTCGCCTCTCCGTCGCTCATGCCGGCCGCAACGCCCCGTGCGACGACCGCCTCGGCGATCTTGCGAGACGCCTCGTCGATCATCTGGCCCTCGTGCATGACCGCCCCCTTCCGCTCCACCTGGGTGGCATGCTCGTACGCCGCGAGCAGCCGGCGGGCGTCGTCGAACTCGCTCTGGCTGGGCGCGAACACCTCGTTGGCGATGCCCACCTGGTCGGGGTGCAGCACCCACTTGCCGTCGTAGCCGACCTGCCGTGCGCGCAGGCACAGCCGGCGGTACTCGTCGGTGTTCTTGATGTCGGTGTACGGGCCGTCGATCGCCTGCAGCCCGTAGCCGCGGGCCGCGGTCACGATCAGCGACAGGATGAAGTGCCACTGGTCGCCCGGGTAGTCGGGATCGATCGATCCGATCACGAGCGAGCCCACGCCCATGCTGGCGGCGTAGTCGCCGGGGCCGAAGATCAGCGTCTCCAGGCGCGGCGAGGCCTGCGCGATCTCGCGGATGTTCATGGCGCCGCGGCCGTTCTCGATCTGGGCCTCGATGCCGATGCGGTGTTCGATGCCGTGCTCGATCTCGAGCTGCGTCAGCACGTGGTGGACGAAGTGCAGCTGTGCCGCGTCCTCCACCTTGGGCACCATCACGCAGTCCAGGTTCGCGCCGGCGCCGGCCACGACGGCCGTCAGGTCGCCCAGGCACCACTGTGTGGTGACCCCGTTTACGCGTACGACGCGGGTCTTGCCGGAGTAGTCATGGCCGTTCAGTGCGTCGATCACGTTCTGGCGCGCCGGCACCTTCTCGAGCGGTGATACGGCATCCTCGAGGTCGAGGAAGATCTGGTCGGCGGGCAGCACCGCCGCTTTGGACAGCATCTTGGGGGATGAGCCCGGCACGGCCAGGCAGGATCGGCGCAACCGCAACGTTTCCGCTCCGCGTCGGGGTTTGACTGTGCAGTCAGTCTACCCAGCGGCGGCCGCCTGGGCGGCAACGGCCGGGCGCCCGGCAGGCTACAGCAGGCCGAGCCGGTCGAGCGGCCAGTAGCGCACGCGGGCGATGCCGATCATGTCGCCGCGGGGCTCACAGCCCCACATACGCGAATCGTCCGACTGGCCGCGGTTGTCGCCCATCATGAAGTAGCACTTCTGCGGTATCACCGTGTGGGGAAAGCTGGCCGTGCGCCGCCCGTGCAGGTAGGACTCCGACAACCGGTGCGCCCTCTGGCCCAGGCTCTTCACCCAGACCGATCCGTGCTTGGCCCAGATCGTTTCGCCGGGAAGCCCGATCACGCGCTTGATGAACGTCTCGGACGAGGCGCCGGCGCGGAGCGACAGGTCGTTCGTGTCGCAGGCTCCTTCGCTGTTGTGGCCGCCCCGGCAGATGGGTGGATGGAAGACGACGATCTCGCCGCGGGCGGGGTCGCGGAAGTCGAGGCTGAGCCGGTCGGCGATCACCCGGTCGCCGGGCTGGAGCGTGGGGATCATGCTGCCCGTGGGCACGCGATAGGGCTTGACGATGTAGGCCTGCGCGAAGAAGGCGATGGCCGCGGCCACGACGAGGGTCAGGACGATCTCGGCGACGGCGCGCAGCGGGGGAGGGAGCAGGGCGATCGGGTTCATGCGTTCCGGCAGGTTATCGACGCCACCCCGGAGCGGCTGAAGTGGTGATAGAACACACCTCCGGCGTGCACTCGGTTGAGAGTTCGTGGTGCGCTGCCGATGCAACACACCATGATTCGCCGCACCCTCCTGGTCATCGCCGCCCTGGGCGCCTCGCTGCTCGGCCCGAGCGTCGCCTCCGCGGCGACGCTGTTCACGCTGAACGGCCACGGCTGGGGGCACGGCATCGGCATGTCGCAGTACGGCGCGCTCGGCTATGCCCAGCACGGCTGGACGCACCAGCAGATCCTCCAGCACTACTTCACCGGCACCACGATCGGCCAGCTGCCGTCCGGCACCAAGGAGCGGGTGCTGCTGATCCCGAGCCGCCCCTCGGTCCACCTGTCGTTCGCACAAGCGGCGACGGCGAGCGATCAGGAAGGCACGAGCCGCTCGCTGCCGGCCGGCTCATACCGCGTCGACCCGGGCGTCGTCGCGGGGCAGCTGCGCCTGTGGAGCAAGGCGAGCGGCAAGTACGTCTGGAAGGGCATCGCCAGCCCGCTTGTGGTGGCGCCGCACGGTGACCCGCTGCAGCTGGACGATGCCGTGAACGGCTACATCCACGACCACTGGTGGGGCAACTTCCGCATCGACCGCAGCGGCGGGTCACTGTCGCTGGTCGATGTGGTCGGGATGGAGCGATACGTCAGCGGCGTCGTGCCGTGCGAGGTGCCCGCGTCCTGGCTGCCGGAGGCCGTGCAGGCGCAGGCGGTGGCCGCGCGCTCCTACGCCGTCGCAACCGCCGGCGGCGGCGCGTTCGACGCCTACGCCGACACCCGCAGCCAGATGTACTGCCCGGTCGAGCGCCAGGTGACAGCATCCGACGCGGCGGTCGCTGCCACCAAGCACCAGGTCGTGAAGTACGGGGGCCAGGTTGCCACCACCTTCTTCTCGTCCAGCTCGGGTGGTCGCACCTCGTCCATCGCCGCGTCCTGGGGCGGCACCAACCAGCCCTACCTGGTGCCGGTGCGCGATCGCTACGACGGCGCGGGCGGGCTCAACCCGAACCACACCTGGGCACCCCGCCTGTTCTCGCCGTCCGGGCTGGGCTCGGCGCTGGGCGTGGGCGGCAGCGTCTCGTCGCTCGACACCACCGTCGACGGCCCCTCGCAGCGGGTGCTGTCGGTGCTCGTCCACGGCGCCAACGGCGACCACTCGCTGACGGCCGGCGATGTGTTCTCGCGGCTGGGGCTGCGCTCGACGTACTTCCGGATCCTGCAGGTGACGCTGGTGGCGCCGAAGTCCTCGATCGCCGGCGACGCGTTCCACCTCAAGGGCCGGCTCTGGCCTCGCCCGAAGGGAGCCTTCCGGCTGGAATCGAAGATGGGTGCTTCCGGCAGCTGGCAGCAGGTGACTGCGCCGGTGGTGCTGGACTCGACCGGCCGCTTCTCGATCAGCCGCCGCCCGGTCGCCGACGCCAGCTACCGGCTGGTGCGAAAGGGCGCATCATCGCCGACGGTGCGCGTGCGCGTGCATGCGGCGCTGACGTTGTCGAAGAAGGGCGGATTCCACGGGACGATGCTGCCGCGGCTGGCCGGCGCCACCGTCACCCTGCAGCGCCTCAGCGGAGGGCGATGGATGAGCGCCGGCACCGCCACCGTCGGCGCGAAGGGCGGCTACCGGTTCTCGACGGCCGTCACGCCGGGTAGCTGGCGGGCACATTTCCGCCGTGACGACGATCACAGCTCCGGGGCCTCGGGCACGCTGGTGGTTCCCAGCGCGCGGTACCCTTCGTTCCGTGGCGCACATCGCGATCGGTAAGCGAGACGGCAAATGGTTCTTCACGGCACAGGGCTGCTGTGACTCCACATCCGCCCGCGCGCTGTACGAGCGCGCCCACGCTGTGCAGGTGCTGGAGGAAGGTGGGCACCTGAACGCGTGGGATGCGGCCGGCTTCGAGCTGGAGGACCGGCGCGGTCGCCTGCACCGCTACCCGCGGTCGTGGCGGCCCTACCCCAGCAGCTCCTCGTCCGGCACCTGACGCAGCACCCGGGCGGGGCTTCCCACGACCACCGCGCGCGGCGCCACGTCCCTGGTCACGACCGCGCCGGCGCCCACGAACGCCTCCTCGCCGATCTCGATTCCCGGTAGCAGCGTGGCGCCGCCGCCGACGCGGGCGCCGCGGCGGATCACCGCCCCCTTGATCAGAGCGTGCCGCCGCTCGGTGCGCCCCATGAAGTTGTCGTTCGTGGTGACGACGCAGGGCGCAATGAACACGTGCTCTTCGAGCAGGCAGTGGGCGGTGATGTAGGCGTTTGACTGGATCTTGGTGAACGACCCGATGGTGGTGTCGTTCTCGACGCAGACGCCGCGGCCGATCACGACCTGCTCCCCGATCGAGCAGCGCTCGCGGACGGTGGCCAGGTCGCCGACCACGCATTCCGGGCCGAGCGTGGATCCGGCCGCCAGCACGGCGCCGGCGGAGACCGCGCAGCCCGCACCCAGCGTCAGCGGCCCGGGCTCCTGGCGCCGGGCGGTGGAACGGCTGGACAGCGTCGGGCGCTTGCCGAGCACGGCGTTGTCGCCGATGGTGCAGCCGTCGCCGATCACGGTGCCGGCGTGGATGGTCACGTTGGCGCCGAAGCGCACGTCGACGCCGATGGCCGCGCCCTCGGCCACGGTCAGGCCGGGGGCCTGGTCGGCGGGCCAGCTCACGCGCGGACGCCTTCGAGGGTGACCGGGATGCCACCCTGCTCCAGCGAGCGCTGCATCGACTCGAGCACCTCGACGACGGCCACGCCCTCGGCGGCGTTCGCCGGGTGCCCGGGATCGCCCGAGCGAACCGCATCGAGGAAGGCCTGGCACTCGATCCGCAGCGGCTCCTCACGGGAGACGGCGGGGCTCGTGATGTCACCGGTGTGCGTCGAGATCTTGCCGGGCGCGGTCAGCACCGGGCCCTTGTCGTAGACGGTCACCTTGCGGTCGGCCTCCATGTCGTCGAACACGGCCATCCGCTTGGAGCCGACCACGGTCATCTTGCGCATCTTGTGGGGGTCGAGCCACGACAGGTGCAGGTGCCCGACCTGGCCGGAGGCCAGCTTCAGGTAGCCGAACACGACGTCCTCGACGCCGGGGCGAAGGTAGCACTCGCCCCGCGCCGACACCTCGACCGGCCGTCCGCCCAGCAGGTACAGCACCACCGAGATGTCGTGCACGCCCAGGCTCCAGAGCGCGTTTTCGTCCTCGCGGATCACGCCCAGGTTCTGGCGGTTGCCGTACACGTACAGCACGTCGCCGAGCTCGCCCGATTCGATCAGCTCATGCAGCTTGACCACGGCCGGATGGAACCGCAGCAGGTGGCCGACCATCACGATCCGCGACCGCTCGGCGGCGAGGGCCTCCAGCTCCCGGGCCTCGGCGACCGTCCAGGCCAGCGGCTTCTCCACGAACACGTGCTTGCCGGCCAGCAGGGCGCGCCTGGCCAGGGCGTG
>CAVXZW010000020.1:0-44128 GCA_963766445.1 uncultured Actinomycetes bacterium | reverse complement strand
GACATCGGCCGGCGCCGGTGCTCGCGGTGCTGACCGTCGCGATCGCCGTCTGCTTCTACAAGTCGGAGGCGATCCTGAACTTCCTGGCCGCCCCGCTGCCGTCCAACACTCCCGGCCAGCCCGACGCGGCCTACAGGTTCCTGGCCACCAGCCCGCTGGACGGCATCCTGACCTCGATCTCGATCGCGATCTACAGCGGGCTGCTCCTGACCATGCCGATCGCGACCTACCAGCTGTACGCGTTCGTGATCCCGGCCTTCGCCGAGCAGCACCACAAGCACCTGAAGCCGCTGGTGATGATGATCCCGGCCCTGTTCGTGTGCGGGGTGATCTTCGGCTGGTACCTGGTGGTGCCTCCGGCCATCACCTTCCTGGTCAACTTCAACACCCAGGCCTTCGACTACAACCTGCGGGCCAAGGACTACATCCAGTTCGTGCTGCTGACGCTGCTGGCGATGGGCATCGTGTTCGAGATGCCGGCCGTGATGCTGGTGCTGGCGCGCCTACGGATCATGAGCTCGGCGCTGATGCGGCGGCACTGGCGGATCTCGATCGTGGTGCTGGCGGTGCTGGCGATGCTGCTGCCCGGCGTCGACCCGATCTCGTTCATCGTCGAGTTCATCCCGCTGCTGGTGCTGTACGGGCTGTCGTACTTCATCGTGGTGGGCGTGGAGCGGGCCCGGGGCGCCGACGAGCCCGATCCTGAGCCGCTGACGTGATCCTCGGCGCCGACTGGGTGCTGCCGATGGATGGGCCGCCTCTACGCGACGGCGCGGTGCGCATCGAGGGCGGCGTCATCGCTGAGGTGTCCGACCGGCTGCAGCCCGACCGCCGCTTCGCCGACGCCGTGATCCTGCCCGGCCTGGTCAACGCCCACACCCACCTCGAGTATGGCTCGATGAGCGCGATGGGCGACGGTCTGCCGTTCACGCCCTGGATCGAGCAGCTGATCGTGCGCAAGAGCGGCCTCGTCCGCGACGACTACCTGGCGCAGTCGCACGCCGGCGTGCGCGCCTGCCTGGCCGGCGGCGTCACCACCATCGCCGACTGCTCCTACGCGGACACCGTCGCCGAGGCCGCGATCGCCCAGGGCCTGCGTGCGATCGTCTACCTCGAGGCGTTCAGCGATCAGGGCGACCCGGCCGGGCTGATGGCCGGCCGGCTGGACGCGTTGCCGTCTCACCCCTGATCACGCCCGGCATCTCGCCGCATGCGCCCTACACGGTCACGACCGAGCACTACGAGCAGCTGGTGGGGCTGGCTCGCGCGCGCGGCATCCCGGTGGCCACCCACCTGCTCGAGTCGGAGCGCGACACCCAGCCGCTGGCCGACCTGGCCGGCGTGCTGGGGCCCGATACGGTCGCGATCCACCTCGTGCGCGCCGACCCGGAGGCGATCTCGCTCCTGGCCGGCCTGGGCGTGCCGGCCGTCCACTGCCCGCGCTCGAATGCGCTGCTCGGCTGCGGGACGGCACCGGTACCGGAGCTGCTGGACGCCGGCCTGACGCTTGGCCTCGGCACCGACTCCCCCGCCTCGGCGCTCACCTTCGACATGTGGGACGAGATGCGGGCCGCGATCCTGGTGGCCCGCGCGCGAGCGCGGAGGCCCGACGCACTCAGCGCCGAGCGGGTGCTGAGGATGGCGACGATCGACGGCGCCCGCGCGATCGGGCTGGCCGGTTCGATCGGATCATTGACGCCTCATAAGCGCGCCGACCTGACCGTGCTCGACCTGTCGGCTACGCCGTTCCTGCCCTGGGAAGACCCGATCACGGCCGCCGTGTACGGCGGCACGCCCGATCGCGTGCTTCTCACGATCGTGGATGGCCAGATACGCTTCAACCGGGACGGTGGTGCTGCCGATACCGAACCGGCGCGACGCGTGCGCGCAAAGATGCTCGACCGCTGATCCCCGGCCGCAGGAACGCTCACAACCATGCTGTTCGAAAAGATCCGACGCACCCAGAAGCCCAGTCTTCATCTTCCTGGGACTGGTATTCGCACTCAGCTTCGTCTTCCTGGGCGTCGGCTCCGGCGCGGGCGGGATCAGCCTCGGGAACCTGCTCGGCCAGTCCAGCGGCAGCAGCACCACCAGCGTCAGCGACCTGCTGAACAAGGTGCACTCCGACCCCAAGGACGCCACGGCCTGGCGCCAGCTGGGCGACGCCTACCAGACCAACGGGCAGACGACCCTGGCGCTGGGCGCCTACGCGCAGTACATGAACCTGCGCCCCAAGGACGCCAACACGATCACCCAGGTCGCCACGCTGTATGAGACGCGAGGCCCAGAAGCAGGCCCAGCGCGCCGCCTACTGGCAGTCGCTGGCCGGCCAGTACGGGACCACCGCCAGCCCGCTCCCGGCGGGCGGTGAGAAGCTCGGCACCAGCATCGGCGCCCCGCTGGTCTCGACCGCCCAGCAGCCGCTGACGCAGCGCGCCCAGACCTACCAGCAGCAGGCCCAGCAGTCCGTGCTGCAGGCGATCGCGCTGTGGAAGAAGGCGATCGCGCTTCAGCCCGACCAACTCCACCTACGAGCGCGCCATCTACCGCGACGCGCTGGCCGTCCAGGACTACAAGACCGCCTACGACGCCGTCAAGCGTGTGCTGGTGCTGGAGCCGACCGCACCCGACAAGAAGCAGCTGACGACCCTGCTCAAGCAGCTGAAGCCGCTGATCAGCATCAGCACCGCGAGCGGCAGCACCGGCACCCCGTAGCTCTTTAGCGTGGCAAACACCCTGCAAAGGGTGTGGCAAACCGTATCGTCCGCATGTCGCCGGTGTGGCACGATGATCACGATGACGCCATCGATCCTGATCGTCGACGATCACCCCAGCTTCCGGGCAATGGCCCGGGCCCTGCTCCAGTCGGAGGGCTATACGATCGTGGGCGAGGCGGTCGGACGGCGCGTCGGCGCTGAGCGGCCGTGCGCGAGCTGCACCCCGAGGTGGTGCTGCTGGACGTGCAGCTCCCGGACACGGACGGTTTCGCCGTGGCGGCGGAGCTGGCCCAAAGCGACGACCCGCCCGCGATCGTGCTCACCTCCAGCCGCGACGCCAGCGACTTCGGGCCGCTGATCGCGGAGAGCGGTGCGCGCGGCTTCGTCCCCAAGGGTGAGCTGTGCGGGCGCACGCTCGCCGAAGCTCTGGAATGACCTCGCGCCGCCTGCGGATCGCGGCGCTCGTCGCCGGCCTGGTGCTGAGCGCCATGGTCGGCGTGGGCGAGAGCAGGACGCACGTCCACCACAACACCGCGGCATATCTGATCCTGGGCCTGCTGGTGGGCTGGTCGTTCATGATCGCCGGCCAGGTGGCCTGGGTGCGGCGACCCGGCAACCTGATCGGCCCGCTGATGTGCGCGACGGCGTTGTCATGGCTGTGCAACGGGCTCACGGACTGGCCCAGCGACGTCGTGTTCACCGTCGGGGAGCTGTTCGCCAGCCTCTGGCTGGGGCTGCTCGTGCACACCATCCTGGCCTACCCCAGCGGCCGTCTGCGCACGCTGGATGCGCGCATCGTGACGCTGCTCGTCTACCTGGACACCTGGGTGCTGGGCCTCGCGGTGCTGCCGTTCACGGAGCCGCGGCTGGACGGCGCCGACCGCCACAGCGCGCACAACCTGCTGCTGGTCGACCACCACCACGAGCTGGTCAAGGACGCCGATGCCGCCTCGCTGCTGTTCGGCATCTGCCTGATCGTGGCGATGCTGGTGATCCTGGCCCGCCGCTGGCGGGCGGCCAGCGCCGCCGCCCGCCGGGTGCTGACGCCGATGTACCTGACCGGCACGGTCTGCATGCTCGCGATCGGGTCGGTGGCGATCTACTCAGGGTTGGTCGAGCAGACCGGCGACGTGCCGTTCTACGTGTTTGCCGTGACGATGGCGGCGATCCCGCAGGGCTTCCTCTACGGCCTGCTGCGCACGCAGATCGGCCGCTCCGGCGCCGTGCGCGGCCTGATCGCCGAGATCGAGGCCAGCGACGAGCCCGAGCGGCTGCGCGCGGCACTGCAGCGCGCGCTCGGAGATCCGACGCTGGAGCTGGTCTACTGGCTGCCCGAGGACGACACCTACTTCGACATCGAGGGCGCTCTGGTGGCGCGACCCGACGACGGCGAGGGACGGGCGGTGACCACCATCGAGCGGCGTGGCCGCCGTGTGCTGCAGATGGCACACGACGCCTCCCTGATGGACGACCCGGCCCTGCTGGGTGCGGCCACGGCCGCGGCGGCACTGGCACTCCGCAACCAGACCCTGGCCGGTGAGCTGCGCTCCCAGCTGCGCGAGGTGGCCGCCTCCGAGCGACGGTTGAGCGACCTGCTTGAGGGCGTCCGGCTGATCGCCGTCAGCCTGGACACCGCCGGCCTGATCACGTATGCCAATCCGTTCCTATGCGAGCTGACCGGCTGGTCCCGGGAGGAGCTGGTGGGGCGCGACTGGCTGGAGGTGTTCAACGGCACCGAGGTGCAGTTCCTAGAGCGGATGGCGAACGACAACGTGCTCGCCTACGAGGAGAACTGGATCCGCACCCGTGGCGGCGAGATCCTCGACATCGCCTGGAACAACACCGTGATCCGCGACCGCGACGGGCGCATCATCGGAGCGACCAGCATCGGCGAGGACATCACCACCCGCCGGCGCAACGAACGGCGGATGGGGTTCCAGCTGTCGCTGGCGCGGGCCGTGGCCAGGGCTGACCGGCTGGAGGATGTGGCCGAGCCGATGGTGGAGGCGCTCGGCACCACATTCGACTGCTGGGCCTGCGTGTACTGGAAGGCCGAGGCGGAGGAGCTGGTGCCGGTGGCGGTGTGGTCGGACGGCGCCGTGGGGGACGATTTCACCGAGCGCGTCCTGGCCAGCCGGCCGTCCGGTGACGCCGGCCTGGCCACCTACGTGCGAGGCACAGCCGAGGCGCGCTGGGACATCGACCTCGACGACGACCCGGTGGTGATGGCGAACCCGCTGGCCGGCCAGCGGCGCGGGTCGTTCGCGTTCCCGATCATCGCGGCCGGGCAGGTGGACGCGATCGTGCAGCTGTGCTCCGATGATGTGCGCGGGCCTGACGACGAGATGCTGGCGCTGCTGGAGACGGTGGCAGACCGCGTCGGCCAGCTGATCGAGCGGCGGCGGGCCGAGGCGGCCGTGGCCGAGAGCGAGGCGCGCAAGTCGGCGGTGCTGTCATCGGCGCTCGACTGCATCATCACGATCGACTCCGCCAACCGCATCCTGGAGTTCAACCCGGCCGCGGAGCGCACGTTCGGCTACCGGGCGGAGGACGTGCTCGGCAAGGACATGGCCGATCTGCTGATCCCCCCGCAGCTGCGCGAGGATCACCGCCGCGGCCTGCAACGACAGCTCGAGCACCCCGGCGGCCGGTTACTGGGCACTCAGGTGGAGCTGATCGGCAGGCGCGCGGGCGGTGAGGTGTTTCCGATCGAGCTGGCGGTGACGCGCATCGACACCGACGACCTGCCGCTGTTCACGGCCTTCGTCCGCGACATCACGGAACGCAAGCGCACCGACGAGGAGCTGCGCCGCTCCCGCGCCCGCATCGTCAACGCCGGCGACGAGGCCCGCCGCCGGCTGGAGCGCAACCTCCACGACGGCGCCCAGCAGCGGCTGGTGTCGCTGTCCCTGTCGTTGCGGCTGGCCCAATCGCTGGCCCAGCGCGACCCGGCGGCAGCCGACGAGATCCTGGGGGCGGCCAGAGAGGAGCTGTCACAGGCGCTGGAGGAGCTGCGCGAGCTGGCGCGAGGCATCCACCCTGCGATCCTCACCGACCGCGGCCTGCGCCCGGCCCTGGAGGCGCTGGCGACGCGTGCACCGGTGCCTGTGGAGCTGGAGCTGGTCCCGGATCAGCCACTGCCCGCGCCGATCGAGGCGGCCGCCTACTACGTCGTGGCGGAGGCGCTCACGAACGTTGCCAAGTACGCCAACGCCAAACACGCTACGGTCCGGGTCATGCGCGCCGACGGCCAGGCAACGATCGAGGTCTCCGACGACGGGGTCGGCGGCGCCGACCCGCTGGGCGGCACCGGCCTGCGCGGGCTGGCCGACCGGGTCGAGGCGCTGGACGGAACGCTGGCCGTGGAGAGCAACGGCTCCGGCACGTGCGTATCGGCGGTGATCCCGTGCGAGTAGTGCTGGCGGATGATTCGGTGTTGTTGCGGGAGGGTGTTGCGCGGTTGTTGGTGGATGCGGGGTTTGAGGTGGTTGGGCAGGTGGACAATGCTGAGGATCTGGTGCGGCGGGTTGGGTTCTCGAAGCCGGATGTGGCGATCGTGGATATCCGGATGCCGCCGACGCATACCGATGAGGGGTTGCGTGCGGCGAGGCAGATCCGTGAGCGGTATCCGCAGGTGGGGGTGCTGGTGTTGAGCCAGTACGTGGAGGCGGGGTACGCGATGGAGCTGCTGGCGGAGTCCAGCGAGGGTGTCGGCTACCTGTTGAAGGACCGCGTGTCGGATATCGACGAGTTCGCCTCAGCGGTGCGGCGGGTGGGGCAGGGCGGCAGCGCGCTTGATCCGGCCGTGGTCAGCCAGCTGGTGGGTCGCCACCGGCGGGACGATCCGCTGGGCGAGCTGACGCCACGCGAGCGTGAGGTGCTGGAGCTGATGGCCGAGGGCCGCTCCAATACCGGTATCGCGGAGCGGATGGTGGTGACCGAGCGCGCCGTCGAAAAGCACGTCACCAGCATCTTCCAGAAGCTGGGGCTGCCCCCGGCGTCCGAAGACCACCGCCGCGTCCTGGCCGTGCTCACATACCTGCAATGACCCCGGCCGGCGAGCACCCACTCGCGCTGCTGTTCACCGACGTCGAGGGATCAACCGGGCTGGTGCGGCGGATGGGCGCGGACTACGTGACGATCCTGGCCGACCACTCGGCGCATCTGCGCAACAGCTTTCAGCGGCACGGCGGCGAGATCGTGGACACGCACGGCGACGCCTTCTTCGCCGCCTTCGCGCACGCGGAGCCGGCGCTGTTGGCGGCAGCAGAGGCGCAGCTGGCGCTACACGGCCACCCCTGGCCGGAGGGCGGCACGGTGAGAGTGCGCATGGGCATCCACAGCGGCACCCCGCTGCGGTCGGAGGGCCGCTACTTCGGCCTTGACGTGAACCGCGCCGCCCGCATCTGCGCGGCCGGTCGCGGTGGGCAGGTGCTCCTGTCCGACACCGCCCATGACGAGCTGGCCGGCCGTGAGCTGGAGGGCATCTACCTGCACGACATGGGTGAGCAGCGGCTCAAGGACTTCGACGAACCGCAGCGCGTCTACCTGGCCGAGATCGCCGGCATCGAGCACGCCACAGGCCTGCGCAGCGAATCCGACCAGAGCACCCCCGCGGCCTTGCCGCGGGCCCTGCGCGTGGTCGTCGCGGATGATTCGGTGTTGTTGCGGGAGGGTGTTGCGCGGTTGTTGGTGGATGCGGGGTTTGAGGTGGTTGGGCAGGTGGACAATGCTGAGGATCTGGTGCGGCGGGTTGGGTTCTCGAAGCCGGATGTGGCGATCGTGGATATCCGGATGCCGCCGACGCATACCGATGAGGGGTTGCGTGCGGCGAGGCAGATCCGTGAGCGGTATCCGCAGGTGGGGGTGCTGGTGTTGAGCCAGTACGTGGAGGCGGGGTACGCGATGGAGCTGCTGGCGGAGTCCAGCGAGGGTGTCGGCTACCTGTTGAAGGACCGCGTGTCGGATATCGACGAGTTCGCCTCAGCGGTGCGGCGGGTGGGGCAGGGCGGCAGCGCGCTTGATCCGGCCGTGGTCAGCCAGCTGGTGGGTCGCCACCGGCGGGACGATCCGCTGGGCGAGCTGACGCCACGCGAGCGTGAGGTGCTGGAGCTGATGGCCGAGGGCCGCTCCAATACCGGTATCGCGGAGCGGATGGTGGTGACCGAGCGCGCCGTCGAAAAGCACGTCACCAGCATCTTCCAGAAGCTGGGGCTGCCCCCGGCGTCCGAAGACCACCGCCGCGTCCTGGCCGTGCTCACATACCTGCAGGGCTGATGGTGGAGTCCACGGGATCCGTGGCTAGCCGCGCCGCCGCGTAGAGTGGCATCCGTGATCAAGTACCTCGGCTCGAAGCGGCTGCTCGCGCCGTCGCTGGCCGAGATCGCCCGCAGGGCCGGCGTCGCCTCCGCGGCCGATCTGTTCGCCGGCACCACGCGCGTCGGCCAGGCCCTCCGCGCGGCAGGCATCCGGGTGCTCTCGAACGACACCGCCGCCTACTCCCAGGCGCTCGGGCGCGCCTACATCGAGGCGGACGGCTCGGTCGACCGTGCCCGCCTGAGCATGCTGCTCGACCACCTGAACACGCTGCCGGGCGAGCGCGGGTACGTGACCGAGACGTTCTGCGAGCGCGCCCGCTACTTCATGCCGGAGAACGGCATGCGCATCGACGCGATCCGGGCCGAGATCGATCGGCTGCCCCTGGATGCGGTCGAGCGGGGCCTGCTCCTGACCAGCCTGCTGGAGGCGGCCGACCGCGTCGACAGCACCGTCGGCGTGCAGATGGCCTACCTCAAGCGCTGGGCGTCGCGGGCCTCGAACCCGCTGCAGCTGCGCGAGCCGACCGCCGTGCCAGGCCCGGCCGGGACGCCGCGGATGGGCGACGCCAACCAGCTGGCGTCCGAGCTGGGCGACGTCGAGCTGGCATACCTCGACCCGCCCTACAACCAGCACAGCTACGCCGGGAACTACCACGTGTGGGAGACGATCGTCCGAAACGACGCACCCGGCCACTACGGCGTCGCCTGCAAGCGGCTCGACGTGCGCGAGCGTCGCAGCCCCTACAACTCGAGGATGCTGGCGTGGGACGCCCTCTCCGACCTGGTGTCCAGCCTGACGACACCCTGGCTGATGGTGTCGTTCTCGAACGAGGGGTTCCACGCGCCGGCCGACGTGCAGGCACTGCTGGAGCAGCGGCGCCACGTGGCCGCCGTCGCGATCGACGCGCCCCGCTACGTGGGCGCGCGCATCGGCATCCACAACCCCTCCGGCGAGCGGGTCGGACGCGTCTCGCACCTCCGCAACACCGAGCTCGTGTTCGTGTGCGGGCCGGACCGCGCGGCCGTCGAGGAGTGCGTGGCGGGCGTGCTGCCCGTGGCCGTGTAGGTCACGACCCAGGAACCGCCCGCCCCGGTCGCCGGTCATAGAACCGACGATCAGAGGAGGCACGATGCGATTCAGCACGGTGGCGGCGATCACCGCAGTCCTGGTGGCGGCATCCGGCGTGGCCGGTTGCAGCGGTTCGAGCAGCGATTCAGGCAGCGGGTCGGCGACGACCGCGCCGGCACCCGAGAAGCTGGGCAGCGGCGGCGGCAGTGCCGTGCTCGGTGACGTCTCGGGCGCCGCGGCCCCGGTTGCGGGGCCGGGACAGACCGCACAGCACGTGTCCCTGCGCTCACACGACGGGCTGCCGCAGACGCCGTCGACGGTGATCAAGACCGGCCGCCTGTCGATCCGGCTGGGCCACGACGGCCTGGGCAAGGCGGTCGACCGCGCGCAGCAGGTCGTCGACAGCTACGGCGGATTCATCAGCTCGAGCAACATCTCGTCCGGCAAGCACGAGAACTCCACGATCGTGCTGCGCGTGCCCGCGGCACGGTTCGACGCGGCCATGCGGCAGCTGCGAGCGCCGGGGCTGGGCGCGGTGCGCTCGGAGCAGGTGAGCGGCGAGGACGTCGGCCAGCAGTTGGTCGACCTGTCGGCACGCGCGCGCAACCTGCGAGCCCAGTCACGGGCGCTGATCCGGTTGATGAACCAGGCCGTCACGGTCAGCGACACGATCAAGATCCAGAACGAGCTGTTCGACATCCAGGGCCAGATCGAGGAGCTCGACGGCCGGCTGCGCTACCTGCACGACCAGGCGGACATGTCGACCATCACGATGCTCCTGGCCCAGCCGGCCGCCGTGCACCGCCACCCCGGACACGCCACCGCGATCGGGAGCGCGCTACGCCGCAGCTGGCAGCATGCCACCGAGGTCGTCACCGCCGTGATCGTGGGCGCCGGCGTCGTGATCCCGGTCGCGCTGCTGGCGCTGGTCGCACTGCTGGCCGGCCGCTGGCTGCTGCCGGCCGTGCGCCGACGGACATCGCACGCGATCGAGACGACCGCTGCCGAGTAGACGGCGGTGAGGGCCGGGCTGAGTGCCCGGCCCTCGCCGCATCTAGAACACCGTCATGACGAGCCTCGATCCGACGCAACCCGTCTTGGTCGCGTTGAACGTCAGCTTGCCCGATTTGGTTGCCTTCAGCTTGAACGTCACCTTGCCGAGCGACGAGAGCTTGGACGTCTTCGTGACGCCTGCCCCGGAAGCGGTCACCTTCACGCCGTTCACCTTGTGCCCGTAGGCGTCCTTGGTGTAGATCGTGATCGATACCGCCTTGCCCTTCATCGGGAAGCCCGACGAGGTCAGCACCAGCTTGAGCGGCAGCGTCAGGGTCTGCGCCGGGGTCTTGCCGCCGGCGTTGTTGTCGGCGTCGGTTGCGAACACGTGCCAGTAGATGACTCCGCCGTTGTCGTAGGCGGTGCTCTCCAGCCGCGGTGCCACCGAGGTGTTGTCGGTCGTCAGCGTCTCGATGGTGCTCGAGAACGAGTTGGTGGTCGACAGCTCCACGGTGTACTGCTTCGCCCCCGGCAACGCGTCCCAGGACAGCAGCACCTTATGCGCGCTGTAGCTAGTGACCGGGTTGCTCGGCGCCGGGATGGTGCGAGCGAACGTTTGGGGAGCCGACCACGGGCTCGTGATCGTGCCGAACGAGCTGGTCGGGTAGAGCGCCCGCACCTTCCAGGTGAAGATGCCCGTGCCGGTCATGCTGGTGGCCGTGAAGGCCGTCGTATCCATGTTGCTGAAGTCCCGAGGCGACCCGTCCGGCAGATCGACGTGGACGTCGTATCCGACGGCACCGGGCATCGCATCCCATTGCCACGCCGGGATCCGGGACCCGGAGGTCGAGTTGGAAACCGTCAGGAACGTCGGCGCCGCATTGGTCTTCTGGAAGGTATGCGTAGCCGACCATGCCAGTCCGATCTGCCTCGCATCCTCCGCGCGCACCCGCCAGTAGAGCGTGGTGTCGGCCGGGTACGTGGTATCGCTGGTGTAGGCCGTCTCGTCGGTAATGACAGCCGAGTTCCCGACCAGGGTGCCGAAGGTCGGGTCCTGCGACACCTCCAAGCGGTAGCGCAGCGCACCCTCGACCGGCGACCACTGGAACGTCGGCTGGGTGGTGACGACCTGACCGTCGCTGGGAGCATCGAGGATCGGTGCATTCGAGTGCTTCTGGAAGTTCTGCGGGTAGTTGAGACCGCCGTCCAGGGGCCCGGTAGGATCACCGACAGCACCGGTGCCGCCGTCGGCCGACTGAGCCGGCAGCACGGCCCAGTAGTAGCTGGTGTTGGAGTCGGGATAGGTGGTGACCTGGAAGCTCTGACGAGGCGCGTAAGCAGGCACCTGGGTGAACGCGTAGTCGACCACGTTCTGGAAGGTGCGGTCGGTCGCAACCACGACGTAGTAGCTCTGATCGCCGGCCAGCGGGTTCCAGGTGAACAGGGGGTTTCGCACCGTCGAGGTGCCGGTGATCGGCGACAGGTAGTCACCGGCGCCCGGGTAGTTCGCGTTGCACGGAGCCGTGCACGCGCCACCGGTCGGATAGCCGGTGAACTGGAACGACGCCTGGTTGTTGCAGTTGCCGAGGCACGTGTAGTTGCCGAACACGGTGTGGTTGCCGGTATCCGTGTTCCGCTCGGCCCGCACGCGGACGCAGTAGTAGCCGTTCACCGCCAGCGAGGGGCTGTCGGACGAAACGTTCACCGAGGTGTTGTACGGCTTCGCGCCGGAATAGCCCGAGCCCAGCGGCGTCCAGGACGTCGAGGCGGTCTCGGACTTCCACTGCACGCTCGCGTTCGCGCCCCAGTTGCAGATCCCGCCGGTGTATGGGGTCACGTTGACCTGATACTGGGCTGCTCCCGGGACCGGGTCCCAGGTGACGATCGGGACCTGCGTCGTGTACCCCGGCGACCAGGCGCCCGGGTCCGACACGTTGTCGCGCATGTGCAGGTTCGTGATGGCGCCGGTACCGGTGTCGAACGCGATCGTGAACGTATCCGGCGTCCCGCCGCCGTAGACGTTCCAGTCGCCTGCGTGGCCGCTCGAGTCGATCGCACGCACGCGCCAGTAGTAGGTGTCGGCGGGCAGCAGGGTGGACGGGGTGAACGACGTCGAGATGGTCGTGGACGAGCAGCAGACCTTGCCGCCCGAGGCGAAGCCCTCGTCGGAGTTGATCTCGACCTCGTACTTGGCAGCTCCGGCCACCGGATCCCATGAGAACTGCGGGTCGTAGACCTGCGAGCTGGGATCGAGATCCGTCACGCTCAGGCTCGTGTCCGTCGGCCAGTTCCAGGTGAAGTGCCAGATCGGCGACTGGGCGCCCGCGCGGCCCTCGGCGTCGATCGGCTGCACGGCCCAGTAGTAGGTGCCGTTGGCAAGCCGGGCGGACGGCGAGAACGACGTCGCCGACGTGTCGACCGGATAGCCGTTGAGCACCGACCCCAGCGCCGGGTCGGTGGCGACCGTCAGCCGGTACTTCTGTGCGCCGGCGACGTTCGACCAGTTCAGCAGCAGCGGCTGCGGATAGATCAGCGACGCGCCGTTCGTGGGCGACGTCGGCGAGGGCGTCGACGACCAGGCCATGGTGAAGGACTGCGTGTCCGACCACGCGGACTGCGAGCTGCCGGTCAGGTTCTGCGCGCGCACCCGCCAGTAGTACGTGCCGTTGGGGAGCGTCTTTGCGACGGTCGCAGTCGTGTTCTTGGTGATGAAGTCGTCCTGCCCGAACCCGAGCACCGAGCTCGTGAATGCCGCGTCAGCCGCGATCTGGAACTCGTAGTGATCTGCGCCCGTAACGGGGTTCCACGAGAAATGGGGCAACGTGTTGTAGCTACCGCCGTTCGTGGGTGCGGTCACGGTGGGCTTGGCGAGCGCTCCATAGCCAGGCGCGGCGAAGGCCAGCATCGCGACCATGGTGATGAACAGCGGGAGAGTGCGAGCATGACGCTTCATTAACCGGAGGCTCCTGGTGTTGCGGGTGCAAGGGACCGATCCGGCCGGAAGCGCCGGTCTGCTCTCATGGTCGGCGCAAATGCGTCAATCGCCCTCCCCCGCCGGGGTGATACGGCCGTGCCACGGCCGCGGCGGCTGCATAGCGTGCGACTCTGCAAAGAAGCGTGAGAATCTTCTTTCCAAATGCACTGCGATTCCGCATACTCACACGAGCAAACGAGGAGGGCTTGATGATCCGCAGCGGAGACGAGTACCGAGCATCGATCCGAGACGGCCGCGAGGTCTGGATGAACGGCGAGCGGATCACCGACGTGACGGCCCATCCGGCCTTCAAGCCGCTGGTCGACGCCCGCGCGCGCATCTACGACATGGCTCACGACCCGGCCACGAGCGACCTGATGAGCTACCAGGATGCCGACAGCGGCGAGCGCAACGCCGTCGGCCTGAAGCTGCCGCACACGCGCGAGGACTGGGAGCAGAAGCGCCGCGCCGTCGACGCCGTGATGGACGACCTGGGCGGGGTCGTGATCCGCGTGGGGGACGAGACGGTGGGCGAGATGTGGTCGCTGTACGACGGCCAGGACGTGCTGAACGAGGTCGACCCGCAGTTTTCGGCCAACATCGAGCGCCACATCCAGCAGGTGCTGCACGGCGATCCCTTCCACGTCTCCGCCAACACCGACCCCAAGGGCGACCGCTCCAAGCTCCCCCAGGACCAGGACCCCGACATGCTGCTGCACCTCGTCCGCGAGACCGACAACGGCATCGTCGTGAGGGGAGCCAAGTACGAGACCGCGGCGGCCTATGCGAACCAGGCCTTCGTCAAGCCGACGATCGCCAACTGGGGCGACAGCGAGCTGTCCGACTACGCGCTCGGCTTCATCTGCGACATGGGCGCGCCCGGCGTCAAACACATCTGCCGCACCGGGTTCGCGGGCCGCGCGCCGGCCGAGGACTACCCGCTGTCCAACCGCTTCGACGAGGTGGACACGCTCGTCATCTTCGACGACGTCGAGATCCCCTGGGAGAACGTGCTGTTCTACCGGCATACGCGCGCGGCCGCCTTCATCCGGGCGACGCTGCACCGCTACAGCGCCTTCCCGTTCGTGCAGCGGATCCAGCGCATCGCGGACATGCTGATCGGCGCCGCCCTGTTCAACGTGCGCCAGACCGGCCTCGAGCGCCAGCAGGCGGTGCAGGAGAAGCTGGCCGCGCTGGCCTGCTACCGCGAGGGCATCAACGCGCACCTGACCGCAGCCATTGCCTCCGCGCAGCCGTCGCCGGGCGGCCTGCTGATGCCCAACCAGTCGCTGCTGATGGCCGGCCGCGTCTACGCCTGCACGCAGCTGCCGGCGATGATGCACATCGCCCGCGAGCTGGTCGGCGGCCAGATCTGCGTGACGCCCGACGCAGCCGCCTTCCAAAGCCCCGACACCGGGCCCTGGATGGAGAAGTTCTACTCCATCAACCAGCGCTGGCAGGCGGAGGACCGCCGCCGGCTGCTGGCCTTCGCCCGCGACCTGCTGAACTCCGACTACGCCGGCCACCGGCTGACCTTCCAGCTGTTCGCCCAGTCACCACCGTTCGCCCACCTGGCCGCGGTCTACCGGACATTCGACTTCGACGGGCCGCTCGAGTTCGTGCAGCGCTCGGCGGGGCTGTCCGAGCGGGTGCTGGCCGGGCAGGAAGGCGCGGCATGAAGCACACCCGGATACGGCCGTTCAACACGCGTGACACCTACCCCGAGCAGAACCTCGACAACGATCTCTGCCAGGCCGTCCGGGCCGGCGACACCATCTACCTGCGCGGCCAGATCGGCCAGGACCTGGACACGCGCGAGTCGGTCGGGATCGGCGACGTCGAGGCCCAGGCCGAGCAGGCGATGGCCAACATCGCGATGCTGCTGGACGAGGCGGGCGGCGAGCTCTCGGACGTCGTCAAGGTGGTCGTCTACCTGACCGACGTTCGCTACCGCGAGCCGGTCTACCGCGTGATGGGACGCTGGCTGAAGGGCGTCTACCCGGTCTCGACGGGCCTGGTGGTGACCGCCCTGGCCCGCCCCGAGTGGGTGGTCGAGATCGACGCCACGGCCGTCGTCTCCGGAGACGCCCAGTGACCTTCTCGCTGGCCGGGCGCTGCGAGCGCACCGGCATGCTGGGCATCGTCGTGTCCTCGTCCAGCCCGGCCGTCGCCGCCCGCTGCGCCCATGCCCGCGCGGGCGTCGGCGCGGCCGCGTCGCAGAACATCACCGACCCGCGGCTGGGCGCGGAGCTGCTCGACCTGATCGAGGCGGGCACGCCGGCCGACCAGGCGGTGGCGCGGGTGGCCGCGACCGCCCCGCATGCGAGCTACCGCCAGCTGACGGCGGTCGATCGAAACGGCGCCACCGGCGCCTACTCGGGAGACCACACGCTGGGCCGCCACGCGACGGCGAAGGACACGGGCGCCGTGGCGGCCGGCAACCTGCTGGCCGCCGACGGGGTGCCGGCGGCCATGCTGGCTGAGTTCGCCGCCGACCCCGCGGCGCACATCGGCGACCGGCTGATGGCGGGCCTCGGTGCCGGCCTGCGGGCGGGCGGCGAGGAGGGCCCGGTGCGGTCGGCCGGCATGCTGATCTGCGACGCCCAGGCCTGGCCGGTGACCGACCTGCGGGTCGACTGGGACGACCTGCCGATCGAGCGGCTGCACGGCCTCTGGCTCGTGTGGAAGCCGCAGGCCGACGCCTACGTGACGCGGGCGCTCGATCCCGGCACGGCACCCAGCTACGGCGTGGCTGGGGATCCCGGCCCATGAGGTTCTCGTTCCGCCAGCTCGAGTACTTCGTGGCGGCCGGCGAGACCGGCAGCGTGACCCGCGCCGCCCAGGGCTCGCACAGCTCGCAGCCGACGGTCTCGGCGGCGATCGCCAAGCTGGAGGCGTCGCTGGGCGTGCAGCTGTTCGTGCGCCACCACGCCCAGGGCCTGTCGCTGACGCCCGAGGGACGCCGCTTTCTAGGCGAGGCCAAGGCGCTGCTACGCCACGCGTCCGACGTGGAGCGGTTCGCGACGGCGCTCAGCGACGAGGTGGGCGGCACGCTCGACCTGGGCTGCCTGGTGACGCTGGCGCCGCTGGTCGCGCCCAGCCTGGTGCGCGGGTTCCAGTCGAAGAACCCGCGTGTGCAGGTGGAGCTGGTCGAGTCGCACCAGGACGACCTGCTGGAGCGCCTGCGAACGGGACTCTCGAGCGTGGCGCTGACGTACGACCTGCAGCTGCCGGCGGACGTGGACTTCGAGCCGATGACGCAGCTGCCGCCCCACGCGCTGCTGGCCGCCGGCCACCGGCTGGCGCTGCGCAAGAGCATCGCCCTGTCGGAACTGGCGAGCGAGCCGCACATCCTGCTCGACCTGCCGCTCAGCCGCGAGTACTTCATGCAGCTGTTCGGCGACGCCGGCCTGGAGCCGAACGTGGCGATGCGATCGGAGCACCCCGAGACGATCCGCACGCTGGTGGCAAACGGCTTCGGCTACGCGATCGTGAACGCGCTGCCGCGCACCGGCACGGCCCTGGACGGCAGCCCCGTGGTGGCGGTACCACTGCGCGGCGACCCGCGCCCGATGCGCCTAGGCCTGGCAGCGATGCGGGGGATCCGCGAGACTCGCACCGTGAACGCCTTCAAACAGCACTGCCGCGCTTCGATCACGCCGGCCGGCGTGCCCGGCATGCCGCAGCCCCAGGAGTGACGCCGATCGACCACACAGCCACCAGCACGCATCCGCTCGACCCGCTCAGCCCCGACGAGCTGGAGCGGTCGGTGGTGGCGCTGCGCGGCGCCGGTCTGGCGGAGCTGGGGTCGCGGGTGATCAGCGTCGACCTGCTGGAGCCGGACAAGGCCGCGCTGCGGGCCTGGCGCGAGGGCGGCGCGGTGCCGGAGCGCGAGGCGCTGGCGGTGGTGCTCGACATCGGCGGCGAGGCCCGAGAGTGCACCGTTGCCCTCGACGGCGACACGATCACCGGCACCCGCTCGCTCGCGGGCATGCAGCCCGCTGTCAGCATGGACGAGTACTTCGAGGCCGGTGCAGCCTGCCGGCGAGATGCCGGCTACCGGGAGGCGCTGGCCCGGCGCGGGATCGAGGGCGACCAGGTCGAGCTGGTGCACATCGAACCGTGGACGGTGGGCAGCTTCGAGCAGGGGCCGCGGCGGATGGCGCGCTGCCTGTCGTGGCTGCGCTCATCGCTCGACGACGTCAACCCCTACGGCCGGCCGCTGGGCGGGCTGGTGGCGCTGGTCGATCTGACCGAGATGCGGGTGCTACGGGTCGACGACCACGGGACGCTGCCCGTGCCCGACGGCGACTGGGACTACCGCGAGGGCGGAGGCGACGGCTACCGCGACGACCAGCGCCCGATCGAGATCACGCAGCCCGAGGGCCCCAGCTTCACGCTGCACGGGCGCGAGCTGCGCTGGCAGAGGTGGCGGCTGCGGGTCGGCTTCTCGCACCGCGAGAGCCTCGTGCTGCACGAGATCGGGTACGAGCAGGACGGCGAGGTGCGCCCGATCTGCCACCGCGCGTCGATCGCGGAGCTGGTCATCCCCTACGGCGATCCCAACCCCACCGTGCACTTCAAGAACGTGTTCGACATCGGCGAGTACGGCGTCGGCCCGCTGGTGAACGCGCTCGAGCTGGGCTGCGACTGCGTCGGCGACATCACCTACCTGGACGCCGCCTGCGTCAATAGCCGCGGCGAGGTGGACGTGCTGCCAAACGCGATCTGCATCCACGAGGAGGACTACGGGATCCTCTGGAAGCACCACGACGACAACACCGGCCGCACCAACGTGGCGCGATCGCGGCGCCTGGTGATCTCGTGCATCACCACCGTCGGCAACTACGAGTACGGGTTCTTCTGGTACCTGTACCAGGACGGCGGCATCCAGTTCGAGGGCAAGCTGACCGGGATCGTGCTGACGGCAGGTGTCCCGGCCGGCGAGCCGCAGCACCATGCGACCGAGGTCGCGCCGGGCGTGGCAGCCGGCTACCACCAGCACTTCTTCACCGCCCGGCTGGACATGGACGTGGACGGCGAGCGCAACGTCGCCTTCGAGATCGACTCCGCGCCCGAGCCGGCCGGCCCGGACAACCCGGAGGGATCGGCCTTCACCACGCACCGCCGCACGTTCCAGCGCGAGTCGCAGGCAAAGCGCGACGTGGCGCCGCTGCAGGCACGCCGCTGGCGGGTAGAGAATCCGGCCCGCACCAACCGCATGGGCGAGGCCGTCGCCTACGAGCTGGTGCCAGGCGACAACGTGGCGCCGATGGCGCTGCCCGGCTCGCAGTTCAGGCGGCGGGCCGGCTTCCTCGACCACCACCTGTGGGTGACGCCCTACCGCCGTGACGAGCGGTTTCCGGCCGGCGAGTACCCGAACCAGCACGAAGGCGGCGACGGGCTGCCGCGCTGGACGGCGGCCGACCGCGCGCTCGAGAACGAGGACGTGGTGCTGTGGTACTCGTTCGGCGCACACCACATCCCGCGGCTGGAGGACTGGCCGGTGATGCCCGTCGCCTACTGCGGATTCCACCTGCGGCCGGTCGGGTTCTTCGACCGCAGCCCGGCCCTGGACGTGCCGCCCCCGCGACGGCGCGGACTGCAACCACCGTTGACCGAATAGACGAGCTGCTCGAGCAGCTGGTCGCGTTCCCCAGCGTGGGCGGGCGGCCGAACGACGAGATCGCGGAGTTCATCTCCGGCTGGCTGCGCAGGAATGGCGTCGGGTGCGCGGAGGTGCGGGGCGACGGTGGCGGCGTGAACCTGCTGGCGTCGACCGGCCCTGCCGGCGGCGGCATGCTGCTGGCGGCGCACATGGACGTGGTCGAGGTCGAGGGCCAGCCGTGGAGCGGCGACCCCTGGCGCCTGCGCCGCGACGGCGACCGCCTCGTGGGGCGCGGCAGCGCCGACATGAAGGGCTTCCTCGCCTGCGCGATGCGGGCGATGGCGGACGCGACGGCGCTCGAGCTGCGAGAGCCGCTGCGGCTGGCGGTGTCGACCGACGAGGAGATCGGCTGCGTGGGGGTGCGCGACCTGCTGCCGGCGGTCGCGGCGCTGCCACAGCGGCCACGCGCCTGCCTGGTGGGCGAGCCGACCGCGATGCGCCTGGTGACGGCGCACAAGGGCAAGCTGGCGCTGCGCGCGACCCTGCACGGCAGCGCCCGCCACTCGAGCGAGGCGCCGCTTGCGGACAACGCGGTCGAGCACGCCGCCGAGCTGGTGCTGGCGCTGCGCGACCGCGGCCGCGAGCTGGCGGACGGCCGCCGCGACCGGCGCTTCGCGATCCCCCACTCCACCATCTCGGTCGGCCCCATCCACGGCGGCAGGGCGCTGAACGTGGTACCCGACCACTGCACGGTCGAGTTCGAGGTGCGCAACCTGCCCGGCGAGATCCGGCCTCGCTGCTCCCCCCGCACCGGAAGGCCGAGATCGAACAGCTGGCCGCCTACCCGGCGCTGGACGGCGAGGCCGGCGCTCTCGGCGACCTGCTCGGCGTGCCTGCGGGCGATCCGATCGACTTCGGCACGGAGGCCGGGCTGTACGCGCAGCTGGGCATCGCCACCGCCGTCTGCGGGCCCGGCGACATCGGCGACGCACACCGCGCCGACGAGTCGGTCGCAGTCGAGCAGCTGGACGCGTGCGCCGCAGCGCTGGGCCGATCTGCTGACGCATCTGACATAGGGATCTCCCCGACGCCGGCGTAGCCGCCCGCGGCACATGATCGAACGGCGGCCGCCGGCCGTCGCGACATGGAGGAGGTCTGAGATGAGCCACAGATGGGTGCGGACGGCGCTGGTCGCCGCCTGTGCGCTCGCCTACCTCGTGGTGTGGGCGGGAACGGCCGAGGCGGCGACGCCCCGGCAGCTGTTGCATCGTTACCAGCCGGTGACGGTGCTCGATCCGTTGGAGCAGTTCGCGCCGACGGAGGTGAACGGGTTCGTGAACGACTCGGTGCTGGAGATCCAGACGGCACCGGGGTGTGGAGCGTGGCACAGGCGAACCCGACGTTGGCGACGCTGCCAACACAGCCGGCACAGAGCTGCATCGATGCCGGCCTGGGGGGCGACTGCTACCGCCTGAACCAGGCGGCCTGCTCACCGGCGGATGGCACCGCCGGCGTTGCCTGCTACAGCAACGCGGAGCAGGCGGGTGATCCGCGCAGCGTTGTGTACGGCGCGGGTCGCGCGCAGGCCGCACAAGACCGTGCTCGAGTACTGGTACTTCTACTACGACGACTTCTACTCGTACGACTACCCGCCGGACGACCTGTTCTGGCAGGCGCACGAGGGTGACTGGGAGGTCGTCAGCGTGGTGCTCGACCGTCGCACGCAGCATCCGTTGTACGCGGCGTTCAGCCAGCACTGCACGGGCGAGCGGCGGGCCTGGGGCGACGTCGAGCGGTCGGGCAGCCACCCGGTCGATCACGTCGCGATCGGCTCGCACGCGAACCTGTTCGAGGCCGGCAGCCATCCGGTCGCCACGCAGTGCATCCCGCCGGCCGCGCTGCAGATCCTTGCGGCGAACGGTCTGCCGGCACCCGTCGACCGCTCCGGCGCGGGACAATCGTTCGGCCCCGGGTCGGTCGCCGGGGTGGATCCCACCGCGATCCGCAGGGTCGGCTCCAGGCGGCCCGCCTGGATCCGGTTTGCTGGGACCTGGGGCGAGGATCAAATGTTCCACGCACCGCCTCCGATCGGCACGCAGGTGTTTCTCACCTCGCCGATCTCGCCTCCCTACCAGCAGGTGTGGAAGCTGCCACTGACGACGTTCTCGCAGTGGCCCGTTGGATGAGGTAGGCATGCATGGTGCGGGTGTCCGGTCAACCACGGGCCGGGCACCCGTACATGGTAGGCTGCGGCGCTTCCGCGGCCACGTTTTCGAGAGGTGCACGACATGATCAACAAGCTCCTGGCAGTCGCCTTCGTCGTCCTCGCGGTGGCCGCGTCCGGGTGCGGCAGCTCGAGCTCGTCGTCCAGCTCGGCGCCGCCGGCCAGCTCCGGCGGAGCGGCCGACTGCTCGCCGGCCAGCCTGCAGACCCTGACCTCCGGGAAGCTCACGATCGGCACCGACAACCCCGCCTACTCGCCCTACTACACGGGCGGGCCTGGACACTCGTGGTCGGGCAAGTACAACAACGACCCCTACACGGGCAAGGGCTTCGAGGCCGCGGTCGCCTACGCCGTCGCCGAGAAGATGGGCTTCACGAAGGATCAGGTGACGTGGGCCGTCACCCACTTCGACCAGAGCTTCGCGCCCGGGCCGAAGAACTTCGACTTCTACCTGGCGCAGGTCTCGATCCGGCCCAAGCGCGCCGAGAACGTCGACTTCAGCCTGCCCTACTACCGCGCCAACCAGGCCGTGGTGGCGCTGAAGGGCACCCCGATCACCTCGGCCACGACGCTGGCCGACCTCAAGCAGTACAAGCTGGGCACGCAGGTGGGCACCACCAGCTACGACTTCATCACCGGCACGATCCAGCCCAGCCAGCAGCCGTCGGCGTTCAACACCACCAACGACGCGATCCATGCGCTGCAGGCCGGCCAGATCGACGGGATCGTCGTCGATCTGCCCACTGCCTTCTACATGACGGCGGTGCAGATCCCCAAGAGCACGGTGGTCGGGCAGTTCCCGACGTCGCCGGGCGGCGACCAGTGGGGGCTGGTGATGACGAAGGACAGCCCGCTGAAGGCGTGCGTGGACAAGGCCATGTCCGCGCTGACGGCGGACGGGACGCTCGCCAAGCTGCAGCAGACCTGGCTGTCCGACAAGGTCAGCGCCCCGGTCCTCCAGTAGCGGCGTGAACCGGGCCAACGGCAGCGACCGGGCCCGACGCGGGTCTCTGCTGCAGATCAGCAGCGTGTGGGTGGCGGTGGCCAGCACGGTGGTGGTGTTCGCAGCGCTGGCGCTGATCATCGTCAACGCCCCAGGGTGGCCGAAGGTCAAGCACGCATTCTTCGACCCGGCCGAGTTCCGGGCCTACTTCGGCACGATCGGGCACGCCTTCGTGCTGAACATCAAGATCTTCCTGGTGGCCGAGGTGCTGATCCTGACCCTGGCGATGGTGCTGGCCGTGCTGCGCAGCCTGCCGGGTCCGGTCTTCTTCCCGATCCGGCTGCTGGCGATCGGCTACACGGATCTGTTCCGCGGCATCCCCACGATCCTGCTGGTGCTGCTGTTCGGGTTCGGCATCCCGACCCTGCAGCTGTCGCACGTCACGCGCGATCCGGTGTACCTGGGCGCCGCCGCGCTGGTGGTGATCTACACGGCGTACGTGTCGGAGGTGTACCGCGCCGGCATCGACTCGGTGCACCCCAGCCAGGAGGCGGCGGCCAGGTCGCTGGGGCTGACGCGCGGGCAGACGATGCAGACCGTGATCCTGCCCCAGGCGGTACGGCGGGTGATCCCGCCGCTTTTGAACGACTTCATCGGGCTGCAGAAGGACACTGCGCTGATCTCGGTGCTGGGCCCGGTCGAGGCGCTGCAGCGGGCGAACCTGGGATCCGCCAGCGAGTTCAACTACACGCCCTACGTGGTGGCGGCGTTCTTCTTCGTGCTGATCACGGTGCCGCAGGCGCGGCTGACCGACTGGCTGATCGCACGCGACCGCAAGCGGCAGATGGCGGGCGGGCGGGTGTGAGCATCCCGATCCCGGCGCTGGTCTGCACCGACGTGCACAAGTCGTTCGGCAAGCTGGAGGTGCTGAAGGGCATCGACCTGTCGGTGGACGAGCACGAGGTGATCTGCCTGATCGGCGCCTCCGGGTCGGGGAAGTCGACGCTGCTTCGCTGCATCAACCTGCTGGAGCCGATCAACAGAGGCAGCATCGAGGTCGCCGGCCAGGAGATCACCGCGCCGAGCGTGGACGTGAACCAGGGTGCGGCGCGGGATCGGGATCGTGTTCCAGGCGTTCAACCTGTTCCCGCACATGTCGGTGATGGCCAACGTGACGCTGGCGCCGCGCAAGGTGATGGGGCTGTCGCGGTCGCAGGCCGAGACGGAGGCTGTGGAGCTGCTCGACCGCTTCGGGCTTGCCGACAAGCGCGACGAGTATCCCGGACCGGCTGTCGGGCGGCCAGCAGCAGCGGGTCGGCGATCGTGCGAGCGCTGGCGACGCATCCGCAGCTGATGCTGCTGGACGAGGTCACGAGCGCGCTCGACCCGGAGCTGGTGGCAGAGGTGCTGAACGTGATCCGGGAGCTGGCGGAAGGCGGTATGACGATGCTGATCGCGACCCACGAGATGGGCTTCGCGCGCGACATCGCCCGCCGCGTCTGCTTCCTGGACGAGGGCGTGCTGCTGGAGCAGGGGCCGCCCGAGCAGATCTTCAGCTCACCTCGCGAGGAGCGCACGCAGCAGTTCCTGCAGCGCATCATCGAGGCCGGCCGCATGTGAGAAGCCGGGCGATGGGCCGTTGGTAGACTGCGCCGCCGGGGCCGTTAGCTCAGCTGGTAGAGCAGGGAGCTCTTAATCCCAAGGTCGTAGGTTCGATCCCTACACGGCCCATGGTCGTTCGCCCTGTAACCACGCGGTCTCAACCCGGCCGCCGCATGACATCCACACGGCCGGCCGCACCGTAGGACGTCCAGGCGATTGTGAGATCAACTCGACGGTTCGGGGAAAACGGGGGTAGAGTGGTCGTAGGTTCCAGAAGACTGGGGGCACATGAAGGATCGAATGCCGGTTGTGGGCAGGCGCGTGGTCGTGGTCGGCGTTGCCGTGCTCGCGGCCAGTCTATGGGTGACGAGCGCGCTGGGCGCGACCACGAACCTCTCCGGCACCGTCTCGGCCGGCGGCGCGCCCTACATGAAGAGCATCCCCGTCTCCGACAGCGGCACGATCAGCGCCACCATCTCCTGGTCGACGCCTTCGGCCGTGCTCACGGTCGCGGTCGTCAACCCGTCCGGCGCCCAGGTCGCCATCAACTCGACCAACGCGAACCCCAAGACGGTCACCTTACAACGCCACCGACACCGGCACCTACAAGATCCGCGTCAAGGCCAAGTCGGGCAGCTCCGACTTCACCGGCAGCGTCACCTACCCGGGCATCGCCCTGCCCACCTTCGCCGCCCAGATCGGCGGCGGCTCCACCGGCCACGCCACCGTGTACCCGTCCGGCCTCGACGTCGGCCCCGACGGCACCATCTACGTGGCCGACACCGGCAACGACCAGGTCGCCGCCTACAACGCAGTCCGGCGCCCAGCTCTGGCGCAAGGGCGCCCGCGGCGTCCGAACCGCCGGCAACTTCGCCAACCCGCGCGACCTCACCTACCTGAACGGCGACCTCTACGTCGACGACACCGGCAACAACCGCATCCAGGTGCTGGACGCCTCCAACGGCAGCACGATCGGCTCGCCCTGGACCGGCCTTCCCTCCACGCTCGGCATCACCGCCGGCAAGGACTCGGCCGGCAACAACATCATCCTGGTCAGCGAGGACACGTCCAACAAGATCGCCGTCTACTCGACCACGGGCACGCTCAAGTGCACCATCCCGGTGCCGGTGCTGAACGGCAAGACGGCGCTGCCCCGCGACGCCGCCACCGACGCCGCCGGCAACATCTACGTGGCCGCCTACCAGCAGGACCACGTCGACAAGTTCCCGCCCGTCGTCGGAACCACCTGCCCGCAGAACGTGAACGGCGGCTGGGGCACCTCCGGCAACGGCGCGCTGCAGTTCAAACGCCCCTACGGCGTGGCCACCGACGGCAGCGGCCACGTGTTCGTGGCCGACTCCGACAACGAGCGCATCCAGGAGTTCAACGCCACCGGCACCACGCTGATCGCCACCTTCGGCGCCAGCGCCCGCCACCGGCAGCGGCGACTTCCAGCAGCTCCGCCGCGTCGCGGTCGCAAACGGCCAGGTCTACGGCGCCGACCTGTGGGGCCTGCACATCGACCGCTTCACCGCGCCCGGCCCAACGCCGGCCCAGACCTACCCGGCCATGTTCTCGGCACCGCCGCAGGGCTTCTTCAACGAGCCGTCCGGGATGACGTTCGACAACGCCGGCAACCTGTACGTGGCCGATAGCGTCAACCAGCGCATCCAGCAGTTCACGCCGGGCGCCGACGGCGCAACTTGGGCGAAGGGCGCGATGTGGGGCGCCCGCGGCTGGGGCGCCAGCGACCTGAGCGGCTTCAACTGGCCGCGCGACGTCAGCTTCGCGCCGCCCGACGAACACGCTGTGGGTGGCAGACACCAAGAACAACCGCCTGCTCGAGTTCAAGACCGACGGAACCTCAACCGGAAACTCAATCATCGTGGGCGGCGCGCTGACCTGGCCCTACGCGGTCGACGCCAGCGGCGGCACGGCAGCCTGATCGTCGCCGACACCTTCGCCAACAAGGTCGAGAGCTGGACCGGCTCGACGGTGAACTGGTCGACCAACATGGCCAACGGCATCGGCTTCAAGAACCCCTACGACGTGGCCGTCGCAGACGGCATCGTCTACGTGGCCGATGCCGCCAACAAGCGAATCGTCGAGCTGAACGCCAACACCGGCGCCTACATCGCCACCGTCGGCACCGGCTACCTGCACTCGCCCCAGGGCGTGGCGATCGATCCCAGCAACGGCAACATCTGGGTGTCGGACACCAGCTTCAACAAGCTGGTCGAGTTCCCCGCCGCCGGCGGCGCCCCGATCCAGACGGTGAGCGCGCCCAACGGCGCCTTCAACCACCCGACGCACCTCGACGTGCACGTGGACGCCTCGGGCAATGCCTACCTGTACGTGGCTGACGTCTACAACGACCGCGTCGTGATCCTCAACCTGAACGAGGGCCCATGACCCGCACGCTCCGCAGCCGCTGGCGCGCGCCGCTGGCCGCGCTTGCCGTGGCCGTGATGGGGCTGACCCTGGCCTCGGCGGCCGGTGCCGCGCCCACCGTCAGCTTCCAGCAGTCCTACGGCTTCAGCGGTCCGGCCGGCCTCTACGCCTACGGTATGGAGTGGGACGCCTCCGACAACACGATCCTGGTCGGCGACTACTGGAACTACCGCGTCCAGCGGTTCTCGGCCACCGGCACGCACCTGGCCACCTACCCCGACGTGACCGGCCCCAAGGCCAACGGCGGCATCGCCAGCGCGCCCTACGACATCGCCTCCGACCCGACCGATCTGGTCGGCGGCGGCTCCTCGTTCTGGGCGGCCGACCAGGGCAGCTCCAACTTCGCCGAGTTCTCGCACTCCGGCGCCTGGCTGCAGACGATCGGCCGTCAGCAGTCCACCGTCACCGGCACCGACGCCACCCATCCCGGCCACAGCTACGCATTCGGCTGCGGCAACGGCCAGATGAACGTGCCCACCCACATCATGGTCGACACGGTCGCCTCCAACCATTTCCTGTACGTGTCCGACCCGGCCTGCCGGAACGTCTACATCTTCAACCACCAGGGCGTGTTCGAGGGCCAGCTGGACTGGACGGGCTCGGGCGTGGGCACGCCGATCCCGCGCGGCCTGGCCGAGGACGCGGCGGGCAACATCTACGTGGCCGAGTACAACTCGCGCCGGATCTTCGTGTTCAACTCGACCACGCGCAATATCATCGCCTCGAGCGCCGCCCTCAGCGACCTGCGCGACGTGCGCGGGATCGCGCTCGATCCCACCCGCCACCTGATCTACGCGGCCGGTGCGGCGCTGAATCGCGTCTATGAGTTCTCCTACGACCCGGCGACGATCGCCACCGGCACCGGCCCCGGCAGCACGGTGGTGCGGTTCGTGAACGAGTGGCGAAACACCGACGGCACCAACTACGCGCTGAACCACCAGACCTTCGACTCGATCCGGTTCGTGGCGGTGGACGGCTCCGGAAACGTCTACACCGGCGACACCTGGGGCTGCCCGGCCTATGCCAGCCAGTGCGTGTCAACGACGCCGGTGCAGGATCCCGGCTACCGCGTGCTCAAGTTCTCGCCCAGCGACTGGACGGTCAAGCCCAGCTGCAACCCGGGCAACGCGACCGCGCAGACCAGCTGCGCCGGCGCGACGCCGCTTGGCTGGTCGGCCGGCACCGAGCCGCCGCCGCAAGGCGGGTTCAACCAGCAGAACGGGATCGCGGTGGTCCCCAATGACTCCGAGGCGACCGGCGGCGCAGACGGCCTCTACGTGGTCGACACGTTCGAGCAGCGGGTGCAGAAGTTCGACGCCAACCAGACCTGCTCGTCCGCCGGCAGCTGCCCGGCCTGGATCCGCCAGTGGGGCGGCCGCGCGCCGTCCAACCCCAACAACGAGGGCTTCGGCTACCCGCGCGCACTCACCTACGAGCCGGACGGCCACCACTACATCTGGGTCGGCGACAACAACAACGACGTGATGGCGCTTCACCCAGCAGGGCGGGTTCGTGCACCGCTTCGGGTCACAGGGCAAGTCGGCGGGCATGTTCTCGGGCGGCGTGCAGGGCATCCGCGTGCAGGGCGGCCGCGTCTACGCGACCGACGTGGCAGGCTGCCGGCTGCAGGTGTTCGACGAGGCGCAGCTCTTGTCGGTGCCGAGCGGCACCAGCGCGCTTGAGGATGTGGTCGGCGGCTGCGGCACCACCGGCAAGCTGATGACCGCGCCGCGCGGCATCGCGGTCGATCCCACCGACCCCTCTATCGTGTACGTCGCCAATACCGGAAACGGTGTCATCACCAAGTGGCAGCTGAACCTGGGCGCCCCCGGCAGCTTCAACGGCGGCGGCACCGCCACCCAGATCAAGCCCAGCTGCGACGGCAAGACCCTTGCCCAGCCCTGGGGCATCACCTACGAGGACGGCTGGTACTACATCGGCGACGTCAAGAACGACCGCGTCGTGCGCTGGCAGCCCGGCACCGGTGCCGGCACCTGTCAGACCGTCGTCAACGGCAAGTCCGGCGGTGCCGGGTTCTTCCAGGCCGGCATGGTGGGAGCCAACTTCGTCGAGTTCGGGGCCGACCCCTCGGCGGGCGTGCACCGCATGTACATCAGCGACAACAGCCGCCACATCTTCTCGTTCAACGTCACCGGCTGAACCCGGAGCGGGCGCCTGGGTGCGCAGCGACGTGTAGGGGTAGCCCTGACGCCATCCACGGAAGGCGGCTCTACCGTGGGTGGCATGAGCCTGATCGCCATCCCCGCAGTCACCGCCGCTCGCCGCCCGCGCCTCGATCCCCTGGCGTGGCTGGCGGCCGGAAAGGTCACCGTCGCCTGCCTGCTGGCCGCGAGCTTCGTGGTGCCGGCTGCCGGCGGCTTCCACGGCCAGGCGCTGTGGCTGCGCGGCGTCGTCTACCCGGTCGGCCTGATCGTGCTGCCGCTGATCTGGGCCGCGCGCGGCCGCGGCCGCTACCCACTGGCCGCCGACGCCTATCTGCTGGTGCCGTTCGCGTTCGACGCTGCCGGCAACAGCCTCGGCCTCTACGGCCGCATCGACAACTTCGACAACTTCTCGCACCTGGTCGGCACCGTCGCCCTGACCGGCTTCGCAGGCGCGTTGCTCGTCACCCGTAGCGCCGACCGTCTGGTCACGATCCTGGCCGCGGCGGGCGCCGCGGCCATGCTCGGCATCGGCATCGAGCTGGCCGAGTGGACGGCCTTCACGCACCCCGTCGCCAGCGGCTACGGCGCGTACCGCGACACCATCGGCGACCTCGGCATGGATGTGGCCGGAGCGACGCTGGGCGCGATCACGCTCGGGTTGACCGGCCGCGCAGCCACCGCATTTGACCGCTGATCTACGCTGCCTGCATCCGTCCCAGGAGGCCGCGTTGCCAGGTCAATGCACCCATCTCGACCAGATCACGATCACCGACCTGCCCGAGCCGATCGCAGGCTGTGAGGACTGCCTGCGCATGGGCAGCCGCTGGCTGCACCTGCGCATGTGCACCAGCTGCGGCCACATCGGCTGCTGCGACTCGTCGCCCAACCGCCACGCCACCGCCCACGCCAGTGAGACCGGCCACCCCGTGATCCGCTCGGCCGAGCCCGGCGAGGACTGGTTCTGGTGCTACCCCGACGAGGTGGCCTTCACGGCCGGCTCACCGGCATGACCGACCAAGCGCCCGCCGCAGCTGAGACGTCACGGCCGGTGCTGCTGGCGGTCGACGACGAGCAGTCGGTTGCGCGCGCGGTCGAGCGCGACCTGCGCCGCCGCTACGGGCGCGACTATCGCGTGCTGCGGGCCGGCAGCGGCGAGGAGGCGCTGGTCACCCTGCGCGAGGCGAAGCTCCGGGGCACGCCGATCGCGCTGCTGCTGGTCGACCAGCGCATGCCCGGCATGTCCGGCGTGGAGCTGCTGGAGGCGGCGCTCGAGATCGCGCCGGACGCGAAGCGGGCCTTGCTGACGGCGTACGCCGACACGCAGGCCGCGATCGACGCGATCAACCGCGTCTCGCTCGACCACTACCTGCTGAAGCCATGGGATCCGCCGGAGGAGCAGCTGTACCCCGTGGTCGACGACCTGCTCGATGCCTGGCGGGCCGAGGCGCCGCCCGCCGCCGACCGCATCCAGCTGGTCGGCCACCGCTGGTCGCGCGAGTCGCACGACGCCCGCGACTTCCTGGCCCGAAACCAGGTGCCGTTCCAGTGGCTGGACGTCGAGCGCGAGGACGAGGCACGGCGCCTGCTCGCGGCCGCCGAGGGCGACGGCGTGCTACCGCTGGTGCTGTTCCCCGACGGCGGCTCGCTGCACGGGCCCACCATCACCGAGCTGGCGGAGCGCACGGGCGTGCTGCGCCGCGCGGAGCGGCCGTTCTACGACCTCGTGATCGTGGGCGGCGGCCCTGCCGGGCTGGCGGCGGCCGTGTACGGCGCATCCGAGGGCCTGCAGACGGCCCTCGTCGAACGCGACGCCCCGGGTGGCCAGGCCGGCCAGAGCTCACGGATCGAGAACTACCTGGGCTTCCCGGTTGGGCTCAGCGGCGGTGACCTCGCCCGCCGCGCCACCACCCAGGCCCAGCGCTTCGGCGCCGAGCTCTTGACCGTCCAGCAGGTGACCCGGATCGAGCAGCGCGGCCCGTCCAAGGTCGTGCACCTGGCCGGCGGCGAGGAGCTGGGCGCGGCGGCCGTGATCGTCGCCACCGGTGTCGACTACCGCCTGCTGGACGCGCCCGGGGTCGAGGAGCTGACCGGCCGCGGCGTCTACTACGGCGGCTCGCGCACCGAGGGCGTGTCATGCCGTGACGAGCACGTCGTGGTCGTGGGCGGCGCCAACTCCGCCGGGCAGGCGGCCATCTACTTCGCCGGCTACGCCCAGCACGTCACCATCCTCTACCGCGGCGACAGCCTCGCCAAGAGCATGTCCCGCTACCTGATCGACACGATCGAGGGCACGTCCAACATCACCGTGCGCACCAACGCCGAGGTGGCCGCGGCTCACGGCGACGACCAGCTGGAGCGGATCACCGTGCGCGACACGGCCGGCGGAGCCGATGACGAGATGGAGCTGGCCGCGATGTTCGTGTTCATCGGAGCGCGGCCGCAGACCGAGTGGCTGCCCGATGACGTGGCCCGTGACACGCGTGGCTTCGTGCTGGCCGGTTCCGAGCTGCTGCTCGAGGACGTGCGCCCGCGCTGGCGGCTCGAACGCAACCCTTATCTGCTCGAGACAAGCATGCCGGGGCTGTTCGTGGCCGGCGACGTCCGCAGCCAGTCGATGAAGCGCGTGGCCTCGGCCGTGGGCGAGGGGTCGATGGCCGTCAGCTTCGTGCACGAGTACCTGGCCGGCGCGGAATGATCGAGCTGCTGGCCGACCTCGACCTGTTCCAGGGCGTCGACGACGAGACGCTGGCCGCGTTTGCGGCGCGCGGCGTCGAGGGGACGCTCGCGGTCGGCGACACGGTCACCGTCCAGGGCAAGCCGGTGGAGCGGTTCGTCGTGATCGCCGAGGGCACGATCGAGTGGTCACGCTGCATCAACGGCGTCGACATGGTGCTGAGCGAGCGGCACGGCCCCGACCTACTCCGGCGCGTCCAACCTCCTGACCGGGGATCCCGCCGTCGCCACCGGCCGCGCCAGCACCCCGGCGCGCGTCGTCACCTGGGATGCCGACAGCTTCCTGGCCTTCCTGCAGGCAACGCCGCCGGCGATGCGGACGGCCGTGCGGCTGATCGCGCCGATCGCGCAGGCGGCCCAGTCGAGTGTGCGCCAGCAGGAGAAGCTGGCCGCCCTGGGCACGCTCTCCGCCGGGCTCGCCCACGAGCTGAACAACCCGGCCGCGGCCGCCCGACGCACCGCATCCGAGCTGGCCGAGGCGCTGGACACGCTCCAAGACACCGCCCACCAGTTCGTGTCCAGCGGCTTGGAACGGGAACAGGTTGCACGCCTGGTGGAGCTGCAGCAGGCTGCCCGGAAGGCCGCGGCAGTCGCATCGGCGGGCGGGGCGATGGACGCCGCCGACCGCGAGGACGCCCTGGCCGCGAAGCTCGACGAGCTGGGCGCCGACGGCTGGCGGCTGGCCGAGCCGCTGGCCCGAGCCGGCGTCGACGACGCCTGGCTGGAGCAGGTGGCCGAGGCCGCCGGGGGCGCCCGGGTGGCGGCGCTTGAGTGGGTGGCGGCGTCACTGACCGCGACCGGCCTGGTCGCGGAGCTGCACGAGTCGACGGCGCGCATCTCGGAGCTGGTGTCGGCGATCAAGGACTACACGCACATGGACCGGGCGGCCGTGGCCGAGGTCGACCTGCACGACGGCCTCGACAGCACGCTGACCATCCTCGGACACCGGCTGAAGCAGGGCAGCATCACCATCGAGCGGCACTACGATCGCACCCTGCCACGCGTGACGGCGCACGGATCGGAGCTGAACCAGGTCTGGACGAACCTGATCGTGAACTCGCTGGACGCGATCGACGGCCAGGGGACGATCACCCTCACCACCAGGCGCAGCACCGCGGGCGTGGCCGTCGACATCGCCGACGACGGCCCCGGCATCCCGCCCGAGCAGCAGTCCCGGGTGTTCGAGCCGTTCTTCACCACCAAGGGCGTGGGCGAGGGCTCGGGCCTCGGCCTCGACATCGTGCGCCGGATCGTGACCGGCCATCGCGGCGACGTCACGCTGCGCTCGCAGCCCGGGGCGACGGTCTTCACGGTCACGCTGCCGGCGGCTGCGGCCGTGTAGCGCAGACCCGGCGTACACGGCTATAACTCGCCGGATGCGCAAGCAGTCGATGGAGTTCTTCGAGCGCCTGGTCGACGCCGCCGGCCCCAGCGGGGACGAGCGGCTGCCGGCCCGCGTCTGGCGCGAGTACACCTCGGCCTTCGCCGATACGCGCCACGACACGCTCGGCTCGAGCTTCGCTGAGGCGGTCCCCGACGGCGACCCGAAGGTGGCCGTTTTCGGGCACATCGACGAGATCGGGCTGGTCATCAACCACGTCGACGACGAGGGCTACCTGTGGTTCGGCCCGCTGGGCGGGTGGGACCCGGAGGTGCTGGTCGGCCAGCGCGTGCGGATCCTGGGCAACGCCGGCCCCGTCGCCGGGGTCGTCGGCAAGAAGTCGCGCCACCACCAGGACGCGGCCGATCGCGAGAAGCCGTCGAAGCTGCGCGACCTGTGGATCGACGTCGGCGCCGCGGACGCCAAGGACGCCGCCAAGCTGATCGGGATCGGCGACCTGGCGGTGCTGGAGCAGCCGCTGGTTCAGCTGGCCAACGGGCGCATCGCCACGCGCGCCGCCGACAACCGCTGCGGAGCGTTCGTGGCCGCCGAGGCGGTTCGGCTGTACGCCGAGAAGCCCGGCTCCGCCTCGCTGACCGGCGTGGCGACGGTCGGCGAGGAGACCAGCTTCCTGGGTGCCTACACGTCCGGGTACGCGTCGGCTCCGGACGTCGCGATCGCGGTCGACGTGACCAACGCCACCGACTACCCGAGCACCAGCAAGCAGCAGTACGGGCACGTCGAGCTGGGCAAGGGGCCGGCCCTGTTGCGCGGGGGCGGCGTGCATCCGAAGGTGTTCGAGGGTCTGATGGAGACGGCAGAGGCGGAGGGCATCCCCTACCAGGTGGAGCCGTCCGGCGGTGACACCGGAACCGACCTGGACGCCGTCAAGGTGACGCGAAGCGGCGTCCCCGGTGGCGTCGTCAGCATCCCACTGCGTCACATGCACTCGCCCAACGAGCTGCTCGACCCAGCCGACCTCGAGGCCTGCGCGGTGTTAGTGGCCGCGTACGTGCGGCGGCTGGCGGACGCACCAACCGCCGAGTAACCGGCGGTACCATCCCGGCATGCGCCGCATGCTGACCGTGGCCCTCGGGACGATTGCGGCCGTGCTGCTGCTGGTGGTGGTGCTATTCGGCCGCGCCCACTCCGACGCGATCAAGCAGCCGGCCCAGCTGGCCCTGCCCGCGCCGGCCAGCCGCACGCCGGCCGCCGCCTTCACCGCCACCACCATCAACGGCGACAAGATCGGCCTCAGCAGCTACCGCGGCAAGCCGCTGGTGATCAACTTCTTCGCCGCCTGGTGCGATCCGTGCCGGCGCGAGGCGGCGGCGTTCGTGCAGCTCGACCACCGCTTCGCAGGGCGCGTCAACCTGCTGAGCGTGGCCGTGCGCACGCCTCAGCTGTCCAGCGTGCGGGGGTTCGTCCACGACCACGACATGTCATGGCCGGTGGTGTGGGACGAGCACGGGCACCTGATCGACCCCTACCACGTGCTGGGCCAGCCGATCACCTACATCATCGATGCGCAGGGCCGCGTGGTGTACCGCATCATCGGCCAGACCACCGAGCAGCGCGTCGGCGGCGTGCTCGACCGGCTGCTGGCATGAACGTGTCGGCGACCGCGCTCTCGGTTGCGTTCGCGGCCGGGTTCGTGTCGTTCGTGTCGCCCTGCGTGTGGCCCCTGATACCGGGGTACCTGTCGTTCGTGAGCGGCGTGGCGGGAGCCGACCTGACCGGCCACCGGCGGCGGGTGACGGCTGGCCGCATGCTGGTTCGTGGCGGGGTTCACCGCCGTCTTCACGCTGGTGGGGGCGGGCACAGGCGTGCTGGGAGCGCAGTTCCTCGACCATCAGCGCGGCCTGGAGCTGGTGGCCGGGCGCGCTGGTGATCGCGATGGGCGTGGTGATGCTGGTGCCGACCGCCAGCGTGATGCGCAGCAGCTGGAAGCTGCCGGCGCCGGCACGGCCGCACGGCCCGATCGGCGCTGCGGCGGCGGGCGCCGCCTTCGGCGTCGGCTGGACACCCTGCATCGGCGCGCAGCTGGCGGCGATCCTGGCCATCGCCGGCAGCCGCGGCCACGCCGGCCAGGGCGCGCTGCTCTTGATGGTGTACGGGCTGGGCCTGGGCGTCCCGTTCATCGCTGCCGGCATCTGGCTGCCGGTCGTGATCGGCGCCACCCGCACGCTGCGCGACCACTGGGGCGTGGTCACCAGGATCTCGGGCGCGGTGCTGATCGTGGCCGGCGTGCTGCTGGCCAGCGGCCGGCTGACCGACCTGACCGCGCGCCTGGCCGGCTGAGCGCGTGCCACAGCCGCCGTGGCACCGCTGTCACGGCGATGTTGCTCGCGAAGAGCCCCCGCTTTCGCACGCCGCGGTCACGGCCGGTCACGCACCCGGCAGCGACCTGCAACGCACCCCGAAGCGGGCTCTGAGCCCCGATCGGGCGCGATCTGCGCAACCATGCGAATCGCCTGTCACAGCGGTCGTGACACGTGTCACGGCGCCGTCACGAACCCGTGGCGGGGGCGGGAGCGGGGTTTGACTCCAATCTGGGCGCGGGCGGCGGTGCGGCCCGTGACCGCGCCCGTGACGGAGGTGTCGACGAGTGCCGCCGGTGTCAGGGGCGATCGATCATCTAGGCTGGCCGCCGTGAAGGTCGTCTCGGTCGTCGGCAACCGCCCCCAGTTCATCAAGGCCGCTCCGCTGGCACGGGCCCTGGCCCCGCTCTGCGACCACGTGCTGGTGCACACCGGCCAGCACTACGACGAGGAGCTGTCCGCCGTGTTCTTCGACGAGCTGGGGCTGCAGCCGCCCGATCACCGCATCGAGACCGGCTCCGGCAGCCACGCCCAGCAGACCGGCTCGATGCTGGTCGGCCTGGAGCCGGTGCTGGCATCCGAGCAGCCTGACGTCGTGCTGGTCTACGGCGACACCAACTCGACGCTGGCCGGTGCGCTCGTCGCGGTCAAGTCCGGCTACCGGATCGGACACGTCGAGTCGGGACTGCGCTCGTTCGACCGGGCGATGCCGGAGGAGGTGAACCGGGTCGTCACCGACGTCATCAGCGACCTGCGCTTCTGCCCCAGCCAGGTGGCCGTCGACAACCTGGCGGCCGAGGGCATCACCCAGGGCGTGCACCTCGTCGGCGACGTGATGGTGGACGTCGCCGCCCAGTTCGGCCCGCTGGCCAGGCGACGCTCGACGATCCTGGAGCGGCTCAGCATCGAGCCGCAGGACTACGCGCTGATCACGGTGCACCGGCAGTCGAACACCGAGGCGGCCGCGCTGGGAGCGCTGGTCGAGGTGCTGGAGTCGATCGAGGGGCCGCTGGTGTTCCCGCTGCACCCCCGCACCGAGTCCGCGCTGTCGCGGCGCGGGCTGCTGGAGCGCGCCGAGCGGGCGGCGCTGGTGACCCCGCCGCTCGGCTACCTCGACTTCACGGCGCTGCTGGCCTCGGCCCGCGTCTGCCTGACCGACTCCGGGGGCGTGCAGAAGGAGGCCTACCTGCAGTCCGTGCCGTGCCTGACGCTGCGCGACACCAGCGAGTGGGTCGAGACGATCGAGCTGGGCTGGAACCGGCTGGTGGCGATGGATCCCGCGGCCGTGGCGAAGGCGCTCGCGGAAATAGGGACCCCGGCCGAGCACCCGCCGCTCTACGGCGACGGCCACGCCGCCGACCGGATCGCCGAGCTGGTTGCCGCCCCGGCCCGCTGACGGTCGGTACGATCTGGCGCTGATGCCCTCCGACATCGCGATCATCGGCGCCGGCTACGTCGGTCTCCCGCTCGCCGTCGCCTTCGCCCAGGCGGGGCAGCGCGTGCACTGCATCGACACCGACGCCGACAAGGTGGACGCGATCGCGGCCGGCCGCAGCTACATCAGCGATGTCGGCGATGACGTGCTGGGGCCGCTGGCCGACTCGGGCATGCTCACGGCCGGCGGCGATTTCGCTGCCGTGGCCGACACCGGCGCGATCCTGATCTGCGTGCCCACGCCGCTCTCCGACAACCGCGAGCCGAACGTCAGCATCGTCGCCGATGCGGCATCGGCGATCGCCCCGCACCTGCGCCGTGGCCAGCTGGTGGTGCTGGAGTCCACCACCTACCCGGGTACCACCCGTGAGCTGGTGGCACCGCTGCTCGAGCGAGACGGCCTGCGCGCAGGGCAGGACTTCCACCTGGCCATGTCGCCCGAGCGGATCGACCCCGGCCGCACCGACCACACCGTGCGCACCACGCCCAAGGTGGTGGGCGGCCTGACACCGGCCTGCACCGAGCGCGCCGTCGCGCTCTACGCGGTCTGCGTGGACACACTCGTCCCGGTCTCATCCCCCGACGCCGCCGAGCTGGTGAAGCTGCTCGAGAACATCTTTCGCAGCGTCAACATCGCGCTCGTCAACGAGCTGGCGATGCTCTGCGACCGCATGCAGCTTGACGTGTGGGAGGTGATCGACGCGGCCGCCACCAAGCCCTACGGGTTCATGCGCTTCACACCCGGCCCCGGCCTGGGCGGGCACTGCATCCCGATCGATCCCTTCTACCTATCCTGGCGCGCCCGCCAGTTCGACTTCCAGACCGAGTTCATCGAGCTGGCCGGCAAGGTCAACACGACCATGCCCTACTTCTGTGTCGAGCGCATCTCGCAGGCGCTGAACCAGGCCCGAAAGCCGGTCAACGGCAGCCGCGTGCTGGTGCTGGGCGTGTCCTACAAGCCCGACGTCGGTGACGTGCGCGAGTCGCCGGCGCTGAAGCTGATCGAGCTCCTGGGCGGGCTCGGCGCCGACATCAGCTACCACGACGCGTTCGTGCCCGACCTGCTCGAGCAGGGATTCGACCTGCGTTCGGTGGAGCTGGCCGACGGCGTGGTCGAGGCCGCCGACATCGTCTGCGTGGTCACCGCCCACTCCGGCATCGACTACGCCGACCTGGCCGGTCGCGCCCAGCTGGTGTTCGACTTCCGAAACGCCGTCCCGCGCGACGGCGGAAAGGTGCATGTGCTGTGAGCGATCGCCTCCGCGTGGGCGTCGTCGGCCTCGGCTACTGGGGCCCGAACCTGGCCCGCAACTTCGCGCAGCTGCCCGACGCCGAGCTGGTCTGGTGCTGCGACACGGACGACGAGCGGCAGGCCCGGTTCGCGGCGCAGTTCCCCGACGCCCGGATGACGGGGCGCTTCGATGACCTGATCGAGGACGAGACGCTGGACGCGGTGGCCGTGGCGACGCCGGTGCCCACGCACCACGCCCTGGCCAGGCGCGCCCTGCTGGCCGGCAAGCACGTGTTCGTGGAGAAGCCGCTGGCCTGGACGGTCGCCGAGGCCCGGGAGCTGGAGGCCCTCGCCGCCGAGCGGTCGCGGATCGTGATGGTCGGCCACCTGCTGCGGTTCCATCCGGCCGTGGTCAAGCTGCATGAGCTGATCGAATCGGGCGAGCTCGGCGACGTGCTGTACGTGTACGGCAACCGCCAGAACCTGGGCGTGATCCGCGAGGACGAAAACGCGCTCTGGAGCCTGGGCGTGCACGACATCTCGGTGGTGCTGTACCTGCTCGGCGGACGGCCGGTCGAGGTGTCGGCGCGGGGCGAGTGCTACCTTCGCCCCGGCGTCGAGGACGTCGTGTTCGGCTACCTGAAGCTGGCCTCCGGCCAGGTCGGGCACCTGCACCTGTCGTGGCTCGACCCCCACAAGATGCGCAAGATGACCGTGGTCGGCTCCAAGCGGATGGCCGTGTTCGACGACATGGAGGCCGACCGCAAGGTGACCGTCTACGACAAGGGCCCGGTGCTGACCGCGCCCGGCAAGATCTCGACGCACACCGGTGACATCACGAGCCCGGCCGTCTCCCGTGAGGAGCCGCTGCGGATCGAGTGCCAGGCCTTCCTGGATGCGGTTCGCTCGGGCGATCCCGGGCACCCCGCGAACGCCGCCGAGGGCGTGGCCGTCGTCGAGGTGCTGGAGGCGATGCAGCGCTCGCTGGAGCAGGGCGGCGTCCCGGTCACCCTCGAGGGCGTCCGCGCGTGAGCTGGCCGGCCGACCAGGCCCCCGGCCTGACCGTGGCCGAGGACGCGGCCATCGGCGGCGACGTGCGCTTCGGCGCCAACGTGACCGTCCACGCCGGCACCGTGATCGGCGACGGCTGCACCATCGGCGACAACGCCGTGCTGGGCAAGCGCCCGACGCTGTCCAGCCGGTCCACCGCCCGGCCGCCAAGAGCCCGGGCCGCTGACGCTGGGGGCGGGCTGCGCGATCTCTGCCGGCGCCGTGCTGGCGGCCGGATCGACGCTCGGCCCGGGATGCGTTGTCGGCGACCTGGCCACCGTCCGCGAGCGCTGCACGATCGGGGAGCAGGTCGTGATCGGCCGCGGCGTCTGCGTCGAGAACGACACCACCATCGGGTCCTTCACCAAGATCCAGTCGAACGCCTACATCACCGCGCACTGCCTGCTCGAGGAGCACGTGTTCATCGCGCCCTGCGTCGTCACCACGAACGACAACTTGATGGGGCGCACCGAGCGGCGGCACGCCCTGATCAAGGGGGCGGTGATCCGCCGCGGCGCGCGCGTCGGCGGCGGTGCCACGCTGCTGCCGGGGATCGAGATCGGCGAGGAGGCCTTCGTCGGCGCCGGAGCGGTCGTGACCAGAGACGTGGCCGCGCGCGCGCTGGTTGTGGGCAGTCCCGCCCGGGTGCTGCGTCAGGTGCCGGACGAGGAGCTGCTCCGGTAGGGCCGCCACGACCGGGGGTAGCGGTGCAGGCGACCGCGCCGGTCCTCCAGCTCGAAGCCGGACGCGTCCCACCCGTTCAGGCGCCCGCCCTCCTCCAGCACCTGCACGGCGTGGGCACGCTCGTACAGGGCGCGGGCAGATGTGGAGTCACAGCAGCCCTGCGCCGTGAAGAACCACTTGCCGTCACGCTTACCGATCGCGATGTGCGCCACGGAACGAAGCGTACCTCGCGCTGGGAACCACCAGCGTGGCCGAGGCCCCGGAGCTGTGATCGTTGTCACGGCGGAAATGCGCCCGCCAGCTGCCCTGCGAGACGGCCGTCGAGAACCGATAGCCGCCCTTCGCGCCGACGGTGGCGGTGCCGGCGCTGACCCATCGTCCCGCGCTGAGGCGCTGCAGGGTGACGGTGGCGCCGGCCAGCCGCGGCAGCATCGTCCCGTGGAATCCGCCCTTCTTCGACAACGTCAGCGCCGCATGCACGCGCACCCGCACCGTCGGCGATGACGCGCCCTTGCGCACCAGGCGGTAGCTGACGTCCGCGACCGGGCGGCGTTTGATCGAAAAGCGGCCGGTCGAGTCCAGCACCACCGGCGCCATCACCTGCTGCCAGCTGCCGGATGCGCCCATCTTCGATTCCAGCCGGAAGGCTCCCTGCGGGCGCGGCCAGAGCCGGCCCTTGAGGTGGTAGGCATCTCCGGCGATCGATGACTTCGGCGCCACCAGCGTCAGCTGCAGGATCCGGAAGTAGGTCGAGCGCAGCCCCAGCCGCGAGAACACTTCGCCGGCCGTCAGCGAGTGGTCGCCACCGGCTCCGTGGACGAGCACCGACAGCACCCGCTGCGAGGGGCCGTCGATGGTGGTGTCGAGCGACGAGACGCTGCCTCCCAGGCCCAATGCCGAGCCCAGCCGCGACGGCGAGAACACCCCGGGGCGCCCAGGTGTGATTCGGGTTGAGCCCGCCGGCGCCGTCGTAGCGATCGCGCACCGGCACCAGATAGGGTTGGTTGGGGCTGCCCCAGGAAGCGGCGAGGGACGAGGTGCGCCCACCCGAGCTGGACGAGAAGAAGGTGGTGGCGACCTGGCCCCCGTACCTGACGACCTCGTGCTTGGTGGCAGCGACCGCCGCGTCGGAAGCCGCCACCTGCCGCTCAACCGGGCAGTACATCTGGCTGCGGGTGTCGGCGAAGGCGTCGAACGTGCCGCCGCCGGCCGTCGCGGCGGCGTAGGAGCGCGCCGCCACCGCCTGCGCCTGCACGGCCTCCGGCAGCCAGGACGCGGGCACCTCGCACGGCACGACGCCGCTGACGTATCGCTCCATCCCGACCACATCGACCAGCGACAGCGACCCGCCGCTGCGGGCGATGCGGAAGTCGCCCCACCAGTGATCGTGGATGTAGCCGTTCACGGCATCGTCCAGCCGTAGCGGGCCTCCGTGCGGCGCTACTTGCAGCGGGCTGACGATGCCCTTCCAGACGTACTTGCCGCTGGCCTTGCTCCACAGCCGCAGCTGGCCGGCGACGACGCCCGGGTCGACGCGGTAGGCGCCGGCCGGCAGCGAGCGGCTGGTGCCTTCGTGATCGCTGGCCGTCGCCGCTTGCGCGAACGACAGGTGGATCGAGGGGCGGCTGGAGATCAGCAGCACCCGCTCTTTGGTGCCGGACGGCAGCTGGCCGATGGTGGTGCCGGTGAAGTAATGCTGGAGGATCTGCTGGTGCGTCCAGCCGTGCTGGGCATAGCCGAGCGCGCCGTACTGCGACATGCCGATGCCGTGCCCCCAGCCGTGGCCGTTCAGCGTGAACAGCGTGGCGCCGGAGGCGGCGCCCGGGCCGAGCAGCGAGGCGGCCAGGGCGGCGATGAAGACGAGGGTGCGGCGAATCATGGTGTGTCCATCGGCAGCGCACCACGAACTCTCAACCGAGTGCCCGCCGGAAGTGTGTTCTATCACCACTTCAGCCGCTCGGGGGTGTCGTCGATAACCTGCCGGAACGCATGAACCCGATCGCCCTGCTGCCCCCCCCGCTGCGCGCCATCGCCGAGATCGTCCTGACCCTCGTCGTGGCCGCGGCCATCGCCTTCTTCGCGCAGGCCTATGTCGTCAAACCCTATCGCGTGCCCACGGGCAGCATGATCCCGACGCTGCAGCCCGGCGACCGGGTGATCGCCGACCGCCTCAGTCTCGACTTCCGCGACCCCACCCGCGGCGAGATCGTCGTCTTCCATCCACCCATCTGCCGGGGCGGCCACAACAGCGAAGGCGCCTGCGACACGAACGACCTGTCGCTCCGCGTCGGCGCCTCGCCGGAGACGTTCATCAAGCGCGTGATCGGGCTGCCCGGCGAAACGATCTGGGCCAAGCACGGATCGGTCTGGGTGAAGAGCCCGGGCCAGAGGGCGCACCGGTTGTCGGAGCCCTACCTGCACGGGCGGCGCACGGCCAGCTTTCCCCACACGGCGCTGCCGCAGAAGTGCTACTTCATGATGGGCGACAACCGCGGCCCGTCGGACGACTCGCGTATGTGGGGCTGTGAGCCGCGCGGCGACATGATCGGCATCGCCCGCGTGCGCTACTGGCCGCTCGACCGGCATCGGCCTGCTGTAGCCTGCCGGGCGTCCGGCTGTTGCCGCCCAGGCGGCCGCCGCTGGGTAGACTGACCGCACAGTCAAGCCCCGACGCGGAGCGGAAAACGTTGCGGTTGCGCCGATCCTGCCTGGCCGTGCCGGGCTCATCCCCCAAGATGCTGTCCAAGGCGGCGGTGCTGCCCGCCGACCAGATCTTCCTCGACCTCGAGGATGCCGTATCGCCGCTCGAGAAGGTGCCCGCGCGCCAGAACGTGATCGACGCGCTGAACGGCCATGACTACTCCGGCAAGACCCGCGTCGTGCGCGTCAACGGGGTCACCACCCAGTGGTGCCTGGGCGACCTGACGGCCGTCGTGGCCGGCGCCGGCGCGAACCTGGACTGCGTGATGGTGCCCAAGGTGGAGGACGCGGCACAGCTGCACTTCGTCCACCACGTGCTGACGCAGCTCGAGATCGAGCACGGCATCGAGCACCGCATCGGCATCGAGGCCCAGATCGAGAACGGCCGCGGCGCCATGAACATCCGCGAGATCGCGCAGGCCTCGCCGCGCCTGGAGACGCTGATCTTCGGCCCCGGCGACTACGCCGCCAGCATGGGCGTGGGCTCGCTCGTGATCGGATCGATCGACCCCGACTACCCGGGCGACCAGTGGCACTACATCCTGTCGCTGATCGTGACCGCGGCCCGCGGCTACGGGCTGCAGGCGATCGACGGCCCGTACACCGACATCAAGAACACCGACGAGTACCGCCGCCTGTGCATGCGCGCACGGCAGGTCGGCTACGACGGCAAGTGGGTGCTGCACCCCGACCAGGTGGGCATCGCCAACGAGGTGTTCGCGCCCAGCCAGGGCGACTTCGACGACGCCCGCCGGCTGCTCGCGGCGTACGAGCATGCGACCCAGGTGGAGCGGAAGGGGGCCGTCATGTACGAGGGCCAGATGATCGACGAGGCGTCGCGCAAGATCGCCGAGGCGGTCGTCGCACGGGGCGTTGCGGCCGGCATGAGCGACGGAGAGGCGACGGCATGAGCATCACGCTGGAGGGGCTGACCGACGAGCAGCGCGAGGTGGTCTCGCTGGTGCGGCAGTTCACGGACGAGCAGATCATCCCGGTCGCCTCCGACCTCGAGCGCGACGACGTCTTCCCCGACCAGATCGTGGCCGGGCTCAAGGAGCTGGGCCTGTTCGGCTTCACGATCCCGGAGCAGTACGGCGGCCTCGGCCTCGACCTGACCACCTACGCGCTGTCGGTGATCGAGCTGTCGCGCGGGTGGATGAGCGTGTCGGGGATCATCAACACCCACTTCATCGTCGCCGACATGATCATGCGCGACGGCACCGAGGAGCAGAAGCAGCGGTTCCTGCCGCAGATGGCAACCGGCGAGGTGCGCTGCGCCTTCTCGATGACCGAGCCCGAGGCCGGCTCCGACGTGCAGGCGATCCGCACGCGGGCCGTCCGCGACGGCGACGACTACGTCGTCAACGGCCAGAAGATGTGGGTCACGAACGGCCTGCGCTCGGGGCTGGTGGCGCTGCTGGTGAAGACGACCGGACGCGAAGCCCGCGCACAGGGGCATGAGCTGCCTGCTGGTCGAGAAACAGCCCGGCGCCGCGCAGGACGGCGGGCTGACGATCCCACCGCAGCTCGGCAAGCTCGGCTACAAGGGCGTCGAGACCACGGAGCTGGTGTTCCAGGACCACCGGGTGCCGGCCGCCAACCTGCTGGGCGAGGGCGAGGGCCACGGCTTCCAGCAGATGATGTCGGGCATCGAGGTGGGCCGCGTGAACGTGGCCGCCCGCGGCGTGGGCGTCGCCCAACGGGCCTTCGAGCTGGCGATCCGCTATGCCCAGGAGCGCGAGGCGTTCGGCAAGCCGATCGCAAAGCACCAGGGCATCCAGTTCAAGCTGGCCGAGATGGCCACCAAGATCGAGGCCTCACGGCTGCTGATGCTGTCGGCGGCGCGGAAGAAGGACGCCGGCGAGCGCTCCGACGTCGAGGCCGGCATGGCCAAGCTGTACGCATCCGAGATCTGCCACGAGGTGGTCGAGGACAGCTTCCGCATCCACGGCGGCTACGGCTACTCCAAGGAGTACGAGATCGAGCGGCTGTACCGCGACGCGCCGCTGCTGCTGGTCGGCGAGGGCACCAGCGAGATCCAGAAGCTGATCGTGGCGCGCGGCATGCTGGCGAGGTACCCGCTGTGAGCGGCCGCGAGTTCGACGCCCGCGAGACGCGCTTCGGCCGCTACCTCGAGGACTTCCAGGTGGGCGACGTCTACAAGCACTGGCCGGGCAAGACCATCACCGAGGCCGACGACCACCTGTTCTGCATGATCACGATGAACCACCACCCGCTGCACATCGACGCCCACTACGCCGAGACCGAGACGCAGTTCGGCCGAAACGTGGTGGTCGGCAACCTGGTCTACTCGCTGGTGCTGGGCATGAGCGTCCCCGACGTCTCCGGCAAGGCCATCGCCAACCTCGAGGTCGAGTCGCTGAAGCACGCGAAGCCGACCTTCCACGGCGACACCATCTACGCGCAGACGACGGTGCTGGACGTCGTCGAGTCAAAGAGCAAGCCCGACCGCGGGGTGGTCACGGTCGAGTCGATCGGCACCAACCAGCGCGGCGAGGTGGTCTGCGAG
>CAVXZW010000019.1:0-350417 GCA_963766445.1 uncultured Actinomycetes bacterium | reverse complement strand
TCGCTTCGGTTCAGCTGTTCGAGTCGCTTGCCGAGTCGGAGCTCGCGGAGGTCGCCGCCTGGTTTGAGGTGAGGGAGGTGGGGCCTGGCGTGCGTCTCATAGGTGAGGGGACGACGGGCTACTCCTTCTTTGTCATCGATGAGGGCAAGGTCGTGGTCACCGCCCACGGCGAGCCGATCGCCTCTCTCGGCCCAGGCGAGTTCTTCGGCGAGATGGCTCTTCTCGGACCGGGCCGGAGCGCGGCGACGGTGACGACGACCACGCCGGCGCGCCTCTTTGTGCTCTTCGGGAACGACTTTGTTCGCCTCACGGCGAGCTACCCGGACATCGGTGCCGGGATCGAGGCCGTGATGCAGAAGCGGCTCGGGCCGCGGTAGGCCCGGAAACGAGCTCGGCTAGGAAGCTCGATCGGCGAGTCGACGTTCAGTCATGCTGCGAGCAGCTCGCAGGTACTCGTGGACGAATGCGATGGCCATGCTGCCTTCGCCGACCGCGGCGGCGACGCGCTTGACGGGTCCCGAGCGGACGTCGCCACACGCGAAAACGCCAGGAACGCTCGTCTCGAGCAGGAACGGGTCTCGTTCGAGCGCCCACGCTCCCGCGGCGCTCACGTCTGGCCCGGTGAGCACGTAGCCACGACGGTCGAGCGCGATCTCAGGTGGCAGCCAGCCCGTCTCGGCATCAGCGCCAATGAAGATGAAGAGCCCTCCGGATGGGAGCCGGGCGCTGGCGTCGCTCTCGCCGGTGGTGATCTCAACGGCGTCGAGCGCATCCTCGCCGTGCGCGGCGACTACCTCCGTGTGAAAGAGCACGTCGATGTTGGAGCGAGTGGCCAGCTGGTCAATCAGATAGTGCGACATGCTCTTCTCGAGGCTCCCGCCGCGGTAGAGGATGGTGACACTGCGTGCGTGGGTTGAGAAGAACATCGCCGCCTGCCCCGCCGAGTTGCCAGCGCCGACGATGTGGATGTCGAGCCCATGGACGTTCGGCGCCTCGCTTCGTGCGGCTCCGTAGAAGATGCCCTTGCCGACGAGTCGCTCGAAGCCCTCGACCTCGAGCTTCCGCCACGAGACGCCGCAGGCCAGGATGATCGTCCGCGCCCGAAGCACGTCGCCACCGTCCAGGTGCACCTCACGAGTTGCCGCATCGATGCGCGTGATCGTTCGCGTGACCAGGATCTCGGCGCCGAGGCGGCGCGCCTGTTGCAGCGCCCGGCTTGCGAGCTCGTCGCCCGAGACGCCCGACGGGAAGCCGAGATAGTTCTCGATTCGAGACGACGTGCCGGCCTGACCGCCCGGGGCCTCCCGCTCGACGACGAGCGTGCGTAATCCTTCGGACGCGCCGTAGACCGCGGCGGCGAGACCCGACGGTCCGGCGCCGATGACCAAGGTGTCGTATTCGACGGCCTGTGCCTCGGTGCCGAGCCCGAGAAGCTCGGCGACGCGGCGAGGCTCCGGGCGCACGACCGTCTTGCCCTCGACGAACCGGATCACCGGGGAGTCCCCAGGATCGGGCAAAGGTCCGCCCCATATCTCGGCGGCATCCGGAGCATCGGGTTGTAGCCAGGCGAAGCTGATCTGATTGCGGTCGAGGAAATGACGAAGCTGGGCGCAGGCGGGATCCCGCCGCTGCCCGACCACGATCGCCCGCGGAGGCGGGGCGTCCGCGGCGAGCCCCTGCAGCCCCCGTCCCCCGGTCATCCGGTGGCTGGCAAGCGCGCCAATCGCCTTGGCGACGATCGGATCCACCGCCGCGATCGCGTGGTACTCGGCCGGCTCGATCCGCAGCACGCGCGATTGGACGGCGGCGCGGAAACCAACGGGGAAGACGGTTCCGAGCACGATCGGAACCTCGCCGAAGACGTCGCCAGGGAGACGCTCCCCGACGACCCGTACCGTCCCGTCGACCGTCTTCACGGCTTCGATCCGGCCTTCGAGCACGGCGAACAGGGCGCGATCCTCCCCCTCGTTCGCTGCGTAGTCGCCCGCCACCAAGCTCACGTCCGCCGCCGCGCGCGCGAGACGCCCGTGCTCCGCGGCGCCGAGCATCGCAAATACCCCGATTCCAGCGACCTCCTCCGCCGTCACCACGCCGTCGACTCCCAGCGGCGCCCAGCCAACCACGCTGCTATCGCCGGCGAGGAGCAGACCATCGGCACTAGCGGAAAGGGGCAGCAGCTCACAGGGGAACAATAGAGGTAGCGGAGGGCCGACTGCCTCGCAGTCGCGTCAGGCATCCGGGCCTCGGAACGGCTGCGCGACGCCTAGTGACCCGATTGCGGGTGTAGGCGGGGAAGCGTAGGGTGGCGGGTCGACCCCCGCCGACGAGCAGAAGGCTAGGAGCCAGGAGGACCGTCCGCATGTCGCAGGTTGCGCTTCGTCCGATAGAAGTTGGGGATCTCGACGCGATCTTCGAGCAGATGCGCGACCCAGAGTCAGTGCGCATGGCGGCATTCACGCCTGAAGACCCGAGCGATCGAAGCCGCTTCGACGCCCACATGGCGAAGATCATGGCCTCCTCTGAGAACAGGCTTTGGGCGATCATCCGCGATTCTCGGCTCGTCGGCACCATCGGGAGCTACGTCTCGGATGGAGTGACCGAGGTCACCTACTGGATAGATCGCACCTGCTGGGGCCAAGGGATTGCAACCCAGGCGCTGAGACTGCTGCTCGACGAGGTCTCGGTTCGGCCGATCCGAGCCCGTGCTGCGAGCGACAACGCCGGATCGTTACGAGTCCTTCAGAAGGTGGGCTTCCGCCCGATCGGTACGGAGGTGGCTTTTGCTCCGGCACGGTCCGCCCAGATCGAGGAGACCGTTCTCGAGCTGCCATGAATATCCAGAGCGCGAGGCCCGCCCCCTACGCAGTCTGAAGCACCTGGCCGCTGTGCGGTGCGAGCGTCACCTGGGTGACGAGACTTCCGCCCGCCGTCCGGTAGCTCTGGTCGAGTTGTACGGTGACGGCGGCCGTTCCCGGGTTGACCAGAGCGATCCCCCGCTGGAAGCGCCGCTGGTACACACCGCCCCGGAGGTAGCCATCGACGCTCGTGTGAGTGTCCAGCGCCGCGCCCAGATCGACGTCGTCCAGCGGCGACGTATCGTTCCACGGGAGTGTCGACTGGCTGGAGCTGTACTCGAACCAGGCCGATCCCGAGTTCCCGATCAGGAAGCTGGCCTGCCCGAAGTCACGCCACGCCTGTCGCTGGGCTGCGGTCGAGGCCGCCCACAGCTTCATGGTGACCTCGATCGGGTGGCCACCATCGTTGCAGTCGATGATCATCTGCACCTCCTGCTTCCACCGATCCACGGTTGGCCAGCTGTCGGCCGGCTGCTGCGGATTTCGCATCCACAGCTCGGCGAGCGTGAGCTGCGTGTCCGGCAGCAGCGCCTTGGTCGGGATCGCGTAGAAGTGCGCACCGAACTCCAGGCTGTTACCTATCACCGCACGGGCGGTGTACTGCTGGACGGCGCGCCCGACCGAACCTGTCAACTCCATGTAGTCGGCGGCGGTCCACGGCGCCTTAGTCACCGGATCTTCGACCGGGATCTTGCTCCCGACCAGGTAGGGGTGGTAAACGACCGGAGCCGGCAGGAGCATGTCGAGGAAGCATCCGTCCAGGCCGTAGGTAACGATCGCCTGCTGGCACTGCTTGCGGACCCAGTCGATCCAGTTGTTGTAGGTGACACCTGAGTGGGTGAACGGCGTGGTGCCACGTGGATCCATCATGTAGTTGCCCCAGCCGGCTGACTGGAGCTTGTCGCCGGCGGCGTCGCGCATGTACCACGACGCCGGGAACATGTCGCCCTGGCCCTGTTGGGCGAACATGCCGTTGACGTAGCCGTAGATCTTGAGGCTGGGGTTCGCCCCGCGCATCTGCGGGACGTACCCGGCCAGCTGTGCCGGCACCGCGGTGATCAAGTCGTGGCTCTTCGCCAGCGCCACGGCCGTCGCGGCGTCCGGAATCTTGGCCCCCCACATCTGCAGGTTCGCCTGCAGCGCAAGGCGGCCGGTGGTGTCGCCGCCTTGCCGCGCCGCGACTACCGTCGCCGACACGCTGCCGGTGGCCTGCGACGCGTTGCCGGCACGATCGACGGCGACGATGCTGTAGTCGTACGTCGCCCCCGCCGGCGGCGAGTCGGCGTACGCGGTCGCATCGGTGGTGGCGACCAGCTGGCCGTTTCGAAGCACCCGGTAGCCGGCGATGCCTGACCGATCCACCACGGCGTTCCAGTCGAGCTGCACCGAGGTGCCGGCCACCGCGGCGGTCAGGCCACCCGGCGCGTCGGGCGCGGTGCGATCAACGGTGATCAGTGCCTCGGGCGAGAAGTCGACGGCCTTGTTGCCGGCGGCATCCTGGGCGCGGACGATGTAGGAGTGCTGACCCTCGGCGGCATCGTGGTCGGTGAAGGTGAGTGTCCCGTTAGGTACCGAGCCGATGTAGACGCCGTCTCGGCGGATGTTGTACTGCTTGACTCCCGAGGGACCTGCGTCGCTAACCGCCGACCAGGTGATCGTGGGGTTGCCCGATGTCAGCCGGTCACCAGTCGGCGCTCCGGCGATGTCGTCTGGAGGCAGCACGTCGTAGACCACGTCGACGGAAGCGGCTCCCGACAGCGTCCCATCCGCCTTTATCCCGCGGACTCGGTAGGTGTGCCGTCCGCTGCTCATCGGCGTGCTGTCGATGAAGGACGTGGTGGTGACCCGAGCCAGGGGGTTGCCGTCGCGGACCACGCGGTAGGCGATCGCCCCTGACAGCGGATTCCAGTGGATCGATGGTGCGGCGTTGGTTGGCGTGGCGTCGACGACCAGACCCGTGACCTCGAACGTCGAGGCGCTCGCACCGGCGGCGAGCACGGACAAGATCGCAACGGCAGCGACTCCGGCCACGCGGAGACGTGTGATGCCCATGATGAAGACCCCTCGTTAAGTGAAAAAGACCCCACCTGCTCATCGACCAGGTGGGCCCCGTGCCAGTCACCCCAGTGGGGTGTTACGGCTACCGATTTGTGGGATGCGGGCCAGAAGTTCACGGATTCTTTACGGAACCGTCAGACTCAGACGTGATTGACGGCACCCGACGGCTCGGCGTAGGCTGATTGGCGTCTGCCTCGGAGGAACCATGAGCGACTACGAGCGATACACCGAGATGTGCCGCGCGCACAGCTGGAACGTCCCGGCCAGCTACAACATCGCCCACGACGTCTGCGACAAGCATCCGCGCGAGAAGCGGGCGATGGTCTGGGAGAGCTTCGACGGCTCGCGCCGCGAGCTGGTCTGGGGAGAGCTGCAGGACATGGCCGACCAGGCCGCCGCCATGCTGCGACAGCACGGCGTCGGGCGCGGCGACCGCGTGGCCGTGGTGCTGCCGCCCGCGCCGGAGACCGCGGCCGTCTTCTTCGGCATCTGGAAGCTGGGAGCGATGCTGCTCTCGCTGTCGCTGCTCTACGGCGACGATGCCATCCGCTACCGGCTGGAGGACTCCGGGGCGAGCGTGGTGGTGACCGACCATGCCAACGCCGGCCGCTTCACCGGGATTTCCGCGAAGCTGGTCGTGCTCGATCCCGACGCCCTCTCGGGCACGCCCGCCGAGCACATCGAGGCCGACACCGCAGCCGAGGATCCCGCCCAGCTCTACTACACCTCGGGCACCACCGGCCTGGCCAAGGGCATCGTGCACGCCCACCGCTACCTGCTCGCCCACGAGGAGTTTACGTACTGCCACGAGGTGCAGGACGGCGAGTCATTCCACGGCATGGGCGAATGGGCGTGGGCGGCCGGTATCGCGCCGCTGCTGGGTCCGTGGCGGCTGGGCGCCGTCCAGTACGTGTACCGCCGCGAGCGCGGCTTCGACGCCGAGCAACAGCTCGCGTTCCTGAGCCGAAACGGCGTGACGAACGTCTTCACCACGCCCACCGCGATGCGGGCGATGATGGCCGTAGGCGACGCCGGCACCCGCCACCCGCAGCGGTTCCGCCGCGTCTGCTCGGCCGGCGAGCCGCTCAACCCGGAGGCGATCCGCTGGTTCCGTGAGCAGTTCGGCGTGACCGTGCTCGACTACTACGGGCTGACCGAGTCCTACCCGCTGGTCGCCAACTACCCCTCGATGGAGGTGCGCGAGGGGTCGATGGGCCGGCCGATGCCGGGCTGGGACGTGCAGATCCTGGACGAGGACGAATCGCCGCTGGCCACCGGCGAGCGCGGTGAGATCTGCCTGCGCGCACGCTCCAACCCGCACTACCCGCTCGGCTACTGGAACCGGCCCGACGATACCGAGGCGGTGTTCGGCGGCGACTGGTTCCACACCAAGGACGCGGCCGTCCGCGACGAGGACGGCTACATCTGGTACGAGGGCCGGGCCGACGACGTGATCATCGCCGCCGGATACCGTGTCGGCCCCTTCGAGGTCGAGTCGGTCTGCCTGGAGCACCCGGCGGTGCGCGAGGCCGCCGCGGTGGCCTCGCCGGACGAGCTGCGCGGCAACGTCGTCAAGGCCTTCATCGTGGTGGCCGAGGGCCACACGGGCTCGGACGACCTGGCCGGACAGATCCAGGCCCACGTCCGCGAGCGGCTGTCGGCCTACGCCTATCCGCGGCGGGTCGAGTTCGTGGACGAGCTGCCAAAGACGCTGACGGGGAAGATCCGCCGCATCGAGCTGCGCCAGCTGGAACTGGAGCGCGCCGGTGGAACGGCTGCCCGCCACTGACGCGAGCCGGATCCCCACCCAGCGGCTACTTCTCCCGGCGCATTCTCTGGAACGCTCCCGCGATCGACCCGCTACTCGTGACCAAGATCATCGGAATACGCTCCACCGTGTCGGGTCACTGCCAGGACAGGGTCACCGGCCCCGCAAGCGGCCGAGCCGGCAGCAGCAGCTGCAGCACGTGAAGCGGCATTGCCTGCTCGCTGAACGGGGGCGCGGTGGCGGCCACGACCCGTGTCGAGCCACCGCTGGTCAGGGCCAGTGCGAGGCGCCGTCCGTCGGGGGAGGCGGTGAGCCCGGTGATCCGCGCCGGGACGGTGGTCGTGTCGGTGCCCAGGCCGGGCCGTAGCAGCAGGTAGCGGTACAGCGTGGTGCCGGCAGCGACGAACAGCTGGTGGGGTCGCACCCAGGCGATGCTGGGCGCTCCTGGGCTATGCGCGGCGCAGACGTCGGGCGCGCCACCCGTGGTATCGACGATCCGAAGGCGCGTGCGGTCGGCGATCGCGAGCAGCCCCGACGTCGGCGCAAACGCCAACGCCGTCGGGTGCCGCAGCCCGCAGTTCGGGGGGATCACTGTGTTATGGCCGCTGGTGGCGTTGTGGACGGCGACGCGGCCGTCCGCGCGGACGTAGGCGACCGCCAGCGAGTCCCACCGCCACGACGGCGCCACCGCAGCCACGTGCCGGTCGACCAGGTAGTCGTGCGACAACGTGCCCCACTCGTCATGGAGCTGCTGGTGGCTGCCGACCTCGGTCAGGTACGCGATCCGGATCGGAAACGGCGACCACACGGCGGAGCCGACGGGGCCTGCCGCGTGCTGGGTCTGCGCGACCCGCCCGGTGCCCGCGGCGACCGCGCGCAGCGTGCGGCCGTGCGCCTCGAGCACGTAGACGGCGCCGGGGCTGACGGCGATCGCGGACCGCGGTGCTCCGTGCAGGAGCACGCGCTGCGGGATCGCCACCCAGGCGCGGCCATCCGCGGCCACCGAGAAGGCGCGCGCGCCCGGTGGCAGCAACCCGGTGTGCGGCCGGGCGGCATGGGGCGGTTCGGTCAGCGTTGGCGTATCCGAAAACGGCCTGTCCCCGGTGGCGGCCAGCGTCACCCCGGTCGTCACCAGCACCATCGCCACCGCTGCGGCGACCACGACCCGCCACCGCGACCCGCGACCCGGCGCCGGCGCGGCGGCGGCTGCCAGCGCGGCGTCGCGGGCGCGGTCGTGGGCGTCCGACGAGGCCTCCACCGGCACGTCGCTCAGAGCGCGCTCGAGGCGTCGTTCAAGTTCGCTCGGCATCGCGCTCCCGTTCTCGTTCCCGGAGGTCATCCAGCGCCCGCGCCAGGCGCGAGTTGACCGTGCCCGTCGGCAGCTCCAGCATCCGCGCGATCTCGACCGGCGAGTAGCCGAGCCCGTAGCGCAGCACGATCACGACCCGCCGCTGCGGTGTCAGCGTCGCCACCGCCTCGAGCAGCGCCCGGTCATCGGCGCTGACGTCGCGCCACTCGGCGCTGGGATGCACGGCGACGTCCAGGCCGACCAGGCGCCGCTCGCTGCGCAGCAGGTCAAGCGCACGGTTGATCACGATCCGGTGCAGCCAGGGCGCGAACGGCCGGCTCTGATCGAACCGGCCGAGCGCGGCGAAGGCACGCTCGAACGCATCCTGGACGATGTCATCGGCCATGTCGCGCCGGCCGCTGACCGTCCGCGCCAGCCGCCACGCCCCGCCCCAGTGCCGCTCGAACAGCATCGCCGCTGCGTCACGCGAGCCGCGATGCGCGCGGCCGACCAGCTCGCCGTCAGACGGCTCAACCATCGTCACGAGTGTAGTACGGCTTGGAACCGGTTCTCCGTCCCGGGACGCGAGCATTCGACTCACGCGTATGTCGGGCAGTGGCGCTCACGCACCCCCAGCTCGCCCGGTTCACGGTGCCTCGCGCCGCAGCCGTTGGCGGCCTGCTGCTGGTGGTCGCAGCCGTCGGCGCCGTGGCGTGGCACGCCCGCTCCCCGGCCCAGCCGCAGCCCGCCCCGGGTGATCCGTGGGCGGCCTACACGCAGCAGTGGTCGCGCCTGCCCCCGCCGCCGCAGGCCAGGGCCGGCGTTGCACTTGCCTGGACGGGCAACGAGCTCGTATCCCTCGGCGGTGCCGTTCCCGGCGTCGGCCGACCGGCGGGCGACGGCTTCGCGTTTGACCCGCGCACCGGACACTGGAGCCATATCCCGCCCGCCCCAGGACCGGGCAGAACCGATGCCTACGCCGTGTGGACGGGAAGCGAGGTGCTGCTCGTCGGCGGGTACGGCCACGGCGGGCAACCGCCCGCGAACGTCGCACTCGACCCCGCCACAAACACCTGGCGGAGGATCTCGGAGCCGCCCATCCCGCTACCCGCGCATGTGGCCAAGGTCTGGACGGGCCGCACGCTGATTGTGTGGGGCGGCGACGGTTCCGGCTCGCACGCCAGCCGGTCAGGAGCGGAGTACGTGCCCGCCACGAACCGGTGGCGCCGCATCGCCAATGCGCCGATCACCTTGAAGTCGCCCAGCGCCGCATGGACCGGATCGCAGATGATCGTGTTCGGATCCTCGATCGGCGCCTCCTACGTTCCCGACACCAACACCTGGCAGCGGCTGCCGCCATCCACGCTGGCACCGGAGGCCAGCTCGATTGGATGGATCGGCCGACGGCTGGTGGCGTGGGACTACGAAGGTGACAGCCAGGACTATTCGCCCGCCACGAACCGCTGGCCGGCCACGACCGCGAACCCGTTTGGCTTCGGCGAGTGCTTCCCCCAAACCGTCGTCACGGCGACGAGCATGTTCGCGTGGTTCTGCGGCAAGGCGGCGACGGTCGGTGCCACCACGGGCAGCTGGTCGCTTGCCTCCGGTGGCATCACTGCCCCCACGGTTCAGTACGGCGGCACCAGGCTCAAGCAGTACCAGACCGCCTCGCTCGCGCCGGCCGGGTCCGTGGTCGCGCTCGCCGCCACCGGCGTCGTGGTCAATCACGGCGGACCATGCTTCGGCTGCAAAGGCGCACCCGTCACATACTGGGCGTACCGCGCCCAACGCGCGCCGTCCACCGATCGGGCGCTGCCCATGCGCCAGTCCGCGTCGTTGCACCTCGCGGCTGGGCAACAACATGCGAGCGTCCGGGTCGGCTACCCGCGATTCGGCGATACGTTCACGATCACCGCAGCCAGGCCCAGGAACGCAGCCCTGACCGGGTACCTCGAGGTGGATGGCCGCCGCATGGCGGGGTTCGAGTGCCGCTCGGTCGCCCACGCCATGTGCCGGGCGGGGCCGTTCGAAGGGCTCGAGCGCGGCGCGGCGTCGCGGACCTGGTACCTGCACATCACGAAGCGCACTGGGGCGGCGGCGGACGTGTCCGTGGCCGTCCGCTTCCGGCGACACTAGGCGATCGCCGCTCACCAGGATCGCGGACGCCGCCCGCGTCGCCTTTAGGCAAGGCGACGAGGCGGCATCATTCCTATCGTCAAGCGATAGGGCGAGTGGGCTACATCGAAGAGATGACGCTGTTCAGGACGTCGCTGATCTTCGTCGACAGCAGTCCGAGCGTCACAACAACGGCGATCGTGATCACGCCGAGCACCACTGCGTACTCAGCCATGGTCTGGCCGGCCTCATCCTGCATCTTCTGCAGAAACTCCATCATGCGTTCCTCCTGGGTCAAGGGTCGAACACTTTGCTATCGACGCAAAGGCACACCTGACCCGCCCCTCTAAAGAGTGATCCGGCCTAACCGTTGACCATGACCACATCTCAGCGATCCCGCATGGAGGTCGCCTGCCAGGGCAGACCATTTACCCGCCTAGGCCCCGGGGCCGTACCGCAGCACGGTCACAGACGTGTCGGTGATCCGGATCTTCGCCCAGGCCGCGTTGTTGGCGTAGCTGCTCTCCTTGACCAGGTGCGCCGGATCCGCGGTCGCGGTGAGGCGGTACCTGCCGTTTGGCAGACCGGTGATGTCGATCCACTGGAAGTTGGTCGAGGCCGAGTACCGGTCGCCCCAGCCGACGGACAGGCCCATCATCACATTCAGCGCATCCGGGTTGCCGAACGCGCAGCTGTTGCCCGGCACGTAGTGGGCCGTGGCCGGTGCACCGGGCAGCGTCAGCCTGTATTTGACGTTGTCGAAGAAGCAGAACCCGTGCTTGGCCAGTGCGCTCACGGTGCCTCCGCTGTCAACGGGGGCGAGCGTCCCGCCCTCCATGTCCAGCGAGTGCCAGTGCTCGTGGCCGTCACCCGCGTACTGCATGGCGATCGAGGTCGCTCTGTCGGTGTGGCCGCCACCCGTGCTGTAGATCCGCTGCTTGACCGTCATCTGGCTGGACGTGTCCGGCCGGCCGCCGCGAACCTCGAGACGGCCCGCGCCGATGTTCACCATCACGGCGGTGTAGCGGAGCAGCCGGTGCCCCGGGATCGTGGTGGTGTCGAGCGTGACGGTGCTCAGCTTCGCCATGCCCAGATCCGGCAGCAACGCCGTGGCACCCGAGGCCGGCGCTGCGCCGGCCGCGACAAACGCCAGAGCGACCACGATCACGACTCGTGCGACCACGACTGCCTCCCCATTCTCTCCTCGATCCTGCAGAGCCCGGCGGCGCCGGTGCACGGCGGCCGACCGCCGGTCAAACGTACCATCGATCGCGCTCGGATCTAGCCCTGCCGATCGGACGTGGCGTGAATCGCGTCGCGGAACTCCGGCACCGATCGGAACAACGCCGTGAACGCCTCCTCGTCGAGCACGCCCAGCTCGACGGCGGTGAGCGCGCGAACCGTGGCGTTGCGTGCCATCGCATATCCCGGACCAGCGTCCTGCGCACCCAGCTCGCCGAAGAACGACCCGGCCTCCAGCGTCGCCAAAACCTCGCCGCCGCGGACGATCTCAACGGTGCCTTCGAGGATCAGGAAGAAGTCGGTTGAGAGCGTGCCCTCCGCCACGATCACCGCCCCGGCCGAGTGCGACACGCGGCTCACTTGCGCCACCAGATCAGCTCGGACAGGCTCGGGCAGTACGGTCACGAGCGGATGCTCAGCCGGATTCATCCCCACGCCCCGCATCTTCTCACGGGATTGTTGACAAAACAACGGTGGTTTCCCACAAACGGGGCGCCGATCGCCCACTTCCGCGTAGGCGCCGATCAACGGCGGCGGCGACACTTCGGTCATGGACTCCGTTCTCACAATCACACTGCTGATCGGCATCGGCGTGGCGTTGCTCCTCGCCCGCAGGCTCGACGACCCGATCGGACGCGAGCTCGACGACATGCGCGGCGAGACCGAGCTGCAGGCGCTGCTCACTCCGCTGTTCGCGTCTCGCCCGTAGCCGTGGTCGGGAACGCCTGCGGGGGGCGCGTTCCCATTGACGGCAACAGTTAGAGCTCGACCTCACCGCGGATGCACGTGACCGTGCCTCCGCCGACCCAGATCGTCCCGTCGCCGTCCGCGCTGATGTGGACGCGACCGATCCGGCCGAGCACCGTGCCCTGGCTCGACACGTAGGGCGAGGTCGCCCGGCCACTTGCCAGCAGCCACCCGGCCAGCGAGGCGTTGAGGCTACCTGTCACCGGATCCTCGGCCGTCGCTCCCGACTTGGGGAAGAACGCGCGCACCTCGAAGGCCGCCTCGGAACCGTCCGGGTAGGGCCCCACGACGCCCAGGTCGATGTCCACGTACCCAGGCTCCAGCGCCAGCACCGCGTCCGCGTCGCGCAGCAGCACCGCCACCCAGCCCGGGCCGTTGGCCACCCACTGGCTATCGACGATCTCACTGCGATCGATCCGCAGCAGCGCCGCGATCCGCTCGACCAGCTGCTCGTCCACGTCTCCCGAGCGCACCAGCGGCGGCGCCGCGAAGGCCAGGCCCTGCGGCGTTCGCCGCACCCGCACCAGACCGGCTCCGCACTCCTGCACGATCTGCTCTGCGTCGCGCGGGACACCGCCGGCCTCGAGCCACGCGTGGCACGTACCCAGCGTCGGATGCCCGGCGAACGGCAGCTCCCGCTCCAGCGAGAAGATCCGCACCCGGTAGTCGGCGCAGTCGGTGGTCGGCGGCAGCACGAACGTGGTCTCGGACAGGTTCGTCCAGCTGGAGAAGCGGGACAGCTGGTCGTCGTCCAGCCCCTCGCCGTCCAGCACCACAGCGACCGGGTTGCCCACGTAGGCGACGGAGGTGAAGACGTCGACCTGCTGGAAGCGGCGAGGCATGGTGGACGCACTCTAACGACGACAGCTAGGATCGCTCCATGGAACGCTCTGTGCACGACCGCGGCGGGTGGCCGGACGACGCGCCGATCGACCGCAGCGAGCACGAGCTCACCGACTGGGAGCTCCTCACCGACGCACTGGCGGGCGCGCTCGGCGGCCGCGGGCTGATGAACGTCGACGAGATGCGGCGCGGCATCGAGAGCATGCCGCCAGACCAGTACGAGCGCTCCTCCTACTACGAGCGCTGGCTGTTTTCGATCGAAACGAACATGACCGAGAAAGGCGTGCTCGCGCCCGGCGAGCTCGACGCGAGGGCCGGCGGATGACGTACCACCCTGGCCAGCGGGTGCGGGTCGCGGCCCGGTCGCACGAGGGCCACCACCGCACACCCGGCTACATCAAGGGGAAGACCGGCACCGTCGAGCGGGCCCAAGCGTCGTTCACGAACCCCGAGACGCGGGCGTACGGCGCCGACGGCCTGCCCGAACAGCCGCTCTATCTGGTCGGCTTCGCCCAGCGCGACGTGTGGCCCGACTACGCGGGAGGGAGTCGCGACCGCATCTACCTCGACCTGTTCGAGCACTGGCTGGAGGACGCAGAGTGAGCGGGCACGATCACGACCATCCCCACGAGCCGATCGGCAACGGCGAGGAGCCGCCGGCTGCTGCCCGCGCCAGGGCACTCGAGCAGCTGCTGATCGAGAAGGGCGCCATCAGCCGCGAGGATGTGCGCGAGCGCATCGACTGGATGGTGTCGCGGTCGCCGGCCGACGGTGCCCGCCTGGTGGCACGAGCCTGGGTCGATCCCGACTTCAAGCAGCGTCTCCTGACCGACGCCCGCTCCGCGGCACTCGAGCTCGGCCTCGACCCCGGTCCGTCGCCGGTGGTGGTCGCCGTCGAGAACACCGACGACGTGCATCACATGGTCGTCTGCACGCTCTGCTCCTGCTACCCGCGTGCCCTGCTTGGCCCTCCCCCGGCCTGGTACAAGAGCCTCCCCTACCGCTCGCGTGCGGTCTCCGATCCGCGCGGCGTGCTGGACGAGTTCGGCGTCGATGTGGGTGACGATGTCGAGCTGCGGGTGCTCGACTCGACCGCCGATATCCGCTACCTGGTGATGCCACGCCGTCCGGTCGGCACCGAGGGCATGGGCGAGGACGAGCTGGCCGCGCTGATCACGCGCGACTCGATGATCGGTGTCGCCCAGCCGGCCGCGCCCGCCCCGATCGGGTAGGCGACGCCAAATTCCGATCTGACACCCCGCGCGGCCCGTGAGTCCGACGGTACCGCGATCGGCGCGATCAAGGTCGAGACCTGGCGGCGCGCCTACGCCGGCCTGCTCTCTCCCGCGGTGCTCTCGGGCCCCGACGTGACCCAGCAGGCGGCTGAGTGGGAGCCTTCACGGCAGGCAGTTCGCGTGGAACACGTAGCGCTTCGGGCACGGATCGAGGATCATCGGCGGCCGTGGCTGCTGGGTGAAGTCGAAGTCCTTGACCAGGTCTCCCAGCAGGGGAAGGTTCTCCCGGACGCTGGGCCGGGAGTCCGGCCGGCCGTCGGTCTTGGGATCGAGGCGCCGGTGGGAGAGGAAGTCGTCCTCGATGAACTTCGCGTAGGCGTCGAACGACAGCATCTGATGGTCGATGAAGCCCCTGCGTGCGTACGGCGAGATCACCATCGCCGGCACCCGCACCCCATAGCCGTTCACGTCGACGTTGGGCGGGACCACGTGGTCGTAGAAGCCGCCCCAGTCGTCCCAGGAGACGAACACCGCCGTAGAGTTCCAGTCGGGGCTGCTCATCGCGGCGTTGACGACCGTCGTCACCCAGTCCTGCCCGCGGGAGATCATGGCCGGCGGGTGCTCGGACTCCGGCTCGCTCGGGATCACCCAGCTGACTGCGGGCAGCGTCCCCGCGCGGGCTGCCTCGAAGTAGCGGTGGGCCGGCTGGATGAACCGCTTCTGGCCGGTCTCCGTGACATCCGTGAAGCTCGGCAGCGGATTCCAGATCGACGTCTTGGTCGCATTCTGCGAGGGGGCGTTCGGACAGACCATGTCGCCGTCGGTGCAGTCCGGCACCTTGCCGGACGCGACGTAGTAGCGCCACGGGACGTGCTGCTTGTGGAGCAGGTAGGTGAGATCCGTCCATGGCCAGGTGGGTCCGTCCTTCACCGCGTCGGGCGGCGGGGTGGGCCCCGGATCCGACCTGCAGCTCATCGGATCGAACGCGGACTTGCACGTGGCCGACCAGGCCGAGACCATGAACATGTGCGCCGGCTCGCTCCAGCCCAGGGTCGGTTCGAACAGATGGTCCTGGAGCACGAAGTTGCGCGCGTACTTCCAGTAGTTCGGGATCTCGCGGGCGGTGTGGTACCCCATCACGTCGGGATCGCCGCGGTTCGGACAGGTGAAAGCGACCGGATTCGCGCGGCAGTAGCCGGCATGTCCGCTGGTGACCTCCGTGTTGACGAAGCCATTCATCTTGCCGTGGCTGATGTCGGCGATGGCCGAGACCGCGTGGTGCGGGCCGCCCGCGTTGCGGTCGTCCATGTCGTGGTAGGGCCGCTGGCAGACGTGCGTCAAGCTGTTCGGGACGCAGCTCGTGAACCGACCCGACGGCGATCTGGGCAGGCCCTCGGCGCCGGGGAACGTGCCGAAGTAGGAGTCGAACGACCGGTTCTCCTGCATCACCACGATCACGTGCTTGATCTTGTGGATGCCCTGCGAGGGGTCGACGTGCCTGGCCGGGGTGGTGTGCTCCGGCGCCGCCACGCTGGGGCCGGCGCTGCGGCTGCCGATCGCGATTGCGGCGACGGCCGCGACGGCAACACCCGCCACGATGGCCACCGCTCTGCGGCGGTTCACGAAGGCTGGGGCCGGGCGATTGGAAGCGGAAGGCGGCAGCGCGACATCGGCTGGTGCACAGGCTATACCACGCCTCCCGTGGTACCGCTGACGCGGCGACCGGGCTCCCGCGCCCGAAATCGACGCACGTCAATACGGATGCGCCATATTGAGGGTGGCACCGCACCTGGCCAAGCTTGCAACCGAGCTGCAACCTAAAGGCGTCGCGTTCGTTTCGATCAACGCCGACTCCGAGAACGCGGCCAGCGTCTATGCCTTCCACCTCTACTTCGGGCTGCCCTACCCGGCCACTGCTCGACCAGGGCACGCTGACCGGGTCGTTCACGCAACCGGGCGCTTCGGGGCCGGCTCACGTCGGAGTACCACCTGCAGTCCTACCCGACGTTCTACGTGATATCGCCGACCGGGGGCGGATCACCTTCGCAAGCGAGGGCGCGCAGCCGGACGCCCTGCTTCGCCAGGAGCTGCTGCAGGCGCGGCCGTGAACACCTAACGGACGCCCAGCCGGCGCAAGACGAGCGCGGCGCAACCGACATGCGAATCCCATAGGGATCTCCCCCATGCCATGCGTGACGACGGTCCCTACGCTGGTACCAATCCACCTGGAGCGTGTCGGATGTCACCTCATACGCGATTCACCTTCCTCGCCGGCCTGGCGGCCGCCCTGGTGGTCGCGCCCGGCTGTCTCAGTGAGTCCTCGTCCGGCTCCGAGGGCACCGCCTCCTCGGCCGCGCCGAAGCCGCTGCCGGCGCCGGCCTCGCTGACCGCGAGCGCAACGCCGTTCACGGTAAAGCTGGACTGGGTCGCCCCGCAGGGCGGAGGATTCGAAAGCTACGTCATCACCCGCAACGGCGCCGACGTCGCTCGCGTGCCGAGCACCGCGACCCGCTACAGCGACGAGACGGTCAGCCCGAAGCACCGCTACGTCTACGCCGTCACCACGGCGCACGGATTCACGACCTCTGCGCCGGTCACGGCCAGGGTGAAGACGCCAATGCCGCGGCTGGCCGCAGCGCGCTTGATCGGATACTTCAACGTGCACCCGAGCGTTACCAGCCAGTACGGCTACACGCACCTCAGCGTTGATCCCTCCGGGTGGCACTTCACGCCCACCTGCCGGACGGGCCCCTGCAACGCCATCTGGTCGGACAACCAGTCGGGCAAGGTTCACGCCCGCGCCCTGCGCCGCGGCGGTACCTACCACACGACGTTCCACGGGTTCCTGTTCGCCAACTGCGGATCGGCGCACGAGACGTCATCACTCGACTTCACGATCCGCATCACGAAGGCGCGGGTGAACGACGGCGAGTGGATCGCGACCCGCTTCAAGGGCACCCTGACACGTGGCGAGGCCCAGCAGCTTGGCTGCGTAGCCTCACAGGCCGTCGAGACGATCACCGGTCGCCTGGCCGTGGCCGGCTGAACCCCAGCGGGGCCGCCCGCCTCGCGGAACCGCTCTCTCATACTGCTCCAGATCAGGTGTGGCAGTATGCGTCCCCGTGCGATTCTTCCCTGCCGGGCGACGAGCGGCGCTCCCACTGATCCTCGTCGTGATCGGCCTCGTCGCTCTGATGCTACTGACCACCGGCGAGACGCCGGTCGACCCGTGGGCGCCGGTCAAGGCCAGCGCGCCCCCGCCGCCCGCCCCAGGCGCGATCCGCTGCCGCGTCGCGCCCTCCACGACGCCGATCAAGCACATCGTCTACATCGTCAAGGAGAACCGCACCTACGACAACCTGTTCGGCCGCTTCCCGCAGGGCGACGGGGCCACGACCGGCAAGATGATGGACGGCACCACGATCCGGCTGGGCCGGTCTGCCCGACAAGCAGGTCGACCTCCAGCACAACCACTTCTGGGCGGTGAAGGACATCAACGGCGGAGCCATGAACGGCTTCTCCGCCACCAAGGACAAGGCCGGACACCAGACGACGCTGGCCTATACCACCGCCAGCCCGGGCAGCTGCCCGACTACTGGGGCTGGGCGCGCCGCTATGGCCTCGGCGACCGCATGTTCACGTCGGTGCCGAGCTCGAGCTACCCGAACCACCTCTTCACCGTGGCCGACCAGTCCGCCGGCGTGATCGACGGACCCAGCTCCGGCACCCGCTGGTGGGGATGCGACGGGCCGCCCGACACCACCGTCCCGATCCCCTCCCTCGACACGAAGTCGATCATCGGGCGAAAGTCGGTCTGCGTGGACGTCCCCAGCGTGGCCGGTCAGACCACGCGCCATCCCGCCGTCACGTGGAGCACCTACGGGGCGATGCCGGGCCAGCTCGGCTACGGCTGGGTGGCGCTGGACGCGGTCAAGCGGGTGCGCGAGAGCGTCACCTGGGACCAGCACTATGCGCCCTGGCAGTGGTTCACGTCGGACGTCAAGCAGGGACACCTGGCCTCGATCACCTGGATGACCCCGCCCTTCAACGAGAGCGATCACCCCGGTGGTCCCTCGCTGTGTGCAGGCGAGAACTGGACGGCCCGCCAGGTGAATGCGATCGAGAGCTCGCCGCTCTGGAAGAGCACCGCAATCGTGATCGTGTGGGACGACTTCGGCGGCTTCTACGACCACGTCGCCACCGCCGCGGTTCGATCGCTTCGGGCTTGGCCCGCGCTCGCCGCTGCTGGTGATCTCACCGTGGGCGAAGCGCGGCATCGACCACGACACCTACGACTTCACGTCGGTGATCAAGTTCGCCGCCGAGAACTTCGGGCTGCCGCTGCTGACCTCGCGCGAGCGGAAGGTCAACTCGCTGCGCTCGGCCTTCCGGTTCCAGCATCCGCTGAAGCCCTGGATCGCGCCGCTTCACACCTGCCCGAAGGTGAAGTTCACCCAGACCGAGGCGGCCGGCGCGATCGACTACGACTAGACGAATCTCGGCGGCCGCGCCTAGCGCGGCTGCCGCGACGACGCCGGCATCGACCGCGCGAACCGGCGGGTGGCGCGGTCATCCACGAACATCACCACCGGGCCGTGGGCGATCAGCCCCTCCGGCGCCCGCTCCTTGAGGATGTCCGGCAGGAAGTCGTTGACCAGCCATTCGCGGCCATGGGCGACCGTGGCGCTGATCAACATCCGCGTCAGCTGCACGTCCAGCGCCTCCAGCTCCACCACGACCGGGCGGCGGACGAACCGGGTGGGGCCGGCCGGCACGATCTGGGCCACGTCCTCGACCAGCCGCCGAGCCTCGTCGCTGTCGGTCACGAACAGCTCGATCTCGACCTCGCGGGCGCCGCTGGGCAGGATCCGGGCGCCGAAGATCTGTGAGTTGTTGACCCGGATCGTCTCGCCGGTGACGGCCCGCAGCGTGGTCGAGCGCAGCGACACCTCCTCCACCACCCCCGACAGGTCGAGCGGCTCGATCACGATCGTGTCGCCGACCGAGAACCAGCCCTCGAAGAACATCAGCAGGCCGGCGACGAGGTCGGTCAGGAAGCGCTGGCCCGCGAACCCGATCAGCACCACCAGCAGCGACGCGCCGGCGATCGCGGTGCTCTTGGTCCACCCCAGCAGCTGGCCGATCGAGATCGCGATCGCGAACCCGTACGCCAGGTAGCGGATGCTGGTGCGGACCAGCGAGATCATGGTCTCGCGGCGGTTCAGGCGCAGCAGCACGCCGGTGTCGGCGGGCGCCGTCTCGTCGCCGAGCTGGCGGCGCTCGTACCGGCGCACCGCGAACTCGGCCACGATCCCCGAGGCGCGCGATATCAGCCAGGCCGCCACGAACGCCGTCACGATCACGCCGGCCGTCGTCCAGCCGCCGCTCAGATGCATCCCGTGTGTGCCCGCGAGCATCCTGGCATGGTAGGCCGATCCGCGCTCACGTTCGGCGTATGGTGCTGGTCATGGGTGCAGTCGCCGCACCACGCAGCAGTCGCCCCGCCGGACCGGTTTCGCTGGCCGCGGCGGCGCTGGTGGCGCTGGCAGCGACCGTGATCCTGCTGGTCTCGCCGGGGCCGGCCGACCGGTAGCCGCGCCGTCCACACCGATTCCCGACCAGACCGGCCCGGTCGCGTTCACGAGCCTCGGCGCCACCTACCTGTCAGCGCCCGCCGACCGCACTCTGCACCTGGCCTTCGCCGACGTCCAGAACGCGGGCGACCATCCCATCACAGTCACGTCGGTGCTGCTGCCGCAGGGCGCGCGCGTCGACGACATCGCGATCAAGCGGATCAGCCGCACCGGCGCCACGTTCGGGCCGCCGCAGCGGCAGTCAACCCAGCCGTTCGACCTGCGCCTGCCGCCGCGCGCAACGCTGCAGATCGACTTCCACTTCCGCGCACGCGGCTGCGTGACGCACCGGCCCGTGCAGGTGCCGGCGCTGCGCCAACCGCTCGTGGTCGGCTACAGCGCCGGCGGAAAGGCCTTCGCCGCGACCGTACGCGGCGGCTACCTGCCACGCTGCTCGGTCCGCTAGGCCCGTGCCAGCATGACCACGGCGGCGGCGGCGTCATCCACGCTCAGCGCATCGGTGCTCAGCACCATGTCGTACTGGCTGGGCAGCTCCTGCTTCACGTCGTGGAACCGGCGCAGGTAGTCGGCACGCGCCTTGCGCCCGCCCTCGACCAGCTCACCGGCGCGCCTGGCATCCACCCCGGAGGTGGCCACCAGCCGTTCGGCGCACGCATCGGGCGAGCCGGTCACCCACACCCGCAGCGCCTCCGTGCGGCCGGCCAGCACGTGCGACGCGGCGTGGGCCACGATCACGACGTCGCCCTCGTCGGCCGTCTGTCGCACCGCCTCGCGGATCAGCTCGCGGACGTCCTCACCGGGAGCGGCCGGCAGCTGCACGTCGGCCGCGTAGATGTACGGCTCGGGCAGTCCGGCTGCGGACTGCTCGACCGCATCCAGCAGGCGCGCGATCAGCCCTCGCCGCTCCTCGGCCCCGGCCACCCTGGCGTGGTCGAGCCCCGACTCTTCGGCCACCCGCCGCACGATCTCCTCGTCCACGTACCGGAAGCCCAGCTGCGACGCGACCGCACGGCCGACGTCCTCACCGCCGGCACCCACGTCACGCGATATACACACCACTCGATAGCTCATTGGCCGAGACTATCGAAAACGGGAGCTAACTGGACGGATGGCGGTCACGCGGGGACGCGGCGTAGCGAGGCGGTACCTCCGAGCCGGGCAGCTGGCCCCGCTCCGTCGTGGCGGCACGGCCGGCGCGACGGAAGCGTCGCTGGCGCACCGGGGCGTCCACCACCTCCACGCTGGGAAGCCCCGCCGCCACCCAGCCGATCACGGTGCCGGCCATGGCCAGGAAGCCGGGCAGGCCGAACACCCAGACGGCCGGGTTGTCGCCGCTGCCGGTTGCTCGGGGCGCATCCACCAGCAGCACCACCAGGCCGCCCACGATGAGACCGGTCAGCGTGCCGGCGGCGATGATCGCCAGCCGACGGCGACGCCGGGGAGGGCTGTCATCCACGATCGGCGCACCGTCGGCGGCGTCGCCGTCTCGCACCTCGAGCTGGTCGTCTCGATCCATGCTCGGTGCCTACCCCGTGACGGCCCGCGTAAACCGCGTTCAGGCGGCCGGATCGATGCGACAGGCGTAGCAGCCGGGGCCGGCGAAGTGCACGAACAGGTACGCGGTTCCGGGCACGTCGAGCAGCTGCTGCGCGGCGCCCTCGACCTCGTCGCCGGCGACCACGGCCGTGCCGGTGATCATGTGCTCGTCCGTGTACCCCCGCAGCGACAGGGTCCGCCCGCGCAGGATCTGCGGCACGTCGCCCCGAGGGCTGTAGCCGGCACAGCGGTCACGGTGGATGTAGACCGGCCCGGGCGCGGCGTAGGGGCTGTCGTCGCTCCGCGGCTGCATGGAGAGCAGCAACACGCCCTCCTCGGCGGTGGCGTCGCGCAGGCAGCAGCGCACCGGGAAGGGGGCATCGTCGTCGCTCGTGACCTCGACGGCGGTGCCGTCGGCGAGCGCTGCGCTCCGGGCCTGATCCACCAGCGAGGCGGGCAGCGGGGTGATCGTGAAGGCTGGCATGCGGTCTCCCAGTTCGGTGGTTTGCGAACACCACAGAACGCGGCCAACCCCAAGCTTCGTGAGATCGCTCAGCCGCGGTCGGTGCGGCGCCGGCGCTTGTTGACGCGCATCGAGCGCGCGGCCCGCCGCACCAGCTCCAGCGGCCCCTCCCCCGGCTTGGCCTCGATCACGCCCATCGAGACGCCGCCGCTGATCTCGAACACGCGCGGATGCAGCGGCTGCTTCTCGAACCGCCGCGCGATCTTCCTGGCCCGTTTCCGAGCCTGCTTCCGCGTGGTGTCGGGCATGATCACGATGAACTCGTCACCGCCCATGCGGGCCGCGATGTGACGCGGCGCGATCGACTCCGTGATCGAGCGGGCCAGCGTGCTGATCAGATGGTCGCCCTGCGCGTAGCCGATGGCGTCGTTCACCTCCTTCAGCCCGTCCACGTCCAGCAGCAGCAGGCACAGGTGCGTCTGCTGGGAGCACAGATGCTCCAGCACATGGTCGAGCGCGCGCCGGTTGGCGAGGCCCGTGAGCTGGTCGGTGAGGGCCGCCCGGCGCAGCTCGTCGCGCTCGAGCTGCGCGTACAACAGCGGAGCCACCATGTCGGCGAAGAGGCGCAGCTGGCCGCGGTGCTGGGCGCCGATCCAGGCTCCGCCCTCGCGCACCGCCACCAGGTCGGCGAGGTGCACGCCGGAGCTCGACATCGGGATGCGCACGGCCATCTGCCCGGGCCGCAGATCGAGCAGAGCGAAGCTGTCGTCGTCCTCGGGCGGAGCCGTGCCGGGCGAATCGAAGATACGCCCCGCCAGACTGCGCACGTCGAACCCCTCGAGCCGCAGGGCGACGTCTGGCACGAGCTCCTCGCCACCGTCGCAGATTGCTGTCACCAGCTGGTCCAGCCGGTGCTCGCCGAACACCTCGTCCAGGATCGTCGGCAACGCCTGGTGGAAGGCGTCGTCGGCCGCCTGATCCCAGGCAGCATCGTTCGCAGGTACCGCATCGGAGCCACGCACGGTCACCCCTCGACTTTACGAGCCTCAGAGGCCGGCAGCTAGCGGTACCACCGGTTACCCGGCCGCCGTTCAGCGATCGCCGCGGTCGCGGAGGTTATCGGCGGCGTGGCGCAGCCGGTCGCGCAGGCTCAGCTGCTGGGTGTCCTCGCCGACGCTGATCGGCTCGGCCAGGCTCCTCGGCGGCCCGACCACGTCCGGCTGCTCATGCCACGACGGCTCGCCGTTGGGCTCGGGGTCACCGTTCAGGGCCGCCTGCGACACCGCCGACAGCTCCTTCTCGAGCTCCTCGATGCGGTCGAGCAGCATCGCGATCGCCCGGCCCATCGCACGCCGTTCCGGGTCATCCACCTCGCACAGCTGATCGGCCCACTGCCGCAGCTCGCGCTGCTCACCCGTGTTCATTCGCACATATTACGCGCAGACCGGGCCGATCAGCGCCCTGCCACCGCAACCTCCACCATCTGGAAGTCGGTGGAGTCGCTGCCCAGCTCGGACACGGTGATGTCGGCGCCCCCCGCAAGGCCGCCCGTGTAGTCGATCCCGGCAACCGGGATCTGCGTCGTCTGCCAGCTGCCGGTGTTGGTCTTGGCGATCGTCACCGTCTGGCTGGGATCGGTGCCCCAGCTGACGTTGAAGCTGCCGGTGCCGGTGTCCAGATAGGTGACGCGCAGCGTGGTCAAGGCCGACGCCAGGTCGGTCCGGAAGGTCGGATCGAGGGCGAAGCTCATGGTGTTGGTGGATGTGCCGCCCGTGATCTGGCGTGCGTAGCGGCCGAAGCGCTGCGTGGCCGGCCCGATCATCGACGCGCCGGCGTTGCTGTCGACGGGCACCGAGGTGGTGGACGGGTTCAGCTGCGTCATGAACCAGGTGAAGTTGCCGGCCATGCGGCCCGTTCCCTGCCGCAGCGCCACCCATGCGCCCGGCGATCCGGCCGGATCCCACTGATGGCCGGCGTACGCATTCGCGAAGTCGAAGGCGGCCCGGAACTCCGGGTTCGTCTGCCCCTGGCTGAGCACGTTGCCGTAGACGGCGATCGATCGCACGCCCTTGTCCAGCTCCAGCAGGATCCGCCAGTAGTTCCAGCTGACGAGGTTCTTCTTGCCGGCGTAGCTGATCGGCTCCCAGTAGGCGTTGCTGCTGCCCATCCGCACCTGGTTGTAGGCGAACAGGTCGAAGGCGTCGCGTATCGGTTGCGGATCGATATCCGAGCCGGTGCCCATGATCATGGCGCCGCCGGTCCCCAGCCAGTCCATCGGACAGTGCCCCGGCCACTGCGTCCACACCTGCGCCCTCAGCGCCACCTGGATCTGTGGCAGCATCTGCAGCCGGTACAGGTTCATGACGTTGTAGTAGTAGGCGTTTCGCACGTCCTTCGACCAGAGCGTCGTGACCTTGTGGCCGGACGGCGTGGCCGTGCACGTGTAGCCGGACGGCAGGTCGGTCAGCTCGGTGCCGATCGCGTTGGGGGCGGAGCGCACGAGGGCGACGGTGGACTCATACGGCGAGGCCTTGAGGTGTGCGGCCAGCGCCGACACCATCTCGGTCTGCACCGTCATGTAGACGGGATCCCAGTACTGCGGAACCGCCTGATTCTGCACCGTGCCGCAGCGCGCGACAACGTTCCAGAGCCAGGCCGGCTTGGTGGTCGAGTTGACCTGCACGGTCGCGACCTTGCCGATCGAGGCGTAGTACTTCAGCTCGGAGTCCAGCGAGCTCCAGTTGAAGGTCTTGCGCTTGGGCTCGATCGTGGCCCAGTCGAGCGTGATCTGGCCGCCGCGCACATAGGGTGCGGTGGCGCCGGAATCGTTGGCCCAGACCTGGTAGATGCCGGCCGCGGGCAGCGGGTTGGCAGACGCCGTGGCGGTAAACGCGAGCCACGCAAAGAGCGCAGCGACGAGCACAGGCACGCGGTGGAGATTCACTGGAAGACCCCTTCCGTTGCGGCCGACCCTCGGCCTCACAGGGAGATCGGTTGTGACCCGTCCTCCTCGTCCCCCCGCAGAACCATCCTGGCATCCCCCAAGGACGTGACGCATCACCCATCCGGGGGGCAGCGCCTACCCGTGTACGGGTGTTCGCAGCCGGCCGAAACCGGTCAGTCGGCGGGCAGCAAGGTGCGGTCCCAGTTGGCGAACCGGGGCTGTGCGGTCATGCCAACGCGCTCGTACAGCCGGTTGGCGCCGGTGCTCGACTCGCTGTCCACCACCAGCTGCGCGCCCTGCTTTCCGAGCTCGTAGAACCGTACGAAGCTGCGGCGCAGCAGCGCCTCGCCGATGCCGCGGCCGCGGGCCTCGCGGCGCACGCCCAGCCAGCCGACGTACCCGAGCTCGGGATCCTCCTCGGATTCGGCGGCGGCCAGCAGCACGCCCACCAGCCGCTCGCCCTCCCAGGCCAGATACCACAGCTTCGGATCGAAGGTGTCGCTGGCGTGGACGTGGCGATGCAGCCACGATTGCTCCGACGAGAACCCGTCGCCCCAGTGATCCTCGAACGCCTCGGCCGCGCACTCGTAGACCTGACGCTCCTGGCCGGGGACGAGCGTACGGACGTCAATTCCCGCCACGCCGGCCGGGGGCGGCGGCGGGCCGTCGAACCCCAGCGTCATCGACCAGAACACCCGCACCTCGCGGAATCCGTGGGCGGTCAGCAGCGCCGCCACCCGCGGCTCGCCGGCCAGCACCCCCATCCGGAGGGTCACGTCCTCGCGACCGGCGGCTCGTTCGCGGCCGCGCCGCTCGACCTCCTCGATGATGGCCGACCCGATACCGCGATTGTGGTGCGACAACGCCACCGCGCCGATCACCGTCATGGTGGTCTGGGGCGGCTCGAACTCGATCATGAAGTACCCCGAGATCGTCCCGCCGCTGTCGGTGATCACGCCGAAGTCGCGGTCGAGCCTGGCGCCGGGTGCCGTCCACGCGGTCGTGACCCACTCCACGCTGGCGACCGGAACGCCCGTCAGCGCCACCGTCTCCTCGTTCAGCATGTCGGCGATCGCAGGGCCGTCCTCGATCACAGGCGCCCGCAGCCGGTATCCGGGCGGAAGATCCATGGCCCGATGCTAGATGAGGACGCTCACGATCACCTCATCAGGTTTCCGCCGTTGATGTTCACGGTCGTGGTCTGCCCGCTACGTACCAGAACACTTCGGGGCTGTACTTCGACGACGTTGCCGTTTCCGGGGGCAGGGATGAGGGCGTGCCATCCGGGCCGTAGGGCGATCGTGTAATGCCCCGTGCTGTCGACGCGGGCCGAGGGACACGGGCCGATGGTGTTCATCGTCGGGCAGAACGCGAGCGAACCGCGGTACACGCGCAACGAGCACGATGTCGCTGCTGGGCCCACCGCAGGCGGTGGTGGACACTCGCCCCGTGACGATCCCGGCAGTGACGCTGGCGACCCCTCTAGCGGACACCACCTGTCCCTCGGATTGGGCAGGCCGTGTTCCGGCTGTCAGAGGCCCGTTCGCTCCGCCCCGGCTGCACCCCGCCAGCATCCCGGCGAGGACGAGCCCTAAGAAAACGCTCCGCCACATACCTCTACGACGCTACGCAGCTCGGAAAGGTTCCATGGCTCATCGCCAACGAAAACGTCTTGGTTCAACCAGATCCGCCAACTGACCGGCCGCGCACGGCCGCTCGCTAGACTCACCCGCCGTGCCAGCCGAGCCCTTCGAAGCCCGATACCGCGCGCGCAGCCTGTGGCTGGACGGCCTGCCCGGGTCGCTGACGCCGCGGCGCTCGCTGGAGGCGTCGGCCGACTGCGACGTCGCGATCGTGGGCGCCGGGTTCACCGGCCTGTGGTCGGCGTACTACCTGAAGCAGCACCAGCCCGACCTGCGCGTGACCGTGGTCGAGAGCGAGATCGCCGGCTACGGCCCGTCCGGCCGAAACGGCGGCTGGGTCTCATCCGGCCTGTCCGGCAGCGCCAAGCTCTACCGCCGCAGCCACGGGCAGGACGCCGTCGTCCGCGCCCAGCGTGAGACGCAGTCGACGGTCGACGAGATCGGCCGCGTGATCGAGCAGGAGGGCATCGACTGCGGCTACCTGAAAGCAGGCTGGCTGATGGTCGCCACCAGCCGCACCGCAGGAGCGGCGGCTGGCGGACAGCGAGCGCTCGGCGCGGGCGCTGGGCGCCACCGAGCAGGACTGGCAGACGCTGACGCCCGAGCAGGCCGACGCCTACGCGCGGGTCGACGGGCGGATCGCGGCCGTGTACTCGCCGCACGGCGCCCGCATCGACCCGGCCCGGATGGTCCGCGGCCTGGCCGAGGCCTGCGAGCGGCTGGGCGTGGTCATCCACGAGCGCACGCCGGCGCTGGAGCTCGCCTCCGGCCGTGTTCGCTGCCCGGGCGGGAGAACTGCGGGCGGCCACGGTGCTGCGCGCGACCGAGTCCTACACCACGCAGCTGCCGGGACAGTCGCTGCGCTACCTGCCCCTCTACTCGCTGATGATTGCGACCGAGCCGCTGCCGTCCGAGGTCTGGGACGAGCTGGGCTGGCGGGACGGCCTTCTGATCGGAGACCGCCACCACCTGTTCTTCTACGCGCAGCGGACCGCCGACGACCGCATCGCGATCGGCGGCCGCGGCGCGCCGTACCAGCTGCTCCATCCGATCAGCGAGCAGAACGAGCGCTCCGACTCGGTGCGGGCGCGGCTGGAGCGGGTGCTTCGCCGCCACTTCCCGGCCGCTGCGGATGCTGCCATCACCCACCACTGGGGTGGCCCGCTGGCGGTGCCGCGGGACTGGAGCATGGCCGTCCACTTCAACCCCGGCACCGGCCTTGGCTACGCCGGCGGCTACTCCGGCCACGGCGTGGTCGCCGCCAACATCGGCGGCCGCACGCTGGCCGACCTGGTGCTCGGGCGCGACACCGACCTGACCACGTTGCCCTGGGTCGGCCACCACAGCCGCCGCTGGGAGCCCGAGCCGCTGCGGTTCATCGCCTCGCGGGCGATCGTGCGGGTGCTGGAGAGCGCCGATGTCCACGAGGACACACACGGCACGCGTGCCTGCCGCACGTCCGTGCTGTCGCCCGTCATGCCACCGCACTGACCGACCTGGTACATTTGTACCAGTGGTGGTCACTCGGTGAGGGAGCGGGCAATGCACGATGTGGTCGTGGTCGGAGGTGGATTCGCCGGGGTCACCGCCGCCCGTGAGGCGGCGAGGGACGGTCGCAGCGTGCTGCTGCTGGAGGGGCGCGACCGGCTGGGCGGCCGCACCTGGACGGCTCCCTGGAACGGCCACCAGATCGAGTATGGCGGCGGCTGGGTGCACTGGCACCAGCCCCACACGTTCTCCGAGATCACCCGCGCCGGCCTGACCGTCGAGCTGTCGGGCGACCCCGACGTGACCGCCTGGTACGTGGGCGATGACCGGCGCACCGGGACGGTCGCCGCGCGGGACGCGATCGCGAACCGCGGCTGGCTGCAGTTCGTGGGCGGCGTCGAGCGGTCGCTGCCGAACCCGCACCACCCGACGCTCGCGATCGATGAGCTGGCGCGGATCGACCGGCTGACGATCGCCCAGCGGGTGGACGAGCTCGACCTCGACGAGGAGCAGCGCGAGGTGCTGTGGGCCGAGCTGGAGTCGCTCGCCCACGGCCCGCTGGACGAGGCCGGCGCCGCCAGCGTGCTTCGCTGGCACGCGCTCTCCGGCTACAGCCTGGCGCTGACCCAGTACACGGGCGGGCGGGTGACGCTGACCAAAGGCACCCGCGGGCTGCTGGAGGCGATCGCCGGCGGTGCCGCGTACGAGACGCGGCTGTCGACGCCGGTCGCGGCGGTGAGACGGCGCGGCGACGGCGTCGAGGTGGAGACGCGCGCGGGCGAGCTGCTGCCGGCGGCGCGGGCGGTGGTGGCGGTGCCGCTGAACACGCTCGGGGCGATCGAGTTCGAGCCCGCGCTGTCGGAGCTGAAGCTGGAGGCGATCGCCCTGGGCCAGGCGTCGCGCGGGATCAAGATCTTCATCCACGCCGACGGCGAGCCGATCTCCCAGAACGCGATCCGGCCGGGACACCCCTTCGGCTACCTCGACACCGAGTTCATGAACGACGACGGCACGCAGGTGATGATCGGCTTCGGCTACGACGCCGCGCTGAACGACGCGAGCGATCTGCCCCGCGTCCAGGACGACCTCGACCGGATCATCCCGGGCTACCGGGCGGTCGACGCGTCGGCCCACGACTGGCTCGCCGACGAGTTCTCGCGGGGCACGTGGGCGATCCACCGGCCGGGCTGGTACAGCCGTTACTACGAGGAGATGCGGCGGCCGGAGGGTCCGGTGCTGCTGGCCGGCTCCGACCTGGCGGCGGGCTGGTCGGGCTTCATCGACGGAGCGATCGAGTCGGGCCTGCGGGCCGGCGCCTGGCTGCGCCAGACCGGGCCGTGAGCGATCGCCGCGCGGTGATCCTGGAGGCGACGCTGCGGGTGATCGCCGGCCACGGCGCAGACGGCGCCACGCACCGGGCGGTGGCCGCGGAGGCGGGCGTCGCGCTGGCCTCGACCACGTACCACTTCGCGTCGAAGGACGCGCTCGTGCACGAGGCACTGGAGCTGGCGATCGATCGCTCGATCGCGGCGGTGCGGCGCGAGTCGGCACCGCCCGGCCCGGCCGATCCTGCGCAGCTCGTGCGCCGGTTGCTGAGCGTCGTGGCGGCCATCTGCGACGACGACCAGGCGCCGCTGGCCGCGCAGTACGAGCTGGTGCTGGAGGCGGGACGGCGGCCCGAGCTGCGGCCGCTGGCCGAGCGCTGGAACCAGGCCTACCTTGCCGGCATCGAGTCGCTGGCGGGGAGCGCGGGCTGCCCGAGCCCGGCCAGGCCGCCGAGATCCTCAGCAACCTGATCGAGGGGGCGCTGCTGACGCAGCTATCGGTTCCGCAGGAGGGGTTCGCGGAGGGGCCGCTGCGGGCGATGCTCGAGCGGACGGTGGACGGCCTGGCTCGGCCGCCCGCCCAGGTCTGACCGGTCAGGCGGCGCCCAGCGTGCGCGGCGCCTCGACCACCTCGTCGTCGCTGACCGCCGTCAGCTCCGGCGCCTGCGGCGCCCGCGGCACGCGGTCGACCGGCTCCAGCATCTGGATCTGCTTGTCCTCGCCGACCACGCTGTGCTCGGTGAAGCGACGAGCACTGACCAGCACCCGCGTCTCCAGCGATCCGACCGCCGAGTTGTAGGCGTCGACGGCCCCGCCCAGCCGCTTGCCGAGCGCGTTCACGTGCCCCGCCACGGTGCCCAGCCGCGAGTGCAGCTCGCGGCCCAGCTCGCTGATCTCGCGCGCGTTCTCGGCCACCTTCTCCTGCTGCCAGCCGTAGTGCACGGCGCGCAGCAGCGCGATCAGGGTGGTGGGCGTGGCGATCAGCACCTTCTGCTCGACGCCCTGCTGGATCAGCGTGGGGTCGGCCTCCAGCGCCGCGTTGTAGAAGTGCTCGCCGGGCAGGAACAGGATCACGAAGTCGGGCGCCTCCGGGAACTGCGACCAGTAGCTGCGTGCCGACAGCTTGCGCACGTGGTCCCGCAGCAGCCGCGCGTGCTCCGCCAGGTGCCGGTCGCGGTCGACGTCACCGGTGGCGTCGTAGGCATCCAGGAAGGCCTGCAGCGGCGCCTTGGCGTCGACCACCACCTTCTTGCCGCCGGGCATGTTCACGACCAGGTCGGGGCGCAGGGTGCGATCGTCGTCGCGCACCGTCACCTGTTCGGCGAAGTCGCAGTAGCCGACCATGCCGGCCATCTCGACCACGTTTCGCAGCTGCATCTCCCCCCAGCGGCCACGCGCCTGGGGCTTGCGCAGAGCCGCCACCAGCGCTCCGGTCTCGCCGCGCAGACGCTCCTGCGACTCGACCATCGTGCGCAGCTGCTGCTGCAGCACGCTGGAGCTCTGGACGCGGTCCCGGTCGAGCCGCTCCAGACGCGTGTCCACCAGCTTGAGCTGTTCCGAGATCGGCGCCACCAGCTGCTGGACCGCCTTCTCGCGCTTCTCCAGCTCGCCCCTGGCCTCGCTCTGATACGTGCCCAGGGCCTGCTTCGCCAGCGTCAGGAACTGCTCGTTGTTCTGCTTCAGCGCGTCGGCCGACAGTGACTTGAACCGGTCCTCGGCCATCGCCCGCTCGCTCTCCAGGCGGCCCTCCAGCCGCGACGCCTCATTCGCGTACCCGTCGCGTTCGCGCCGCAGCACGCCGACCTCGGCCAGGCGCGGCCGCAACGCCGCCAGGGCGACGATGATTCCGATCACGATTCCGACTATCAACCAGAGCATGTGAGGACCGTCCTTTCCGCCTGCGCCGACCTTACGGGCCGGACAAAGAAGCATCGCAGGGGGGTCGGACGGAGCTAATCGCCGGTTTCGGAGGCGACCCGCCGCGGGGCGTCATGCGCCATGTGCGGCAGGCGCCGGTCGAGCCAGCCCGGCAGCCACCAGTTCCACTGGCCCAGCAGCCGCATGGTGGACGGCACCAGCACCAGCCGCGTGATGGTGGCGTCGACGGCGATCGCGACCGCCAGGCCCAGCCCGATCTCCTTGATCGCAGGCACCCCGGTCAACACGAAGCTCGCGAACACGATGGTCATGATGGCGGCGGCCGAGGTGATGGTGCGGGCGCTCGACGCCAGCCCCTCGGCGACGGCGCGCGTGTTGTCGCCGGTGGCCTCGTAGCGCTCGCGGATGCGCGACAGCAGGAACACCTCGTAGTCCATCGCCAGGCCGAAGGTGATGGCCAGTATCAGCGCCGGATTCAGCGTGTTGATGTGGCCCAGCGAGTGGTAGCCGGTCCAGTCGAACCAGCCCCACTGGAAGACGGCCACGATCACGCCGTATGAGGCGCCGATCGAGAGCAGGTTCATGATCACCGCCTTCAGCGGCAGCAGCACGGAGCGAAGCAGCATCAGCAGCACCAGGTAGGACAGTCCCAGCACCAGCGCCATCACCTTCCAGAGGTCGTCCCCGACCTCGGTGTTGAGGTCGTGGTTGAAGGCGGACAGGCCGCTCACCAGCCCGCGGCCGCCGACCCAGGAGCGGACGCGCGGCACCAGCACGTCGACCGCCTGGCTCGACTCGGGGTCGACCCGCAGCAGCCCGACCACGATCTGGCTGGGCCCGCGCCGGCTCCACCGTCGCGGCCTGGACCAGGGGATCGCGGGCCAGCCGGGCGCGCAGCTGCGCGGCCACGGCGGCCGGGCTGGAGCCGCCGGCGTCCTGCGGGCGCACCAGGATCGTGAGCGCGCCCTCGCGGCCCTGGCCGGGGCCGGTGATCTGCTTGGTCAGGATCGCGTTGCCCACTCTGACATCGGTGGACGGCGGCAGCTGCTCGAGCGACCGGTTGGCGGTCACCATCGAGAACGCGGGCAGCGACAGCACGATCAGCAGCGTGGCGGCCCCCAGCGCCGACAGCAGCGGACGGCGCATGACGCCGCGCGTCCAGCGCATCCAGAAGCCCTCGCGGCCGCGGCCGCTCCTTGCGGCCGGGGATGCGCAGCGCGTTGATGCGCGGGCCGAGCAGCATCAGCACCGCGGGCAAGAGCGTCATGGCCGCCAGCACGGCGACGGTCACCACCATGATCGCGGCCAGCGCCATCGACTGCACCGCGCGCACCGGCACGATCCAGATCGAGGCCAGCGAGACGATCACGGTCATGCCCGAGAAGGCCACGGCCGTGCCGGAGGTGGCCATCGCGGTCGCAACGGCCCGATCGGTGGGGGCGCCGGCCAGCAGCTCCTCGCGGAACCTGGCGAGGATGAACATCGAGTAGTCCACGGCGACGCCGATGCCGATCATGGTCACCATCGTGGTCGCGTAGACCGACACCTCGGTGTGCGACGCCACCAGGTAGACGAGGGCGAAGGTGATCAGCACCGAAAGCGCTCCCAGCGCGGCCGGCACCAGCATCGCCACCACGGCGCCGAACAGCACCAGCAGCACGATCAGGATCACCGGCGAGGACAGCAGCTCCGCGCGCTGCAGCCCCTTCTCGGTGATGTCCTGGAAGGTGGCGTAGTTGGCCGACGGGCCCAGCAGGAAGGTGCGAACCGGCGGGTCGGTGCTCTGCACCAGGGTCTTCAGGTCGCGGGAGATCGTGAGCGAGCGGTTCTGATCGACCGACGCGAAGCCGACGAACGAGATGGTGCCGCCGTCGGGCGAGTCCTGGGGCGCTGTCGTGAAATGGATCTCGGGGTAGCGCGCGGCCACCTGCGCGCGCACCTGCGCGACTCGTGCCTGCGCGGCCGCGGCGGTGGGGGCGTCGACCAGGAACGAGAACGAGTAGGCGCCACGGCCGGGCTGGTTGTTCAGGTAGTCGATCGCCTGCTGCGACTGCGAGCCGGGGACGTCGAAGCCGCCGGAGGAGAGCACGCCCTGGGCCTTGCCGGAGAACGGCAGTGCGGCCGCCAGCAGCACGATCCAGATCGCCACCACCCACCACGGGCGGCGCGTACAGACCGCTGCGCTGCGCAGGATCAGGCGCTCCATCGGGTGGTCATGGTAGCCCGCACCTCGCCGGCGACCGGCCGGGCCGACCGCTCCCACAGCGGTACTATGTCCGGGCCGCGCGGGCGTAGCTCAATGGCAGAGCAAGAGCCTTCCAAGCTCAAGACGGGAGTTCGATTCTCCTCGCCCGCTTCCCCTCTACCCAGCGACCGCTGCTTCTGGATCGAGCACTGCTTTCAAAAGCTCTTCCATCTTGTCGAGGCTCTCCTTGTGGCCGCCGGATCCGCCCTGGATGTCCTCGTCCCGGCTCGCCTTGTCGCGGAACGTCAATGTGAAGCGGCGAGAGATCGCTTACTGCACCAACGGGGGGCCGGCGGCGATCCGCTCCTCCACCTCACGCATCCGCCCGGCCGAGTCGTGCGGCATTTCCCAGCGCGTCTCCATCCACCAGGTCGCGCCCGCATCCCGCCACGGTCGCACCATCGCCGCCGCCTGCCCGGCGTCGTCTGTCGACGTCTCGCCCTCGGAAAGCACGTCGAACGGCTCCGTCACGCCGCGCTCTGCCAGCCACTCGCGCAGGTCGCGCAACTGCTGCGGGCTGCCCTCTCCCGAGTACTGCGGGATGATGCCGTCGCATCGCAGCACCCGCCGCATCGATCGTGGCCGCGGCCACACCCCGACCACCCAGATCGGGATCCGCGCCTGCACCGGCCGCCCGACACGGATCAGGTCGTCCCGGTCGCACGAGTAGGTGTAGTGCGACCCATGGAAGTGCCGGCGTCCGGCCCACAGGGCGCGGATCAGATCGATGCCCTCGTCCATCATCTCAGCCCGTTCACGCAGGCCGACCCGCTCCCCCGTGTCGGGCAGGTCGGTGGCGATCGCGCCCAGGCCGACCGACAGCACCGCCCGTCCCTGCGAGAGCTGGTCGAGCGTCACCACCTGGCTTGCGACCTTCCATGGCCGGCGCCACGGCAACGGTGTCAGCATCGTCCCCAGCCGCACCCGCTCGGTGCGCGCCGCGATCGCCGCGAGCAGCGTCCAGGCATCGATGCCGTAGGCGGCCTCCCACACGAACACCCCATCCCAGCCGGCCCGCTCGGCCGCCTCCGCCTGCGCAAGCTGCTGCGTCGCGGTCCCGCCCGGAAGGATCACCCCGCACCTCATGGCCGCACGCTACCGCACCACCGTCGGTCATTTTCATCAGGGGGCTTCCCTCCGGCGCAAGATGCCCCGATACTGGTGCCTGAGCAGGGGATTTGCCGAGGGGGGTCGGGTTGCAGAGCGTCGTTCGACCTGTCCAGAAGTTCGGGCCGGTGAGCCGGTGGGTCTCCGTGATCGCGCTCGCGGTCGCGGTGACGGCGGTCGTCGTGATCGCGCGCGATACCCGCTCCAGCCACGCTCCGCCGCCCGTGACGGTGGCGCCGACGTCTACACGGCCGTTCCGCCTGGTCGCGGACAGGAGCATCCCGGCGCCCGGCGCTGCGGCCATCATCAAGCACGGCCACACGCTGCTGGTCGCGAGCTTCGCCCGTGAGGGCGGACTGATCCGTCTGGTCGAGCGCCACGCGACGCTGCGGCCGGCGAAGCACAGTCTCCCGCACGCGGTCATCCACGCCCATGCCGGACAGACCATCACGCTGGCAACTCGCGGCTCGTCGTACTACATCCGCTCCGGCACCCGCACCTGGAAGCTCACGGGCCACCACGTCCAGCGCGTCCACGCCTCGAAGCTCCGCCCGGCCGTCGCCAGGCAGCTCGCGGGAGCGCCGGGCGTCGGCGGAGCGTGGATCGCCGCGCACCAGAGGCTGTTCGTCGTCTCGCCCGCCGGCCACCGCCATCTCGTCTCGGTCGGGCCCAGCCGGCTGCCGAAGGCCGGGCTCGCCCCCGTGAACAGCGCGCCCGTCGTCGCCGCCGGCTCGGTCTGGGTCACCCAGTCCGCGACCTCAGCAGCGGGAGCCGACCTCGGCTACCTGCAGCGCGTCCACCCCGCGGGCGGCGCCGATGGCGCGCCGATCGCGCTCGGCCACGGCATCCCGGTGCTGGCGCTGGCCGCGAGCGGCCGCATCTGGGTGGTCACGAACACCGAGCGCCGGCACAGCCTGATCTGGCAGATCAACCCTGGAACCGGTCGCATGCTCGGCAGCACGCCGCTTCCGGCGAACTTCCTGCCCACGGTCGGCGGCGGCACCAACACCACGCTGTGGCTGGCGAGCAACGGCCCGCACGACGGCAGGCTGTTCCGCTTCGCGATGCGGTAGACGATCCGGGTGGTGCTACGCGGCTCGGGTCGGTCCCCGCTCCAGCTCGTAGATGATGATGATGGAGATCGCGAAGATGCAGATCGACCAGAACGGGTAGGCGGGGATCGACAGCAGCGCGGCGATCGACGTGAACGCCGCCGCGAAGATCCCGAACCAGCGCCCGAACTCGCCGCCGCCGAACAGCGACCCGGCTGCAACCAGCTCAAGGGCGCCCAGGATCACGGTGATCCATCCCCAGGCGCGGAGATTGCCCGTGACGTAGTGGGCGTGCTGCGTGAAGAAGTGCGAGTGGCCGATCGCCGAGATGCCCCAGATCACGTCCAGGGTGCCGGAGATCGCCAGCAGGATCGCTGCGAACGTCCACCAGCCGCTCAGTTTCAACTCCCTCGAACTCATCCGTACTCCTTGTTGTGGGTGAGCTGACGATGGCATGGCGACCGGCTGCGCCTTTCATCCGAACCGGATGACTCGGCCATGGTCGCCTATCCGGCCGACAGCTCGATCTGGGCCGGCAGCCAGCTCGGGTCGGGCGGCGGCCGCAGCTCCTCGCCGACCCGGCGTGTCCAGGTAGACGTACATGGTGGTGAGCGCGATGAACGGCATCGTCAGCATGTAGACGACGCCGGCGATCAGGTTCAGCAGCCCCAGCGGCACGCTGGTCAGCACGATCAGCGCCGTCCCGATCAGCGGGCCGAGTGCCAGCGTGATGCCGGCGCTGACGATCGTCAGCGACCCCACCTTCAGCCAGTCCCCGCGGACAAGCCGGCTGCTGCGCCTGATCGCCGCCAGCGGGCCGAGACCCTCGAGCATGACCACCGGTACCACCAGCGCCCAGCGCACCGCCAGCCAGATCGCGACCGGGATCAGGAACAGGAACGGGATCATCACCGAGATCACCACGACCGCAATCACGATCGCACCCAGCACCGGCCACAGCCGCCGCAGTGCCATCCGGTAGGCGCGGATCGGGCGCACCGTCCGGCCCTCGTCGAGCTCGACCATCGCCAGCGCCGTCGCCGCCTGCATGACTCCGAGCCCGAGCAGCGTCAGCGCCGTGCCGATCGCCACCACCACCAGCACGAAGGCGCCGGCCGCCTCGCCGTCGACCTCGACGCCGAACAGGCTGGATGCGTGCAGCACGATCGCCTGCAGGATCGTGATCACCAGCGAGACGGGCAGGATCAGCACCCCGAGCCCGATGAACAGACGCAGCCGGGAGGCGTACATGCGTGCCGCCGCCGAGAGGATCTGGCCCCATGCCCGCCGGTGCGCCAGCCGCAACGGCGCCGTCGGGCGCCAGGTGGCCCGCTTGAGGCCGTACACGAGAAGCGCCAGCGCGGCCAGCACGCCCGCGATGGTCGGCCATGGGTCGCTGACCGCCCGCCACAGCAGCCGCGAGCCGCCGGCCATGGCGCCGCAGAAGAAGTCGGTGGTGCGCGTCCCCGCCGCCCCGCCGGCAGGCACGGCGTAGGCGCGGTCGCGCCAGCTCTGCGACCAGCGGATCGGCTCTGTCCACTGCTCCTTCAGGTTCGGGCCTGTAGGCCCGTTGAAGAAGGCCGGCTGCTGCTCGCCCCAGCGGCCCTGGAACCCGATCCAGGGAAACCCCGCGGCCGCCTGCGACGGGTCGCTGGGGATCGTCTGCACCGCCGGGTGCGTGACCAGCCCCGCGTTTCGGGTGTCGTCGCAGCCCACGCCCTGCGATCCGGACGCGCCCAGGTACAGCGCCTCGCCGTAGAAGTTCGCGTGCGATCCGTCGGCCGGGTACACCACCGGATGCGTCCCGCCCACCAGCTGCAGCTTGGGGTCATCCCAGGACGACCGCTCCGCTCCCTCGTGCTGGCTGTAGCCGACCTCGGCCGGCGTCTCGTGCAGCGCCTGGGCGGCGTCGGAGGCGTGGAAGTTGAGCTGGATCATCTCCCAGTCGCCCTCGTGCAGGTTGTTCCAATCGTTGAAGACGTAGAACATCCAGTACTGGAGCGCCAGCTGCCCCGGGTAGCTCCGGGTCGGTGGAGACGTGCGCGTAGACGGTCGGCGAGTGGCCCTGGTTGAGGCGCCGCGACCAGTCCAGGTAGGTGCATCCAGGGTCGAGCGCGTTCCCGGGGAAGTCCAGGTGGTAGTCGTACAGCCCGCCGGCCAGGTCGTCGGCGCTGGGCGCGACCTTGACCAGGTCGTTTGGGCCCCACGGCCCGCGCAGCGCAACGGTCGGTTCGTCGAACAGCAGGTTCACGTCGATCGGCACGTAGGGGGCGCCCGTGCCACAGCTCTCCGGCTGGTTGACCAGCCGCACGACCGGCGCGAACCGGGCCGCCAGCGCCGCCTCGTCGGTCGAGGCGGCAGCCGCCGTGGAGGCGGATGCGAACGGCACGACGATCAGGGCAGCCAGCGCCGCCCGGTGGATCCATATCGGCACGGGCCGATTGTCCCACGGCGCCCGGATCCCGCGGCCGGCCCGCGGAGGCGCTCAGCCTCCGCCGTAGGTGATGATCAAGTCGGACGAGAGCCCGATCAGATAGCCGACCACGAGCGCCGCCAGGATCAGATCGGTGGACAGCTTGCGCTGTGCGGTCGTCCACAGCTGGCCTACGACGTACAGGATGGCGCCTGCGGCCAGCGTGTAGAAGCAGATCTCGAGGGCGGGCGACGACACCTGGTAGCCGACCAGGGTGCCCACGAACGTGGGGCCGCCGCCGATCAGGCCGGCCAGGCCGATCCACTTCCAGCTGGGGATGACGCCGTTCAGCGGGCCGACGATGCCGAACCCCTCGGTGGCGTTGTGGATGGCGAAGCCCACGATCAGGGTGGTCGCCAGCCCGATCTCACCGGCACGCGCGGAGACACCGATCGCAAGGCCCTCGGAGAAGTTGTGCAGGCCGATCGCGCCGGCGATCAGCATGCCCATCGTCAGTGAAGCGCGGCGCGCGTCGGCCGCCAGGTCCGCGGTCCTGGGCACCGCACCGCCGATCACCGCGGCCCCGGCGCTGCCGCCCGCCATCGGCGCGCGCGGGCGGAGACGCATCACGGTCCGCTCCAGCCAGGCCAGCCCGAAGGCACCCACGGCGAAGCCGACAGCACCCATCACGAACTCCGCCACGAAGGTGTCCCAGCCCTCGCCGGCCTTGGCCTGGGTGAGGCTCCCCTCGAGGATCTCGTGGGAGGCGGTCAGCACATCCCAGAAGATGAACAGAAGGATGCCCGCAGCCAGCATCGAGAGGATGCCACGGGTACGGACGGAAAGCCCGCGCACGCGGCCCAGCGGCAAGCCCAGGTAGATCGTAAAGCCGGCGATCGCTCCCAGGACCGCCACGTGCGTCGAGCTCATCCGTTCCTCCCCGTCATGGTCTTAGGGTGACCTAAGGGTTAGGCGGACCAAAGATAGCACGGCCAAGGCCGGGTGGCGGGTCAGTTCACCCGTTGTGAGGAAGCTGACCTGGCTATCAGAATCCTACGTCCCTGTGGTTATCAGCGACCGCTTGCGGGTACCGCCCGCAGAGCAACCGACCGAAGGAGCACACCATGGCAACTCTCAGCGGCAGGCGCCTTGCGGCCCTCGCCACCGATGGAGTGGAGCAGATCGAACTGACCGAGCCGGTCAAAGCCGCCCGCGCGGCCGGGGCGACGGTGGAGTTGATCGGCATCGACGACAGCTCCGTGCAGGGCTTCAACCATCTCGATCGCGGAGACGAGTTCCCGGTCGACCGCGTCATCGATGCCGTCGCGGCGCGGGACTACGACGGCCTGATCCTGCCGGGCGGCGTGGCGAACCCGGACCGTCTCCGGACGGTGCCGGCGGCGGTCGAGTTCGTCCGCGAGTTCGTGCAGCAGGGCAAGCCTGTGGCGGCCATCTGCCACGGCCCATGGATGCTGGTGGAGGCGGATGTCTTGAAGGGCCGCACCATCACCTCCTGGCCCAGCCTGCGCACCGACGTCGAAAACGCCGGCGGCCACTGGGTGGATGAGACCGTCCACACCGACGGCGACCTGATCACCAGCCGCAAGCCCGACGACCTGCCCGCGTTCTGCGAGCGGATGGTTGAGCGGTTCGCCGCAGCCGCACCGGCCGGGGCGACGACGTGACGCTGGCCGAGCACCCCAATCCGCCACAGCCGGACGAGCCGAACCCGCCCGCGCCGCCGCACCCCGACCCGCCCGCGCCGACCGCGCGTCGGATGGACTAGGCCGGGTCGCGCCACATGGTCGTGATCCTGTGGTCGTTGGCCAGCGTCACCTGTCCGACCCGCCGGTAGCCGTGGCGCATGTAGCGGGCGTCGTTGGCGGGATTGGTCGACTCCAGGTAGGTCGGCATGCCCTCCGCGTCGATCAGCGCGAGCGTGTCCGCGAGTAGGGCCATGCCGATGCCGGCCCCGCGCTGATCACGGTGGGTGCCGAGCAGGCTCAGGTAGAAGTGGGGAGGCTCGTGCGGGTGCACCGCCTCCAGTCGCGTGAAGATGTCCATCACCACCGCGGTCTGCTCAGCGCCCAGCATCTGCTCGGTGAGCGCCTCCATCTCCCGCTCCTGGCCGGGCGTCATCTCCGGCTCCCCGGGCGGGATCCAGACCGCGGCCGCCTCGCACCCGGGCGTCACCAGCGTCCAGGGGAACCGCAGGGCCGCGCGCAGCCCCTGCTCCCAGAACGCGGACGACTGCTGCTCACGCCGAGCATCATCGGGGAACGAGTACGGCCCCCAGGCCGGATCGGCGATGAACGCGGTGGTCATCACTTGGGTCAGTGCGGGCAGATCCTCCAGCGTCGCTATGCGGTATCCGAGCCCCATCCCGGCACATGTTTACAGAGTTCTGACTTAATCGCGGTCGCCGTTCCGCCGATGAAGACGGTAATGAAGCTACGGGCACTCACTTCGTCGCTGCTGCTGGCCGTCGTACTTGCGCTGACGGTAGCCGCGCCTGCCTCCGCCAACACCAACTCGACCTATCGCTGGCGGCTGTTCCTGCAGATCAACCAGGTAAGGCGTGACCATGGCCTGCGTGCGCTGCACATCGCGCCCGGCCTGCGAACCGCTGCACAGAACCACTCCAACGACATGGTCAACCGCGACTACTTCTCGCACACGAGCCCCACCGGCTCGACGCTCTACCGCCGAATCGTGAACTCGGGGTTCACGACGATCGGATCGTGGGGTGCGGGCGAGAACCTGGCGTGGGGTACCGGCACGTACGGCTCACCCCGGGCCACCGTCAGGATGTGGCTGGCGAGCCCCGAGCACCGCGCCAACCTGCTCTCCCGCAGCTGGGGATGGGTCGGCATCGGCCGCCGCAGCGGCCGTTTCCTGGGCCACAGCGGTGCCGTGGTCTGGACGGTCGACTTCGCCCACCGCTGAGCTGCTGCGCGGCCGCAGCCGCTGGATGGGTGATTCATCTACCATCAGCTCGTGACTCCGACCCGCCTCGTGCTCGCGTCGCCGCGCGGCTACTGCGCCGGCGTCGACCGCGCCGTCGACACGGTGGAGCGCGCGCTCGACCACTTCGGCGCTCCCGTCTACGTGCGTAAGGAGATCGTGCACAACTGGCACGTCGTCCAGGAGCTGGCCGACCGCGGTGCCGTGTTCGTCGACTCCGAGCTGGACGTGCCGGCGGGTGCCGTGGTGGTGCTTTCGGCCCACGGCGTCGCGCCGGAGGTGTATGAGAACAGCCGCAGCCGCGGGCTGCAGGTGATGGACGCCACCTGCCCGCTGGTGACCAAGGTGCACGTCGAGGCGAAGCGATTCGCGGCCGACGGCTACACGATCGTGCTGATCGGCCACGAGGGCCACGAAGAGGTGGTCGGCACGATGGGCGAGGCGCCCGATGCGATCCGCCTGATCGGGACGGTCGAAGAGATCGCGGAGCTGGACATCCCCGACCCGGAGCGGGTTGCGTTCATCACGCAGACCACGCTCTCGGTGGACGAGACGGTCGAGATCATCGCGGCGCTGCGCGAGCGCTTTCCGGCCATCGTCGGGCCCAAGAAGGACGACATCTGCTACGCCACCCAGAACCGCCAGAACGCGGTCAAGGAGCTGGCCGCGGAGGTCGACCTGGTGCTGGTGATCGGCTCGCGCAACTCGTCGAACTCGAACCGGCTGGTTGACGTCACCCGCGAGATGGGCGTGGCGTCGTACCTGATCGACGATGAGTCCTCGATCGAGCCGGCATGGCTGGAGGGCGTCGACACGGTCGGTATCACCTCCGGCGCCTCGGCTCCGGAGTCGCTCGTGGAGCGCGTGGTCGACTACTTCCGCGAGCGCGGCGCCACACAGGTCGAGTCACACGAGCTGGTCAACGAGAACGTCCACTTCTCCTTGCCGCTCGAGTTGCGCCGCGCCGTCGGCTGACGGCCCTCCGGCGAGGTCGCTCAGGCCAGCTCCGCCAGCAGCCCGCCTCGCGCTCGCGCGACATGCGGAAGCCGGCCCGTCCCGGCGCGTCGCGGTTGGCACGGTGCCAGGCCAGGGTGTCGGCGATCGTCTCGTCGATCGGCCGGTGCCTGAGCCCGGCCGCCATCGCCGGTCCCGAGTCGACGCAGTCCATCCACTCCAGCTCGGGATCACCGCCCAGCCACAACGGCAGGTCGCTCCATGGCTCGACCTCGCGGTCGAGCAGGGCCTTGTTGTCGACCCAGACGATGTCGGCGCCGGCCCCGGAGACCGCGTTGCAGTGGTCGAGCAGAGCGCCGATCGTAAGCGGCTCCGCCGGGCCGACCGCGTTGAAGCGCCCGTTGGCGCCGCGCTCGGCCATCGCCACCATCCAGCCGGCCAGGTCGCGCACGTCGATCACCTGCGTGCGCGCGCCCGGATCGCCCGGCGCCAGCACCGTGCCGCCCTCCGCGATCCGCGCCGGCCAGTAGGTGAACCGGTCGGTGGGATCGTCGGGCCCCACGATCAGGCCCGGCCGCACCACCAGCGCACGGTCGCCGAACTCGTGCACGACAGCCTGCTCGCAGAGCGCCTTCAGCGGGCCGTAGCTGGTCTCCGTGATCTCCTCGATCGTGGCGTCCTCGATCGTGCCGACCGGCCCGTCGACCTCGCTGCCGGCACCGCCGTTCTGGTCGTACACGGAGACGCTGGAGACGAACGTGTAGTGGCCGCACGTGCGCGCAAGCAGCCGCGCCGAGTCGGCGACCACGCGTGGGACGTAGCCGCTGGTGTCGATCACGGCATCGAACTCGCGCCCCGCCAGCGGCGCCAGTCCGCCGTCGCGGTCGCCGTGCAGGTGCTCGGCATCGGGGAACAGCCCGGCGTTGGTCTGACCGCGCGGTGAACAGCGTCAGCTCGTGGCCGCGCTCGAGCGCCTGCTCGGCGGCGTGGCGGCCCAAGAACACCGTGCCGCCCAGGATCAGCAGCCGCATCAGGCGCGTTCCACGGCGAGGCTCTCGCCGACCTGACGCTCCACCGTCAGCGTCTCGGCCGCGATCCAGTCGCCGTGCGCGTCCCAGACGGCGCCGGCCGGGTGCGTCAGGCGGATCCGGTCGACCACCTCCAGCCCCGCCTCCTGCCGCATCACGTTGATGGCGCGGATCAGGTCGCGGGCCCCGCCCTCCAGCTCCAGCTCCGGGGTGATCTCGGTGTCGAGGGCGACCGCGAAGCCGTCGCCGTCCTGCACCGCGAAGCCGTCGCGGGCGCGCGTTCGCAGCTCGAACTCGCCCGGCTCGAGGCGCCACTCCCCCACCTCCACGTGCCCGTCCTTGAGGCTGAAGTCACCCTCGCGCAGAAGGCCGCGGATCATGCCCAGGTCGCGCCCGTAGCGCGGGCCCAGCACCTTCAGCAGCGGCATCACCTCGACCTCGGCGAACTCCTCCGCCGACGTCGCCAGACGCACCGCCTTCACTCCCAGCTCGCCGGCGATCAGATCGACGTGACGGCCGACGTGGTCGCGCCGGGTGGCGTCGTCGGTGGCGACGATCACCTCCGCAAGCGGCTGGCGCAGCTTCACACCTGCGTCGTTGCGAGCCTGATGCCCGAGCCGCACCACCGCGCGCACGCTCGCCATCGCGGCCATCAGCGCGTCGTCGGTCAGGGCCGCCTTCACCTCGGGGTACGAGGAGAGGTGCACGCTCTCGGGCGCGTCGGCACAGGCTCCGCGCACCAGGTTCTGCCACAGATCGTCGGCCAGGAACGGCATCACCGGTGCCACGCAGCGCAGCAGCTGCACGAGGGCGTACCAGAGCGTCTCGTAGGCGGCGCGCTTGTCGTCCGCGTCGCCCGACTTCCAGAACCGCTGCCGCGACGCGCGCACGTACCAGTTCGAGAGGTCCTCCACGAACGCCTCCACCGCGCGCACCAGCCGCGGCGAGTCGTAGCTGTCCAGCGCCGCCCGGCACTCGGCCACCAGCGACTGGGTGAGCGCCCGCATCCAGCGGTCGAGCGGGCTGGCGATGGCAGGGTCGGGGCCGGTGGCCAGCATCTCGTAGCGTGGTTCGAAGCCGTCCAGGTTCGCGTACATGACGAAGAAGTTGCACGTGTTCCACACCGTCAGCAGGTTCCGCTTGACCTCGTTGGCGGGCCCGTAGCCGAAGCTCAGGTTCTGCGACGGCGTCTGGGCGGCGAACATCCAGCGCATCACGTCGGCGCCCATCTTCTCGACGGCGTCGTCGAACCAGATCGCGTTGCCCCACGACTTGTGCATGGGCCGGCCGGTCTCGTCGTTCACCTTCTCGTAGCAGAGCACCCGCCGGTAGGGCGACTTGCCCACCAGCACGACGCTCATGAACAGCATCGAGTAGAACCAGAGCCGGATCTGCTCGCGCATCTCCGACACCCAGTCGGCGGGGAACCAGGTCTCCCAGTCGGCGTGTGAGCCGAGGTCGGCGATGGTGACGCCCTCGGCCGAGCCGGTCGCATAGCCGCGTTCGATGAACTCGGGGTTGTGCCAGCCCAGCGTCGAGAAGGGCACGATGCCGGCGTCGAGCCAGCAGTCACCGACGTCGAGCAGGCGCTCGGCCGGCTTGCCGCACTCGCAGTCGATGCGCACGTCGTCGATCCAGGGCCGGTGCAGCTCCTCCAGGGCATCCAGCCCGCTGGTGGCCCGCTCGCGCAGCTCGGCTTCCGAGCTGATCACGGTCATGTGGCCGTCCTCGCAGAAGTAGAAGGGCAGCGGCAGGCCCCAGTAGCGCTTGCGGCTGATGCACCAGTCGCCCATGTTGCGCAGCCAGTCCTCCATCCGCTTGCCGTACTGCGGCGGCGTCCACTCGACGCCGCGGGCGGCCTCGATCATCGGCTCGCGCACCTCGTCGCAGCGGATGAACCACTCGTCCACCAGCCGGTAGATCAGCTCGGTGCCGCAGCGCCAGCAGACGGGGTAGCGGTGGGTGATCTCCCCCGCCTCGACCATCCGTCCCACGCTGCCCGAGGTCCTCGATGATCTGCTGCGCGGCGTCGCCGGTGTGGCGGCCGTGCAGCCAGCCGAAGCCCTCGTAGAAGGCACCCGACTCGTCTACCGGCACGATGGTGGCCAGTCCCTCGCGCACGCCCAGCTCGAAGTCCTCGGAGCCGCAGCCGGGCGCGATGTGGACGATGCCCGTGCCCTCGTCCATCGAGACCTCGTCCCAGCCGACAACGCGGTGCTCGACCCCGTCCTGGGCGGCCAGCTCGTCGAACGGCCCCTCGTACCTCAGCCCGACAAGCTCCGAACCCTTGACGGTGCCGACCTGGCGGCCGTGCAGCGGCACGTGCTCGAGGCGGCTCTGGGCGACGTAGGCGATGCCCGAGCCGGTCTCGATGCGGGCATAGTCGGCCTCGGGCTGGACCGCAGCCGCGACGTTGGCCGGCAGCGTCCAGGGGGTGGTCGTCCACACCACCAGGAACTCGCCGTCGCGGCCGGCCAGCGGCAGACGGACGTGGAGCGAGGGATGACCGATCTCGCGGTAGGAGTCGATCAGCTCGTGCTGGGAGAGCGAGGTGCCGCAGCGCGGGCACCACGGCATCGAGCGATGGCCCTTGTACAGCCAGCCGCGATCGTGGCACTCCTTGAGGAAGCCCCAGATGTAGCTGATGTTCGTGTCGGACATGGTGAAGTAGCTGCGGTCCCAGTCCATCCACTGGCCCAGCCGAGCTCGACTGCTGCGTCTGGACGCCCGCGTACTTGGCCACGCGGTCGCGGCAGGCGCGCGCGAAACGGTCGAGCCCGTACTCCTCGATCTCGGGCTTGGAGTTCAGCCCCAGCGCCTTCTCGACCTCGACCTCGACCCACAGCCCCTGGCAGTCAAAGCCGTTCTGGTAGCGCTGATCGCAGCCCAGCATGGCGTGGTAGCGCTGCCAGATGTCCTTCAGCGTACGGCCCCAGGCGTGGTGCACGCCCATCGGGTTGTTGGCCGTGATCGGGCCGTCGAAGAACGAGTAGGTGGGGCCGCCGCGGTTCTGGTCGCGGAGCTGCTGGAAGGTGCCCTCGCGCTGCCAGCGATCGAGGGCAGCATGCTCGAGCTCGATGTGATCGGGCTGCTTGGGGACGGGCGCGAAGCGCTGCATCCGGCGGATTCTACGCGCCGGCCGGGCGGGCACGACCGGACATCCCGCGAGTGCGGGCGCCGGGCGGCGACTGGGTGTTATGGAGCCGGCAACCGAGATGGTTGATCGATATCTCTCGCGAGCCTGGCCGCAACCAGTTGCTGTATGCAGGCGATCTGCCAGGGTGGCTACGGCTGCGAACCGTCGCCTCGCGGCGGCCTCGGTCGCGCCAATACCACCAGTATTGACGCTCAGTCTCGCCCGGTCGTGATCTGCGTGATCGCCAGATGACTCCCGACCGGCGCAAGGCGATGCCTTGCGCCTTGGACGTCACGAAGATGTCGATCAACCATCTAGTCGTGATAGATGCCGCTGGCAGTAATCATCGAAGGCGGCGTGCTTGGCGAGGTAGCTGCCGAGCTCGGAGAACCCGAACTCGAACCACTCCGAGAGCCACCGCTCGTCGATCTCAACCTGCTTTTCCTGCAGCTCGTCCATGGTCGTCTCCTCCGGAGGGGGTCACTCCGGACGACTCGCTCTTCACCTCGGTCTGGGCGGCCGAGGCCTGTTGGCCTTGTAATCGGCCGGAACCGCGTCGACCTTTACGACTTCCGAACAATTGTTGCAAGCGCCTCGCGGCAGCACGCGAACGCCAGCTGCGCCGGGTCGATCTCGCCCGGCGGCTGCCAGCCGATCTCGCTCACGTCGTCGGCGGCCCGCTGCTCGCCGCCGGAGACGGCAGCCTCGTAGAACAGGTTGAGTGTGGAAGGCGCGTCCTCGCCGTAGCGGTCCGGGAAACACGCCCACCAGACGGCCCACGGTCACCTCCAGTCCGGTCTCCTCGAGCAGCTCCCTGCGCACCGCGTGCTGGGGCGTCTCGAGCGGCTCGACGAAGCCTCCCGGCAGGTCCCACCAGCCGGCGAACGGCTCGCGGGCGCGGCGCGTCAGCAGCAGCAGGCCGTCGCGCATGACCAGGGCGCTGGCCGTGGGCGCGGGGTTGTCGTAGATGACAAGGCCGCAGACCGGGCAGTGCAGCACATCGGTTCCGTCGTGCCGCCAGGGGCCGGTCTCGAGCGCCGCCGCGCAGCGCGGGCAGTGACGCCACTCCGCAAACCGGGTCACGTCGCCAGCACCTGCGCGGTCAGGTCCGCCCAGCGCCCGGGCCGCATCATCCAGCCCGAGTACGTGGAGCGGTTGGCGAGACACACCAGCCCACGGCCGGCCGCGGGGTCGGCCCACATCAGCGTGCCCGACGCGCCGAAGTGCGAGAGCGTGGCGGGCGACACCGCATCGCCGCACCAGTGGGGATCGCCGGTGCCGCGGACGTTCAGCCCGAGCCCCCAGTCGGGGCAGTGCAGCTTCGGGTACGACTCGAGGCCGCCCTCGAGCCCGGGCCACTGGATCGACGCCAGATCGCGCCCGCTCTCGGCCGAGAGCAGCGGCGCGCCGCCGGCCAGCAGCAGCTGCACCACCTTGGGCGTACGCCTCGGCGGTCGCGAAGCAGCCTCCGGCGGCCGACCCGCGGCGCCGCCACTCCGGGCCGTTGAACAGCTGCACACCGGGAGCCACCAGGCCCGGCTCCAGCACCTCGAGCGCGCGGCCGTACTCCTCGTCCGGCAGCGGCAGGAACGCATCCATGTCCAGCGGCCGCAGCACCGCCTCGGTCACGTAGCGACGGTAGTCGATGCCCGACGCCGCCTCGATCAGGGCGGCGAGCACGTGGTAGCCCTCGTTCGAGTAGGCACGGCGGGTGGCCGGCGGCCGCACCGGCTGCACCTCCAGCGGCGGCACGCCCTTGGCGGTCTCGGGCAGGCCGGAGGCGTGCGCGAGCAGATGGCGGGCGGTGATGCTCGCGCGCGCCGACGTCGCGGTATTCGGACAGATGGTCGCCCACGGAGCGTCCAGCTCGATCGTGCCCTCCTCGGCCGCGACCAGCGCCGCGATGGCAACGATCGGCTTGGTCAGCGAGGCCAGGGCGAACAGGGAGTCCGCTTTGGCGGTGCCTGCGAACGTGCAGATCCTCCACGCCGGAGCGTCCGACGACGGCGACCGCGACCCCCGGCACGTCACCCTCAGCGACCCAGTTGTTGACAGCGTCCCACGCCACCGGGGCATGTTAGAGGTATCGTTTTTCGGTACATGGCACGAGTTGAGACCCGGAGCAGGCCGATCGAGGCCGAAGAAAACACCGGCGAGGAGCATCTCGACGACTGGTTTGCACGCCGGCTTGCAGTCGCAGGGGATCCCCTCGCGGCTGGGCGCGCCGTCCACCGCGCGGATCCTGGCGGTGGTGGGACTGGCGCTCGCGCTGCTGGCGTTTCTGTGGGCGCTCTCGAGCGTCGGGTCCAGCCACCGCGACCACGCCGGTCACGACGCCGCCGGTCACAACGGCGCCCGACAACGCCGGAAACAACGGCGGGGGCGGTGGCGGTGGCGGTGGGAACGGCAGCGCCAAGCACAGCACGGTGGCGTGGAACACGGTCACCGTCGACGTGCTGAACGGCTTTGGCGGAAACGGCGCGGCCGCCTCCAACGCGGCCGTTCTGCGCGCGGCCGGATGGACGGTTGGCAACACCAGCAACGCCAGCGGCATCACGAAGACCGAGGTCGTGTACCTGCCCGGGAACGAGGCCCAGGCAAAGGCCGTATCCAAGAAGCTGGGCCTGGGCAAGCCGGTGCCGATCGCGCAGGCCACCGGCGTCCCGTCCGACGCCACGAGCGGGGTCGCCATCGTGCTCGGCCCCGACCAGCTGACCAACACGACCGTCCACTAGCGCGGATTCTCAGCTCGCGCGCAGCGCGTCCCACGTGCGCTCGACGTGCTCCCAGCGGCTGGCGGCATTTCCGATGGCGATGCGGATCGCGAACCTGCCGTTGACCTTCGTGTGAGACACCAGCGCCGTGCCGCTGTGGTTGATGCGATCGACGAGGGCGGCGTTGAGACGCTCGAGCTCCTGCTCGTCCTCGACGCCATCGGGATGTGACCGGAAGCAGACGGTCGAGAGCGGCACCGGCGCCACCAGCTCCCAGCCCGGCTCGGCGGCGACCGCCTCTGCGAGGCGCTGCGCCAGCGCGATGTGCCCCGAGACCAGCTCAGCCAGGCCGTCGCGGCCGTAGGCACGAATCACCATCCACAGCTTCAGCGCGCGGAACCGCCGGCCCAGCGCCAGGCCGTAGTCCATCAGGTTGAGGACGTCGGCCTCGTCGGTCGTAAGGTAGAACGGAACCAGGGCGAACACCTCCCGCAGCACGTCCGGGCGCGACGTGTAGAGCAGGCTGCAGTCGACCGGCGTGAACAGCCACTTGTGAGGGTTGAACACCAGCGAGTCGGCGCGCTCGCAGCCTGCCAGCAACGGCCGCGTCGCCTCCACCAGTCCGGCGGCGCCGCCGTAGGCCGCGTCCACGTGCAGCCAGAGCCCGTGGCGGGCGCAGATGTCGGCGATCTCGGGGACCGGGTCGATGCTCGTGGTGGAGGTGGTGCCGACCGTGGCAACGACCGCCAGCGGCCGCACGCCGGCGGCGAGATCTGCCGCGATCGCCTCGGACAGCAGGTCGGGACGCATGCGCAGGTTCCCGTCGGTCGCGATCTTGGTGAGGCCGTCCAGGCCGATGCCGAGCGTGATGCAGGCCTTATCCACCGACGAGTGGGCCTCGGCCGATGCGTACACGCGCAGCGGTGGCAGGTCGGCCCTGCCCGCCATCCCCCGCGTGCGGATGTCGAGCCCGGCCGCCTCGCGGGCACACGCCAGGCCGTACATCGTTGAGGTGGATGCGGTGTCGGTGATCTCGCCGAACCATCCGTCCGGCAGCCCCAGCAGGTCGAGCACCCACGCCAGCGTGCGCTGCTCGAGCTCGGTGGCCGCGGGAGAGGTGCGCCACAGCATCGCGTTCACGTTGAGGGCGCTCGCGATCAGCTCGCCGACGATGCCCGGACCGCTGCCGGTGATGCCGAAGTAGGCGAAGAAGGCCGGGTGGTTCCAGTGCGTGATCCCCGGCAGGATCAGGGCATCGATGTCGGCCATGATCGACTCCAGCGGCTCGCCCCGGTCCGGGGCGGTGCGCGGCAGCCGGGCGGCGATCTCACCCGGCTCGACCTGCGCCAGGACCGGGCGCTCCGAGACGGTCTCCAGGTACCCCGACACCCAGGAGGCGGCCTCGGCCAGCGCGTCTCGCAGCTCCTCGCTGGTAGGCCCGGGGCCGGTCATCGACGCGCTCATGGGCGCAGTATCGCAGCGCTCAGCCGCGGTGGATCGACGAGGTGCTTGAGTTGTAGACCGTGAAGTAGCGGCGGTCGCCGAAGATCGCGGTCGTCCACAGGAAGCGGCCGCTGCCCTTGCTCACCGAGTAGATGGCGCGCGAGCGCGACGTTTTCAGGTTCAGCACCTCGACCTGCATGCCCTGCAGCGTCTGGCGGATGTAGATCACCGACGTGCCGTCGATGGACGGGTTGAAGTAGCTGTCGATCTTGGTGGTGCGCGGTGATCGGACGCTCCTGCGGTCGATCCGGTAGACCGTGATCGAGCTGCTGCTGGCGGTGGTGCGGTGGTAGACAACGCGCGGATAGGAGATGTCGGGCGGCCCCAGGTCGGTGCGCAGCCGCGAATGCGCGATCACCCTCGCGGAGCCGGTGTGGAGGTTGTAGAGGACGATCTGGCGACGCGCGTTCTTGACTCGCCGGTAGACCAGCCACCTCCTGGACAGGGCGGGGTCGCGACCCTGCAGCGGCAGCGTCTGCAGCACGGTCATGGTCGTGTAGTCGAGGACCTCGAAGGCCGGGCCGGTGTCGACCACGACGCTGGTACCGCTTACATCCGGGGTCATGCCGGGCAGGTCGGTGAACGTGCCGTTGTAGCGGACGACGCCGGTCAGCGATCCGTCGGAGTTGATCCGGTCGAACGCCAGCACGCCGGTGCCGGCCGAGGGATCCGCCACCGGTTGCGTGCCGAGGTCGATCTTGCCGGAGGCCTGGGCGACGCCTGAAGCCGCGCCCATCGCCAGCACCGAGCCCAGCAGCCCGAGCGCGGCCGCGTTCGCCAGCCGCAGCCGGCGGCGGCCCGCCAATCTCGCCATCCACTCGATCCTGGCGGTGGCCTGCTCGTGGCTTCGCACGCGGGCGGTGGCCACGGCCAGCGCCACCCCCCGACCCAGGCCGAACGCGGCCAATACGGCAGCGCCGGACGCAGGTCCGGCCAGCGCGGCGACGCCCACGGCCACCACCGGCAGGGTCGCCACGGGCATGTAGGTTGCGAAGCCGAAGCCGAGCCCGGCGCCGTAGAGCAACGCGGTCAGCGGCTGCGGATAGCGCTCGCGCCAGCGCTCCGGCACCTGCCGGCGCATCTGGGGCAGGGGCAGACGCAGCAGGCCGAGCTCGGCGGCCGCCACGAGCAGGGCGAAGACGGCGACGGCTGCGGCCACTGTCGCTCCGCCCGCGGGCAGGGCCGCGCCCAGCGCCAGGCCCAGGAGACCGGCGGTGGCGACAGCGCCTGCGGTGAACAGGGCGAGCGACAGCAGCCATGTGCGTGTCCCGTGCACGACGGGGACGATGGTCTCCACCATCGAGAACCCTCAGGGCGACCAGGCACCGGACACGCCGGCGATCAACGCACACGCAGCCAGCGCCGCGTCCGGGTTGAGGGAGACGGTCAGCACGGCGTGGACGTCTGGTAGTAGAGGACGCAGAACACGCGGCGGCCGTTGTAGCAGTAGCCGACCAGGGCGGCGTCGCCGTTGATCCGGGTCCTGGTGTGCGCACAGCAGTCGACCAGCTTGCGGATGGTGCCGCCGCAGCAGCGATACCAGCCGCCGTCGAACTGGGCCTTCAGGCCGTAGCGCTCGCGCACCCAGTCCTGGCAGAGCCGGGTGCGGGGCGCGCGCGGCAGGAGCTCCCCGGTGGGGCCACGCAGGCGGGTGCCGCTCTCGTCGACGACGTAGCCGTCGGCATCGACCAGGCGCCCGAGGTTGTCGACCCGGTGGCCGTCCTTGGGCCGCAGCGGCCGGCCGTGCAGGTCGATGCGGGGCGGGAAGTACGGCCCCGGGCAGTGGTGCGTCGTGTAGGTGTGGCCGCAGAAGCCGTAGTAGCGGGCGTCGGCGGTGTCGGGCGAGACGGCACTCGCCGCCAGGCGGCCCGAGACCGCCGCCAGCGCGGCTGCGCCGAGCCGGCCGAGGAAGCCACGGCGGGTGTGGGAGGACGCCAGGCGGCGGGCCAGGCGCTCGCCGGCGGGGGTGCGCGCCTCAGGCAGCACGGTCGCCCACCAGCTGCTCGCGCTCGCGGACGCGGCCGCTCACGACCAGCCCCTCGAGCTGCTCCAGGGTGTTGATGGTGCCCTTGGCGCGCACGTATCCGGCGGCGTCCACGTACACGGCGTAGGGCGTGCCCGGCACCAGGAACTGCTCGTACAGCTCCCGGCCGCGGTCGTCCTCATAGCGGACGCGCTCGACCGCGACCGCGTGGTCGGAGGCAAGCGCCCGCAGGCCGGGCACGATCTGCGCGCAGATCGGGCAGTCGCGAGACGTGAACACCACCAGCCGCCCGGCCATGCCGTCGGGTGCCGGCTCGCCCAGCGGCAGACCCTCGGCCTCGTGCTCGAAGGCGTGACCCGGCCCCAGCCGCAGGTGCAGGACCCCGACCTGACGGTAGAGCGCCAGCACCAGTGCTGCCAGACCCAGCACCGCCGCCCACAGGGCGACGAAGCTGACCGTCCAGAACGCCCGCCCCAGCGCGGGATGCAGCCCCAGCGCGGCGGTCGCCGCCACCAGGCCGAGCAGGGCGTTTCGCACCAGGCTGAGCGGCCCGGGCGGACGCGAGCCGGGCAGGCAGCCGCAGGCCGGCGGCGCTGTTCCGGCGGCAAGCTCCACGCCGAGGGCGAGGCTGAACACCGCCAGCAGCGCCAGTGCCGCCCAGCCGGCCGCGGGCAGGCCGGCCACCAGCGCCGCGCCGACCGCGATCTCGGCGGCCGGCACCGTCCAGGCCACCAACCGCCGCGGGCGCGCCAGGCGGTAGCCGGCCAGCGCCTGGGCGAACGCCTCCCGGCGCGCCAGCTTGCCGACACCGGCGACCAGGAACAGCCCACCGAGCAGGACCCCAATCGGTGCGTGGACGGTCATCATCCGAGCGGCGATGCTAGCCGCCGCCGCGGACGGCATCGGATCTGTGAAGGGTGCTAGAGGGTGGCCTCGACGGCGGCCACCGACTCCTCGAGCACGCCCAGCATCTCGGCCACCTCATCGTCCGAGATGATCAGCGGCGGGGCCAGCATGACCGCGTCCATGTGCTGGTTCAGGATCGGCGTCGGACACGGGTAGATCATCAGGCCGCGGTCGCGTGCGGCGGCCGTGACCTTCCCGGTGACCCGTTGGGACGCGGCGAAGCGCTCGCCGCTGTCCGGATGGCGCAGCTCGATGCCCTGCAGCAGCCCGCGGCCACGGAGCGCGTAGACGAGCGGGTGACGCGCGGACATCTGCTCCAGCTGCGACCGGATCACCGCGCCCTTGCGGTCGGCCTCGGCCACCAGGTCGTCCTGCTCGATCGTGTCGATCACCGCGCAGCCGACGGCGCAGCCGAGCGGGTAGCCGGAGAACGTGTGCCCGTACGAGAAGCCGTTGGGAGCACCGCCCACGACCTCGCGGATGGCGCGGGTCGCGACCATCCCCGAAAGCGGCAGCACGCCGCCGCCGATACCCTTGCCGAACGTGATCACGTCGGGCACGGCGTGGTGGTGCTCGACGGCGAACCAACGGCCGGTGCGGCCGAAGGCGGTGATGATCTCGTCGGCGACGAGCAGCACCTGGTGGCGGTCGCAGACCTCGCGGACGGCCCGCAGGTAGCCGGGCGGCAGGTCGACGGCGGCCCCCGATGAGCCGGTTACCGGCTCGACGATGAATGCGGCGACGTGGTCGGCGCCACGGCTGAGGATGGCTGCCTCCAGCTCGGCGGCCCCCTGTTCGGCCGTCTCGGCGTTGGGGACGGCGGCGTACTTGTGCAGCAGCGACTCGAACGGGGCGCGCCAGCGCGAACCGGACAGTGACAGCGCTCCCAGGGTGGAGCCGTGGTAGGAGGTGGCCCGCGACAGGAACTCGATCTTCGCCGGCTTGCCCATCAGCTCCCAGTAGAGCACGGCGAGATGCATCGCCGACTCGTTGGCCTCGGAGCCGGAGGAGTTGAAGAACGACCACTCGAGGTCGCCGGGTGCGCGGCCGGCGATCCGCTCGGCCAGCTCCAGCATCGGCTCGTTGCGGAACGAGAAGCGGTAGGTGAAGTTGAGCTGCTGCGTCTGGCGGGCGAGCGCTTCGACCACGCGCGGGTGGCAGTGGCCGAGCAGCATCACCATGGCACCGCCGCATGCGTCCAGGTAGCTGCGGCCGTCCGCCGTCTCGATCCTGCAGCCGACACCGCGAACGGCCACCGGCAGCGCGTCGCCGGCCGTCATCGAGTAGTCGACGCGCTGCGCGTCGGTCAGGTTGGCAGCTTCCACTGAGGCGATTGTAGGCGGCGCTCAGATCGACTGCGGAGGTGCCGCGAGCTCGGTCTGCAGCTCGATCAGGCGGCATCCGCCGCCCCGGCCGGCGATCGCCTCGCGCAGCGCGTCGCCGGCCTGCGAGGTGTCCTCGATGCGGCGGTAGCCGACGCCGTAGCCGGCGGCCAGCTGCTCGAAGTCGGGCGAGCGCAGGTCGACCGAGCTGGAGTGGCCGTAGGCGGACATCTGATAGTTCTTGAGCACGCCGAAGGCGCTGTCGTTGACGAGCAGCGTGACGAAGTGCAGGCCGTTCTGCTGAGCGGTGGCAAGCTCATGGCCGCCCATCAGGAAGCCGCCGTCGCCGGCAAGGACAACGACCGGCGCGTCGGGGTTCGCGGCGACGGCGCCGAGCGCGGTGGGCAGGCCGGAGCCGAGCGCGCCGCTCATCGGATACGCGTAGCCGCCGGGGCGCCTGGCGTCCAGGTAGAGCACGCCCCAGTAGGACTGGATGGTCATGTCGGCGATCACCAGCGCGTCGTCGGGGAGGGCCGCGTCGAGCTGGTGCATCAGCTCGCGCTCGGCGGCGAAGCCATGGGCGGCCACCTCCGACTGGCGGCCGGCCAGCGCGGCACGGGCTGCCGCGACGCCGTCCCTGGCTCCGGCGGTGACGCCGGCCTCGAGCAGGGCCTCGCAGAAGCGGCCGACGTCGGCGACGATCCCCTCGACGACGGGGTAGTTGCGGCCGATGCGGGCCGGGTCGAGGTCGACCTGGACGAGCGCGCGCGGGATCTCGACGGCCCAGTGGCAGGTGGGCTCCTCCGAGAAGCGGGTGCCGAGGGCGACGCAGACGTCGCTCGTGGCGACCAGGCGGCGGATGGAGGGCTCCTCGCAGGAGGAGCCGGCGTGGAGCGCGTGCCCGGGCGGCAGCACGCCCTTGCCGTTGAAGCTGGTGACGACGGGCGCGTCCAGCGCCTCGGCCAGCTCGGCGACACGGGCGGCGTGCAGGCGAGCACCGCCGCCGGCGAACACGAGCGGCGCCTGAGCGCCGGCCAGCAGCTCTCGGACGCGCCCGATGGCCGCCGGGTCGGGCGCCGGCGGGGACAGGCGCGTCACCGCGACCTCGGCAGGTTCGGCGGGGGCGGTCAGCACCGTGGTCATCGCCTCGATCATGGCCGGGCCGGGACGGCAGGCGATCGCGCACAGCGCCTCGTCGACTGCGGCGGCCAGCGCGGCGGTGGTGAGAGGGCGGAGGTGATGGCGGGTGACGGCCTGGAAGGCGCTGGACTGACCGACGGTCTCGTGCATCCAGCCCCGCTCGCCGGCGTCGCTCGGCACCTGGGTGGTGATGTGCAGGATGCGCAGGTTGGACGCGTCGGCCTCGCCCATGCCGGCGAAGGCGTTGAAGGCGCCGGGGCCGGTGCTGGTGATGCAGACGCCGACACGGTCGGAGGTGCGTGCGTAGCCGACAGCGGCGAAGGCGGCGGCCTGTTCGTGGCGGACGACGATCGGTCGGATCGAGGAGCCGCGGAGGGCCTCCCAGAGGCTGAGCGCGTGCTGGCCGGGGATGCCGAAGACGACCTCGACGCCGTGCGCCTCGAGCGCGGCCACCAGCGCGTCGGCGCCGGTGCGCACGCGGGTTGCCTCGGGGGTGCTCATGGCATTACTTGAGCGTGAGGATGTACGCGGCCAGGTCGTTCGCGTCCTGACCGCTGGCCAGGCCGGCCGGCATGGGGGCGGCGGCGTTCGCGATCTGGTTCAGGATCTTGGCCGTCGTGAGCACGCCCGAGCTGTTCAGCTCGGCCAGGTTGGGTGCGGACGGAAACGGCGACGCGGTTCCGGCCACCACGGAGTGGCAGCCCGCGCAGGTCTTCGAGGTGAACAGCACCTTGCCGTTGGCGGCGTTCCCGCCACCACTCGAGCTGGAAGGGCCGCTCGAACCTCCGCTGGACGGCGGCGGCGTGGTGCCTCCCCCGGTCGACCCGGAGGGGGTGAACGTGGAGTTCGGCAACGCCCCCAAGCCAACGCTGGAGGAACCGCTTGTATCGGTGCCAGCGATGGCGATAACGGCAACCATCACAACGATCCCGATGATGGTGCCGACAAGCGCCGCAACGAGTACCTTGATCATCGCGCGGCGCACTCTACCAGCTTGATCCGGATGACCAAGCGCTACCCGCTATCCCCCTTGCAGGGGATGGTCACAGGTGTGTCGAACGACGACGTGTTGATCCGTATGCTCGACCGACGCGACATCCAGACCCTCATGTACTGCATCCGGCTGACGGAGATCTCGGGGCAGTGGCAGACGGGGTATCCGGTGCGAACGCCACACGACCTGGAGTGCAAGCTGGCAGCGCTGCTGCAGCAGGTCGAAGGCGCTGCTCCGGTCAAGGCAGCCTGAACCGCAGGCGCGCCGGCACCGTGAGGTGCGAGGCGTTCGCGTGCGCCTCGTCACGGTCTTGTTGGCAACGGGGACGTCCGATCTGCACCAGCTACGTCAGGTCTTCGTCACGAACCGCGCACGGGACCGACACGGCCGCCGATGCGTAGTCAAACCCCGGTTCGGGGCGACCGGCGCAACCATCGCGATCGGGCGTCACGGCGGACGTAACAGCCGTCACGGTTCGGTCACGGGAGCCTGGCGAGGGCCGAGGCGGGCTCTGAGCCCGAGGTGGTGACGGCCGCTGTGCGACCGCCGTTGCGCGGCCGTGACGGCGGGATCGGCGCTGCTACAGCCAGCCTGCGCGCCGGAAGCGCCACCACAGACGGCGCCCGACAGCGCCATCAGGCCCAGTGCGTAGAGGTAGCCGAACTGCCAGTGCAGCTCCGGCATGTCCCGGAAGTTCATGCCATAGAGTCCGGCTGCTCCAGTACGTCGGAGATCTGCTCGAACGGCAGCGGGTGATCCTCGCGCACGCCCTCGCGGTACACGCAGGTGGTGAATGCCCCCCGCAGATATTCGCGCCCTATGGCCCGTTCACCTGCCCTCAGCGCGCGGTGAAGCGAGCCCGCCAGGCGGTCAGCTCGAACCGGTCCGACGCCACCAGCCGGCGGATCTCTGCCTCCGCCGCATACGGCGGCTCGGCCATCGCCAGCCAGTCGTCGAGCGACCAGGACGCCGTCCAGGTCTGCGCTTCGTCCTCCCCGAATCCGTGCTGGGCGAGCAGCTCGGGGACCTCACCCGGACGCGGAAGCCGCCGGTGGTCGGGATCGCGCAGCCGCTCCACCCGCTCCCACACCTCCGCCCGCTCCGGGTCATCGTCAGCCAGGTAGTCCTGCACGACGACCCGGCCGCCCGGCGTCACCACCCGCACCATCTCGGCCAGGGCGGCCGGCATGTCGGCCACGTGGTGGAGACTGTTGACAATCGTGACAAGGTCGAAGCTCGAGTCCTGGAACGGCATCTGCTCCGCCTCGCCGAGCACCGGCTCGACGCCCTCCGGCGCGTGCTCCAGCAGCGGGCGCGACGGCTCCAGCGCCACCGCCCTCGCCACCAGCGGCACCAGCTGCGCCGAGAGCAGCGCCGGGCCCGCGGCCACGTCCAGAGCCCGATCGTCGGGCTGCGGCCGGCACAGCTCGATGAACGCCGTCCAGTCCTTCTTCTGGGCAGCTTCCACGTACCGGTCGGCCGTCCTATCGAACCTGCTCTCGGACATACGCGAGCGCCTCCTCCCGGGTTGCCACGCTGCCGGCCGCCTGCTCCTCGGCCAGCATATCGACCAGCCGCTTGATCTCGGCACCGTGTGCGCCGGTGGCCTCGGCGATCTCGTCGCCGCGCATCAGCGGCGGCGCGTGATCGGCCCGTAGCTGGGCGATCAGCCCGAGCAGCTCGTCGGCCGTCTCGCTGTGGCGGCGCAGGTGCCGCAGACGCGAGCTCGGCCCGCGCGTCGCCATCCGGTCGGCCACCGACAGCACCACGCTTGCCGCCGGCCAGGGCTCGGTGGCCCGCAGGTAGCGGTACGCCATCCTGCGGTCGAGCGGCCGCTGCGGTATCGAGAACCCGAGCGCCAGGTGCTCGCGCACCAGCACCCGGCAGAAACGGATCAGCGCGTTCGACGCCTTCCAGCGCGCCAGCACCGATGCGGCCGCATCGGCCCCCTCGCGGTCATGCCCCATGAAGCTGATCCGCGCCTCCATCTGCACGCGCGTCTGCGGCTTGCTGATGTCGTGAAACAGCGCCGCCAGCCGCAGCGCCTGGGCGACCGTCAGCTCATCCCCGGCGTCCGCGGCCAGCTCGACACCGACCATCTGCGCATGCCCGGGCAGGTAGTACTCCGGGTGCTCGGCGATGTCGGCCACCGCCTCTACGACGTGCAGCGTGTGCTCCCAGACATCCAGCTGATGGTGCCCGCTCTGCGTCATCCCGCGCATCGGTGCCATCTCGGGCAACACCGCTTCGAGCACACCGAGGCGATCGGCCAACCGCAGCGCCTCCGCCGGCCGATCCCCGCCCAGCAGGCGTTTCATCTCCATGAAGATGCGCTCGCCCGACGGCCGCGACGCCAGCTCAGCCTGGCTGCTCGCCAGCCGCTCGCTGGCCGGGTCGATATCGAACCCCAGCTCGTGGGCGATCCGCGGCAGCCGCAGCAGGCGCAGCGGGTCGTCCACGAAGACGTGATCCGACACCGTCCGCAACAGGCGCCGATCGAGATCCACGCGCCCTTCGTGTGGATCGATGACCTCGCCGTTGTCCAGGGAGACAGCGATCGCGTTGATGGTGAAATCGCGAAGGCCGAGATCGTCCTCGATGCTGCCACGGCACCCGGAGATATCGACCGTTTGTTCGCCGGAAACCACCCGCCAGGCGCCGTGCCGCTCCGACAGCGGAAACGGCGAGCCCCCGCACCGACCGGCCAGCCGCTTCGCCACCGTGCGCGGATCCTCAACGACGACCAGGTCGATGTCGAGCACCGGCCGCCCCAGCAACATGTCGCGCACGCTGCCACCGACCAGCCATGCGCCCTCCACCGGCGCCCGCCGGCGGATGTCTGCGAGCGGATCAGCCGTCGACGATGACATGTTCCACCCGCCGCCGCCTGGGGGCGATGTCACACACGATCTCGTACGCGATCGTGTCGCTGCGGGCCGCCCACTCCTCGGCACCGATCCGCTCGTCGCCGTCGCTGCCGATCAGCACCACCGGGTCGCCCAGCTCCACGTCGCAGCGCTCACCGATCACGAAGGTCAGCTGATCCATGCTGATCGTGGCCGCCACCCGGCGCCGCCGTCCTCGCACCAGCACGTCCATCCGGCCCGACAGCAGCCGCGGCACGCCGTCGGCGTAGCCGGCCGGCACCAGCCCGATCCAGGTCGGCCGCTCGGCCACGAACCGGCGCCCGTAGCCGGCGCCCTCGCCCGGCTCGAGCAGCTTCAGCTGGGCCACGTAGCTCTCCAGGCGCAACGCCGGCGCCAAGCCGCGCGCGGCCGAGTCGTCGCCGAACGGCGACAGCCCGTAGATCGCGATCCCGCAGCGCACGGCGTCGAACCGCGCCTCGAGGTACCCGAGCGCGCCCGCGCTGTTGGCAACATGCCGGGGGCAGTCAGGAAGGCCCTCGGCGAACCGCCGGAACCGCTCCAGCTGCCGGCGCGTGTGGTCGGCATCGTCGTCGGCCGACGACAGGTGGCTCATCAGCCCGGACAGGCGCAGCAGCGACGATCCGACGATCTCGTCGACCACCCGGCGGGCCTCGTCCTCGGCCATCCCCCAGCGCCCCATCCCCGTGTCCACCTTGACGTGCACGCCCAGCGGCTCGCGGGCCGCGGCCCGCAGCCGCGCGAACGACTCGACCGACGAGACCGCCACCTCCACCCCAGCCAGGTCGGCTTCCTCACCAGGTGCGAGCGGCGACATCACCAGCACCGGCGCTTCGGACAGCGCGTCACGCAGGGCGCGCGCCTCCTCCCACGTGGCGACACAGAGCTTTGTCGCCCCCGCGGCCAACGCCGCTCCGCCGACGGCCGACGCGCCGTGGCCGTAGCCGTCCGCCTTCACGACCGCCCATACGTCCGCCGGCGCCACCAGGTCGCGCAGCATGCCCACGTTGGCGGCGATCGCCGACAGGTCGATCGTCACCGTCGCTCGCGACAGCCGCTGTGCCCTGGAGATCACGGCTTCAGCACCCCGGGCAGCGCCTCGATCACGTCGGCGCTGGTGATCCCGTCCGGGCCGATCGCGTCGGCAGCCATCCGCCCCGCCCGCGCGTGCATGACCGCGCCGCAGCATGCCGCCGTCCACGGATCGAGCCCCTTCGCCAGCATCGCGGCCACGACCCCGGTGAGGACGTCTCCGCTGCCGGCCGTGGCCAGCCCGGGGGTGTCCGACACCGACACCACGACCCGATCGCCGCCGGGCGCGGCCACCAGGGTGTCGGCGCCCTTCAACAGCACCACCGCCCGCGAGGCGGCCGCAGCCTCGCGCACCGCCGCCAGCCGGTTGGAAGCCACCCACTCCGACTCGCGGCCCAGCAGCCGCGCCATCTCGCCCTCGTGCGGCGTCAGCACCGCAGGCGTCCTCCGCCGCGCGGTCGTGGCGAGCTTGCCGGCTAGCGCGAACAGCCCGTCGGCGTCGATCACCAGCGGCCCCCGATGCCGCTGCGCGAGGCGGCGGACCAGTCCCTGCGCCTCGGCGCTGCGGCCCAGACCGGGACCGACCGCCAGCGCCCCCGCGCGGTCAGCCAGATCGAGACCGCCCGGAAGGGCGCGCACCATCAGCTCGGGCTGCGCCGCGCCGACCTGAGCGGCCACCGATGCCGGCACCGCCACCCAGGCGATGCCCGCCCCCGCGCGCAGCGCCGCCCGCGCCGCCAGCAGCGGCGCCCCCGACATGCCCTCGGACCCGCCTACCACCAGCACCGATCCAGCCCCGTACTTCGACGTCCCATGGTGCTTGCGGGGCACCAGATCGATCAGCGAGCGCGTGGCCAGCGCCGACCAGGTGGGCGACTCCAGCTGCGGCGGGATCCCGATGTCGGCCACGCACCACGGCACCGGCATGACGGCATCCCGGCGCCACGATCAGGCCCAGTTTGGGACCGTGGAAGGCGACGGTCAGATCGGCCGCCACCGCGGCGCCGGCGACCGTGCCATCGGACGCGTCCACGCCGGACGGGATGTCCAGCGCCACCACCGGCCGCCCGGCGGCGTTTACCGACTCGATCAGCGTCGCCGCAGCCGGTCGCGGGGCTCCCCTGAATCCCGTGCCGAACAGCGCATCGATCACCACCTCCGCTCCGCGCAACGTGCGTCGCAGCTGCGCCTGCGACGGCCGGCGGTGCACCGGCACGCCCAGCCGTTCCGCGACCTCCAGGTTGCCGCGCGACTCAGGGCTGAGCCGCGTCGCCGGACCTGTCAACAGCACCTCGGGCTCCAGCCCCGCGGCCAGCAGATGGCGTGCCACGACGAAGCCATCGCCGCCGTTGTTTCCTGTCCCGGCGACGATCGCGAACCGCCGCCGATCGAGGAAACGGCTCATGATCTCGTGCGCGGCACCCAGCCCCGCGCGCTCCATCAGCACCGCGGCCGGGATGCCGAGGTCGATCGCGGCCGCATCGAGCGCCCGCATCTCGGTCGCGTCGTAGAGCGGCAGCAGCTCGTTCATCGCGGCTGCACGATCAAGGTGGCTGTTTGCGGGGATTTCATGGTCGGGTCTGGCGCCCAGTGTTTCGGCTGAGGCCCAGCTGCGCCGCGATCATCGTAACGGGTACGCCGCGGGTGCCCCGGACACCGGCGGCGCCTCAAGTCGTGCGGGTTGTGCGACCGTTCCGCTGGACGGATCTCAGCGACGAGTAGCCGACATGGGAATCTGTGCGGGTGATGTCTAGTGGACGATCAGGACGTCGCAGCTGGCATGGCGGGCAACTGCCTGGCTGATGCTTTGCCCGAGCAAGCGCTGGACGAACCCGGGTTCGCGCGTGCCTACAACGATCATGTCGGCGCTGTTATCCTGCGCGATCTGGACGATCGTCTCCGCCGGGTGGCCGATTGCCGGCAGCAGCTCGGCCGATAGTCCGGCCGCCTTGATCACCGCCGCGGCTTCGTCGAGCTCGGCCTGATGGCGCTCAGGCGGATCGGTCGGATCGAGCGCGCCCATACTCCGGCCTGCCGCCGCTTGCGCCGTCGGCGCAACACTCGTCACCAGTAGCTTTGCTTGGAAAGCCTTCGCAAACTCGATGGCTCGCTCGAGCGCCCGCTTGGACGCCTCTGTGCCGTCATAACCGAGCAGGATCGCGTTCATCAGACACTCCTCCAAACTAGTCGTTTGCGGACCGCGATCTTCTTCAATCACGGAACCGGGTGCAAGCGCCGCGCCAAAGATCATCGGAAATGGCGTTTCCGGCGCACCCGCGGGCTCAGCGCGTGGCACCTCTGGCAGCCGACTCGCCCGCCTTGCCGGTTGCGACGTCCGTGTGCATCGGTACGACCAGTACGGGGCATGGCGCCACATGCAATAACCGCTGCGTGACACTGCCCAGCACCGCCCCGGCCAAGGCCGAGCGGCCTCGTCCTGCGATCACGATCAGGTCGGCGCCCGCCTCGGTGGCGACGTCGCTCAGAAAGTTGGAAACGTCCTCAACGAGGCTGGTGCGGATCTCCAGCACGGCGTCGATTCCTCCACTCCGCAAGCCCTCGACCGTCTGCGCGAGCATTGCCTCCTGCGAGGTCTCGAGCGCGTGCGTGCGTGCGTGAGCGATCACCAGAGTTGCAGCATCCCGTCGCGCCAAGTTCACCGCGTACGGCAGGGCATCCGCAGCTCCCTCGGATTCGTCGAGTGCCAGCACGATGGTCTTGTACATGATGCAGCCTCCAGTCGTCGTGTGAGCTGAGCCTCGCACCCCAGGCACATCCGCACAACCGGGAAAACCACATACCGGCAGTGGCGAACTACCCTCGCCGTTTCGGGTCTCCCGCGTCGGGGTGACTCAGCCGCGCAGTGCTCGCAGTGCGTTGAGGATGACGGCGAGGTCGATCGCTTCTTGGAAGAGGGCACCCGCGACCGGTGTGAGGTATCCGGCGGCGGCGACTGCCATGGCGCCGAGGCTGAGCCCCCTTCCGGCCAGCACGCTCTGCCGCGCGATGTGAAGTGACCGTCGGCCGGTGTGCACTGCATCCGCCACTCGGTCGATCCGGTCGACGGTAATGACGGCATCCGCCGTCTCCGAGGACACGGTTGCGCCGGCCACGCCCATCGCGATGCCAAGATCCGCCAGCGCCAGCGCCAGCGCGGGCGCGTCGTTGACAGTATCGACAGCGCTGCCACCGACGCCAGGATCCGCGCACGATGAACAGCCCGCAGCCACCGACGCGCCCATGGGCGATGGCTTGACCGCTTGATTACGCGGCCCGCGTCGTTCTCACCGGGGCTGCACGATCGCGACTGCGGCGGCCATCCCCTTGGAGTGGGTCATCGAGAGGTCGATATCTCCCGCGCCGAAGCGCTCGGCCAGCTCGGCCACCTTGCCGGACAGGGTCACGGTGGGCTTGGGCCGGCCCGCGATCTCGATGTCGCGCCACATGAACTCGACGCCGCATCCGATCGCCTTGCCCACGGCCTCCTTGCCCGCGAAGCGGGCGGCAAAGTGCTGGGCCGGGTTCGGCCGCGAGAAGCAGTAGCGCCGCTCCTCCTCCGTGAACACGCGGTCGGCGAACCTGGGCCGCTTGGTGAGGGCGGCGCGGACACGCTCGATCTCGATCATGTCGATCCCAACCCGCATGCCGAGCACACTACACTCAGGGGTGTGTCACGCTCCCTCGACCTGACCCCGACCGCCCGCTGGTGGCCCAGCGTGCTGTGGCAGACGACGACGCTGACGCTCGACGGCAACGGCGCGCGGCTGCTGGTCGATCCCGGGATCGCCACCTGGGAGACGCGCGAGGCCGCCCACGACGGCGCCACCCACATCCTGATCACCCACGCGGACTGGGACCACGTGATGGGCATCGGCCTCTTGCCCGACGCGCAGGTGTGGGCATCCCAGTCAGCGGCCGAGCGCATCCACTCCGGCGAGGCGCGAGCCTCGGTCGAGACCGAGTCGCGCCCGTACGGACTGGTGCTGGAGGGCCTCGACGGCATGCGGGTGGACGAGCTGGTGCCCGCGAACGGGGAGCCGTACCAGCTCGGCCCATGGCGGGCCGAGAGCCACGCCACACCCGGGCACACGACGGATGGAATCACCACCTGGATCGAGGGGGCCGGGCTCCTGATCGTGGGCGACCACCTCTCCCAGCACGAGATTCCGTTCATCTACGACTCGGCCTGGAACTACCGCTCGACGCTGGCCTTGCTGATCGAGCTGATCGAGCGCCACCGGCCCAGCCACGTCGTGGTCGGACACGGACGCCCTCACGCCCCGGAGCGCGCGCTCGAGATCGCCGCGCAGGACGCCGAGTACGTGAACGCTCTGATCGCGTTCGCCGAGGCCGGCGGCACGCCGGAACGGGCCGACGACGTGCCGTTCCCCGATCGAGGCGGCCACGACGACGCCGGCGAGCACCGCAGCAACGTCGAGCGGGTCTGCGCGCAGGCCGCCGCTTGACCGCACCCGACCGCGAGGCGCTGCGCGAGCTGGCCGAAGACGCGCCGTCGCCCCCGCTGCCATCGGGATCCGCCTCACGACGCGTTGCCGGAGACGGCTACATGGCCGAGATCGGGCCACAGGACGACCCCGACATGAACATCGTGTCGCGCCTGCGGCTGGACGGCCGCGACCTTGCGACCGTGATCGCCGAGGTACACGACCTGTTCGCCGGCGCCGGCCGGCGAGCCATCACCTGGGAGGCGTCGAGCGGCGCCACGCCGGCGGGGCTGCTCGAGCAGCTGCGCGGCTTCGGCATGGAGACGCACGAGCCGGCCTCGATGCTGGCGCTGGCCTGCACCGTGGAGCCGTCCAGCGGCGACGCTGAAGGCATCACCGTGGCCCGGGCGGAGACCGACGCACAGCTCCATCAGGTGCGTGAGGTATTCGAGCAGGGCGACGACTGGTCTCCCGGCGATGACTGGCTGCGCGGGCCCGGGTTCGTCACGCGCTACCTCGCGTTCATCGACGGACGGGCGGTTGCCACGGCAGACATCACCTGGCTGGCCGACGAGCGGGCGGCCTTCCTGGGGGGCGCGCTGACCCTGCCGGAGTTCCGCGGTCGCGGCGCCTACCGGGCGCTGGTGCACGAGCGCTGGCGCGAAGCCCGCCGCCGCGGTCGCGACGTGCTCGTGACCCAGAGCGAGCCGATGTCGCAGCCGATCCTGAAGCGGCTCGGGTTTGAGGTGGTGGGCGAGATCTCGGTGCTGGTCGACCGCTTCTGATGGCAGGGATCGACCCCAACGTGTTCGCCCTGGCGGACAACCCGAACACCTACACCCCGCTCGGCCGCGGCGACGAGCGGATCGTGTGTCCGCGGTTCGTGCTCTGGATGGGCGGCGACGGCGGCGACGTGAAGTGGAGCGTGGCGCAGCGGTTTCGGTTCGACCGCGACGAGCTGGACGAGGTGATCGCCGAGGTGCACGACCTGCTCCGCGAGCGCGGACGCGATCGCTGTTCCTGGGAGGTCGGCAGCGCCGCCCGGCCGCCTGGGCTGCCGGAGCTGCTGCTCGAGCGCGGCATGGTGTGGGAGGACGATCCGCTCCAGATCGGGATGGTGCTCGACCACGAGCCCGAGCCGGTGCCGGAGGGGGTGAGCGTGCATGTCGCCGACACCCGCGACGCCTATGCCGCCAGCGAGCGGATCGCGCGGACGGCGTTCGGCATGCAGGACGAGCTCAGCGACCAGCAACTGACCGCGCTGTTCGAGCGCAGCGACCTGGCGGTCTCGCGCCGCTACCTGGCCTCCGTGCACGGGGTGGACGTCGCCACCGGCAACGCGATCTTCACGGAGCACGGCGTGGTGCTGAATGCGGGGTCGACGCTACCCGAGTGGCGCGGTCGCGGCGCCTACCGGGCACTGGTGCGGGCCAGATGGGACGCGGCAGTCGCCGCGGGCACGCCCGTCCTCGTGACACAGGCGGGCGCGATGTCGCTGCCGATCCTCGAGCGCCTGGGGTTCGTGGCCGTGTGCGAGGTGCGAGCGCTGCTGGACGCATTCGGAGAGCGTGAGGACGCCACCTAGACTTCCGCAATGCGCTGGGTAATCCCCCTCGGCCGGATCGCCGGCATCCCGATCGGAGTCAACTGGACGTGGCTGCCGATCGTCGCGCTGGTGATCGCGAACTACGCGAGCGACGTGTTCCCGAGCCAGAACCCGGGGCTTTCCGATACCACCTACCTGGTGATGGCGGCGGCGCTGGCGCTGCTGTTCTTCGCCGGGCTGCTGCTGCACGAGCTCGGCCACGCGCTGGTCGCGAAGCGGCAGGGCATGGAGATCGAGGGCATCACCCTGTGGCTGCTGGGCGGCGTGGCGCGGATCCTGGGCGAGTTCCCCGGCCCCGGCGCAGAGTTCCGGGTGGCGGTGGCCGGGCCTGCGGTGTCGTTCGTGATCGGGGCGACGTTCGCGGCCGTTGCCTGGCTGGCCCCGCTGCCGGACGCCGTGGACGGCGTCGTCGTCTGGATGGGGATCAGCAACCTGTTCCTGCTGGCGTTCAACCTGATCCCGGCATACCCGCTGGACGGCGGGCGGATCCTGCACGCCGTGCTGTGGCGGTTCCAGCGCGATCGCGGATCGGCCACCCGGGTGTCGGTCGGGATCGGGCGCGGGTTCGGGCTGGTCATGATCGGGCTGGGCGTCGCAGCGGTGGCGTTCGGCCTCGGCCCGGGGCTGGTGTGGTTGTCGGTGGTGGGCCTGTTCCTCGTGATGGCGGCCGGCGGAGAGGGCCGAACGGAGCACGTGCGGGAGATGCTGGACGGGCTGACCGTGGCCGACGTGATCGAGCGCGACCCGGTCTGCGTGCTGCCGACCCTGACGCTCGCCGAGTTCTTCGACGCGGTGGTATGGTCGCAGCGCTACACGACCTACCCGGTGTTCGACGGCGAGCACGTGGTGGGCATGCTGCCGTTCCGGAACGTGGCGGCGGTGCCGCGGTCGCGGTGGGAGGACACCCGCATATCCGAGGTGATGACGCCCCTGGAGAGCGTGGTGCTGCTGGACGAGCAGGAGACGCTGACCGAGGCCGTGGGGCGGCTGGCGGCCGACCCGCTGCAGCGCGGGCTGGTGATCGAGGACGACCGGCTGGTGGGCCTGGTGTCGGTGTCGGACGTGGCCCGCGCGTTCGAGCGGCGCGCGCGCGGCATGTGATCCGCAGATCGGTATGATCAGCGCATGGACGCCGCCAAACTCACCCAGATCGCCCTGTTCGAGGGACTCTCGGACGCGCAGCTGAAGCAGATCGGCAGCTGGGCGGACGAGATCGACGTCGACACCGGGTACCACCTGATCCGCCGCGACGGGTTCGGGTACGAGTTCTTCGCCATCATCGACGGCACGGCCGAGGTGATGGACGGCGAGCGGCATCTGGCCGACCTGTCGGCGGGCGATTTCTTCGGCGAGATGGCGCTGCTGGACGAGGAGCGCCGCAGCGCGTCCGTGCGCGCGACGTCGCCGATGCGGTTGATGGTGATGACTCGGCAGGAGTTCCACTCGATGATCGCGGCGGTGCCGGCTCTCGACGAGCGGATCCGCGCGAAGGTCGCCGAGCGGCTCGACAACAGCGCGCGCTAACTCACGAGCCTACGCGGCCTGCTGTGGCTCTTCGCCGCGCTCGCTGCGCGTGGCCGATGCGAACGCATCGCTGATCTGCTCGACCAGGTCGGCCGTGAAGCGCCCCTGGCCGAGTGCGCGGTCGATCAGTGCCAGCGCCCGGGCATCGTCCCGGGTGATTATGTCGGACATGGTCTTGGGAGCCTTTGCTGTCGGGGTCAAACGACGGAGCTAGTCCGCAAGGTGCCATCGCAGCCGCCGCGGTGCCACCCTCGAAGGGGCATGCCGGCATCGCCCATCTGGTTATCGCACCCTAACCGGCCGCCCGCGGCTAGCGTGACCCCTATGGCGATCGTTCTGGGGCTTCGATTCGTGTGCGAGATGGCAGCGCTCGCGGCCGTGGCCTACTGGGGACAGCAGGCCGCCGACGGTGTGGCCGGGATCGCGCTGGCCGCGATCGCAGTCGCCGTCGTGGCCGTGGTCTGGGGTGTGTTCCTCGCGCCCAGGCGGCGGCTGGAGGTCGGCCTGCCCGCACGCCTCGTGATCGAGCTGGCGGTCTGGGTCGCCGCGGCCTCGGCGCTGTGGTCAGCGGGCCAGCCCACGCTGGCCGTGGTGCTGTTCGTCGTCGCCGTCGTGACCGGGGCGATCAACGCACGCACCGCAGCTACGACAGCACCCGGGTGAGCACGATGCCCGGCCCGTCGTCCTGGACGGCCACGCCATGTCGCTGCCAGCCGCAGCGCTCGTAGAACGCGGCCGCGTGCTCGGTGAATACCCACAGCCGCGGCACCCGATGCCCCGCGGCGAACTGCTCGAGCGCCGCCAGCAGCCGGCTGCCGACCCCGGCGCCGCGATACTCGGGCAGCACCACCATCCCGCACACCCACGGCGAGCGGTCGCGCATGTCGTCGAGCTCGAACTCGTGCAGCTGCACGACGCCGACGGCGCGATCGCCGTCCAGCGCCACGAACGCGGCGGACGTGGGCGAGTGCAGCCGGCTGTCGCGCTCCGCCTCGCGCAGCCACCGCGCTGCTCGTGCTCGGGCTGTAGCCCGCCCCACTCCCGCCACGCGATCTCGACCACCTCAGGCACCAGCTCTGGGCGCTCCGCCAGCGTGGAGATCGTGATCATCGGTCTCAACTCTACTGGTGCGGGTGCGTCCGTCCTCACTCGTCTGGATGGTCGCGCCGCCGAAGTTCGACGACGCGAGCCGATGCCGGTTTCCCGGCGATGCCTCCGGCGGCGACGCCGATTCCCTGACGGTCAGCCTCCATGTAGGCGTCCCGTTCCTGCTCGGGAACGCGTTCGTTGACCGCTTGGTCGAGCAGCGTCAGCTGGTCGAACAGGACGGCGCGGCGCTTCACCGGCGCGTAGCTAACCAGGTCGTCCAGCGCAGCCCGTAAACGGCGGGCGACCTGCGGCGAGTCGGCGCCGGCCTGGCGGATCTCATCGAAGGCGAGATGGACGTATGCCTTCCATGTCATCACCCGCATCACCAACCGCAGACATCCGTCCTCGTCACGGTAGGTGCCGTCAGGAAAGCGACGACGTGCGAGGTGGCGGAGGTTGTCGTGGAGGCGGTCGATGGCTTGCACGGCGGTGGTCGGGTCGAGGTACGACGAGTCGGACAGCGAACGCTCGGCGATATCGACCAGCATGCGGAATCCGTACGCGACGTCCTGGTCGAGCGTGCGCTCCAGGGCCAGCACGAGCAAGGCATCGAGGTCGTCGGGCAGCCGCGAGCGGTCGCCGTCGACGAGCAAGAGCGGAGTCCCCGCGGCCACGTACTCGCCCATTGCCGGCACCAACTCAAGGGTGCAGTCCGCCTCACGGGCTGCCTTGACGAGCCGCTCGTGGTCGATGTGAACGAGTACACCCGAGCGTGGGCTGCAGATCTGCTCGGCGGACGTCACCTCCTCGTCGGCTGGGTAGACATCATCGAGCAGCTGCCGTGTGTCTTGGCCGACCAGTTCGATCAGCGCAGACACACGCAGCGAACGGCCGATGTGATGGACGTAGAGCACCAGCACGGCGATGGAGACGACAACCAGCAGGTAGGCGACGACGACGGTCAGCCCGGGAACCTGGGGCTTGCCGCCGGACCCGCCGATGATGACGGCTCGCATCGCCAGCATCGCGAACGCGAACGTGCCGACGAAGATTCCGATCGCGACCTGGCTCGGCCGGTCCTTCAGGATCGGCTGAACGATCCGCGGTGAGAACTGGCCCATCGCGAGCTGCACCACCACCATCGTGATTGTCAGCACCAGCGCAGCCAGGCTCACCATCGAGGTGGCGACCGCGGACAGAATGCTGAGCGACGCGTCGGGGCCGCCGGTCAGCGATTGCGGAATCAGCGTGTGGCCCGCCTGCCCATCAATCCAAAGCGTCGCGAACGACAGCGCGACGCCCGCCCCCACGCACAGGACGGGAACGAACCAGAGACTGCCGCGCACGTGCGACAGCACGCGGAACCCGCGGCCTTCTCGCATGCGGCGCGACTACCCGCACCCGACCTTCTCAAACCACGGTATGCGACCAGTCGGCGGCTACGCGCTTGACTCGGTATGCGAACCGCGCCACCGCCGGCTACTCGACGGTGACGGTCTTCGCCAGGTTGCGCGGCTTGTCGATGTCGAGCCCGCGCCGCTTTGCGATCGCGTAGGCCAGCTGCTGTAGCGGCAGGATCGCCAGCGCCGCCTGCAGCTCCGGCTCCGTCCGCGGCAGGTACAGCACGTGCTCGGCCAGCTCCTCGATGCGCGTGTTGCCCTCCGTGGCGACGGCGATCACGTGCGCGCCGCGGGCGCGCACCTCCTGGATGTTCGACAGCACCTTCTCGTACACGTGGTTGTCGGTCGCGATCACCACCACCGGCGTCGAGTCGTCCAGCAGCGCGATCGGCCCGTGCTTCATCTCACCGGCCGCGTACGCATCCGTGGGGATGTAGGAGATCTCCTTCAGCTTGAGCGCGCCCTCGAGCGCAATCGGCAGCCCGATGTAGCGCCCCAGGTAGAGGAAGAACTCGCTCTCCCAGAACCGGTCCGCGATCGGTTCAACCAGGTTGCCGCGATCCAGCGTCTGCTGCGCCAGCTCCGGCAACGCACGCACCTGCGCCAGCAAGGTCTCCGCCCGTGTCGCGTCGATCGTGCCACGCACGATCCCCAGCTTCAGCGCCAGCAGGTACATCAGCACCACCTGGCTGGTGAACGTCTTCGACGCCGCCACCCCGACCTCGAGCCCGGCCCGCGTGTACAGCACCGAGTCGCAGTCGCGCGTCGCCTGGCTGCCCATCACGTTCGTGACCGCGAGCACGTGCGCGCCCTGTGCGCGCGCTTCCTTCATGGCGGCGATCGTGTCGATCGTCTCGCCCGGACTGCGAGACCGCGATCACCAGCGTTCGGTCGTCGATCACCGGCCGCCGGTATCGCCACTCGCTGGCGATGTCCGACTCGCTCGGGATCCGCGCCCACTCCTCGAGCAGGTAGCGACCGATCAGCCCGGCGTGGTACGCCGTCCCGCAGGCCAGGATCACCACCCGCGACAGGTCCCGGATCTGCTGCTCGTCCAGGTTGAGGCCGTCCAGCTGCAGCTCGCCGTGGTAGAGCCGCTCGCCGATCGTCTCGGCGATCGCGTCCGGCTGCTCGTGGATCTCCTTCAGCATGAACGTCTCGTAGCCCTGCTTCTCGGCGGCCGACTCGTCCCAGTCCACATGCTCGATCGGCCGCTCGATCACGGCGCCCTCGCCCGTCAGGAAGGTCGCGCCCTCGGGCGTCGCCACCACGATCTCGTCGTCCAGCACGTACTGCACCCGGCGCGTCTCGCTCATGAAGGCCGGGATCGCCGACGCCATGAACGTCTCCCCGTCCCCCACACCCACCACCAGCGGGCACTGCCGGCGCGCCGCCAGGATCTCGTTGGGGTGGTCGCGATGCACCACCGCGAACGCGAAGTGCCCGTGCAGCTCGTTGTAGGCCAGCCGCACCGCCTCGACCAGGTCACCGTCGTAGTGCTCCTCGACCAGGTGGCTGATCACCTCGCTGTCGGTGTCCGTGTGGAACTCGTGGCCCTGCTCCAGCAACCGCGTTCGCAGCTGGACATAGTTCTCGATGATGCCGTTGTGCACCGCGGTCACGCCCGAGCCCTCGCAGGCCTCGATCGGGTGCGCGTTCGACTCGGTCACCCCGCCGTGCGTCGCCCAGCGCGTGTGCGCCAGCCCCAGCGTCGCCGGGTGGCTGCCGTCGCCGACCGCGTCGCGCAGCATCTGCACCCGCCCCACCCGGCGCGTCACATCGATGCTGCCGTTGACCAGGGCGATGCCGGCCGAGTCGTACCCGCGGTACTCGAGCCGCTCGAGACCGCTCAGCAGCAACTCCTTGCACTCCCGGTCGCCCACGTATCCGACGATTCCACACATACGGCCTAGGTTACGCTCCGATCTCGGTTTCGACGAGGCCCGCGAGATGCCCGCAGATGCGCTCGCACTCGGCCTCATCCTCGGCCTCGACCATGACCCGCACCAGCGGCTCCGTACCGGACGCGCGGAGCACGATCCGACCGTCGTTTCCAAGTTTCTCGCCCAGAGCCTCCACCTCCTGCCAGATGCGGTTCGCGGACGGTAGCAGGGATCGATCGGCCGGCACGGCCACGAGCCGTTGCGGGAACGGCCGCAGCATGTCGTTCGCCTGTGCGGCGCTCAACCCCAGCCGGTGCAGCGACGCCAGCACCATCAGCGCCGTCGCCAAACCGTCGCCCGTCGTATGGTGCGCCAGGTCGACGACGTGCCCCGACTGCTCGCCGCCGAGGATCGCCCCGGTCTGCAGCATCCGCTCCAGCACGTAGCGGTCACCCACGTCGGTGACCTCGACGGCGATGTCGTTTTCGCGCATCAGCCGGTGGAACCCGAGGTTGGTCATCGAGGTCACCACCACCGTATCCACCGCCAGCAGACCGCGGCGGTGCAGGTCGATCGCCAGCACCGCCAGGATCACATCCCCGTTGACCGGCCGGCCGTGACCGTCCACGACCAGGCAGCGGTCGGCGTCGCCGTCAAACGCGACTCCCAGGTCGAGACCGTGGTCGGCCACCAGCGCCGCGATCGCATCGAGGTGCGTCGAGCCGACGCCGGCGTTGATGTTGCGGCCGTCGGGCTCGCAGCCGATCCGGTCGACGCGCTCGCCCAGCAGCTCGAAGAGCGCCGGCCCGCAGTTCCAGGCGGCGCCGTTGGCGCAGTCGATGCCGATCGAGAACCCGGGCTGCACGCCGTCGCCGTAGGTCGCAGCCAGCCAGGCGATGTAGCGGCCGCCCGCGTCCGCCAGCTGCTCTGCATGGCCCCGGCCCTCGCCCTCGTCGTCGTTCATCAGCCGCTCGATCTCGGCCTCGTCGTCATCGGCCAGCTTGCGGCCGTCGCCGCCCAGGAACTTGATGCCGTTGTCCTGGAACGGGTTGTGCGACGCCGAGATCACGCAGCCCAGCGCGGCGCCGGTCTCACGCGCCAGCACGGCCACGCCGGGCGTCGGGATCACGCCCGCGCTGACGGCTACCGCGCCCGCCGCCACCACACCCTCGATCAGCGCCGCCTCCAGCGCCACGCCCGATTCGCGGGTATCGCGCCCGATCAGGATCGAGCGACCGGGCCCCGCGAACCGACCCGCGGCGGCGCCCAGGTCACGCGCCAGGGACTCGGTCAGGTCGACGCCCGCCTGGCCGCGGACACCGTCCGTGCCGAACAACTTGCGCACGTGCGCCAAACCCGGCGTCGGCTAGCGCTTCGAGAACTGTGGCCGCTTGCGCGCCTTCTTCAGGCCCGCCTTCTTGCGCTCGACCTGGCGCGCGTCCCGCGTCAGGAAGCCCGACTTCTTCAGCTCGGGGCGCAGCGCCTCGTCCGCCTCGATCAGCGCACGCGAGATCCCGTGGCGGAGCGCTCCGGCCTGGCCGGCGATGCCGCCGCCCACGATCCGAGCGCGCACGTCGAAGCTGGCCTCGGTGCCGCTCACCCGCAGCGGGGCCATCGCCACGGACTGCAGCGTCGGCCGCGGGAAATACTCGGCCAGTGCCTTGCCGTTGACGACGACCTGACCGGAACCCGGCACCAGCACGACGCGGGCGACCGAGGTCTTCCGCTTGCCGGTGGCGCGGTATACGACTGCGGTTGTGGCCACTACGAGCTCTCCTTCAACGGTGCGGGATTCTGGGCGGCGTGGGGATGCTCCGGGCCGGCGTAGACCTTCAGCTTGCGCAGCTGCGCAGCGGCCAGCTTGTTCTTCGGCAGCATGCCCTTGACAGCCTTGCGGATGACCTCTTCGGGCCGGCGGGCCAGCTGCTCGGCCAGCGTCCGCTCACGCAGTCCGCCCGGATAGCCGCTGTGCCGGTAGTAGATCTTCTGGTCGAGCTTCTTGCCGGTCACGCGCACCTTCTCGGCGTTGACGACGATCACGAAGTCGCCGGTGTCCACGTGCGGTGTGTAGGCCGGCTTGTTCTTGCCGCGCAGCGTGTCCGCGATCTCGGTCGCCAGCCGGCCCAGGATCTGGCCGTCGGCGTCGACCAGGCGCCAGGCCTGCTCGATCTCGCGTGGTTTTGCGGTGTAGGTCTTCATCGATCCTCGGGCGTGAAGCGGACAGGCCGCCACGGGCATGCAGCGGCCCGGGCGGCGCAAACAGCGTCGAATGCTAGCTCAGATCGCCGCCACGCGGAGTCGCACCGTGGGCTTGGCGCCGGCCGGAGCGATCGTGGCGACGGCGGCGTCGACCACCCGCGGGTCGAACTGGATGCCTGCGGCGCGCTGCAGCTCGGCGATCGCCTGGTCGTGGTCGAGCGGCCGGCGGCCCGGCCGGCCACGCCTGATCGCGCGGTAGGCGGCGCACACCGCCACGATCCGGGAGCTGAGCGGGATCTCCTCGCCGGCGAAGCCATGCGGGTATCCGCCGCCATCCCAGTGCTCGCGGATCGCGCCCACGCCGGCAACCGCCGGCCGCAGGTAGGGCATCCGCGACAGCATCCGCTGGCCGATCAGGGTATGGCGCTGCACCACGGCCCACTCCACCGGCGTCAGCGGCTCGACCTTGTCGTGGAGGGCGTCCGGGATGTGTGACCGGCCGGCCTCGTGCACCAGCGCCACCAGCCGCACCTCGCGGAGCTCTTCCTCGTCCAGCAGCAGGCGCTCGCCGATCGCCTCTGCCAGGGCCGGCAACTCGAGGTCGGCGGCTCCGATCTCGCGCGCCTCGGCCGCGGCCTGCTGAAACCGGAGCCGTTCGTCGCCGTCGCACCGCACGGCGTCGTCGAGCAGCGCCGCGGCCTGGCTCACCCGGCGCATTGAGCGGCGGATCTCGGCGCGGCCGTAGGCCTGCGTGCGAATCGTCCGACCAGACCTCGACCAGGTACGGGCCACCCGGCCCGTCCATGCGCATCACCAGCCCGGCGCCGGGGTCGCCGACCCAGGTCGTGTACCGGCGCCCCTGCTCGAGCACCGCGCGCGATGCCGGATCCCGGCCGATCGGGAGCTCAGCGGCGGGTGCCAGCGAGCGCTGCGGGGTGCGCGTGAATCCCGCCAGGTCGACCAGCATGCCTCGCTCGGCATCGACCCTCGAGACCAGGCAGTCGGACGCATGCAGATCATCGGCCAGCGCTTCACACAGGTGCGAGCAGAGCTCACGGGTGCCGACGCCGCCCTCGAGACGACGCCGTTCTCGTGTCAGGACCGGCAGCACCGCTGCATGGTCGCGTCCCGCGGGGGCGGCCGCCATCCCCGATTTGTGGTGGTCGCCATCACCGGCCGGCCGTATCTATGCGCTTGCGCGCTCAATGGATAAGCTTCGGGCATGCGTGACATGCTCGACGACGCCGCCGAACTGAGCGGCCAGGGAGAACGGGTGGCGGTGGCGATGGTCGTCGACACCCGGCGCTCGGCTCCGCGCCCCCTCGGCTCGAGGCTGTTCGTGACGGAGTCCGGAGAGATGCGCGGATCGGTCTCGGGCGGATGCGTCGAGAGCGACGTGGTGCTGCGCGCCCAGGAGGTGCTGCGCGACGGCATGCCGACGCTCGTCCAGTACGGGATCACCGACGACGACGCGTTCGACGTGGGCCTGCCCTGCGGTGGTGAGATCGAGGTGTTCATCGCCCCGTTCGACGCCGACGAGGTGGCGCGCGTGCGGCAGGCGGTCGAGGGCGACGAGCGTCTGTCGGTGACGACGGTGCTGTCCGGCCCGGACGCGGGCACCAAGAGCTACGGCAGCGGCGATGCCCATTCGGCAGCGGTGCGGGAGACGCCGGACACCTTCGTGGAGCACTATGCACCCGCACCGGTGATGATGATCTTTGGCGCCGTGGATACGGCGCAGGCGCTGTGCCGGGCCGCCAAGCAGGTGGGGTTCCACACGATCGTGTCGGACGCCCGCGCGAAGTTCGCACGAGCCGAGCGTCTGCCCGATGCCGACGAGATCGTGGTGGGATGGCCGGCGATGGCGTACGAGCTGCACCCGGCCGACGAGGCCACCTACGTCGTGGTGCTGACACACGACGCCCGCTTCGACGAGCCGGCGCTCGGCCCGGCGCTGCGCAGCCCGGCCGCCTACATCGGGGCGCTGGGCAGCCGCAGGGCCCAGGACCGGCGCCGGGAGCGGATGCTGAACGCCGGCTACAGCGAGGCCGACCTGACGCGCATCTCCGGCCCGCTTGGTCTCGACATCGGGGCGGTCACACCCGCCGAGACCGCGGTCTCGATCCTGGCGGAGGTGCTGGCTGTCAGGGCCGGCCGCAGCGGTGGCCGCCTCTCGCAGGCACCGGGGCGGATTCACCCGGAGGCCGTGACCCGGTGAGGGCCCTGCCTCCGTGCGCACCGCACTGATCGCGGACATCCACGGAAACCTGGTCTCTCTGCAAGCGGTGCTCGACGACGCGCGGCGAAGCGGCGTGGAGCGGATCGTGTGCCTCGGAGACGTGGCGGCCACCGGCCCGCAGCCGGTCGAGACGATCGAGGCTGTGGCCGCGCTGGGCTGCGATGTCGTGATGGGCAACGCCGACGAGTGGCTGATTGACCCGGAGCTCGACGAGGACGCCGACGAGGATACGCGACGGATCCTCGAGATCGACCTGTGGGCGTCGCAGCAGCTGGAGCCGCAGCACCTGGACCTGCTTGCCGGCTACCGGCCGGTCGTGGAGCTCGACGACCTGGTCTGCTTCCACGGCACGCCGCGGTCGAACACGGAGACGCTGATGGCGACGACCCCGGAGGCGGAGGTGACGCGGATGCTCGGCACGCACACGCAGACGGTGCTGGCCGGGGGGCACACGCACGTCGCGATGCTGCGCCGCCACGGGCCCTCGCTGGTGGTGAACCCGGGCAGCGTGGGGATGCCGTTCGAGGCGGCGGCCGACGGCGGCGCCTTCCGCAACCCACCATGGGCCGAGTACGCGATCGTGGACGGAGGGCAGGTCGAGTTCCGGCGGGTGCCGGTGGACGTGGGCGCGGTGACCGGGGCGGCGTTTGCGAGCGGGATGCCGCATGCCGGTTGGTGGGTGAGAGATTGGGCCTGGAGTTGAACGCGATAGCCGCCGGCGGCGGCGAACGCGCACCGTCGGAAGGGAAGCCTGCCCGACGGTGGCAGCCTTCCCGGCCACGCCGCTCCCAGCACAGGCCGGCCTCGGCAGGGTCAGGCTGAAGCCAGACGCTTCAAACCCGGCCGCTCAAGCCATTCCTTGGCAAATCCGATATAGCAAACAGGATGTACCGCAAGGCGTTCATCGTCCTGGCGCTACTTGCGGCGATGCCCGGGCAGGCACCGCCGGCGTTCGCCAGCGGACCCTCCGTGCTGATCTCGACCACAACCACCGGTGACCGCTACCACTCGCAGGTCACCTTCACCTACGCCGCCCCCGTCTCGGTCACCGACCCGTCCACGCAGGTCAGCTTCCACCGGACGGGCAGCGTCACGCCGCTGGCCGTGACGGTGGCCGGCTCCGGCACCTCCACGATCGTCGTCACCCAGAACGGCACGCTCGCGTCGGGAGCCGGCTACACGGCGAGCGTGCTGCCCGACGGTGACACCACGCTCCGACACCGTCAGCTGGAAGACCCGGGCCGCGCCCGCCCACCCCACGCTGCACGTGAAGATCATCACCGCCCTGGCACCGGACGCGGTCTACGACATCGTTCACCGCCTCGACCGCGCCAACCTGCTGGCCGTGCCGCGGGCCGCCGATCTGGTCGACATCTCCTCCGCCGCCGCCGTGCCGCACGCGCTCACCAACGCCGACCTGGCCGGCTACCAGGCGGCGCTGGTCGTGACCGACCAGGATGTCTTCGACCAGCTCGCTGCCGCAAGCGCGCTGACCAGCTTCGCAGCAGACGGCCACGGCGTCGTGCTGGGCGGCCAGACGCACTGGACGAGCGGCGGCCTGTGGACGCAGCAGAGCGCGATCGGCTCGGCCGGCGGCGCCTGGTCGGCGAACTGGAGCCCGCTCGCATTTGCCGACCCGCCCGCCATCGAGGGCGGCGCGCTGAAGGCGAGCACCGTGCAGCCGCACTTCCTGACCCAGAACCTGACGTCGTTCCACGTCCACGGCGCCGGTTCGGGTGCCGAGATCGCACAGAACAGCTGGAACGAGTCGGTGCTGGCGCGGTTGCAGCCGACGACGGCCTACCCCTACGGCCAGTCGTTGCTCGCTATCCACTTCGAGAACAAGGATCAGCCCGGCCGGGTGGTCGACCTCGGCTTCAACCCCTGGTCGACCGGTGTCCTCAGCGGTGGCGGGGGATACGACCCGATCGAGTCACCGCAGGCCGCGCCCCTGATCGCCCGTGCACTGTGGTGGGCCACCAACCGGATCCCGCCCACCCGCACGCACTTCACATCGAAGCCGCCCAGCCCCAGCAAGTTCGCCACCGTCAGCTTCTCGATGGCGGCGAGGGACGCCGACCCGGCATCGGCCTTCACGGTGCTTCGGTTCCAGTACCGCGTCGGCAACGGCCGCTGGAGGATGGCCAAGGGGGGCAGCTCGTTCGTGCTCTACCACCTCCGTCCCGGACACCGCTACCGGGTACGGGCACGCGCCGTGGACTTCGCGGGAAACAAGGACGCGAAGCCGGCCAGCTACACGTTCAGGCTCAGTTCGAGTGCGTATGGGTGAGCCGTTTGCGCAAGCACCGCCTCACACGTAGCCTCACCGGTACTTCGCGCGAGGCTGCCACGGCGCAGGCTCGCTTCGATCACTTCGCGTTCGCCACCGCCGGCGGCCATCGCGTTAACTGTCGCGCGTCACTCCCACTCGATCGTCGACGGCGGCTTGCTGGAGATGTCCAGCGCCACCCGGTTGACCCCGGCGATCTCGTTGATGATGCGGCTCGAGATCCGCTCCAGCAGGTCGTAGGGCAGCCGCGCCCAGTCGGCCGTCATCGCATCCTCCGAGCTGACCGCGCGGATCACGATCGGATAGGCATACGTGCGCGAGTCGCCCTGCACGCCCACGCTCCGGATCGCCGGTAGCACGGCGAACGTCTGCCACAGCTCGTGGTAGAGCCCGGCCCGCCGGATCTCCTCCAGCAGCACCGCGTCGGCCTCGCGCAGCACCTCCAGCCGCTCACGCGTGACCTCGCCGATGATGCGGATGGCCAGGCCCGGCCCCGGGAACGGCTGGCGCCACACCATGCGCTCGGGCAGCCCCAGCTCGACGCCCACCCGCCGCACCTCGTCCTTGAAGATCATGCGCAGCGGCTCCACCAGGTCGAAGTCCATGTCCTCGGGCAGGCCGCCCACGTTGTGGTGGGACTTGATCTTGGCCGCCGTGCGGCTGCCGGACTCGATCACGTCCGAGTAGAGCGTGCCCTGCACCAGGTGTCGGATGTCGCCGAGCTTCTGCGCCTCGTCCTCGAACAGGCGGATGAACTCCTCGCCGATGATGCGGCGCTTCGTCTCGGGGTCGCTGACACCGGCCAGCCTGTCGAGAAACCGGTCCTGCGCCTGCACGTGCACGAGTGGGACGTGGAAGTGCTCCTCGAACGCCTCCACCACCTGCTCGGCCTCGTCCTTGCGGAGCAGGCCGTGGTCGACGAACACGCAGGTGAGCTGATCGCCCACCGCCTTGTGCACCAGCAGCGCGGCCACGGCCGAGTCGACGCCGCCCGACAGCGCGCAGATCACCTGGTCGTCGCCGACCTGCTCGCGGATAAGGGCCACCTGCTCCTCGATGAACTGCAACGGAGTCCAGGTGGGCGGCGCCTGGCAGGCCTCCAGCACGAACTGCCCCGAGCATCTCGGTGCCGTGCGGGGTGTGCGCGACCTCGGGATGGAACTGCACGGCGAAGAACCCGCGCTCCCGGTCCTCCATCGCGGCGATCGCGGTCGTCTGCGTCACGGCCGTCACGGTGAAGCCGGGCGGCGTGCGGACGACGCTGTCGCGATGGCTCATCCAGCACGACTGCTCGGCGGCGATGTCGCCGAACAGCAGGCTGCCCTCGGCCAGGGATACGGGCGTCTTGCCGAACTCGCCGAGGCCGGTGTTCCCGACCTCGCCGCCCAGCGCCGCCGCCATCGCCTGCATGCCGTAGCAGATGCCCAGCACCGGCACGCCCAGCGCGAACAGCTCCGGATCGACCGACGGCGCCCCCGGCTCATAGATCGACGCCGGGCCGCCGGACAGCACGATCCCGATCGGATCGCGGGCCGCGATCTCGGCCACCGGCATGTCGTGAGGCGACGATCTCGGAGTAGACACGGCGCTCGCGGATCCGCCGCGCGATCAGCTGCGCGTACTGCGCGCCGAAGTCGATCACGAGCACCGGCCGGTGAGGAGCCGGCGGGCCGGCCAGCGCCGCCCCCGCCTGCTCAGCCCGCGTCCGGCGCTCGGTCAACGGCTCATCCCGATCGCCTGCTCCCGCTGCAGCTTCTTGCCCTCGGTCTGGAGCGCCGGCGCGAACATGATCTCGGCCTTCTGGAAGGCCTGGATCGTGTCGTAGCCGGTGGTCGCCATCGAAGTGCGAAGCGCGCCCATCAGGTTGAGCGTGCCGTCGTTCTCACGGGCCGGGCCGGTCACGATCTCCTGAAGCGTGGCGACCTGGTCGGTCTTGACCCGGGCGCCGCGCGGCAGGCTGGGATGGAACGTGGCCATGCCCCAGTGGTAGCCGTGGCCGGGAGCCTCGTTGGCGCGGGCCAGCGGTGAGCCGACCATCACGGCATCGGCGCCGCAGGCGATGGCCTTGGAGATGTCGCCGCCCGTGCGCATGCCGCCGTCGGCGATCACGTTCACGTACTGGCCGGTCTCGAGCAGGTGCTGGACGCGGGCCGCCGCCGCATCGGCGATGGCCGTGGCCTGCGGGACGCCCACCCCGAGCACGCCGCGGGTGGTGCAGGCGGCACCGGGGCCGACTCCGACCAGCACGCCGGCGGCGCCGGTGCGCATCAGGTGCAGCGCGGCCTGGTAGGAGGCGCATCCGCCCACGATCACCGGCACCGGCATCGTGGCGATGAACTCCTTCAGGTTGAGCGGCTCCACCACGGTCGAGACGTGCTCGGCCGAGACCACGGTGCCCTGGATCACGAGCACGTCCAGCCCGGCGTCGAGCGCCAGCTGCCAGTGCTCACGGACGCGCTGCGGTGTCAGCGACGCAGCGGCCATCACGCCGGCGTCCTTGATCTCGCTTGATCCGCTTCCCGATCAGCTCGGGCTTGATCGGCTCCGCGTAGATCTTCTGCATCTCGCGGGTGGCCTCGGCCTTGTCGAAGTTGGCTATCCGCTCGAGCAGGGCATCGGCGTCCTCGTACCGTGTCCAGATGCCCTCGAGGTTGAGCACGCCGAGACCGCCCATCTGGCCCAGCTCGATCGCTGTGGCCGGCGACACGACGCCGTCCATGGCCGCCGCCAGCAGCGGCAGCTCCAGCAGATGCGGCCCCAGCCGCCAGGCGATGTCGACGTCCTCGGCATCGCGGGTGCGCCTGCTGGGCACGATCGCGATGTCGTCAAATCCATAGGCTCTGCGCGCCTTCTTGCCGCGCCCGATCTCAATCTCCAACCCGCACAACCCCCTTTAAAAACACACGCGGCCCTTGCGGGCCGGGAGAGGAATCACACCGATGATGACGAAAGTTCAATGTCCTTTGCAGTCTACCAACCGCCCCGGTCAAAGCCTCCCGGCCGTCGCCGGTCAGGACGCGCGGGCGGCGGTGGGAGCGATCTCCTGCACCTCGACCATGGCCGCGAAGCGCGGCACCTCGCGCGACTCGAACACACCCGCCCCCACGGTCTGGGTGTTCGCGGCGCCACAGGCGAGCCCCATCTTCAGGCACTGGTCAGCCGCCTGGCCGGCCTGGTGGGCCGACAGGAACCCGGCCAGGAAGGCGTCGCCGGAGCCGACCGTGGACACCGCCTCGATGCGCGGGATCCATGCCCGGAACATGCGGGCCTTGGTCTTGCCGGCCGCGAGCAGCGCGTAGCACCCGGTCTTGAGCGTGATCACCACGCCGTGCGCGCCCATCGCCTCGATCGCCGAGAGCGCGTGCTGGAAGTCCTCGTCGGTCTGGAACTCGTTTCCGACCAGCGCCTCCGCCTCGCGCTGGTTGGGGAACACCAGCGTCGGCTCGGCCGCCAGGGCCAGCCGCAGCGGCTCGCCGTCGGTGTCGATCACGGTGCTGACCTTGCGCCGGTTCATCTCGCGGGTCACGTCGGCGTAGAACGAGGTCTCCATCCTGCGCGGCAGGCTGCCCGCAAACACCACCGTCGATACCGCTCCGGCCAGGTAGCGGACGCGGTCGACCAGCGCCCCCACCTCGTCGGCGGTCACCTCGGGGCCGTACTCGTTGATCTCGGTCTGCAGGCCGCTGGTGGGGTCGACCACGGCCGTCGACGTGCGCGACTCGGCCGCGATCCGCACGAAGTCGTTGAGGATTCCCTCGGAGTCCAGCCCGTCGGTGATCTGCATGCCGGCCCGGCCGCCGGCCAGGCCGGTGGCGATCACGGGCTCATCCAGGCGGCGCAGGGCGCGGGCCACGTTGATGCCCTTGCCACCGGGCATGACCAGACCCTGCTGGGCTCGGTGGCGCCGCCCGAGCTGCAGGTTGGCGACCGTCAGCGTCTTGTCGACCGCAGCGTTGGCAGTGACCGTGAGAATCATCCTGACGCCGGCTCGCGAGCTGTTCGAAGACACTGAGTGACCCTGCACATCCCGCTCATCGGCCCTCCGGAGTCTACACTTGACCCGGCGGTCGACCCACGTAGAGTTGATGTGTGTTCGCAGGTCGTAATCGTTCGATCGTGACCGTGACGGCAGTGATCGAGGCCGGCCTGGCCGGCTGGGCGCTGGGCGCCGGATGGCTGGGGCTGCTGGTCGCGATCGCAGCAGTGACGGCCGCCGACACGGTCTGGGGCATGATCCGCAGGGGCGTCATCGCCGACCTGGCGGGCCTCGAGCTGGCCGTCGCGCTGGCGGTGCTGTTGATCGCGAGCGCCGATATCACGCTGGCAGCGATCACCGCCCTCGCCTGCGCCGCCTGGCTGGTGCGGCCCGACCGGCGAATGCCCTTCCGGCGCTCGCCGGCATCCACGCAGGCGTGAGGCCGGCCGTCGAGCGTCAGGCGACGGGTGTGGCGGCGCGCAGTTCTGCGGCGGCCAGGCGCACCGACTGCTGCCAGTCGCCGCGGCGCTCACGCCAGGCGTAGATCACCGACCGGGCCGCCACCACCAGGCCGCCGGCCGGGTGATCCCTGAACGCCGCTGCGAGATCGCCGGCGCGGCCGCCCTGCGCGCCCACCCCCGGCAGCAGCAGCACCTGATGGGGCATCAGCTCGCGCGCCCGTTCGACGGCCTCGGGGCTGGTCGCGCCGATCACCGCGCCGACGCTGGAAAGCCCCGACTCGCCGACCAGCTCCGCACCCCAGCCGGCCACCAGCTCGGCCGTGCGCTCCCATACCCGCCGTCCGTCGGCCAGCCGTTGCTCCTGCAGGTCGGCGGCACCCGGGTTGGACGTCCGCACCACCACGAACAGGCCGGACCCGGCTCCGCAGGCGAGCAGGAACGGCTCCAGCGAGTCGCCGCCCATGTACGGGTTCACGGTCATCGCGTCGGCCACCGGCGGGCCGCCGTCGCGCGGCGCCAGCCAGGCTTCGGCGTAGGCCTGAGAGGTGGAGCCGATGTCGCCGCGCTTGGCATCGGCGATCACGATCAGATCGTGCTCGGACGCGAAGGCGCAGACCCGGTCGAGCGCGGATAGCCCGTGGCCGCCCAGCGCCTCGAAGAAGGCCACCTGCGGCTTCACCGCCACGGCCTCCTCGGCCACCGACTCGATCAGCGCCATGCAGAACCGCTCGTAGGCTCGCGCGCGCCCGGCGGGACCGGCCTTGAGCCCCGTGACGAGCTCCGGCGGCAACAGATCGATCCGGGGATCGAGGCCGACGCAGAGGCTGGTGCCTTTGCGGACAACGGCTGCTGCAAGGCGGTCGGCGAAGTTCATCGACGTAAGGGTACCCGGCCCCGCCGGCCGGCGATGTGCGTGGCGGCCGATGCCATCGCATCCTGCGCCCAGCGGTACCGCCACGACGCTGCGGCCGGGCCGCGCAAAGGCCGCCGAGATCAGGTGCGCGACGTCGGCCTGGTCAGGTCGCAGCGGAGCCGGCCTGGTCACCAGCGCAGCTCGCAGCGGGGCGATCAGCGGGGCGCACTCGAGCGCGGCATCGCCGGCACGGGGCAGACGCCGCCGGGCCACCACGCGACCGCCGGCGCACGCAAATGCCTGCACGAAGCGGTCGTCCATGTCTGACGCCAGCAGCACGCCGGTGCGGGCGGTCGCGGCGCGCAGCCGGCCCAGCGCGGTACGCACCCGCTCGAGCGCCTCCAGCTGGTCGCGCAGCTGGGCGGCCTCCTCGTAGCGCTGATCCGCTCCCAGCGCGGCCATCCGCATGCGCAGGCCGGACACCGCCGTGCCGCCGTCCTCTCCGCGCAGCCAGCCGGCAGCCGCCGCCACCGAGCGGGCGTACTCCTCCACCACGGCGCCGCCGCGGCACGGTGCCGCGCACCGGCCCAGCAGCCCGGCCAGGCAGCTGCCGTCGTCCTCCGGCAGGGCCGGCCGGCAGCTGCGGAGCCGGAACGACGAGCGGATCGCCGCGGCCGCGGCCTGCGCCTCGCCGCGGCTTCGCAGCGGGCCGGCGCTGACGGCACCCGGCCGTGGCTCGGACGTGACGGATACCCGCGGCACCCGCTCATCGGTGGTCAGAGTCAGGTAGCAGCTGCGCTCGGGGTTGACCGAGCGACGGTTCGCATCCGGCCGCAGCCGCAGGATCAGCTCCAGCTCGAGCAGCGACGCCTCCAGCTCGCTGCCCAGCGGCCGCGTCTCGATGCGGGCGGTCGCCTCCAGGGCGTGCTCCACGGCGCGCCGTTGCCCGGAGCCCGCGAAATACGATCGCACACGCGCGCGCAGGTCAGTGGCCTTGCCGACGTACAGCACCCGGTCGTGAGCGTCGTGGAACAGGTAGACGCCGGGCCCGGCGGGGATGTCGCGGGCCAGCTCGCGGCGGAGCCGCACGCGACGACGTTGAGGAGCGGCGAAGGCGACCGCCTCGGCGACGGTGCGAACGCCGTGCTCCTGGGCCATCCCCAGCAGGTGCACCAGCACCTCGGCCGTGGCCTGCGCGTCGGCCAGCGCCCGGTGGCAGGGGCGAACCGTGGTGTCGAACCGCTCCGCCAGCGTGCCCAGGTTCATGCGGGGCAGGCGCCCCTCCAGAAGCCGCCGCGCCAGCGCCACCGTGTCGATCACTGGCGCGGCCAGCCGGCGGCCCTCGAGTCGCGACAGCTCGGCGTCGACGAAGCCGACGTCGAAGCGGGCGTTGTGGGCGACCAGCACGGCGCCCTCCGCGAACTCGAGGAACGGCGGCAGCGCCCTCGCTATCCGCGGTGCCCCGCGCAGATCGCGCGTCTGGATGCCGGTGATGCGGGTGATGGTGGACGGCACCGGCACGCCCGGGTCGACCAGCCGCTCGAACTCGCCGGCCTGCTCGAACCCCTGCAGGCGCACGGCGCCGATCTCGACGATCCGCGACACGCCCGGCCGGGTGCCGGTGGTCTCGAGGTCGAACACCACGAACGGCGCCCGCTCGAGCGGCAGGTCGTAGAGGGTCGCCACCTCCTCCCACTCGGCCAGCGCCACCTCCGTGGGAGACCGCCAGACCAGGCGGTGGTCGCTCCGCACCACCTCGTCGACCAGCTGGTGGACCAGGGCTGAGGGCGGCGCGCCTCGCAGTGCGAAGAGGCTGGAGGCGGCCTCGGCCATGCCCAGTGGCGCGCGACGATCGGCCAGCCGGACCACCAGCCGGTCGGCGCCGTCGAGCGAGAGCTGGGCTGCGGACGCAGTCATGCGAACATATGTTCGCACATGGGGGCGGATGTCCGCTCCTTGCGGTCGCCGTCGGCTGAAGCCAGGACCACCGCCGCGAGCTGGCCAGCGTGGGGTGCAGGCTGAAGCCAGACCCTCCCTCTTTAACGCGCCACGCCCGCCGCGCCTCTACGGGGCAGCGGGCGTGCGCGAGAGACCTCCGGAGGCCGGAGTTACGACTTGACGGCGGCCTTCAGCTGGCTGCCCGCCGAGAACTTCGGCACCTTGCTGGCCGGGATCATCACTTTCTGGCCAGGGTTACGCGGGTTGACACCGGTGCGGGCCTTGCGGTTCTGCACCGTGAACTTTCCGAAACCGGTGAAGACAACGTCGTCACCCTTGGAAAGCGCGTCCTTGACGGACTCGAGCACGGCGTCGACCGCAGCACCGGCGTCCTTCTTGGACAGGTTCGATCTGGTCGCAACCGCGTCGATGAAATCGCTCTTCGTCACCCTTATTCCTCCTGGTCGTTTCGTGGGCCGGAATGGGTCAATCAGGCTACCCTAGCACGGCCGTCGGACGTCAACAATCCGCTTCAGCAAAGGGATTTCACGCGTTCGCGGAGGCGGCGCCGACACCGAGCTGAGAACTGGTATAGAGCGCTTTGAAGGGGATGCCCGCTGCGGCGATCGCCTCGGCGCCGCCCTCCTCGCGGTCGACCACGCAAATTGCAGCGGAAACGTGCAGATCCGCCTCGCGCAGCGCCTCCACCGCGGACAGCAGCGCGCCGCCCGACGTGACCACGTCCTCGACCACGCAGACGCGCATTCCGGGCTCGAAAACGCCCTCCAGCCGATTGCCCGTGCCGTACTCCTTCGCCGCCTTTCGCACGATCACGAACGGCAGCCCGGTCTCGATCGACGTGACGGCCGCCAGCGGCACGGCGCCCAGCTCGGGCCCGGCCAGCAGCTCGGGCTGCTCACCGCCATGGCCGGCCACCAGGGCGGCCAGCTCGCGGCCGAGACCGGCCAGCAGCTGCGGATCGGTCTCGAACCGGTACTTGTCAAGGTAGTAGCGGCTGCGGCGCCCGGAGCGCAGCAGGAAATCGCCCTCCAGGTACGCCCGCTCGAGCAGCCTCGCCGCCAGCTGGTCGCGGTTCACGCGCCCTCGCGGGCGGCCGCCAGCACCAGGTCGGCGTTCGGCATCAGCCGGTCGGCATCCGGCGATCCGGCGGCCAGCGATACCATCGAGCCGTCGTCGAAGTAGATGTCCAGCCGGGTTCGGTTGCGCACCGAGCGGCGCCTGTAGAGCACCGTGCCCAGGAACGAGCCGGCGCCGATCACGACCGGGATCACGAGCTTACGCCGAGCCATCGGCCTGCTCCTGCTCCTCGTCGGCGGCCTTGCCGTCGCCCTCGGCGATCTGGCGCAGCAGCGTCTTCAGGTCATAGAAGACCAGCCCCACGGTGGGGTCGGCGCCGGTGGTCGCCACGGCCGTGCGGTGGTCGTCCACCACCAGGAACACGCTGCCCTCCGGCGTTGCCGCCTGCAGCTGCGCCAGGGCCTCGCGGCCCAGGTCGCGGCGTACCTGGTCGGCGCCCTCGGCCAGATCGCGAGCGGCTGCGGCGATGCGGTTGGCGGCCTCCTCCTGCACGCTGGAGGCAACCAGCGAGCCCTCGCGGGCGATCACCACGACCGTCTCGATCTGGGTCGAGAGCTCACGCAGCTCGGCGATTGCGGCGGTCGCATCCACGATTCCACGCTAGCACAGGTGATCCCTGCCGATATTCTCATCACGATGGCCAACGAAACCGCCCCGACGTGGATGCGCCCATATCGCAGCGTCGCCAGCCAGACCGGCTCCATATTGGGCAAGTACCTGGCCGACCGCGGCCCGCACCTGGCGGCCATGGTCGCCTACTACGCGCTGCTGTCACTGTTCCCGTTCATCTTCCTGGTGCTGTCCGCGATCGGCCTGCTCGGCCACGTCTCGCAGTCGAGCTACCTGATCCGCGAGATGGAGCGGATCCTGCCCAGCGAGTCGGTCGCCGACCTGGTGCGCCTGACCAGCTCGGTGCAGTCGAACGCCGGCAAGTTCTTCGTGATCGGCCTGGTCGGGATGCTGTGGAGCGCGCTCGGCTTCTACTCGGCGCTGGAGTCGGCCCTGAACATCGTGTTTCGGGTCGGCAACCGCGGGTTCGTGGCCGGCAAGTGGATCAGCTTCGTGCTGGTTCTCAGCTCGCTGACCGTGCTGTTCACATCGCTGATTGTTGCCACACTAGCAAACGGCTGGCTGCACCGGCACGAGCCCGGCGAGCTGAGCTCCAGCTTCGTGCCGTATCTGATCTCGTTGGCCTTCTCCAGCGCCGGCTCGTTCCTGTTCCTGATGGTGGTCTACCGCGTCCTCACCAACGTCGACCTGCACCGCGGCGACGTGTGGCCGGGCGCGCTGTTCGGGACGGTGCTGTTCCAGGTCTCGTTCCAGGCGGTGCCGCTATACCTGCAGCGGGCCGACGTGCTGTTCGCCATGCGCGCCTTCGGCGGCCTGGTGCTGCTGCTGGTGTGGCTGTACCTGATGGCGAACGTGATCGTGCTCGGCGCCGAGATCAACTGGCGGCACTGGTCCAGGCACCAGCCGCCGCAGGACGACACCATGGCCGGCCTGCGCGTAGCGATCTGAGAGCTAGACCGCTGGCTCCAGCCACATCTGCGAGTGGCGCCGACTCCAGCGCTCGGTGGTGGCGTCGTCGTGATGCACCGCCGACCAGCTGCTCAGCCGCAGCGACATGTGCGCGAGGTAGGCGCGCAGGGTGGCGGCATCGCGACGATCGCGGAGCAGGCTGCCACAGCTGGAGCTGGTGATCGTCGCCGAGGCCGCCCTCGGCGCTGCAGTAGAGCAGCGTGACCAGGTCGAAGCAGGGATCGCCGACCCGCGCGCCCTCGCAGTCGACGATGCCGGTGATGCGGTCGCCCTCGGCCAGCACGTTCAGGTGATGGAGATCGAAGTGCGCGATGCCGGCGACCGGCAGGGCAGCGGGATCGGTGGCCTCCCCGACCGCGATCACGCGGTCGAGCAGCGCCGCGCCGGCCGTCGAGTGCCGCCGCAGCGGAGCGTGCAGGCAGTAGCCGTCGGCGCCGGCGACGAGTGTCCGGCACAGGAAGGCGCCCCACCCACCACTCGTCGCCCCGCTCCTCCTCCTGCAGCCGATTCAGGTCGACCAGCTGCTCGACGTGGATCGGCAGAAGCGGCACCGGCGGGCGGCCTGGCAGCAGCTCCTGGAGCACGAACAGCAGCGACTCTGCGGTCGCCGTCAGCAGGTGGCGAGGCGACGGGTAACCGCGGCGGCGCAGCCGCTCCACGAGCGGAACGACCCGCTCGATGTGCTCCAGCGAGTCCGACTCGCCGCCCGCGATCTGCCACCACTTCAGCAGCGACCGGTTGCCCGCGAAGTCGGCCACCACCGTGGCATGGCTGGCCTCGCCGTCCGGCATCGCCGCCACCACCCGCAGGCCGCAGCCGTGTGCGCGGTTGAGCGCGGCCAGCGCCTGCTCCGTGGTGGGTGTCGCGGCTACCGCCCGGGCTCCTGCAGCGCCGCGACCAGCTGCTCGCGCAGCGCGGCGGCGGCACGCGCGCGGTGCGAGATGGCGTCCTTCTCCGCCGGCCTCCATTTCGCCAACCGTGCGCGACTCGCCGTCAGGCACGAATGCCGGGTCGTAGCCGAACCCGCCGCTGCCGCGAGGTCGCTCGGCCATGCGGCCGCGCAGCTCGCCGCGTGCATGCAGCTCGCGGCCCGCCGGGGAGATCGCCACCAGCTCGGCCACGTAGGCGACGGAGCGGTCGTCCCGGCCGGCCAATGCCATCAGCAGCGCGTTCAGGTTCTCGGCATCGGTCGCGTGCTCGCCGGCCAAGCGCGCCGACCGCACACCCGGCCGGCCGTCCAGCGCCGAGGCCGCGATCCCGGAGTCGTCGGCCAGCACCCAGGCTGCGCCGCCGATCGCGGCGTGCACGTGTCGCGCCTTCAGCTCGGCGTTGTCACGGAAGGTCACGCCGGTCTCCTCGGGCAGATCGCCCGCATAGGGCTCAACCTCAAAGCCGGGAAGCAGCCGCTCGAACTCCCGCGCCTTGTGCGGGTTATGCGACGCCAGCACGAGCTTCATGGAGCACCCGCGTCTGTAGTGCCGAGATCTCCTCGATCCCGGCAGCCGCCAGGCTCAGCAGCTCATCCAGCGAGGCGCGGCCGAAGGGCGTCCGCTCGGCCGTCGCCTGCACCTCGATCATCTGGCCGCTGCCCGAGATGACAACGTTCATGTCGACCTCAGCGCGCGAGTCCTCGGCGTAGGCCAGATCGAGCATCGAGCTGCCGTCGACGATCCCGACCGAGACGGCCGCCACCGAGTCAGACAGCGGCAGCTCGCGCAGCTTTCCGGCGTCGACCAGCCCGGACAGCGCCAGGTGCAGCGCCGCGTAGCCGCCGCAGATCGCCGCGCAGCGGGTACCGCCGTCGGCCTGCAGCACATCGCAGTCGATCCAGATGGTGCGCTCGCCTAGCGCCTTGAAGTCGACCACCGAACGCAGCGAGCGGCCGATCAGGCGCTGGATCTCGACGGTGCGGCCGTCGACCTTGCCGCGGCTGGCATCGCGAGGCTTTCGGTCGGACGTCGAGCCCGGCAGCATCCCGTACTCGGAGGTGACCCAGCCGGTACCGCGCCCGCGCATCCACCCCGGCACCGACTCCTCGACCATGGCCGTGCACACAAGCCGCGTCTTCCCGATCGAGAACAGCACCGAGCCGTGCGCGCTGTCGATGAACCCCGGCTCGATCGCAAGCGAGCGCAGCTGATCGAGCCCGCGGCCGTCGGCGCGCTTCACGCGGCGATCTCCAGGCGCGCAGGGTCGACCCGCTCGACCTCGGCCATCGGCAGCTGCAGAAAGCGACCGGCGACGTCCTGGAAGGCCTGTTCGTCGCCGGTGCAGAGAAAGCGGTAGCTGCCCTCGCGGTCGGCCAGGTTGCCGACGCCGCGTCGATCGAGTGTTGCCGCGACCTCGCGTGCGATCTCCTCGGCAGAGGTGATCAGCGTGACGTGACGGCCGAAGATGCGCTGCAGCATGGGTCTGATCAGCGGGTAGTGCGTGCAGCCCAGGATCACGGTGTCCACCTCCGCCTGCTTCAGCGGCTCGGCGTACCGCTTGGCGGCATCGTGCAGCTCGTGGCCGTTGACGTCGCCGCTCTGGATCAGAGGCACCAGCTCCGGGCAGGCCACCTGCGCCACCTCGACGCCGGCGTCGAGCACACCGATCGCCGCCGGGTAGCGGCCGCTCGCAACCGTCGCCTCGGTCGCCATCACGCCCACCCGTCGAGCGCGGGTGGCCTGCACGGCCGCGTGCGCTTCGGGCGTGATCACGCCGATCAGGGGCACCGTGAACTCGCGCTGCAGATCGGGCAGGGCGGCAGCGGTGGCGGAGTTGCAGGCGACCACCAGCAGCTTCACGTCCCGCTCGATCAGGTGCTGGGCGACCTCGTGAGCGAACCGGCGGATGGTCGCGGCCGGCTTGGTGCCGTACGGGAACCGCTCCGGGGCGGAGTCACCGAAGTAGATGAAGTCCTCGTGAGGCAGCGTGACGAGGCATTCGTGCAGCACCGTCAAGCCGCCGACGCCGGAGTCGAAGACGCCGATCGGGCGGGTATCCATGGGGCGCAGTCTAGGGGCCAAGATGGACGATCGGTATCTCCGTGTTTGTCCAAGGCGCAAGGCATCGCCTTGCGCCGGTCGGAAGTGATCTGCGATCACGCAGATCGCGAATGGCAGGGAGCGTCAATACCGGGTCGTATTGGCGCGACCGAGGACACGGCGAGGCGACGGTTCGCAGCCGAAGCCACCTCACCCCCGCCGCCGCCAGCCTCACGCCGAACGCAGCGGCCAGGCTCGCGAGAGATACTGATCGTCCATCTCAGGTCAGTTGATCCGGATCAGCGCCTGGAAGTCGGACCGGCCGAGGATGCGGTGCGTCCGCTTCGACCGCAGCAGGATCGTTGTCTGCTCACGTCCGGAGAGAAGCGTGCCGGCCCCGGTCATGAACCACAGCGGCGAGCTGACGGTGACGTGCGTGAACGCGGCGGGGAAGGCGACCCGGTCGGTGGTCGTCTTCAGGCCGAACGGGCAGGCCTTGTTCGTGGCGCAGAACTGCCGCACCTCGTGCACCGTGACCACCATCGGCGCGGTCCCCGGCAGGCTGGCGCTGACGTGCACCGATCCCAGCGTGATGCGGTCGGGCGTGGCGGTCACGGTCTGGTGCCAGCTCACCACCGCGCCATTCGAGGCCTTGAAGCCGCCGTGGATCGAGTAGCGGCCACGGCCGCTGAGGCGGCGCTTGGGCGAGGCCTGGACGGACACGTCGAGTGCCGACGTGGCCCCGTGCGCGCTCCACGCCGGCTTCATCGACAGCTTCCGAGGCACCCCCAGCCACAGCGTCCCGGCCGCATAGTCGAGCGCGAACACGCCATCGGCGTGGATGCGCGGCCACTGGCTGAACGTCAGCGTGCCGTGCGCGACGCCGGACACCGGACAGGTTCCGGTCAGGTGCACCTTCAGCAGCTGGGTGCGAACGTGTTTGCCGGTGGCGGTCGCGGTGCAGGCGGTGGCGGCGCCGGCACGGCTCGTCCCCGACAGCAGGGCAGCCACGGCGGCGGCCACGATCAGCAGGAGGAGCCTGGGTCGCATCGGGAGCGATCTTACACTTTGTCCGGTTCTGGCCCGGACCACCCCAGCGCCCGGTGGGGGTCCCGACAACCCCCACCGGGCGCAAGCTCAGCCCTTACAGGGCCGCAGTCTGGCGCGGTCGCACGCGCGTCGCGGCGAAGCCTGCCAGGATCAGCAGCAGTGCGGCCACGGCGGCACCGATGCCGGCGTCAGCCCAGTCGAAACCGCTGCTCGCGGAGACGGTGGTGACGGCCGGAACGGGCTGGCTGATGACCAGAGGTACCGTCTGGTCGGTCGGAGAATCGGCGGCCGGCTGCATGACCGAGACGAGCGCCTGGTTTGTCGGAGAGTCAGCGGCCGGCTGCATGACCGACACGGCCTTGACTCCCAGAACCGGGAGCTTGTTGTCGAGCAGGAACCCGGTGCGGTGGAACACGATCGTGCGGTTGGCCGCCGCCACGGCGGCCGAGTCGGTTGCGTCGGTGGATTGCCGGTTGGGCATGGCCTGGGCGGCCGATGCCGAGATCGCCAGCAGACCGGCGGCGACGAGGACGGTGCGGATGAGTCGAGAGGTGGTGCGCATGGGAGTGCTCTCCTTCTGGGTGGATGTGAGGCACGAAGTCATGGGCACAACCTAGGCCGACCGCAGCAGCCCGACGACATCCCGGGATACGTCCGGAATGTATTGCTCGATACACAAGCTGACCGGCCCGCGGACCACAGAAAAGCGCCCGGTGGGGTCGCGCGACCCCACCGGGCGCCGGGACAGCCGCTACAGCTGAACCGTCTGCCGAGGTCGGACGATGGTCGCGGCCACGGCCGCCAGGATCAGCACCACGGACGCCACGAGCGCGCCGATTGCGGCGTCGGCCCAGTCGAAGCCGTTGTCCGCGGACTGCGCGGAGACGGGCTGGGTGACGACCGGCGGTGCGGTCTGGAGCTGGTGGCCGAGCACGAAGCCCGACCGGTGGAGAACCACCGGGCCGCCGGACGAATGCGACACGACCGGCAGCTGATGATGAGCGGCTGTGAAACCGAGCGGATCACGGTCTGTCACGTTCGCGGGACCCAACGCCATCGCCTGGGCGGCGGTGGCAGACACTGCCATCAGGCCGGCGGCCACGAGAACGGTGCGGAACAGCCGAGAGGTGGTGCGCATTGGAGTGCTCTCCTTCCTGGTGGATGTGCAACTCGAGTCATGGGCACAACCTAGGCACCCCGCAGGTCCGCCCGCGACCTCCCGGGATACGTGCGCAATGTATGATCCGATACACAAGCGGAAGGGGCGTGGCGGTGTCCGACTGGGCGATCCTGAGCGCACTTGGCGACGACGAGGCCCGCGGAGTTCTGACGTCGGCGCGGCGGCGCAGGTTCAAGCGCGGCGAGGTCGTCTTCCACCGCGACGACCCGGCCGACACGCTGCATCTGGTCAGCAGTGGGTGCCTGGCGGTGCGGGTGATCACGCCGCTGGGGAGCGTCGCCACCCTGCAGCTGGTGGGGCCGGGCGAGTGCTTCGGCGAGCTGGCGCTGCTGGGCGGGGCGCAGGTACGCAGCGCCAAGGTCGAGGCGATCTCGGCCAGCGAGACCTATGCGCTGTCGCGCATCGACCTCGACCGCCTGCGTGCGCAGCACCGGGAGATCGACGTGTTCCTGGTGGAGCTGCTCGGGCAGCGTGTGGCCGAGCTGACCGAGCGCCTGGTCGAGGCCCTCTACACGCCGGCGCCGCGACGCGTCCGCCTGATGCTGGACGGGCTCGCCGAGCGGTATCGGGAACCTTCCGGACGGGCCACGATCCCGCTCACGCAGGACGACCTGGCCGGGCTGGCCGGCACCTCGCGGCTGACGGTGAACCGCGTGCTGCATGAGCTGCAGCGTGCCGGCCACGTCGAGATCAGCCGCGGTCGCGTGACGGTGCTGGCGGCCGGCGACGGGGGGACCGGACGCGCATAGACTGCGCCCCATGACCGACGAGTGGCACACCGAGGACTTCCCCGAGCTGCGCCCGCACCCGCCCTGGGTGATGCAGGAGATGATCGAGGCCGAGCCCGCGCTGCTCGAGCGGATCGCAACCACGAGCGACACGGCAGCGCTGGCGTTGCTGCTGAAGGTGGACGGCCCGCTGACAGTCGTCGGCTGCGGCACCAGCGAGCACGCTGCGCTGGCCGCGGCGGAGATCCTGAGGGAGGCCGGCACGCCGGCCGGATCGCGGCAGGCGTACGAGGCGGCACTCGACCCACAGCAGGGCGGCGCCGTGCTCGGCATCTCCCACGAGGGCGGCACCTGGGCCACGATCGAGGCGCTCGAGGCGGCACGCCGCGCCGGATCGGGCACCGCCCTGATCACCGCCAGGGGCGAGAGCAAGGCCACCGAGCAGGCCGATGCCGTGCTGGTCACGCCCATGGTCGACCGCAGCTGGTGCCACACGGTCGGCTACACCTCGCCGATCGCCGCCACCCTGGCCCTGGCCGCGAAGCCGTCGCCCGGCGTGGTCGAGGCGCTGGTCACGGCCGGAGTCGGCGACCGCGCCTCCGTCACGGCCGTGGCCGATGCCCTGAACGGCTGCGACCACCTGATCGTGGTCGGGTCGGGCGCCGACCGCATCGCGGCCCGCGAGCTGACCCTGAAGATCGAGGAGGCGGCCCACATCCCCACCGCAATGCGCGATCTCGAGACGTTCCTGCACGGCCACCTGCCTGCCTGCGACGAGCGCACCGGGCTGGTGCTGGTCGAGCACGACCGACGGCGCTCGGGCCCCCGCCGCGAGCTCGGCCAGATGGTGCTGCAGGCGTCCGCCCGGGTGGGCGTGCGCTGCGCCGTGATCGGCCGCCAGGCACCGGACCCGGGCATGGCCGCCGCCGGATACGTGCCCACGCCGGTCGCGGATGCGCTTCCGGCCGCGGCAGAGGCGCTGCTGGCGACGGCGCCCGCCGTGCAGTGGCTGGCGCACGAGCTGGCGGTGGCACGCGGCGTCAACCCCGACTTGATCCGGCGCGAGCAGGAGGCGTACCGCGAGGCGGCCAAGTTCCGTGGGTAGGGCGCTGCACATCCAGAACGAGTCGACCGATCCCGCCGGCCTGTTCGTGGACGCGCTCGAGCAGCACGGGTTCACGGTCGACACGCTGCACCCCTACGCCGGGGACGAGCTGCCCGCGTCGCTGGACGGGGTCGATGCCGTGGTGGCGGGCGGCGGGCTGGTCGACACGCACCAGGCCGGAGAGCACCCCTGGCTGGCGCAGGAGATCGAGCTTGTGCGCGAGGCGCTCGAGCGGCGCATCCCGTACATGGGCCTGTGCCTGGGCGCACAGGTGCTGACCGAGGCCGCCGGCGGCACCGTGTACCGGTGCGAACCGCACGAGATCGGCTGGCACGAGGTGGACCTGACGCCGGCCGCTGAGGGCGATGCACTGTTCGCCGGCCTGCCGCAGCGGTTCCAGGCGATGCAGTGGCACTACTACGCCTGCCGTCCCAGCAACGGCGCCGTCGAGCTGATGACCAACCCGGTGTCGCTGCAGGCGCTGCGGGTCGGTGACGCCGCCTGGGGCACCCAGTTCCACATCGAGGTGACACGGCCGGTGCTGCTGACCTGGCTCGAGATGGGCGGTGACGATCTGGCCGCGAACGGCTATCCCCGTGACCGGTTTCTGGAGTCGCTGGATCAGCACCTGGAGACCCACCAGCAGGTGGGTCTCACGCTGGCCGAACGCTTCGCCCGGTTCGCTACGCGGCCAGCAGGCTGAGCTCGGCCGCGTACTCGGGCCGCTCGGCCAGGCGGTCACACCAGGCGGCGATCGCCGGGTACTGACCGATGTCGACGCCGACGCGGTACAGGCGCGTGATCCAGGGCCAGACGCCCGGCTCGGCCAGCGTGTAGCTGTCGCCGACCAGGTAGTCGCTGTCCTCGAGCTGCGACGACACCCACCGAAGCTCGGCGTGCAGCGCCTCGATCGCCCCCTCCTCGTCCCTGCGGGCGGCGTAGAACGCGTCGGAGAGATCCTCGAACCGCCGCAGCACCATCCGCACGCGGGCCCGCTCGGCCGGGTCGGACGGCATCATCGCCGGCTCCGGGTGCGTCTCGTCGAGGAAGTCGTTGAGCGCCTCGGACTCCCACAGCACCTGGCCGCCCACGTCCAGGACGGGCACGCGGTTGCGCGGGTTCAGCTCACGCAGCCAGGCCGGCTTGTCGGGCAGGTCGACCTGCACCAGGTCGTACTCGATGCCCTTGCCGTTCAGCACGAGGCGGGTGCGGACGCAGTACGGGCAGACGTCGGCTGAGTAGAGAGTGATTGACACCGCAACGAACTCTAGCCCAAGATCTGCACCCTCGCTAGGAGGGTATGGTGCGGACGTGACCGACGGCTACCAGGTGCTGGCGATCAGCGACGTGCCGTCCCTGGCGGTGATGAACGGAACGCTGCACTGGCGGCCGCTCCGCCGCACGCTCGGGCGTGCGCGCTTTCGGCATCAACGCCTACACGGCAGCCAACGCCGGCGACGAGGTGGTCGAGGAGCACACCGAGACCGGGCTCGGGCACGAGGAGATCTACCTGGTGCTGAACGGCCGGGCGACGTTCACCGTGGACGGAGAGACCAGCGACGTCCCCGCCGGCTCCCTGGTGTACCTGGCCGATCCGGCGCTGAAGCGGCACGCCGTGGCGGCGGAGCCGAACACGACCGTGCTCGCGATCGGCGGAAAGCCGGGCGAGGCCTTCACGCCGTCGGCGTGGGAGCACTATTTCGCGGCCGACGCGGTCGCGAAGGGCGGAGATCTGGACGAGGCCCACGACCTGCTCGTGACCGGACTTGCCGAGCACCCCGGCAACACGTCGATCCTCTACAACGCGGCGTGCTACCGCGCGCTGGCCGGCCGCGGCGACGAGGCGATCGAGCTGCTGTCGCAGGCCTTCGCCGGCGATCCCGACGGGGTACGCAACTGGTCGGCCGGCGACAGCGACCTCGACTCGATCCGCGACCGCCCGGACTGGCCCATCACCAGCTAGCCGGCGATCACGATCTCCAGCCGGCGGGGGCCGTGCACGCCCTCGACCCGCGACAGCTCGATGTCGGAGGTGGCGGACGGCCCCGAGATCAGCGTCAGCGGGGCGCGGCGCCGCCGCACCGACGGCTCCACCCGCTGGAACGCCTCGCTCACCGAGGCGCACACGAGCTCTGCCGGGACCACGCAGATGTGCAGGTCGGGCACCAGCGTCAGCGCGCGGATGCCCTGACCGGTCCCGCCGTCCAGCACGATGGTGCCGGTCTCCGCGATGGCGGCGGCACAGCCGGTCAGCACGCCGTCCACCCGATCGAGCGCCGAGACCGTCGCATCGCCGGTCGCCTCCACGCTCGGGCGGGAGCCAGCCCTCCGGCAGATCCTGCGGCACGGCCAGACGGCGGGCACCGTGCGCCGCGCAGATCTCGGCGACCCGCGCGGCGACGTCGGCCTGACCGACGCGGTGCACGGCGGCGCGGTACTCGCCCGCCCGCGCTGCGAACAGCGCGAACCGGGTCGGCCGGCGCGTCCGGCATCGGCGGCAGCACGGCCGCGGTCGGCTGCGGCCGGTCGGCCAGGGCCGCGCGGATGCGGCCCAGCACGACCTCACGAGCGTCGCTCATGCCACCACTCCCTGAAGCTCTGCGGGGCCACGGCAGGCAGGTCGCGCCCGGCCGTCCATGCCCTCATCGGGCCGGCGCCGGCCACGCGCGCGGGCAGCACCCGCGCCAGCCGCTGCGCCCGCCGGTAGCGGCCGGCGTCTGCGAACAGCCAGGCCAGCGTGCGCATCGCCCGCCGCTCGGCCCCGCGCTTGGGGGTCAGGCCGCGCAGATGCACCAGCACGCGCGGGATGTCGATCTTGACCGGGCACACCTCGTAGCAGGCCCCGCACAGGCTGGAGGCGTACGGCAGGCTGGCGGCCGCGCCGATGCCCTCGAGCTGCGGCGTCAGGATCGCCCCGATCGGCCCCGGGTAGATCGATCCGTAGGCATGGCCGCCGGTGCGCTCGTAGACCGGGCACACGTTCAGGCAGGCCGAGCAGCGGATGCAGTGCAGCGCCTCACGCCCGTCCGGGTCGCGCAGCACGTCGCTGCGGCCGTTGTCGAGCAGGACGACGTGCACCTCGCCGGGGCCGTCACCGGGCGTGACGCCGGTCCAGAGCGAGGTGTAGGGGTTCATGCGCTCGCCGGTGGAGCTGCGCGGCAGCAGCTGCATGAACACGGCCAGGTGCTCGAAGCGGGGCAGCAGCTTCTCGATCCCGACCACGCTGATCAGCACGTCCGGAAGCGTGGTGCACATGCGGCCGTTGCCCTCCGACTCGAGCACGACCAGGGTGCCGGTCTCGGCGATCGCGAAGTTGGCGCCGCTGATGCCGACGCGGGCGCGCAGGAACCGCTCGCGCAGGTGGGTGCGCGCCGCCTCGGCCAGCGCGGCGGGATCGTCCGACAGGTCGGCGGGGCCGATGGTGCGCCGGAGCAGGTCGCGGATCTCGGTGCGGTTGCGGTGGATGGCCGGCACCAGGATGTGCGACGACCAGTCGCCGTCGAGCTGCAGGATCAGCTCCGCGAAGTCGGTCTCGAGCGCCTCCACCCCGCGCGCTGCAAGCGCGTCGTTGAGCCCGATCTCGTCGGTCGTGAGCGACTTCACCTTGACCACCTCGTGCTCGCCGTGCCCCGCGACGATGCCCGCGATCAGGTCGTTGGCAGCGTCTGCGTCGGCCGCCCAGTGCACGGTCGCACCGGCCGCGGTGGCGGCCCGCTCGAACTCCACCAGGTAGGTGTCCAGGTTGGCCATCACGTCGCGCTTGATCGCCGCGCCGGCCTCGCGCAGCTGCTGCCAGTTGTCGAGCTCGTCAACGACCGCCGCCCGCTTGGCGCGGATCGTGCGGGTGGCGTGGCCGAGGTTCCTCCGCAGCTGCGCGTTTCGCAGCTCCACGTGCGCGGCCTGCGGGAACGTGGCGCCGCCACGCCTGGCGCTGCTCACGTGGCCGCCAGGATCTCGGCGAGGTGCACCGTGCGCACCGGCGAGCCGCGCCGCGACAGCCCGCCGCCGATCTGCATCAGGCAGGAGTTGTCGACGGCGGTGACGGCCTCGGCGCCGCTGCGCTCGATCGCCGACAGCTTGTCCTCGAGCATCGCCATCGACACCTCCGCGTTCTTGACGGCGAAGGTGCCGCCGAAGCCGCAGCACTGATCGGCCTCGTCGATCTCGACCAGATCCAGGCCCTCGACGGCGGCCAGCAGCCGGCCGGGCCCGTCCCCCACCCGCAGCGCGCGCAGCGAGTGGCAGGTGGGGTGATACGCGACGCGTGCCGGGTAGCGGGCGCCGACGTCCTCGACGCCGAGCACGCCGGTCAGGAACTGCGACAGCTCGTGCACCGGCAGGCCGGGGACGTGCTCGAGCACGTGGCCGGCGCACGAGGCCGACGGGGTCACGATCGCCTCGGCGCCGTCGAACACTCGCCGCATCCGCGCCGCCAGCTCCAGCCCCTCGTCGCGGTAGCCGCTGTTCATGTGCATCTGCCCGCAGCAGGTCTGCTCCGGACGGAACTCGACCTCGTGCCCGAGCCGCTCCAGCAGCTCCACCATCGCCCTGCCGGTCTGCGGGAACAGGGTGTCGTTGAAGCAGGTGATGAAGACCGAACTCACGCCCGTCACAAAGCCCGTGATCCACAGTGACCGCCCCGCTGCGCACGCAGATCGCGCCAACCGGCGCAGCCAGACCTCGCCGGCCGCACACGCGCCGATCACGTCGCCCGTTAGTAGATCTCGACGTACTCGTTGCGTTCCCAGTCGGTGACGTGATCGTCGAAGCGGGACAGCTCGTGGCGCCGCATCACGCCGTAGGCGGTGACGAAGTCCTCGCCCAGGGCGCCGGCGATCCGCTCGTCCGCCTCGAGCGCCTCGAGCGACTCGCGCACCGAGGTCGGCAGCTTCGTCCGCGACTCGTCCTCCTCGGCCGGCGGATGCGCGGCCGGCTCCAGCTCGAGGCCGTCCTCGATCCCGTTCAGCCCGGCCGCCAGGATCGCCGCCCCCACCAGGTACGGGTTCGACAGGCCGGTGGGAGCACGGTGCTCGATGTGCCGCGACTCGGTGCGTGCCGCCCTTGATCCGGATCAGCGCCGAGCGGTCCTCCAGCCCCCAGGACACGTTGGTAGGGCTGAACGTGTGCGTGCGGCGGCGCTTCATGCAGTTCACCGTCGGAGCGAGCAGCGCATAGATGGACGCGGCGTGGCGCAGGTTGCCGGCGATGAAGCTGCGGCACGCGGCCGAGATCGCCGGCCTCGTCCGACGCATCGCCGAACGCGTTGCCGCCATCGGCGACATTCAGCAGAGACACGTGGGTGTGCAGCCCCGACCCGGCCGAGTCGGCGAACGGCTTGCTCATGAACGTGGCCGTGTAGCCGTGCAGGTGAGCAAGCTCCTTGACCGCGTTCTTGAACGAGAAGCAGCGGTCGGGGCCGCCCATGCCGCGCTGCGGCAGGCACGGCAGCTCCCACTGCGAGCCGGCGTACTCGCAGTTGGCCGTGATCACCTCCAGGCCGTAGGCGTTCAGCTGATCGACCAGCTCCTGGATGAACGGCACGTACGTGTTCCGCGTGACGTTGAAGATGTGGTAGCCCTCGAACAGCAGCTCCTGGTCGCCGGTCAGCAGGTAGAACTCCGGCTCGTAGCCGATCAGCGGCTCGTAGCCGAGCGCGCGGGCGCGCTCCAGCTGCTTGCGCCAGACCCGCCGCGGCAGCGCCTCGAGCGGCGTGCCGTCGGCCCAGGTGGAGTCGCAGATCCAGCGCGCCGTGGCCTCGCGCCAGGGCACTACCGCGGCCGTCTCCAGGTCGGGCAACAGCATCTGGTCGCCGTACGCGACCTCCTCGTGGTAGAGCGTCCCGCCCACAACGTCCGACCTGCTGTCCAGCACGGCAACGCCGCCGTACATGTTCAGCCCGGACTCGGCGTAGCCGTAGGCGCGCTCGATCGGCACCATCTTGGAGCGGCTGGTGCCGTGCATGTCGGGCAGCTCGAACCGCACGAAGCGGATCCCCTGGGCGCGCCATCCGTCGAGCACCTGGGCGGCGCCGATCGTGGTGTCAGTGGCCACCTATCCCCTCCTTCCCCACGCTCACCCTGACGGGGGCTCGGGGGTTCCGTTGTCCCAATGGCGAACCTGCAACCCGCGCGCCGCCAGCTCGCGCTCGAGTCCGCCGGCTCGACCAGCATCGCACACGCAGAGCACCCCGCCCTCGCGTCCGTCGTCACGGCGAAGCGCCGCGGCGAAGCGCGACGCCGGCTGCAGGTGGACGCCGCCGCCCAGCGCCGGGTACGTGTCACGCACCGTGACGGCGGCGCCGCCCCTCCCTCGCTGAACCGCCACCGGGTTGACGAAGTGGCCCACCGACCAGTCGGCCGCCGGGCCGTCGTCGGCGCCGGTGTCGAGGTGGCGTTGCACCTGCCCGCGATCCGCGGACGCGCCCCACAGCGCGCCGGTGTCGATGTTTGCGATCAGCGGCATCTGCGCGTCCAGCGAGACCAGATCGGCCACCGTCTCGGCCGTCCACGGGCCGGCCACCGGCACCGCAGCTAGGCGGCCGCTCGACAGCCGCTCGACCGCGATCGACAGGCCTCGCCCCGACGTGCCGGACTCGGCCTTCGGCGCCAGCGGCAGGTCGACGCGGTAGTCCACCCGCGACTCGACGCCCGCCAGCGGCGCTGCCTCGCCGCCCTCGGGCAGCAGCGTGCCCGACTCCAGCGCCACCAGATCCTGGTCGACCCCGTGCAGGCCGGCCGCGGTCAGCACCAGCGCGCCCCAGAACGCGCCGCACAGGTTGTCCTTCTGCGGCATCAGCAAGCGGTGCAGCTCGGCGGTGCGCTCGGCCCAGTCCGTGACGACGGTCGTGCTGCTCACGTGGCGAGCCTATCCCAATCGCCCCCGATCCGCCTGTGTTCAGGGTGCACACAGGAGCGATATGCTCGCGCCATGGTGCGGGTCGAGGAGCACGCGCGCGATCTCGAGGCGATCTCGGCGCTGGCCTCGCGCGTCAACTCCAGCCTCGACCTCGACCGCGTGCTGGAGGAGGCGATCGCGGTCTGCGCCGAGCTGACCCGCTGCCAGGGCGCCCTGGTCTACCTGTGGGACTCCGAGCAGGAGCGGCTGGTGGTGCGGGGCGCGATCGAGGGCTACAGGGAGTGGATCGGGCGCTTCTCGCTGGGCATGGGCGAGGGCCTGACGGGCTGGACGGCGCTCACCCGACAGGCCGGGATCATCACCGAGCGCCCGCTGGAGGATGCGCGCTACCTGTACGTGCCCGACCTGAACGACGAGCGCTTCCAGTCGGTTGCGACGGTGCCCGTGGTGGGCCGTTCCGGACAGCTGCTGGGGGTGCTGACCCTGCACACCGAGGCGCCGCACGAGTTCAGCGAGTCCGACGTGACGATGCTGGAGACCATCGCCAGCCTCGTCGCCGGCGCGGTCGAGAACGCGCAGCTGCACGAGCGGGCGCTGCGCAGCGTCGACGTGTTCCGGCGGCTGGCAGACCTCTCGCACCGGATGACCTCGGCCACCCCCCGCGAGACCATGCACCGCCTGGCGATCGCGACCATGGAGCTGCTGGACGGCTCGCTGGCGGCGCTGCTGCGGTTCGACCCGGGACGTGACCGGCTGCTGGTGGAGGCCTGGGCGTCGAGCGACCAGGCCCGGCTGGGCGGCGAGCCGATCGCAGCGACCGGCGCGTGGGCACGGCTGCTGGGCGGCGGGCCGGCCAGCATCGCGCTCGACGACGCGCCCGAGCTGGCGCTGCACCCGCGCGCACGCTCCCTGTTCGCGGCTCCGGTGCGGCTGGAGGGGCGGCCCACCGGCGTGCTGCTCTGCTTCTCGAGCGAGCGGCGTGTTCTCTCGAGCGACAACACCGAGCTGATCGCGACCATCGCCAACCACGCCGCCCTGGCGCTCGAGGAGGACCGCCGGCGCGATGCCGCAGCCCAGCGCACGCGCGCACGGCAGCTGTTCGAGGCGCTGCGAGCCGGTGAGTCGGTGCCGCTCGACCGGCCCCACGTGGTGGTGCTGGCTGAGGCCGCCGCTGGCGGCGATCCCGAGCGGCTGTGGGGCGCCCTCGGCGAGCAGCTCGCCGGCAGCTTCCCGCAGACCGCGATCGACGCCCGCGCGCACGAGCTGTCGGCGCTGGTACCGATCGCCAGCGAGAGCTGGCGGCCACGGCTCGAGCAGCTGCTGGCCCAGACGCTGCCCCCGGGCGCCGGCGCCGGGATCAGCGAGCCCGCCCGCGACGATCCCCAGAGCGCGGTGCGTCAGGCCCGGATCGCCGCCACGATCGCCCGCGCCGGCGGCAGCGGAGTGCGCAGCTACCAGGCGCTGGGCGCACAACGGCACCTGTGGACGATCTCCCGCGAAGGCGACCCCGACCCGCTCGAGCTGGCGCTGGTGCGGCTGCAGGAGACGGATGCCCGCCGCGGCAGCCAGCTGTTCCGGACGCTCGAGGTCTACCTCGAGCAGCATGGCAACGCGCGCCGCTCGGCCGAGGCGCTGTTCATCCACCGCAACACCCTCCGCCAGCGCCTGCGCAGGATCGGAGAGATCATCGACCGCGACGTGCGCGAGCCGGGCAGCTGGTTCGAGCTGGGCCTGGCCGTACGGCTGGTGCGGTTCCGGAGCACCGTGCAACCCTGACCCGAGGAGACGAGATGCCCGAGTTCATCTTCATGCTGACCCGCGACGACAAGACGCTCCCGGACGCCCAGGAGGTGTTCGCAAAGGTGGCAACGGTAGGGGTCACCCACGTCGGCTGCAAGGACATCGGCCTGCCCGAGGCGGAGCTCGCGGCGTTCCTGGACTCAGCCCGCGCGGCCGGGGCGACCACACACCTCGAGGTGGTGTCCGCCACGCCCGAGGACGAGCTGCGCTCGGCCGAGGCGGCGATGCGGGTGCACCCCGACTACCTGATCGGCGGGACGCAGGTGCAGGACGTGCAACGCATCATCGAGGGGTCCGGGATGCGCTACTTCCCCTACATCGGCCGCATCGTCGGCCATCCATGCCTGCTGCGCGGAACCATCGACGAGATCTGCGAGGACGCCCGCCGCGTCGAGGCGCAGGGCGTGGATGGGATCAACTTGCTGGCATACCGCTACGACGGCGACGTCGCCGAGCTGGTGCGGCGCGTCTCCGAGACCACCAGCCTGCCCCTGATCTGCGCCGGCTCGGTCGACTCGGTGGCGCGGATCGAGGAGCTGTCGGCGCTTGGCGTGTGGGCCTTCACGGTCGGGACGGCCGCCCTCAACGGCGAGTTCGTGCCGGGCGGCGACCTGGCCGCCCAGCTGACGGCGATCCTGGGCGCCGCACGGGGCGCGGCCCACGCCGGATGACCCGTGGGGCCTGCCGGGGCGGGCGGTTTCACGATACGATCAGCCGCGCATGAGGGCGGCGATATGGGACGGGCCGGGTGAGATGCACCTGGGCGAGGTCGCGGACGCGACCTCCCCGACCGACGGCTGCCTGCTGCGCGTGACCGCGTGCGGGATCTGCGGCACGGACGTGCGCACGTTCTTCAACGGCGACCGGCGGATCCAGCCGGGCGCGGTGCTGGGCCACGAGATCTGCGGCGAGGTGCTCGAGATCGGGCCCGACGCGGGCGCCGACCTGGCGGCCGCGGTGGGCGACACGGTGCACGTGATCTCGACGCTCTACTGCGGCCACTGCAGCCTCTGCCGCGGCGGCAACGAGCACCTCTGCCAAAACGGCGGCCTGATGGGCTTCGACTACCAGGGCGCCTACACCGAGCTGGTCGCGGTGCCGCAGGTTGCGCTGAAGAACGTGTTCGTGCTGCCCGACGGCCTGGACTCGGTGCACGCCACCTTCGCCGACCCGCTCTCGGATGCGATCTGCGGCCACAAGGACCTCGACATCGGGCTCGAGCAGCACGTGGTCGTGATCGGGGCCGGCCCGGTCGGCACCGCGCATGTGGCGCTGGCCCTGGCGCAGGGCGCCGACCTCGTCTACCTGTTCGAGACCTCGGCGGGACGCCTGGATCTGGCCCGCGGCGTGCTGAACGACGCGAACGTGCGCTACGTCGACACCACCGGCATCGATCCCGTGCAGTTCATCAAGGACGAGACCGGCGACGGGGCCGACCGCGTGATCGTGGCCTGCTCGAACGTGCAGGCGCAGGAGCAGGCCATGGAGATGGCGGCGCCGCGGGGCCGGGTGCTGTACTTCGGCGGGCTGCCCAAGGGGACGACCACGATCGCCTTCCCCTCCAACGTGCTCCACTACCGCGAGGTGGCGGTGCACGGCAGCTACGCCTCGCGACACCGCGACCAGGTGCAGGCGCTGGAGATGCTGCGCCGCAACACCCACAACATCCGCGGGGTCGTCTCGGATGTCGTCTCGCTGGACGACACCCCGGCGGCCTTTCAGCGCATCCGCTCGGGTGACGCGCTGAAGGTGGTCGTCACCCCGAACGGCTGACGCGTGGAGCTGGTCTGCGGCATCGACGTCGGCTCGCAGGGGTCATGCCTGTCGGTGTTCGATGCGGCAGGGGAACGGCTGGCGACCACGTACCAGCCGCACCCGCTGCGCTACCCGCGGCCGGGGTGGGTGGAGCAGGACCCGCGCGACTGGCGGGCGGCGCTGGTGAACGGGTTCCGCGACCTGGCAGCACGGGTGAACCTGCGCCGCGTGCGGGCGATCTCGTTCGGCTCACAGCTGGACGGACTGGTCTGCGTCGACCGGAACGGTCAGCCGGTGGGCCCGGCGATCATCTGGATGGACCGCCGCGCAGACCCGCTCTGCCGCCAGGCCGAGGCCCTGGTCGGCGCCGACGAGTGGTATCGGAGGTCGGGCTGCAACCTGGACGGGTCGCACGTGGCCGCGAAGCTGGCCTGGGTCGCGCAGGAGCGCCCCGACGACTACGCGCGCACTGCTCGGGCGCTGCTTCCCGGCTCCTACATGGTGCGCGTTGCCTGCGGAGCCGACGCGGTCGACCGCTCCAATGCGTCCTCGACCATGCTGCTTGATCCAGACACGGGCAGCTGGGACACCACCCTGCTGGATGCGTTCGACATCGACGCCGGGTTGCTGCCGCCGGTCGTATCGGCCGACGAGGTGCTGGGCACGGTCAGCTCCGGGTTCGCCGACGCCACCGGGCTCGGCGAGAAGGCGACGGTGATCTGCGGGTGCGGCGACGAGATGGCGGCCACGCTGGGCGCCGGGCTGGCCGAGCCGGGCGCGGTCTGCGACGTGCTCGGCACCGCCGAGCCCGTGTGCGCCGTCAGCGACCGGCCGCTGCGTGACCCGGGGCGCGTGGCCGAATGCCACCCCCACGCCGCACCCGACCGCTGGCTGCTCGAGAACCCGGGCTGGGCGAGCGGCGCCAACTACCGCTGGTTCCGCGACGAGCTGGGCGGCGGCGCCGACTACGAGGCTCTCAACCAGGCGGCAGAGGCGGTGCCGGCGGCCAGCGAGGGACTGGTGTTCCTGCCCTGGATGGGTGGTGCCATGGCGCCCCGCTGGGAGGCGGACGCGCGCGGCGCCTGGTACGGCCTGACGCCCGCGCACGGACGCGGCCACCTGGTGCGGGCGCTGCTCGAGGGCTCGGCCTACGCCCTGCGCGACGTCGTCGAGGCCATCACCGCCGCCGGACTCGGCTGCCAGCGCGTGGTCTGCGTGGCCGGCGGCGCCCGCTCCGCTCTGGTGCGTCAGATGCGCGCCGACGTGACCGGGCTGCCGGTCGGCTACAGCGAGGACGTCGAGACCACGTCCCGCGGCGCCGCGATGCTGGCCGCGGCGGGCGGCGAGCTGCATGCGGACGTTGCGGCTGCGGCCGCCGCGATGTGCCGGCTGGCGTCCGAGCAGCACCATCCGGACCCGGATGCGGCGGCCGCCTACGAGCAGGGCTACCGCCGCTACCGGCTGCTGTTCGACGCGCTGGCACCGGCCTTCGCCGATCTGGCCCGGTGAGCGGCAGGGTGTGCATCGTGCACATCGCGCACCGGACGCCGAACGCGTAAGGTCGCACCCATGTGCGGCATCGCCGGATTTCTTGCAAAACGTGACGGCGTCGACGTCGCCGCCACGCTCACAGCGATGCTTGCCGCGCTGCGCGGCCGCGGGCCTGACTCGACCGGCATGTCGCTCTACGGCGCGCCCTTCCAGGGCGACCTGGTGGCCTCGGCGTGGGCCGGCGAGGCGGGCGGGGAGGCGACGCGCGCGGCGGTGTCGGACGGCGTCTCGGAGGCCGGGTTCGAGCTGTCCGACCAGCAGTACCGGGACGGCTACTGGCGGCTGGGGCTGGCGCGGAACGGCGGGGACGGCGACGTCGGTGCGCTGGCCGACGCGATCGAGCGCAGCGCACCCGGCGTGCGGGTGTTCTCGGTCGGCACCTCGCTGGAGCTGCTCAAGCACACGTCCGACGCCCGCGAGCTGGCGGAGCGGTTCGGCGTGCTGGGATCGAACTACAGCCACGCCATCGGCCATGCCCGGATGGCGACCGAGTCGCGCGTCGACGTGAACCACTCGCACCCGTTCTGGGCACGGCCGTTCCCCGACGTGACCGTCGTCCACAACGGCCACGTCACCAACTACTACAAGAACCGGCGCCTGTTTGAGATGCGCGGACACCGTTTCCAGACAGGCAACGACACCGAGTTCGTGGCGGTGTACCTGGCCGACCGGATGGCGGCCGGCGTGCCGCTGGACGAGGCCGTGCGGGACTCGATCGACGACCTGGACGGTTCCTTCACCTACCTGGTGTCGACCGCCGAGGGCTTCGGCGTCGCGCGTGACCGCTTCTCCACCAAGCCCTGCCTGGTGGCCGAGACCGACGACTGGGTGGCCGTCGTCAGCGAGGGCATCGCCCTGGCCGAGGCGTTCGGCGACGGCGCCGACTTCGACACCTACGAGCTGGCGGGCGGCGAGGCGCGGGCATGGACACGCTAGCGTCGGCCACGCTGGACGCGCACGGCCTCAGCACGCGCGAGATCAACGACCGCCTGCGGGAGCTGCTGGACGGCGGAATCGGAACCGTGGACGTGCTGCACCCGGGCTCGCGGCACAGCCTGGCGGTGGGATTCCTCGATCATCCCGGCGCGGTCGTCCGGTTCCGCGGGGACGTCGGCTACTTCTGCGGCGGCCTCTCCGATGGGCTGGATGTTGCCATTAACGGCAACGCAGGCTGGTCGCTGGGCGCCGACATGATGGACGGGAGCATCGTCGTGGGCGGAAACAGCGGCAGCTCGACCGGCGCCTCGATGCGCGGCGGGCTGGTGGTCGTCAAGGGCGACGCGGGCGCCCGGTCGGCGATCGCCGGCAAGGGCGGCACGCTGGTGATCGGCGGCTCCACCGGCTACATGTCCGGGTTCATGAATCAGCGCACGCGGCTGGTGGTGTGCGGAGACGCCGGGCCCGGGTTCGGCGACTCGATGTACGAGGGGGAGCTGTTCTGCGGCGGCCGCATCGCCGAGCTGGGCTCGGACACGGTCTGCGAGCCACCGTCCGCCGAGGAGCTGGCCTGGCTGGCCGAGCTGTGCGACGGCCACGGCCTGGCGCCTGCCGGCGAGTGGCAGAAGGTGCGCTCGGCCGGGAAGCTGTGGCGCTACGACAAGAAGGAGTTCTCGATCTGGAGGGACGCGCTGTGATCGAGCATCCACCCCGCCCCAGCCACGTCTGGTCGCAGGAGACGCTGGCGGACATCCGCCAGAAGGCCGAGCTCGGGCGCTACGTGATAGGCGCCTTCTCGACCACCCGCCGGGTGCCCAACTTCGACGACCTCACCTTCATCCCGTGCACGCTTTCGCGGGTGCCTTTGGAGGGCTACCGTGAGCGCTGCCAGACGCGCACCGTGCTGGGAACGCAGGGCCGCGAACCCGGTCGTGCTGGAGACGCCGATCGCGATCTCGGGCATGAGCTTCGGCGCGCTGTCGGCGAACGCGAAGGAGGCGCTCGGCCGGGCGGCGTCGCAGGTCGGCATCTCCACCACCACCGGCGACGGCGGCATGCACCCGCGCGAGCGGGCGGCGTCGAAGACGCTCGTGTACCAGGTGACGCCCAGCCACTACGGCAACAACCCGCACCACATGGCCGAGGCGGATGCGGTCGAGATCGTCGTCGGCCAGGGCGCCAAGCCCGGCACCGGCGGCGTGCTGCTTGGCTTCAAGGTGTCCGACGAGGTGGCCGGCATGCGCGACCTGCCGCCCGGCGTCGACCAGCGCTCGCCGGTGCGGCACCCCGACTTCCTGGGCGCCGACGACCTGCGCCTGAAGATCGAGGAGCTGCGCGAGACCACCCGCCACAGGGTGCCGATCTGGGTCAAGCTGGGCGCCTGCCGGGTGTTCGACGACGTCCGGCTGGCGGTCAAGGCCGGCGCCGACGTGGTCGTGATCGACGGCCTCGAGGGCGCGTCGGCGGCCTCGCCGCTGCTGCTGTTCGACCACACCGGCGTGCCCACGCTGGCGGCGGTGGTCGAGGCGCGCGAGGCGCTGATCGACATCGGCGCCTACGGCGACGTGCAGATCGTGATCGCCGGCGGCATCCGCAACGGCGTCGATGCCGCCAAGGCGCTGGCGCTGGGCGCCGACGCCGTCTACATCGCCACCGCCGCGATGGTCGCGCTCAACTGCAATGCCCCGCTCTACGAGGAGGACTACGCCAAGCTGGGCGTGACGCCGGGCACCTGCCGGGAGTGCCACACCGGCCTCTGCCCTGTCGGGGTCACCACACAGGACCCGGAACTGATGGCGCGGCTGGACGTAGACTCGGCCACGGAGCGTGTGGTGAACTTCCTGAACGCGATGACCATGGAGATCCAGATGCTGGCGCGGGCCTGCGGAAAATCGGACGTGCACAACCTGGAGCCCGAGGATCTGCGCTCGCTGACGCTCGAGTGCGAGGCGATCACCGGGGTGCCTCTGGTGGGGCGGATCCAGCGGTGAAGGAGTTCGTCACCGCCGACGACATCCGCGCGTTGGCCGAGCAGGGAGAGCGGGAGCTGATGGTGCGCGAGCACACGACGCTGACCGACGCGGCGCTTGACGCGGCCCGGATGCACGGCGTGCGGCTGGTCGAGGGCGGCGCGACGTCCCAGGCGCAGCCCGCGGGCGACGTGGTGGCGGCGCTGCCGGTGACGCCGGGCGGGCTGCCGGCGCCGGCGCTGGCGGGGCTCGTGCGCGAACAGGCGGCGGCCGGGCGGCGAGCGCAGGGCGGCTCGCGGCCCTCGGCGCCGGCCGGCGAGCCGGTCGAGGGTCTGCCGGACATCGGGTCGCTGCAGACGAAGCTGCTGATCAACGGCGAGTGGAGCGACGCCGCCGGCGGCCAGACCGTGCCAACGATCGACCCGGCCACCAACCGCACGATCGTGGACGTGGCGGCGGCCGCGCCCGAGGACATCGACCGGGCGGTGCGTGCCGCGCGCGAGGCGCTGCCGGCCTGGCGTGACATGGCGCCCGAGAAGCGGTCGCGGATCCTGCTTCGCATAGCAGAGCTGATCGAGGCCGACCGCGACCGGCTGGCGCGGATCGAGTCGCACGACGTGGGCAAGCCGATCCGGGAGGCGGCGCTGGTCGACCTGCCGGCCTGCTGGGACCCGTGGCGCTTCTACCAGGGGCTGGTGCGCGTGATCGACGGGCGGGTGCTGGCGATGCCGACCAGCTCGCTCGACTACGTGCGCAAGGAGCCGATGGGCGTCGTCGGCATGATCATCCCCTGGAACTTCCCGCTGCACATCGCCTGCCGCAAGGGCTCGGCGGCGCTGGCGGCCGGCAACACGGTGGTGCTGAAGGCACCCGAGCTGGCGCCGCTGACGTGCCTGGAGCTGGGACGGATCGCGCTGGAGGCGGGGCTGCCGCCGGGAGTGCTGAACGTGGTGCCGGGGCTGGGCGAGACCGCCGGTGCGGCGCTGGCGGAGCACCCGGGCGTCGACAAGATCGCCTTCACCGGGTCGACCGTGACCGGGCGCACGGTGATGCGGGCAGGGGCCGGCACGATCAAGCGGGTGTCGCTGGAGCTGGGCGGGAAATCGCCGTCGATCGTGTTCGCTGACGCCGACCTGGAGCGGGCAGTGATCGGCTCGGTGTTCGGCATCTACCTGGCGCAGGGCGAGGTCTGCTCGGCCGGGTCGCGGGTGCTGGTGGAGCGGCCGGTCTACGACGAGTTCGTGCGGCGGTTCGCCGACAAGGCGGCCGGGATCCGGGTGGGGATGCCGCACCGCTGGTCGACGCAGCTGGGGGCGCTGATCAACGAGCGGCAGTGCCAGCGCGTGTACGAGTACGTCGAGATCGGGAAGGCCGAGGGCGCGACGGTGGTGGCCGGCGGCGTGCGGCCGTCGGATCCGGAGCTGGCCGGCGGCAACTTCATCGAGCCGACGATCTTCGCCGGCGTCAGCAACGACGATGCGGATCGCGCAGGAGGAGATCTTCGGGCCGGTGGTCGTGATCGTGCCGTTCGACGGCGAGGACGAGGCGGTGCGGATCGCGAACGACGTGCGCTACGGGCTCGCGGCCGGGATCTGGACGAGCGACGTCGGGCGGGCGCACCGCGTGGCGCATAGGCTGGAGGCCGGGTCGATCTGGGTCAACCAGTACGGGGTCTACCCGTCGGAGGCGCCGTTCGGCGGATACAAGGAGAGCGGCACCGGCTACGACCTGGGGCTGGAGTCGCTGAGCGAGTACCTGGAGACCAAGAACGTTCACCTCAACATCGGAACTGACACCCTCGACTGGTACGGGTCCTAAAGGAGGACGCAGACATGGATGGAGCACTGGGGCTGATCGAGACGCGCGGGCTGGTGGCCGCGATCGAAGCGGCGGACGCGATGGTGAAGGCGGCCAGCGTCGAGATCCTGGGCCGCGAGTCGATCGGCGGCGGCTACGTGACCGTTGCCGTACGTGGCGACGTGGGCGCAGTTAAGGCAGCGATAGACGCTGGCGCGACGGCGGCCAAGAAGACCGGCGAGCTGGTCTCGGCACACCTGATCCCACGGCCGCACGAGGACGTGATGAAGGTGCTGCCGGCGGCGGTGGCACCGGCCGCGGCGAAGCGCTGAGGATGCCGGCGATCCGCATCCTCTGCGACGGCGAGGTGATCGAGGCCGAGCTGCTGGTGGACGACGCGCCGCGCGTGTGCGGCTACATCCGCTCCATCCTGCCGTTCGAGTCGACGATGGTGCACGCCAAGTTCGCGGGCGAGGAGACGATCGTCATGGTGCCGTTCTTCGCAGAGCAGGAGAACGGCAAGACCGACGTTGTCGCGGGAGACATCGGCTACTACCCGGGCCGGCAGACGCTGTGCCTGTTCTACGGCGAGACGCAGCCGTTCGGCGAGGTCAGCTACGTGGCACGGGTGCGGAGCAACCTGGAAGGGCTGGCGCGGTGCGGGCGCAAGATCCTCGAGTCGGGATCGCTGCCGGTGCGGATGGAGCTGGCCTGATGGCGTACGTGTCGGCGGCGATGCTGGTGGAGGAGCTGCGCGAGTTCACGGTCGACCGCTGGATCGGCGAGCCGCCGGACGTGGCGGCGCTGCGGCAGTTCACGCTGCCGCCGATGGGCAATCTGCCGTGCGTGCTGTACTGCAACTTCGACCTGTTCTGGGCCGGGGAGCAGCTGCAGGTGGTGCGGCAGGCTGCACTGGACGGCGACCTGCGGCTGCCGGAGCTGTGCTCGGTGACGGCGATGCTGCTGGAGCGGACTGCGGCGCGCACGGCGAAGTGGGAGATGCCCGAGACGGTGCAGCTGCTGCGGCGGGCGGCGTCGATCCTGGCCGAGTGGCGGCCGGACACGTCGCATGAGTATGCGGTGGTGATCGAGCACCTGCTGATGGCGCTGAACCGGATACAGGCGGCGGTGGACGCGATCATTCCCTGGAACGACCTCGACGGCGCCGTGCGACTGCGGCCGCAAAGCTAGGAGGACGAGATGCAGCGATGCCATGTCACGGGAAGCACGGTGGCGACGCAGAAGGCGGCCGGGCTGACGGGGTTCAGCCTGCTGACGGTGACGCCGGTGGGGGGCGGCGGGGAGCTTGTGGCGGTGGATCTGGTGGGCGCCGGAGAGGGCGACATGGTGCTGGTCGCGATGGGCGGGGCGGCGCGGGAGACCGAGCAGACGCGCGGCGTTCCGACCGACGCGGCGGTGGTCGCGATCGTGGATCCGTCCCGGTAGAGGTGGCCGACCTCCGCGCCTTCGTCGAGATCGACGCCATGCAGCCGCAGTGGGCGGCGTACGTGGCGCAGACCTGCCAGGGCGATCCGCCGGCGGCGGGGTTCGCGCAGCTGTACGTGGAGGTGGCGCCGGCGAACGAGGTGTTCTCGCTGGTGAACGCGGCGGTGAAGAACGCGGACGTGCGGTCGGGGCTGCAGGTGGTGGAGCGGCAGTACGGGACGCTGGAGCTGCATGGGCGCGACCCGATTGCCGTGCGCGAGGCGGCGCGGGCGGTGCTCGAGCGGCTGAAGCTGACGGCGGCGGACGCGAGGCGGCCGGAGGTGGTCGCGTCGGAGCTGGTGACACGGGTGCATCCGAACCAGGCGCAGCTGATCAACAGGATGGGCGGGGCGAACCTGCTGCTGCAGGACGAGACGATGTTTCTGATCGAGGCAACACCGGCGGCATACATCGCGACGGCGGCCAACCGTGCCGAGAAACGAGCGCCGGTGAAGCTGATCTACGCGGCGCTGCTCGGCGCGACCGGCCGGCTGATCATGAGCGCGCGCGACGCAGAGGCCGTGGAGGGCTACCAGGCAGCGCTGGAAGCGCTGCAGGAGGGGGCGTAGCGGAAACTCGGCCTCGCCCCAGGGGTGGAACGGAGGTGCCGGGCACCGTCGTTACAGCCGACACCGATCTGCGACGTGTTTGTGACAGACAGGACCGACCCACGCCGGTAGCGTCGAGACGTGCCTCGAAAGCTCAGACCACAGGTCGCCGGCGGCCTTTACCACGTCACAATGCGCGGGAATAACCGCGCCGAGATCTTCAACTCCGACGAGGATCGAACGACGCTTCTGAACGTCATCGGACACGCGAAGCGGAGGTATGGATGGAAGGTGCATGCGTACTGCCTGATGTCCAACCACTACCACCTGCTGACCGAGACTCCGGAGCCGAACATCGCAGCCGGCATGCAGTGGCTGAACAGCACCTACGCCCATCGCTTCAACGAGAAGTACGAGCGAGTTGGCCACCTGTTTCAGCGGCGCTACGCCGACGGCATCATCCAGACCGACGAGCATCTGCTGGAGGTAATCCGCTACATCCCGCTAAACCCGGTGAGAGCGGGTCTGTGCAAGCGCCCCGAGGACTGGCCCTGGTCGAGCTGCCGCGCGACCCTCGGTTCCGGTCCTCGGGAGCCTTTCCTGAGCGTACGACCGACGCTTGACCGTTTCTCATCCGACCGCAACCTCGCCCGCACGTTGCTCCGGGATTGGATCGAAGAGGGCCGACACGAGATTCGCCCGCCGCAAAGGGAGCCGTTGATCTCGCTCTTGCGCCCTGGACAGCCTGTGACCCGGGACACCTTGCGAGCAGCTCGATCGAACGGATATTCGCTCGCCGAGATCGCGACCCACCTTGGAGTCAGTAAGACCACGGCCTGGCGTCAGGTTGTCGCGTGCGCGTAACGGATACGCAACGGGCGTAACGACGGTGCCCGGCACCTCCGTTCCACCCGGCGGCCAGCGCTTCCCGCCGGCTCTGAGCTGCCGTCATCGGCCGAGTTGCACGGCGTGCCGCGTGTTGACAGTGCTGGCGGCACATCGCGTGCGGGATGCTGCCAGACCCTTGTATCTAAGCGTTCAAGCTGGCATTATCGTGGCCAGATCCGAAGAGCGGAGGTCAAAGCATGAACCCGCAAGAGCAAAGGGTGCGTGACGATCTGGCCGTCCTGGCCGAGAGTGATCGTGGCCGCGAACTGCTTCAACTCGCGCTGCGCGGCATCGGCCGGGGGGACCGGGCCGTCACCGCCGGATGCTGGACGGACCGCGGCGTCGCCGGCTGCCTGTTCCAGCACGCGTACTGGCAGGGCGTCGAGGAGGGCGTGTTCGCGGACGAGGGCAGGCCGGGCGACTGGATCGGCAGCTTCGTCGGCGCAGGCGACTACGGGATCGTGATCCGCACGATCGGTGCCTTCGACGTGCTGGCCAAGGACCACTACGCCGACGTCAAGCGGCGCCGGCTGCTGCCCGATCGCGTCGAAGTCCGCCAGGACGAGTGGCGGGAGCTCGTCGAGCGCATTCTGGTCGCGACGCTCGCCGCCGGCGAGACGCGTGACGGAGGCGAGACCAAGGAGGTGGCGGCCGTCAGCTAGCCCGGGCAGATGCCCATTCCGGTCAATGCTCTAAGGAGGGACAAGTGGAAGGCATGGAACCCCCTGGCCATCAGGGGATGATCCCGATCGACAGCGTCGACGTCTCCGAACGCGACGATGTCCAGAAGCTGCACGGCGGCGCCGTTGGTCTCGCCGGCGTTCTCTTCCTCACGGTGACCGGCGCGGCGCCGATCTCCGCAATGCTCTTCAACACGCCGCTGTCCGTCGGATACGGCAACGGCATCGGCACACCCGCCGGCTTTGCGTTCGCGACGGTGATCCTCGCCATCTTCTCGGTGGGATACGTGTCCATGGCCCGCAAGGTCACAGCAGCGGGCGGTTTTTACAGCTTCATCAGCCACGGGCTCGGCCGCGAGTTGGGCATGGCCAGTGGTCTCGCAATGGTGGTTGCCTACTCGGTGTTCGAGGCCTCGCTGTGCGGAGGCTTCGCATACTTCGGCACCCTCAAGCTCGCCCAGTACGGCTACCACCCCTCATGGGTGGTCGTCGCGCTATTCATGGTCGTGCTGATCTCGATCCTGGCCTACTTCGACGTGCACATCTCGGCACGCGTGCTGGGCCTGGCACTGATCAGCGAGGTGGTCGCACTGCTGATCTTCGACCTGGTCGTGTTCGGCCAGGGCGGCAACAACATCCAGGCGGCGGCCATCAACCCGATCAACGCCTTCAAGAACCTGCCCGCCTCCGGCAGCGGCGACCACGCCGTGGCGGCCGGTGCATGGGCAGTGGGCGTGTTTTTCGCCTTCTGGTCGTGGGTCGGATTCGAGATGGCTCCGAACTACGGCGAGGAGTCGCGCAACCCCAAGAAGATCGTGCCGAGGGCGATGTACGTCTCGGTGATCGGACTGGGCATCTTCTACACCATCACCTCGTGGGCGGCGCTCTCGTCGTACTTCACCACCCACGACGCGGCACTGGTGGCCGTCACCGACCCGGCGAGCTTCTATCTCGCACCGGCCAAGGAGTTCGGCAACCAGTTCCTGAGCGACGTGATGAGCTACCTGATCATCACCGGCTCGTTCGCGTGCGGCATGGCCTTCCACAACACCACGGCGCGCTACCTCTACTCGCTGGGACGCGAGAAGGTGCTGCCGTCGGCGCTGGGCCGGACGCACGCGAGATACCGCAGCCCGCACATCGCCTCGATCACGCAGTCCGTGATCGCTGCCCTGATCGTGCTGGCCTTCTACTTCTTCACCACGACGGCTTCCGGCTCGGACGCCGCGACGTCGCAGGCCTACGTGCAGCTCTACGGCCTGGCCGCATTCATGGGCGTGGTGTTGATCCTGTTCATCCAGGCGCTGGTCTCGGTGGCGATCTGGAACTACTTCCGCACCCATCACCCGGGTGAGCACCGGATGTGGAACCACACGATCGCACCAATCATCTCGGTGGTCGGTCAGCTGGCGGTGCTGGCGGTCGCGATCGACAAGATCGACTTCCTCGGCGCCGGCTACACCTACGCCTGGTACCTGGTGATAGTCGACGTGTTGGTGTTCGTCGGCGGAGTCGGATACGCGCTGTATCTGAAATCCAACGACCGCGCCAAGTACGAGACAATCGGCCGGATGGTGCACGACGGGCTCTAGCCCGATGACCGCCGGAGGGGCGTCCGCCACACGCGGGCGCCCCTCTCGCGTTTAATGCCCCCCATGCCCGGACGCGTCGAGGGAAAGGTCTGCGTCGTCACCGGCGGTGCCTCCGGCATCGGCCTCGCCACCTGCCGCCGTCTGGCCGAGGAGGGCGGCCTTGTCGCCGTCGCCGACATCGACCTTGCGGCCGCCCAGCGGGCCGCCGCCGACCTGCCCGGCGAGGCTGCCGCATTCCCGGTCGACGTCACCGACGACGCCTCCGTGGCCGCCCTCTACCAGGCCGTCGCCGACCGCCACGGCCGCATCGACGTCTGCCACAACAACGCCGGCATCCTGCTGCCCGACGACACCGACCCGGTCGCCACCAGCCCCGCCACCTGGCAGCGCATCCTCTCGGTCAACCTGACCGGCGTGTTCCTGTGCCTGCACCACCAGATCCCCCACCTGCTGCGCTCCGGCGGCGGCTCGATCATCAACACCGCCAGCTTCGTCGCGCTGATGGGCGCCGCCACACCCCAGATCGCCTACTCGGCCAGCAAGGGCGGCGTCGTCTCGATGACCCGTGAGGTGGCCGCCGTCTACGCCAAGCAGGGCATCCGCTGCAACGCCGTCTGCCCAGGCCCGGTCGACACCGGCCTGGTCGGAGCCTTCCTGACCGACGAGCACCAGTGGCAGCGCCGCGCCGTGCACCTCCCCGACGGCCGCCTCGGCAAGCCCGAGGAGATCGCCAACGCCGTGCTCTACCTGGCCAGCGACGAGTCCAGCTGGACGAACGGCGCCGCCATGCTGGTGGACGGCGGCATCACCGCCACCTACACCACGGCCGAGTAGCTACAGGCCCAGCGCCGCGCGCACGCTCACGAAGTCGTCGAACGGCTCGTAGGCGACGCCCTCGGCCTCCATGTCCCGGGCCAGCTCGCGCCGCGCGAACACGCGATCGGCGGCCAGCGCCGCGCAGCGGTCGGAGTAGCCGTCACCCACGTAGACAACGTCGCCGCCGTCCCGCAGCGCCGCGACCACCGACCGCTTGCACTCCTGCCCGCAGACGTCGCACTCCTCGCCGTGGCGGAACTCCACCACCCCGCCTTCGGCCGAGAACCGCACCTCGTGCGCGAACAGCTCCACCTCGGGGACACCATCGCGCAGCAGCACCGGCCGGATGATCGCCTCGAACCCGCTCGACACCACCACCACCCGGTGCCCCGCCGCCTGCGCGGCCGCCACGAACCCCGCGAAGCCGGCCCGCACCCGCACCCGCCCGACCGCCTCCGCCACGATCGTGTCGTGGTCGCCCCGCACCGCGGCGAACTCGCGCTCGATGCACTGGTGCAGCGTGATCCGCCCGGCGTCGAGGTCACCCTCCAGCTCGTCGAACAGCTGCGGCGCGTGCATCTGCACGATCTCGACGAGGCTGTCCGACTCGGTGATCGTGCCGTCGAAATCGACGACGATCAGGGCCACGCCGCTAGTGCGCTCCCTGCCACTTCGCGATCGTCTGAGCGTCGTGGCCGACCGCCATCAGCTGGTAGAGCGGCTTGGGGCTCTTCAGGGTCTTGATGGTGTCCATCCTGCCCACCGAGATGCCCTGGCGCTGGCAGAACGTGAGCAATGCCTGGCGGTCGGACGAGAGCACCCGCCACACCGTCTCCTGGCGATGGCGGTCGAAATCCGGGTACACGCCGACCTGCCCGGCCACGGCCCTGGCGATGGCCTCGTTGTACTGCTCGCGGTAGTCGTGTTCATCGCTCATGGGACGTCGCGACAGTCTACTGTTCGCAAGCATGAGCACCCGCACCTTCGGCGCCCAGAGCATGACCGCGCAGCTGCGCGACGTGCTGGTGAAGCGCCCCGCTGCGGCCTTCGGCGCCGCCTTCGACGATCCCGCCCACGGCTACCTGCACCCCGTCGACCTGGACGCGGCCCAGCGCGAGCACGACGCGCTGACGGCGATCCTGGCCGACCTGGGCGCGACCGTCCACGAGCTGGACTCCGAGTGCGACCCCGACCTCACCTACACCTTCGACCCGGCGCTGGTCACCGACCGCGGCGTGCTGCCGCTGCTGGCCGGCAAGCCCAACCGGGTCGGCGAGGAGCTGGTGATCGAGCGCTGGTGCAACGAGCACGGCATCCCCACGGTGGGGCGGATCGAGTCGCCCGGCACGGCGGAGGGCGGCGACACGTTCTGGCTGGACGAGCGCACCCTGTGCGTGGGCCGGACGCTTCGCACCAACCGCGCCGGCGCCGCCCAGCTTCGCTCGATCCTTGAACCTGAGGTAGAGGTTGAGATATTCGACGTTCCCTACTGGAAGGGCGCCGGAGAGCTGGTGCACCTGATGAGCGTGATCTCACCGATCGCGGACGACCTGGCGGTGGTGTTCCTGCCGCTCTTCCCCTGCGGCCTGCTGGAGCTGCTGCAGGAGCGGGGCGTGCGGCTGGTGGAGGTGCCCGAGGAGGAGTACCTCTCGCTCGGCTGCAACGTCCTGGCCGTCAGCCCCGGCGTGGCCGTTGTCGCCGACGGCAACCCGGTCACGCGCGCGCGGCTCGAGGCTGCCGGCGCCGAGGTGCATGCCTTTCCGGCCGGCCAGGTGGGCGTGAACGGCAGCGGCGGGCCGACCTGCCTGACCCGTCCCATCCTGCGCGGATGAAGAACCTCACGCCCGCGGAGCTGGCCGTCGTCGCGGCCGTCGACCGCGACCGCATCGGCGACGACCTGGCAGCGCTGGTGCGGATCCCCAGCGTCACCGGCGAGGAGGGCGCCGTGCAGACCGAGGCGGCCCTGCGGATGGCGCACGCCGGCCTCGAGGTGACCCGCGTCGACGCCGACCCGTCGCAGCTGGCCGGCGACCCCGACTTCCCGGGCATGGAGGCGCCCCGCACGACGCTGCCGGTGGTGGCGGGCGCCATCGGCCTGGGCGGCGCGCCGCGCCGGGTGATCATCGCCGGCCACATCGACACGGTGTCGCCGGGCCAGCGCGAGGACTGGAGCACCGACCCGTTCGGTGCGGAGCTGCGCGACGGCCGCCTGTACGGGCGCGGCTCGCTGGACATGAAGGGCGGCGTGGTGGCCGGCCTGGCCGCGCTGCGGGCGCTGGTCGACACCGAGACCGAGCTGCAGGGCGAGGCGGTGCTGGTGACCGTGCCCAGCGAGGAGGACGGCGGCGCCGGCATGCTGGCCGCGATCAGGGCCGGCTATGTGGCCGAGATGGCGGTCATCACCGAGCCCACCCGGCTCGAGATCGTGACCGCGCAGGCCGGGGCGATCACCTTCCTGCTGACGGTCAGCGGCCGCTCCGCCCATGCCGCCTACCGCCTCAAGGGCGTCTCCGCGATCGAGAAGCTGCGCGTCATCCACGACGGGCTGCTGGCCGACGAGCGCGAACGGAACGAGAGCGAGCAGAATCCGGCCATGCGCGAGCTCGGCCTCCCCTACCCCACCAACCTGGGCCGCATATCCGGCGGCGACTGGTCGTCGACCGTCCCCGACCGGGTCACCGTCGAGGGACGTTACGGCGTGCGCGTCGGCGAGACGCCGGAGCAGGCCGAGCAGGCGCTGCGAGACGCCGTGGCCGCCGCCTGTGCCGGCGACGAGTGGCTGCGCGACCACCCCGCCTCGATCGAGATCACCGGCGGGCGGTTCGCCTCGGCGGTCGTGCCCCACACCCATCAGCTGCCCTGGGGCCTGGGCGAGGCCGCCCGCGACGTGCTGGGCAAGCTGCCCGCATTCGTGGGCGTTCCCTACGGCGCCGACATGCGCCTGCTGATCAACGAGGGCGCCACGCCGACCGTGCTCTACGGCCCCGGCGATCCGTTCCTGGCCCACGCCCCGGACGAGCACGTCGAGCTCGAGGACGTGGCGCGGTGCGCGCGCGTGCTGGCGGTGTGGGTGATGCGGGCGCTCGCCGCGCAGGCCTAGGGCACGCGCAGCGACCACGGCGCCAGCGGCACGATCGCCAGCAGCACGATCCCGGCGGCCAGGAAGGCCACGCCCGGCGACGCGTCGTAGACGGGGAGCCAGGCCAACGGGGCCACCGCCGTACCGGAGAACTTGAACGCGGCGAACAGCGACACGGCGCCGCCGCGGTTGGCAGGCACGGCCTCGACGGCGATCGTGTTCAGGGCGGCCCACAGGAGCGCCGACACCGCGCCCGCCGCAAACCACAGCAGCGCCATCGCCCCGACCGACGGAGCGATGCCGAGCGGCGCGATCATCGCGGCGCAGCCGATCGCCGCCAGCACCGCCGCCCGGGCCGGGCCCAGCCGCTCCGAGCCGAGCCCGCCCAGCCGCCCGAACAGGAGGCCGGCGGCCCCGTAGACGGCCAGCACCGCGCCGCGGCCGGTGGCGCCCAGCGCGAACGCGTCGTCCGCGCGCAGCGAGATCAGGAAGGCCAGGCCGGCCATGCCCAGGTAGCCCGCGAACCCGGCCGCGCACAGCAGCCCCATCCGCGGCGTCGCCACCGCGCGCAGCGTCGGCAGCTGCTCGCCCACGGCCCGGATCGGGTCGGGCGGCGGCATCAGCATCAACCCCAGCGACACCAGCGCCGGCAGGATGAAGGCCAGCCGCCAGCTGCCCTCCGCGGCCAGGCCGCCCAGCAGCGGCGCCAGCGACAGCCCGCCGGCCTGCACCCCCGCGAACATGCCGACCGCGCGGCCGCGCTCGCCGGCCGGCACCGCGTCGGCCAGCCCCGCCAGAAGCAGCGGCGTGGTGAACGCGTTGGCCGTTCCCTGCAGCCCGCGCGACACCAGGAATATGCCGATGGTGGGCGCCACCGCGGCCAGCAGCAGCGCCACCGCGTACACGAGGTAGGCCGCGCGCACGGCTCGGCGCCGGCCGATCCGCTCGCCGATCGTGCCCGACACCACCTGCAGCAGCGCGAACGGCACCAGGTAGGCCGGCACCGCCAGCGCCACCTGATCGGTGGTCGCGTGGAAGGCGTCGCGCAGCTCGGGGATCAGCACCGCCAGCACGGCGCCGCCGAACGGCCCCAGAAAGCCGCCCAGGTACAGGGGCAGGGTCGCGCGCCGCCCCGTCACTCGCGCACCGTCGCGCCCGGCATCAGCCGGCCCATCGAGACGCCGCCGACGATCACCGCGCCGCCCAGGATCTGCAGGCCCGTGACCTGCTCACCCAGCAGCCAGGCCGCGAACAGCGCGCCCAGGAACGGCTGCAGGTACATGTAGAGCGTCGCTCGCGAGGCGCCGATGGTGCGGAGCGCGCGGAAGTAGAGCAGGTTGGTGACCAGCACCGGGAAGATCGTCGAGTATCCCCAGGCTGCCCAGTGCAGGCCGCTGAGGCCCGCCCAGTCCTGCTCGTGCATCTGGGGCAGGCCGAAGGGCAGGATCATGACGCCGCCGATCGAGACCATCAGCGCGCTGATGCGAGCCGCCGAGTAGCGGCCGAACAGCGGACGCAGCATCACCGAGTACGCGGCCCAGGTGATGGCCGCCCCCACGGCCAGCAGGTCGCCGACCAGGCTCACGCCGGCCACGCCCGAGCCGCCCTGGATCACCAGCACCACGCCGGCCACCGACACGGCCAGCGCCAGCCAGTGCTTTCGCTGCACGTGCTCGTGCCCGGCAAGCGAGGCGAACAGCGCCGCGAACGCGGGCGCGGAGGCCAGGATCAGGGCGGTGTTGCCGGCGGTCGTCTTGTCGACCGCGTAGTTGAATGTGAGCTGGTTGAGCAGGATGCCCACGGCCGCGGTGGCCACCACCAGCTTCACGTCCGAGCGCCGGATGCGCAGGCTGCCCTCGCGCCACAGCACGAACAGGGCGAAGATGATGCCCGCGCAGAGAAAGCGCGTGGCCGAGAATGCCAGCGGAAGCCACTCGCCGAAGGCGTACTTGGTGGTCGCGTAATTCAACGACCAGAGGACGTTCGCGAGCACCAGCATGGCATCCGCGGAGTCCGGTGTTCGGCGCACGGGCAGAGGGTAGCCGGGCGGTCAGAGCACCCGCAGCAGGTGTACCCTGGCGGCATGTCCTCCGAGCAACTGACCGCCGACGACCTGCTCTCGCTGTGCGCCCGCGCGCACGGGGCGACCGGGCGCCTGACCTCATCGCCGGCGTCGCCACGGCAGCAAACGCTGCGAAAGCTGGCCGGCTTCGTCAACGACCGCATGACCGCCGCCGCGCTTGCGCACGAGCGCGACGCGGTCTCGATCGAGGTCGTCCACGGGCTGCAGGACGCGGTGCAGGCGCTGGTGTTCGCCGACCTGCTCTCGCAGATCGGGGTCGACGCCGGCGGCTACATCAGGCTCGACCGCGACGGGCTACGTCCTGCGATTGCGCCCACCCCCGCCGAACGCGGTCTGCATGCCGGCTTCCTGGAGCAGGTGGACGGCATCTCGGCCGCGCTGTTCGTCGTGGCGGACGAGCTGCTGGAGGTCGCGTACGCTTCCCAGACAACGCCCGATCCGGATATGGCGGACGCCGACGAGGCCGTGCAGATGCTGGCCGACTCCTGCACCGCACACCTGCGCCGGGCGGACGGCGGCGAGGTGCCCGCGGAGCCGCAGCTGCGCGAGCGCGGCATGGTCTGGCTGACGTTCTGCCGGCGCACGCTGGAGCGCTCGCTCGCGGTGCTTGAGACGCTACGCGACGACCGGGACGAAGACCTCGCCTGCGCGGGGCTGATCGAGCTGTCGCGTGCCCCCGGCCTCTACCGCGAGCTGGGGCCACCGGTACCGGGGTCAGAGCACCTGCTGGAGCTGGCGGCGGCGGTCGCCCACGCCCCCTAGATACCCCTTGGGGGTATGCTACTGGGCGCATGGCACGAAACGCGCGAGCACCTCGAGCTGCCCGTCGAGGGCATGAGCTGCGCGTCCTGCGCCGGTCGCATCGAGCGGCGGCTGAACGGCCTCGACGGCGTCCACGCCACCGTCAACTTCGCCACCGAGCGCGCCGCGGTCGATTTCGACCCCGGCCGTGCCGAACCGCGGCTGATCCTGCGCACCATCGAGGAGACCGGCTACCGGGCACGGCTGCCCGGCGCGGACACGGTGCCCACGCCGCTCGCGACCGGCCGGCGCATCGGTGTTCGGCTGGCCGTGTCCGCTTCGCTGTCCCTGCCGGTGCTGCTGCTGGCGATGGTGCCGTCGCTGCAGTTCGACGGCTGGCAGTGGATCTCGTTCGCGCTGACCACTGTGGTCGTGTTCTGGGGCGGCGCCGAGTTCCACCGCGCGGCGCTCAGCGCCCTGCGCCACGGCGCCGCCACAATGGACACGCTGATCTCGATCGGCACCCTGGCCGCATGGGCGTGGTCGGCGGTCGCGATCCTGTTTCTCGACGCCGGCGGTCTGCACTACCGCATGTCGATCGACTGGTCGCTGCAGACCGGCGGCTCCCCCGGAGAGGATCTGTACCTGGAGGTGGCGGCGGTGGTCACGACCCTGGTGCTGGCCGGCCGTTTCTTCGAGGCGCGGGCAAAGCGGCGGGCCGGAGCTGCGCTGCGCGCGCTGCTTGAGCTGGGGGCCCCGGAGGCAACGCTGCTCGCGGACGGCATCGAACGGCGAGTACCCACTGCACAGCTGGTCGTGGGCGATACCTTCGTGGTGCGGCCGGGTGAGCGCATCGCCACCGACGGGCTGGTGCTGGACGGCATTTCGGGCAGTCGACCGCTCGCTCCTGACCGGTGAGAGCTTGCCCGTCGATGTGGCCCCCGGCGACAGCGTCACCGGCTCCACGGTGAACGGCGAGGGCCGGCTGGTCGTCCGGGCCACCGCGGTCGGTGCTGGACACGGCCAGTCGCCCGCATCGGCCGCATGGTCACCGCAGCCCAGAGCGGCAAGGCTGACGCCCAGCGGCTGGCCGACCGCGTCTCCGCCGTGTTCGTCCCGATCGTGATCGCGCTGTCCGCGGCCGCGCTGGCCTTCTGGCTGCTGGACGGCGCCGGCGCCGCCCAGGCCTTCGGCGCTGCGGTGGCAGTGCTGGTGGTGGCGTGCCCGTGCGCGCTGGGCCTAGCCACCCCCACCGCGCTGCTGGTCGGCACCGGCCGCGGCGCCCAGCTGGGAGTGCTGATCAAAGGGCCCGAGGTGCTCGAGCAGACGCGGCGCGCAACCATGATCGTGCTCGACAAGACCGGCACCGTCACGTCCGGCCAGATGCGTGTGGCCGAGGTGGTCGCAACCGGCGACGTCCCCGCCGCGCGGCTGCTGCAGCTGGCCGGTGCGGCCGCCGCCGCCAGTGACCATCCGGTGTCGCGCGCCATCGCCGAGCATGCCCGGGCCGCAGGCGCGCTTCCGGCCGCGGTCGGGGCGCGCTCGCTGCCCGGCCTTAGCGCCGAGGCGAGGGTGGACGGCCACACCGTCCTGGTCGGACGCGGCAGCGACGTCCCGGGACACGTGAGGACGCCGATGGCACCGTCGCCGGAGTGATCTGCGACGGCAGGCCGATCGGCCAGATCCGGCTGACCGACGCGGTCAAGCCCGAGGCCGCCGAGGCGATCACCGAGCTGCGCCGGCTGGGGCTGGAGCCGTTCCTGCTCAGCGGAGACAACGACCAGGCGGTCGCGGCGGTCGCGCGCAGCGTCGGCATCGACCGCTACCGGGCCGGCGTGCTGCCCGAGGACAAGGCCGGCCGAGGTGCGGCGCCTGCAGGATGCGGGCGCGGTCGTCGCCATGGTCGGAGACGGCGTCAACGACGCCCCTGCGCTGGCGCAGGCCGACCTCGGCCTGGCCATGGGCACCGGCACCGACGTGGCCGTCGAGGCCGGCGACCTGACGCTCGTGTCAGGCGACCTGCGTGCGGCCGGCGACGCGATCCGGCTGGCGCGGCGCACTCTGGCCGTGATCAAGGGCAACCTGTTCTGGGCGTTCGCCTACAACGTGGTTCTGATACCGCTGGCCTTCGCCGGCCTGCTGAACCCGATGCTCGCCGCGGCCGCCATGGCCTGCTCGAGCCTGTTCGTCGTCACCAACAGCCTGCGGCTGCGGAGCTTCCGCAGCCGCCGAGAGGAGCCGGTCTGATGCAGGGATACAGCGGTGAGAAGGACGCGATCGTGAAGCGGCTGCACCGGATCGAGGGCCAGGTGCGCGGGATCGAGCGGATGGTCGAGGATGACCGCTACTGCATCGACATCCTCGACCAGATCAGCGCCGTCTCGACGGCGCTCGAGAAGGTCGGGCTGCGGGTGCTGGACGGCCACGTCAACCACTGCGTCAGCGATGCGATGCGCTCCGGTGACCCGCAGGCTGCGGAGGCCAAGACCCAGGAGCTGCTGCACGCGGTGGAACGGTTCGCACGGAGCCGCTGAGCGCCGGGGCTAGGCTAGGCGGATGCCGCTGACCTACCCGGATCCCCCGCTCACGGATGGTGCGATCGCGCTGCGGCCATGGTCGATGCAGGACGTGCCCGAGGCCGTGCGCTGCTGTAACGAGGAGCAGATCCGCAGGTTCATCCCGCCGCTGCCGGTCCCCTACACCGAGGACGACGCGATCGCCTTCATCGGCGCGGCCCAGCAGCGGCTCGACCAGGGCTCCGTGACGCTGGTGATCGGCGACGCCGCGGATGCCGCCCTGCGCGGCTCGATCGGCCTGCGCACGATTGCCCCGGGCATCGCCCAGACCGGCTACTGGGTGGCGCCGGAGGCGCGCGGGCGCGGCCTGGCCGGAAGGCGCTGCTGCTGCTGTCGCGCTGGGCGCTGGCGACGCTGCCCCTGATCCGGCTGCAGCTGTTCACCGACGTCGACAACCCGGCCTCGATGCGGGTGGCCGAGCGGGCCGGATTCGCACCGGAGGGCACGCTCCGCAACTGGTATGACCTGCGCGGCGAGCGGCGCGACGCCGTCATGTTCTCGCTGCTGCCCGGTGACCGACCGTGAACGCAGCTCCCGACCCGCCGCTGGCAGATGAGGCGGTGGCACTGCGGCCCTGGACTCAAGCCGACGTCGACGAGCTGGTGCGCTGCTGCAACGACCCGCTGGTACGGCGCTTCATCCCCGTGATCCCGATCCCCTACACGGCCGAGGACGCTCGCGCATTCGTGGCCCGCACGGTGATGGTGGGCGAGCTGAACCTGGCCGTCACCGACCGAGCCACCGGCGCGCTGCTGGGAGCGGTGGGCGTCGGCGTCAAGCCGTGGGACGCGGGCATGGCCGAGATCGGCTACTGGCTGGCTCCCCAGGCGCGCGGCCGCGGCGCCGCCACCCGCGCGCTGCCGCTGCTGTCCCGATGGACGCTGCGAGAATGGCCGATCGGCCGCCTGCACCTGATGGCCGATGTCGACAACACGGCCTCCCAGGCGGTGGCGGAGCGGGCCGGCTTCACCCGCGAGGGCGTGATGCGATCCGGCATGCTGGCGCGCGGCGTCGCCCGCGATCACGTCGTGTTCTCGCTGCTGCCGGGTGAGGCGTGATCCTGCGGCCCGATCCGCGCGGCACGCTGGCGATCGGACAGCCGGCGCACGCGTGGCTGTCGGGCCGCCTGGCCGAAGCCTGGGGCTGGCAGTTCGCGCCGCTCGACGCCGTGCGCCTGGCGGCGCTGCAGCACGACATCGGGATGGCCGCCTGGGACGCGGCACCGGTGCTCGACCCGCGCTCGGGTCTCCCCTACTCCTTCACCTCGATGCCCCGGGCGATGCACGTCGAGCTGTGGAGCCGGGCAGCGCGGCTGATGGTCGCCCAGAGCGGGTACGCGGCGCTGCTGGTGTCCATGCACGGCACCGGCCTCTACGAGCGCTACGTCTCGGAGCAGGAGCGGGCGGCTGAGCCGGTGCGCGGCTACCTCGCGGCCGAGTACGCCTTCCAGGAGCGGCTGCGCGAGTCGCTCGGGGCCGATCCGGCGGACGTCGCGCGCAACGCCGCGCTGCTGCGCTGCTGGGACTGGCTGTCGCTGTTCCTCTGCACCGGAGCCGACCAGCAGGCGGCGTTCACCGCCGTCCCGACCGACGGCGAGCCGGCCGATCTGGACCTGCGCTGGAGCGACGATGCGCGAACGCAGGCGATGCTTCGGCCGTGGCCGTTCGCCGACCCGGCGACTGCAACTTCGGGTCGAGGCGCGACTGCTGGACGGCACGTACCCCGACCAGACGTCGCTCGACGCCGCGCTGGCCGTCGCGCCGCTGGAGATGCTCACGCTGGCGCTGGGTCCGGGATCAGCCGGTCAAGCATCTCCTCCGCGGCCGTGATGTCGTTCACCAGCGGATGCGCCATCATCGCCCGCAGCGCCAGTGGGCGGTCGCCCGTGACGGCCGCCTCGGAGGCCGAGCCGCGCATGGGCGGTCAGCTGCAGCACAAGGCCCGCCACCTGCTCGGGCATCGGCCCCATCCGGTGGCGCTCGATGTCGACGCCGCGCAGCGTGCACGGCACCTCCACGATCGCGTCGTCCGGTAGGCCGTCGATGGCTCCCCGGTTGGGCACGTTCAGCACGAACCGGCGCGGCTCGCCGGACAGCACCGCCGCCATCACGCCCACCGCGAAGTCGCCGTGCTCGGCGCTGAAGCGCCCGCCCAGCGGACGGGGGTCATCGCTGTCGGCCTGCTCGCGGTAGCTGGCCAGGATCGGCGGCAGCTCGGCCATGATCTCCTGTGCGCGGGTGCGGCCGCTGCGGCGGTACCGCTCCAGCATCTCGTCGTGCATCGCGTAGTAGCCCAGGTAACGGCTCGGGATCAGGCCGTACAGCGGGAACAGCCGCACCACCGGCACCCAGTAGTCGCTGTCGACGTCGGCCGGGTCGAGCGCCTCCAGCAGCTCGAACACGAGCCCGGTCACGTCCTCGCCGCGCACGCGGACGGCGCGCGTCCAGGTGAGGTGATTCGTGCCCCAGATGTCGGTCTCCATGTCGTGCGGATCGGCGCCGAGCAGGCTGGCCAGAAAGGCGATCTCGCCGCCGTGCTGGTCGCACAGCCCGATCGCGTTCACTCCACCATGGCGGACGAGGGCATCGGTCACGAGCTGCACCGGGTTCGTGCAGTTCAGAAGCAGCGCGCCGTCCGCGGCCCCGCGGCGCATGCCGGCCGCGATCTCGAGCACGGCTGGGATCGACCGCATGGCCATGGCCAGGCCGCCGGGGCCGGTCGTCTCCTGGCCGATCACGCCGTAGATGGGCGGGATCGATTCGTCGCGATGGCGCGCCTCGAGCCCGCCCGGCCGGAAGCTGGTGAGCACGAAGTCGGCGCCGTCCAGGGCCTCCTGGAGCTCGCCGCGTGGACGTCACCTCGAGCGGCGCCGCGGCGTGCGCGCGCAGGATCGAGCCGGTCAGGCGCGTCTGCACGTCGAGCGCATCCGGGTCGATGTCGTGCAGCACCAGAGTCGAGCCCGCGAACCGCTGCGACTCGCGGGCGAAGCTGAACGCGAGCCCGGGCATGTAGGCGGAGCCGCCCCCGATGATGGCGATCCGGGCGATGGGCAATCCTCGCACGACTCGCGCTCGAATGTTGCGGATGCCCTACAGCTAGGGCACGGCCCACAACGTCTCTACCTGCCGGACGGTGAGGCTCGTCTTGACGTAGCTGGGCTCATTCGCGAACGCGCCGTAGTAGTCGTTCGCGCAGTAAAGCTCGGTGCTGTCGCCTCCGGTGTCGAACGTGTAGTGGCTGCCCATCGCCCCGAGGCAGTTCCATTGCAGCCGTCCACTGGTCTTCGATCCGTTCCCGAGGCGGGAAAACCCCATCTCCCATAAGCGTAGAGAGCAAGCGGCATAATCGCCGCATGAAGCTACCGCTGCCGGTTCCAGCACCCTACGACTTCGAGCGCTCGACCTTCCGGTTCCGGACGTTCGGCGACGACCTGGCCAGCCGCTGGCAGGGTGGCGGCCTGCATCGCGTGCTGGGGTCGGGCCTGCCGGTTCGCATCGAGGCCGACGGGCTCACGGCCTACGGCGCATACACCGACCGCGACCGCGACGAGGTGGCGCACCTGCTCGGGGCGGCCTTCGACATCGACGGGTTCGCCCAGGCGTTTCCGGTGCTCGCGGCCCGCGCACCAGGTTTCCGGCCGCCGCTGCTGACCGATCCGTTCGAGGCGATGGTGACCGCCGTCACGGCGCAGCAAATCTCGCTGCGGGCCGCGGCGGTGATGCGTGCGGCGCTGGTGCGACGGCTGGGGCAGCGTATCGACCATGACGGTTTCGAGTGGTGGCGCTTCCCGCGCCAGCACGACGTGCGCGGCGCCGACCTGGCCGGCCTCAAGCTGTCGGCGATGAAGATGCGGTCGATCGCGGCGCTGGCAGACGCCGACCTCGATGTCGCCCATCTCGACAACGACGCGGTGATTGCGCACGTGACACGGCTGCCCGGGATCGGGCGCTGGACGGCCGACTGGCTGCTGGCGCGTTGCCTGGGGCGGCGCGACGTTGTCGCGGCGGGCGATCTGGCTGTGCGCAAGGCGGTGGCGGCCTGGTTCTCCGACGATCCGATCTGGCCGGAGCAGCGCGTTCGCGAGGCGATGGCCCCGTTCGGCGAGCACACGAATCTGGCCGTGCACTACATGCTGACGCCCGTCGGCGGCTGAGTTCGCGCGGCCGGGAGTGGCCACGTGACACGAGCGCTAGCCGAAGATCGACCACCCGGCCCACAGGCGCGCTGCCGCCGCTGCGGCACCTGTCTCCCTGAGATGGTCTGTCACCCTCCCGCGATCGCGAGCACCCCGGCCAGCGCCAGGCCGACGCCGGCCCGCTGACCGTTGCTGAGGCGTTCGTGCAGCCGCACGTGCGCCAGCGCGACTGTGACCAGAGGAAACAGTGAGCCAAGCACCGCCACGATGCTGAGGTAGCCATGCGTCGTGGCCACCGCGAATCCGGCGTTGGCGGTGACATCCAGCAACCCGACCAGCACGAGGGCGGGCATCGCGGCGCGCGCGAACGCCGGCCGCACGACCAGGGCCGCGGCGGCGAACGCGGTGACCGAGGTGAGACGCGCCGTGGCAACGCCCCACAGCGGATCGGCGCGAGCGGCGTGATCGAGCGCGACAAGCTGCAGCCCCAGGGCCAGCGCCGCGACCAGCGCCAGAGTTACCCCGGCGCCCCGGACGGTACCTCCCCCTGCCGAGGGCTCGCGTGACACCAGGGCGACCCCGGCCAGAGCGGCGCCGATGCCGGCCAGCTGCACGGCGCTCGGCCGCTCGCCGGTGGCCAGCCCCACCACGACCGGCACGACCGCGCTGGTGGCGAGGATCGGCGCCGCCACGCTGATCGCTCCCAGCGTCATGGAGCGGTAGAACGACGAGACCGCCACCACGCCGGCCAGACCGGCCAGCACGCCGGGCAGCGCCGCGCCCGCGTCGTAGCCTCCGCTGCGGACCGCGGCCACCACCACGACTCCCGCCAGGCCCACGGCCTGGCTGACCAGCACCACCACCAGCAGCGGATGCCGGCGGCTGAGCGACCCGCCCATGAAGTCGGCCACGCCCCAGCACAGCGAGGCGATCAACGCCAGCGCTACCGCCATGCGCGCACCGCTATCTGAACGCCGTCACCAGGCTGCGGCCGATGCGATCGTGCACCTCCGACGTGGGCCGGCTGCCGCGCTGCTCGAGCGCCATCAGCACCGCGCCCACCACCGGCGGCGCCTCCAGCCTGGTCAGAAGCGCGGTCGGCACCTCGGCGGCGATGCGCTGCTCGAGCCGCTCGCTGCGGCCGTGGAACAGGCCGCCGCTCATCACCAGCTCGAACGGCTCGTCGTCCATCGCCAGCCTGGACGCGACCACCCGCGCCGCCTCCCCCAGCTGCGCGCCCGCCCACTCCACGATCTCGATCGCGACCTGGTCGCCGCGCTCGGCATGGCGCAGCACCACCGGCGCCGCGTTCGACTCGCGCTCGCCGCCGCGGCTGTACTCCTCCAGCAGCTGCGCCACGGTAGCGGCGCCCATCAGCTCGCACAGTCCCTCGCTCAGGGACGTGGCCGGCCCGCGCCCGACGTACGCCCTCGCAACCGCGCGCACGGCCGCCTCGCCGACGTCGGAGGCGCTGCCCTCGTCGCCCAGCAGCCTGCCCAGCCCGAGCGTGCGGTACGTCTCGCCGGCGCTGTTGCGTCCCGCGGCAACGGTGCCGGTGCCGGCGATCACCACCACGCCCCAGGGCGCCCGCACCCCTGCGCGAAGCGCGATGAAGGAGTCGTTCAGGATGGTCGGCGAGATGCTCAGCCGGAGTGCCTCGAACGCCCCCTCCAGCCGCGGCACGTCCGAGGGCCAGTCGACGCCGGCGAGGCCGAACACGGCCGCCTCCAGCTCGGATCGGCGCAGGTCGGCGCCGTCCATGGCGCGCTCGATCGCGTCGCCGATGCTGTCCGATGCGCCGCGCAGCCCCACCGTCTCCCAGTTGCTGGGGCCGGCGGTGCCGGCGCCGATCAGCGTGCCGTTCTCGTCGCAGATCGCGGCGTGCGTCTTGGAGCCGCCGCCGTCGACACCCAGGACGGCCGTCACCGGATGCCCGCCGATCGGTACGCGCGCTCGACCGCGTCCATCACCACCGCTCCGTCCTCACCGCTGGGACGCGGCTGCCGGCCCTCCGAGAGCGCTTCGATGAACTCCGCCACCTGGGCGCTGTACATCGGCTGCGCGCAGTGCTCGTAGCCCTCGGGGCCCTCCGTGAAATCCCATATGCGCGCATACCCGGCCGTGCCATACAGCTCGGTATCGGCCTCCAGGCCGGCGAGATGAGGGTGCCACCATCCCGACTCGACCAGCGAGCTGGTGCCGTTTGCCCATCCGATCAGGAGCAGGCCGTCGTCGTCCACCGCGTAGTCGCCGTAGCGGGTGGCGATGCGGGCGCAGACGGTCTCCAGGGCCGGGTCGCCGAGCAGGAACCGCACCGTGTCGATGGCGTGGACGCCCATGTCCAGCAGCGCGCCCCCGCCGGCCAGCTCGAGATCTGTGAACCACCCCGACGGGCCCCAGCCCGCGTGCACGCCGTAGCCGCGGGTCTTGGTGATCTCGCCCAGCTCACCGCCCGCGATCCGCGCCCGCAGCGCGCGCACGTCCTCGTGGAAGCGCCAGCAGTGCGCCACCATCAGCTGCCTGCCGGACGCGGCGGCGGCCGTGTTCATGGCCTCGGCCTCGGCCAGCGTGCGGGCCATCGGCTTCTCCACCAGCACGTGCTTGCCGGCCTCCAGGCAGGCGATCGCCTGTGGGGCGTGCAGGGCGTTGGGCGTGCCGATGATGACGGCGTCGATCTCGGGGTCGGCGGCCAGCTCCCGCCAGTCGGTGGTGATGCGAGCGATGCCGTGCCGCTCGGCCAGGGACCGCAGCGATGCCTCGCGCCAGTTCGCGGCCGCCACCAGCTCGCCGCCGGGGTGCTCAAGCACCCCACGGGCGTGGAAGTCCATGATCCAACCGGAGCCGAACAGGGCGATGCGCACCGGCGCAACCTACCCCTTGACGCCGGTCAGCGTGATCCCTTCGATGAAGACGCGCTGGGCCAGGAAGAAGATCACGATCACGGGCAGCATGAAGATCAGAGCCGCGGCCATCGTCAGGTTCCAGTCGACGTGGTGGATACCGCGGAATGCCGAGAGCGCCACCGACAGCGTCTGGGACGTCGTGGCTCTGGGCCAGGTACACCAGCGGACCGTAGAAGTCGTTCCAGGCATAGATGAAGTTGAACAGCGCCACCGCGACGATCGCCGGCTTGGCCAGCGGCATGATCACCTTCCACAGGATCTGCAGCTCGTTCGCGCCGTCCACCCGCATCGCCTCTGTGACTCCTTGGGGATGGTCATGAAGAACTGGCGCAGCAGGAAGATCGAGAAGGCGTCGCCGAAGAAGCTGGGGATGATCAGGGGTTTGAGCGTCCCGATGAACTGGATCCCCGTCCACTCGTGGAACTGCTTGGCCCACAGGATGTAGAGCGGGATCGATGTCACCTGGTTGGGCAACATCAGCGTCGAGAGCACGAGCAGGAACACGATGTTGCGGCCGCGCCAGTCGATCCGGACGAAGGCGTAGGCGACCGGCACGCAGCTGCAGACGCACGCCCACGGTCGACAGCCCGGCGTAAAGGAACGTGTTCCAGGCTATCGCCAACGTTGATCTCGTCGAACACGGTGCTTGAAGTTCGACCACACGAACGGATGGGGCCACAGGCTGCCGGTCAGCGCCTGGTTGTTCGATCTGCACGGCCGTGAAGAACATGTAGACGATGGGGAACAGGAACAGCGCAGACACGGCGATCAGCACGGCGTGATTGGCCACGGCAGCAGGAACCGCTTGCGCCGCACGGCGGCCGGGCGACGGCGGGCGGCCGGGATCGGCCGGGTCGAGCTGGGCGACCTCGGGCTATGACAGGCCCCCGCCGTAGTGCACCCAGCGCCGCGACGTCAGCAGCAGCATGGCCGTCAGCACCATCGTGGCGATGAACATCATCCAGGCCATCGCCGAGGCGTAGCCCATGTGGAAGTAGCGTGAAGGCCTGCTCGTAGAGCCAGACTGAATAGAACAGGAGCGAGTTCTGGGTAGCCAACGCCGTCGCCGGCGGTGGTGGAGCTGACGTACGCCTGATCGAAGTACTGGAAGCCGTCGATGATCCCGATGATCAGCGTGAAGAAGATCACCGGCGTCAGCATGGGCAACGTCACGTAACGGAACCGCTGCCAGGCGTTCGCGCCCTCGATCGAGATCGCCTCGTACAGGTCACGCGGCACGTTCAGGAGCCCGGCCAGGTACAGCACGATCGCGTCTCCGATGCCCCACAGCCCCAGCATCACGAGCGCCGGCTTGGCCCACTGTGGATCGAAGAACCAGAGCGGCTGGTTGATGCCGAGTGGCCGAGGAACTGGTTGATCGGGCCGGTGGCGGGGTTGAACAGGTAGACGAACACCAGCGACGCGCCCACCGTCGGCGCCATCGACGGCATGAAGAACAGCGTCCGGTAGCCGTTGACGCCGCGCTTGGGGCGGGTCAGCAGCATTGCGGTGACGATGCGAACACGATCCGCAGCGGCACGCCGAACACGATGATCCAGATCGTGTTCCTGACGGCGTCCAGAAGAACGGGTCGCCCTGGTTCGGGCTGGCCGTTCAGGGTCAGCTTGCCGAACATGAAGCGATAGTTGTCGAGCCCGATCCACCGGGGGCTCAGATCAGGTCGTAGTGGGTGAACGAGTAGTAGAGGCTCAGCAGCATCGGCCCCGCCGTGAACACGACGAAACCGAAGATCCACGGCGACAGCAACAGCAGCACCGTCCGTATTTTCGCAGCGGCGCGCGCCGCCGCCCACGCCGGCGCTCGGCCGGCGTGCGCGGCGTGTACGCGCGCCGTGCTGGGGGCGGCCGCGCTACGGGGCCGACCCCTGGGTGAGTTCGTTGTCCATCTGCTGGTCGAGGTCATTAGCTCTGCGTGCAGGTCAGCGTCACGTGATCTTGCCCGCCTGCCACTCACCGTCGAACGTGTCCAGCAGGTTGGCGTAGCCGCCGCCGGAGGCTCGTCGGCGGTGCGAAAGCCGACTTCGGTTCGCCCACGCCTGCAGGAACGTGTTGAACTGCGGCGGCAGCTTCAGGTCGGGAGACGCGATCGCAGGCCTGGTCGTTGGCACGTTTCCGACGCTGTTCGCCATCTGCACCAGGTATTGGTGTCGGAGGCCAGGAACTTCACCAGCAGCCACGCCTGGTCGGGATGCTTCGCGCCCTTGGGGATGCCCACGATCGTCCCGCCGACGCGGGCTGGAGCCGTACATGCTCGGGATGGTCGGAAGCGGCCGGGAACGGCGCCGTGCCGTACTGGAGAGGTCGGGGCTTGCCGCCCGCCCTTGATGAACGCCGTTTCGCCACTCGCCGTCGAACGTCATCGCCACCTTGCCCTTCTCGAACGCGTTGCTCGGATTGAACTCGTTGTTCGTGTTGGCGGCGAAGAACTTGGTGATGTTGTCGTAGCCGTACCAGTCGATCAGCTGCCTCTGCCAGTGCAGCGCGGCGGCCCAGCCCGGATCGGTGCCGAGGACTGCGGCTTGTCCTGCGTCGTCGAACCACTTGGCGCCCCAGGCGTTGGCCAGATCGCCGGGGCCGAGCTGCTCCCAGCTGGTTGAGCGGGACGAACCCTGCCACCTTGATGCTCCGTCCGGGTTGCGCACGGTCAGCTTCTTGGCGTCGGCCATCAACTCGTCCATCGTCTTGGGCGGCTCGGCGATGCCCGCCTTGGCGAACATCTCTGTGTTGTAGTAGAGACCGAAGGCGTCGGTCAGCGACGGCAGCGCGCACTGCTTGCCGCCGAAGTTGGTGTAGGTGATCGCGGCCGGCGCGAAGTCGTCGATGCTGAGCTGGTCGGCCTGCATGTACGGCGTCAGGTCCTGCCAGAGGCCGCCGGGCACTACTGGCCGATGTAGTCAGGGCCGAACGGCATCGCCACGTCGGGCGCGTTGCCGCCGTTGATAGCGTTGACCAGGTTGGGGTCGAACGTGTCGTTGGGGCTGTTCGGCTGCACCTCTGCTTGACCGTGATCCACGGGTACTTCTCCGGAACCCTTGAGGTCATCCTTGAACGGCTTTCCCTCCTCGCCGCTCCACAGTCCCACATGGTGATCGTGACCGGCGTCTTGTCGAGCGTCGCGGCGGGGCCGCCCGAGCTGCTGGAGCTGGAGCTACCCCCGCCGCAGCCTGCTGCAACAACCAGCATGGCCAGCGAGCTCAGGGCGAGCAATCGCATTCGTCTCATCGGTGTGGCCTCCTGACCTTTCATCATACGACGGCGATTCGGGAGAGGGGTTTGCGGGTGAACAGCTGCTCCTGCGCCGCCTGCAGGGCGGTGCTGACGGCTCCGTGCAGGACGGCGTCAGCGCCCAGCTGGGTGGTGGCGAGGCGCAGGCGGAACGGTGAGATCTCGCGGAGGCGGGCGTCGACGGGCGCCAGCAGGTCGGGGTTGCTGCCGATGCCTCCGCCCAGGATCACGAGCTCGGGGTCGAGCACCGGCGCGACGGCGGCGATCGCGAGCGCGATGCGGTCCGCCTCGCGGCGGACGACGGCCGCGGCGTCGGCGCTGCCGCGGGCGGCCGCCGCGAACACCGACTTGGGCGAGCGGGCCGGCCGCAGGCCGGCGGAGCGGGCGTCGCGCATCACGGCCGAGGCGCCGGTCTGCTCCTCGAGCATGCCGCGGCGGCGGAAGCCGGCATCGCCGGGGTCGCCGGTTCCCACCGGCATGTAGCCGATCTCGCCGGCGGCGCCGCCGGCGCCGCGGTAGAGCTCGCCGTCGATGACGATGCCCATGCCCACGCCGGTGCCGACCCACAGGAACACGAACGTGCGCGACGTCGCGGCCGGCGCCGTGGGCGCGCTCGCCGAGGGCGGCCAGGTTGACGTCGTTCTCGAAGCTGACGGCGGTGCCCAGCTCGTCGCGGATGGCGCCGACCAGGCCCTGGCGGCCCCAGCCGGGCAGGTTGGGAGCGTGGGCCAGCAGGCCGCGGGAGGGATCGAGCACGCCGGAGCTGCCGACCGTGGCATGCGTCACCTGGCGCCAGCGCAGGTCGCCCTGGCTGGCCACGCCGTGTGCGATCTCGCCGATCTGGGCGACCAGCGCGCCCGAGCTGCGCGAGCGCGCACGCTCGTCGCGGCGGGCGACGATGGTGCCGGTGATGTCGGCCAGCGCCGCCCTCACCCAGTGCGCGCCGACGTCGATCCCGACCACCCAGCCCGACTCGGGATTGAGCTCGTAGAGCACGGCGCTGGGGCCCTTGCCGCCGGTGGCGCGGCCGACCTCGTGCACGAGGCCGGCGTCCACCAGGCCGCCCAGCGCGAGCGAGACGGTCGGCTTGGAAAGGCCGCTCGCGCGGGCGATCTGGGCGCGCGAGGTGGCGCCGGTGCGCCGGATCAGCTCGAGCACGCTACGCTCGTTGATGGCTCGCAGGAGACGGGGCTGGCCCGCGGCGAAACTGATCGGTTCCGTTGCCGTGCTGTCCCTCCTTCCGCCAGCGTATAGTTAGGAAACCTTACTGACAGTGAGGAAAATACGCCCTGGAGCGGACGGGTGTCAAGACGTCACGGAGGTCGGGATGAGCGTTCTGGCGATTAACGGCGGTACCCGCGTGCGCAACGAGCCGTATCCGGCCTGGCCGCAGGTCGACCAGCGCGACGCCGACGCCGTGGCAGATGTGGTGCTGAACGGGCAGATCGGGGGCTGGCCGGAGCCGGGCCCGCGCAATGCCGAGTTCGCGGCGCGGTTCGCCGAGTACCAGGGCGCGTCCCACGGAATCGTGATGGTGAACGGGACGGTCACCATGGAGGTGGCGCTGAAGGCGCTCGGGATCGGCTGGGGCGACGAGGTGATCGTGCCGGCGCTGACGTTCGCCGCCACCGCCTACGCCGCGATCGCAGCGGGTGCGCTGCCGGTGATCGTGGACGTAGAGCCGGAGCGCTGGACGATCGACCCGGATGCCGTAGAGGCCGCGATCACGCCGCGCACGCGCGCCATCATGCCTGTGCACCTGGGCCAGCAGATGGCCGACATGGATCGCCTGGCGGCGATCGCCGACCGGCACGGGCTCGCGCTGGTCGAGGACTGCGCGCACGCGCACGGCCAGCAGTGGGGCGGCCGCGGGGCCGGAAGCATCGGCTCGTTCGGCTCGTTCAGCCACCAGTCCTCGAAGACGCTGACCGCGGGCGAGGGCGGGACGCTCCTGACCGGCGACGACGACCTGGCACGGCGCGCGCACTCGATCATCGACTGCGGCCGGCCCAAGGACGCGGCCGAGCAGGAGTTCACGTTCGGCGCCAACTACCGGCTGGGCGAGCTGGCCTGCGCGCTCCTGTGCACGCAGCTCGACCGGTTCGAGGCCCAGCGGGCCGAGCGGGAGACCGGGCGCGCGGCTGTTCGAGCAGCTGGCAGACGGGCTCACCGGCGCCTCGATCAACCCGATTCACCCGCAGATCACGCGGTGGGGCTTCTACCGCTACCTGTTCCGGATCGACCCGGACGCGTTCGCCGGGGCGACCTGCGAGACGGTGGCAGACGCGCTCGAGGCCGAGGGGATCGCGGCGGAGGTGCAGTATCCGCCGATGAGCCGCTACGACCTGTTCCAGCCGCAGCTGTCACGCCTGCCGGTGTGCGTGGTGCACGCGAACCGCCTGGATCCGGCCACGATGAGCTTCCCGGTGGCTGAGTCGGCCGGCGAGCGCGAGGCGGTGTACCTGAACGAGAGCGTGTTCCGAGCCGGCCCCCAGGGTGTCGAGGATGCCGTGACAGCCATCGCAAAGGTGCAACAGCACGCCCACGAGCTGACGGCCATCCGAACGTAACCCCCTCGCAACGGCCCGTACCGATCCTGCCGCGAACCCTCGTCGGGGGCCGAGTCGGTGTCTGACCCCAATCCGGAGCCGATCGGGGCAACCATGCGAAACCCGCGTCACGCCGGCCGTTACAGGTGTGGCGGCGCTGTTACGAGGGCATCACGAGGGCCGAGTCGGGGTTTGACACCTTTACAATTGCGGAGGCGTGTCGACGTGCTCACGCGGGCGTCACGGCGGCTGTGTGCAAGGGCCCGTCAGCCGAAGAACCGCGGCAGGTGCTCGCGGTTGCCCTCGAGCAGCGCGTCCAGCAGCGGCACCGCCACCCGGTAGTCCGAGGACAGCGGGTTCGCCATCAGCGCCTTCAGCGCCAGCTCGCGGTCGCCGCTGATCGCAGCCGCCACGGTCAGCCGCTCGTAGGCCTTCACCTGCTCGACCAGCCCGAGCATCTCCGGCGCCAGCGGGTCGACCGGCAGCGGCTCTGCTCCCGAGGCGCTGATCCGGCACGCCACCTCCACCACCGCGTCTGCGTCGACGTTGGGGATCGCCCCGGCGTTGCGCACGTTCACCACCTGCACGTCGCCGCGGTCCGTGTACAGCGACTCCACCAGCATCGCCGCCGCCTCCGAGTAGAACGCACCGCCCCGCTGCTCGAGCAGCTTCGGCTTCACGTCCAGCGCCGGGTCGCGGTACATCTCCAGCAGCTCGCGCTCGATCTGCATCACCTCGTCGGCCCGCGAACGCGCGCCGGCCTGCTTCTCGAGCACCTCGCCGGTCAAATAGAAGTAGCGCAGGTAGTACGAGGGGATCGACCGCGTCAGCCGCACCAGGTCACCGGGCAGATCGACCTCCTCGCCCAGCTGGTCGGCATACGTCTTGATCAGGTCGGGCAGCCGGTCGACGCCGTCCACCACCACCTTTCGCTCCCACGAGAGGTGGTTCAGCCCCACGTGCTCGAGCTGCACCTGGGCGGGCTCGACTCCCAGCTGCTTCGCCAGCATCCGCTGGAACCCGATCGGGATGTTGCAGAGCCCGATCGCGCGGTGGCCCGCGTCGGACAGCGCCTGCGTGACCAGCCCCGCCGGGTTCGTGAAGTCGAGCAGCCACGCGCCCTCGGCGCCCAGCCGGGCCGTGTCCTCGGCGATCCCGAGCACCACCGGCACCGTGCGCAGCGCCTTCGCGAAGCCGCCCGGCCCGGTCGTCTCCTGGCCGATCAGCCCGAACCGGGCGGGGATCGTCTCGTCCCCCAGCCGCGCCTGCAGGCCGCCCACCCGCAGCTGCACCAGCACGAAGCTCGCACCCTCGACCGCCTGCTCGCGGTCGGTCGTCAGCGTCAGCCGCCCCGGGAACTCCAGCTTCTCGAGAATCCGCCCGGCCAGCCCGCCGACGATGTCCAGCCGCTCCTGGTCGATGTCGTGCAGCACCAGCTCGTCCACCGGCAGCACGTCGCGGCGCAGGCCGAAGCCCTCCACCAACTCGGGCGTATACGTGCTACCGCCACCGATGACTGCAACCTTCACGACGGCCTCATCCTACGGTATCCTGGCGGCGGAATGAAATCGTTAGGAAAGTTTCCTGACAGATTCGTGGCCGAGATCGCGGAGCAGCCCCAGGCCATCCGCCGCGCCGGCCGGGGGTTGGTCGAACAGTCCGAGCAGCTCGCCCACCTGCGCGAGGCCGTCGCGTCATCGCGCTCGATCCTGTTCACCGGCATGGGCAGCTCCTACGACGCGTGCTATCCGATCGTGACCGCCCTGGCCGGGCGAGGCCGCCCCTGCTCGATGCTGGACACCGCCGAGCTGCTGCACTTCCGGATGCCGCTGCTGGAGCCGGATTCGCTGCTGGTCTGCGTCAGCCAGTCCGGCGAGAGCGCCGAGCTCGTCCGCCTCCTCGAACGGCTCCCGGCCGGCGCCCGCCCGACCATCGCCGCAGTCACCAACGGCTCCGCCAACACCCTGGCCGCCGATGCGGACATCGCGCTCGACACGTGCGCCGGCGAGGAGCTGGGCCCCTCCACCATGACGTTCGCCGGCGCCATGGCCGTGCTCGAGGCGCTGACCTGTGACCCGCCGCTGGAGCGTGCCGCCCTCGAGATGGAGCGCCTGCTGGCCGAGCCCGACGCAGCTGCGGATCACCTCAGCGCGTGGATCGACGGCCGCCCCACGCTGGCCCTGGTCGGCCGCGGCTCGGCCCGTGCCGCCGCCGAGATGGGCGCGCTGACGCTGAAGGAGGCAGCCCGCTTCCCGGCCGAGTCGATGCAGGCCGCCCAGTTCCGGCACGGCCCGCTCGAGCTGGCCGGCCCCCACCTGGCCGTGATGGTGATCGCAACCGAGCCCGGCACCCGCGCGCTGGAGCTGAAGCTGGCCGGCGAGCTGGCCGCCGCCGGCGCCGCCGTGCTCGTCGTCAGCCAGGACGGTGACTGCCCGGACGGCGCCGAGGCGGTCTCGGTGGGCCCGCTCGGCGGTGGCCTGGCGGCAGCCGCCGCCACCGTCCCCGCCCAGCTGCTGGCCTGGCGTCTGGCGCGCTGCCGCGGCCTCAGTCCCGGCGAGTTCGCGATCGCAGGCAAGGTGACCACCCGCGAATGAGCGCACGCATCGCCCTCACCATCGACACCGAGCACCCCGACTTCCCCTGCACTCCGGGCAACCTGCCGGCGATCCTGGACGCGCTGGGGGCCGCCGGCGCGCGCGCCACCTTCTTCATCCAGGGCCGCTGGGCGAGCTCCAACCCGGCGATGGCGCGGAGGATCGCCGAGGCGGGGCACACCGTCGGCAACCACTCCAAGTCGCACGCCCCCATGGACATGCTCACCGACGCGGGCATCGCCGCGTCCCTGAGTGAGGCCGAGGAGATGATCGAGCGGGCCGGCGGCGTCAACCCGAGACCGTGGTTCCGCTGCCCGTACGGTCAGGGCCAGGACGACCCGCGCGTGCTGGCAGCCATCGAGCGGGCCGGCTACCGGCACGTCAGCTGGACGATCGACCCCTACGACTGGGAGCCGGGCCGCACCCCCGCCGACCTGGTCGAGCGGGTGCTCGACGGCCATGCCCGCGAGGGTGACGGCGGCATCGCGCTCATGCACAGCTGGCCGGACGTGACCGCCGCCGCCCTGCCCGAGCTGATCGAACGCGCTGCGCGCGGGCCGGTGCCGACCTCGTGGGGGTGGAGCAGCCTTGGCTAGGCCGGCCGTGCTGGCCGTGGACGGCGGCAACTCGAAGCTGGATGCGGTGCTGCTCAGCCGCGGCGGTACGGGTGCTGGGAGCCGCCCGCGGGCGCGGCGCCAGCTTCTCGCCCCACGATCACGACGGATCGTTCGCCCGTCTCGATGCGACGGTGGCCCGGGCCTGCCGCAGCGCCGGCATCACGCCCGGCTCGGGCCCGATCGCCGATGCCGCCGTGCTCTGCCTGGCCGGCGCCGATCTGCCGGTGGACGACCGCCGCCTCAGCAGGAGCCTGCACGCCCGCCGCTGGGCCGAGCGGGTCGTGCTCCGCAACGACACGTTCGCCGTGCTCCGCGCCGGCACCGAGCGCCCATGGGGCGTCGGCGTGGTCTGCGGCACCGGCCTCAACTGCTGTGCCGTCTCCCCCACCGGCAAGATCGTCCGCTACGCCGCCATCGGCGAGATCTCCGGCGACGGCGGCGGCGGCGACTGGATGGGCCTGCAGGCGCTGCGTGCGGCCATCCGCGGGCGCGACGGCCGCGGCCCCAGGACCTCGCTGGAACAGTCCGTACCGGCCCACTTCGGCCTGCGCACTCCCCATCAGCTGATGGAAGCGATCTACCTGGGAACGATCGACCAGCACAGCCTCACCGAACTGCCGCGTCTGGTGCTGTCCAGCTCCCGCGCCGGCGATACGGCCGCCCAGGACATCGTCGACCGCCTCGCCGACGAGATCGTGGCAATGGTCGTCTCGGCGCTGCGCCGCCTGGCCATGACCCGCCGCGACAGCGACGTGGTGCTCGGCGGCGGCGTGGCGCGGGGGCGCGACCCGCGGCTGCTCGGGCACATCGAGCAGGGCGTGACCGCGGTCGCCGCCGACGCCCGCGTCAGCGTCCTGGACGCCCCGCCCGTGCTGGGCGCAGCGTTCCTCGGCCTTGACGAGATCGGGGCGGGGCGGCGAGCATACGCCGAGCTGCGCGCGGCGGTGACGCACGATCGGCTGACATCCCCTGGAAGGGAGCGGTAGTGGCGCGGATCCTGCTGGATGAGGTGACCAAGGTGTTCGGCTCCGAGGTGGTCGCGGTCGACCACGTCAGCCTGGAGGTCGCCGACGGCGAGTTCATGGTGCTCGTAGGCCCGTCCGGCTGCGGCAAGTCGACGCTGCTGCGGATCATCGCGGGGCTGGAGGAGCTATCGACCGGCGAGGTCGTGATCGGCGACAGCATCGTCACCGACATGTCCCCGCGCGACCGCGACATCGCCATGGTGTTCCAGAACTACGCGCTCTACCCGCACATGACGGTCGAGCAGAATCTGGGTCTCGGCCTGAAGCTGCGCGGCGCGCCCAAGGCGGAGCGCAAGGCCAAGGTGGGCGAGGTGGCGCAGGTGCTGGGCCTGGACACGCTGCTCGGCCGCAAGCCGGCCGCAGCTCTCGGGCGGCCAGCGGCAGCGCGTCGCCATGGGCCGCGCCATGGTGCGCGAGCCGCAGGCATTCCTGATGGACGAGCCGCTGTCGAACCTGGACGCCAAGCTGCGCGTGCAGATGCGCGCGGAGCTGGCGCGTCTCCGCGACACGCTGCACACCACCACCATCTACGTCACCCATGACCAGGTCGAGGCGATGACGCTGGGCGACCGCGTGGCGGTGATGAAGGACGGCGTCGTCCAGCAGCTCGACACGCCCCAGACGCTTTATCGCGAGCCCGCCAACCTGTTCGTGGCCGCGTTCATCGGATCGCCGTCGATGAACCTGATCGAGGCCGCCGTCAACGGCGGCGAGCTGGCCTTTGCCGAGCACCGGCTGCCGGTGCCGGAAGACGTCGACCTGCGCGCATACGAGGGCCGCTCGCTGGTGCTGGGCCTGCGTCCGGCCGACTTCGAGGACGCCGCACTGGGGCGAGACGAGGGCTCCCCCACCCTGCACGTGCGAGCCGACGTGGTCGAGGAGCTGGGCTCGGAGATCAACGTCATCTTCCGCATCAACATCGCTCCGGTGGCGACCGAGGCCGTGCGCGCCGCGGCGGAGCCGGACGCGGCCGAGAGCACCGTGGTGCCGCTGGTGGCCGACGCCAACGAGACGATCTGCACGGCCCGCGTCAACGCCCGCTGCCCGGCGCGGGCGGGCGACGACGTGGAGCTGGCGATCGCGACCGACCGCTTCCACTTCTTCGACCTCGAGTCCGGCGAGGTCATCACCAACCGGGCGCAGCCGGCCGCGGCCGGCTAGGGCGGACCGGGCCGGTGCACATCGGCCAGCGGCTCGGCGTCGAAGCGGTAGCCGACGCCGTAGTGGGTGTGGATGTAGCTGTGCGTGCCCGAGCGCTGGTCGAGCTTCTCGCGCAGCTTTCGCACGCACACGTCGACGGACCGGTCGCGCGGCCGGTAGGGCGTGCCCCAGACCCGCTGCTGCAGCTGATCTCGCGTCATCACGCGGCCCTGCTCGGACGCCAGCACCGAGAGCAGCCGGAACTCGGTGCGGGTCAGCTCGGCATCGCGGCCGTCGATGAGGGCGCGGTGGAGGTCAGGGTCGACGATCAACCCGGGTACCTCCACCCGCGAGCGTACCCCGTCGCCCGCGAACACGCCCGCCCGCCTGACCGCGGCCTTGACGCGGGCGACCAGCTCACCCATGCCGAACGGCTTGGCCAGGTAATCATCGCCGCCGATCCCGAGCGCGTGCACCTTGTCCTGCTCGGTGCCGCGAGCGCTGACCACGATCAGCGGTATCCCGATGCCATCCGCCCGCAGCGACTCGATCATGCGCCAGCCATCCATGCCCGGCAGCATCAGATCGATGATTGCCACGTCCGGCCGCTCGAATCGCAGCTTCTTCATCGCGCGGTCACCGCGGTCCGACCACTCGACATCCATTCCCGCGTGGCGGAGATGGGTTGCCATCGCGTTCGCGATCAGCGTGTCGTCCTCGACGATCAGAACGCGGGGCACGGCCTCTCCGCCTCAAACCCAGAACTCGCACGGTTTCCGATCATGGAGGACAGGATGCCCCGCCTGGGCGGGTGTATGGGTCGCGCCGCGGTGTCGATCGGGTGAAGGTTCGGTGAAGACGCATTCCACGGAAGAGGTCATCTAGACTCCGCGGGCCGTGAGCGCACCGATCAGACGCGACATCGACGCCCTCTGGGGCCCCGCGACGCCGCAGTTCGCCTACCAGCTGGCGGAGCGCATGGCTGCCCTGATCAGCGGCCTGCCGGCCGGCGACCCGGTGCGCGAGTACGGCAAGCAGCGCCTGGCCGACCTCGACCGGCTAGGCCAGGGCACCGGCAAGGGACCCGAGCCGGCGCACTGAGCGTCTCCCGTCAGGGCTGCGCGGCGGGTGCGGGCCGGTGGAACTCGATCGGCACCAGCGGCGTGTCGCGGTCGTAGACGTCCACCCCTTCGGTGCGCTTCAGGTAGCTCACCACCCAGTAGGTGAGCGGCGTGGCCAGGATCTCGTACCCGGTCTTGAAGCCCCAGTTGGTGACGATCGTGTTCCAGAGCGGGACGCCCGCGCCCGCAAAGGCGATGGTCACGAACACGGTCGAGTCCAGGGCCTCGGCGACGACGGTGGACGAGATGGTGCGCGTCCACAGCCAGCGGCCCTCGGTCAGCACCTTCATCTTGGCCATGATCGCGGAGTTCACGAACTCGCCCACCAGAAAGGCGCAGAACGAGGCAATCAGCAGCCGCGTGGAGAAGCCGAGGATCGTCTCGTACGCCTTCTGGTCACCCCAGAAACCGGCCGGCGGCAGGTGGATGGCTGCCTGGATCGCGGCCGCGGCCAGCAGGTTGCAGCCAAAGCCTGTCCAGATCACGCGGCGGGCTGCGCGGAAGCCCCACACCTCCGTCAGCACGTCGCCGATGATGTAGCTGACCGGAAACACGACGTTGCCGGCATCCAGCACGCGCCCGTGGAACTCGAGCAGCTTGACGGCCAGGATGTTCGACAGGATCAGGCAGGTGACGAACACGCAGGCCACCGTCACGTAGCGCGCCGAGATGGGGGCGTTGCCGCCGGTCTCGGTCACGCCGCCGCCTCGGCGACCAGTGCCAGCGCATCGACCAGCTGCGGCTGATCGATCGTGAGCGGCGGGCTGATCTCGAGCACCTCGGCCTCTCGCCCGGCCGGCACCGCGATCACGCCGCGCCGCAGCAGCCGGTCGCAGGCGGCCGGCGCATCGCAAGGCAGGCCCAGCGCCAGCCCGCGTCCGCGCACCTCGGGCAACGACGAGCGCACCACCAGCTCCAGCTCCAGCGCCCGCTGCGGCAGCGACCGCGATTCGATCTCGTCCAGCACCGCCAGCGCGGCCGCACACGACAGCGGGCTGCCGAGATGCGTGTGGGTGTCGATCGCGAGCTCGCCGTGCCCGGCCCAGGCCCGGTCCATCAGCTCGGACGTGCCCAGGCAGGCCGAGAGCGGCAGGCCGCCGGCCAGCGCCTTGCCGCATACCAGCAGGTCGGGCGCGCACGCCCAGCGCCTGGCACATCCACATCGTGCCGGTACGCCCGAGGCCGGTGAACACCTCGTCCACCACCAGCAGGGCGCCGGCCCGGTCGCAGGCGTCACGCAGCCCGGCCAGGAAGCCGGGCGGCGGCTCGACCACGCCCCCGCGCCCCTGCATCGGCTCGACCACGACGCACGCGACCGATGCGTCCAGCTCCGGCACGACCCCGTAGTCCTCGATCCGGGCCGGAGCCAGCCAGGCCCGGAACGGATCGCGGAACTCCGGCCAGCCGCCGGGGGCAAGCGCGCCCAACCCGGTGCCGTGGTAGCCCCCGCCGAACCCGACCACGACCGGCCGTCCGGTGGCCAGGTGCGACGTCTTGAGAGCCAGCTCGATCGCGCCCGGCCCCGGTCAGCTGGAACAGCATCCGGGTCAGCCCGAACGGCGCCAGCCCCGCCAGCCGCTCCGCCAGCCGGGCGCGGACGTCGGTCGGATGCAGGTCGCCGAGCCCGTGCAGCAGCAGGTCGGCCTGGCGGTGGATGGCGGCCACCACACGCGGGTTGCGGTGGCCGACGGCGGCCACGCCGAAGCCGGAGCTGAGGTCGGTGTAGGCGCGGCCGTCGGCGTCCCAGACGGTGGCGCCCTCGGCCCGCTGCCAGACGATGGTCGGTTCCGTCCCGTCGCCCAGCGGACCCTCGTACCGGCGCAGCGTGCGCCACAGCTGCTCCCCGGCGGCCGGGCGCGAACGGGCGGTCACCGCATCCCCGCCAGGCCGCGCACCACATCGCGGGCCACGTACCCCGCGATGCTGGGGTTCTCCTTCAGGCGTCGCAGCGAGTAGGCGTACCAGGCCCGGCCGTAGGGCACGTAGATGCGCACCCGGTGCCCCGCCGCGATCAGCTCGTCGCGGAGCGGCTCCTTGACGCCGAGCAGCAGCTGGAATTCGAAGCGGTCGGGCTGCAGGTGCCGCTCGTCGGCCAGCCGCCGGGCTTCTCCCACCAGCTCGTCGTCGTGGCTGGCAACAGCCACCGCCCAGCCGCGGTCGACGAGATCGCGGAGCAGCGCCAGGAAGTTGCGATTGACCAGCGCCGGCTCCGTGTAGGCGATGTCGGGAGGCTCGATGTAGATGCCCTTGACCAGGCGCACGCTGGGCGCGAGGTCGGCCAGCCCACGCACGTCGCCGAACGTGCGGCGCAGGTAGGCCTGCAGCACGATGCCGACGTTTTCGGTGCCCCTCCTCGCGGAGGGTGCGATAGACACCGATCGTCTGGTCGGTGAGGCCGCTGTGCTCCATGTCGATGCGCACCCGGCTGCCGTGGCCGGCGGCCGCCAGCACCACCCGGCGGGTGTGGTCGAGCGCCAGCTGCGGGTCGATCTCCGCGCCCAGCGCCGACAGCTTGATCGAGACGTTGGCGTCCAGGCCCTCGCGGGCGATCGCGTCCAGCAGCTCGACGTACTCGTCAGCCGTGGCCTGGCACTGCGCGACGTCGTGGACGAACTCGCCCAGCACGTCGACCGTGGCCGCGGCGCCGAGCGCGTTCAGCGCGGAGACGGTCGAGACGGCATCGGCCAGCGTCTCGCCGGCCATGTAGCGGTCGGCGAAGTGGCGCACGAGCGGCCGTGGCACCACCGGCAGCGAGGTCGCGATGAGACGGTCAACGAATCGCACGGGCGCCGCGGATCATACGGGCCGCAGCCGCTCCAGGACGTCATCGGCAAGCGCCTCCGCAGCGGCCGTGGTCGCGGTCATGGAGTGCGAGAACTGGGACGGGTCGCCGGCGCCGGCCGCCACGCCCGAGCGCCCGCCAGGCGGCCTCGGCCGCGCCGCTGGGTGCGGCTCCCGGCGCGGTCATCAGCTCGACCTGATCGCGGAACCCGACCAGGGCGATGGCCAGCCGCCCGGAGGCGGCGCCGATCGTGTCCAGGTAGAGGGGCGTGGCCACCCGTGGGCCGTCCGCAGCCTCGGCCAGATGGTGCAACGCCGAGCGCACATCGGCCGCGGCCGCGGCCTCGGCGGGATGACCGTCCCGCAGCGCCTGCTCGGCGGTCGCGAACTCCTGCTCGAGCGCCTCGGCATGCAGCGCCACGGACGCCTCCTCGGCCCGCTCGGCCAGCGCCAGCATGACGACGGCGTCGCGCACCAGCCGGCGGTCGTGCACCGGCGACAGATCCGCGCCCAGCGCCAGGTAGCTGTGCTCCCCATCCGTCTCGAACGCGATCAGGTAGACGCGGGCCGCCAACCCCGGCTCGCTGGCCATCACCGCCGCCACCTGCTCGCCGTCGCCGGCCAGGTTCTGGGCGGCGTCACGCGCAGCCTCCAGCTCCAGCTCCAGGCTCATGCCGCGGGCGTCTCCGCCGGCTGCACCGCAAGGCGCATCTCCAGCGCGACCAGTGCAGCGGCTGCAAGCGCCGCCCAGGCCAGCGCCGGCACGAGCAGCGCGGCCGAGATCAGCGCGCCGGCGATGCCGAAGAAGATGATGCCCATCTCATTCGTGGTGACGGAGGCGACGTCGTCGGGGCGGCAGCGCAGGTGGCAGACAAGGCCGACCACGTAGGCCACCGCGAGCGGCGTCAGCTTCGGCTCGGCCACGGCGGCGCCGACCGCCGACGCCAGCGCCACGGACCCCCAGCCGATCGCGTAGAGGCGGCCCCGGCGCAGGCCCAGCAGCACGATGGTGGTGGTCTTGGTGGGAGTGGCCGAACGGTCAGCCTCGTAGTCGAGGTAGTGGTGCACCATCAGCATGCCGACGGCGTAGGCGGCCACCGCCAGCGCCGCCACGGCCACCGTCGCGTCGATCCTGCCGCCCTGCAGCACGGCGGCGCCGGTCACGCACAGCCACAGGCAGATGCATGCGATCGCCTCGCCCAGGAACGGGCGGTAGGCGGCGCGCACCGGCGGCAGGGTGTAGAGCACGGCGCCGGCCACGCCGGCCAGGCCGAACGGGAGCATCACCAGGCCGCGCGAGGCGACCAGGGCCAGGCCCAGCACGGTGGTGGCGACGAAGGCGACCGCGAACAGCAGCTTCAGCGCGCGCGGCGTCAGCAGCCCCGCCACCAGCACCTTGCTGCCGCCGGAGATGACGCGCGGCGAGTCGTGACGATCGGTGCCCGAGCGCCAGTCCTCGATCTCGTTGAGGGTGTGCGCGAGGACGCCCTGGATCAGCACGCCCAGCGCCACCGCTCCCAGGTAGTACCAGCCCTCGACGTCCGATCCGCCGCCCAGAGCGGTGCCGAGGGTGATGGCGGAGAAGCTCCAGAGCAGCACCGGAATCACCCGCAACTCGAGCCACAGACCGCGTGCGACGGCGCCCATGCAGGCCACGATACCAGCGTCCGGCCACCCAACATTGGTACGTCCGACCCCGTTCGTACCATCACCCGATGACCGCAGCCGAAGTGATTGAGGTGCAGCCCGGGACGTCCGCCGAGGTGGAGGCGTGGAGGCTGCACGTGCTGCTGCAGGCGGGCTATCCGCTGAACGTGGCCGAGCGCATCGCGCTGGCCGACGCCGACCTGCACGTGGCCGTGGACATGCTCGAGCACGGGTGCGCGCCGCAGGTGGCCGTGCGCATCCTCACCTGACCGGCGCGACCTGCCGTTGAGGGCGATACTTCCGCCATGAGCGCGAAGCCCCAGCCCGTGCAGTACGGCGACCGCCAGGTCTACTCGGTGGCCGGGTTCAACCACGGCGTGGGTGGCTGGCTGCAGCGCCTGCCCGAGGTGTGGGTGGACGGCGAGGTGGCCGAGATGAAGCAGCAGAGTGGCTGGACGTACGCCTACCTGACGCTGAAGGACCCGGGCGACGGCGCGTCGCTGCAGGCGCTGGTGGCACGCTACCGGCTGGAGGCGATCCAGCCGCCGCTGCGGCCGGGAGACCGGGTGCACGCGCGGGGGCGGGCGGAGCTGTATGCGAAGCGGGGCGAGCTGCGGCTGCGGGTGAGCGCGATCGAGCCGTTCGGGCTGGGCCTGGTGCTGCGGCAGATCGAGGAGCTGAAGCGGCGCCTGGGCGAGGAGGGGCTGTTCGCACCGGAGCGGAAGCGGCCGCTGCCGTTGCTGCCGCGGGTGGTCGGGGTGATCTGCGGGCGCGATGCCGCGGCCAAGCGCGATGTGATCGAGACCGCCGCCGTGCGCTACCCGCCGGCGCGGTTCCGGGTGGCGGAGGCCGCCGTGCAGGGGCCGGGAGCGGTGCCGCAGATCCTGGCGGCGCTGGAGCGTCTCGACAGGGACGACGAGGTGGACGTGATCGTGCTAGCGCGCGGCGGCGGCAGCTTCGAGGACCTGCTGCCGTTCTCGGACGAGCGGCTGGTGCGGGCGGTGGCGATGTGCCGGACGCCGGTGGTGTCGGCGATCGGGCACGAGCAGGACACGCCGATCGTCGACCACGTGGCCGACGTGCGGGCGGGCACGCCCAGCCTGGCGGCACGGCTGGTGGTGCCCGACACGCGGCGATCACCGCCGACCTGGACGATCTGGCCGCGCGCGCCGGGCGGGCGCTGCAGACGCGCACCCACCGCTGCCGGGAGTCGCTCGCGATGCTGGTGTCGCGGCCGGCCTTCGCCGACCCGCGCAGCTGGATCGCCGTGCGGCGGGAGTCGCTGCTGCGGGTGCGCGACGGTCTCGACCGCTGGCCGGGCGGCCGCCTGGAGCGGGAGCGGGTGCGGGTCGGCCATGCCTTCGACCGCCTGCGGCTGCTGGGGCCGGCGGCAACGCTCGACCGCGGGTATGCGATCGTGCAGGATGCGGCGGGCACGGTGGTGACGGCGGCGGACGCGGTCACGGCCGGCCAGCGGATCGGGGTGCGGCTGTCGCAGGGCCGGATCGCCGCCACGGTCGAGGAGGTGACGGAGTGAGCGACGAGATGACGCTTCGAGCAGGCGCGGGCCGAGCTCGAGCAGATCGTGCGGCGGCTGGAGGATGGGCAGATCTCGCTGGACGAGTCGCTGAAGCTGTGGGAGCGCGGCGAGCAGCTGCACGCGCTGTGCCTGGCCCGGCTGAACCAGGCCGAGCAGCGGGTGGGTGAGCTGCTGGAGCGGCTGGGCCGCTCGGAGCCCGAGCAGGATCGTCAGATGGGTCATCCGGGAACGGTCGCCAGCCACTCCCGCACGGATCTGGCGGAGCGCAGGCGCAGCGATCCGCTTGTCCGCCCACGCGGGCGACGCGAACAGCTCCGGCAGCGAGCGCTGGTATACGCGGTGCTGCGTGACCGACCAGCCGAGCAGCGACTCGCGGCCCCAGAACAGGCCCCGCAGCGTCTCGCGGTTGCCGTTCCAGAGCTGGGTGCGGCGCAGCACCCGGCGCACGGAGCGGCGGGTCGTGCGCAGCATCGACACGTGCAGCGGCAGGTCGAGCCAGATCAGCGTGTCGGCCGCCTCCGGCACCATGGTGCCGAGCTTGCGCTGGTAGCCGCCGTCGACCACCCAGCCGTCGCCGGCGACGACGGCCGCCACATCGGCGCGGAACTGCTTCAGGTCCGGCTCGGCCCAGTCCGGGCCGTGGTGCATGGCGTCCAGCTCGATGTGAGGAACGCCCAGCCGTCGGGCCAGCTCGGCCGCGAGCGTGGTCTTGCCCGACCCGCTGATCCCGATCACCCACACGCGCCGCAGGGCCGAATCTATCCACTTCCGGACTCCGCGCCGGGCCGGTGTCAACACCGACCCCTAATGCGATGATGGATCGCGGCAGTCCGTGACCGGTCGTCACGCCGGCGTACGCCGGTCACGTCGAGCAGCGTCTCGACGCCGCGGCGCTCGAGCCCGCGGGCCACGATCAGCCGTTGGATCTCGCTGGTGCCCTCCCAGATGCGGTCGACCCGCAGCTCGCGCAGGAACCGCTCGGCCGTGTTCGTCCGCATGTAGCCGCGGCCGCCGAACGCCTGCACCGCTCGGTCGGCGCAGCGGTGGGCCGCCTCGCTGGCGAACAGCTTGGCCGCGCTGGCCCGGTGGTGCACCAGCTTGCGGTCGGCGGCAGCGTCGTCGGCCATGCACGCAACGTGGTAGACCAGCAGCCGCGCCGCCAGGCAGTCCGACGCCGAGTCGGCCAGCGGAAAGCTGACGCCCTGGAAGTCGAAGATGCGCGAGCCGAACTGCTGGCGCTGGATCGTCCAGTCCACCGTCTCGGCCAGCAGCCGCCGCATCGCGCCCACGCAGCGGGCGCCGATGTGGATCCGCTCCTCCACGAACCACTCGTTCTGCAGCTCGTCGCCCTTCCCCACCAGGTCCGGCCCACCCAGCACCGCGTCCGCGGGCAGGTCGCAATCGAACCGGATGGTGGGATGGCCGTGCGGGTAGTTGTGGGTGAAGGGCGGATCGTCCACCACATCGATCCCGGGCGTGTCGCGGTCGACCAGGAACAGCGTCGGCAGCAGCTCCCCGTCGCGCGGCACGTTCACCATCACAATGAAGTAGTCGGCCACGTCGCCGGTGGTGACGAACCACTTCTCGGTGCTGAGGTGCCAGCCGCCGGCCGTCTCCACCGCCGTGCCGGCGATCGCACCCGTGTCTGACCCGGCACCGCCCTCGGTGACCGCGTAGGCGTCGGCGCGCTCGCCGCGCAGCGTCGGGCGCAGGTATCGCTCGATCTGCTCCGGCGTCCCGCTCGACAGCACGTTGTAGCCGCCCGCCATGTTCCACCAGATCGCATTGGTGTTGCGGCCCAGCTCCTCCTGCACCAGCACCTGCTCGACGTTGTCCCAACCGCGTCCGCCCAGCTCCACCGCGTGGTTGCCCGAGTCGAGCTCGCGCTCGCGGGCCTGGTCGCGGACGTGGCGGCGTTCGGCCTCCGGCAGCCGCCCGCCGGCCAGCTCCGCCGTCAGCTCCAGCGGGATCAGCACCTCGTCCACGAAGGCCGCGGCGCGGGCTCGCAGCTCGCGCTGCCCGGGGGTCAGTGCGAAGTCCACAGCAGCTCCTCCAGTCGTTGCCGCTCGGGCGCGTCGCGCGCTTCGTCGTCGCGCAGCGCCGGCGCCAGCAGGTACTGCTCACGCAGCACCGCGGCCAGCCGCTCCGCCGAGGCCGCCTGCTCGCCGGCCACATCGGCGTCCTCCAGCCGCGCACGGCAGTCACGCAGGTAGTCGAACCAGTCCTGCATGTCGCCGTCGTGGATCAGCCGCTCGATCCGGCCCGCCTCGACGTCGGCGTCGCCCGCGCCGAGGGCGGCCAGCAGCGACGGCACCTCACGCTCGATCTCGGGCGTCAGGAACAGCCAGCGGTCGTCGCCACGGATGATCCTCACGGCTCGTCGATGCCCGGAACGGCCTGCCGCAGCAGGTCGTGGAACGCCAGCACGCCGTTCTCGTTGCGGTTCAGCACGCCGCGCTCATAGGTGCGCGACTCGAGGCCCAGCTGCACCATGTCGCACAGCTCCACGTCCTCGGCCATCACCTTGGTGTTGACGCGCCAGTTGATGGCCCGCACCAGCCGGTCGCGGATCGCGCCCGAGCCCGAGTGGTAGACCCGGGCCTCGGTCCTGGTGCGCCGCAGCCCGTCGGGGAACAGCTGCCAGGTGTCGATCTGATCGGGGTAGATGTCGATGAACGTGGCCGGCCACAGGTGCACGTACGTCCACGCCCCCAGCAGGTCCTCGAGGAAAGTCCTTCATCGGCCGCAGCAGCTTCTGGTAGAGCCGCTCCTGGTAGTTGCGTGACGGCTTGTTGCGGAACGGCCCGTCGATCCAGGTGTGGTTCTTGGCGGGCGTGGCGACGTAGCGCTTGTAGTCGAGCAGACGCAGCAGACCGGGATGGCCGACCGGGATGTGGTAGCCCTCCAGGTAGTTGTCGGTGATCACCTTCCAGTTGTGGTCGTAGCCGTTCCCGAGCCGCGGGCCGGCGCCCAGCTCGGCCAGCCGCAGCGGCGCCAGCTTCTCGGCCAGGTCGCCGAAGTAGGTGTCCAGCGGCTCTGCCTCCTCGCTCATGCAGACGAACACCATCCCGCTCAGCTCGCCCACCCGGAAGGCCGGCAGCCTCACGCTTTCGCGGTCGAGGTTGTCGAAGCCGCGGGCCTCGGGCACGGCCGCCAGCTGGCCGTCCTGCCGGTACGTCCAGCCGTGGTAGGGGCAGCGCAGCACCTTCGGGCAGCTGCCCTGGCCGTCCAGGATGCGGGCCGCGCGGTGCCGGCAGACGTTCGAGAGCGCGCGCAGCTGCCCGTCCTTGTCGCGCAGCACGGCGATCGGCTCGCCCGCGATCGTGGTCGTCCAGAACTTCCCCGGCTCCGCCACGTCGCTGACGTGGCAGGCGAAGTTCCACGACTTCAGGAACACCTCGCGCATCTCCGCCTCGTACACCTCGGGCGACGTGTACGCCCGTGCCGGCAGTGTCTTGCCCCTCGTGTCCCCGGCCACGCTCATACGCTGCTCCTCGCAGTTGTGGGAAGCCCCAGTTCGATCGCCAGCGCGCTTCTGATCAGCTCCGCGGCGCGCTCGTGGCTGGTGATGCCGGACAGGATCTGCAGGCCCAGCCCGTCCACCGTCGCCGCCAGCCGCATCGCCACATCGTTGACGACGATCGCGTCGGCGATCGATCCCTGGTCGCGCGCCTGCTCCAGCAGGTCGGTGATCTGGTCGATCCACGCGGCCGACGAGCGGCGAACGCTCTCGGCCAGGCGCTCGTCGAAGATCGCGCTGCGCCACATCTCCACCCACAGCACCCAGTCGTCGCGGAAGACGGCGTCGGCGCCGGCGTAGATCTCGAGCAGCCGCCGCAGCCGCTCGACCGCGCCAGGGATGCCCGCCAGCGCGGCCTCGGCAGCCTGGTCGGCCTTGATGTCCGCATGCTCGAAGGCCTGCATCAGCAGGTCGGCGCGGGTGTCGAAGTAGTAGTGCAGGAGCGCGCTTGAGACGCCCGCCTCGCGCGCCACCGTCCCCATGCGCAACCCGTCGGCACCCTCCCGGGCGATGACACGGCAGGTTGCCTCGAGGATCTCGGTCTTGCGGTCGGCCATTTGATCGCTCCCGGGTACTGACTGACTAGTCAGTCAGAGCGCAGCATAGCGGACGCACCGGCTCGCGTGAAGATCTCGGTCAGTCCTCCCGGCGCGCCAGGATCAGGTGATGGTAGAGCAGCGCCGCGGCCGCTGCGCCCAGCGGGCAGGCCACGAAGTACAGCCAGATGTTGTCGAACTTGCCGGCCACCACGTCGGGCCCGAATGTCCGCGACGGGTTCATGCTGGCACCGGTCAGCGGGCCGCCCATCATGATGTCGAGCGAGATCGTGAGGCCGATCGGGATGCCGGCCACGGCCGCGAAGCTGCCGCGCGGATCGACGGCCACGCCGAAGATCACGAACACCAGGAAGAAGGTCAGGATGAACTCGATCACGAAGCCGCTGGCCACGCTCACGCCCGGCGCCAGCACCGTCAGGCCGGGTTGATGTTGGGGACGTTGTCGGGGAGCGTGGCGCGAACGGCCAGCGCACCCAGCACCGCGGCGCCCAGCTGGGCCACCCAGTAGCCCACCGCCTCGTAGGTCGGGATCCGCTTGGTGACCAGAAAGCCGAACGTGACGGCCGGGTTGAAATGCCCACCCGAGATGTGCCCGGCCGCGCACACCATCACCGCGATCACGAAGCCATGCGCGAGCGCGACCGTGACCAGGCTGTTGGGACCGCCGTACAGGATCGCTCCCACGCCGATGAACGAGAGCGCGAACGCGCCCACCGCCTCGACCGTCATCTTGCGCACCAGCTCCGGCTGCATGCCTACCTCCCAAAGACCGTTTCCCCGAAAGCCAGAGCCTATCCGCAGCCGCGGTTGGAAGGAGTCGCCACGGCGGCCGCGAACAGGACGAGTTCATGCGTGGATTCCGATACCTGCTGGTGGTGGTCCCGATCGCGGCGCTGGTCGCGGCCGCTCCCGCGCTGGCCGCCCAGCGCTACACGGTGCGCTGGGGTGACACGCTGACCGGGATCGCATCCGCCCACGGCGTGTCGCTGCATCGTTTGGCGCGGGCGAACCGACATACGCCCCCGCAACCTGCTGCTTGCCGGCACCACGCTGCGCATCCCCGGTCACGGGCACGGCAGCTCCGGCGCCCACCGCATCACGGTGCAGTGGGGCGACACCCTCAGCGGCATCGCCGCCCGCTACGGCACCACGATCACGCACCTGGCCGCGATCAACGGCATCTCGCCGTTCGGCGTGCTGCTGGCGGGCAGCCAGCTGCGCGTCCCCGGTTCGGCGGCCGCCCCGGCCGATGGCCGCAAGCGGCAGCTTCGACGCTGTCGCTCGCTCGACCTGTGGTCCGCCCACTACGGCGTCGATCCGCGGCTGGCGCGGGCGGTCGCCTGGATGGAATCCGGCTACAACACGCGGCGCCGTCTCCTCGGTCGGCGCCTGGGGGGTGATGCAGGTGATGCCCGCCACCTGGCGGTTCACGGAGCGGCTGATCGGCCACCCGGTGGCGCGCACGCCCGACGGGAACGTCCGCATCGGCGTTGCCTACCTGCACCACCTGCTGAACGTCTTCGGCGGAGACCAGCGGCTGGCGCTGGCCGCCTACTACCAGGGTCCCGCCGGCGTGCGGCGGTTCGGCATGCTCCGGGTCACCGAGCGCTACGTGGCGGACGTGCTGGCGCTGGAAGCCCGGATGTAGACCCCCGCAGCAGCTCGCTGCGCTGGTCGAGATGGCTCAGCACCGACGCGGTGACCTGGTCGCAGAGCGTGAACACGGCGTCGTCGGCGATCGCGTAGTAGCAGCGCAGGCCCTCGCGGCGGCGCGACAGCAGCCCGCCGTCCGCCAGCAGGCCGAGATGTTTAGAGGCGTTGGCCTGGGTGCATCCCAGCTCTGCGGCCAGCGAGCCGACCGTGCGCTCGCCGTCGCGCAGCAGATCCATCAGCATCAGCCGGCTGGGATCGCCCAGCAGGCGGAACCGGTCGGCTACGGTTCGGGCATACTCGGCCGGAAGCGGATGTGGAAGCGCCATTTGCGCCATCGTAGCGCATGTGCAACTATATAACCAGTCAGTTACATAAGTCAGGAGACCGGAATGACCGCCATCGAGATCACCAAGGACAACTTCCAGAGCGAGGTGCTCGACTCCGAGCTGCCCGTGCTGCTCGACCTGTGGGCAGCCTGGTGCGGCCCCTGCCGGCTGGTGGCGCCGGTGGTGGAGGAGATCGCAGCCGAGTACGCCGGACGCCTCAAGGTCGGCAAGATCGACGTAGACGACCAGCCCGAGCTGCAGGAGACGTTCCAGGCGCTCAGCATCCCCACGCTGGTGCTGGTGAAGGATGGCAAGGTCGTCGCCAAGGCCGTCGGCGCCCGCCCCAAGGCCGCGCTTGCCGCCGCCCTGGAGCTCGAGGAGCACGCTCCCGCCGTCGCCGCCTGACCCGCGGCCTCCTGTTCCGCGCCCGTTCCGGCAATCGGCCGGCGCGGGTGCGATCCGTTTCAACGCCGGCCGCATCGATAGCATGCGCGGATGCTGACCGTCCTCGACGGCAATAGCTTCCTCGTCGCGGACGATCACGGCGACGTCGGCGCGGGCTCCGAGGGGCTCTACTACAACGACACCCGCTACCTGTCGGCCTGGCAGCTGCTGCTGAACGGGGAGCCGCCGCAGCTGCTCAGCTCCGATACCGTCGACTACTACTCGGCGGCGGTGTTCCTCCAGAACCCGTCGCTGCCGGGCATGCCGGCCGGCGCCGTCTCGCTGATCCGAAACGTGTTCGTGGGCGAGGGCAGCCTGCAGAACACCCTGCGGGTCGAGAACCACCTGATCGAGCCGGTCGAGCTGGAGCTGCGACTGGAGTTCGACTTCGACTTCCTCGACCTGTTCGAGGTGAAGGCGCGGGAGTACCGCGACGAGGATCTGGTCTTCACACGGCGCACGGAGCCCGGCTTCAGCGTCGACGTGTCCCACGACGAGGACGAGAACTCCTGGTCGTTCCGGCTCCGCGACGGCGTGTTCTCGGCCGAGGCGCTGGTCTGGGTGTCCCAGCGCGGACACGCCGGCGAGCGCTTCATCTCCCACAGCATCTCGCTGCAGCCGGGAGAGACCTGGGAGTCGCGCGCGAACGTGGTGCTGCTGTCCGGCGACAGCCGCCGCCGCGACCGCTACACCACCTTCTACTTCGGCCAGGAGCGCGTGCGCGTCGAGGAGTCGCTGCGAGCCTGGCGCCTGCACGCTCCGGAGCTGGTGACCGACTGGGAGGAGCTGCGGAACACCTACACGCGCTCCCTGGCCGACCTGGCCGCCCTGCGCATGCGCGCCCGCCAGGGCAGCGACCGGATGGGCGACCTGCCGGCCGCCGGGCTGCCGTGGTTCATGACCGTGTTCGGCCGCGACACGCTGCTGACCAGCTACCAGACGCTGCTGCTGGGCCCGTCGCTGGCGGGCGGCACGCTCGAGACGCTGGCCGCGCTGCAGGCGGGCGAGCGGGACGACGAGCGCGACAGCGAACCCGGCAAGATCGTGCACGAGCTGCGGCTGGGCCGGGTCGCGGCCGAGGGCGGCGCCTTCCCCTACTACGGAAGCGTCGACTCGACTCTGCTGTTCCTGATCCTGATGTCCGAGCTGTACCGCTGGACCGGCGACGTCGACACGATCAGGGGCCTGCGCGAGCCGGCCATGCGGGCGCTGGGCTGGATGCACGAGTACGGCGACCTGGACGGAGACGGGTTCATCGAGTACCACCGCCGGTCGCAGCGCGGCCTGGAGTCCCAGACCTGGAAGGACTCGTGGGACTCGATGCGCTACCACGACGGCACCGTGGCGCGCACGCCGGTGGCCGCGGCCGAGGTGCAGGGCTACGCCTACGACGCCCGCCTGCGCGCGGCCGAGCTGTGCCGCCACGTGTGGGACGACCCGGAGCTGGCGGCGCGGCTCGAGCGCGAGGCCGCGCAGCTGAAGACCGCCTTCAACCAGGCCTTCTTCTCGGAGCGCAACGGCGACGGCTACTTCGTGCTGGGACTCGACCACGAGAAGCGCCAGATCGACTCGCTCTGCTCCAACATCGGCCACCTGCTGTGGTCGGGCATCGTGGATGAGCCGCGCGCCGCGGCCGTGGCGGAGCAGCTGATGTCGGACACGCTCAACTCGGGCTGGGGCGTGCGCACCATGTCCGATCGCGACCGCGGCTTCAACCCGATCGGGTACCACACCGGCACCGTCTGGCCGCACGACAACAGCCTGCTCACCGCCGGCCTGGTGCGCTACGGCTTCCGCCAGTACGCGAACCGGATCGCCAGCGACATGCTGACGGCCGCCCGCCACTTCGACTACCGGCTACCGGAGGTGTTCGCGGGCTACCGCCGCGGCATGACGCCGTTCCCGGTGGCCTACCCCACCGCCTGCTCGCCGCAGGCCTGGGCGGCCGGCGCGCCGGTGCTGTTCCTGACCTGCATGCTGGGCCTGCGGCCGGACCCGGCCGACGGGCGGCTGCACGTGGACGCGGTGCTGCCCGAGGCCTGCCGGCGCCTGGAGCTGCGCGGCATCGAGGCCCTGGGGCGGCGGTTCGACGTGAGCGTGCAGGGCGGGCATGCCGAGGTGCGCGAAAGCGCGTAGGCCCCGGCTCCTCCGATCCGGGGAGGGCGAACCACCCGTGCCGTGAGGCGCCGCCGCGGCGCACGGCCGATCATCCATCTGCGGGCCGGATCACCAGCCGCCGGTTGGTCCGGCCCGCGAATTGCGCCCGGCACTTCATCTAGCCGAGGCCAGGCGCCGCTCGAGCGCCGCATCCACGTCGTCGGGATCGGGCGACACCGCGATCGTGCGGACGGCCGGGCGCACCGCGTCGATCGTCTTCAGGCCGTCGCCGGTGATGTAGACGACCACCGTCTCCCCCGCGCCGATCTCGCCCCGCTCGGCCAGCTTGCGAAGGACGCCCGCGGTGACGCCGCCGGCGGTCTCGGTGAAGACGCCCGTGGCCGCCGCCAGCAGGCTGATGCCCTCCACGATCTGCTCGTCGTCGACGGCCTCGATCGACCCGCCGGTGCGGCGGGCCACGTCCAGCGCATATACGCCGTCGGCGGGGCTGCCGATCGCGAGCGACTTGGCGATCCCGGTCGGCTTGACCGGCACGACCTGGTCGGAGCCGCCGGCGAAGGCGGTCGCCACCGGCGCGCAGCCGGCGCCCTGGCAGCCGTGCATGACCGGATCCGGGCCATCGTCCAGCAGCCCGGCTGAGCGGCCCTCCTCGAAGCCCTGCAGGATCTTCGTGTAGAGCGAGCCGGAGGCGATCGGCGCGATCACCCGGTCGGGGACGCGCCAGCCCAGCTGCTCTGCCGTCTCCAGCGCGATCGTCTTTGACCCCTCCGCGTAGTAGGCGCGCATGTTGACGTTGACGAACGCCCACGGCCGGTCGTAGGCGAGCTCCGAGCAGAGCCGGTTGACGTCGTCATAGGTGCCGTCGACGACGAACACGGTGGCGCCGTAGGCGGCGGCGGCGATGATCTTCTCGGGCTCGAGGTCGCTCGGCACGAAGATGTAGGTGGGCAGCCCCAGCGCGGCCCCGGCCGCGGCTGTGGCACCCGCCAGGTTGCCGGTGGAGGCGCACGCCAGCGCCTCGTAGCCCAGCTCGACCGACTTGGCCGCCGCCACCGCCACCACCCGGTCCTTGAACGAGTGGGTGGGGTTGGAGGTCTCGGTCTTGACGTATAGCTCGCAGTCCAGGCCCAGCTCGGCGGCCAGGCGGTCGGCTCGGATCAGCGGCGAGTTGCCGACCGGCAGCCCGCGGCCGGGCGCGCCCACCGGCAGGAACGACTCCCACCGCCAGAGCGTCGAGGGGCCGGACTCGATCAGCTCGCGGGTGACGCCGGCCGCGATCGCGTCGCGGTCGTAGGCCGCCTCGAGCGGGCCGAAGCAGCGGTCGCAGGCGAAGCGCGCCTCCAGCGGGTGCTGTGAGCCACAGCCCTTGCAGACGAGATGCGTTGCATACATTGTCGATTCTCCCGGGATGGGCCGATCAGATCGGCCGGTTCACATCTTTCGAGGCGGTCGCCTCGCCGGATGGGGCACCGTCCCCGCAGCGGCGGTTCGGTTGCCGAGGCTTCACAGGGCCGGTCCCTCCGCCTCTCTTGATGCGTGTGCCGGGAACTCCCGACGTCTGCACTTCCAGTGGTCACATGGTAGTGAAGCCCGCACGTAACGGTCAATTGCGAACCGGCCCAACCGGCGCGCTACCGTAGAGGCAGCGTGGAAACGGTGATCTCCTACGGGGTGATGATGCTGGCGGTGGTGTCCGTGCCGGTGACGGCGATCTGGGCGCGGCGGGCGCGGCGGCGGCGGGAGCTGGCCGAGTGGCGGGTGGCGATCCGGGCCACGCCCCAGGGCACCGTGGTGGAGCTGGTGCGGCCCGGCGAGCACTCGCAGCGGATCGGCCGGCTCGACCCTGCCGACGAGGAGTTCTCGACCAAGCTCGAGGACGCCCGCTCGGCCGCGCTCGAGCGCGCGGTGGCGCTGAACGTGGCCCGCCGCGACCTCATGCCCTAGCGCGCGGCCGCCGTCTGCTGCAGGAACCTGGCCTGGCCCGGGTCGAGGCCGGCCGTGTAGGGATTGCCCACGGCGAGCGGCCGGTCAGCGCTGCGTAGAACATGCAGGCATCCAGGTAGGAGCCCGCGGTGCTGGGGTGCGTGCCGTCCCACGACCACAGGCTGAGATCGGGCCGCCGCAGGTGCGCCTGCTCCCAGGCGACGCCGACCGGGACGACGTCCGCGCCGATCTCCGACCCGACCGCTGCGTAGCCCCGGTAGAGGCGCAGCTGCATGGCCTGGTAGCTGTCGCCCCAGCCGTTCCCGTGCTCGTAGCCCGCGGTCATGAACAGCAGCGTGCTCGCGCCGGCGGCGGTGATCAGCGAGTTCAAGGTGCGTGCTGCCGGATCCATCTGCTGCGCCCGCTCGGCCGGCGGCAAGGACGGGATCTTGCTCTGCTCCTGCAGCACCACGTCGTCCCAGCGCACCTCATGCAGCAGCCGGCGGAGCCCGCCGTCGCCTGCGAAGTCGGACAGCCGCGCAGCGCCCCTGGTGTAGGACACGACGATCAGCGGCTCCGGCCCCGGATCGGCGGCCGCCAGGCGCCCCACCATCCCGGGCATGTCGTGGTAGTAGGTGATGCTGTTGCCGACGAACAGCACGCGCAGGCCGGGCCGGGCGCTGCGCGCGAGCGCGATGTCGCCGCCGATCACCGGATCGAGCGGGTTTCGGACGACGCCCAGCGCGACCAGCGTCACGAAGACGCCGAGGCCGAGCAGCAGGCCGGCCAGGAGCACGGCTATCAGGCGCAGCAGGCGCGCGAACACACCGCAAGGATCGGCGCCGGGGCGCCGGTTCTTGACCTAGGCAGCCACCTCTTGCTGCTCGCGTGCGACCGCCACGCCGATCAGCGCCGCCAGCCGCGCGTCGCCCTGCCGGTCGGCCCACTCGCCGAAGCTCATGTCCGACTGTCGCTCGCCCTTGTAGGCGCGCACGACCCGCTCGACGGCGTAGCGGGCGTCATCGGCCGGGATCGCCTTGCTGGCGATGCGCCGCCCGAATGCCGCCCCCTCCCCCAGCCGTCCGCCGATGTGCAGGATGAAGCCCTGCACCCGCTCGCCCTCGGCCGTCTTGGCGATGCCGCCCTGCAGGCCGATGTCGGCGATCTGGTACTGGGCGCAGGCGTTCGGGCAGCCGTTCAGGTTGATCCGGATCGAGCCGTCCAGGTCTCCGATGCGCCGCTCCAGGTGCTCGATCAGCTCGGCCGCGCGATGCTTGGTCTCGACGATCGCCAGCTTGCAGAACTCCATGCCGGTGCACGAGATGACGCCGCGCCGGAACGCCGACGCCTCGGTGGGCAGGCCCAGGTCGGCGAGCTCGGCCGCGACCGTCTCGACGTCGCCGTCTGGCACGTCCACGATGATGATGTTCTGGCGGTTCGTGCAGCGCAGGTCGCCCGAGCCGTAGCGCTCGGCGATGCCGGCCACGCCGATCATCTGGTCGGCCGTGAAGCGGCCGCGCAGCGTGGTGCCGCCCACGTAGTAGAGGCCGGGCTGCGCCTGCGGGTGCACGCCCAGGTGATCGCGATGCGGGTCGATCGGCGCGGTCGGCGGGACGGAGCGCTCCAGCTCGTAGCCGAGCTTGCGCTCGACCTCGTCGCGCAGCCGCTCGACCCCCCACTCGTCCACCAGGAACTTGATGCGGGCGCGCGTGCGCTTGGTGCGCTTGCCCTCGTCGCGGTAGAGCTCGGTGATGGCGCGGCACACCTCCACCGCCTGCTCCGGGCGGGCGAACACGTCCAGCCGGCGGCCCATCTTGGCCGACGCGCCCAGCCCGCCGCCGACCCACACGTCGTAGCCGATCACGCCGTCCTTGTCGACGGCCACCAGCCCGATGTCGTTGATCTCGTGCTGCGCGCAGTGATGCACGCAGGCCGACACCGACACCTTGAACTTGCGGGGCAGGTTCGAGAACTCGCGGTGACCGACGAACGCCCGCTCCAGGTCGGCCACCAGGGGCCGCGTGTCGATCAGCTCGTGGCCGTCGACGCCGGCCAGCGGGCATCCCACGACGTTGCGCCAGACGTCGCCGCAGGCCTGCGTGAACGACAGCCCGACCGCGTTCAGCTCGTCCAGCACGATCGGCATATCCTCGATCGCCAGGTTGTGCAGCTGGATGTTCTGCCGCGTCGTGATGTCGCCCATGCCGCGGCCGTAGCGCTCGGCCAGCGACCCGACCGCACGCAGCTGCTCCGAGCTGACGATGCCGCCCGGGAACTTGACGCGGAGCATGAACAGGCCGTCGGTCTGCTCGGACGGCCCGGGGTCGCCGGAGGCGGCCGACTCGGCGGCGCGCTGCGTGTAGACGCCGTACCAGCGGAACAGCGCCAGGTCGTCGGGCTCGATGGCGTCGAAGCCGAGCTCGGCGTAGCGGTAGATGTCTGCGAGCACGTCCAGCCCGTCCTTGCGGGCCTTGATGTGCTCGATCTCGGGAAGCTTGGCGGCGGTATCGGTCATGAGGGATCGCTCCGGGTGCTCGCGGGATGTTCGTCGCAGCCTATCTTGTTTGGATCCAAACCTCAAATCTTGGGATACATATAACCACCGCTCCGACGGGCGCCGACCGGCTGTAGGATCGACCACATGCCCGACCGCACCGACCGGCAGCCCCAGCCGCGCCGACGACCTCGCCCACGAGCTCCAGGTCGAGATCATCACGGGCCGGATCCCGCTGGGCACCCGGCTGCGGCAGGAGGACCTGGCCGAGCGCTTCGGGGTCAGCCGCACCCCCATCCGCGAGGCGCTGCGCCAGCTGCAGGCGATCGGGCTGGTCGAGCAGCTGGGACATCGCGGCGCGCTGGTGCGGTCGTTCTCGCCGGACGAATGCCGCAACATCTTCCTGGTGCGGGCGGAGCTGGAGGGGCTGGCGGCAGAGCGAGCCTCGGGACGGCTGACCACCTACGACCACGCCGACCTGGACACCGCCCAGGCGCTGCTGCGGGCCGGCGGCAAGCGCGTCCGGCAGCTACCGGCATCGGACGAGGAGGGGCGGCTGATCGCCCTGCAGCAGTGCTCGCAGGCGAACGAGCTGTTCCACAACGTGATCCTGGCCGCGGCCAACTGCCCGCCGCTGCGCGACACGGTGCAGGCGCTCACCAACCGCGTGCCGCGCAGCCTGGCGTGGCACACGTTCGCGGTCGACCCCGGGATCGTGCCGCGCAGCGCCGACGACCACGACCGCATCGCCGAGGCGCTCGACAAGCCCGACCCGAAGCGGGCGCGGAAGCTGCTGCACGCGCACGTGCTGGACACGGGCGAGACGCTGGCGCGGTGGTTGTCGCGGCAGGGCGGGCGGTGAGCGAAGGTCTGGCTTCAGCCTGACACTGCCGACGCACCATCAAGCCGCATCAGCGGCCGGTCAGCCCGCGCCGCCTGAGCCGATCGCTAGCCGATGCGCCTGCGCCGACGTACTCGGACGAGTACCAGCCGGACAGCGAGCTGATCTGCACCACGGTGCCGGTGTGCGGAGCGTGGATGAAGGAGCCGCCGCCGACGTAGATGCCGACGTGGCCGAGGCCGTCGAAGAACACGAGGTCGCCCGGCTCGAGGGCGTCGCGCGGCACCGGCGTGCCCATCGAATACTGGGCGGCGGCGTTGTGCGGCAGCGACACGCCCAGCCGGCCGTACACGTACATGACGAGCCCGGAGCAGTCGAAGCCCGACGGCGAGGCGCCGCCCCACACGTACGGCACGCCCAGGTACTGCTCGGCGATCGCGACCGCCTGGCCGCCCAGCGTGCTGGACGGAGGCACCGGGATGCTGCCGCCCGTGCTGCCGACGCTGCTGCCGCCGCTGGCCGCGGCCGCCGCGGCCGTCGCAGCCGCCTGCTCACGCGCCTGCTGCTGGTCGATCAGGTGCTGGATGTCGGCGCTGATCTGCGACTTGCGGGCCTGCAGCGAGTGCAGGCCCGCCTCCACGTGCTGCTTGGCCGCCAGCTGCGCCTGCTGATCCTTTGCCAGCTGCGCCGTCTCGGTCGAGAGCTGGCGCGTGCGGACGGCGATCACCTTCTTGGTCTGGGCGATCTGCGCGATCAGGTTGCTGTTCGCGTCGTTGGCCCGCTGCAGCACCTGCACGTGGTCGACCAGCTCGGAGAACGAGTGGGACGCCAGCAGGAACGACACGACGTCCTCGTCGGTCGACTTGTACGCGCTGGTCAGGCTCTGCGCCAGCAGCTTCTGGGCATGCGCCAGGTTCTTCCTGGCCACGGCCAGCACGATCCTGTTGTTCTGCAGCTGGTGGCGCGTCTGCAGGTAGTGCTGGTGGACGGCGTTGTACTTCTCGATCTGCTTCTCGAGCGCCGCCTCCTGGTTCATGATCTGGTTTTCGACCTGGCGCGCCTCGGCTCGCTTGGCCGAGATGCTGGAGGCGGCGGATGCCTGCGGCAGCGCCACCACCAGAAGGGCGGTCAGGAGCGAGAAAGCCAGGAGCAACGGTCGGGTCACACGCGCACACGCTGCGCGTGCATGGCCACGGCTGAAACACATGGGTAAAGACGCTATCAGACGGGTTCGACGACAGCCGTCATACATCAAATGTTTACGAATGGCGTGGAGCGGCCATCGGCTCTGTCACAATGCGGTCGATATCGCGCGCAAAGCCACGTCAGGAAACGAGGTCGAGGCATGAGAATGCGACGAATGTGGGCGCTGGCGGCAGCACCGCTGGTGGTTGTGGTGCTGGCGGCAGGCTGCGGCGGAAGCTCATCGAGCGGCGGATCCTCCGGCTCCTCCCTGCCCAAGGGCAGCGGCCAGGTGATCAGCATCCCCGTCTCCGACTCCGGCTTCTCGTTCACCAAGACCACGGCCACCGCCAACGCCGGCGTGATCACGCTCGAGTCCAAGAACCCGCAGTCGGTCAGCCATGACATCTCGATCAAGGGCACCGGGGTGAGCGAGCAGGGCAACGAGGTCTCCAACGGCGGCACCTCCACCGTCACGGCCACCGTGACGCCGGGCACCTACATCTTCTACTGCTCCGTGCCGGGCCACGAGCAGGCCGGCATGAAGGGCGTGCTCACGGTTTCCTGAGACGCGGCGTCAGCCGCGTCCGCCGATCCCGCCCGACTCGCGCATCAGGCGCTGGGCCAGGTAGACCGGAACCGCCGTCAGCGCGATCACGAACACGGCCACCGCGTTCACCTCCTGCGCCGTGTTGGGCAGGCGGAACTGGTTGTAGATCCACAGCGGCAGCGTCTGCTGGGCGCCGGCCGTGAAGTTGGTGACCACGATCTCGTCGAACGACAGTGCGAACGCCAGCAGGCCGCCCGCCACCAGCGCGGTGGCCAGGTTCGGCAGCGTGATGAAGCGGAACGTCTGCCAGCCGTCGGCGCCGAGATCCATCGATGCCTCCTCGAACGAGCTCGATGAGCGCCGCAGCCGGGCCACCGCGTTGTTGAACACCACCACGATGCAGAAGGTCGAATGGCCGATCGCCACCGTCACCAGCGACGGCGTCAGCGACAGGTACTCGATCGCCGAGAGCAGCGACAGCCCGGTGACGATGCCGGGCAGCGCGATCGGCAGCACCAGCAGCAGCGACAGCGAGTTCTTCCCGAAGAAGCGGTAGCGCGACAGCGCGAACGCGGCCGCGCTGCCCAGCACCAGCGCCACCGCGGTGGCGGCCAGCCCCACCTTGAACGAGTTCTCGAGCGCGGTGCGGGCGTGCTGGTCGTGCATCGCCAGCGACCACCAGTGCAGGGTGTAGTCCTTGATCGGCCAGGTCGGGATCCGGGAGGCGTTGAATGACGCCATCACGATCACCGCAAGCGGGATGTAGAGGAACGCCATCACCCCGAACGAGAAGATGCGAAGGCCGATGCGGACCGGTCGCGGCTCCATCAGGCGTTCCCCCTCACAGCGCCTCGAACGCTCCCAGCTGCCTGACCAGCAGCAGGTAGATCGTGATCACGATCACCGGCACCAGGGCGATCGCGGCCGCCAGCGGCAGGTCGTTGGCGATGCCCTGGTAGCGGAAGATGACGCTGCCCAGAAAGTCGGTCTTGTTGCCGCCCACCAGGTCGACCATGATGTAGTCGCCCAGCGTCAGCGAGAACGTGAAGATCGAGCCGGCCGCGATCCCCGGCAGCGCCAGCGGCATGATCACGCTTCGCAGCGTGCGCCACGACCGCCCGCCCAGGTCGCTGGAGGCCTCGATCAGCGACCCCGGAATGCGCTCCAGGGCGGCGTAGATGGGAAGCACCATGTAGGGCAGCCAGATGTAGGTGAAGGCCAGCCACATGGCGGTGGTTGTGAACGCGATGTGCAGCGGCCCCAGGCCGATCTTGGCCAGCGCCCAGTTGATGGTGCCGGCGTCGCCGGTCATCAGCCGCCACGTGTAGGCCTTGATCAGGTAGCTCGACCACAGCGGCATCAGCACGCCCACGAACAGCAGCGCGCGCATGCCCCGCGAGGCCACGCGCGCCATGTAGTAGGCCAGCGGGAACGCCAGCAGGATGTCGGTGATCGTGACCAGCACCGCCATCTGCACGGTCTGGCGGGTGACGGCGTGCAGGGTGGGGTCGTCCTTCACCGTCCGCACGTTGTCCCAGCGTGAAGGTGTGGATGATCTGGCCGCTGAGCTCGTCCTGCTGCCAGAAGGCGGTGGCCAGCAGCACGACCAGCGCCGCCAGGTAGACGACGACCAGCCAGCCCAGCGGCGGGATCAGCAGGGCGAGCAGCTTCAGCCAGCGGTGGCGGTAGAAGAACGCCGAGAGCCGGCGGCGGGCGCCGAACGGTGCGGAGGCGGTGGGTGTGGACATGGGCGGGATGCTCCCGGGGGCCGAGCGGCCCCCGGGAGCGCGAGATCAGGAGTTCTTGATTTCAGTCCACGCCTGGAACCACTCCGTGTAGCGGAACGCAGGTGTTCCCCCTGCTGTCGCCGCACTCGCTCAGCGGCGTCTTCCAGAAGGAGATGTGGTCGAAGTAGTTCGGATCAGTGACGTGGTAGTCGGCGCAGTAGTTCTTGACCTGCTTGTCCAGGATCGCGCAGGCCTTCGGGTTGGCCGGCGCCGAGCCGAACGTGTAGGCGGTCTTGGCCTGCACCTCGGGCGTGGTCGCGTAGTCCATCCACTTCAGCATGCAGTTGGGATGGGCCGCCTTCGAGTACTCCATCCAGGTGTCCGCCCATCCGGTCGCGCCCTCCTTGGGCAGGACGGCCTCGACCGGCACCTTCGCCGCCTTGAGGGTGTTCAGCTGGTACGGCCAGGTCGGGCCGATCACGATGCTGCCCTGGGTGAAGTCCTGGATCTGGGCCGTGAAGCTCGACCAGTAGTTGCCGATCTGCTGGTGCTGCTTCTTCAGCAGGTTGACGGCCGCGTCGAACTGCGGCTGGGTCAGCTCGTAGGGATCGGTGATCTTGAGGTCGGGCTGCGCCGACTTCAGGTAGAGCGCCGCGTCGGCGATGTAGATGGGGCTGTCGTAGGCGTCCACCTTGCCCTTGTAGCTGGTGCCGTCGAAGATCACGCCCCAGCTGTCGGGCGCGGGGCTGACGACGGTCTTGTTGTACATCAGGATGTTCGCGCCCCACTGGTAGGAGACGCCGTAGTGGACGCCGTTGATCGTGTTGTGCGGCGGGCTCTGCAGCTGCGGCGAGATGTCGCCGAAGTCGGCGATCAGGTTCGTGTTGATCGGCGATACCAGGCCGGACGCGATCAGGCGGTTGCTGGCGTCGCCCGAGGCGGACACGCCGTCGTAGTTGCCGCTCTGCATCAGCTTGTACATCTCGTCGGAGGTCTGGCCGTACTTGACGTTGACCTGGCAGTCGGTCTGCTTCTCGAACGGCTTCACCACGTTGTCCTCGGTGTAGCCCTGCCATGCGATCAGGTTCAGCGACCCCTCGAGCGGGCCGATCGACTGCGGCAGGCTGGGGCCGCTCGAGCCGTTGCTCCCGGAGCCGCCGTTACCGCTCGACGAACTGCTTCCGCAGCCCGCGGCAACGGCCATGGCCGACACCAGCACCGCTGCGAGCACCAGACGAACCCTCATGCTGTGACCTCCTGATTGTCCCTTGACGCCTCGCCCTCGAGCGAGCGGTTGTATTGACGGTCCCAGACCAGCTTCACGCGCCGGCCCTTGGCGGCCAGCGCCTCCATCGACGACGTGGTCAGGTTCTGCTGCACCACCACCAGATCCACACCCGCCTCCAGCGCGACGATGTAGCGGGTGGTCGTGCCGAGGTAGACGACGTCGCGCACCGTCCCCTCGGCCGAGCAGTCCCCCTCACCGACCGGCCGCATCGGGCTCGGCGATCCGGATCTTCTCCGGGCGCACCGTGAAGCGGTCGGGAGAGCCGGTGATGGCCGCCGCGGCCTCGCCCGAGAGCACGTTCGACGTGCCCACGAACCCGGCGATGAACACGCTGGCGGGGTGCTCGTAGATCTCGGCCGGCGTCCCCACCTGTTCGATCCGCCCGGCGTTGAACACGGCGATGCGGTCGCTCATGGTGAGCGCCTCGTCCTGGTCGTGGGTGACGAAGATGAACGTGATGCCGACGTCGCGCTGGATCGTCTTCAGCTCGATCTGCATCTCCTCGCGCAGCTTCAGGTCGAGCGCGCCCAGCGGCTCGTCCAGGAGCAGCACCCGCGGGCGGTTGACCAGCGCCCGCGCCAGCGCAACGCGCTGCCGCTGGCCGCCCGAGAGCTGCGAGGGCTTGCGCTTGTCGAAGCCGTCCAGCCGCACCATCCGCAGCGCCTCCGCCACCCGCTCGCGCCGCTCCTGCTTCTTCACCCGCTTCACCATCAGGCCGTAGGCGACGTTCTCGCCGACCGACATGTGCGGGAACAGCGCGTAGTCCTGGAACACCGTGTTGACGTCGCGCTGGTAGGGCGCCAGCTTGGATACGTCCCGTCCGTCCAGCAGCACGGTGCCCTCGGTGGGCAGCTCGAAGCCGGCGATCATGCGCAGCGTCGTGGTCTTACCCGACCCGGACGGCCCCAGCAGCGAGAAGAACTCGCCGTGGGCGACCTCGAGGTCGACGCCCGCAACGGCGTCGACGTCGCCGTAGCTCTTGCGCACGCCACGCAGCGTGACGGCCGCGGCGGTCGTGGAATCAGGCGGCTGCGGCAAGCGACTCCTCGAGCCGGTCAAGCCCCAGCTCCAGGTCCTCCTCGGTGGCTGTGATCGGCACCAGTATGCGCAGCACGTTGTCGTAGATGCCGGTCTTCAGCAGCAGCAGGCCGCGCTCCAGCGCCCCCGCCACCGTCGCGGTCGCCACATCGGCCGCCGGCTCCCGCGTCTCGCGGTCCTTGACCAGCTCGATCGCCGCCATCGGCCCGATCCCGCGCACCTCGCCGATCACCTGGTGGCGCTCGGCCATGCCGTTGAGGCGGGCCATGATCTCCTCGCCAAAGGCGGTGGCCTGGGCCAGGAACGCCTCGCTGGCGATCGCCTTGATGCTCTCGACCGCGGCGGCGCAGGCCACGGGGTTGCCACCGTAGGTGGAGCCGAGGCCGCCCAGGTGCACCGAGTCCATCACCTCGGCCCGGCCGATCACGCCGGCCAGCGGCATGCCCGCGGCCAGCGACTTGCCGACGGTCATCAGATCCGGCACCAGCCCGTAGTGGTCGAGCGCCCAGAGCTTGCCGGTGCGGCCCATGCCCGACTGCACCTCGTCATCGACGTAGAGGATGCCGTGCTGCTCGCAGAGCGCCATCACGCCCTCGATGAACTCGGCCGGCATCACCGTGAAGCCGCCCTCGCCCTGCACCGGCTCCAGCACCACGCACGCCACCGACTGGGGATCGACGTGTGCCTTGAAGATGAACTCGAGGCCCTTCAGCGCGTCCTTCGTGGTGACGCCGCGGTAGGGGTAGGGCGCCGGCGCCCGGTAGATCTCGGGCGCGAACGGGCCCATGCCCTTCTTGTAGACGAGCTTGGAGGTGAGCGACATGGTCAGCAGCGTGCGCCCGTGGAAGCCGCGGTCGAACGTGATCACGGCGTCACGGCCGGTGTGGTAGCGGGCGATCTTGACGGCGTTCTCGACCGCCTCGGCGCCGGAGTTGATCAGCAGCGCCTTCTTGGCGTGCGTGCCGGGCGTGTTCTCGCACAGGAGCTGCGCGACCTCGAGGTAGGGCTCGTAGGCGGCCACCGGGAAGCAGGAGTGCAGCATCTTCTCGGCCTGGTGCTTGATCGCATCCACCACCGCGTCGGGCGTGTGGCCGAGGTTGAGCACCCCGATGCCGCCGGCGAAGTCGATGTACTCCTTGCCGTCCACGTCGGTGAGGCGCGCGCCGTGGCCGTGGTCTGCCACGATCGGCGCCAGCGCGACGCCGCGTGCGACGAAGGCGTCGCGCTTTGCCATCAGCTGCTCGGTCTTGGTTCCGGATGCTTGCACTGCCATTTTGCGGCCCCCGTGTGATCGATCTTTGCGCCAACGAGTATAAGCAGGAAGGGGCTTAGCGCGCTTGCGCTCCTGATACGATTGGCCACTCTGTCCAATCGCCGAGACAAGGATCGCCTCTATGACCAGCAACGGCTCGCAGGCCGCGCTGTCTGACGACAGGCTGCAGGAACTCGCCAAGCGCCATCTGATGATGCACTTCACGCGGCACTCCACGTTCCGCAACGAGGACGTGCCGATCATCACCCGCGGCGAGGGCTGCTACCTGTACGACAGCAAGGGGAAGCGCTACTTCGACGGGCTAGCCGGCCTGTTCTGCACCCAGATCGGCTACAGCTTCGGCGCCGAGCTGGGTGAGGCGGCCGCCACGCAGATGGCGGAGCTGCCCTTCTACACCAACTGGAGCTACGCGCATCCGCGCTCGATCGAGCTGGCGGCCAAGGTGGCCGAGCTGGCGCCCGGCGACCTCAACCGCGCCTTCTTCGTGTCGGGCGGGTCGGAGGCCAACGAGGCCATCATCAAGCTCGTCCGCCAGTACCACCAGCTGCAGGGGCACCACCACCGCTACAAGATGATCGCGCGGCGCATCGCCTACCACGGCACCACCCTGGGCGCGCTGTCGCTGACCGGCATCTACCCGCTGAAGACGCCGTTCGAGCCGCTGCTGCCCGGGTGTTCGCCACGTCTCCAACACCAACCGCTACCGCCGTCCCCACGGCGAGAGCGAGCAGGAGTTCACGCAGTTCCTGCTGGACGAGCTGCGCGACGTGATCGAGCAGGAAGGCCCCGACTCGGTGGCCGCCGTGTTCATGGAGCCGGTGCAGAACTCGGGCGGCACCTTCACCCCGCCCGAGGGCTACTACCAGGGCGTGCGCGCGATCTGTGACGAGTACGGCGTGCTGCTGGTGGCCGACGAGGTGATCTGCGGCTTCGGCCGGCTGGGCGAGTGGTTCGGATCGACCCGCTACGACATCCGGCCCGACATCGTCACCTTCGCCAAGGGCGTCGGCTCGGCACATGTGCCGCTGGGCGGCGTGCTGATGACCGACGACGTGGCGGGACCGTTCCTGGAAGGGACGACCGTTCTCAACCACGGCATCACCTACGGAGGCCACCCCGTGTCGGCGGCCGTGGCGCTCAAGAACCTCGAGGTGATGGAGCGCGAGGACGTGCTCGGCAACGTGCGGCGCAACGAGGCGTACTTCCAGGAGCTGCTCGAGAAGCTGGGCGAAAAGCCGATCGTGGGCGACGTCCGCGGAGCCGGATACTTCCGGTCGCTGGAGCTGGTCAAGGACAAGGACACCAAGGAGACGTTCGACGACGAGGAGTCGGATCACCTGCTGCGCGGCTTCCTGTCGGGACGGCTGTGGGACGCGGGGCTGATCTGCCGCGCCGACGACCGCGGCGACCCGGTGATCCAGCTGTCGCCGCCGCTGATCGCGACCCGCGAGGAGCTCGACTTCATCCACGACGTGCTGGACACGGTGCTGGACGAGGCCTGGGACGAGATGCAGCGGCCCCATTCCCACCGCGGCCACAAGGTGCTCCCCGGCGGCCGCCAGGTCGTCGACACCAACTAGCCTGATGGTTGGACAACCCAGGTGCTGACCGTCGCCGACATCATCGCGCTGCCCCAGCTGGAGCTGGAGGTGGCGGGCGGCGGCGACGGCCGCGATCGGGTCGTGCGGTGGGCGCACATCAGCGAGCTGGACGACCCCACGCCGTGGCTGCGCGGCGGCGAGCTGCTGCTGACCACCGGGCAGCCGCTGCAGCGCGACCCCGCCGGCTTCGTCGAGCGGCTGGCCCGGCACGGCCTGGCCGGCATCTGCCTGGGGCTGGGGTTCGGGTTCGACGAGATGCCGGCCGAGGCGGTGGCCGCCGCCGACCGGCTCGGCTTCCCGGCCATCACCACCCCCTACCACGTGCCCTTCATCGCGATCACCGAGGCGGTGTTCACCGCCCAGGGCGACGCCCGCGTGCAGACGCTCGAGCGCCTCACCGAGCTGATGCTGGACGGGCGCGACCTGGACGCGATGCTGACCGAGATGGGCCGGGTGGCCGGCACCGCGCTGGTGCTGCGCGAGCCGTCCGGCCGGATCCTGGCCCGCACCGGTGAGATCGCCGAGGGCGATGCCGGGGCGGTGGTGCTGCCGGTCGTGACGGGCAGCACGGTGCACGCCGAGCTGGTGGCCCGGCCCGCGGAGCACGACCGGCAGCTGCTGCACCACGTGCAGACGGTGCTGGCGGTGGAGCTGCTGAAGCGCCGGGCCGTGGCCGAGGCCCAGCGGCGGCTGTCGGGCGATCTCGTCGAGTCGATCCTGGCCGGCGAGGTGAGCGGGCCGGAGCTGCGGCGCAAGGCCGCGGCCTTCGGCCTGCAGGGTGAGCAGCCGATGGCGTTCGCGCTGCTGCGGCCGTCCCAGCGCGGCACGCGGGCGCTGGCAGAGCTGGCCGACCATGCCGGTGACCTGTGGCCCTGCACGGTCCGCGACGGTGGCGTCGCGGTGCTGCTCGAGGCAGACGACGACACGCAGGCGGAGGTGCGGGCCGACTCCCTGCTCTCCGGTACCGGTGCCGGAGCGGCCGGCGTCGGGCGCGTCCGGCGCAACCCGGCCGACCTGCGGCGCAGCTATGACGAGGCGCTGTACGCGGTCGAGGCACGGACCGCGAACGGCCACCCCGCGCTGGCCACGTTCCGCGACCTGGGCTCGATCCAGCTGCTGCTGTCCCTTCAGGACGAGCGCGGCGTGGAGCTCTACTGCGACTCGCTGCTGGGCCGCCTGGTCGAGCACGACAGCGCCCACGGATCGTCCCTGGTCGACTCGCTGCGCGCCTACATCGAGGCGAACGGCCGCTGGGCCGAGGCGGCCGCCGAGCTGCACGTGCACCGCCACACGCTGCGGTACCGCGTGCGCAAGATCGAGGAGCTGACCGGCCGCGACCTCGGCAACGCCGGCGACCGGCTGGAGCTGTGGCTGGCGCTGCGCGCACACCAGCTGCGCACGCCCGTGGCCCCGCTGGAGCCGGTGTGAGCACGGTCGCGGTGATCGGGGCGGCCGGCATCATCGGGCCGGCCATCGTGGCGACGCTGGCCGAGCACGATGCCGTCGACGAGATCCGATGCCTCGACCGCGACGGCGACGGCGCACGCGCGGTGGCCGAGCGCCACGGCGGCGGCAAGGCCACCGGTGCGGCGCTCGACATCACCGACCATGATGCGGCCGTCGCCGCACTGCAGGGCTCCACGCTGCTCCTGAACACGGCCGCCTACCGGATCAACCTGGCGGCCATGGAGGTGGCGCTGGAGGCGGGCGCCCACTACCTCGACCTGGGCGGGCTCTACCACGTCACCCGCGAGCAGGTGAAGCTCGACCTGCGCTTCCGCGAGGCCGGCCTGCTGGCCGTGCTGGGCATGGGCTCGACGCCGGGCAAGACCAACGTGATGGCCGCACACGCGGTGGCGGGGCTGGGCGGGCGCATCGACCGGGTGGTGGTGGCTGCCGCCGGCCGTGACCCCGACCCGCCGTCCGGGCCGCTGGTCGCCCCCTATGCGATGGAGACGATCCTGGACGAGCTGTCGATGCCGACCCCGGTCGTGCGCGACGGCGAGCACGTGTTCCTGGAGCCGCTCACCGACGCCGGCACGGTCGAGTTCGGCGAGCCGGTGGGTGCGGCGCCGACCATCTACACGATCCACTCCGAGCAGGCCACCTTCGCCGACAGCTTCGGCGCCCGCGACGTCAGCTTCCAGCTGTCGCTGAACCCCGTCTTCCTCGAGAAGATCCGGCTTCTCACCGACCTCGGCCTGGCCGGCACCGACCCGGTCGACGTGCGCGGCACACCGGTGGTGCCGCGGCAGCTGCTGCTGGCCCTGCTGGCACGGCTGCCGAAGGCGTCGCCGTCGCACGAGGCCTTCGGCATCCACCGCGTCGAGGTCTACGGGGAGCACGGCACGGCCGTGATCGAGTGCGTCACGCGGTCGGTCGACCGGCTCGAGTTCGGGGGCGGCGTGCTCTCGACCGCCTGCCCGCCGGCGGTGGTCGCGGACATGATCTGCCGCGGCGAGATCGACCGGCACGGGGTATTCCCGTCGGAACAGGTGGTGCCGTTCCACGCGCTGTTCGAGCGGCTCGAGCGCTACGGCGTGACCGTTCGCGGCGCGGTGTAGCCGGTCGTTTCAGCGGCGGGCTGCGCCGGTCGCCCGGCGCAGCCCGCGGCGATAGTTCAGTCGAGCAGCTTCTTGACGCCGTCCAGCTTCTTGCGCATCTCGCCTACCTCGGCGGCCTGCGACTTGACCGCCTCGGCCAGCGCCTGCACGCTGTCGACCAGCGACTTGGCCAGGGCGTCGATGTCGGCTCCTGCGGTGGCGGCCGCCGTGCGCCCGCGGCGGGCACCCTTGCGCGCGGTCGCGGTGGCGGATGCCTTGCGTCCCGGGGGACGTCCGCGACGCGTGCGCGGTCGCAGCGAACCACCGGCGCGCTTGCGTGCCACCCGGTAGTAGTTGGCAGCCACGGTTCCAGCTCGGCGGCCCGAGTCAGCGGAGATCTTCGCGAACGCCTCGGTGCGGTTCATCCCACCCGCGACCAGCTTTTCGACCTGCTCGAAGATCTGCTCGCCTACCTCACCTGAGCGGGGCATATCTCACCTTTCGTTCGTTGGATGTACGCCCACTCTACCGTACGAACGATTGGCGCAACGCTATAGATGACCGCGCCTATATAGATGTATCAGTGCATTGGTCGACGAGTCGTGTGTCAGCTCAGGCTCATCGTCACTTTCAAGCTCTGCGGCTATGCGTTTCGCGAGCACCTTCCCGAGCTCAACGCCCCACTGATCGAACGAGTTGATGTTCCAGATCACGCCCTGCGTAAACACGCTGTGCTCATACAGCGCGACCAGGCTCCCTAGCGTGGCGGGCGTCAGACGTTCGGCCAGCAACGTGCTGCTGGGCCGGTTTCCTTCGAACACGCGGTGCGGGGCCAGCTCGGCACCCGAGCCCTCGGCCCGCACCTCGTCGAGGCGCTTCCCGAAGGCCAGCGCCTCGGTCTGGGCGAACACGTTGGCCATCAGCAGGTCGTGATGGCGGCCGAGCGGATTCAGGCTGTGCAGGAAGCCGATGAAGTCACACGGGATCAGCCGCGTGCCCTGATGCAGGAGCTGATAGAACGAGTGCTGGCCGTTCGTCCCCGGCTCTCCCCAGTAGACCGCTCCCGTCTCATAGTCGACGCGGGTGCCGTCCAGAGTGACATGTTTCCCGTTGCTCTCCATCGTCAACTGTTGTAGGTATGCCGGGAAACGCTTGAGGTACTGGTCGTAGGGCAACACGGCAACTGTCTGGGCATCAAAAAAGTCGGCGTACCAGACGGCCAGGAGACCCATCAACACGGGCATGTTCTGTTCAAGAGGGGCTGTGCGGAAATGCACATCCATGGCATGAAAACCGGCGAGCAACTCCCGGAACCGATTCGGACCGACCGCGATCATGGTGGACAGCCCGATCGCCGAGTCCATGGAGTAACGGCCACCCACCCAGTCCCAGAAGCCGAACATGTTGTCGAGATCGACACCGAAGGCCGACACCTCGTCGGCTGCGGTCGAGACGGCGACGAAGTGCTGCGCGATCGCGGCCTCGTCCGGAATCGCCGCCAGCACCCACTCGCGCGCGCTCGCGGCGTTGGCCATCGTCTCCTGCGTCGTGAAGGTCTTGGAGGCGATGATGAACAGCGTCTCGGCCGGGTCGAGGTCGCGGGTGGCCTCGGCGAAGTCGGTGCCGTCGACGTTGGAGACGAACCGGAACGTGAGATCGCGCTGCGAGTAGCTGCGCAGCGCCTCGTAGGCCATCACCGGCCCCAGGTCGGAGCCGCCGATGCCGACGTTTATGACGTTGCGAATCCGCTTGCCGGTGTGGCCCTTCCAGTCTCCGCTGCGAACGCGATCGGCGAAGCCGGCCATGCGGTCGAGCACCTCGTGCACGGCCGGCACGACATCGCTGCCGTCGACCACGATCGATTCGCCGGCCGGCGCACGCAGCGCCACGTGCAGCACCGAGCGGCCCTCGGTGGTGTTGATCGAAACGCCGGTGAACATGGCCTCCCTGCGGGCCTCCAGCCCGCGCTCGCGGGCCAGCTCGATCAGCAGGCGCAGCGTCTCTTCGGTGGCGCGGTGCTTCGAGTAGTCAAGCCGGAGCCCGGCACCGGCGGCCGTCATCCAGCTGCCCCGCTCCGGATCCTCGGCGAACAGCTCGCGCAGGTGCGTGTTGCCGATCTCGGCGTGATGGCGCGCGAGCGCCCTCCAGGCAGGCGTGTCTCTGAGGGGGGAGGACATCGGCGAACCGTACACCGCGCGTGGACTCACTCGGTTTGACTGATCAGGCAGCGACGCCTATCCTGTGCAGCACGATGCCGCGCACCGCGAACACCAAGGAGATCGCTGCCCGCTCTACGTTGAGCGGGCGTCCTGTCGGGCTCATGTCCGCGTTCGCCATCTCGCTGCTCGGCCTGCTCCTGCTCCTCGCCCGCTAGGGCGACGGACTTCTGCTCACGCGCCGCCCGCCGGCGCACACGCACACGAACCCGCCGGGAGAGGTGCGCCCTCTCCCTCATGAGCAGGAGGAACAGCCCCATGACGGACACCGTCCGGATATTCGATACGACATTGCGGGACGGCGAGCAATCGCCGGGCATCGCGCTGAACGCGGCCGAGAAGGTCGAGATCGCACGCCAGCTGGAGCGGCTGGGCGTGGACATCATCGAGGCCGGCTTCGCCATCTCCTCCCCCGGTGAGGTGGAGGGCATCCGCGCGGTCGGGCACGCCGTCGACTGCGTGGTGGCATCGCTGGCGCGCACCAACGACGAGGACGTGGACGCCGCGATCGAATCGCTGCAGGGCGCGAGCAGCCCGCGCATCCACGTCTTCATCGCCACCTCCGACATCCACCTGGAGCACAAGCTGCGGATGTCGCGCGAGCAGGTGATCGAGTCGGCCGGCCGCGCCGTGGCGCGCGCCAAGGCGTTCACGTCGGACGTCGAGTTCTCGTGCGAGGACGCGACCCGCACCGACATCGACTACATGGCCCAGGTGGTGCGGGTGGCGATCGCGGCGGGCGCGACCACCATCAACATCCCGGACACGGTCGGCTACACGGTGCCGGAGGAGTACGTCGAGATCCTCAGCGGCCTGCGCGAGCGGGTGCCGGAGCTCGACGGCGTGATCCTGTCGGTGCACTGCCACAACGACCTGGGGCTGGCGGTCGCCAACTCCATGGCCGGCGTGATGGCGGGCGCGCGGCAGGTCGAGTGCACGATCAACGGCATCGGCGAGCGCGCCGGCAACGCCTCGCTGGAGGAGATCGTGATGCTGCTGCGCACCCGCAAGCCGCGCTTCGGCCTGGACACCTCCATCAACACCTCCGAGATCGTGCGCACGTCGCGCATGGTGTCGCGGCTGACCGGCTACGCCGTGCAGCCCAACAAGGCGATCGTGGGCCGCAACGCCTTCGCCCACGAGGCCGGCATCCATCAGCACGGCGTGCTGGCCGACCGCCGCACGTACGAGATCATGGACGCGGAGTCGGTCGGCCTGTCCGGGTCGGACATCGTGCTCGGCAAGCACTCCGGCCGCCACGCGCTGCGGCAGGCCTTCGCCGATCTCGGCTTCACGATCGAGGGAGACGAGCTGAAGCGGGCGTTCGAGCGGTTCAAGGAGATCGCCGACCGCAAGCAGCGGATCAGCTCGCTCGATCTGGAGGCGATCGCCTCGGACTCGCTGCGCGACCGCGAGGACGATCATCACCTCGTGTCGCTGGCGATCACGACCAGGACCGGCGACCGCGCACGGGCGGAGATCACCGTGTCCAACGGCGAGGAGGAGCTCACGGCCGAGGCCGAGGGTGACGGGCCGGTGGACGCCGCCTTCCAGGCCATCAACCGCGTGATGGGCGTGTCGCTGACGCTGGCCGAGTACACGATCGGCGCCGTCTCGGGCGGCGCCGACGCGCTCGGCGAGGTGCGGGTCGTGGTCGAGTCCGGCGGGCGCACGTTCTCGGCCCAGGCCGTCTCGACCGACGTCACCGAGGCCTCGGCCGAGGCCTATCTGCGGGCATGCTCGCACGCCAAGACGGCGACCGAACCGGAGCAGGAACTGGCCGGAGTCTGATGAGATACACCACCCCCTTCCAGGAGCGCAGGCCATGAGCCCGAGCACACGACCCATACCCATCGTCGCCTGTCTGGCCGGCGACGGCATCGGCCCAGAGGTGATGGCCGAGGCGGGCCGCGTCATCGACGCGGCGTCGGAGCTGTTCGGGATCCGCGTGCGCCAGGTGCATCTGCCGTTCGGCGGCGACGCCATCGACAAGCACGGGGACCCCTTCCCCAGCCACGTGCGGGCGGCCGTGAAGGCGTCCGACGCGGTGCTGCTGGGAGCGGTCGGCGGCCCACGCTGGGACGGGTCGCCGGTGCGGCCGGAGGCCGGCCTGCTGGGCCTTCGCAAGGAGCTCGACACGTACGCCAACCTGCGACCGGTGCGCCACGGCGCGATCGACCTGATGGTGGTGCGCGAGCTGACCGGCGGCCTCTACTTCGGCAAGAAGACGCTGGAGCAGGATGTCGCCAGCGACGAGTGCCGCTACACCCGCGACCAGATCGAGCGGGTCGCGCGGTGGGGGTTCAGGCTGGCTCGCCGCCGCGGCGGACGTGTCGTCTCGGTGGACAAGGCCAACGTGCTGTCCACCTCCAAGCTGTGGCGCCGCGTCGTCACGGAGCTGCAGGCGGCGGAGTTCGAGGAGATCCGGCTGACCCACGAGCTGGTCGACTCGTTCGCCATGAACCTGGCGACGCGGCCGCAGGACTACGACGTGGTGCTGACCGAGAACCTGTTCGGGGACATCCTGTCCGACCTGGCCGCGGCCGTGGGCGGCGGGCTGGGCCTGGCGCCGTCGGCCTCGCTGGGCAGCGAGCCGCCGGGGATCTTCGAGCCGGTGCACGGCTCGGCGCCGGACATCGCCGGCCAGGGCGAGGCCAACCCGATCGCGATGATCCTGTCGGTGGGCCTGATGTTCACCTACGGGCTGGCCCGGCGCGACATCGGCCGCACCATCGCTGCCGCCGTCAACCAGGTGCTGGCCGAGGGCACCGCCACCGCCGACCAGGTCTCCGGCGGCCGTGCCTACGCCACCTGGGAGGTGGGCCAGGCGGTCTGCCGCGCGCTGGCCGACCACGCCCACGGCGGCGGGGAGTTCGCGGCAGACCCTTACGGTGAGGCGGTCGCCCGTGGATAGCGAGAGGCGACGCATGACGGGCGCGGAGGCCGTGATCCGGTCGCTCGAAGCGGAGGGCGTGACGGACGTGTTCGGGCTGCCGGGCGGTGCGATCCTGCCGCTGTACGACGCCTGGGCCGCCTGCGAGCACACCATCCGCCACTACCTGGTCCGCCACGAGCAGGGCGCCGGCCACATGGCGCAGGGCTACGCGCGCGCCACCGGCAAGGTGGGCGTGGCCATCGCCACGTCCGGCCCGGGCGCGACCAACCTGGTCACCCCCATCGCCGACGCGTACCTCGACTCGACGCCGATCGTGTGCATCACCGGCCAGGTGCCGACCCACCTGATCGGCACCGATGCCTTCCAGGAGGCCGACATCCAGGGCATCACCATGCCGGTGGTCAAGCACTCGTGGCTGGTCGACCGCGCGGAGGACATCCCGCGCATCGTGAAGGAGGCCTTCCACATCGCGCGCAGCGGCCGACCCGGCCCGGTGCTGATCGACATCCCCAAGGACCTGCAGCTGGCGGAGATCGCCTACGTGCCCTCCAAGCAGGTCGACATCCCCGGGTACAAGCCCTCGCGGCACGGCCATCCCAAGCAGGTGATCACCGCCGCCGAGGCGATCCTGGCCGCGGAGCGGCCGGTGTTCTACGTGGGCGGCGGCACCGTCTCGGCGAACGTCGATCCCGACGATCTGATCCGCATCGCCGAGGCGGTGCAGATGCCGGTGGTGACAACGCTGATGGCGAAGGGCGTGTTCCCCGACTCGCATCCGCTCTGCATCGGCCTGCCCGGCATGCACGGCTCCAAGGCCGCGAACTGGGCGCTGAACCGGGCCGACCTGCTGATCGCCTGCGGGTCGCGCTTCGACGACCGCGTGACGGGCAAGCTGGACACGTTCGCGCCCGGCGCGAAGGTGATCCACATGGACGTCGACCCGGCCGAGATCGACAAGAACCGGACGGCGCAGATCCCGATCGTGGGCTCGCTGGAGCTGGTCGTGCCGAAGCTGGGCGAGGCGCTGCAGTCGCGGATGAACGGCGGCCCGCCGAAGGCCGCGGCGTGGCTGTCGGAGGTGCAGGGCTGGAAGCAGGAGCATCCGTTCCGCTACCGCAACTCGGAGCCTCTCAAGCCGGAGTACGTGATCGAGCGGCTGCGCGACATGACGGCCGACCGCGAGGTGATCTGGACGACCGGCGTGGGCCAGCATCAGATGTGGGCGGCCCAGTACCTGAGCATCGACCGGCCCCGGAACTGGCTGACCTCGGGCGGGCTGGGCACGATGGGCTTCGGGGTACCGGCCGCGATCGGCGCGAAGGTCGGCCGGCCGGACGCGACCGTGATCAACATCGACGGCGACGGCTGCTTCCAGATGACGATGCAGGAGCTGGCCACGGCCAAGATGTACGGGATCGGCGCGATCCACGTGGTCATCAACAACGGCTGGCTGGGCATGGTGCGCCAGTGGCAGGAGCTGTTCCACGGCGAGCGCTACTCCGAGACGCTGTTCGATGCCAACCTGCCCGACTACGTGAAGCTGGCCGAGGCCTTCGGGCTGCCCGGGTTCCGGTGCGAGACGCTCGAGGAGGTGGACGCGGCCATCGCCGGCGCGCTGGAGTGCGGCACCGCCTGCGTGATCGACGCCCGCGTCGACCACGAGGAGAAGGTCTACCCGATGGTGCCGGCCGGCGGCTCCTCCGCCGAGATGATCGACGTGGAGTGGGCCGAGGACGACAACGCCTGGGTCGAAGAGGGAGTCTGACGTGAGCCACCACACGCTGTCCGTCCTGGTCGAGAACCGCCCCGGCGTGCTCACGCGCTGCGCCGGGCTGTTCGCACGGCGCGGATTCAACATCGACTCGCTCGCGGTCGGGACCACGCAGGACCCTTCGCGCAGCCGCATCACGATCCGGATCGACTGCGAGCAGCACTCGGTCGACCAGGTGATCAAGCAGCTCTACAAGCTGGTGGACGTGCTGAAGGTGCACGAGCTGGATGCGACCGCCGTCGAGCTGGAGCTGCTGATGATCAAGGTCGCGAGCTCGCCCGACCGGCGGCCCGAGATCATCTCCCTGGCCGAGGTGTTCGAGGCCAAGGTCGTGGACGTGGGACCGGAGGCCGTGACATTCTCATGCGTGGCCGGCCCCGATAGGCTGCAGGCGCTGGAGCAGCTGCTCGAGCCCTACGGCATCAAGGAACTGGTGCGCACCGGACGGATCGCCCTCGATCGCGACGGTGAGCTTGGCAAGCGCAGAAGGATGCGCGTCGTCGCATAAGGAGAGAAACCACGTGGCAACGATCTACTACGAATCTGATTGCGATCCGTCGGTCCTGACCGGCAAGCGGATCGCCGTGATCGGCTACGGCAGCCAGGGTCACGCGCACGCGCTCAACAACCAGGACTCCGGCAACTCGGTCGTGGTCGGCGCGCGGCCCGACTCGCGGGCATGGTCGGCGGCAACGGCCGACGGCGTCGCCGTCGAGACGGTGGCCGACGCCACCGCCCAGGGCGACATCGTGATGGTGCTGGTACCCGACCACGTCCAGGCCGGCGTCTACCGCGACCAGATCGCTCCCAACCTGCGCGCCGGCTCGATGCTGATGTTCGCGCACGGCTTCAGCATCCGCTTCGGCGCGATCGAGCCCTCGCCCGAGGTGGACGTGGCCATGATCGCGCCCAAGGGCCCCGGCCACCTGGTGCGCCGCCAGTACCTTGACGGGATCGGCGTGCCGGGGCTGGTGGCCGTCCACCAGGACGCCACCGGCAACGCGCTGGCGCTGGCGCTGGCCTACGGCCACGGCCTGGGCTGTGCCCGCGGCGGCCTGATCGAGACGACCTTCACCGAGGAGACCGAGACCGACCTGTTCGGCGAGCAGGCGGTGCTCTGCGGTGGCACCACCCAGCTGGTCAAGATGGGCTTCGAGACGCTGGTCGAGGCCGGGTACCAGCCGGAGATCGCCTACTTCGAGTGCCTGCACGAGCTGAAGCTGATCGTCGACCTGATGTGGGAGGGCGGCCTCGGCGGCATGCGCTACTCGATCTCCGACACGGCCGAGTACGGCGACCTCACGCGCGGCCCGCGGGTGATCGACGAGCACGTCCGCGAGAACATGCGCAAGCTGCTGGCCGACATCCAGGACGGCACCTTCGCCCGCGAGATGATGTCCGAGGAGGAGGCGGGACGGCCCAACTTCCGGCGCCTGCGCGAGCAGAACGCCGACCACCAGATCGAGCAGGTGGGCGGCAAGCTGCGGGCGATGATGCCCTGGATCGGCGAGAAGGCGGCGGTCAAGCCGGGCGCGTGACCGAGCGCTACCTGCGCGGCGTCCCGGAGCCGCCGGGCGTCCTTCGCGCCGACTTCCAGCGGATCCGGGATGAGTTCGAAGCTGCCGCGCGGCTTCCCCGACCCGGTGCTGGCCGAGGCAGAGCGGGCAGCCGCGACGGCCTGGCCGCGCGAGCGCCGGCTCGACCTGCGCGACCTGCCGTTCCTGACCATCGACCCGCCCGGCAGCATGGACCTCGACCAGGCGATGCTGCTCGAGCGCTCCGGCGACGGCTACACGGTGCGCTACGCGATCGCCGACGTGGCGGCCGTGGTGCCTGCGGGCGGCGCCGTCCAGCAGGAGGCCTGGCTGCGCGGCCAGACCGTCTACTGCCCGGACGAGCGGATCTCGCTCTACCCGCCCGCCATCGGCGAGGGGGCCGCCAGCCTGCTGCCCGACCAGGAGCGGCCGGCGCTGGTGTACGTGATCGAGCTCGACGGGAACGGCCGCCAGACGACGGCGCGGGTCGACCGCGCCATCGTGCGCAGCCACCGGCGGCTGGCCTACGGCGAGGCCGAGGTGCCGTTGCTGGAGCAGATCGGCACGCTGCGCCTGGCGCTGGCCCGGGAGCGGGGATCGATCACGTTGAACGCCCCCGCCCAGGCGGTGGTGCCCGATCCAACGCAGAGCTGCGGCTACCGGATCGAGCTCGAGCACCGCTCGCCGGACGAGGACTGGAACGCCGAGATCTCGCTGCTGGCCGGGATGGCGGCGGCCGGCATCATGGTCTCGCGCGGGCTGGGCTTGCTGCGCACGATGGGTGGCGCCGATCCCTACCGGGTGAAGCAGCTGCAGGCCGCCGCCAGGGGGCTGGGAGTGGACTGGCCCGAGGGCCGGGCGTTCGCCGAGTTCGTGACCTCGCTCGACCCGGCGCTGCCGCAGCAGGCGGCGCTGATCGAGGAGGCGCGCGACGCGATGGGGCATGCCGGCTACGCCTTCTTCGAAGGCACGCCGCCGGAGGGTTCCGAGCACGCCGGCATCGCCGCCCGCTACGCCCACACGACCGCGCCGCTGCGGCGGCTGGCCGACCGCTACGTGCTCGATCTGGTGGCCGGCGGCGGCGACCGCGACGCGCTCGCAAAGCTGCCCGAGGTGATGAGCGAGGCGGGCTCGCGCGCCGCGCGGGTGGAGCGGGCGATCGTGGACGACGTCGAGACGCGAGTGCTCGAGCACCGCGTGGGCGAGCGGTTCGCCGCCGTTGCCCTCGAAAACGACCGCCACGGCACCGTGATCCGGATCGCCGACCCTCCGGTGCGGGCGCGCATGCATGCCGATCCGGCCCCGGCGCCGGGCGACACCCTGGCCGTGCAGCTGACGCGGGCCGACCCCGTGTCACGCTCGCTCGAGTTTCACCCAGCTCCCGCGTAGCGCCTCACCGGGCGCCGCCTGGCTAGGATCAGGCCAGGTCACCGAACAGGCAGATCAGGGAGGCGTCCGATGCAGCACATCTCACTCGCCGACCTCGACGTATCGCGCGTCGGTCTGGGCGCGATGGGCATGTCGGCCTTCTACACCGGCGCCGGCGCCGACGATAAGGAGTCGATCCGCACCATCCACCGCGCCCTCGAGCTGGGCATCACGCTGATCGACACGGCGGAGGTCTATGGGCCGTACACCAACGAGCAGCTGGTCGGGCGGGCGATCGCGGGACGGCGCGACGACGTCGTGCTGGCCACCAAGTTCGGCCTGATCTCACACCGGCAGGACGGGGCGAGCGCGCTCGACAGCAGCCCCGCGAGCATGCGCGCGGCGCTGGAGGGCTCGCTCCGGCGTCTCGGCACCGACCACGTCGACCTCTACTACCAGCACCGCGTCGATCCCGGCACGCCGATCGAGGAGACGATCGGCGCACTGGGCGAGCTGGTCGCCGAAGGCAAGATCCGCCACATCGGCATGTCCGAGGCCGCTCCGGCCACGATCCGTCGTGCGCATGCGGTGCATCCGATCACCGCACTGCAGAGCGAGTACTCGTTGTGGACACGCGATCCCGAGGCCGAGGTGCTGCCGACGCTGCGGCAGCTCGGCATCGGGCTTGTGCCGTACTCCCCACTCGGTCGAGGCTTTTTGACGGGGCAGCTGCGATCTCTCGACCAGCTCTCGGATACGGATTTCCGCGCCACCAACCCGCGCTTTGCCGGCGACAACCTGACCGAGAACCTGCGCATCGTCGACGAGGTCGAGGCGGTCGCCGCCGAAGCCGGTGTGACCCCGGCCCAGGTAGCGCTGGCGTGGCTGCTGGCCCAGGGCGACGACATCGCCCCGATCCCGGGGACGAAGCGCGTGTCACGGGTCGAGGAGAACGCGGCAGCCGACGCCATCACCCTCACCGGCGAGCAGCTCGAACGGCTGACGGGCGTGCCGGCCGCCGTCGGCGACCGCTATGCCGACATGAGCCGGGTCGGCCGCTGACCCGGGTAGGATTGCTCCGGTTTCGGTCGGTACCCAGGAGGAGGGCACGATGAGACGTCCAGCGCTGCTGGTAGCCGTGGTTGCGCTGCTGGCGACCATCGGCTCGACGAGTGCGAGCGCCACCGCCACCCTGACCAGGTCGGCCAGATGCGTGCCTGCACCACGGGGCAGTTGCGGTGCGGCGCAATCGTGGTCACGCGCGGCGGCAGGGTGCTGCGCGCAGCGACACCGGCCGCGCTGCCGGCCGGCTTCGGCCCGGCCGACTACCACAAGGCCTACGCCCTGCCGGCCACCGCCGCGACGGTGCGGACCGTTGCCATCGTGGACGCCTACGACGACGCCACCATCTACAACGACCTGACCGCGTACTCGACGACGTTCGGACTGCCGGTGCTGCCCAGGTGCGGCAGTGGGTGACGGGAGCCTGCTTCAAGAAGACGAACCTGGGGGCTGCGGCGGGCTCGGCGGTATCACACGGCTGGGATATCGAGATCGCGCTCGACGTCGAGACCGGGCACGCGATCTGCCAGAACTGCAAGATCGTGCTGGCGGAGGCCAGGAGCCCCACGTTCGCGAACATCGCGACCGCGGAGAACACGGCGGCCAACGCGGCAGCGGTGGTCTCGAACAGCTTCTACTCCTACGAGTTGGACGGCGCTATCGGGAACCCGTCGGACGCCGCCTTCGACCATCCCAAGAAGGCAATCGTGGTTTCGGCGGGCGACAACGGGTACGGCGTCGGCTACCCGGCCACGCTGAACACGGTGGTCGCCGTCGGCGGCACGCGGCTGACCCTGAACGCGACGCGGCGGCTACGGCAGCGAGCGCACATGGGGGCCGGACGGGACGCATGCCTGGGGCACCGGCTCCGGCTGCTCCACGGGCGCGGTCGGCCACAGCATGGGCGTGCTTCCCGAGCCGGCCCGGCCATTCCAGACCACCGCCGCGGGGTGGGCCGGCACCCATTGTGGGAGGTTCCGCGGCGACAACGACGTCGCCGCCAACGCCGACCCGAACAGCGGCTCGGCCATCTACGTCGGCTCGAAGGGCGCGTTCATCCAGGTCGGGGGCACCAGCCTGGCAGCGCCGCTGATCGCCGCCGTCTTCGCCCTGAAGGGGAACGCGGGCACCACCAGCTACCCCGCGTCTCTGCTGTACGCGAAGCTGGGCACGTCGTCGTTCCACGACGTCCAGACCGGGACGGACGACGCCGGGAACTGGCCGCTGGCCTGTCCCGCAGGCACGACCCAGTGCATCGCCAAGCCCGGATACGACCTGCCCACCGGCGTGGGCACACCGAGGGGCCTGGGCGGCTTCTAGACGACAGCCGGCGGCGCCCAGCTAGAGCTCGAAGCGCGCGGCCTCGGCCAGTTCCATGTAGGCGTCCAACTCGTCTGGCTTGGTGCGCTCGATCCCGTTCAGGGTGATCTGCAGCTGCAGGCCCAGCACGCGGCAGGGCATGTCGCTCGGGCATCCGGGCACGGCCAGGGTGAACTCCACGAGGTCGCGGCCGCTGTCCTCCCCCACCACCCGGTACGTCCAGCGCAGCTTGCCGTCGCGGCTTGCGACCTGCCAGCCGAACACGAGCAGCCGCTCGCCGGCCCGCTCGGCGTCGGTCACCGGCGAGTCGATGAGGCCGCGGATGATGCGGGTGACGGTGCCGTCTGCTGCCGCATTTCTCCGATATGCCTCGATCAGAGCGGGCAGCAGCAGCGGCTCATGTGCGTGAATCGGTTCGTTGTCCTGTGCCATCGGAGTCGTCCAACTAAAAAGAAGGGGTCGCATCCACCGTACGCAGGAAGCGGTGGTTTGGCCACCCCCTTGAAGGTGGAATCGATCCAATCTGTCGCGAGCGGCGAATCGGTAGCATCGCAACGACCGTGACGACCATCGATGGCGCGTCTCCCGCGCTCGTGACCCTGACCCCTCGTGGCCCGGTGCGCGGGGTCGCCCTGCTCGCGCACGGCGGCCGCAGCACCAGCACCCGCCCGGCATCGCCGATCAACGCGGCGGCGCTGCGAATGTATCCGTTCCTGGTCGACCTGCACCGGGCCGGCCGCGACTCCGGACTGGCCGCCCTCCAGCTCCGGTACCGCGTGCGTGGCTACAACGATGGCGATCCGGTCGCCGACGTGGAGTGGGCGTTGTCCGAGATCGCGCGCCGCCACGGCGACGTCCCGGTCTGCCTGGTCGGCCACTCGATGGGCGCTCGCAGCGCGCTGCGCTGCGCCGGGCACGGGCGCGTGCGCGCCGTGGTCGCGCTCGCGCCCTGGCTGCCGCCCGGCGAGCCCACCGCCCAGCTGGCGGGCCGCACGGTCGTGATGGCACACGGCACCCGCGACCGTACGACCAGCCCCGCCCGCTCGCTGGCCTACGCGCTCGCGGCACGCGAGGTCTGCGAACGTCTCTGCCGGTTCGAGGTGGGCGGCTCGCGCCACGCGATGCTGGAGCGCGGCCGCACCTGGCAACGCCTGGTGCGGCGAGCGGTACCGGCCGCGCTCGAGCTGCGCCCCTGGGACGAGCGCCTGCTGGAGGCGTTCGCGCTGCCCTCGCCGGCCGGCTGCCGGGTGCCCCTGTGATCGCGGCGCTCGGCATCGCTGTAACGACGGCCGAGATCGTGTTCCCGTGGCAGATGAGGCTGGCCATGAAGGCGGCGCGGCTGGTGCCGGTGCGACCCTGAGCCGAGATCATGTCCCGCCAGGCAACGACCCGTCATCTGAGCGAGTGACCGGCACCGCCGCTCTAGACTGCAGGCATGGCCGCCCGCAGCATGTTCGAGAAGGTCTGGGACGATCACGTCGTCGGCGACGGGCTGCTGTTCATCGACCTGCACCTGGTGCACGAGGTGACCAGCCCGCAGGCGTTCGACGGGCTGCGCCTGGCCGGACGCCGGGTGCGGCGTCCCGACCGGACGCTGGCCACGGCCGACCACAACGTGCCCACCGGCCGCGACCAGCCCGACCAGCTGTCGCAGGCGCAGCTGGACGCGCTCAGCCGCAACTGCGAGGAGTTCGGCGTGCCGCTGTACGGCCTCGGCCACCGCCGCCAGGGCATCGTGCACGTGATCGGCCCGGAGCTGGGCGTCACCCAGCCGGGCATGACGATCGTGTGCGGTGACTCCCACACCTCCACCCACGGCGCCTTCGGCGCGCTCGCGTTCGGCATCGGCACCAGCGAGGTCGAGCACGTGCTGGCCACCCAGACGCTGCCGCAGTCGCGCCCGCAGACGATGCTGATCTCGTATCAGGGCGGCCTTGGCGTGGGTTGCACGGCCAAGGATCTGATCCTGGGCACGATCGCCCAGATCGGCACCGACGGCGCCACGGGCCACGCGGTCGAGTACCACGGCGAGGCGATCGCGGCGCTGTCGATGGAGGGGCGCATGACCGTCGCCAACATGTCGATCGAGGCGGGTGCACGGGCCGGCATGATCGCGCCCGACGACACCACGTTCGCCTACATGGAGGGCCGGCCGGGGGTGCCGGCCGACTTCGCAGAGGCGGTCGAGCGATGGCGCGGGCTGGCGACTGACGAGGGAGCGAGCTTCGACGCGACGGTGGTTGTGGACGTGCCGGCGCTGGCGCCGCAGGTCTCGTGGGGCACGAACCCCGGCCAGGTGGCGCCGATCACGGGCGCAGTGCCGGAGCCGGCCGACGAGTCGGACGAGCGAGCGCTCACCTACATGGACCTGCGGCCGGGCACGCCGATGAGCGAGATCGCAGTCGACCGGGTGTTCCTGGGCTCGTGCACGAACGCCCGCATCGAGGATCTCCGCGCCGCCGCCGAGATCGTGCGCGGCCGGCGGGTGGCGTCGACCGTGCAGGCGATGGTCGTCCCCGGATCCGTGATCGGTTAAGGCTCAAGCTGAGCGTGAGGGTTTGGACGAGGTGTTCAAGGCGGCCGGGTTCGACTGGCGCGGCGCCGGCTGCTCGATGTGCCTGGGCATGAACCCGGACATCGCTGGCGCCCGGCGAGCGCTGCGCGTCCACCTCCAACCGCAACTTCGAGGGACGGCAGGGCCGCGGCGGCCGCACGCACCTGCTCTCCCCCGCGATGGCCGCGGCCGCGGCCGTGACCGGGCGGCTGACCGACGTGCGGGAGCTGGTGTGAAGCCGGTGACGGTGATATCCGGGAAGGTGGCGGCGCTCGACCGCGCCAACGTCGACACCGACCAGATCATCCCCAAGCAGTTCCTGAAGCGGGTCGAGCGCACCGGCTTCGGCGAGTTCCTGTTCTGGGACTGGTTCCGCCAGCCCGGCTTCCCGCTGAACCGGATCGAGTTCCACGGCGCCCCGATCCTGGCGGCCGGCCGCAACTTCGGGTCTGGCAGCTCGCGCGAGCACGCGCCCTGGGCGCTGCAGGACTACGGCTACGAGGCGATCGTGGCGCCCAGCTTCTCGGACATCTTCTACTCCAACTGCACGAAGATCGGCCTGCTGCCGGTGGAGCTGCCGGAGGCCGACGTGCGCGAGCTGATCGACGCGCGCGCCGGAGCCGGCCACGATCGACCTGGAGGCGCAGACGGTGACGCTGCCGTCGGGGCGGGCCAGCCGCTTCGAGATCGATGCCGAGATCAAGCAGCGGCTGCTGAACGGCTGGGACGAGATCGCGCTGACCGAGAACCGCGTGGCCGAGATCGAGCGCTACGAGACCACGCGTGAGCGCGTCGGGCCGGACACGCTGACGCTGTGAGCGGAGCGGTTCCGGGTGGCGCCGGCGCCGCCCGCCAGTAGTATCGCGCCGATGCGAATCGGCGTCCCTTCCGAGCACGGCCAGATCGAGCGTCGCGTGGCGCTCACGCCCGACGCCGTGGCACGCCTGCTACCGCTCGGCGTCGAGGTGCTGGCGCAGGCCGGCGCCGGCGTCGCGGCGGCGCTGCCCGACGGCGATTACACAGAGGCCGGCGCGCGGATCGTCCCGGACGGCGCGGCGTTGCTGGCCGAGGCCGACCTGGTGGTGATGGTGACGCGCCCGCGCGAGGAGGACGTGCCGTCGTTCCGATCGGGCACGGCCGTGGTCGGCATGCTGCAGCCGCTGGTGAACCGCGAGCTGGTCGACGCGCTGGCGGCGGCCGGCGTCACGTCGTTCAGCCTGGACGCGATCCCGCGCATCACCCGCTCGCAGTCGATGGACGCGCTGTCGTCGCAGGCAACTGTGTCCGGCTACAAGGCGGTGCTGATGTCGGCGGAGCTGCTGCCCAAGTTCTTCCCGATGCTGATGACGGCCGCAGGCACCGTGGCACCCGCCAAGGTGTTCGTGCTCGGCGCCGGGGTGGCCGGGCTGCAGGCGCTGGCGACGGCCCGCCGGCTCGGCGCCGTCGTCTCGGCCTTCGACACGCGGCCGGTCGTGCGCGAGCAGGTCGAGAGCCTGGGCGCCAGCTTCGTGGAGCTGCAGCTGGACGTCGAGGAGGGCGAGGACGCCCGCGGCTACGCCCGCGAGCTGAGCGAGGCTCAGTACGCCCAGCAGCAGGAGCTGGTGGCGCGCACGGTGGCCGACTCCGACGTGGTCATCACCACGGCCCTGATCCCGGGCCGGCCGGCCCCGCGGCTGATCACCGCCGCCAGCGTGGCGGCCATGCGGCCGGGCTCGGTGATCGTCGACCTGGCCGCCGAGGCGGGCGGCAACTGCGAGCTGACGGTGCCCGGCGAGGTGGCGGTGCGCGAAGGCGTGACCATCGTCGGCACGCTCAACCTGCCCTCCACCATGCCACTGCACGCCAGCCAGATGTACGCACGCAACATCACCAACCTGCTCGGCCTGATCATCGCCGACGGCGAGCTCACGCTCGACTTCGAGGACGAGATCGTGGCCGACGCATGCATCACCCACGAGGGCAGGATCGTCTCGCGCCTGCTGCAAGGAGCGTCCACATGACCCACGAGCTGGTGCTGCAGATCACGGTGCTGGTGCTGGCCGCGTTCGTCGGCTTCGAGGTGATCTCGAAGGTGCCGACGACGCTGCACACGCCGCTGATGTCGGGCACGAACGCGATCCACGGCATCGTGATCGTGGGCGCGATCATCGTCGTCGGGTCGACCGACTCGCTGCTGGTCGAGGTGCTGGGCACGATCGCCGTCGCCTTCGGCGCGATCAACGTGGCCGGCGGGTTCCTGGTCACCGACCGCATGCTGCACATGTTCAAGGCGCGGCCGCCGGGCAAGGACGGCGATGGATAGGCGAAACGCGTTCGACCTGGCCTACCTGGCCTGCGCCTGCCTGTTCATCTTCGGGCTGAAGCAGCTGTCGTCGCCGCGCACGGCGGTGCGCGGCAACCAGGTCGCGGCCGCCGCGATGGGGGTCGTGATCGCCGTCACGCTGTGGGACTCCGGCTCACACAACCTGGCCTGGATCATCGCCGGCATGGTGATCGGCGGGGCGATCGGCGCCTACTCGGCGCGCGCGGTCAAGATGACGGCGATGCCGCAGATGGTGGCGCTGTTCAACGGCGTGGGCGGCGGCGCGGCGGCGCTGATCGCCTTCAGCGAGTACCACATCGCCACCTCCTCGACCCTGTCGCTGGCCAACGACGCCGTCACATCGACGCTGTTCTCGGCGATCGTGGGATCGGTCAGCTTCGCCGGCTCGATGGTCGCGTTCGGCAAGCTGCAGGAGCTGATCACGGGCAGCCCCGTCACGATGCCGGGCCAGAAGCTGGTGAACGCGGTGCTGTTCCTCGCCGTGCTGGGCCTGGCCGCCTCGCAGTACGTGGGCAGCCAGAGCGAGGGCGTGCTGGCGCTGGCGATGGTGCTGTCGCTGCTGCTGGGCGTGATCATGGTGATGGCGATCGGCGGCGCCGACATGCCGGTGGTGATCTCGCTGCTGAACTCGTTCACCGGGCTGGCGGCCGCGGCTACCGGCTTCGTGCTGCACAACAACGCCCTGATCATCTCGGGCGCGCTGGTGGGCGCCTCGGGCATGATGCTGACGCGGATGATGGGCGCGGCCATGAACCGGTCGATCGCAAACGTGGTGTTCGGCGCGTTCGGCACCGGTGGCGGCGGCGAGGCGGCCGCGGTCGGCGCGTCCGGCGGGCAGGTGCGCGCCACCAGCCCCGACGACGTGGCCGTGATGCTGGCCTACGCGCGGCGGGTGGTGATCGTCCCCGGCTACGGCCTGGCCGTGGCTCAGGCCCAGCACAACGTGCGCGAGCTGGCCGACCAGCTCGAGCGGCGCGGGGTCGACGTGCGCTACGCGATCCACCCGGTGGCGGGACGCATGCCCGGCCACATGAACGTGCTGCTGGCCGAGGCGGATGTGCCCTACACGCAGCTGTACGAGATGGACGACATCAACGACGAGTTCCCGCGCACCGACGTGTCGCTGGTGATCGGCGCCAACGACGTCGTCAACCCGGCGGCGAACAACACGCCGGGCAGCCCGATCTACGGCATGCCGGTGCTGAACGTCGACCGCTCGGCGGCCGTGGTGGTGCTCAAGCGCAGCATGAACACCGGCTTCGCGGGGATCGAGAACGAGCTGTTCTACGACCCCAAGACGACGATGCTGTTCGGCGACGCCAAGGAGTCGATCATGAACCTCGTCAGCGCGGTCAAGGCGGTATGAGCGCCGGGGGCGGCCAGGGGCGAGCGGCTGCGCCGTCTGCACGACGACGAGGCGCTGTTGGTGATGGTGAACGTGTGGGACGCGGTCACCGCCAGGCTCGTGGCCGAGCTGCCCGACTGCCGGGCGCTGGCGACGGCCAGCCACTCGATCGCCGAGGCGCACGGCTACCGCGACGGCGAGCAGATCCCGCGCGACCTGATGATCGACGCCGTCGGTCGGATCGCAGCGGCGGTCGACCTGCCGGTCAGCGCCGACCTCGAAGCCGGGTACGGCGACGTCGGGGAGACGGTGCGGCGCGCGATCGCGGTGGGCGCGGTCGGCGCGAACATCGAGGACCAGATGCGGCCGTTGCCGGACGCGACAGCGATGATGGCCGCGGCCGTGGCTGCGGCCGAGGGCGAAGGCGTTCCGTTCGCGCTGAACGCGCGCACCGACGCCTACCTGCGCGGCGGCGACCGCGACCGCGGCGAGCTGCTGGAGGATGCCGTGGCCCGCGGCCGCGCGTTCCTGGACGCCGGCGCCACCTGCGTGTTCGTGCCCGGGCGCCTGCAGGTCGCCGAGATCGAGGCGCTGGTCGCGGCCATCGGGCATCGGAAGCTGAGCGTGCTGGCCGGGCCCGGCTTCCCGGCCGGCTCGGAGCTGGAGGCGATGGGCGTGGCCCGCATCTCGTTCGGTCCCTGGACGCAGAGGCTGGCGCTGACCGCGCTGCTCGACGCGGGCGCCGATCTGCTGGCCGGCGGCTCGCTGCCGGACTGGGTGCGACCGGTCGCCTGACGCGTCACGGAACAGTCACGTCCGTGCAACGTGTGGAACGACGGTGCCCGGCACCTCCGTTCCACCCCGCCGGCCGGCGGCTGTCACGGCGACGTCACGGCACCGTCACGCGTGTTACGACGGTGCCCGGCACCTCTCTATCACCACCAGCCGCTCAGAGCTGGGCGAGCAGCGCGGCCAGCAGCTCGCTTCGCTGCTCGATCGAGCGCAGCGACACGCGCTCGTCGTCGGCGTGGGCGCCGACCCCGATCGGGCCCAGGCCGTCGATCACCGGCGCGCCCACCGCGGCCGCGAAGTTGCCGTCGGAGCCGCCGCCTGAGGCGTTCTCCGACAGCGGCTGGCCGAGCCCGGCCGCGATCTCGACCGCTCGCGCGGCCAGCTCGGCCGACTCGTCGCTGGGGATCATCGGCGGCCGTGTGATCCCGCCCGCGACCTCGATCGTGGCCCCCTCCAGCACCGGCCGCAGCCCCCGGATCGCCCGCTCCAGCTGCTGCTGCTCGGGAGCCGTCCAGGCGCGCGCATCCACCCGTGCCCAGGCCTCGGCCGCGACCACGTTGTCACCGGTGCCGCCGCCCACCTGACCGACGTTCACCCGCACGCCGCGCTCGTCGTCGACCAGGCCGTTCAGCACCAGCGTCTGGTGGGCCAGCTCGGATACCGCCGAGACGCCGCCGCCCTGGTGCCCGGCGTGGGCCGCCTGGCCGCGGATCCGCAGCTGGTAGCGGGCCAGCCCCGAGCGCCTGGTGGTGATGGTGCCGTCGCGCACCGGCGGCTCCACCACCAGCACCGCGTGGGCCTGCGCCGAGACCTCCTCCACCAGCGGCCGGCCGGTGGGGCTGCCGATCTCCTCGTCGGCGGTCAGCAGCACCGCCAGCGGCCGCGGCGGCGGCCCCGAGCGCCGGATCGCCTCCAGCATCACCACGATCCCGCCCTTCATGTCCAGCGCCCCCGGCCCGTGGGCCGCGTCCCCCGACACCGAGAACGGCATCCGCTGCAACGTCCCTACCGGCCAGACGGTGTCCATGTGGGCAACGAGCACGATCGTCTCGCCCGCGCGCTGCTGGCCGAACCGTGCCAGCAGGTGCTCGCCGCGCGGCGACGCGTCGCCTCCCAGCGCCGTCAGCTCGGCCGCCAGGAACGAGCGGATGTGGGACATCCGTGCGGCGTCTCCGGTGGGACTCTCCATCTCCACCAGCCGCCGCAGCATGTCGACGGAGGCCATCATTGACGCAATTCGACCAGATCCGCGAGCTCGTCGTCGGACAGCTCGCTGATCGCGGTCTCCACGCCCCGGTCGACGATGCTCGTGGCCAGCCCGCGCTTGGCCTCGATCAGCTCGTCGATCCGCTCCTCGATGGTGCCGGCGCAGATCATGCGGTGTACCTGCACCACCCGCGTCTGGCCGATCCGGTGCGCCCGGTCGGATGCCTGGTCCTCGACCGCCGGGTTCCACCAGCGGTCGAAGTGGAAGACGTGGCTGGCATTGGTCAGGTTCAGCCCCAGGCCGCCCGCCCGCAGCGACATCACCAGCACGCGCGGCTCGCCGCCGGGAGCCTGGAACGCATCCACCATCCGCTCGCGCTCGGCCACCGGCGTGGAGCCGTCCAGGTAGAGGCGCTCGATCTCGAGCTCGCGTGTGAGGTGCTCCGACAGCATCCGGCCCATCACCGCGTACTGTGTGAACACCAGGGCGCTGTCGCCCTCGTCCACCGCCTCGACCAGCATCTCGGTGAGCCGGTCGAGCTTTCCCGACCGGCCGGCCATGTGGCCAGGCTTGCTCAGCGCCTGGGCGGGGTGGTTGCAGACCTGCTTGAGCCGGGTCAGGAGCGCCAGCACGTGTCCGCGGCGCTCGATGCCGGCGGCGTCGCGCACGACGCCCAGCATCGCGTCGATCGTTGCCTGGTAGAGCGCCGCCTGCTCCACCGTCAGCGTGCAGAACTCGTTCGACTCCTGCCGCGGCGGCAGATCGGGCAGCACCGATGGGTCGCTCTTGTGCCGGCGCAGGATGAACGGCGCCGTCACCCGCCGCAGCCGCGCGGCCGCGTCGTCGTCACGGTGCCGCTCGATCGGCGTGGCGTAGCGGCGGCGGAAGGCGCTGCGGGTATCCGAGCAGGCCGGGGTTGAGGAAGTGCAGGATCGACCACAGCTCGTCCAGCCGGTTCTCGATCGGCGTGCCCGTGAGCGCGATCCGGTGGCGGGCCGGCAGCGCGCGGGCCGCCTGCGCTCCGCGCGTGAGCGGGTTCTTGACCTGCTGCGCCTCGTCCAGCACCAGCACCCGCCACTCCGCCTCGCCCAGCAGCCGCCGGTCGCGCGGCAGCAGCGAGTAGGAGGTCAGCACCACGTCGTGGCCGGTCAGGTCGTCGATGTGATGCGTGCGGTCGGGCCCGTGGTGCAGGTGCACTGACAGGTCGGGGGCAAACCGCCCCAGCTCGCGACGCCAGTTGCCGAGCACGGATGCCGGGCACACGATCAGCGCCGGCGATTCCGCCTGGTCGGAGCGCTCCAGCAGGTAGGCGATCAGCTGCACCGTCTTGCCCAGGCCCATGTCGTCGGCCAGCAGCGCGCCCAGGCCCAGCCTGCGCATCCCCACCAACCAGCCCAGGCCGCTCTCCTGGTACGGGCGCAGCACGCCGTGGAACCCCTCGCCGGTCTCGACCGGCTCGCGCAGCCCGGGGTCGCGCAGCTCCGCGGCCAGCTGCTCGAGCTCCGTCGAGCGCGCCGAGTCGACCTCCATCTCGAACCCGCGCAGCTCGGCCCGCCCCGCCAGCGTCGCTCCCAGAGCCGTCAGCGCCGGGATGCCGGGCGAGTGCAACGCCAGCTGTGCCAGCTGCCGCGCCCGCCGCAGCGCCTTGTCGCCGAGCAGCGTCCACTCGCCGCCGATGCGCACCAGCGGCTGCGTGGCGGCTGCCAGGGCGCGGAACTCCTCGTCGCTGATCTGCCGGCCGCCCAGCGCCGCGTGCAGGTCGTACTCCACCACGCCGCCCAGTGACAGCGGCCCGGGCGCGAACGACAACCCAGCCTGCTCCAGGTCCAGCTCCTCCTTCTGGCGGAGCTCGTCGGGGAGGCGCACCGACGCGCCCGCGAACTCGAGCGCGGGAACGGCCGCCCGCAGGTCGGCGACCTGCGCCAGCGTCAAATCCACGCGGCCGTCCTGCATCCGGGACAGCGCAGGCAGGATGTTGGCGGCGCGCCCGATCCGGCCCGGGTCGATCGGCGTGACGTGCAGGGGCCAGTTGCCGGACGGATCCGCGGGCAGCTGCAGCACCAGCTCCAGCGGATCGAGCGAACGGCGTAGGTTCACGACCGGCGCCACGGCGCCCAGGTCGGGCGCGACGGTGCGCAGCGCCGGCTGCAGCACCGACAGATCGATCGCCTCATGGTGGCTGTCCGGGGCGGTCAGCTGTCGCGGGTCGCGCACCGCAGCTGCAAGTGCCCGCATCGAGGCGCGCACGAACTGCTCGACGGCGGACACCGCGCTGACGGTCGAGGGCTCCTCGCCGTGGTCGGCCACGGCGGCGTGCGCCAGGGGCGGGAAGGCGGCCGCGAACCGGTCGAGCGGTGGCGGATCGCCGCCCGCCTCGACCACGCGCTCGGTCAGCCGGGCCACCAGCCTCCATGCGCGCAGCGATGCGCTGGCCTGCTCGCCGTCCTCAGACCCCTCCGGCTCGGCCAGCAGGTATGCCAGCGCCGGCAGCATTGGCAAGCAACGCGTGTCCACGACCCGTTCGCCGCCGTTGGCCACGATCGTGACCGGCAGCCGCCGCAGGTTGTGGGGCAACCCGCGATCGTCGAGCAGGGAGCTCCAGCCACCCGGTGTCAGGGGTGACACCGAGTAGAAACCCATGAGCGGCTCTTCGGCCCCGCGGGGGACGAACGTCAGCTCCAGCGGTGCGCGGCGCGCGGTCGATGTCGATGGCAGACTCAAACCGAGAAACGCTAGCAGGGCACCCCCTCTCGGGTCGAGATTGCGGAAGCCGCTGCAGCCGCTGGTAGGTTTCAAACCATGCAGGTCGAGCTCGAGGTGAACGGGAACAGCTACCGGGTCGACGCACCGGCGGCGGAGCCGCTGTCGGAAGTGCTGCGCGAGCGGTTGCAGCTCACCGGCACCAAGGTCGCCTGCGGCGAGGGCACGTGCGGCAGCTGCACGGTGCTGGTGGACGACCGTCCCGTGTTGTCCTGTCTGACGCTGGCCGCGGCCTGCGACGGGGCGTCGGTGCGCACGGTCGAGGCGGAGGGCGACCTGCTCGATCGCCTGCGCCGGGCCTTCACCGAAGAGGACGGCCTCCAGTGCGGGTTCTGCACGCCCGGCCAGCTGATGTCTGCGCTGGCGTTGCTGGAGCGGACGCCGCACCCCAGCGCGGATGAGATCGTGACCGCGATGAGCGGCAACCTCTGCCGATGCGGGGCGTACGAGGGCATCGCCCTGGCGGTGGCACGAGCCGGCGACGGAACGGCCACGTAGTGGCTCGTCTGATCAAGACCGAAGCGGTGGTCGAGGGCCGCACGGAGGTGCGCTGGACGCTCGTCGAGGAGGACTCGACACCGGAGTGGCCGGCCGATCAGCCGCCCGGTGTCGTCGGCGAGCCGACCACCCGCCTCACCGCCGGTGCCCGCCTGTCGGGGTCGGCCCGCTACACGTCCGACATGCAGCTGCCCGGCCAGCTCGAGGCGACGGTGCTGCGCAGCCCCTACGCCAACGCGCGCCTGGCATCGATATCGCTGGAGGCCGCCCGCGCTGTGCCGGGCGTGCGCGCCGTGATCGGACCCGGTGACTGCCCGCCGTTCGACGGCGCGACGGTGCTGCACTCCGAGCCGCCGTACGGCGGCGCCGCGGTAGCCGCGATCGCCGCCGAGACGCCCGAGGCGGCGGACGAGGCCATGGCCGCGCTCGACCCGCAGTGGGAGCCGCTCGGGTTTGTCGTCGACCTCGACCAGTCGCTCGAGAACCAGACCTTCCAGGACGACCCGGTCGAATACGAGCGCGGTGACGCCGAGGCGGCGCTGGCCGCCGCCGAGCTGACGGTCACCAGCGACTACCTGGCCCCGGCCCAGCTCCACAACTCGATGGAGCCGCACTGCGCGGTGGCCGACTGGCGTCCCGACGGGCTGACGCTGTGGAGCTCGACGCAGGGCATCTACCAGGCGCGCTCGCAGCTGTGCGGCTCGTTCGGGCTCGACCAGGAGCACGTCCGCGTGATCTGCCACTTCATGGGCGGCGGCTTCGGCTCCAAGTTCGGCTGCGGGCCCGAGGGGGTGATCGCGGCCGAGCTGTCGCGCCGGGCGGGCCGCCCGGTGCGGCTGGTGCTGAGCCGCCGCGACGAGAACCTGAGCACCGGCTACCGCACGCCGGCCCGGTTCAGCTTCACGATCGGTGCCGGCCGCGACGGGCGGCTGCGGGCCGTGGAGGCATCGGCCGTGATGGGCCTGGGCACAGGCGGTTGGGCCTACCCGGTGCTGGAGCCCGTCAAGTCGGTCTACGCCTGCGAGCACCAGCACCTGATGACGCTACCGATGCGGCTCAACCTTGGGCCCGCGGCGGCCTTCCGCGCGCCGGGTGTGATGGAGGGAACGTGGGCGTTCGAGCAGGCGCTGGACGAGCTGGCCGAGGCGGCCGGCCTCGACCCGCTGGAGCTGCGCCGCCGCAACCACGCCGACGTCGACCCCTCCACCGGCCGCCCGTACACGTCCAAGCGCCTGCTGGAGAGCTACGACCTGGCGGCCGAGCTGGCCGGCTGGGACACTCGTGACGAGCTCCGCTCGGAGGGCCGCGTGCGGCGCGGCATGGGCTGCGCCAGCCAGTACTGGTGGGGCGGCGGCGGGCCGCCCGCCTACGCGGACGTGCGCATCGGAAGCGATGCCAAGCCGGTGCTGACGGTCGGCATGCAGGACCTGGGCACCGGCGTGACGACCGCCTGCGCGGTGGTGCTGGCCGAGCGGCTGGGGATCCGCCCCGACCAGGTCAAGGTCCGCACCGGCGACACCGACCTGGCCGGGCACGGGCCGTTCTCGGGCGGCTCGATGACGCTTGCGTCGGTGGCTCCCGCGGTGCGATCGGCCGGCCACCACGTGCGCACGCAGCTGCTGGAGCTGGCCGCCGACATGTTCGAGATCGCGGCCTCCGACCTGGAGCTGACCGAGGGCGAGGTGCGATCGACCGACGGCACCCTGCGGCGGCCCATCCACGACGTCACCGAGAAGCTCGGAAACGCGTGGGTGACCGGGTCGGGGTCGCGCGCGCCCAACCCGGACGGCATGGCCGTGAACACGTTCGGCTGCCAGATCGCGCAGGTGGCGGTGGACACGCTCACCGGCCTGATCACGGTCGAAAGGGTGGTCGCGGTGCACGACATCGGCCGCGTGGTCAACCCGATGGGCGCGCGCAGCCAGGTGCTGGGCGGCATCCTGCAGGGCATCGGCTTCGCGCTCAGCGAGGAACGGGTGGTCGATCCGACCACCGGCACCGTGGTCAACGCCGGCCTCGAGGACTACAAGATCCCGACCCTGGCCGACCTGCCCGAGGTCGAGTGCCGATTCGTGGGCGAGCCCGACCCGGAGCTGGCGCTGGGCATCAAGGGGCTGGGCGAGCCGCCCATCATCCCAACGCCGGGCGCCATCGGAAACGCGGTCGCCCACGCGCTGGGGCTACGGCTGCGCGAGGCGCCCTACACGCCCCGCCGGGTGCTGGAGGCGCTGCAGTGAGGACGTTCGCCTACGCGCGGCCGGTGGGGGTCGAGGAGGCGGCCGCGGCGCTGTCGCAGCCTGCCGCACGCGCCATGGGCGGCGGCACCGACCTGCTCACCCAGCAGGACCGCGGGATCCTGCCGGCCGAGTCGGTCGTCGACCTACGTGGCCTGGGCCTGGACGCGATCGCGCCCGAGGGCGAGGGCATCCGCATCGGCGCAACCGTGACGCTGGCGGACCTCGGCCGCGACGAAGGCGTCCGCGAGCGCTTCGCGGTGCTGCATCAGGCCGCCTCGGCGGCGGCCTCACCGCAGCTGCGCGAGATGGGCACCGTCGGCGGGAACCTCTGCCAGCAGGTGCGCTGCTGGTACTTCCGGCACCCCGACCTGACCTGCTGGCTGCGCGGCGGCGACACCTGCTACGCCCAGATCGGCGACCACCGCAAGCACGGTCTGGAGCCGGGCGACTGCATCTCGGTAGCGCCCAGCGACCTGGCCGCAGCCCTGTTGGCGCTGGACGCGACCGTCGAGACCAGCCGCCGCCCACAGGGGATCCCGCTGGCGGATCTCTACCGCAGGGCCAGCGACGAGAACCGCTCCACCCTGTCGCTGGCGCCGGGCGAGTTCGTGACCGCCGTGGTCGTGCCGAGCGCCCCGGACGCAAGCGCGTACGAGCGGGCCGGCGAACGGCACGCGTGGAGCTTCGCGCTGGCCGGCGTCGCGGCCGCCCGCTTCGGCGACCAACTGCGGCTGGCAGCGATCGGGGTATCGAACCTGCCGCGCTTGCTCGATCCGGCCGATCCGCTGGCGGGCCTGCCCGGCCTCGAGCAGACGGCATGGAAGCGGCGGCTGCTGAGCGGCCTGACCGGCCAGGCGCTGTCGCGCGTCTCGGTGTGAGCGCGGCGCTCTACAGCCGGATCAGCGCCGCGTCGACGCCTTCGGCGCCGATCACCAGGCGCAGCACGCTGGGGTACGCGGCCCGCCGTTTCCAGGTGGGGCTGCCCGGGTTGAGGAAGAGCACGTCGTCCACCAGCTCGATCACCGGCTGGTGCGAGTGTGCGAACACGATCACCGCCGCAGCCGGGAACCGCTTTCGCAGGCGCGCCTCACGCCCCTGGCGCGGACCCGGCGTCGTGCACCATCGCCACCTCCACGCCGCCCAGGCTCAGCTGCAGCTGCTCGGGCACGCCGGCCGCCCGCACGTCCCAGCCGTCGATGTTGCCGAGCACCGCGTGCACCGGCGCGTAGGCCTCGAGCTCGGTCAGCACGTCGGTGCTGGTGGCATCGCCACCGTGCAGGATCAGCTCGGCCCACTCCAGGTGCGGCAGCAGCGCCTCGGGCAGGGCGGATGCATGGTCGGGGATGTGGGTGTCGGCCAGGACGAGGACGTTCACGGCCTGGTGACGGCACCCTCGCTGGCGCTCGACACGAGCGCCGCGTACTTCGCGAACACGCCCGTCGAGTAGCGCGGAGCCGGCGCCGTCCAGCCGGCCAGACGGGCGGCGATCTCATCGTCGGACAGCTCCACCCGCAGCTCGCGGGCCTCGATGTCGAACTCGATCATGTCGCCGTTCTGCACGATCGCGATGGGGCCGCCGTGCGCCGCCTCCGGCGTGACGTGGCCCGCCATCAGGCCGTGGGTGGCGCCCGAGAAGCGTCCGTCGGTGATCAGCGCCACCTCGTCTCCCAGCCCCTCGCCCACGATCGCCGCGGTCACGTGCAGCATCTCGCGCATGCCGGGGCCGCCCGCCGGGCCCTCGTAGCGGATCACGACCACGTCGCCGGCCTCGATCGAGCGGCTCTTGACGGCGGCGAAGCAGTCCTCCTCGGAGTCGAAGACGCGGGCCGGGCCGCGATGGCTGAGCCGCTCATGCCCGGCCAGCTTGACGACGCAGCCGTCCGGCGAGAGGTTGCCGCGCAGGATCGCGAGGCCGCCCGTGGGCTTGATCGGGCGGTCGATCGGCACCACCACCGGCTGCCCGGGAGTCTCCACCACCTGATCGGCGATCTCGCCCAGCGTGCGGCCGTCCACCGTGCGCGCGCCCACGTGCACCAGCTCGCGCTTGGCCAGCTCCCGTGCCACCAGCGCCACGCCGCCGGCATCGAAGATGTCGGTGGCCACGAACTCGCCGCCGGGCTTGAGGCTGGCCACGATCGGCGTACGGCCGGCGATGCGGTCGAAGTCGTCGATCGAGAACGGGATGTCCAGCTCGCGGGCGATCGCCAGCAGGTGCAGCACGCCGTTGGTGGAGCCGCCGGTCGCCGCCACCGAGGCGGCGGCGTTCTCGAGCGCATCGCGGGTCACGATCTGCGAGGGCCGGACGTCGTCGCGGACCAGCTGCATCACCAGCTCGCCGGCCTTCTCGGCCGCGTCGCCCTTGCCCCGGTTGAGCGCCGGAATGCCGTTCATGCCGCCCGGCGACAGACCGAGGAACTCGAGCGCAGTTGACATCGTGTTGGCCGTGTACTGCCCGCCGCAGGCGCCGGCGCCGGGGCAGGCGGCCGACTCGACGGCGTGCAGCTCCTCGGCGTCGATCCGCTCGGCCGCGTAGGCGCCGATCGCCTCGAACACGTCCTGGATGGTGATGTCGCGGCCGCGGAAGGTGCCGGGCGCGATCGTGCCGTTGTAGAGCACCAGCCCGGGCACGTCCAGCCGGCACAACGCCATGGCCGCGGCCGGGATCGTCTTGTCGCAGCCGACCAGGCAGACCAATCCGTCCATCAGGTGACCCCGCACCACCAGCTCGATCGAGTCGGCGATCACCTCGCGGCTGACCAGCGAGGCGCGCATGCCCTCGGTCCCCATCGAGACGCCGTCCGACACCGAGATCGTGTTGAACTCCATCGGCGTGCCGCCCGCGGCGCGGACGCCGGCCTTCACGCGCTGCGCCAGCTCGCGCTGGTTGAAGTTGCAGGGCATCGTCTCGATCCACGTGGTGGAGACGCCGATGATCGGCCGCGCCAGGTCGTCGTCGGTGAATCCGATGCCCTTCAGCATCGCGCGGGCCGCGGCCCGGTCGGGGCCGTCGGTGAGGGCGGCGCTATGGCGCTTCGCGGGGTCGGACGGGCGGTCGTAGGGGTTACTCAACGGCGTTTACGACCTTGATGCCCCAGGCCTTGCCGGCCGCGAACAGCGCGTCCGCGTCGACCTCGTCGGCGTACCCGATCAGGTGCTGCGTGGGGTTGTCGGGCGTCGAGCCGAACACGACCCGGCGCGTCTGGGCGATGCCGGGGCGCGCCAGGTGGTCGCCGCGCTCGCGCGCCGCCTCGGCCTCCTCGGCCGCCGATCCCTCTGCGTAGCCCTTGCCCATCGGGGCAAGTCTACCCGGCGGCCGCCATCGCGAGCATGCCCAGCAGCTCGGCTCGGGTCACCTCCGGCCCGGGGGTGTCGGCCAGCTCCGGGCGCCTCAGCGCCGCGTCGACCACCGCCTCCCGGGCGGGCGTGTCGATGTCGATCCGGGCGTGGCCGCCCAGCTCGTCCACGCGTGCGACGAGATCACCGGCGCTCACCCCGAGCGCCGTTGCCAGATCAGCCATCGGATCGGGCGCCCGCTGCAGCATGACGGTGATGGTCGCCGGCAGCACCGCTGCGTTGGTCTGGGCGTGGCCGGTGCCGGCCACCCGGACGGTGGTCTGGGAGAGCACGTGGTGAACGGCGTAGCCCGCAGAGTCAACGGCGTAGGCACAGAGCAGCGCGCCGAGCGCACGATCACCCTCGGCGATCAGCTGCGCGCCGCGCAGCGCGACGATCGTCGCGACCGGGTTGGCTCGAGGCCCGTACAGCGCCTCCACGCCATGGGCCAGCGCGTTCAACGCGCTGGCCCGAAGCGCCGGCTCCGGCAGCGAGCACATCAAGACGGGATCGCCGATGACCAGCACCGGCCGCACGGACGGCCCCTGCTCGCGGCCCTCGATCTTGCGGTGAAGCGACGTCATCTCGGCTCCCGACAGGGTGGTCGGCACGGCCCCCACCCGGGCGCCGGTGATCGACGCGATGGCCTTGGCCGTGTCGATCACCCGCCCTCCGCCCCACGCCAGCAACCGGCCCCCGCTCGCCTCCGGCAGCAGCCGCGCCGCCAGATCCGGCACCTGTCCCTCCTCCACCATCAGCGCCGGCATGATGCCGGGGTCGGCGCGCGGCGTCGTCAGGAGCGTCGTGTCCGAGTCCCAGCCCAGGCGCTCCACGGCACCGGCGGCGTCCTCGCCGTAGACGATCGTGCGATCGCCGTCGCGCCAGGTGAACGCGCTCATCGCTGCACCTGCGCGACCGCCACGCCACCGACCACCAGCATCGTGCCCAGCGCCAGCCAGGGCGTGACGCTCTCGCCCAGCGTGAGCGCACCGATCACGACCGCCAGCGGCGGCACCCCGTACAGGTAGGCGACCGCGCGGGAGGCATCGACCCGGCGCAGCGCCATCGTCCAGCCGATGTAGGCGAACAGGGTGCATCCCAGCCCCAGGTAGAGCAGCAGCGCCCAGTCCTCGCGCGACAGCCCACGCAGGTGATCGCCGGACGAGGGCTGCAGCAGAAACAGCAGCGGCACGGTGCCGGCCAGGGTGGCGGCGGAGCTGATGGAGGTGGTGCTGGCATGCGCGGACAGCGGCTTCACCAGCACGTTGTAGAGCGCGAACGAGAACGCCGCCACCAGCACCAGCAGCGGCCCGGCCGCGTTGTCCAGCGAGACGGCCTGCCCTGAGCCGAGCGTGACGACGACGACCACGCCGCAGAACGCCACCACCAGACCGACCAGCCGCCAGGGCGAGAACCGCTCCAGGCCCAGCAGCAGGGCCAGCGCGAGCGTCATGCCGGGGGCGGTACCCACGATCACGGCCGCCGTGCCCGAGGTGGTGCGCAGCTCCCCCTCGTTCAGCGCCAGGTGGTAGACGGCGACCCAGCAGAGGCCGGCCACGATCACCCGTATCCAGTCCCGCCGGCTGAGGCCCGGCAGACCGCCGGACAGATACAGCGTGGCCGCGAAGGCCGGCGCCACCATCAGAAAGCGCGCGGCCGCGATCTCGGGCGCGGACAGGCCGGCGTCCAGCAGGTGCTTGATCGCCGCAAACGCTCCCGCCCACAACACCACCACGGTTGCCAGTACCAGGTGGGCCCGGGCGTGGCTCAGATCACCTCTCCCAGCCAGGCGGCGAGGATCGGGAACACAGCCGGATCCACCGTGTGTGGCACAGGCGACTCGTGGTACGTGACCTCGGCGCCGGCGGCGACCATGCGGTCGCGCGCCCGCCTCCCCCAGTCCACGCTGATCACGGAGTCGAGCGTGCCGTGGGCGATCGCCACCGGGTAGCCGGTGAGGCCGTCGAGGTCGAGCTGGAAACCCTCGACCGTGGGCATGAACCCGGACAGGCCGATGATGCCGGCCGGCCGCTGCCGGCCTGCGGCCAGGCCCAGCGCCCAGGACATCACGCAGCCCTGCGAGAACCCGCCCAGCACGGTGCGCTCGAGCGGCACTCCGGTGCTCTCGGCCAACCCGTCCAGCCACTCGCCGGCCAGCCTGCATCGTGGCCAGGAACGTGGCCGGGTCCGGATAGCCGATCTCGCGGAGGGCGTACCAGTGGCGGCCGCCCGGCGGAAGCGCCAGCGGCGCGCGGGGGGTGATGCCGACCAGCCTCCGCTCCGGGTCGACCAGGTCGAACAGATCGACCAGGTCGTGCTCGCTCGATCCGCGGCCGTGCAGGAGCACCAGCGCCCCCTGCGGCGGGCCGTCGGCCGGGCGGGTCAGTGCCGTGATCGGATCCACGATCTGGCAGAGTAGCGCCATGGGATACGCCAAACGCGTGGAGATCAGGTGGCGGGATCTGGACGGCTTCGGGCACGTCAACAACGCCGTCTTCCTGACCTACCTGGAGGAGGCGCGGGACGAGTTCTACACCGGCCTGCTCAGCCACGACACCGTCAACCAGATGGTGCTGCGGCACACGTCGGTGGACTTCCGGCGCAGCCTCGTGCAGAGCGACGACCTGGTGGACGTCGCGCTGGTCGTGATCCGGGTAGGGTCGTCGAGCGTGGTCACCCGCGAGACGATCACGTCGAGCGCGACCGGTGAGGTGGCGGCGGTGGCGGAATCGGTGATGGTGCACTGCGACCAGGCGCGGGAGCGGTCACAGCCGTTCCCGGACGAGGCGCGGCGGCTGCTGGAGGCAGCGCTCGAGCCGGATGCGAAGGAGGGTGAGCGATGACGCACGTTGTCCACTGGGACGATTGCCCAGGCCGCGATCGCCATGCCGGCGACATCCACGCCACCTGGTTCGACCTGGGCCGGCTCGGAAGCAGCGACCGGGTCGGTCTGAACCGGATCACGATCCAGCCGGGCCGCCGCTCGACGCCGGCTCACATCCACGGCGCGGAGGAGGAGATCTTCCACGTGCTGTCCGGGACGGGGTTGCTGTGGCAAGACGGCCAGGTCTGCGCGGTCGGGCCCGGCGACACCATCGCCCACCCGGCAAACGCGCAGACGCACACGCTGCGCGCCGGCGACCAGGTGCTGGACGTGCTCGCCTTCGGCACCCGCGTGCCCCTGGAGCTCTGCTACCTGCCGCGTGCCGGCCACGCCTGGGCCGGCCCGACGGTGGTGGAGGCGCCGGGGATGCGCAACCTGTTCAAGCTGGACGACGTCGCCGGTGACTTTCCGTTCCCCGAGCCCGGCGAGCGCCACCCCAACGTGGCGGCGCTGGACGACGTGGAGCCGATGCCGGCGGGGCCGACGGTGCGGGTGCGGCGCGACCTGGGCGCGGCCACGGGGACGGTCCGAACCGGCCTCAAGCACATCACCTCGGAGCCGGGCCGGCTGGTCTGCGCGCCGCACTGCCACTCGGCCGAGGAGGAGATCTTCGTCGTGCTCGAGGGAGGCGGGAGGTGCGAGCTGGGCGACGAGTCGTTCCCCGTGCGCCGCGGCAGCGTGATCACGAGGCCGGCGGGGACAGGGATCGCGCACGCGATCCGGGCCGGCGACGCCGGGATCGGGCTGCTGGCCTACGGAACCCGCGAGCCGAACGACATCTGCTACTACCCGCGGTCGGGGAAGGTCTACCTGTGCGGCGTGGGCGTGATCGGGCGGATCGAGCCGGTCGACTACTGGGAGGGCGAGGAACTGTGAGCGCGGAGGGGTTGCACGCGGGCTCGTCATGAACCTCGACGACGTGATCCCGGAGCCGGAGCAGCGGACGTGCCACTCCCGCGTCGTCGGCGCTCCGCCCGAGGTGGTGTGGGACGAGCTGCACGGAGTGACCATGGCGGCGCTGCCGTTGGGGCGGAGGCTCGAGGCGGTGCGCCTGTTGCCCGCCCGGCTCTCCCGCAGGACGCATCAGCCGTTGGCCAGGCGGTCGTTCTTCGACGTGACACCGATCCCGGTGCTGTTCTCGGAGCGACCCAGCGCCGTGATCTCGGCAGGCCTCAGCCAGGCCTGGCGCCTGCTGGGAGGGCCGACCCCGCCGGAGCTGGACGCGGTGGCTCTGCGGTCATGGTCGCAGCCCGGCTGGATCAAGGTGGGAATGGAGTTTCGACTCGAGCCCACGCGGCAGGGGACGGTCCTGAGCACCGAGACCCGGGTGGTCGCGACGGACGCGCGCACGCGCCGGGCGTTCGCCGCCTACTGGTTCCTGATCCGCCCCGGCAGCGGCGCGATCCGCCGCGAGCTGCTGTGGGTCGTCGCCCGCCGCTCGGAGTCGAGGGTCGCGCGCTAGGGCTACGAGTACCAGGGCGGCGGATCTGAGCCCGGCGCCGGCGGCTCCGCGGTCTGGCCGCCCGCGTACTCCCTGCGATCCGTGGTGGGGCACCAGACCGAGGCGTTCTCGAACCGCTCGGCCATCAGCCGGGCGGTGACATCCTGCATGGTCGCGTCGGCCACCGAGGCCCGGCCGTCGGTCTCGATCACCAGCAGCCCCTCGTCGCCGTCCGGGAAGTACGTGGCCCGCACGCCCGTGCCCGAGAGCGGCTGCTTCAGCCAGTGGAAGCCGATCCCCTCCAGCTCCGGCCCCCAGTCGAACCGGTACCCGAGCGGCTCAAGGAAGGCACGCAGGCCCTCGACCGGCACGGCCTGGAATCGGACTTCGAGGCGCATCCCATCCAGTGTAGTTTTTCGAGCCCACCACTCTACGTGGTGCCTGATCGTCGCCGCCGGGCCTCGTGCTGCTGGTTGATCTCATCCGCGCCGGCGACTGAGAGGGTCAGCAGCACGAGCCGGACGGCCACTTCTCGGGATTCAGGGCCGACATCCCCGGGGACTGAGCAACCCAGCGGACGCCTGCGACTCGCACGACTGGCAGCGTCCGGCCTTACTGTGCGATCTCCCAGATGTGGCCGCCCGGGTCCCGGAAGCTGGCGGTGCGCACGCCCCACGGCCGATCCACCGGGCCGTTCAAAAGCACCACACCGCGTCGCGTCAGCTCCTCACACATGCCGTCGACGTCGTCCACGGCCAGGGTGAACTGAAAGCGGACCCCGGCCTCACGGGGCGCGACCTCGGCTGGTTTGACAAGGCTGGGCGCCGCGGTCTCGCGCAGCAGGTTGATCAGCGTGTCGCCGAACCTGAAGACAGCCGAGTCCTCGTCCTCATAGACCACCTCGAGTCCGAACACCTCCCGGTAGAAGGTGCGCGCCGCCGCCAGGTCGTCCACGAAAAGCGTGACCGCCGCGATCCCCCCTGGCCATTCCTGCTTCGGCTCGTTCATCGTATTCCCGTCAGCCTACCCACCTGCCCGCGGCGCGACCGCCCGCGTCACGACCCAGCGGTGCCTGCCGATCTTGCGGTCGCGGATGAAGCCCAGCTTCTCGTAGGTCGACAGCGCACCGTTGAAGAGGAACCCGGCGGGTACCGAACTGGCGTCCTCGGGGTATCCCTCGACGGTGCCGCCGCCCAGGCCCGCGATCAGATCGACGGCTCCGGCCAGCGCCGCAGAGGCAACTCCCCGTCGGCGGTGGCCCTTGCCGACGTAGCAGCACGCGATCCGCCAGTCCGGCGACGTCGTGCGGCCCTTCTCGTACGCCGCGCGGCTCTTGATCCGGGGCAGCTCCTCCGGCGTCCCGAACTGACACCAGCCCAGGCAGTCGTCCCCGTCGAACACCAGCGCCGCATGGGTCGTGCCCGCCCGCACGCGTTCGTGCTTGCGCTCGCAGTTCTGGGCCGCGGTGGTGTCCTTGCCGACACCCTCGGCGTGGAAGCCCATGCACCAGCAGCCGCCGAAGACCCCGTTGTTGTGCTCCACCAGCGCGGCGAACGCGGGCCACGTCGACTCATCGAGCGCCTTGACGGTGTAGGTAGGTTTGGCCACGGGGCTAGCGTATCTTGCCCGCATGCCCACGTCGGGAATCCTTTCGGACGCCGAGGACGCGTTCGGCCACCAGCTGCTCGACGAGCTGGCCGGCGTCGCCGGTACAGCGCAGCTCGAGCGAGACGACGGCGCCGCCGGCCCGTCGATGGCGGCATCGAGCTTCCTGACACCTTGCGACGACTGGCACCCCGCGGAGCGGCAGGTCTTCGATCGGGTGCGCGGCCGGGTGCTCGACGTCGGCTGCGGCGCCGGCAGGCACAGCCTCGAGGCGCAGAGCCGCGGCCTGGACGTCGTCGCGATCGACATCTCGCCCGGCGCCGTCGAGGTCAGCCGCCGGCGCGGCGTGCGTGACGTCCGGCTACTGCCGATCGCCGAAGTGGACGAGCGGCTGGGCACGTTCGACTCCGTGCTGATGATGTGCGGCAACTTCGGGCTGGCGGGCTCCGCCGGCGCTACCGAGCGGTGGTTGCAGACAATGCACCGGATGACGACGCCGTCGGGGCAGATCGTGCTCGACACCGTCGACCCGTACCAGGACGTCGACGCCGACTACCTCGCCTACATCGAGCGGAACCGGGCCTGCGGCGCGATGCCCGGGCAGGTGAGGATCCGGATCCGGTACGGCGAGCGCGTCACGCCCTGGTTCGATCTCCTGCTCGTCTCGCCGTCCGAGCTGGACGAGCTCGCAGGTCGCGCCGGCTGGTGCGTCGCCGAGCTCGTGCCCGGTGATCCGCCTGACTTCTACGCGGTGCTGGAGAAGGCCTGACCTAGAAGAGGGCGCTCGCCAGCTCCCTCCGGTACCGCAGCGCCAGCGGGTGGTCCTGGCCGAGATCCGCGAACACCCCCACCATCACCTTGCGCAGCGCGTCGCGGGACTCGCCGCTGGAGCCGCGCACGCCGTCCAGCAGCAGCTGCAGCCCCCGCTCGGGATCCCCTGCCGCGATCGCTGCCAGCGCCGGGCCGGCTGTGTCATCGTCGGCCAGCTCCAGTCGCGCCAGCGCAGCCAGCGCCCCGGCGTGGCCAGGCTCCAGCTCCAGCGCACGGCGCAATGAGCCCTCGTCGCCCAGCTCGACCAGCCGGTCGGCCTCGCTCGGCAGCAGCCCGCGCAGGAACAGGTCGGCCGTTTGCCGCGGTACCGCGCCGGTGAACTGATCGACCATGCGGCCGTCCCGGAACGCCTTCACGGCCGGGATGCCCTGCACGCGGTACTCGGCGGCAAGCCGCGGGTTCGCGTCGACGTCGACCTTGACCATCTCGACCTGTCCGGCCAGCGCCGCCACGGCATCCTCCAGCACCGGCGTCAGCTGGCGGCAGGGGCCGCACCACTCGGCCCAGAAGTCGACGATCACCGGCACCTCGTGGGAGCGGTCGATCACGTCGCGCGCGAAGCTGTGATCGGTCGCGTCCGCGCTCAACGCTCGGGGCCCTCCTCGCCCTGCTCTCGCAGGTACTGCTCGAAGTCGCGCGCCAGGTCCTCGCCGGTGGCCGGATCCTCGGCGTCGGCGGCCGACTCCAGCTGCTCGACGTATGCGCCCAGCTCGGGGTCGTCGGCCACGGCGGCCGCGACCCGCACCGCGTATTCGCTCGCCGCCCGCTCCAGCTCACCGCTCGGCCCGGGTGTGCCGGTCAGGTCGGACAGCCGCTCCAGCAGCGCCACCGCGGCACGCGGGTTGGGCGTGGCCGAGATGTAGTGGGGCGTGGCCGCCCACAGGCTGGCCGAGCGCAGGTCGGCCCGGCCGCACGCGTCATGCAGAACGCCCACGATCCCGGTGGGTCCCTCGTAGTTCGACCTGGTCAGCTGCAGCCGGGCGATCAGCTCCTCGTCGGACGCGGTGGACGACACAGGCACCGGGCGCGTGTGAGGCGTGTCGGCCAGGAGCGCGCCCAGCGTCACCACCAGTCCCACGCCGATGTCGCCGGCCAGCCCGCAGATGGCGTCGGTGTAGGCCCGCCAGCGCATGTTCGGCTCGGGGCCGACCACGATCACGATGTCGTGTTGCTCGGAAGCCATGATCTCGGTCTCGGGCCACTCCACGTCGCGCACCTGCCCGTCGGTGAGCGTGACGGTGGGCCGCGTCTGCTGGTAGTCGACGAACGGATCCGGATCGATCGACGCGAACCGCTCGGCGCCGGTGGCCACACGCAGGTAGCCGGCGGCCAGGCTGGCGGCTCCGCCGGCGTCGTTCCAACCCCGGAATGCCGCCACCATGGTCGGCCGCTTCAGCTTCGGGGTCGACTCGATGGTGATGTGCTCCACGTTAGGAGTGTCGCACAACCGTTCCAGCACCGATACTTCCGAGCGTGACCGGTGCAGATCTGATCGTGATCGTGTGGCTGACGCTGTCGGCGCTGGTCGGCCTGCGGCGCGGGTTCGCCGCCCAGGTGCTGGCGCTGGCCGGCTTCGCGGCGGGTGCCTGGCTGGGTTCACGGCTGGCGCCGTACGCGCTGTCCGACAGCGCCCGCGCCGAGTGGGAGCCGGTTGCCGCGCTGCTCGGCGCAGTGATCGGCGGAGCAATGGTGCAGGCCGCGACCAACCCGCTCGCGAACGCCGTTCGCCGCAGGGTGCTGATCGGTCCGCTGGCGACCGTCGACGGCGCCGGCGGCCTGGTCGCGGGTACGGTGCTGGGGCTCGCGGTCGCCTGGCTGGTGGCGGTGACCGCGATCAACCAGCCCGGCCTCGGCCTGCGCCACGAGGTGCAGTCCTCGACGATCCTGCCACGGCTGGTGCGCTGGGTGCCGGCGCAGTCGCTGATCGATGCCATCGCGCGGTTCGATCGCCTGCCGGTGCTGGGCGTCGGCGGCGTCGCCAGCCTGCCACCGCCCGACCGGTCGGTGCCGGTCTCACCGGCGGTGCGGCGGGCGGAGCGGAGCGTGGTGATGATCGAGGGATCGTCTTGCGGCCTGACGCTGCAGGGCACGGGATGGGTGGCGCGGCCGGGCCTGGTCGTGACCAACGCGCACGTGATCTCGGGCGAGCACGAGACCCAGGTGATCACGGACACCGGCGCGCTGAACGCCGTGCCCGTGTTCGTCGACCCGTCCAAGGACATCGCGCTGCTGCGGGTGCGCGGCCTGACCGATCCCCCGCTGGCGACGCGCGACGGCACGTCCGGAGGCACCGGGGTGGCACTGATCGGCTACCCGGGTGGCGGCCCGCTGACGGCGGCTCCGGGACGCGTCGGCTCATCGCAGTTCATCGTCACCCAGGACGCCTACGGCCACGGCGTGGCGCAGCGCACGGTGGTGCCGATCCGGGGCAGGGTGCTGCACGGCGACAGCGGCGGCCCCGTGGTCGACCGCTCCGGTCACGTCTTGGCGATGATGTTCGCGGCTACGGAGACCGGCGTCGGTGGATTCGGTGTCTCGATGGACGACATCCGGCATGCGCTGACGTCGCCCGAGCAGCGGGCCGACACCGGGCCGTGCGTGAGCTGACAGCTGCGACCGGGCGCAACGCTCTAGGATCCGCCCATGACCGCGCGCATCGCACGCAACCTGGCGACCGCGGCCGTCGTGATCTGCCTGCAGCTGACGGCCACGGTCATGACCCTGCGCAGGGATCCCATCCAGAAGTTCCAGGGCGCCGCCATCAGCGGCATGCTCTGGGTCGGGTTCAGGCCCCGCGACTGACTGCGCGCGGGACCGGGTGCAGCCGCCGCAGCGCCTCGGCCAGCGCTTCCAGGGCGGCCAGGTTGTGTCCCTCGAGCACATCGTCCACGTGCCGCAGCGCGATCTGCATGCCGCCCGCGAGCGGCTCGAAGCCCTCGTGGCCCTTCAGCGGGTTCACCCACATCAGCGTGTCGGCCTGCCTGGCGATCGTGGCCAGCTCACCGTCCAGCAGCGCCAGGTCGCCACGCTCCCAGCCGTCGGATGCGATCACGACGACGGCACCGCGGGTGAGGCCACGGCGGCCGAACACGCGGTTGTAGGCGGCCAGCGACTCGCCGATGCGGGTGCCTCCGCCCCAGTCCGACAGGGCCATGCTGGCGCGGGCCATGGCCACGTCGGGATCGCGCCCGGCCAGGTGCGGGGTGAGGCGGGTGAGCCGGGTGCCGAAGGCGAAGGCCTCGACGTACCGTGAGGCGCCCTCGCGGGCCGAGAGCGCCTGCAGGAACATGACCAGCGCCCGGGCGTAGGGCTCCATCGAGCCGGACACGTCCACCAGCACCACCAGCTTGCGCGGCACCAGCTTGGGCCGGCGCCAGCGGCGGTCGAGCGGGATCCCCTCCGACCGCATCGACTGGCGCAGTGTGTTGCGCTGGTCGAGCACGCCGGGGGCATGCGCGGGCTGGAGCCGGCGAGAGCGGCGCACCGGGTGCAGCGCCGCAAGGTCGTCCATCAGCCGGCGCACGCGGCGCAGCTCGTCGTTGGACATGTGGGCGAAGTCGCGATGGCGCAGCAGCTCATCTCGGGCGGCGGCGACGCCGTGCAGCTTGCGGTCGTCCTCGTCGTCGGGGCCGGCAACGGCGCCCTCCTCGGACCCGGGCGGAGGCGGCAGCATCGGGCGCTCCTGGCTGAGCACGTCGCCGGTGCTGTCGGAGGGCTCGCGCGGCTCGCGCTCCCAGTACGCGGTGAAGGCGGCGTCGAAGATGTCCAGGTGTTCGTGGCGCGCGACCAGGGTGCACCGAAGCGCGTGGTACACCTGCTCGCGGTCGGCCAGGTCGACCAGCGCCAGCCCGCGCATTGCGTCCTGCAGCCGGCCGGGGCCGACCTCGAGGCCGGCCTCGCGCAGGATCCGACCGAAGGTGACCAGCTTGCGGGTGACCGCGTCGCCGGGATTCGGAGATGGTCGGTCCATCTCAGGTACCGCGCGCTTCGCCGACCAGCTCGCGCAGGCCGGCGTCGCGGACGCGCTCGACGTCCTCGTGGTACTTCAGCACCGAGCCGAGGGTGGCGTCCACCACGCCGGCGTCCAGCTCCTGCTGGCCGAGGGCGAGCAGCGCCTGCGTCCAGTCGATCGTCTCTGCCACGCCCGGCGTCTTGGCCAGGTCGAGCCGGCGCAGCTCCTGCACGAAGGCGGCGGCCTCGGCGGCCAGCCGCTCCGGCACGCCGGGCACGCGGGCGCGCACGATCTCGATCTCGCGCTCCAGCGAGGGGTGCCCGATCCAGTGGTAGAGGCAGCGGCGCTTGAGGGCGTCGTGCAGCTCGCGGGTGCGGTTCGACGTGAGGATCACCAGCGGGCGCCGGGCCGCCCGGATCGTCCCGATCTCGGGGATCGTGACCTGGAAGTCGGAGAGCAGCTCCAGCAGGAAGGCCTCGAACTCGTCGTCGGCGCGGTCGATCTCGTCGATCAGCAGCACCGGCGGCTGCGGGTCGTCGTTCTCGATGGCGTCCAGCAGCGGCCGGCGCTCGAGGAACTCACGGCCGAACAGCTCGTGCAGGCGCTCCTTGCCGCCGCCGGCCTGGGCGGCCTCGAGCGTGCGAATGTAGAGCAGCTGGCGGGCGTAGCTCCAGTCGTAGAGCGCGTGCGCGACGTCGATGCCCTCGTAGCACTGCAGGCGGATCAGGCGGCCGCCGGTGATGTCGGCGAGCACCTTGGCCAGCTCGGTCTTGCCGACGCCCGCCTCGCCCTCGAGCAGCAGCGGCTTCTCGAGCACCAGCGACAGGTGCAGCACGGTGGCCAGCCCGCGATCGGCCAGGTAGGCGTGTTCGCGGAGCGACTCGGACAGCGCATCGACGGCGTCAGGCGGCATGGCTCCACGATACCAGGGAGGTTTCGCACGACTCGCAGCGCGTCACGCGGCCGTCACGCCCGCGTGACGCAACACCTGCGCCTGGCACCGGTGTTGCATTCGTGGCAGATGTCGCCAGATGATCCGCTAGCTGGTGATGCCGGGCAGCGAGGTGTGGGTGTTGTCGATGCCGCCGTCGATCACGATCGTCTGGCCGGTGATGTAGCGCGCCTGCGGCGAGGCCAGGAACGCGATCGTGTCGGCCACCTCCTCCGGGCTGCCCAGCCGCCGCATCGGCACCAGCTTGGCCAGCTCCTCGAGGTCGTCGCCGTACTGGCGCATCCCCTCGGTGTCGATCCAGCCGGGCGCCACGCAGACGACGCCGATGTCGTACCTGCCCCACTCCACCGACAGCACCCGCGCCAGCGCCTCGGTGCCCGCCCGCGCCGCGGACGAGTGCGCCATCCCGGGGATGCCGCGCGTCGGGCACAGCACGATCGAGATGATGCGCCCGCCGCCGTGCTCGATCATCCACCGCTTCGCCACCTGCTGAGTGAGGTACCAGGGCGCGTCCAGGTTCAGCCGCCGCACCGCCGCCCAGCCGTTCGGCGAGATCTCCTCGGCCGGCGCCATGAACTGCCCGCCGGCGTTGTTGACCAGCACGTCGATGCGCCCGAACCGCTGCAGCGCCAGGTCGACCAGCGCGTCCGCCACCTCGGGCTCGCGGATGTCACCGGACAGCACCGCGCAGTCGTCGCCGATCCGCCCTCGCACCTCCTCCAGCGGCTCCGGCCTGCGGCCGGCGATCACCACCCGGCAGCCGTCGCGGTGCAGCGCGAGCGCCGTCGCCCGGCCGATGCCGGTGCCGCCGCCGGTGACGATCGCAACGCGGCTCACCGGTCGGCCCGATAGCTGTCGGCGCTGTGGGCGAGCATGCCCTGTGCCAGCCGCTCCGCCGCCAGCGATCCGGCCAGCGACATCTCCGCCGACCGGTCGATCAGCTCGCGCGTGACCTGCAGCGCGGCTTGCGGCTGCTCTGCCAGCTTCTGGGCCCACTCCAGCGCCGCCGTCTCGGCCTCGCCCGCCGGCACCAGCCGGTTGACCACGCCCAGCTCCAGCGCGCGGGCCGCGTCGAACCGCTCGCCCAGCAGGATCAGCTGCTTCGCGCGGGCCGTGCCCAACAGCCGCACCAGCCGCGACATCCCGCCGGCGCTGGGCAGGATCCCCAGCGACACCTCCGGCAGCCCGAACCTTGCGGTCTCATCGGCCACCCGCAGATCGGCCGACAGCGCCAGCTCGAGACCGCCCCCGATCGCCCAGCCCGAGATGGCGGCGATCGACGGCTGCGGCAGCTCCGGCAGCAGCTCCCAGATCCGGCCCGGGCCACGGTAGTAGCGGATCGTCTCCTCGGGGCTGGGGTCGGTGAACTCCGTCAGGTCGGCGCCGGCCGAGAACGCCTTCGGGGAGCCGGCCACGACCACCACCCTGCTTCCCGTGACGTCGTCCGAGCCGAGCGCGGCGATCAGCTGCGCAGCCATCTGCTCGCTGAGCGCGTTCAGCTTGGCCTCCCGCTGCAGCCGCACGATGCAGACCTCGCCGTCCCGCGTGGTTGTGACCATCTCCTCGCTCATGCCGGGGCGAACATAGCCGACCTCGATCTGCCCGTGCCGAAGGTTCAGTCGCCTCGCGGGCATGCCGATACACGTTTCACATGTCAACCCGGCGCAGCATCCCCGAGCGCGACCGGCGTGAGCTTGAAGTTCTGCACCGCATCGCCGTCGCGCTGACACAGTCGCTCTCGACGACCGACGTCCTGCGCGCGCTGACGCGCGAGCTGGTGTCGGGCGTCGAGCGCGCCTCCGAATGCGCCATCTCGCTCTGGGACAGGCAGCGCGACGTGCTGATCGACGCCGCCGCGCACACCGTGCACGGCCCGCCGGCCTGGCCCCGCGGCCAGGTCGAGAATCCGCTCGAGGAGTACCCCGCCACCCGTGCGCTGCTCAAGCGCGGCCGCGGCTGGGGCGAGTACCGGATGTCCGATCCCAAGCTCAGCAGCAACGACCGCGCCGTGCTGGAGCTGTGGGGCTGGCGCTCCATGATCGAGCTGCCGCTGGTGGTCGAGGGCCGCTCCGTCGGCCTGATCGAGGTGGCCGACTACCGGTCCTCGCGGGCATGGTCGCAGCGCGACATCGCCTTCTGTCAGACGATCGCCAGCCAGGCCGCGATGGCCGTGCGAAACGCCCAGCTGTACGAGGGGCTGCAGGAGCAGGCCGACCGAGACTCCCTGACCGACCTGCTCAACCACCGCGCCTTCTACCAGCGGCTGGGCCAGGAGCTGAGTCGCGCCCAGCGCGACGGCAACCGGGTCGGCGTGATCACGCTCGACCTCGACAACTTCAAGGCCCTAAACGACTCGCGCGGCCACCTGGCCGGCGACAAGGCGCTGGTGCTGGTGGCCTCGGCAATCCTCGGCTGCGCGCGCCAGAGCGACGTGGCCGGCCGGCTGGGCGGCGACGAGTTCGCGCTGATCCTGCCCGGCGTCGGCCACGAGATCGAGCTAGTGGGGCGGCGGGTGCTGGCCGCCATCACCTCCAAGGCGGGCGCCGGCGCCTCGCTCGGCATCACCATCGCGGAGCCGGGTGAGACCGATCCGCTGCTGGTGATGGCGCGGGCCGATCGCTCGCTGCTCGAAGCCAAGCGCGCCGGCAAACGGACCTACAGGCTGTCGGCATGACGCGCCGGTTCACACAGGGCGACCGGAACCGCCGTGAGCTGGAGGTGCTGCATCGCCTGGCCATGGAGCTGCCTCGCACGCCGACCGTGGCCGGCGTCACCGACCTGCTGGCCGAGCATCTCGTGCTGGCCACGCAACGCGCCGGCGAGTGCACGATCTCGTCCTGGGACGCGGACCGCGACCGGCTCACGATCATGTCCGTCTACGAGCTCGGCTCCGGCATCGCCGAGGCTCAGCGAGGGGAGCAGTTTGTGCTGGACGACTGGCCGCACAGCCGCGCCATGCTGGCCGAAGGTACCGCCTACGGCGAGTACCGCCGGGACGACCCGGTCTGGAACCAGCGTGTGCGCGACCAGCTGGACGAGTGGGGCTGGCAGACGTGGATCGCGCTGCCGCTGGTGGTCGAGGCGCGGTCGGTGGGCCTGATCGAGGTGGTCGACCACCAGACCGATGAGCGCTGGTCGCCGCACGACATCGCCTTCTGCCAGACGATCGCCAGCCAGGCCGCCATGGCCGTGCGAAGCGCGCAGCTGCATGAGGGCATCCGCCGGCAGGTGCTGCACGATCAGTTGACCGGCCTGCTCAGCCATCGCGGGCTGCACGAGCAGCTGGAGGGGAGCCTGGTCGCGGCCAACGCCGGTGGCGGCGACCTGTCGGTCGTGGCCTTCGACCTGGACGGTTTCCGGACGGTCAACGACCGCGACGGGCACGCGGCCGGCGACCTGGTGCTGCGCCGCGTCGCCGACGTGCTGCGCGAGGAGTCGCGCGACTGCGACATCGCCGCGCGCATCGGCGGAGACGAGTTCCTGCTGGTGCTGCCCGGCGTGGGCGGCGACGGCCCCGCCATCGCCGACCGCGTCGTCCGCCGGATGGCGGAGCGCACCGGGCGTATCGCTGTCTGCCGGCGTGGCGCAGGCGCAGCCTCGAGAGCTGGACGCACGTGTGCTGATCGACCGTGCCCAGAGCGCGCTGGTGGAATCCCGGCGCGCGAAGGCCCGCCGGCGCCGCTCCGCCTGAGCTTCATTCCGGCGGATCGCGCATCTACACTGCGGTCAACACCAGCGTGGAGGTGACCAGATCCGCTGCCTGCTGCTTGATGCGACCATGCGACCGACCAGCCTCGTCTCGCGCGAGCGCGCCGTGACGCTGGTGGTCTGCGGCCACGCGCAGGTGATCGCCGAGGACGAGTCGGTGGTGTACCGCTCCCAGCATCTGCGTCTGGCGCTGCCCGTGATCCTGCAGGTGCCGGCCTACGTGGAGCTGCGCCCGATCGTCAAGCACACGGTGGTGCGACGGGTGCTGTTCTGCCGCGACAACTGGCGCTGCGCCTACTGCGGCCGCGACGGCGGGCCGCGCGACCTGACCGTCGACCACGTGAAGCCGCTGTCGCGCGGCGGCGAGCACGCCTGGGACAACGTGGTGGCAGCCTGCCGCCGCTGCAACCACCGCAAGGGCAGCCGCCTCCCCTACGAGGCGGGCATGTACCCGCGCAACGTGCCGAAGCGGCCGGACATGGTGCAGGTGGCCTGGGCGGGGCGGCTGACGCACCCGCTGCAGCGGCAGTACGTCGCGCAGTGGCATAAGGTGCCTGAGGCCGCCCTCTAGCTACGTGCGGTCGCGCAGTGCGGTCTGCATCTGGGCCGCCACCGGCCCCGGTGTGCCATCCCCCACGGGACGCTCGTCCAGCGTTACCACCGGCATCACCTCCCGCACGCTCGAGCTGGTGAACACCTCGTCGGCCGCGAACAGCCGCTCGATCGCAAACGCGTCCTCCACCACCTCGATCCCGCGCGCTGCCGCCGCGGCCAGCAGGGTGTCGCGCGTGACCCCTGCCAGGATGCCCAGGTCGAGCCCGGGCGTGCACAGCTTCTCGGCTTCCGTGAACCACACGTTCGACGTCGGCCCCTCCAGCACGATCCCCTCTGCCGACACGAACACCGCATCGTCCGCCCCGCGCCGATGCGCCTCCCGCTGCGCCGCCATGTTCACCGCGTAGCTGGTCGACTTCACGCCCGGCAGCAGCCACGGCGACGAGCGCCGGGCGTGCGCGCCGATCGCCAGCTGCAGCGAGGCCAGCGCCACTCCCCGCCCGCGCTGCTGCTCGAGCCCGTCCGGCAGCGCCGTCACCAGCGCGAACCCGACGCCGTCCTGCTCCGCCTCGCGGCCGCCCGTCCACACCACCCGCAGCACGCATCCCGGCACCGCCGCCGCTGCCACCGCCTCCAGCGCCAGCGGCCCCAGCAGGGCCGGGTCCGGCGCCGGCAGGCCCAGCACCTCGGCCGACCCCACCAGCCGCGCCAGGTGCGCGTCCAGCCGGAACGGCACCCCCTCGTAGACCCGCATCGTCTCGAACGCCGCCCGGCCCCGCAGCACCCCCGCATCGTCCGCGTGCAGCAGCGGCTGCTCCGGGTCGACGACGCCGCGGCCGAGCAGCGCCACCGCCAGCGGCGCGTTGCGGGGAGAGGGCACCGGCATCGGGCTCTAGACTAGCGACGTGGCCGAGGTCGTGGAACTGTGGACGGACGGCGCCTGCTCGGGCAATCCCGGGCCGGGTGGCTGGGGCGCGATCCTGATCTGGAACGGCCACGAGCGCGAGCTGTCCGGTGGCGAGGCCGACACCACCAACAACCGCATGGAGCTGATGTCGGTGATCATGGGCCTGGCCGCCATCACGCGGCCGATGGACGTCGTCATCAGCACCGACTCCGCCTACGTGGAGCAGGCGTTCACCAAGGGCTGGCTGGAGCAGTGGCAGCGAAACGGCTGGCGCACCGCCTCCAAGCAGGCCGTCAAGAACCAGGATCTGTGGCAGCGCCTGGCCGAGGAGGCCGCCCGACACAACGTCAGCTTCCAGCGCGTGCGCGGCCACACCGGCGTCGAGCTGAACGAGCGCGCCGACCAGCTGGCCGTTGCCGAGCGCGACCGCTACGCCACGGTATGACGCAGGACACGTCGACACGCAAGCGCCACGCGCTGGGTCTGTTCGACGGCATCGCGGCCGACTACGACCGCTGGGCGCAGCTGCTCTCGTTCGGCAATGACCGCCGCTGGCACGACCTGCTGGTCGACCGGCTGGCGGTCGGGCCCGACTCGGTCGTGGCCGACGTCGCCACCGGCACCGCCGCCGTCGCCATGTCGATCGCCTGGCGCCACGGCAGCCGCGTGATCGGGATCGACCAGAACGAGGCAATGCTGGCCCGCGGCCGCGAGCGCGTAGCGGCGACCGGGCTGGACGGCCGCATCGAGCTGGTGCAGGGCGAGGCCGAGGCGCTGCCGCTCGAGGATGCGTCGGTGGACGCGCTCGTGCACACCTATCTGCTGCGCTACGTCGACGACCCGCCGGCGGTGCTGCGCGAGCTGGCCCGCCCGATCCGCCCCGGCGGCGAGATGGCGTCGCTCGAGTTCTTCGTGCCCGCGGGCGCCTGGTATCCGGCCTGGTGGGCCTGGACGCGGATCGGCCTGCCCGCCGTGGGCGCGGCCGGCGGCCCCGGCTGGTATCGCACCGGCCGCTTCCTGGGGCCGAGCATCGAGCGCTTCTGGCACGACCACCCGCTGGAACAGGTGCTGGACTGGTGGCACGAGGCCGGCATCGGCGACCTCCGCGCCCAGCGGCTGTCCGTGGGCGGCGCCGTCATCATCCGCGGCACCAAGACCTGAACACACCCACACAAGGAGACACGATGGCCACCGTCGACCTCAGCACGCTCCCCGTCAAACCCACCAGCTTCGGCCGCTGGCAGCAGCTGAACGGCCCGCTGGGCCTGCAGGCGTTCGGCATGAACGCGATCGTCTGCGACCCGGGCGAGGAGTTCGACATCGCCCACGACGAGTCCGAGACCGGCCACCAGGAGGCCTACGTCGTGGTCAGCGGCCGGGCCGTTTTCACGATCGGCGACGACCGCATCGAAGCCGGGCCGGGCACGGTCGTGTCCGCCCCCGACCCGGCGGCGAACCGCGCCTACGAGGCGCTCGAGCCCGGCACCCGCATCGTCTGCATCGGCGCGGCGCCGGGAGAGGCGCAACCGTACGGTGAGTGGATCGACGAGGACGAGCCGGAAGGGCACTAGGAGCAGAAGCTCGCGATCACCCGGTCGAGGGCGTCCACGCAGCGGTCGAGCTGGTTCAGGTCGACCCACTCGACGTCGGCGTGGGCGCCCTCCCCGCCGGGGCCGAAGATGACGGTGGGGATGCCGGCGGCCGAGAAGATCGCGCTGTCCGCCCAGAAGGGGACGCCGATCACGGGCACGTCGCCGCCCAATGCCTCGCGGGCGGCGGTCACGATCGCCGAGTCGGCGTCCACCTCGAACGGGTCGCGCACCAGCGTCGTGTGCAGCTCGGCCGACAGATCGTGGCCGGCGTCGGTGATCGCATCCAGCATCGCCGACAGCTCGGCCTCGACGATCTCGGCCGTCTCGCCCGGCAGCGTCCGGCGCTCCAGCTGCAGCCGGCAGCTGTCCGGGTAGGTCGAGAGCTCGCGGCCGCCCTCGATGATCGACGCGTGGATCGATCCCGGGCCGAGCAGCGGGTGGCCCTCGCGGGCGGCCAGATCGGCCGACATCTGCTCGAGGCCGACCAGCACGTGGCCCATGCGGGCGATCGCGTCGACCCCTTCCTGCGGGCGCGAGCCGTGCGCCGCGCGGCCGCCGACCACGATCCGGTGCCAGGTGAAGCCCTTGTGCGCGACGGCCACGTTGATCTCGGCGCCGGTCGGCTCGGTCACGATGGCGGCGTCAGCCATGACCGTCTGCGCCACTGCCTGGGCACCGGCCGATGCGAACTCCTCGTCGCAGACCGCGGCCACCACCACGTCGCCGGCCAGCCCGCGCTCGGCCGCGGCCACCGCGGCCACCATGATCGCGGCCAGGCCGGCCTTCATGTCGTAGGCGCCGCGCCCGTAGAGCCGATCGCCCTCGACGCGGGGCCGGAACGGGTCGCTCATGCCGTCCACCCCGACCACGTCCATGTGCGCGTTCAGGAGCAGCGTGCGGCCGCCTCCGCTGCCGCGGGCACGCCCCACTGCATTGGGCCGGCCGGGCTCGGCGTCGGACACGTCCACCTCAAGTCCGCGGGCCTCCAGCCAGCCGCCCACGAACCGCGCGATCTCGGCCTCCCCCGCCCCGCCCGGCACCAGCCTGGGGTTGACGGAGTCGATCGCGACCAGCTCGGCCAGCAGCGCACGTGCGTCCTCCATGCGCGCCACACTACCGATCCGCCATCGGCTGGCGACTGGGCGATCCGGACACAATTCGCCCGGCCGGCGCGTTATCAGGCAATCTGTCGGGCGATCTGGTCGAGATCGGTGCGGACGACCAGAGCGTTCTTCGCGTTGTAGGCGAGACCGAACGCGAGCACGCGGCCGTCGGACAGCCACGTCTCGTAGTACCCGTCCGTCCCCGCTCTGCCCCCGCGCGCTGGGCCCGTTGCATGTGCGTCTCAGCGGTGGTCGGGGTGATCATCCTGTAGGGTACGTCTTGCCGGGTCGCCCGAGCAGAAACGCTCTGGAATCGACCGGCTGGTGCTGCGTCATGTAGAGGCCGGCCCGGGCGCAGCGAGCCGCGCTGTTCGCGTCGCGGAATACCAGCACGGTCATGCCGATCCGGGCGGTGTCCTCCTTGTCGGGCGGTGCGCGGCGGTCACCGAACTCGAGGCCGTAGGAGGGCACCTGGTAGTCGGCGTATTGACCAGACGGATTCGCCGGCCCGACGTCGATCCGATGCGGGTCGCACAGGTAGGACTCCCCTCTCATGAGGACCGGCCGGGTGAACCCGTCGGCGCGCGCCCGATGAAGCGCCTCGGCAGCCGTCATCGTGGAGGGTGACCCCCGGCTGTCGGCCGCGAAGCCGCACGCGCAACCACGACGGCGAGCCCGGCGAGTGGCGCCCAGATCCGCATGCCCGAAGCGTCCCCCGCAACCGGCCGCCGCTCAGTTCGCGTGCGCGGCGGCGTAGGCGTGCGCCTCGGCCACCACCTGGTCGAACGAGACGCCCAGCCCGCGCTGAAAGGCCTCATGCACCTGAGCCTCGCTGTAGACCGCTCCGTGGTGCGCGGCGTGCATGGCGTTGAACGCCTTCGCCAGCCGCGCGATGCCGGCCGCGCCGCCGTGATGCTCCATGATCACCGCAGACATGGCCTGACCGTCCTCGTAGCAGAGGTCGACCGCGGTCGGGTTGCGCAGCCCCCAGTCGGTGACGCGGGTGCGCCAGATCATGGCCGACGGGAAGCCGCCGCTTGCGTACAGGTGCGCGATGCTCCCGAGCGTGAGATGCACGCCCAGCGTGCGCAGGTAGCTGTCCTCCTCGTACATCGCAAGGCCCTCCATCAGGCTGTGCGGCGAGCGGCCCAGCATCCCCATGCTGGCCACGTGCGTCAGCTCGTGGGCGATGGTGCCGTCCCGCTCCAGCACGTTGCCCGGGCCCCACACCGGCCACTCGATGTAGGCGACGCCGTTGATCACGAAGCCCTCGGGCAGCTCCTTGCGGAAGATCTTGACGCCCGACAACTGCTGGCCCTGCTTGCGGGTGCTGATCACGAAGATGACCGGGTGCGCGGCGGCGCGGTCGCGCCCGAACAGGCCGGTCAGCCGCGGCACCACCTCGTCGGCGTCCGACAGGATCTGCGTGGCGTCGTTCGCGGCCTCCACCGCCTCGTAGATCACCGTCGTGTGCTTGCCCGTCAGCACCGACGGCACCTCGAACAAGCGCAGGCCATAGGCCTTCGTGTGGACAGCCTTCCGGGCCGAGATGTCGGCCACGACGCGCCAGGCGCCCTCGCTGTAGCCCGCCAGCATCACCCGGTCGCCCAGCTTCACCCAGTTCGACAGCGGCGCCGGCGAGAACCGCGCGCTGATCGACACCCGCACGCCCACCGATCCGGGGTCGGGCACCTTCACCGGCTTGGCCGTCATCTTGACGGCGCCGATCGGCAGCCGCCCGAACCACGTCTGCAGGTCGTCCAACGTGCTCTGGTTGGCGTACGTGCCGGCCGCCTGCACCACCGGTGCGGCGTCGGCGGTGCGGTGCAGCGCCAGCGCCTTCAGGTAGGTCTCAACCGCCGGCCTGGCCGCGGTGAAGCGCTCCTTCGTGGTCATCGCGTCGGCCGGCGACGGCCCGGTGGAGGGCGGGTGTGAGGACGGGCCGATCCCGCACCCAGGAAGCGCCAGGAGCAGCAGGCAGATCAGGGGTGTCAACGATGAACGGCGCACCGGTGCATGTATCGGCGCGCCGTCGCTCAGGCTTCAGTCCTTCATTGCCGCAGCTCCTCGGCGTAGCTGGCCGAGCGGCGCGACATGCGGCCGTCGTCCCCCACGTCGTAGTAGCCCATCCGCCAAAGCGGCGGCGAGTAGAGGTGCAGCGAGGTGGTGACATGCCCGGCCGCGTTTCGCACGTCGTGGATGCGCGACGCATCGAACCGGAACGACTGGCCCGCGTCGTAGCGCGTGGTGTCGATGCCTGAGCCCAGGCACAGCCGATCCTCGTCGAGCGCACCGTCAACGATGCGCACGGCCCCACCGGACAGGTCGTGGTCGTGCAGCCCGGTGTCCTGGGTGCCACTCCAGCAGATCAGCCAAACGTCCAGGTGGTGGTCGCGGTAGAGCTCCGTGTAGATGCGATCCTCGTCGCTGTGGCGGACGAGGTGCTGCCACAGCTCGACGCGCTCCGCCAGCTCGCCGGCCAGCGCCTCGGCCTGCTCCGGATCCAGGTCGTGGTCGCCCAGCCGCTCGCGGAAGAAGCCGTGCAGATCGGTGTCGTGGTCGCTCATGGTCGCTCCATCTGGTCGAACAGCCTGACAGGATTCATGCGCGCGACCGCGTCCTCGACGGCCGCACCCAGGTCGGTCAGCGCCCGCCCAAGCGGCAGCGGGCTGATCACCGGTATATCGGTGCCGAGCACGATCTGCTCGACCCCGTAGGTGGCCATGCCGCACTCGAGCGCCAGCCGGCCGCAGGAGGCGGTGTCCATGTACACGTTGCGGTCGATCGCGCGCGTCTCGCCGCTGAACGCACGCCAGCGCTCCTCCAGGAAGGGCGCGGCGCCGGCCATGATCGCGAAGCAGACGCGCACGCCGGGCCAGCGTGACGCGCCGAGCGTGCGCCAGCCGAAGAAGGCCCGGATCGACAGGCCCGGGTAGACGCCCAGGTTCGGCCACCAGGTCGGCATGCCGGCATCGAGCGCGTACGGCCGCGTCTCCGGCGCCGGCCCCGGATGCACGAACAGCGGGGCTCCGCGGCGCTCCAGCATGTCCAGCAGCGGTGCTACCCGCTCGATCGCCTCCGGCCCGGCCAGCGCCTCGCTTGGCAACGAGGCGCCCACGAACCCGCGGTCGAGCGCCGCCTCCACGGTACCCGCGCCGGCGTCCGGGCAGGCCAGCGGAGCCGCCGCCCAGCCCGCCAGCCGGCCGTCCGACTGCTCGATCAGGTCGGCCAGGCCGCCGTGGTAGGCGCCGATCAGCTCCAGCGACTCCGCCTCCGGCAGCGCCTCGATGCCGAGCGGCGTCGAAAGCGAGATCACGGCCCGCTCGATGCCGGCCGCGTCGAGCGCCGCCAGCCTGCTGTCCAGCCGGTGCCGGGTGAGGTCGACGGCACCCGCCGGCTCGTGTGCCATGTGCAGCACAGGGGCGTCGCCGTCGGCATCCAGGTACGGCGGAATGCGGCGGGCGCGCAGCGCGTCCACCAGCGGGCGCGGCCAGAGGTGTTGGTGGACGTCGGTTCGCATCTTGATGGTGAAACGATTAACATGTGATTGTGCCGAACCACCGCCCGGAACGCAAGCGGGCCACGCTGCGGGAGCTGTCCGAGATCACCGGCCTCTCCACTGCGGGCGTCTCCTACGCCCTGCGCGGCCAGCGCGTATCCCCGGCCACCGAGCGGCGCGTGCGCGCCGCCGCCGACCGCATCGGCTTTCGCAGCGACCCGATCGCACGGGCGCTGCGCGGCGGCCGCACCGAGCTGGTCGGCGTGGTCGGGGGCAGCCTCGCCGACCTCTGGCACCAGCAGTTCGTGACCAGCCTGCAGGGCAGCCTCCGCCGTCACGGCCTGCGGATGGTGCTGGCCGACGCGGCAGGCGATGCGCAGGAGGAGCTGGCTCTGGCACGGGACCTTGCAGCCCAGCGCTGCGACGGCCTGATCGTGCTGCCGATCGATCCCAGCGCCCCGGACTGGCGGGCGATCGCCGCCGCCACACCCACGGTCTCGGTGAACGCCTCGCTGCCCGCGCCGGCCGGATCGATCAGGTTCAACTCACGGGCCGGCATCGCCCTCGCGCTCGATCACCTGCAGGGCCTGGGACACCGCGACGTCGTGGTGCTGGGCGGCGGGCCGCACGCCGCACCACGCCGGTCCGGCGTGCGTCGCGTCCGCTGCGGGTTCGCCGACCACCAAGCCCGCGCCGCCGCCGCGCGCGTGCTCGCCGGCACACGGCCGCCCACCGCCGTGTTCGCGCTCTCCGACTCGATCGCCTGCGGCGCGTACCAGGCCTGCCGCGACGCCGGCCTGCGGGTGGGCGGCGACATCAGCGTTGTCGGCTTCGACGACATCCCCATCTCGCGACTGCTCGACCCGGCGCTGACCGCAGTTGGATGGGACACGCCGGGAGCGGCGGTGGGCGCGGCACAGATGCTGGTCGATGCGATCGCCGGCCGCCCCGCCGGCGAGATGGTGATCGAGCCGCGGATGCACGTGCGCTCGAGCACCGCGCCGGCGCCGCTGTAGGCTCACGGCCATGCTGGACGAGCTGATCAGCGCCGTCGGCCCCGACCACGTGGTCCGCCCGGCCCCGGCCGAGTACCTGACCGATGCCACCGCCCGCGGACTGCACGGATCGGCGCTGGCGGTGGTGCGGCCGGCCGACGCGGCCGAGGCGGCGCGGGTCGTGGCCGCCTGCTACCGCAACGACATCGCGATCACGCCACGCGGCGGCGGCAGCGGGGTCGCCGGAGGCGCCGTGCCCGACGGCGGCGTGGTGATCAGCCTGGAGCGCATGAACCGGATCCGGAGCTTCGCCCCGCTGGTGTGGCGGATCCAGGTGGAGGCGGGCGTCACCACCGGACGCCTGCACCAGGTGGCACGCGAGAGCGGCCTCATGTTCCCGCCCGACCCCGGCGCCGCCGAGCAGTCGCAGATCGGCGGCAACCTGGCAACCAACGCCGGTGGGCCGCACGCCTTCCGATATGGCGTCACCCGCCGCTGGGTGACCGGAATCGAGGCCGTGATCGCACCCGGCGAGCTGATCACGGTTGGCGGGCCGGTGCGGAAGGACGTGGCCGGCTACGACCTGCTGGGGTTGCTGGTCGGGTCGGAGGGCACGCTGGGGCTGATCACCGCCGCCTGGCTGCGGCTGGTGCCGGCGCCCGAGGCGGTGCACGTCGTTGCGGGCACCTACCCCACCGACGCGGCCGCCTGCGCGGCGATCGAACGGATCCTGGGCAGCGGCATTGAGGCAGCGGCGATCGAGCTGCTGGACGCCGCCGCGATGCGGTTCGGCGGCGGCGGTTTCCCCGCCAACACGGTCGATGGGGCACTGGTGCTGGCCGAGGCCGACGGCGGCAGGCTGGAGGCCGCGGAGCGCCGCGACGCGCTGCTCGAGGCGATGGCGGAGGGCGCCGCCGCGGTGCGGCAGGTGGACGACCGCGAGGCCGTCTGGCGCTGGCGCGACGGCCTCTCGTCACGGCTGGCGGCGGCCCACGGCGGCAAGCTGTCCGAGGACATCGTGGTACCGCTCGACCGCCTGGCCGAGATGGTGGCGGCGGTGCCGCGGATCGGGGAGCGGCACGGTCTGACCGGGCTCAGCTTCGGCCACGCCGGCGACGGCAACCTGCACTCGAGCTTCCTGCTCGACCCGGCCGACCCCGCGCAGTTCGCCGCCGCCCAGGCAGCCGTTCAGGAGCTGTTCGACCTGACGCTCGGGATGGGCGGGTCGATCTCGGGCGAGCACGGGCTGGGGTCGGTCAAGGCCGGCTACCTGGAGCGGCAGTGGGGCCCGGCCGCCGTCGGCGCACACCGCGCGATCAAGCAGGCGCTCGACCCGAAGGGGCTGTTCAACCCGGGCAAGAAGCGGTGAGATAGGGTGGATCGGTGAGCGACTTCGACCAGCTGGGCGGCATGCAGCCGCTGAGGATCTGGGACGGCATCGCCGCCCGCACCGTGCGCGGCGAGCTGGTCTCCTTCGCTGTGATCGAGCTCGATCCCGGCAGCACGGTGCCGGAGCACCGGCACGAGAACGAGCAGCTGGGCGTGCTCGCGTCCGGGACGATGCGCTTCCGGATCGGCGGCGAGACGCGCGAGCTGGGGCCGGGAGCAACCTGGCGCATCCCCGCGAACGTGCCGCACGAGGTTGAAGCCGGGCCGGAGGGAGCCGTCGCCGTCGAGGTGTTCGCACCCCGCCGCGACGACTGGGGCGGGCTCGAGCGGCTGTCCGCCTCGCCGCCGCGCTGGCCCTAGGGCCTTACCAGCCCAGCAGCACCTTGCCGAACTTGCCGGGCTGGGCCACGTAGTCGAAGGCCTCGGCCGCCTGCTCTGCGGGGAACACCCGGTCGACGACCGGATCGATCGCGCCCGACTCGAGCAGCGGCACCACCTGGTGGGCGAAGGCCTGCACGGCGGCGCCCTTCTGCTCGATCGGCCGCGCCCGCAGCAGCGTGCCGATCATGGTCGCGCGCTTGCCCATAAGCGCCCGCAGCGGCATCTCGGCCGTCGAGCCGGCGGCGGTGCTGACGATCACGATCCGCCCGCGCAACGCGACCGCCTCGAAGTTCCCGGCCAGGTTGGGAGATCCCACCAGCTCCAGGATCACGTCCGCGTCCTTCGCCTCGTCCAGCGACACCGGCTCGGCGCCGAGTGCGGCCAGCCGCTCGCGGGCCTGCTGCGAGCGAGCGTTGGCGAGCACGTGCACGCCCGTGGCAAGCCCCATCTGCACGGCGGCCAGCCCGACGCCGCCGTTGGCCCCGTTCACCAGCAGCCGCTCGCCCGCATGCAGGCCGGCCTGGGTGTAGCAGGCGTCGTGCGCGGTGATGAACGCCTCCGGCACCGCGGCCGCCTGCTCGTCGCCGAGCCGGTCCGGGATCCGCGCGAGGTGGCGGGCGTTCACGACGGCGCGGTCAGCATGGCCACCGCCGCCGACCACACCGAACACGCGGTCTCCCTCACGCCACTCGCTGACGTTCCGCCCCACCGCCACCACCGTGCCCGACACCTCCAGCCCCGGGACGTCGGCGGGGGCGCCGGGCGGCGCCGGATAGCCACCAGCGCGCTGGTGCAGGTCGGCCGGGTTGATGCCCGAGTGCGTGGCGGCGACCAGCACCTCGTCCGAGCCGGGCACCGGGTCGGGACGCTCCTCCAGGCTCATCACCTCGGCGCCACCGGCACCCGTGAACACGATCGCACGCATCGGCGCAGACTACCGCGCCCGGCGCGGCTGGTGCCGGTGGCGCGGAGCCGGTGTGGTCGCATAGGTTCCCGCGTGCACATGCTCGACCGCGAACACATCGACGGCAGGATCGGCGAGGCCTGGTCGGGCGACGTCCCGAACGGCAGCCACATCAACCTGGCGCTGGCCTGGCGTGGGTCGCCGACCGCGGCGGTGGCCGTCTCGGCGCTGGCCAACCCGCGCGCCGGCCACGCGCCCGTGGTCGTCTGCCTGGGCGCGGGCAACGCCGTGCGGCCCGTAACGATCATGACCAACAAGGCCACCGCTATCGAGGATCTGCACCAGCGCATCACCTGGGGCGCCGCCCAGCTGGGTATCGGGCAGGGCGTGATGGACGCCGTGGCCGACGGCGTGCTGCCTGTCGAGCAGGCGGGCGACCTGGTGCTGCTGGTGGCGGCCTGGGTCGACCCCGACGCGACCGACGAGACGGCCTGCCGCGAAGCGGCACGCGACGCCACCCGCCGCGCCGTCGACGACGCGCTGGCCGGCGCACCGGCCGACTCGGTGCGCCGCATCGCGGAGCTTCGCCACGACGCTCGGAACGTCTTCTACGGCGGCGAGTGATGCGGATCGTCTCGATCGAGACGCGCACCTACCGCCACCCGTTCGACCCGCCGTTCCGGGCTGCGTGGGATCCCGTCCCGCGCGCCTCGCAGGATGCGACGCTGGTGATCGTGACGGCCGATGACGGCACCGCGGGCTACGCCAGCGGCGGCGACGGCCTCCCCGACCGGGAGCTTCTGGAACGGCTGCTGCGCGGCGTTGACCCGCGCGACAATTCATCCGTGCAGCGGACGTGCGAGACCGTCGACTTCCACGGCGGCCGCCCCTGGGCGGTCGAGGTCGCGTGCTGGGATCTGGCCGGCCGGGCAGCCGGGATGCCCGTCTGGCAGCTGCTGGGTGGCAACGGTCGCCGCGCTCGCGGCCTACGCCTCGACCGGCGAGCTGGCGGGACCAACGGAGCGGGCGAGCCGCGCAGTGGCGCTGCGCGACCGCGGCCTGCGGGCGCTCAAGATCCGTTTCCATCACCCCGACTGGCGTGACGACGTGCGGGTGGTTGAGGCCGTGCGGGAGGCGGTCGGCGACGAGATGGAGATCATGGTCGACGCGAACCAGGGCTGGCGGATGCCCGGCGACCTCGCCCCGGCCTGGAAGCTCGCCACCGCACGCGAGTGCGTCACGGCGCTCGAGCCGCTTCGCATCCACTGGCTGGAGGAGCCGCTGCCCACGGCCGACGTCGACAGCTACGCGGCGCTGGTCGGATCCACCAGCGTGCCGATCGCGGCCGGGGAGATGGTGCGGCAGGAGCACGAGGCGCGCGACCTGCTGACCCGCGGCGGCATCGCGGTGATCCAGTGCGACGTCCTGTTCTGCGGCGGCATCGGCGGCTGCCGGCGGATCGCCGACCTCGCCCGCGAGCTGGGTCGCAGCTGGTCGCCGCACACCTGGTCGAACGGGTACGGGCTGGTCGCGAACCTGCATGCGGCCTGCGCGCTCTCCCACCACGGCTACGTGGAGGTGCCCTACGACCCACCTTCCTGGTCGGCAGAGCGCCGCGACTGGATGCTGCCCTTCGTGCTCGAGATCGCCGGCGACGGGACGATCGCGCCCCCGCCCGGGCCGGGGCTGGGCGTCGAGCCGGATCTGGATGCGCTCGAGCGATGGCGGGTGGCATGAGGACGCGGGCGGCGGTGCTGCGCGAGATGGGTTCGCCCCTGACGGTGGAGCAGCTGGAGCTGGCGTCGCCCGGCCCCGGCGAGGTGCTGGTGCGGGTCGCAGCGGCCGGCGTCTGCCACTCCGACGTGCACCTGGCAGACGGGCACCTGGGGAGCGAGCGGCAGCCGATCGTGCTCGGCCACGAGGGTGCGGGCACGGTCGAGGCCGTGGGCCCGGGCGTCGCGCACGTCGCCGCCGGCGACCGCGTGGCGTTCTGCTTCGTGCCCTCCTGCGGCGCCTGCGCGCAGTGCCTGGCCGGCCACGCCAACCTCTGCGTCCCCGTCGGCGAGCACAACAGCCGCGGGGTGCTGGGCGACGGCACCACGCGCCTCTCGTTCCCCAGCGGCGAGCCCGTCAAGCACTTCCTGGGCGTCGCCTGCTTCGCCGAGCGGTGCGTCGTCCCCGCCGCCGCGGCGGTGCCGCTGCCGGCGGGGCTGCCTCTGTGGCAGGCGGCGCTGGTCGGCTGCAGCGTCGTCACCGGCCTGGGCGCGGTGCGCAACGTGGCGCGCGTACGGCCCGGCCAGAGCGTCGCCGTGATCGGCTGCGGCGGCGTCGGCCTGCAGGCGATCGCGGGCGCCAGGCTGGCCGGGGCGGCCCGCGTGGTCGCGATCGACCGCGACCCGGGAAAGCTGGAGCGCGCCCTGCGGCTGGGCGCCACCGACATGGTGCTGTCCGGCGACGGCGGCGACCCCGTGGCGCGGGTGCGGGACCTGTGCGGCGACGGCGGCGCCGACCGTGCGATCGAGGTGGTCGGACGGCCGGACACGATCCGCCAGGCGTTCGACATGATCCGGCCGGGCGGCACGGCGGTGGTCGTGGGCATCGCCCCCAGCGGGGTCGAGGTGGCGTTGCCGGCCCTCGACTTCCTGAGCGACAAGACGATTGCGGGCTGCTTCTACGGATCGGGCAATCCGGCCGCAGAGATGCCGGAGCTGATCGGCATGCTGATGGACGGGCGGCTGGACGTGGCCGGCGCCGTGTCCGACTTCACCGACCTGGACGGGATCGAGGCCGCCTTCGAGCGGCTGCGCCGCGGGCAGGGCGCGCGGACGGTGGTCGTGCTGGACGACGATGCGGCCGGCCTGCCTTAGCCGCCCGCCTCCCGAACGGCGCCGGGGGAGGCGTGAGCACCTCGTCCGGCAGATCGCCGTACGCCTCGCCGGAGTCCCCGGTCGTCTGCTCGACGCTGGCTCCGTACCTGGCGGCGGTCTCATCGGCGATCCACTCGACCTTCCGGCTGGGATCGGGGCCGCCGAACATCAGGATCACGCAGGGTCCGTCGCCGGCTCCGATCGTGATGTGAGCGGTTCCCGGCGGTGAGTTGAGGAAGTCCCACTGGCGCATCGGCCGCTCCTGGCCCTCCACGAGCGCCAGACACTCGCCGCTGAGCACGACGAACCCTTCCTGGGCGGCTTCGGCGTGGTAGTAGCCGTTGGTCTCCCCAGGCTGCAGCACGTGGACGTGAATACCGACGACCGGCTCGTCGCCGGACACCCTGGCCCAGTCGAGATCGCGCCACACCCCGAAGCCGGGAACCGTCTCCCACGGCATCTCTCCGAGGTTGAGGATGAACCAGCCTTCACCCACCGGTAGCCGGCCCTCTGTCGTCTGGTCGATCCGAGCTTCGCGCACGTGTGAACCTCCTTCAGTACGCCGGCGGGTAGCGCAGCATCCACGGCCGCAGCCGCTGCAGCAGTTCCACGCGGGCCGGGTCGACGGCCCGCACGGCCGCGTCGGCCGACGCGGCCACCTCGGCGCCGAGCGCGTCCATGTCCAGGTGCAGCGGCCGGCCGTCCTGCGCGAGCACCCGCCCGGCCACCAGCACCTGCCGCACGTGCCGGCGCCGGGCGCGGGCCACCACCAGGTCGTGGTAGGGGACGGCGGGCGAGGTGTAGACCCCGCGCATCGCATCCAGGTCGAGCACGACCGCGTCTGCCCGGTACCCGGGTTCCAGCCGACCGACCTGGCCCTCGAGCCCGGCGATGCGGGCTCCGCCCTCCCACGCCATTCGCAGGATGTCGCGCGCATCGAGCAGCGGATCCGGCCCCTCCCACACCCGCTGCGTGACGTGCGCGGCCCGTACCTCGCTGAGCATGTCGTCGTCATCGTCGAGCGTCATGTCGTCGCTGCCCAGGCCGACGGTGACGCCACGCGCCACCAGGCGGCGCACCGGTGCGATGCCGCAGGCCAGCCGCAGGTTCGAGGAGCAGTTGTGGGCCACCATCGCGCCGCGTTCGGCCATCAGGTCGATGTCCGCATCGCGCAGGTAGACGCCGTGGGCGATCGCCGTGCGGTCGCCCAGCACGCCCCGGTCGGCCAGCCTGCGGAGCTCGTTGCCCGCGTGGACATCATCCCCCCAGGCCAGCTGGCGGCGGCTCTCGAGTGCGTGCAGGTGGACGCCGATCCCAAGCGCGGCGGCCGCTTCGCCGACGGCATCGACCAGCTCGTCCGACGCCCACTGAGGCGCCGCGATCGACAGCTGCACGCCGATCATCTCGTCGCCCGCAAGCCGCCGGTTCAGCTCGGTGACGGCATCGATGTAGACGCTGTTCGGTATGCGGGGGCCGTCGACGAGCACCCGCGCTGGGCCGGACAGGTCGTCCGGCAGGCTGTCGATGAACCGCGCGTCGTCGTCGTAGACGAACGAGGCGCGGTCACGCCAGTAGGGCGCGAGTGCGGTGCGCAGACCGGCCTCACGGTGGGCGCTGACCGCCCCCTCGAGCTCCGCCAGGTAGCCGCCGGCCGGATCGTCGCCGTAGCCCTGCTTGGCGGGGAAGTGCGAGTGCACGTGCGTCGTCACCCCGCTGGTCAGCATCAGCATCGACTTGTAGAGCGTGGTCAGGTAGGCGTCCACGGACGGCAGCGCATGCATCAACGCCATCCACGGCTCGAACGGCTCGTCCACGAACCCCATCTGGAAGGTGGACACGCCCTCGGCGTGCTGATGGGCGTTCACCAGTCCCGGCATGACCAGCATGCCGGGGCCACCGGCGCGGCGCGCCGCAGGGTGCGCGGCCGCGAGCTCGCCGCCATCGCCCAGCGCGGTGACGACGCCGTCGGTGACGAGCACGGTCGCGTCTGCGATCGGCTCGCCTGCGGCCGACGGCACCACGACCGCCCCCTCGATCAGGAGCTCGCCGGCGGCGCTGTCAGCGGATTGCATCGGGTGAGTATGGCAGCCGATACACTCGCCGACCATGACCACCATCCGGGCCGCGGTGCTGGAGGGAGTCGGGGGCGACCTCGAGGTGCAGGAGCTTGACCTGGCACCCCCGCGGGCCGGCGAGGTGCAGGTGCGGCTGCTGGCAAGCGGCGTCTGCCACAGCGATCTGAACGCCATCGACGGCACTGCCGAGACCCGCTGCCCAGCCGTCCTCGGGCACGAGGGGGCGGGCGTGGTCGAGGCGGTCGGTGACGGCGTGACGCGGGTCGCGGCGGGCCAGCACGTGGCGCTTTCATGGGCGCCGTCGTGCGGGCGTTGCGCCGAGTGCCTGGACGACCTGCCGCACCTGTGCGGAGTGGCCTGGCCGATGATGGCGCAGGGCACGCTGCTGGACGGCACCACCCGGCTGTCACGCGGCGGCGAGCCCGTCTACCACTACTCGTTCATCTCGTCCTTCGCCGAGCGGACGGTGCTGCCCGAGGCGTCGTGCGTGCCGATCCCCGATGACGTGCCGCCCGAGGTGGCGGCGCTGGTGGGTTGTGCGGTCACCACCGGGATCTGCGCCGTCTGGCGCAGCGCGCAGGTGCGCGCCGGCCAGCGCGCGGCCGTGATCGGCTGCGGCGGCGTCGGCCTGTCGGCGGTGATGGGCCTGGCCGCCGTCGGAGCGGCGCCGATCATCGCCGTCGACCTCCATCGAGGGGAGGCTGGAGGCGGCGCTGTCCCTGGGGGCAACGGACGCCGTCCAGGCCGCGGCCACGGCCGAGGAGACGGCAGAGCGGGTGCAGGAGGCATCGGGCGGCGGTGTCGACGTGGCGATCGAGGCCACCGGCCGCAGCGACGCGATGCGCGCCGCGTTCCTCTCGACGCGTCGCCGCGGCACGGCCGTTCTGATCGGGATCCCGGCCGAGGACGCGGTGCTGGAGCTGCCGGCGCTGTCGATCCCGCGCATGGAGCGGCGCGTGATGGGAGCGCTGTACGGCTCGGCTCGGCCGGAGCGCGACTTCGTCGTGATCCTCGACCAGTACGCGCGCGGACGGCTGCCGCTCGACCGGCTGATCTCACACCGGCTGCCACTCGACGGGATCGCCGAGGCCTTCAACCTGCTGCGATCGGGCAGCGGCCGCAGGGTCGTGCTCGATCTGGCGAACTAGTCTAGTCGATCGACCGGCGCAGGAAGCGGCCGCGGCCGGGCTCGCCCAGCCACTCGCCACGGTCGGCGATCACCTGGCCGCGGCTGATCGTGACGACCGGCCAGCCGCGCACGTCCTGCCCGTCGTAGGTGGAGTGGTCGATGTCCGAGTGCAGGACGCCGGCCGACAGCCGCCGGGTCGCGGCGGGGTCGAACAGCACGATGTCGGCGTCGCGCCCGGGCTCCAGCCGGCCCTTCTGTGGCAGCCCGTGCAGCCTTGCCGGCGCGGTGCAGCAGACGTCGACCCAGCGCTGCGGGTCGATGCGGCCGTCCAGCACCCCGCGATCGTGCATCAGCGCCAGCCGCACCTCGACCCCGCTCGTGCCGGATTGGTGCCGCAGCCTGCCCGACTCGTCCGCCATCCGGCGGCGAGGCCCGTGGTCGGTGGAGACGACGTCGAGCGTGCCCTCGGCCAGCGCCCGCCACAGCGCGTCGCGATGCAGCCGGGGCCGCAGCGGCGGCGTGCCCATGAACTGCGGCGCCAGCTCGGGATCGAGGTAGAGCTCGTCGCCCAGCAGCAGATGGTGCAGCAGCGCCTCGCCGAAGGCGGCCTGACCCGCGTCGCGCGCACGCCGCAGCTCGGCCAGCGAGTCGGTGGTGGTGAGGTGGAACAGCAGCAGCCGGCACCCCGCCAGCCGGGCCAGCGCCAGCGCCCGGTGTGCGGCCTCCCCCTCCATCACCGGCGGGCTGATCGACGGATACCAGCGTGGATCGGTGCGGCCCAGCTGCTCCAACTCTCGCGATAGCTCGGCCACGATGGCGCCGTTCTCGCGCGTGGACGACGGCCATGCCGTCGTTCCCGGCGACACGCTGCATCGCCCGGAAGATGATGTCGTCGGGCAGCTGGTAGGTCTCATAGGTCATGAACATCTTGACCGTGGGCACGCCCTCGGCCATCACCGCCGGGATCTCGTCGACCCGCGCCAGCGACGGCTCGCGCAGGTTCAGGTGCAGCCCGTAGTCGATCGGGCAGTGGCCGTCGGCCTCGGCCCGCCGCTTGCGGAAGCCCTCCATCAGCGGCGTGCCCGGCTCCACCTGGGCCTGGTCGATGATCGTCGTGACGCCGCCGAATGCCGCCGCCGTACCGCCGGTCTCGAACGTGTCGTCGTAGACGTGCAGCGGCCGGTCGGTTCGCATGTGCACGTGCCCGTCGACCGCTCCCGGGATCACGTACAGCCCGTCCGCGTCGATCTCACGCCGGCCGCGCAGGCCCGGCGCACCGCCGCGATCAGCTCGCCGTCCACCGCCACGTCCGCCGTCCGCTCCCCGTCCGCGCCGATCACGCGGCCGCCGCGGATCACCAGCTCGTGGTCGCTCACGACTCGACGGTGACGCGGCCGCCGCCGGCCAGCGCCCGCTCACACGCCAGCGCCACGTCGAGCGTGCCGGCGGCCTGCTCGACGTTGCACGCGACCAGGCCGGGATCGCCCGCCCGCACCGCATCCAGGAACCGCTCCAGGCCGCGCTGGATCGGAGGCGCGTCGGTACGCAGCGACATCTCGCCGCCGCCGCGGACGCCGATCGCCGAGAACCCTGGGTCGAGCTCGACGCGCATTGACCGACCGGCGACGACACCAGGTCCAGCGTGTAGCGGGAGGGCAGGCTGGGCTGCGTCCAGGCCACCAGAACGGTGCCGAGCGCACCCGAGCGGAAGCCGAGCGTGAGCGTGATCACGTCGTCGATGTCGGATCCCGCCGGCCGCTGGTCGCCTGCCAGGTCGACCTGCGACCCGGCCGCCTGCACCCAGTCGACCTCGCCGGCGATCGCCCGCTGCAGGTCGATGTGGTGGCTGGCCCGCTCCAGCACCTGGCCACCACCCTGGGCCTGCTGAACGAACCAGGGCCGCCCGGCCGTGGCTCCAACGCTGTACGAGGCGAGCAGGCCGAGCGGGTCGGCGGCGGCCGCAGCGGCCAGGTCGGGAAGGAAGTCCAGCGCGCGGTACTGGTAGCCGACGGCGACCAGCGCCCCGGCGCCGCGCACCGCGTCGGCGATGGCGACGGCGTCGTCGTGCGTGCGGGCGACCGGCTTCTCCAGGTACACCGGCAGCCCTCGTTCGACGGCGGCCTCCAGCGGCTCGCGGTGTGCCAGCGGCGGCGTCAGCACCATCACGGCGTCCATCTGCTCCTGGTCGAGCATGGCCCGCCAGTCGTCGTGCACGGCCGCTCCCGCCGCCGACGCGACCCGCTCGGCGCGGGTGCGATCGAGGTCGGCCACCGCGACGACGGAGACCTGTTGCAGCTCGCGAGACGCTCTGCAGATGCCGGTCTGCGATCCAGCCGGCGCCGATCATCCCCAGCCGCAGGTCCGCGGTCATGACGAGAGCTCCGGCACCTCCGGAGCGTACACCGGCAGCCGCAGCACGAAGCCCGCCGACACGGTTGCCGCCGCGAGCAGCGCCGCCCCCAGCGCGAACAGCAGCTCGGGGCTGTGCAGGCTGGCCAGCAGCCAGCCGGACAGCGCTGTCACCGTCGCGATCACGCCGTACTCGAAGGCGTTCCACGTGACCGTCACGTTGGGCCGGGTGTCCGGCTCGATGCGAGCCAGCGCCGAGTCCACGATCAGCGGCCAGGCGCCCGTGGCGACGAAGGAGGTGGCGACCAGCGCCAGCACGAACAGCGGTGCGCCGAGCGTGCTGGTGGAGGCGCACAGCGCCAGGCTGAGGACGGCACCCGCGCCCAGCAGCAACAGGATCGCCCGGCGATGACCGCTCTCACGGGTGATGATGCGGCCGGCAAAGCGCGCCGCCGATCTTGCCGGCCTGGACGCACGCCACGGTCAGCCCGACCACGAACGGCGCCAGGTGGAAGTCGCGCAGAAGCACGATCGGCGTCAGCGGCAGCATCATCGCCAGCGCGGAGACCAGCAGCAGGTCGGGCAGCTGCACCGCCACCGCCTGAGGCGAGGTGCGCGGGCGCAGTCCGCGCGGGACGGCGTCGCGCTCGCGGCGAGGGCGCCACAGCACCAGCGCCAGCAGCATCGCGGCCAGCGCCAGCCCGTAGCTGAGCTGGATGGCATCCGCCTCGCCGATGCCCGCGTGGCGCAGGACTGCGGCGACGGTGCCGACGATCGCGGAGCCTCCGGCGACCCCGAGCGTGTAGGCGGCGTAGTGGTGGGCGAAGGCGCGCTCGCTGCCGTCGCCGCCGGACGAGCGGCCGAGCAGCGTCTGGCTGGCGACCCAGAACAGGCCGATGCCGGCGCCGACCAGAGCGGTGCCCACCACCATCCAGGCCGTGGACGACGCGGCCAGCAGCACCGCCTGACCACAGCGGTGACCGCGATCGACGTCACCAGCAGGTTGCGGGCGCTGCCCACCATCCTGCCGACGACACCGGCGCCCAGCGCGGCCAGCGCCACGGCGACGGTGACCGATGCGAGCAGCTGGCCGGCCAGCGAGGCGGGCCGGTGCATGGCGGCGACGTGCAGCGGGACGGCCACGGCCAGCACGCCGAAGGAGAGCCCGGACAGCGCCGCAACCGGGTAGAAGCCGCGTCGGCGTGTGCTCATCAAGCGGCCCGGTGACCCAGCGCCTCGGACACGCGGGCGGCGGCGTTGAGTGCCGCCGGCAACAGCTCGTCGCGCACCCGCTGCTCGGAGACGCGGAACCGCGGTCCTCCGAGGGCGATCGCGGCCACCACCATGCCGCCGGCATCGCGGATCGGCACCGCGACGCCGCAGTAGCCGTCCTCGCCCTCGCTGATGCGGATGGCGTGGCCCTGCCGGCGCACCTGCGCCAGTTCGGTGTCGGACAGGCCCGGCGCCTCGGCGGGCGCCTCGGCCACGAGCCGGTCGATCACGTCGCCGGGCTGGTAAGCCAGCAGCAGCCGGCCGGTGACGCCCTCCGTCAGCTCGTGGCGGACGCCGACCCAGTCGACGTTGACGGTGACGTGGCGGCTGGAAGCCTGGTCGAGGTAGGTGATCTTGTGCGCGTCGAGCACGCCCAGCCAGGCCGTCTCGCCGGTCGCGTCGCGCAGCTCCCGCAGCACCTGTCCGGCCTGGGCGCGGACGGGAAAGCGGTTCAGCACGTAGCCGGCCAGCGGCACCAGGCCCAGGCCCAGGCGGTAGCTGGCGGAGCCCTCCGCCTGCTCCAGCAGCCCGCGGCGCTCGAGCGTCGCCATCAGCCGCGATGCGGTGCTGCGATGCACGCCCAGCGCCTTGGCGGCATCGCCCACGCCGACGACCGTGCGGTGCTCGTCGAACAGCTCCAGGATCGTGATCGCACGCTCAACAGCCTGACACCCGGAGATCTGTTCCATGCGCTCATAATACGCATCTCGTGCATAATATGCACGTTAAGGGCACGTTAAGCGCATGGCGGTCCGAGCAACGCCGTCCCCTCGCCCCGCAGGGCTCTCAGGCGACCGGGTCGCCGGCCTGCGTCGCCGGCGTCCTGCGTCTGCAGCCGCTCCAGCTCGTCGGGCGCGATGTGGCAGCGGTAGCGCTGGCCGCCGGTGCTGTCCTGCCAGGGTGGCTCCTCGGTCTTGCAGATATCGCCCAGGTAGCGCGGGCAGCGCGTGTGGAAGCGGCAGCCGCTGGGCGGATCGCTGGGGCTGGGCAGCGTCCCGCGCAGCTTGATGCGGGCCTTCGCCTCGATGTCGAGGGTGGGGATGGCCGACAACAGCGCCTCGGTGTAGGGATGGTGTGGCACGCTGAACACGGCCTCGCTGGGGCCGACATCCACGATCTGCCCCAGGTACATGACGGCGATCCGGTCGGCCACGTAGCGCACGACGGCGAGGTCGTGGGAGATGAAGACGTAGGAGACGCCCTCGCGCCGCTGCAGGTCGACCAGCAGGTTCAGGATCGCCGCCTGCACCGACACGTCCAGCGCCGAGGTCGGCTCGTCGCACAGCACCATCGACGGCTTGCCGGCGAACGATCGGGCGATCGCCACCCGCTGCTTGAGACCGCCCGAGAGCGATGACGGCCGCACGTCCAGGTGGCGCGGCTCCAGCCGCACCGACCTGGTCAGCGCCTCCAACTCCGCATCCTGCTGCCCCTTGCTCCTGACACCGGCCAGCAGCTGCAGCGAGCGGCGCAGGATCGAGCCGACCGTGTGGCTGGGGTTGAGGGCGTTGTCGGGATTCTGGAACACCATCTGCAGCCTGCGCCTCGCCTCGCGGCCGCGCGACCGGCCCTTCGTGACGTCCATGTGCTCGAACTCGATGCTGCCCTCGGTCGGGTCGATCAGCCCCACGATGCACTTGGCCAGCGAGGTCTTGCCGCTGCCCGACTCGCCCACCAGCCCCAGCACCTCGCCGCGGGCGACGTGCACGTCGACGCCGGCGACGGCCAGGACCGCGTTCGCGCCGGAGCCGTAGGCCTTGACCAGCTGCTCCACCTCGAGCAGCATCCCCTGCTCGACGGCCGCGGCCGGCACCTGCTCGATCCCCTGCGCCTGCGGCGGGATGCCCGGCACCTCCTCGTGGTAGAAGCAGCGGGCGCCGTGCCGCTCGTTCACCGGTTCGATCTGCGGCGGCTCGGTGCGGCAGCGGTCGCGCGCGATCGGGCAGCGGTCGGCATACACGCAACCGGCGATCTCGGCGCCCAGCGGCGGCAGCGATCCCGCGATCGAGTCCAGCCGGTCGGTGTCCTTGCGCATCCCCAGCCGCGGCATGCAGCGAAGCAACGCCAGCGTGTAGGGGTGCCGCGGGCTCTGGAACAGCTCCTGCGCCGGCCCCTGCTCGATCAGCCGCCCCGCGTACAGCACGCCCACCCGCTCGCAGACGCGCGCGACGATCCCCAGGTTGTGGCTGACGAACAGGATCGATGTGTTGAACTGGGCGCGCAGCTGCTCGACCAGGTCGAGCACCTCCGCCTCGACCGTCGCGTCGAGGCCGGTGGTGGGCTCGTCCAGCACCAGCAGGTCGGGGTCGGTGGCCAGCGCCATGGCGAACATGACGCGCTGCTGCTGGCCGCCGGACAGCTCGTGGGGGTACCGCCGTGCGACCCGGTCGGGCGCCGAGATCTGCACCGTCGAGAGCATCTCGATGGCGGCAGCCAGCGCGTCCGACTTGCCGAGGTGCTTGTGGAAGCGGTAGACCTCGGCGATCTGCTCGCCCACCTTGATGGACGGATTGAGGGCGGAGCCGGGGTCCTGGTAGACCATCGCCATGCGCTCGCCCCGCCACTTGCGCAGCGTGGAGTCGCTGGCGGTCAGCACGTCCTCATCGCCGAACATGATGCGGCCGCCGTCGACCACCGCGTTGTCGGGCAGGTAGCGCATCAGCGCCATCGCCGCGGTCGTCTTGCCGCAGCCGGACTCGCCCACCAGCCCGTAGGCCTCGCCGTGGCCGATCTCGAACGACACGTCGTTCAGCACCCGCAGCAGCTTCCGGCGGCGCCGGTAGCTGACGGTCAGGCCCTCGATGCGGACAGCTGCCTGTTCGGCCACGGCGCTCATTCCTCGAGCACCCGCCTGATGCCGTCGGCAATCAGATTGACGCCCACCACCAGCGTCGACAGCGCCAGGGCCGGGAAGATCGCCATCCACCAGGCGATCTGCACGTAGGCGCGGGCATTCGCCACCTGCAGACCCCAGTCGGGCGATGGATCCTGGATGCCGAGGCCGAGGAAGGCAAGCGTGGCGGCGGCGAAGATCGCATAGCCGAGCCGGATGGTGCCCTCCACCGTGATCGGGCCGGTGATGTTGGGCAGGATCTCGAACACCATGATGCGGGGGCCGCGCTCCCCCCGCAGCTGGGCGGCGGCCACGTACTCGCGCTCGCGCTCGATCAGCACCGCCGAGCGCACCGTGCGCGCGATCAGCGGCGTGAAGATGATGCCGATCACGAGGATCACGTTGCGGGGCGAGCGCCCCAGCGAGGCCAGCACCAGCACCGCCAGGATGATCAGCGGAAACGTCAGCAGCGCATCCACGAGCCGGCTGAAGACGTCGTCCACCCAGCCCCGGTAGTAGCCGGTGAGCAGCCCCAGCGTGATGCCTCCCAGCAGCCCCAGCGCCGTCGCCAGCGGAGCCACCGTCAGCACCGGTGCCGCTCCCGCGATCACGCGCGAGAACACGTCGCGGCCGAGGTTGTCGGTGCCGAACCAGTGCGAGCTGCTCGGCGCCTTGAGGGTGTCGATGGGTCCACCGCCTGCGGGTTGTACGGCGTGATCCAGCGCCAGAACAGCGCCGAGATCACCCACACGGCCACCATCGCGGCGCCGATCATGAACGTCTTTGAGTGCAGCAGGCCGCGCACCAGCTCGGCGCGCCGGGCGCGCCGCAGCGCGGGCCACATCCTCCGGCGCGGTGCCGCCCGGGATCCCGGCCAGGTCGCTCTGCTCGACGGTGCTCACGTCGCCAGCCTCACGCGGGGGTTCAGGACCGCCACCAGCACGTCGGCGATGAAGTTGGCGACCAGGTAGATGATCGCGATCATCAGCACCGCCGGCTCCAGCACCGGCAGATCGTGGCTGACGGCGGCGTTCAGGATCAGCTGGCCGATGCCGGGATAGCTAAACAGCGTCTCCACCACCACCAGCCCGCCCACCAGGTAGCCGACCTGCACGCTGACGACCGTGATCGTCGGCAGCAGCGAGTTGCGCAGCACGTGCCTGCCGACGACCTGGCGCTGGGGCAGGCCCTTCAGCACCGCCGTGCGCGTGTAGTTGGAGCGCAGCGACTCGACCGTGCCGACCCGGGCCATGCGTGAGATGTACCCGAACAGGACGAACATCAGCGGGATCGACGGCAGCAGCAGCTGCTGGAAGATGTCGACCGGGTTGGCATCAGGCACGGACGATGACACCGGGAACCAACCCAGGTGCACCGCGAAGATCACGATCACGAAGGTGCCGACCACGAACTCGGGCAGGGCCACGAACGAGAGGCCGGTGATGGTGATGATGCGGTCGGCCGCCCCGCCGTAGTTGAGCGCCGCCAGCACCCCTAACAGCACGGATATGGGCACGATCAGAAGCAGCGCGAAGCCGGCCAGGATCAGTGAGTTCTTGAGCCGGTCGAGCACCAGCGGCCGCACCGGCACGTTCAGGATCGGCGAGGTGCCCCAGTCACCCTTGATGAAGTCGCCCGCCCAGGTCAGGTAGCGCCTGACCAGCGGCTGGTCGGTGCCCAGCTTGTGGTTCAGCTGATCCACCTGCTGGCGGCTGGCATACGGCCCCAGCACCGTGCGGGCGACGTCGCCCGGCAGCACCTCTGCGGCTGCGAACACCGTGAACGAGACGATCACCAGCGTGATCAGGCTCAGCCCCAGCCGTTTCAGGATGTAGCGGCCCACGCTGCGGCTACCGTGGCCCCGCGAGGGCCGGCGCTCCATGCTGAGAGCGCCGGCCCCGATGATGCTCAGGACTTCCACATCTCCCTCGCGTCGAGATGGAATGTCGGCCCGACGGCCAGGCCGTGGACGTTCGTGCGGGTGGCGCGCAGCTCGTTGATCCAGTACGCGATCACGTCCGGCACCTCCTCGTTCTGGATGGTCGCGGCCTGCACCGCGAGATCCTTCCGCTTCTGCTCGTCGGCCTCGCCCTCGAACTGCTTGACCAGCGTGTCGAACTGCGGATCGCACCAGTGCGCGGAGTTCCACGCGCCGGCGTTCGACAGGTCGGGCTTCGGCACCGAGCTGCACAGGTAGGCCGGGTCGATGGTCTGGCCGGCGACGCCGCGGGCACCCCAGTCGGTGATGCCGAAGTTGGCCTGCAGCCAGGGCTGGTTGGCGCCGGTGCCGTAGAACTTCGTCTGCGGCTGGACGTCCAGCGTGATGTTGAACCCGGCCGGCGCCGCCATCTGCTTCACGTACTGGGCGTACTGCGGGATCTCCAGGAACTGCTCGGTGGTGAGCGTGACGTTGACCGAGGTCATCCCCGCGGTCTGCAGCAGCTGCTTGGCCTTGTCGATGTCCTGCGCCCGCTGCGGCACCTCCGCGGAGGTCGGCGATCCCGGGTAGATGGGCGCGAACGCGTGGTCGTTGCCGAGCTCCGCCTTGCCGCCCAGCAGGCCCTGGACGAGGCCCGGCCGGTCGAGCGAGTACGCCAGCGCCTGGCGCACCTCCTTCGCCTTCCAGGGGTCCTGGTCGACCCGCATCTGCAGCGTGCGGTACTCGCTCGAGGGCGTCTCGCTGACGTGGATGTTGGCATCCGAGAACAGCGCCTGCGAGCCCTGGTAGGGCACCTGCGGGAACACGTCGATGGAGCCGCCCTGGATGGCCAGCACGATCGGCGGCGTGTCCGCGAAGTACTTGATCTGGACGGCGTCCAGGTAGGGCAGCGTGGGGCCGCCCCAGTACTTCGGGTTCTTGACGTAGCTCGCGCCCTGGTCGGCCGAGAACGTCTTCAGGATGAACGGCCCGGTGCCGATCCCGCCCTTCGTGAACGTCCCCTCCTTGTAGTCCTTGGGCAGGATCACGGAGTTGTAGTTGAAGGACGACACCAGCGTCGGGAAGTCGCCGTAGGGGCGGTCGAGATGGAACTTGACGGTCTGGTCGTCCACCTTCTCGATGTTGCCGTTCGAGAGAACACCCGCGAACGCCGACAGCGCGGCAGATCCGACCTTGGGATCGGTGATGCGATCGAAGGACGCGACCACGTCGTCGACCGTGAACGGTGAGCCGTCCTGCCAGAGCACGCCCTGGCGGATCGTGAACGACCCACTCGTCGGGCGTGCTCCCGGGCACCCACTTGGTGGCCAGACGCGGCTGCATCACGTAGTTGGCGTCGGGGAAGACCAGATAGTCGGCGGCCAGCTGCGTGGTCATGATCGAGCCGGTGTTGAACATGGTGATCGGGTCTACGTCCTGGGCGGGCGACGTGATGCCGAACACCCCCGTACCGCCCCGCTTGACGGCCCCGGCGCTGGTGCTGCCACCGCCGCCGCCGGAGCTCGAGCTGGAGCTGCTCCCGCAGGCGGCCAGGATTGCCGTCAGCGCAGGCAGCGACACGCCCATCATGGTTGCCCGGACGAGCAGCTGCTGGCGGGACATCCTGCCGGACTTCGCCTCTTCGTACAGGTGATACTCGTAGTCGTTCACCAATTCCTCGCTTCCTCGTCGGGGGTGTAAGTCCACCTCGGACGTTCGTTGTCGTAACAAGTTGGTTTGACGGTCACAGACCGACCTCGTCGGTGGTCGTCTGGAGCGGGCCGGCCAGCACCATGCCGGCGACGAAGCCGATGTGCCCGCGCATCTCGCGCTCGGCGACCGCAGCGGCGCCGTCCGCGATCGCATCCGCGATCCGCACGTGTGCCTCCGCACAGGCCCGCGACGCGGTCGCCTTGGGCCGCGCGCGGCGGCGCAGGGTGAGGGCCAGCGTCAGTGCGTCCTCCACCATCCGGCGCAGCAACGGGTTCGACGCAGCCTCCGCGATGGCCGTGTGGAAATCGACGTCGTGGTGCGTGAACCCGTCGACGTCGCCGGCCTGGACGCAGGCCAGAGACCGCGCAGCCAGCGACCGCAGCTCGGCGACCTGATCGGCCTTGGCCCGCTCCGCGGCCCGTCCGGCGGCGTACGGCTCGAGCGCATCCCGCACCTCGTAGGCACGCCTGACGGAGAGCTCCGACAGCTGCACCACCCGTCCCCCGCGCCTGCCGTTGGGCTCGATCACGCCGATGTCCTTCAGCCGCAGCAGGGCCTCGCGCACGGGCGTCTTGCTGACTCCCAGCTGCTCGGCCAGGGCCGCCTCGGTCACCGGGCTTCCCGGCGCGAGGCGCCGGTCGATGATCCCCCGACGAATCGCTTCGTAGACGGCATCGGTCAGGCTATCGGGGCGCACTTCCAGGAAGAGGGGCGCCTCCGGGCCTTCGGAGACAACGGCCGAGGGGGGCACCGGGCGAACGTACCATATTCCAGATATGACAACAATCCCGGCGCCGAGACAGAGATCAGCGGCGGACGCCGGCGCCCTCGCGCATCCAAGCAGCGACGGCCGACAGATCCTGGTCCCAGGCCTCGCCGGCTCCGATGAACGGCACCATCTCACGGACGCGGGCGTGCACGGGGGCCGTGCCGGCGCCCAGCGGCGCGCGCCGCGCAGGTCGATCGCCTGTGCCGACACCACCAGCTCCAGCCCGGCCAGCCGCGCTGCCAGCTCCACCGTCTCGGCCAGCCGCCGCGCCCCCAGCGGCGCCATCGTCAGGTGATCCTCGATCCCGCCCGCGACCGTCGACGTCGGCAGCTCCAGCGACACCGGCATCGCCAGCAGCCGCGCCTCGGCGGCCAACGCGGCCGCGCCGCCGCCGACCAGCGCCAGCGCGTCGTCGGGGGTGTCGGTGCTGCGAAGCCCCGTGGAGATCCCGGACCAGTGCTCGGCCAGGTGCTTCTGGATGCGCTCGCAGCTCGCCGTCATCACCTGCGCCATCGCGATCCGCATCAGGTCGAGCCCCGCCGCCACCGGCGTCACGTCGAAGTTGCCGACCGAGACGATCCGGTCCTCCGAGGCGACCACCATCGGGTTGTCGCCCGAGGCGTTGAGCTCGGTCTCCAGCTGCATGCGGGCGTGGCCGAGCGCGTCGCGGGCGGCGCCCAGCACCTGCGGGAGCGTGCGGAAGCTGAGCGGGTCCTGCAGGTTCCGCGGCGCCCCGGGCTGCCACAGGTAGCTGCCCTCGAGCAGCTTCCGCATCCGGTCGATCGACGTGGCCAGCCCGCGGAACGGCCGCGCGTCGGCCACCTGCGGATGCAGCACCGACGGGTTGCCGGCGAACCCCTCCAGGCTGAGCGCCCCCACCACGTCGTGGGCGTCGAGCAGCCGCGCCGTGTCGGCCAGCGCCAGCGCGCCGATCCCGACCGAGAGCGAGTTGCCGTTGAGCAGCGCCAGCGCCTCGCCCCGCTGGAGCACCAGCCCGCGCGCCTGCAGCGCGTCGATCAGCTCGGCCATGGCCGGCAGGTCGGACTGGCCCAGCGATCCGATCGGCGGCAGCCGCGGCGCCACACCGTCGTTGAGCGCGGCCACGAACGCCTCGGCCACCTCCGGGCGCACCATGCTGCGCCCGCGGCAGAGCGCGTTCACCCGGTGCAGCAGCGCCGCGCGTCCCACCTCTCCAGGCAGCGGGTCGCCGTGCGAGGTGCGGTGCGACTGGATCGTGAGCCGCGTGAAGCGCCCGGCGTCCTGTGCGGACTGGCGCACCCCGCGCAGGGCACCCACCCCAGTGTTCAGGCCGTAGACCGGCTGGTCGCCCTCGGCCAGGCGAGCCGCCAGCTCCGACGCCGCTCTCATCCGTCCCGTTGCCTCACCGGACAGCGCCACGGGCAGGCCGTCACGGGCGACCGCCGCCACGTCCTCCACGGTCAGCCCGGCGCCGGTCAGGATCAGCTCGTCCACGCGCTCATCCTACGGGTCTGGGAGGGGTCAGCGTGACTACACTCCTCCCCCATGGTCACCGCCCACACCGACGTGGTCGGCAGCCTGCTCCGCCCGCAGCCGCTGCTCGACGCCCGGCGGCGGTTCGAGCAGGGCGATATCGAGCCGGCCGAGTTCAAGCGGATCGAGGACGCGGCGGTGGACGCCGCCGTGGCCCTGCAGGAGCAGGCCGGGCTGGATGTCGTGACCGACGGCGAGATGCGTCGCCTGTCGTTTCAGAGCGGCCTGCCGGATGCCGTCGAGGGCTTCGGGGAGGTGCCGCTGGATGCCTACCTGTGGGGCGAGTGGCACGGCGACGAGCATGTCGGCGACCGCGCCACCGAACGGCCGCCGCGCCTGGGCGTGCGCGAGCCCCTGCGCCGGCGCCGCCACATCGCCGCCGAGGAGCTGACCTACCTGCGCGGCCGCACCAGCCGCATCCCCAAGATCACCCTCACCAGCCCCAGCCTCTACGCCAACCTGTGGTCGCCGGAGCTGTCGCTCGACGCCTACCCCACGCTGGACAGCTTCCTGGAGGACGTCGTCGAGATCATGCGCGACGAGGTGCGCGAGCTGGCGCGGCTGGGCGCGACCTACCTGCAGCTGGACGCGCCGCACTACCCGCTGCTGATCGACCCGGCCACGCGCGCGTTCTACGAGTCGCAGGGCTGGTCGCTCGAGCGCTGGCTCGACCGCGGCATCGAGCTCGACAACGCCGTGATCGCGGCCGCCCCCGGCGTCACCTTCGGGTTCCACCTGTGCCGCGGCAACCAGGGCAGCCGCTGGCTGGTGTCCGGCGGCTACGACCCGATCGCCCCGCGGGTGTTCCGCGGCGTCAACGCCCAGCGGCTGCTGCTCGAGTACGACGACGAGCGGTCGGGCTCGTTCGAGCCGCTGCGGGAGGTGCCCGACGACCGGATGGTGGTGCTGGGGCTGGTCACCACCAAGTCCGGGCGCCGCGAGACGGTCGAGGAGCTGGAGCGCCGGACGCGCGAGGCGGCGGCGTTCATCGACCTCGAGCGGCTGGCGATCTCGCCGCAGTGCGGTTTCGCGACGTCGGTGGTCGGGAATGCCCTCACGCAGGACGACGAGCGCGCGAAGCTGGAGACGATCGCGCGCGCGTCGGCCGCCATCTGGGGGTGACCGGTTTGCGACGGTCGGCGCCCAGCGCCTACCATTCCGCGAAGCCGTAACGGCCCACCCGGGCCGGCAAAGGGGACAGTGACCGACATGAGACGCGTGCTGGTTGTTGCACCGACCCGGAGAGATCTGCTGAACCTTGCCGACGCACGGGTGCTGGCTCGCTACGACCTGGTGTTCGAGGAGCGGCCCGGCGTGCAGGGCGTGTTCGGTTCCAGCGACTCCACGGCGGCGCTGGCCGTGGTGGTGGCCGACCGGCTGGGGCTGCCCGGGCCCGGGTACGAGGCGTTCATGCGCTGCCACGACAAGCTGGTCTCGCGGCGCATCCAGGCCGAGGCGGTGCCGGAGGCGACGCCGCGGTTCGCGCCGCTGGACGCGATGCGCCCGCCCGAACGGCCGCCGCTGCCCTACCCGTTCTTCGTGAAGCCGGTGCAGGGTCACCTGTCGCAGCACGCCTACGAGGTCGACAGCGACGAGCGGCTGGCCGAGGTGCTGGCCGCCGCCCGGCGGGCCAGCTTCCGCCACCTGATCGCCGAGGAGCTGCTCTCGGGGCACCTGGTCACGTTCGAGGGCTTCATGCACGACGGCGAGGTGACACCCGTCGGCGTGACCGATGCCGTGCTGCACCCCAACGGCATCAGCTTCCTGCGGTTCGAGTACCCCAGCAAGCTCCCGGCCGGGCCCTCAGCAGCAGATGGCCGAGATCGCCTCCCGGCTGATGCCCGCGCTGGGGTTCGACCAGTCGCTGTTCAACATCGAGTTCTTCGTCCGGGCCGACGGGCGCATCACGATCGTCGAGGTGAACGGGCGGATGGCGTCGCAGTTCGCGCCGCTGGTGCGGGCCGTGCACGGCGTCTCCACGTACGAGCTGCAGCTGGAGCTGGCGGCCGGCGGCGTTCCCGTCAGTGCCGCCCGCCCGCCCGGACGTGGTGGCCGCCAGCTTCCTGCTCCGCACCTACCACGACGCGGTCGTGCGCGAGGTGCCCGACACGGCCGCCGTGGCCGAGGCATTCCCGGGCGCGTTCGTCGAGCTGCTGGTGCGCGAGGGGCAGCGGCTGAGCGAGAACGACGACGACGTGCTGTCCCATCGCCTGGCCGTGGTCGCGCTGTCGGGCCCCGACCGCGAGTCGCTGATCGACCGCTATCAGCAGGCCGTCGAGCTGCTGCCCTTCGACCTGGCGCCGGTGCCGGCCCGGGTCGCCGGCTATGGTGATCCCGTGGAATCAATCATCTAACTCTCGCCGTCCCAGTAGCCGACCGAGTCCGCCTTGCGCGCGATCAGATCGTCGCCCTCGCCGCCGCTGAACAGCAGCACCTTCTCGCTGTCGGGGAACACCGCCACCGCCGGCCGGCCCTTGGTCGACAGGATCACCATCCGGGCCGGCACGTCGCCGGTGTTGACAACGCGGTGCCCGCCGTCCGGCCCTTCCGGGAAGCAGACCAGGTCACCGGCCGCCAGAGCGTGATCCCCATCCGGGTCGCGCAGCGTTGCCGACCCGGACACCAGCAGCAGCCACTCCTCGCAGCCGTACTCGTAGTGGTAGGGAAAGCTGGCCTCGCCCGGCGGCAGCTCGTACAGGGTCGCGCCCATCCGCACCGCGCCGATCGCCGGCCCCAGCTCCGCCGCGCGCCAGCTGTAGCCCGGCTGCTCCTGTGTCAGGTTGAACTCCGGCTGGTTGATGTTGACGCGTCGCATGTGGCTCCCCTTTAGAACTCGTAGCTGCACCAGGGCTCGCGCTCGGCCCTGAACATCGAATCGGCCCGCAGGCAGGCGCCGGGCACGAGCTCGCGCAGCCGCATCGCATCGCGGAGAGCCGTGAACCGGTAGCCGCCCAGGAACGTGGAGGCAAGCGCCGGGGCGTCCAGCGCGATCTCGGCCCGGCGGCCGGTGGGCGCGCAGCTCCCCTCTCCGTCGCGCACCTCGAGCAGCAGGGCGGCCCCGTCCAGCTCCAGCACCAGCTCGCCGTCGGCCGGATAGCGGCGCGCCTCCAGCGCGGCGGACGCGTCCAGCAGCGACAGCCACAGCCCGTCGGCGATCTGCTTGACGTGGTGGTAGCGCCATTCGGCCAGCAGCCAGCGGATCGGGTCGTCGAGCGGGCGGTTGTAGATCTGCACCGAGCTGGTCAGCTCGACGTCGAGCAGGTAGCGCCAGATCGCGGCCGCCGCCTCGGGCGCCGCCGTCAGCAGCACCTGCACCTGGACCTGCCCCTGCGGCAGCACCTCGTGCGTCCACTCGCTCTTCACCCGGTAGCTGGCGAAGCCGTCGTAGCCGCCGCCGGCAGCGCGGTGGGCGATCCGGAACTCGTCGTGCTCGGCCACTGCGAACATCTCGGCGATGTCCGCGTCGTCGCGATCGAGCTCGCCCGGGATCTGCAGCCGCGATCGCTCCAGCACCTCGCGGACGACCGCGACCGGGGAGGGATCGCGCAGCAGCTCGATGCTCCCGGGATCCTGGAACGGCACCGCGAAGGCGCCGTGGTTGCTGTCGACCTCGGCCTCGGCCACGGTCAGCGTCGCGGGCCCGTAGCCGAAGCGATGGTAGATGTCGGTGGCGGCGGCGAACAGCCCCGACACCGGCAGGCCCTGCTCGCGCATGTCCGCGTGCTGGCGATCGAACATCGCCCGCAGCGCCCCCCTGCGGCGATGGGTCGGAAGCACGCCCGCCCAGGTCAGCCCGCGCATGGGCACGGCCCGCCCGCCGGGCACGGTCATCTGGAACGGCTGGTCGACGCTGACGCCGATCATCTCGCCGCCGTCGAAGGCCGCCACGCAGTTCACCCGCTGAAGGAACGGCACCATCAGCTTCTCGAGCTTCTCGTCCTCCCAGCGGTAGCCGAACGCGGTGGCGTGGACGGTGGCGAACTCCCGCAGCTCGTCCGGCTCGTGCACGGTGCGGACGGTCAGGCTCACGGACGCACGGAGCGCCGCTTCGCGATCCGCGCCAGCGCGCTCACATCCTCGTCGCCGTGTCCCTCGCCGATCAGGTCGTCCTCCTCGGCCAGCACCAGCTGCGACACGCCCAGGTCGAGACCCAGGCGCCCGGCCTCGTCCAGCGCGATCGCCACGTCCTTGCGGTGCAGCGATACCTTGAACCCGAGCGGGTAGCTGTCGTCGACCATGTTCTGCCCCCTGTTCGCGAGCACCCACGATGACGCGGCTCCGGCCGACAGCGCCTCCATCAGCTGCTCCAGCGGCAGGCCGGCGGCCTGCGCCAGCGCGATGCCCTCGCCCACGGTGGCGTAGGTGCCCGCGATCATCACCTGGTTCACCGCCTTGGCCATCTGGCCGAAGCCGCTGGGGCCGAGGTGCGTGATGCGCTTGCCGAATGCCTGCAGGATCGGCTGCGCCCGCTCGACGTGCTCGGGCGCGCCGCCCACGAAGATCGTGAGGGTGCCGTTCTGGGCGCCCTCGGAGCCGCCGGACACCGGCGCGTCCACCAGGCCGATGCCCTGGGCGGCCAGGCGCTCGGCCAGCTCAGCCGTTGCCGAGGGAGACACCGTCGAGCAGTCGACCACCGCGCCGCCGGCGGCCAGCCCCCGCGCGACGCCGTCGCCGCCGAACAGCACGGCCTCCAGGTCGGGCGTGTCGGAGACGCAGATCAGCACCGCATCGGCTCCGGCGGCAGCCTCGGCCGGCGTGGCGGCGCGGGCGGCGCCGCGCTCGGCCAGCGGCAGCTCGCGCTCGCGCGTGCGGTTGTGCACGGTCACCTCGTGGCCGGCGTCAAGCAGGTGGCCCGCCATGGGTGCGCCCATCGTCCCCAGTCCGATCACGGCTACGCGCATAGGAGCGCGATTCTAGCCAGGTTGCGCCCGGCCTACGTACGCGTTGCCGCCTCCGCTCCGCCCACGGCGATCTTGGCCCGCGCCGTGACGAGGTGGTAGAGCACGAGCAGCTGCACGATGGCGAGCGAGTCGCTGCGGTTGAGGTCGGTGCCGAGCGTGAACTCGCCCAGGCGCTCCGATCGCAGGTGGCTTGCGAAGTGCATGTGCTCCCAGATCCGCTCCTCGAGCTCGAGCGCCGTGGCCGCCGGCAGCCGCCCCGGCACCCGCAGGTCCTGCTCGCCGTCCGCGCCCACCAGCGACAGCCCCTGCTCGGGGTCGTCGCCGACGACGTCCGACAGGTCGGGGTGCGGCAGGCCGGGGCGCAGCAGCAGGTGCGCGTCCAGGTGCGTGGAGTCGGGATCGCCCTGCGCGCCGGGCGGGTCGGCGAACCGCACGACCATGTCGGCGTGGTGCCGCTGAGGGCGGATGTACTGCTTGGAATCGCGCTCGCGCCGGTCGAGCTCGTCGAGCACCTGGTTGGTGGTGTAGCCGCGCCGCGAGCAGTCACGCACCACCTTCCACCGGCGGCGCAGGCTCTCGGGAGGGTCGAGGAAGACGCGGATGTCGAAGCAGTCGCGGAGCGCGTCGGTGTGGTAGCCGAGCAGCCCCTCCACGATCAGGAAGCGTCCCGGCGTGAGGTAGACGGGCGGCGCGAACGTCCCGTCCGAGTGCCGGTAGACCGGCTTCATGATCGCCTCGCCTCGACGCAGCAGCATCAGGTGCTGACCCATGATGTCCATGTGGTTGCAGCCCGGGTCGAGCGGCGTCACGCCCATGTCCGCCCGCTGCGAGCGGTCGTAGCGGTGGTAGTCGTCGAGGCAGACGTGCGAGACCTGCTCCTGGCCCAGCACGCGCACCAGACCCCGCGTCAGCGTCGTCTTGCCGCTGGCGGAGTCGCCCACGACGCCAAGGATGATCGGGCGTGGCATCGATCCACTCTACCCGGTAGCCGTGCGGGCGAACACTGCAACCTCGATTGAACGCTCGGTCGTTACTGATAACCTCGCCTTGCAATGACGTTCGGCCAGCTGAACACGTTCCTGGCGCTCGCCCGTGCCGGCTCGGTGCGCGGGGCGGCGGCGGCGCTGGTGGTGACCGAGCCGGCCGTGTCGGCGGCGGTGGGCGCACTGCAGCGCGACCTCGGCGTGGAGCTGGTGACCCGGCAGGGCCGCGGCATCATGCTCACGCCGGCCGGTGACACGCTGGCCCGCTACGCCGCCGAGCTGCTGGGACTGCGCGACCAGGCGCTGCGCGAGATCCGGGAGGTGCGGGCGCTGCGCCTGGCCGCGGTCACGACCGCCGGCGAGTACGTGGTGCCGCCGCTGCTGAAGGCGTTCATGGCCGGCCACCCGAACGTGGACGTGTCGCTCGAGGTCGGCAACCGCGCCGAGGTGTACGAGCGGCTGACGCAGCGCCAGGTCGACCTGGCGATCGGCGGCAGCCCACCGGCCGGCTCCGGGATCAGCGGCCAGCCGTTCCTCGACTACCGCCTGGTGGTGGTGGCCGCGGCCGACCATCCGGTCGCGGATCCCGCGGACGAGACCTGGCTGCTGCGCGAGCGCGGGTCGGGGACGCGCGCAACCGTCGAGGCGTTCCTGGTCGGGGCCGGGATCGCGCCCCGCTCCACCCTCACGCTGGGCTCGAACGGCGCCGTCAAGCAGGCCGTGCTGGTGGGTCTTGGCATCACCCTGCTCTCCGACCACGCGGCCGGTGCCGAGCTGGCGTCGGGCTCGCTGGTGCCGGTGGCCATGCCGGGCGCGCCGCTCGAGCGCTCCTGGTTCGTGCTGCGGCGTGCGAGCGGCCCGATCCTGCCGGAGGCATCCTCCTTCAGCGCGTTCTGCCGGTCGCCGGAGGCCGCGGCCGCCGTGCTGGCCGCGATCGGCCCGTAAAGATTGGGGTCCCATGCATCGCCGTGACCGGCGCGTTACACGCAGTCGTGCAACGATCGTCACGCCGCCGCAACGGCCCCATCGCCACACGCAACGATCGCACCGCCCGGTCCGGCACCAACATCACGGCCGCTGACCGGGCGCCTCGCAACCATGCGGACACGCGTCACCGTCCGGTACGACTCCTCACGATCCCGTTCCGGACCGTTCACGCCGCCCGAGGCGCGCTCTGACGCCGTTGAGAGCGCGCCGGGCGTCGCACGTCTGAGCGGGAGCCGTGACCGATCGTGGCTGGAATCGGCTGCTCGCTGGCGCTACGCGCCGCGCTCGGCGACCGGCGACACCGGCTCGGCCGAGTCGATCACCACCTGCCGGCGGGGCCGGCTCGACGACCGGTCAGACACCGCGACCGCCACGGCCGCCACGATCACCGCCGTCGCGACCAGGCGTCGTTGCGGTGAGCTGCTCGCCCGCCAGCGCCCAGCCGAGGAACACCGCCACCACCGGGTTCACGAACGCGTAGGTGGCCACCCGCGTGGGCGCGACGTGGCCGAGCAGCCAGATGTAGGCGGTGAAGGTGACCACCGTGCCGAGCAGCACCAGGTAGAGCAGGCCCGCGAGCGAGCGGCCGCTGACCTGCGACAGCTGCAGATCCTGCGCCTCGCCGGATCGCGAACGAGACGGCCACCAGCACCAGCCCGCCCACCAGCAGCGGCGCACCGGCCGCCGCCATCGGCGATGCGGGCAGCGGCACCCTGCGGGTGGCGATCGTGCCGGCCGCCCACGAGAAGGCGGCCAGCAGCAGCAACGCGGCATCGGTCGCCGACAGGCCGCCGCCGCTGGTCTTTCCCGCCACCAGCAGCGCCACGCCCAGGAACGCGGCGAACAGGGCCAGCGCCGTGCGCGACGAGGGCCGCCCGGACCCCAGGAAGCCCCAGGCCAGCAGCGGCACGAACAGCGGGATGGTGGCGAGGCAGAGCGCGGAGACGCCCGACGGGACGAACTGCTCCTCGCGCGCCAGCACCGCGTGGCAGCCGACGAACAGGAACAGCCCGACCGCGCCGGAGCCCAGCCACTCGGCCGGCCGCGGCCATGCCGAGTCAGGCTCGCGCAGGCGCGACAGGCCCAGCAGGATGCCGCCGCCGACCAGGCAGCGCGCCGCCATCATCGGAAACGGCGGGATCGTCTCGACCGCCCAGGCGATGGCCAGGAAGGTCGAGCCCCAGACCAGGTAGATGGCCGCGAACGCGGCCACCACCCGCGGTTCGGGCAACGAGGAGGGCATCGCCGTAGGCTAGTGAGACGGGTAGGCGCCGGCGCTACCCGGCGGTCGCGGCGGCCCGCCGTATGGCCAGCAGATCGCGGTCGCTGACACGGGTGATACGGGCGCCCACCACGCGCCCGGCCGTAGGCGCCCATGTCCGCCTTCACGGCCTTGGCCTGGATCGTGATCTTGCGCTCCTCGAGCGTGAACGTGAGGGCGAACTCGTCGCCCGCCGCCATCTGCAGCTCGATCGAGAACTGCACCCCGGTCTCCGACAGGTCGTCCACGCGCACGTCGTACTCGTTGCCCTCGACGGCGTACTGGCAGAAGATCGCGGTCATCACCGCCGGTATGTACAACTCCACCCGCGCCGCCTGCCGGCCGGCGCCGTCCTCGCTGATCTCGACCAGAGCCAGCACGCCGATCGCCTGCTCGAACGAGTGGTACTCGGCCTCGGTCAGCTCGAACCGCGCCGTCCACGGCTGGTCGCCGACCGCAAAGCGCAGGGTCAGCTGCTCGACCCCGCCCATCTGCAGCCGCGGCAGGTAGGCCCGCAGCATCAGGCCGTCCAGCTCGAAGGGGTCGCACAGCAGTTGCTTCCCATCCTGCGAGGTCGCGGGTACCCCGGTTCGCCCCGGCAGCGATGCCAACGCTCGTGCGGCCGCCCCCTCCACGCTACTCCTCGGCCATGAACGGATACCGGTAGTCGGCGGCCGGCACGAACGTCTCCTTGATCGTGCGCGGGCTCGTCCACCGGATCAGGTTCCACATGGAGCCGGCCTTGTCGTTGGTGCCGGATGCGCGGGCGCCGCCGAACGGCTGCTGCCCGACCACCGCGCCGGTCGGCTTGTCGTTCACGTAGAAGTTGCCGGCGGCGTCGCGCAGCACGTCGTGGGCCTGCGAGATGGCCGACCGGTCGGTCGCGAACACGGCGCCGGTGAGGGCGTAGGGCGAGGTGGCGTTGACCACGTCGAGGGTGTCATCGAACTTCTTCTCGTCGTACACGTAGGTGGTCACTACCGGCCCGAACAGCTCCCGCTGCATCAGGTCGAACGAGGGATCCTTGGTCGCGATCACGGTCGGGCCGACGAAGTAGCCGTCGCTGTCGTCGGCGTCCCCACCGACCACGATCTCGGCGTCGTCCGACTTCTTGACCATGTCGAACGCGTCCGCCTGGGTGGTGTATGCGCTCTCGTCGATCACGGCGCCCATGAAGTTGCGGAAGTCCTCGATCGGGCCCATGCGGATGGTCGGCACCTCGGTCTCCAGCGCCTCCCGGATCTGCGGCCACAGGTTGGACGGCGCGTACACACGCGAGGCCGCCGAGCACTTCTGCCCCTGGTACTCGAACCCACCGCGCAGGATCGCGGTGGCGACGGCCTGGGGGTCGGCCGAGGTGTGGGCGAGGATGAAGTCCTTGCCGCCGGTCTCACCGACGATGCGCGGGTAGCCGTGGTAGCCGGCGATGTTGTCGCCGACCGTCTTCCACATCGACTGGAACACCGCCGTCGAGCCGGTGAAGTGGATGCCGGCCAGCTCGGGCGAGCGCAGCGCGGCGTCGCCGATCTCGGCACCCGACCCGAGCACCAGGTTGATCACGCCCCGCTGGCAGGCCGGCCTGCTCGAGCAGCTTCATCAGGAAGTACGTCGAGTAGACGGCGGTCGAGGCCGGCTTCAGGATCACGGTGTTGCCCATCAGGGCGGGAGCTCCGGACAGGTTGCCGGCGATCGCCGTGAAGTTGAACGGGGCCACGGCGAACACGAAGCCCTCCAGCGGCCGGTACTCCATCCGGTTCCAGATGCCCCGCGACGAGCGCGGCTGCTCCTCCATGATCCGCCGCATGTAGGTGGGGTTGAAACGCCAGAAGTCGGCGAGCTCGCAGGCGGCGTCGATCTCGGCCTGGTAGACGGTCTTCGACTGCCCCAGCATGGTGGCGGCGTTGATGGTGTCGCGCCACGGCCCGGTGAGGAGGTCGGCGGCCCGCAGGAACACGGCGGCGCGCTCGTCCCACGGGGTGCGCGACCATTCCCTGTGGGCGTCGCGGGCCGCCGCGATCGCCTGCTCGACCTGCTCGGCGCCGCCCTTGTGGTACTCCGCCAGCACATGCTGCTTGGCGTGCGGCTTGACCGACTTGGCGGTGGTGCCGGTGCGCACCTCCTTGCCGCCGATGATCATCGGGATCTCGATCTGCTGGCCGTCCAACTCGGACAGCTTCTGCTTGAGGCTCGTGCGCTCGGGCGGAGCCGGGCGCGTAGTCGCGCACCGGCTCGTTGTACGGAGTGGGGAGGTTGAAGATGCCTGTGCTCATGGCGGCAAGCCTACCTGTCGTCAGCTGGTGCTGGCGCTGGCCACGACCACCAGCACGATGAACAGCACGCGCCAGCGCGACCAGCGCCACCCCGACCCAGCCCAGCACGATGCCGGCGGTGGCCAGGCCGGCCCCACCGAGCCCGGGACGCTCCGCGATCTCGCGCTTGGCCGAGCGACCGAACACGATCGCCAGGATCGACAACACGAACGGGAAGATCACGAAGCCGCCGATCCCCAGCACCAGCGAGGCGATCGCCTTGCCGCTGGTCTCGCCGGCCGAGACGTGGACGCCGCCCGACATGCTGCGCCCCGCCCACCCTGAGCGCCGCAGTTCGAGCAGAACCCGGCGCCGGCGGCGACCGGCTCGCCACAGCTCGTGCAGTAGACCGCGGCTACGTCACACGCCCTTCGGGGACTCGTTCGGCAGCGTCAGCAGGTCGCGGATCGAGACGATCCCGATCAGCTTGCCGTGATCGCAGATGGGCACGTGCCGGAAACCGCCGTGGATCATCATCATGGCCGCCTCGCCGTTGGTGGCATCGGGCCCGACGGTGATCGGGTCGCGGGTCATCCACTGCTCGACGGTGCCCTCGATGGTGCCGCGGCCGACGGCTCGCAGCACGTCGCGCTCGGTGAGGATGCCGATCAGGTGGTCGCCGTCGGTGACCAGGATCGCCCCGACGCGGCGATCGGCCATCTGGTGCGCCGCCTCCTGCAGCGCCTCGGACGGCCCGATCGTCAGCAGCCGGGTGGCCATGGTGTTGGAGACGGAATCCTCGCGGGGTCGCTGGTAGCTCATGCGCTAGCTGTACCTCGGGTCAGGGTGGGCGAGTGTACCGCACCCGTCGCTACGATTCGAGCCATGCCGGCCCAGACCTACCGGGGCAAGCCTTGCGTGTGCCAGCACCGTCTGGAGCTCTGCGATCAGCGCTGCGTCGCCGACATGATGGCCACCACGTTCTACATGGCCTGCCTGAAGCTGACCGGGCGACGGTGCCTGGTGGTGGGCGCGGGTGCGGTCGGGCTGGAGAAGATCGAGGGGCTGCTGGCGTGCGACGCGGGCGTGCACGTGATCGCGACCGAGGTGGATGCGCCGGTGCAGGAGCTGGCCGACGCGGGCGACATCGAGCTGACGGTGCGGCCGTACCGGCGGGGTGATCTCGAGGGGCACTTCCTGGCGATCGCCGCCACCAGCGATACGGACGTGAACGTGGCCGTGTTCGAGGAGGCCGAGCGCCGGTCGATGCTCTGCAACGTGGTGGACGTGCCGCCGCTGTGCAGCTTCATCCTGCCGGCGATCGTGCGCACCGGCCCGATCGCGATCGCGATCTCGACGGCAGGCGCGAGCCCGGCGCTGGCGAAGCGGATGAAGCGCGAGATCGGTGAGCTGTTCGGGGATCAGTATGCGGAGCTGGCGGAGCTGCTGAACGACGCGCGCGGCTGGGCGAAGGCGACGCTGCCCACCTACGAGGAGCGAAAGGCGTTCTTCGAGGGGATCGTGAACGGCAGCCCCGATCCGGTCGAGCTGCTGCGGGCGGGCGACCGCCGGGCGGTGGTCGAGCTGATCGCGAGCCGGCAGGCTGCGGTTCCCGTCAGCCTTCCCTAGTCCAGCTTCGCCTGGCGGCTCGGCGTTGGTGTTGGGTCGCGTCGAGGATGTGCGCGCGAACGATGCTCACCGGTGCGCCCCGGGTGAAGGCACGCTCCGCCACGCAGCCGCATCCCCGGCCACGCGTAGGAGCCGGGTCTTCTGCGAGCAGGCCGCGCCCTCAGCGCCGCGAGACGCGCATCCATCGCCCGACGCCGAGCGCTCCCTGGACGTACGATGCGCCTGTGATTAGCCCTCGTCGTGGGCGGGTAGCGCCCTTCGTGTCGGGCGACTCGGGCATCGGAGCCCCGCTCGCCACGTGTGACTTAGCCGAAAAGGAGCTGCTGTGGAGCTATCGGATTGCCATCATCGACGACCTGCAGGACATCCCCTACCGCCAGGACACGCACATGCGACCGGTCCGCCACCATCTGGGGATCAGCGCGTTTGGGACGAACGCGTGGACGGCTGCGAATGAGGGCGACCGGCTCTTGCCCGAGCACCAGGAGGACGAGGGCACCGAGGAGCTCTACGTCGTGCTGCGCGGCCGTGCCCGGTTCGAGATCGACGGCGACCGTGCCGATGCGCCCCTGGGTACGCTCGTGTTCGTCGGGCCGCAGAGCAACCGCACCGCCTTTGCGGAGGAAGCAGGAACGACGGTGCTCGCGATCGGCAGCAAGGTCGGCCAGCCATACGAGGTCGGCGGCTGGGAGGTCTGGGCGGAGTTCCACCCTGCCTACGAGGCCGGCGACTACGACGATGTGATCGACCGCGCGCGCGAACCGGTCGAGGCGAGCCAGTACGCCGCACCGCTCTACAACCTCGCCTGCTGCGAGGCGCTGGCGGGCCGCAAGCAGGACGCGATCGGTCACCTTCAGACCGCATTCGAGAGACGGCCAAACCTCCGCGACCTCGCCAAGGAGGACAGCGACCTCGACCCGCTCCGGGAGGAGCCGGCGTTTCGCGAGCTGGTCGGCTAAGAGCCCACCTCACACGTGAGCCAGCGCCCCGTCGAGCGGCCGCGGCACCTGGCTGAGATCCAGGGCCTCGACCAGCAGCCGCGCGTACCGGATCTTCCGGCCGCTGCCGCTGCCCAGGAAGCGCCGAAGCTGCTCCTCGGTCGCTCGATCACGCCACTCGGGCTGCCTCTGCAAGGTGCGAAACGATCCCAGGTCGCCCTGAGCGGCAACGACCGCCTCAACTGAGGCGGCACCGAGCGCGCGAATCAGCTCGTCCTCCAGGTCGGCCGAGCAGACGAAGAAACCCAGCCGCTCCATCGCGATGCGGGTGAGCCGTGAACCGATGCCGGCCCGCTCGAGGCCGCGCCGGAAGTCGCCCTCCTCCCCCGCGTCGCAGATACCGGCCAGCCTCACGTCCAGCCCCGCGGGGCCGAACATGTCCAAGAACCCTCCGATCGCTTGCGCGCCCCCGATCGGCACAACAGAGACCCGCTCGGCGTCAAGGTCGCGGCCGCGGCGCTCAGCCAGCGCCTCCACCGCACGCTGGTCGCTCAGCCCCTCAACCAGCACGACCGCACGCGGGCCGCCATCGGCCAGGGCGCGTCTGGCTGCGACGAGGGCTGCATCTTTCGAGCGGGATCTCCGCTGCTCCTCCACGACACGTATCTTCGCAACGGACCTGTGACGCGGGCGCCTTGATCGACCGCGTGACTGCGGCGACAATGCGGACGTGGACGACCTCCTGCCCGGCCTCAACGACGCGCTCGAGGCGATGAACCGCGGCGATGTGGAGCCCGCGGTCGCGCTGCTCGATCCCGACGTGGGCTGGCGGGGCAGACCGCAGGGGCACCTGTGGTGGCGGCACACCCCGAGCTGTCACGGCCCGGACGAGGCGCGCAGGAATCTCGAGCTGCAGGTCGTCAAGGGCCAGGCGAGGCCGGGTATCAAGCGGTTCGCGCTGGAGCAGGTTGCGCAGGTCGGCGAGTGCGTGGTGGTCGCCGGGCGCTGGGAGATGGCGGATGGGTCGCTCGAGGACGCGGGCCGGTTCTACCAGGTGCTCCGGATACGCGGAGGACTGATCGTGGACATCCAGGGCTGCACCGGCCGTCGCGCCGCGATGGCCTACGCCCGCCGCGCGCCCTGAACGGCCGGAAGCACCTCAGCCGAGCGCCCTCTTCACGAGCGCGCTGATCCTAGCCTCCTCTGCGTCGCTCAGCTCCTTCAGCGCGTAGGCGTTCGGCCACATGGCACCCTCATCGAGGTGCGCCTTGTCGCTGAAGCCGAGCGTCGCGTACCTCGTCTTGAACTTGTGACCGCCCTGGAAGAAGCAGACGACCTTGCCGTCCTCCCTGGCGTACGCGGGCATCCCATACCAGGTTCTCGGCGAGAGGCTTGGCGCGGCGGCCTTGACGATGGCGTGCAGTCGCTCGGCGATGGCGCGATCGTGATCCGGCATCTCGGCGATCTTCGCCAGCACGTCGCTCTCCCCGTCCGCCTTGGTGGCGCGCGAGCCGCGGCGCGCGGCCGACTTCACCTCCTGCGCGCGCTCACTCATCGCGGCTCGTTCGTCGTCGGTAAATCCCTTGGACGCCTTCCTCTCGGCCATCTTCCATACCTCCCCTGCGAGCGAGTTGCGGCCCCTTCACCTGCCGTGATGGTAAGCGAACCGACACCGGGTACGCTCCCGCCCGTGGTCTCACTGCAGCCGATCACCGGGTCGAATCGCGATGTGCTGGAGGCCCTGCGCGTATCGCCGGAACAGAGCCGGTTCGTCAGCGGGGTGAGCGAGTCGCTGCGCCAGGCGGCCGAGCATCCGGGCGCCCGCGCGATCCCGTGGGGCGTCTATGCCGAGGACACGCCGGTTGGGTTCGTGATGATCGCCGACGAGGTCGACGGACCGCCCTACATCGCCCACTACCTGTGGAAGCTGCTGATCGACGAGCGCCACCAGCGGAAGGGCTATGGCACCGCAACGCTTGACCTGATCGTCGAGTACTTCCGCGGCCGACCGGGCGTCGAGGTGATCTGGACGAGCGCGGGCCAGGGTGAGGGCAGCCCGATTCCCTTCTACGAGTGGTACGGGTTCGAGCAGACGGGCGACCTCGTGGAGGACGAGGTCAAGCTGCGGCTGACGATCATCTGAGCGGGACCGTCATCGCGTGGCTTCCAGCACCTGCTTCAACCGGGTGAGGTCGGCCTGGACGAGGCCGGCGTCGCGCTCGAAGTCCTCGTCGCTCATATCCGGGAGGCGGCGCAGGGTGAACACCACTTCCAGCCGTCACCGTTTGGGACGACGCGCATCGGGTTGTACATCACGTCCCCCAAGGGCAGCGTGACCTCGTGGTCGAGGACGCCGAACTCGTTCCGCTCGACGAAGGCGAAGCCGGCCCGGCCGGCGTGTGTCTCCACGAACCAGCGCCCATCGATGTTCTCCACGGAGCTGCCGAGTCCGGGAGCCCATGCCGGAACGTTCGCCGGGTCGGAGGCGTATCTGTAGACGTCGGCTGCCGACCGGTCGATCAACGCACTGATCTGCTTGGACTCAGCAGGCATGTCCACCAATCATGCCAAACACCCTGCGCTAGCCGTCGCTCACCCGGTCGGCGAACCATCGCACCCACTGCTCCTGCGCGCTGGTCTCAACCGCGGCCGGGTGGTACTCACGCCTGACCCAATCCACGGCGGAGGCCGGCGGCTCGCCGGCGAGCACGGCCATGCAGGCAAGGACGGTGCCGGTGCGGCCGAGGCCGCCCACGCATCCGACCTCGACCCCGTCGCCGCGGCGCGCCCGCGCGAACGCCGCCACGATCTGGTCGGCCGCTCGGAGGCCATCCGCGGGGAGCCCGTAATCCGGCCACTCGATCACCTCGGCAGGCCAGGTCGGGAACCAGCGCATGTCGAGATACAGCCCGAACGATCGCGTCGGATCGTGCTCGACCCGGTCGCCGATCGACGATGCCCGAACGACGGTGCCGTCCCGAAACACGACATCCATCCGCTGAGCTTAGGGGAAGGTTACGGCGGCCGGACGCGTGCGGCGCGGAGTAACGAGGTGGTCGCGTCCTTGTCCCGAAAGACAAACGTCATTCACCACTAGCGCCAAGTGGCGCGTTCCCAACGAACCGTCTCTGGGTTCGTATGCTGACACCGATGCCACCGCTGGATGACCATGCTGCGGGCGATCCCCTCCTTCCCCGTCTTGTCGCTGTCGTCGGCGTGGAGCGATTCGCCGAAGCCCGCGCCGGGCAGCTCGCGGCGCCCACAGGCTCGACTGACCGGGAGTGGTTCGACGTCGTCTGGGAGATCTTCGATGCCATCTGCGTGCCGGCCGTCGACGTCGAGACCCGGGTCGCGGCGGTCGTCACCCTCTACGACCTGGCGCCCAGCTACACCGTCCTCTGCCAGGGCCTGCGCATGCACCAGCGATACGAGGATCTCCCCCGCGATGCCCGCCTCTGGCTCTGGAAACGGCTTCGCCCCTACCTCGATGCCGAGGATGAGCGCGTCGCTCAGCCGCTGGCGAACGCGCTCTGGGAGGAGTTCTTCGACGATCCCCTGGAGGCGGAGGTCTGGGCCGCGATCGTCGGCGCCCGCTGGCCGCTGGAGGAGCGGTTGCTTGGGCGCATCCTGCGCCGCTCCGGCCCGTTCGCCCCTGACTTCAAATATCCGCTCTACGAGCGGCTGCTCGTAGAGCAGCCGGGCCGCTGGGGCGGCGACATCTACGCCGGGCTGATGGACACGTTCGATTGGCACACCCTGCGACTGGACGAAGTTCGCGCCGAGTCGATACTGAGCCGCCTCTCACGGCCCGGCGAGAACGCAACGACCGCCTACCACGAGCGGCTCGGGCAGGAACGCGAGCGCCGCCGGCTCTGACCGACGCAACGGCAGGCAGCGCGCCATCATAACCCCAGCGCCTCTCCCACCCGGGCAACCGACTTCGCCACATCCAGGCTGCCATCGACGTCCACGGTCTGCAGGCGAGCCGCTCGCGCCTGCGCTCGGAGCTGCTCCGTGAACAGCTGATCGCGGGCGAGCAGATTGGCCAGCGCCCGCTGTGCGTCGCTGGACTTGTTCGGAATCGTCCAGGTCGACCCGCGGCTCTCGAATGCCGCGCGCCGGAACTCCGGCGTGGGTAGCGGCCAGACGGCCTGCCGCGGCCAGCAGAGCAGTGGCGCGACCAGGCGCGGCAGCAGGCTGAACCCCTCGGCCAGGACCGGCGGGTCCGGCGGCAGGGCGAGCAGATCGTCGAGCACCAGATCGAACCCTTCCCCTGGAAGCCGTGGAACGTCTCCAGCATCGGCTCAGGTGACCGGTTCACCCACCGCTCGTCCATGTCCATCGCCATGAACCCGTGCAGCAGCGGCGTGGCGCCCGGGTCGGCACGCCCGACGTACCTCGAGAATGGCTCCGTGTGGGGACGTGCTGCAGGTCCCGCGCCGGCTCGGCCGCGGCTACCCGACCACCGTCACGTTCGCAGCCTCCATGCCCTTGCGGCCCTCCTGCGGCTCGTACTCCACCTTTTGGCCCTCGTCGAGGTTGCGGAAGCCGGTGCCGGAGATGTTCGAGAAGTGCACGAAGACGTCGCTGCCGCCGTCGTCCGGGGTGATGAAGCCGTACCCCTTCGCCTGCGAAAACCATTTCACGATGCCAGTGGCCATTGCCGCCCTCCTGGTCGACGTTTGGGAACGACGCAGGTCAGACACTTCATGAGGCCACCACACGCACGTTCATGAACCCACAGGCGATTCACGGGCGCAAGTTTAGCGAATCGGCGGTTTCGTAGCGGTGAAAATCAGGCCGGCTCGGCAGCGTCCTTGACAGCCTCCGCCGGAGCCTCCGGGGCCGCTCCGTTGGCCTCGGCGGCGCCTGGTTCGCCGTCGCCGCGGCGTCGTGAGCGCGACCGCGACCGCCGCCGCCGCTCGCGCCGCTCGGGCGACGCGCCGACCGGCTCGCCACGCGCCAGCTTGCGCACGGCGCCAGGCCGCGAGTCACGGCGTCTTCTGCCCATCCACCTCGATCTCGAACTCGACCCGCACGCGACCGCGCACGCCCGCGCCCTTGAGCTGCACCAGCACGCGGCGGGCCGCGTCGTCGGCCAGCACCTGGGCCTCCTCGACCGTCAGCGGCACCACGAGCCCGGCGCCGTCCACGGCCACACGCGCGTGCCGGTCGCTGCGCTGCGGCTCGCTCAGCACCTTCGCCACCGAGATCTCGAGCGACTCCACCTCCGCGGCCGCCGCGCGCACCTCCTGTGCGGTGTTCACCGGCTCGGCCTTCGACCCGGTCAGCCTCCAGCTGAGCGGCGGCTTGTCCCCCAGCGACGCACCGACCACCAGGTCGGCGTCGTCGCGCAGCCGCACCGCGACCGCGGCCGGGACCTCGATCACCACCCGTCCGTCCACTCGCTTCACCGGCACGGCCGGCGGCGTGGCGCCGACGACGGCGCCGTTGAACGAGACGGTCTCGCCCTTGTCGGACTTCTCCTTGGCCTTGGCCCGCTTCGCCTGTTTGGCCTTGGGCTGTGGCGCCGGGATGTTCGAGCCGAGCGCAGCGGCCAGCCGGTGCGGATCGTGGGACAGCGCCACCCGCGCGCGCTCCACCAGCCGTTCGGCGGCGCTGTTGCGGCGCGGGGAGGCGACGGCGAGGATGGCAGCGCCGGCCTCGAGCGGCGAGGTGGTGGCGACGGTGACCAGTCGCGCGGCCGCCTCGGTGTTGGTCTTGTCGTCGGAGGCCGCCGCCAGCGCGCCCAGCAGGCTGCGGCCGTCGGTGACGTGGGCGCCCGCGTAGCGGTACTCGTGGTCGCGGGCGGCCCGGGCCAACTGCCACGTCCAGGCCACGATCCGGTCGATCGGAGCATCGATCTTGCCGTCGCCCATGGCCAGTAACAGCACGCGCGCACCCTGGCCGCGGTCCTGCTGCCAGGTGGGCGCCGCCTCCACCAGCCGGCAGGCCATGGCGAAGGTGGTCTGGCTGGGCCGCTGGGAGGACAGGTCGCCGAGCGCTGCCAGGCGCAGCTTGCGGTGCTTGTTCTCGGCCGCGCACGTGAACAGGAACAGCTCCCGCGACTCGGGCTGCAGAGCCGCGATCCGCTCGGCCAGCTGCTGCGCGTCCGCCGGCGTGACGGCGCGTGCGGCGACCACCGCCCAGGCGCGCTGCTCGTCGATCGGCAGCTTGGACGCATCCACCAGGCGCCATTGGTTGGCGATCACAGCGATCCGGCGCTCCGGGTTGTCCGAGACGGGGACGATCCAGGAGGCTTCCTTCACGATCGGCTTCGGCGGCCGGCGGCGCCAGCGGCGGCGGCGCGGCGGCGGCGGGCGTGACCAGCCCGCTGGGCCGGTAGGCATCGACGTCGAGCAGCGAGTGCAGCGTGATCACGCGCTCGGTATGCGGTGCGCCGGGCTCGGCGAAGTCGACCACGATGCCCGACTCCTTGCGGCGGTGGAGGCGCATGATGCGGCCGACCCGCTGCTGGTAGACGCGGCGGCTGGCGGTGGGCGCGAGGTGCATGCAGACCGTGGCGCGGGGGGCGTTCCATCCCTCGGCCAGGAGCATTGCGTTCACCAGCACGTTGATCTCGCCGCGCTCGTAGGCGGCCAGCGTCTCGGCAAGGACGCGGGGCGGCGTGCGGCCGGAGACGGCTGCGGCCCGCAGCCCGATCGCCTTCATGGCCGCGGCCACTCGCTCGGCGTGGTCGACACCGGCCGCGTAGACGATGCCCGGCGTGTCGCCGAACCGGCTCTGGTAGAGGTCGGCGGCGGCCATGTTCAGGGGGTCGAGGTCGAGCGCGACGGCCAGCTGGCCCTGGTCGAAGTCGCCGCCGACGATCTCGCACGGTGCGCAGCGAGGCGATCGGGCGCACACGGACGCAGCGCAACGGCGCCACCACGCCGCGGCGCACGGCCTCGGCCAGCGGGAGGTCGGCCACCTCGGCCGGGAACACGTCTGAGACGTGCTTCTGCAGCAGCTGGTCGGTGGCGGTCATGCCGATGTAGACCGGCTCGAACAGGCTCCGGATCGCGGCGGAGGTCTTCTCGCCCAGCGCCGTGTGGGCCTCATCGCAGACCACCACGCCGTACACCTCGGCCTTCAGCTGCGAGGCGTGCTTGATGAACCAGGAATAGGTGTTGATCGTGAGCGGCGGCGTGTCGGGCGTGCGATCGCCGACCAGCACGGCCTCGTGCAGCCGCGGGCCGTATCCCTCCTTGGTGAGGTCGCGCGTGAACTGGTCGACCAGCAGCCGGCGGTGGGTGAGGATCAGGACGCCGGTGGTGCGGGCGGCATCGACGAAGCCCGCTGCGGCGATGGTCTTGCCCGACGCGGTCGGGTGCTTGAACCGGTAGCGGCGGCGCGCGCCGGGGTCGTCGCTGGGCGCATCCGCCTCCAGTTCGTGGACGGGCGCGACGTGTGCGACCGCCACGTCGAATCCGGCGTCGTTTCGGTGGTCGTCGCCGTTCTCGTCGCCGTTGCCGTTCCCGTTCCCCTCGTCCTCGTCCTCCTCGTCCTCCTCACCCTCGCCCCGCTCGCGGTCGGCGATCAGCGCGGCCAGCTGCCCGGCCAGCGCGTCCACCTGGTGGCGGCGCAGCGCGGTGCCGGAGGCCAGCCGCGGAGGCTGGCCGGAGAGCATGCGGTCGAGGCCGAGGATCAGGGAGAAGTCGCGACGCCAGGCGAAGCTGGGCTCGACCAGCCCGCGATCCATCTCGGCGATGGCCGCGTCCAGGGCGGCTCGGCGCGCGGTGCCGAGGGCGAGCGCCGAATCGGCATTCTCACCCTCATGCAAGAGCGGTTCTCCGCACCACGCAGATACGCGTCGCGCGGCCGCTTCCAGATCAGCCGTGATCCCCAAAGTCATGCAGTTGGAGCCATCCGGGTAAAACGGGCGCCATGTCAGGCGGCTCCGGAAGGCGCATTCAGTGTAGCAGCGCGGATGCCACGAGGTCGGCGAGACCCGCGTGCAGCGCCGGCCCGGCCGCCAGCACCCCGTCGCCGCTGTCCCCCACCGGCGCCAGCGGGCTGACGACGCCGCCCGCCTCAGATACCAGCAGCACGCCGGCAGCGCGGTCCCAGCGACGCGTGCCCAGCTCGTAGTACCCGTCCAGGCGGCCGCACGCCACCCAGGCCAGGTCGATCGCCGCCGACCCGCCGCGGCGGATGTCGCGCACCCGAGGCAGGATCTGGCTGAGGGCGCGCGCCTGGCCGGCGCGCACCGTTGCGGAGTATGAGAAGCCTGTGCCGATCAGGCTGCGGGAGAGGTCGTCGCACACGGACACCGCGATCGGCGCCCCGTTGCAGAAGGCGCCGCCCCCGCGCACGGCGGTGAAGGTCTCGCCCAGGCAGGGGTGGTGCACGACACCGGCGACGACGCCGTCGGCATCCTCACAGGCCACCGACACCGCCCACACCGGCTGGCGGTAGAGGTAGTTGGTGGTGCCGTCCAGCGGGTCGACCACCCACAGCAGGTCACCGGCGCCGGCGGCCCGCCCGCCCTCCTCCCCCAGCACGGCGTCGCCGGGGCGCCGCTCGCCGATCAGCGAACGGATCAGCGCCTCGGCGTCGCGGTCGGCGTCGGAGACCATGTCGGTGCTGCTGCTCTTGCGCTCGACGCCCGTGGCGGGGCGTCGAAACCGCTCCAGCAGCAGGTCGCCGGCGGCCACGGCTGCGGCCACGGCAACCTCCAGCAGCGCCTGGTGATCGCGTGCGGCGGGCATCGCGGCAGTCTATGCCGTGGCCGCAGCTTACGAAGAGCAGGATCAGATTCGGTGAAGTTCCTGCAATTCGGTAGATTTTTCGGCCCGCGGACGTGCATGCTTCCTGCATGCGGCGCATGATCCATCGACTGCTCGACCGCCGGCGCGAGCGACGGCTGGCGCTGGAGCTCGAGCATCGCTTCCGGGCTCAGCTGAATGCCCGCGCCGAGGCAGCGGCGCGGATTGCCGACGACCTGCAGCTGGACTTCCGCCTGGTGGTCTGGGACGGCTCGCCAGACCTGCCCTGTGGACGCTAGCGCCGTCCAGCGCGCCCGATCCCGCGCCGCTACGCTGCCCGTCATGGCTACGGCTCAACTACTCGCGTCTGAGTGACCGATTACTGGCCGGGGCCATGCCGCATTCGGCCGAGCACGTGGCCACGCTGCACGACGAGGGAGTGCAGCTCGTGATCAACCTGTGCGAGGAGCGCGAGTACTGGGTTGGCGAACGGGAGGCGGTGCTGGGCGCCTACGGCAAGGCCCGCATTCGCGAGCTGCACCTGCCCGTCAAGGACGGCGCCACCATCCCGCCCGGGGTGATCGATGCCGCGGTGGAGGGCGGAATGGCGAGCGTTGTGTACGTTCATTGCAGGGGTGGCCGCGAGCGATCCGCGACGGTCGCTACGGCGCTCTTGGCGCGCGAGCAGCAGTTGTCGATCGACCAGGCCATGGCGCTGGCCAGGGCGGGAAGGCCGGTGTTCTGCCCGCTGCCATGGCAGATGGCGGGTCTCCAGGCCTGGGCGGCGAACATCACCCTGACCTGAGGATGCCGTGCCGTCTTGGGGCGCTGGTATCGTCCTCGCGTGGACGTGCGCAGTTTCCTTAGATGACGCATTACCTCTTGCGTTTTCGGCGGATTGTTCGTATTCTCATGGCGCACGGGGTATCTGTGTAAAGGCTTCATCGGGTAGACGAGGAGAGGTGGTTCCAATGACGAAGGCTCTCAGGGGCGTGCTCATTCTGCTGGGCTCGACGGCGATTCTGGCCGTTTCGGCCGCAACCGCGTTTGCCGGTGATGGCTACGCCAGCGGCGGCGTTGCAGGCGAGTCGACCGGCGGCGGAGGCGGAACGCTTCCGTTCACGGGCGCTGAGCTTGCCCTGTATGTCGTGATCGGCCTGGCCATCGTGGCCAGCGGTCTGGCACTGCGCGCGTACTCCGCGCGTCGCGTCAGCTAGCTGCGCACGACGCATAGCGGATTCGAGAGGGCGCCTTCGGGCGTCCTCTTGCGTTTAAGGGGTGTCGCCGTGAGCCTCCAGGTCTGGCGCGCATCAAATACTGCCCTAACTACCCTCCCAGATGATGGACTCTCGCCGCCGCCGCGAGGTTTCCAGCGGCGGTCTGAGGTAATCCGTCTCCAGGTTGAGGTATTCGCGCTCAAGCCGACCGTCTGCGCGAACGATGAAGAACTGATGACTCCGTCGGAACTGACAGCGCTCCTGGCCCGCGCAAACGACCGCGTCCGGTCGGCGCTGACGGGCGCCTCGTCACTCGTGCTGCTTGCGCTGCTGGCGCTGGTCGGCAGCTACGGCGTGCACAAGATCCAGCCTGGCATGGCGAAGACCGTTGCCGTGCTGGCCGTGCTCGGCGTGGGGCTGCTGATCCTGGCCTACCGGTTCTTCCGCTGGCAGCGCGACGAGCTCTACGACGACGTCGTGCTGCACGGGTTCCGGCATGTGCATCCGCAGGCGGTCGCGCGGCGCGCCGCCGAGCTCGTGTCGCGCAGGCAGCGGCGGCAGATCGCTGACACCCTCGATCGCTTCGTGGAGGCCGCGGTCGAAAACCACCCCACCCCCGTGCCCGTGCATCGCGGCGCGCTGATCGAGCTGCGGCCGCAGGTGACCGAGCTGTCCACCATCCTGCGCACGCCGGAGGTCGAGCTGGAGCCGGCCGGGATGGTGCTGCTGGGCCGCTTCATCAGCGACGGCGCCACCAGCCCGCTGTTCAAGCTGAACGCCCACCCGACCGAGGTGGAGCGCGAGCTGGCGCGGATCGCGCGCGTGCTCAGCCGCGAACGCGAAGCCGCGTAGGCGGCCCGGCTACAGCTCCAGCAGCTGCGGCACGCCCCGGCGCTCCAGCCCGCGGCTGATGATCAGACGCTGGATCTCCGACGTGCCCTCCCAGATGCGGTCGACGCGCAGCTCGCGCCAGAGCCGCTCGGCCGGATTGCGACGCATGTAGCCGCGCCCGCCGAAGATCTGGACGACGCGGTCGGCCACGCGCCCCGCCGTCTCGGACGCGACCAGCTTGGCCATCGAGGCCTTCGCGTGCACCAGCTTGGGGTCGGCGCCAGAGTCGTGCAGCTGTCCCACGTAGTAGGTCAGCAGCCGTGCCGCCGTCACCTCGGCCGCGCAGTCGGCAAGCATGAACGAGATCGCCTGGTGATCGAAGATGCGCCCGCCGAACTGCTCGCGCTCGAGCGCCCACTCGGTGCCCAGCTCGATCAGCCGGTCGCACGCGCCCGCAGCAGCGGGCGGCGATGTGCACGCGCTCCTCGATGAACCATTCGCCGGTCAGGTCGAACCCCTGCCCCACCTCGCCCAGCACCGCGTCGACCGGCACCGGCGCGTCCGTGAAGGTGTACTCGGGATGCCGGTAGGGGAAGTTGTGCGTGAAGTCGGGATCGTCCGTCATCTCCACCCCCGGCAGATCCTTGTCGACGATGAACAGCGTCGGCTGGCGCTCCAGCCCGTCCACCGCCCAGGCCAGCACCAGGAAGTAGCTGGCGATGTCGCCGTCGGTGACGAACCACTTCTTGCCCGACAGGCGGTAGACGTCGCCGTCCCGCACCGCCTCGGCGCGGATGCCGCGCGCGTCGGAGCCGGCATGCTCCTCGGTGATCGCGTAGGCGTGGCGATGGTCACCGCGCACGTCGGGCAGCAGGTACCGCTCGATCTGCTCCGGCGTGCCGTGGACGAGCACGTTGGAGGGGCTCCAGACGAGCACCCAGAGGCAGTTCGTGAGCCGGCCCAGCTGCTCGTGCATCACGATCTGCTCGGTCAGGTTGAGGCCGGCGCCGCCGTACTGGGTGGGGATGTTGGCGGCGTTCAGACCCGAGGCCAGCACCGCACGCTTGACGTGTGCGTGGGCCTCCGCCGACAGCCTTCCGCCGTTCCGCTCGGCCTCCAACTCCAGCGGCTGCAGCACGTCGTCGACCAGCGACCGGGTGCGGGCCCGCAGCTGCTTCAACTCGGGGCTGAGCGTGAAATCCATTCAGGTCATCCTTTCGAGGCGGGGCGTAGTGCGGCGGACGCGCCGCCGAAGATCAGCGCGGCCGTGACGTCGTCCGGTGCGACGCCCGCCAGCAGCGGATGATCGAGGTCGATCTCGACCTCCCCGGGAGGATCGCCGAGGCCGATCGCGTGTGCGCCGTTTCTCCCGCCGATCTCGAGCAGGTAGGGCGTGGGCCCGTCGTCTCCCGGCGGCACCAGCACGTTTCGCCGCTCGACCAGGCGCCGCGCGCAGTGCTCGATCTCGCGCAGCTCGGCGAGGGGGTCGATGATGGTGTTCGAGTCGGTGCCGATGCAGATCGGCACGCCGTGCTGCATCAGCTCGAGCGCCGGCAGGAAGCCGTCGCCGAGGTTGGCCTCGGTGGTCGGGCAGGCGCAGACGGTCGCACCGCTCGAGGCCAGCAGCTCCAGCTCGCGCTCGGAGACGTGGGTGGCGTGGATCACCGTGGCGCGCGGGCCGAGCAGCCCGATCTCGGCCAGCAGCTCGATCGGCCGCAGCCCGTACTCCGCCAGGCTCTCGTCGATCTCGCGCCGCTGCTCGTTGGCGTGGATGTGCACGACCATGCCGCTGGACGCTGCGTAGGCCGTGATCTCCTCCAGCCAGTCGCGCGGCACCGCCCGCACGCTGTGCGGCGCCAGGCCGACGCGCATCTCCGACGCCAGCGCATCCACCCGTGCCAGATAGGACGCCACGTCGGGATCGCAGAAGCGGCGCTGGCCGGGCGTGGGCGGCAGCCCCTGCCCGGCGCGCGCGTATGCGGTCATCAGCATCACGATCTCGATGCCGGCATCGCGAGCGGCCGCGGAGGTGGCCTTCGCCATCGCGTTGGGGTCGGGGTAGGGCTCGCCGCCGGGCTGGTGGTGGGGGTAATGGAACTCGCCCACTGCGGTATACCCGGCCGCCACCATCTCGCGATAGAGCTGCAGCGCGACCTCGTATGCGCCGTCCGGGTCGATCGCGTTCGCGGCCTGGTACATGGCCTCGCGCCATGTCCAGAAGTCGTCATGCGGGTGGTCGGGGTCGACGTGCTCGACGCGCCCCCGCAGCGCCCTCTGGAAGGCGTGGCTGTGGGCGTTCACGAAGCCCGGGAGACGCAGCGTGGCATCGGACATGTGCGTATCCTCCCAGACCGATGTCCGAGGTATCCAGAGAACGGTTCGTGTCGTGGTTCGGCGAGCTGGCAGCGATCGGGTACGGCGAGGGCGGCTGGAACCGGTTGGCCTGGAGCCCGCTCGAGGCCGAGGCGCGGGCCTGGTTCTCGCGCACGGCCACGTCGATCGGGCTCGAGGTGCAGCAGGACGGCGCCGGCAGCCTGTGGGCGGTCACCGACGACGCCGAGCGCGGGCCCTGGGTGTGCACCGGGTCGCACCTGGACACACAGCCTGACGGCGGCGCGTATGACGGGGCGCTCGGAGTCGTCGCGGCACTGGAGGCCGCGGCGTCGGTGCTCGAATCCGGCGCCGGGCGCCGGCATCCGCTGGCGGTGGTCGCGTTCGTCGACGAGGAGGGAGCGCGGTTTCGAACCCCCACCTTCGCCAGCCTGGCGCTGACCGGCCGGCTGGACATCGATCATGTGCTCGAGGTGATGGGTGACGCGCCCGCGATCTACGGCGTCACCCGCGACTCGCTGGCGCAGAGCCGCAAGCAGCTCGACCGGGTGCGCTGCTTCTACGAGGTGCACGTCGAGCAGGGCCGGTCGCTGGTCGACCGTGAGCTGGCGCTGGGCGTGGCCGACGTGCTGGCGCCGCGGCAGCGCTGGCGGGTCGAGTTCGCCGGGGAGGCGAACCACGCCGGCACCACGGCCATGGGCGACCGCCGCGACGCGCTGCTCGACGCTGCCAGGTTCGCGCTCGCGGTGGATGCGGTGGCACGGGCCAGGCCGGGCGCGGTCGGTACCGTCGGCCGGATGGAGATCAGCCCCGGATCGACCAACTCGATCCCCGGCCACGTGGCCGCCTCGCTGGACGTGCGCGCACTCGAGCTGGAGACGGTCGATGCGATGGTCGAGGAGCTGCGGGCCCGCTTCCCCGACGCCGAGTTCGGCCGCGAGTCCCACAACGAGGGCGCGCGCTTCGACGACCGCCTGCGGGCACAGCTGTTCACGGCCGCCGAGGCGCGCGGCATCACGGCCGGCGATCTGCCCTCCTACGCAGGCCACGACGCGGGCATCCTGGCCACCGAGCGGCCCGGCCGCGATGGTGTTCGTGCGCAACCCGACCGGCGCCAGCCACGTCGCCACCGAGTCGGCGTCCGAGGCCGACTGCCTGGCCGCCGTGCAGGTGCTGACCGACGCCATCTGCGGCGAGCTCGCGGCCGACTGAGCGCCGAACTTTCCACACTGCATCCACAGGCACCGATGGTGGCCGTGGATACCGTGTGGATAAGCTCGCGAAATTCCCGCTCTCAGCGCCAATTTGTCTGGGGAATACCGGCGATCGGGTTGACGAGCGCTTGGGGAAAGGCGCAGTGTCCCTGTTCCAATCCCCCCAAGACCGACGCCAGGCCCCTCGAATCCGTCCTCTCAGGCCTGGCGTCGGCCGTTAAGCGCCCGGGATAGGCTGCGGGCATGGGCAAGGTGTTCGCGGAGATCGACGACAAGCTGGCGAGCTGGATCCGCGGCCAGCAGATGTTCTTCGTCGCCACCGCGCCCGAGGTCGGCGGCCACATCAACCTTTCGCCGAAGGGCCCGATCGAGAGCCTGCAGGTGCTCGATCCGCACACGATCGCCTACCTCGATCTGATCGGAAGCGGCGCCGAGACGGTCGCCCACCTGCGCCAGAACGGCCGCATCTGCGTGATGCTGTGCGCCTTCCAGGGCCCGCCGCGGATCCTACGCATGCACGGACGCGGCACCGTCCTGGCAGCGGGCTGTGACCGGTACCACCGCATGGCGGCCGCGTTCGACGTCGCCACGATGCCGGCCGCCGAGCACGCCGCGCGATCGATCATCGTGGTCGAGGTACAGCGGATCGCCGATTCGTGCGGCTTCGACGTACCGCTGATGGTCGAGCAGGGCCGTCGCCCGCAACGCGATGCCTGGGTCGACAACAAGCTGGCCAAGGGCGGCCAGGCGGCGCTCGCAGAGTACGTCGCGGAGCACAACGCCGAGAGCATCGACGGGCTGCCCGCACTGTGACGGCAAACCGCTGATCACCACCGGGCTATAGGCTGAAAACATGATCGAACAGCTCACCGACATGCCGGAGGGCGCGATCGGCTTTCGCGGATCCGGGCAGGCTGACCAGCCGGGACTACCACGACACGCTGCTGCCGGTGATCCGCGAGGCGCTCGAGAGCGGACGCACCGTGAATCTGCTGTTCGCGACCGCACCTGACTTCAGCGGGCTGGACATGGGCGCGCTGTGGGAGGACACCAAGGCGGCGGGCACGATCGGCCTGAAGCACCTCTCCAGCTGGGGACGGATCGCGCTGGTCACCGACAAGGACTGGATGCGCCACGCGATCAGCGCCTTCGGCTGGATCTCCCCGGGCGAGTACCGGGTGTTCGAGCCGGACGAGTACGAGGCGGCGAAGACCTGGCTGAGCGAGGCGGGCGGCTGACGGCGGCGTCGGCTCCCGAGCCCTTGGCGGTCGCACCAGGCGGTAGTATGGGGGCTGCTTTGAGCCGGAGACGCGGTGGCCTCGAGCATCGTCTTCATTCCGCGATACTGGAGGATCCCTTGGCCGAGTCAGGAGCTGTGGCAGTCGAGCAAGTCGAAGGTGCTTCCGTCATCGCGCTGCGAGGCGAGCATGACCTCTCAACCGGGCCGGCCATCTAGGCCGCGTGCGACGACGCCTGGGCCCACTCCTCCTCGATCGTGTTCGATCTGGCCGGCGCGACGTTCATCGACTCGACCGTGGTCGGCGTGATGGTGAACGCGCGGCGACGCGCAGCCGAGTCAGGCGGGTCCGTGGCCGTCGTGGCTCCGGCCGGCGGGCCTCCTGCGCGCGTGCTGATGCTCGTGGGTATCAACGACGTGCTGCCCCTGCACGAGACCCGCGACGAGGCGCTGCGGACACTCAGCGCGCCGGGGTAGCGTTGCCGGAGCTCGCACGCAGGTTGGACACCCAGCCGGGGCAAGGTGGTGGCGGCGCTGGTTGCGGTGCTCTGCGAGCTGGCGATCGCGCTGCCGTTCCTGGTGATCTCGCCGAACACGCTGCGCGGCGTTCCCGGCCCGTTGCTGGTGGTGGTCGGGGTCGCCGCGAGCTATCTGCTGGGCCCGTGGTTCGGCGTGCCGGTGACGGCCGTGGCGGTGCTGCTGGCGGTGACGATCGTCGGCGAGAACGCCTGGGCGGAGCCACTGGTATGGCTGCCCGTCTCGGCGGCGGCCGGCATCGTCGGCGAGCGGGTGCGGCACGGCGACGAGCTGCGCCGCGAGCTGATCGAGGAGCTGCGACGGGGCCTGGTCGGCCTCTACCGCGATCCCGCGGTCGGCCGGCTGAACGTGGTCAGCCGCTACATCCCCGCGGTGAGTGCGCAGAGGATCGCCGGCGACTTCTACGGAGCCGTGGTGCAGCCCACGGGCGACGTCGCCATCATGGTCGGAGACGTGGCCGGCCACGGCCCCGCGGCCGCAGCACTGGCGACCCGCCTGCGCGCAATGTGGCGCGGGCTGGCAATCGCCGGCGTCTCCGACAGCGAGACGGTGCGCGCCCTGAACGAGACGCTGCTTGCCGAGCAGCAGCGGATCGCATCGCCGATCCCGTTCGCGACGCTGTGCCTCGCCACGGTGGCGGCCGACCTGCGGTCGGCCCGGATCGTGATCGCGGGCCACCCGCCGCCGATCCTGGTCACCGACCGCGGCACCCACGAGGACGCGCACCCGCCGGGCCCGGCCATCGGCATCTCCGCGACCTCCATCTGGGAGCCGCATCCGTTGGCGTTGCCGGATGACCCGTGGTCGGTGGTCCTCTACACCGATGGTCTCGTCGAGGGACGAACGTCACCGGCCGGCCCGCGCCCGTACGGGAGCGACCGGCTGCTGCCGCTGCTGGCCGCCTCCGCCGTCCCGATCGGCGAGGACGACGTGGACGCCGTGCTGCGGGCGGTGCTGGATGCAAACGGCGGCGCGCTTCCGGACGATGTGGTGCTGATCACAGCCTCGCCGCGCTAGATCGTCGTTGGATGTTTGGGCGTCACCGTCGACGGGTACGGCTCCGCTGGCATGCTGTTCGATCACGACGTGCGGGCTCCCGCCGAGTGGGACCTGGAATATGCAGTCGAGGATGACGAGCCCGCGCGGATCCGGGCGTGGCAACGCGAACAGCTGATGGGGATCGGGTACGACCCCACGACGGCGCGGCGGATCGTGCGCGAGGCATGGGCTCGCGGAGAGAGCCGCGACCTCGTCCACCGCGTGTTCGACCTGATCGGCCGCGGCGCCAGCCACGAGCAGGCCGCACGCATCGCCTAGCGTCAGCCCAGCGTGATCGTGGTCTGGTGCTGCTGCCCGGCGCGGGTGTACTCCACGGCCACGGTGTCGCCGGCCTTGCTGGTCAGGCTGATTTGCTCGAACTGCGAGTTGCTGGTGGCCGGGTGGCCGTTCACGCTCGTGATCACGTCACCGACCTGCAATCCGGCCGCCACGGCCGGACCGCCGGACCCGCGACCGAGTCTACTCTCGCGATCGCCTGGCCGGAGTGTCATGCCCCGCGGTCGGCGGGAATCACTGGGATAGGGCGGTCGAGGCCCTCACGGGTGAGCTCGGCGGCAACCGTTTCGCGTGCCTTGTAGATCCGCCACTTGACGGCGGCCAGCGTTGTCTCGAGCGAGTCTGCGATCTCTGCATAGGAGAGGCCGATCACGTCGCGCAGAACCAGCGCCATCTTCAGGTCGGGGCTGAGCGCACCGATCGCCCGCCACAGGATGTCCATGTCCTCGATCGCGTGGGGCGGCACCGGCGCTGCCATATCCAGCGACCAGACCGAATCCAACTCGACCGATGGCCGGATGCGCCGCTCGCGCGACCGCAGCTCGTCGACAAGGCGGTTCTTGGCGATCTGGAACAGCCAGGTGGTGAACAGCGACCGATCGTCGAACCGCGGCAAGGCGCGGTGCACGCGGACGAAGACCTCCTGGCAGAGGTCCTCCGCCAGCGCCCGGTCGCCCGACAACACGCGCACCACGTAGTTGTAGATGGGCGCGTGATACTGGCGAAGGATGATGGCAAACGCGCGCTCATCACCCGCCTGCGCTCTGCGCAGGATGTCACGGTCAGGTTGGGTGAGAGCCATGATGCGCCAGAGCGTTCGGCCGTTGCAAAGGTGACCAAGAACTCTGGCGGCGGGAGGTTGGAGCTTGCTTGGGTGTGCAAATCTGGCCGCAATCCGCGGCCGCTCAGAGCGTGCCCAGCCGGTCGCGCGCGACCCGCTCGATCACCTCGGCGAACCCCGGGGCATCCTTCATCAGCTGATCGGTCAGGTGCCAGTCCATCCTCAGCAGCCGGGTCGGCTCCTCGGCGATCACGTCCGCCGAGCGCGCGCGGCCGAAGCTCGCACCCCAGTCGAGCGCCGCGAGCTCGCCGAAGAACTGGCCGGGCAGCAGGCGCCCGAGAGTCTCGTCGGCGCCCTCCACCCGCACCGCGCCGGAGAGCACCACGTACATGTCGCGGCTGGTCTGCCAGCGGCCCAGGACGACCTCGCCGGCGTCCACCTCGATCTCGGTGGCGGTGCCGCGCACCAGCGCCAGCTGATCCGGTCCCGAGCGTGGCGAACAGCTCGAGCAAGCCCGCCGGCACTTCGGCTCCCGCCCCACCCTCCCCGGAACGTGGCGCCAGGTCGACCGGCAGCGTCTCCAGCAGGTCGATCGCCCTGTCCACCTCGCTCGCGGTCGTCGAGTGGTTCAGCACGCACAGCCGCAGCGTGTGTCGGCCGCGCACCTGGCCCGACGACACGAACACCTCGCCGCCCGCCTCGATCTGGTGCACGAGGTCGGTGTTGATGCGCTCCAGGGTACGCTCGTCCTCGACGCCTGCGGGATGGCGCCGAAGCGCCACCACTCCCAGCGACGCCGGTGACATCAGCTCGAGCTCGGGCGAGCGCTCCACCCGCCGCTGAGCGTGCAGGGCGAGGTCGATGCAGCGATCGATCGCATGCCGGAACGCGTCCACCCCGAAGTAGCGCAGCGAGATCCACAGCTTCAGCGCGCGGCAGCTGCGCGTCAGCTGCACGCCCAGGTCGGAGAAGTTCACCTCGCGATCGACGGCCTCGGTGCCCTTCAGGTAGCTGGGGTGGATCTCGAACGAGCGCCGCAGGCGGTCTCCGTCGCGCACCAGCAGGGCGCCCACCTCGACCGGCTGGTACAGCCACTTGTGCGGGTCGAGCGTGATCGAGTCGGCCAGCTCCATGCCGGCCAGCGCCGCGCACCCTCGCTCCGTCAGGCAGGCGAAGGCGCCGTAGGCGCCGTCCACGTGCAGCCAGGCGTCGTGCTCGCGGCAGATCCGCGACAGCTCGGTGAACGGGTCGATCGCACCCACCGCCGTGCTGCCCGCGTTGGCGACGACCAGCAGCGGGCGCCGGCCGGCGGCCAGGTCGGCGCCGATCGCGCCCTCCAACGCGTCCGGGCGCATGCACCCGACGTGGTCGCTCAGGATCACCCGCACCTGGTCGGGGCCGAACCCCAGCACGCGCGCGGCGCGGGCCAGCGACGAGTGCGCCTGGTCGGACATGTACAGCACTGCGCGCGCGTCCATCTCCCCCATCAGCGCCTCGCGGGCGCAGGCGAGCGCCGTCAGGTTCGCGGCCGACCCACCCGAGACCAATGCGCCGCCCGCCTCGGCCGGATAGCCGACCCACTGCCGGAACCAGTCGAGCACGGCCAGCTCCAGCGCGGCCGGGCCGGAGGCGCCCAGCCACCAGCAGGCATCGATGTTGAGCGCGCTCGAGATCAGATCTCCCAGCGCCCCCGGCCAGGTGCCCTCGCCGGGGATGTAGGCGAGGTAGCCGGGATGGGCGAGACGGGCGACGTAGGGCAGCACATCGCGCTCGAGGTCGTCCAGGATCTCGTCGAACCCCGCGGGCCGCTCGGGCGGCGGCATCGACAGGCGCCGGTGCAGCTCGCCGGGCGACTCGGCGTTCACCACCGGGCCCGGCGGCCCCGTGATGCGATCCACCAGCATGTCGATCGTGCGATATCCCAGCTGCCGCATGACGTCGGCATCGAGTGCGAGCGACGAAGCCTCGTGCGCCGGATCGGTTGGCACGGCCGCTACTCGCAGGTCTTCAGCGTGGCCTGGCTGTCCGTCGTCTGCTCGATCAACGCGTCCCCTGTCGGCGGCCGGGCGGACCGATTCTCGCCCGAGCGACGACTCTAACGCATGGGTTCGCGCGGTACAGGTCCGGCGGCGGTCGTGTGCTGCTGCGGCTCCCCTGCTGCAACCGCGGGCTCGACACCGGCCGCCGCTGCCGTCGTCGTGGTGCGAAGCGGTTGCTCGCGCAGCAGCCAGGTCAGCGTGAACGCGATGAACGCGATGCCGGTGGCGGTCAGGAACACCGGCTGCAGCGCCGCGGCGACCGCGTGCACGTAGGGCGAGTGCACCGCGGGCGGCAGCTGCTTGACGATCTCCGGGTTGGCGGTGGTGGGGATGTGGGCGCCCGGCGGCAGCTTGGCGGCGAGCTCGCCGGCCAGCCGGTTGGTGAAGATCGCGCCGAAGGCGGCCACGCCAATCGAGCCGCCGATCTGCCGAAACAGCGTCGAGCCGGACGTGGCAACGCCGATCTGGCCGTGCTCGACCGAGTTCTGAGCCGCCAGCACCAGCACCTGCATGACCATGCCCAGGCCCAGGCCGAGCACCACCATCGCCACGATCGTCTGCCAGATCGGCGTGCCCACCTCCAGCCGCGAAAGCATCAGCACTGCCACGGTCATGATCGCGGTGCCGACGATCGGGAACGGCTTGTAGCGGCCGTAGCGGCTGATCAGCTGGCCGCTGAGGATGGAGGTGAACAACAGGCCCACCATCAGCGGCGTCAGGGTCAGTCCGGAGCTGGTGGGGCTGTGCCCCTTCACGACCTGGAGGTACAGCGGCAGGTAGGTGATCGCACCGAACAGCGCCAGTCCGACGATGAAGCCGACCGCGCTGGTCACGACGAACACGCGGTTTCGGAACAGCTCGAGCGGCAGGATCGGCTCGGCGGCGCGGCGCTCCGCGAACGGGAAGGCGACCAGCGTCACGATGCCGACGGCCAGCATGGTGAGCGACTCCGGCGACCCCCAGGCGTATGTGGTGCCGCCCAGGCTGGTGAACAGCACGATGGCGGTGAGGCCGGTGGCCAGCAGCCCCGCGCCCAGGTAGTCGATGCTGTGACGGACGTGCTCGGCGCGCGAGTGGAACGCCACCCCGATCACGATCAGCGCGATCGCGCCGACCGGCAGGTTCACGTAGAAGATCCAGCGCCAGGACAGGTTGTCGACGAAGAAGCCGCCCAGCAGCGGGCCGATCACCGTCGACACGCCGAAGACGGCGCCGAAGAATCCCTGGTAGCGGCCGCGCTCGCGGGGCGAGAAGATGTCGCCGACGACCGCCAGCGTCAGCACGATCAGGCCGCCGCCGCCCAGGCCCTGCAGGGCCCGGAACGCGATCAGCTCGGACATGTTCTGGCTGAGCCCGCACAGCACCGAGCCGACCAGGAACAGCACGATCGACGCCTGCAGCAGCGGCTTTCGGCCGTACAGATCGCCGAGCTTGCCGTACAGGGGGCCGGACACGGTGGACGCGAGCAGGTAAGCGGTCACAACCCAGGACAGGTGCGACAGGCCGCCGAGGTCGCCCACGATGGTGGGCAGCGCGGTCGAGACGATCGTCTGGTCGAGCGAGGCCAGCAGCAGCACCAGCATCAGCGCCGCGAAGATCAGGCGCACGCGCTGCGGGGGTGCGGAGGCGGCAGGGGCGGGAGTGGTCACTGACGCCTCCCGAACCGTTGCGCACGCAGGCAGCGCATCGACTCGCTGAGCTGGTCGTCGTCGAGCGGCGGCTGCGTCTGCGGTGTCGCCGCCTCGACGCGCAGGCCGTCCAGCAGCCAGTGCAGATGACGTCGCCAGACCTCGGGCGCCGTATCGGCGGTGGCGTCGATCACGGGGGCGAACGACCACAGCAGCAGGGCCAGGTCGGCGACGGTGAAGTCGGGCCGCAGCGAGCCCTGGTCGCGTGCGCGACCGATCAGCTCGTCGAACTGCGCCCGCATCTGCGCGCGCGTCTCGGCCAGCCGGCCCTCGCCGGGCGGATAGCGCAGGAAGATCTCCTTGAGCACGCGATCGCTGCGCTGCAGCTCGAGCGTCGCCTCCAGGAAGCCGACCAGCCCGGCCCAGGCGTCAGGCTCGGCGAGCCCGGCCTCGGCCAGCGCGAGAAACTCTCCGACCCGTTCGGCGAAGATCGCCTCCACCAGCGCCTCCCGGGTCGGGAAGTGCCGGTAGAGCGTGCCGGTGCCGACGCCGGCCCGACGGGCGATCTCGTCCAGCCGTGCATCGACGCCGTGCTCTGCGAACGACTCGACGAGCCGCGGCCACCAGCAGCGCGCGGTTTCGCTGAGCGTCGCGTCGCGACCCCCGTTCGGGTAGGGAAATTCCGGCCATCGCCTCACGCTAGCAGAAGCGGAGAGCGTGTCCGTTTAGTTCGGGATCGGTTCGATGGCGCCAGGTGCGCTCAGCCGCCGCTCCTGGCAGCCTCCGCCTTCACGCTCTCGACGCTGTCGGCGTCGACCTGGTGCTTTGCGATCTTCTCGGCGTTCCGCAGCTGCTTCTCGATCTCGGTCACCCAGCGCTCCTCGAACACCGCCACGATGCCGGAGCTGTTCGGCGGCAGCGAGTCCTCGACGTCGGCCTTGATCTCGCTCTTGAGGTGATGGTCGAGCAGCGCGCCGGCACCGGCCCCGATGCCGCCGCCGACCACGGCCGAGGCCAGCAGGGAGGGCGGGAAGATGAGGCCGATGATGGCGCCGCCGACCACGCCCAGAGTGGCGCCCACGCCGACCTCGTGGCCGTTGTCCTCGACGTCGATCTTGCCGTCGGCGTCGCGCCGGACGAGCACCATCGCGTCCACGGTGATCACTCGATCGCGGGCGAGCTGCTTGAGACCGTCCCAGTCGGCCCGGGCGGCGTCGGGGTCGGAGTAGGCGGCGATGTAGAGATCGATGGGCGGCTTGTCAGCCATGGCGTGGTCTCCCTCGGGTCGCGATCGGCGTGTGGCGACGATCATAGGACGGGTCCACGCGATCGGGCGGTAACCCGCCTTGTGTACCATCGCCGCCATGGCGTACGACGAGTCGCTCGCGGAGCGCATACGAGAGTTGGTCGCCGGCGAGCACGAGCTGACCGAGAAGCAGATGTTCGGCGGGCTGGCCTTCCTGATCGGCGGCAACATGGCGGTGGCCGCAAGCGGTCAGGGCGGGTTGATGGTGCGCGTCGACCCAGCCATGTCGGATGAGCTGGTCGCAACCACGGACGCCCGCCCGATGGAGATGCGCGGCCGCCCGATGCAGGGCTGGCTGCGGGTGCGCTCCGAGGACATCCAGACCCGGGCGCAGCTGGCGGAGTGGGTCACGCTGGGCACGACGTACGCCCGCACGCTGCCCTCGAAGTGATGCGCCTCAGCGCGGCCGCGGATCGCCGATCCAGTAGCGCGGGCCGGGCCCGAGGCCGGCGGCCCGGTCGCCCGGGTTCGCCAGCCGGCAGCGGTCGAGCGAGAGGCACCCGCACCCGATGCACTGGGTCAGCCCCGCCCGGAGGCGTTCCAGTTCGTGGATCCGCTCGTCGATCCGCGATGTCCAGGCACGTGACAGGCGCGACCAGTCGCGGCGGGTGGGCGCGCGGCCCGGAGGCAGCTTGCCCAGCTCGACTGCGATCTCGTCCAGGGTCAGCCCCACCCGCTGGGCGAAGACGACGAAGGCGATACGCCGCAGCACCGCCCGCGGGTAGCGGCGGTGGCCGGCCCTCGACCGCTCCGAGGCGATCAGCCCGCGCTGCTCGTAGAAGCGCAGCGCCGAGGCGGCGACCCCGCTCCGCCGCGAAACCTCGCCGATCGTGAGCAGTGCCGGCATCTCTGCAGTGAACCACGCCGGCCGTTTGACTTCAAGTTTAACTTGAAGTTGTAGTCTAGGTTGGAGCATCCGAAGATCCCTCCGGGAGGTACCCATGACGAGCCAACAGACGGCCAGCCAGACGATCACCGCGGAGGTCAGCTCCTGGCCCGGCGTCACCGCCGGTCCCGGCCGCCGCGGCGAGTACGCATTCACGGTGGGACGGCGCGAGATCGGCCACCTGCACGGCGACCACGCGGCGCACTTCTCGTTCCCGAAGACCGTGTGGGCCGAGCTGATGGCGGAGGGCCGGATCGTGCCGCACCCCGTCTTCCCCGATTCGCAGGGGCCGGCCGCCCGCCGCATCCACCGCGACGACGACGTGCGCGACGTGATCGCGCTGATGCGGCTCAACTACGACCGCGCCGTCGCCCGGCACGGCGTGCCGGCCACCGCATGAGCGCCCTCGCCATCACCCCGCACCTCGTCGTCCGGGATGCCGCGGCCGCGGTCGACTGGTACATCGCCGCGCTCGGGGCCGAGGAGCGCGGACGGCTGGCCGTGCCGGGCGGCAAGCTGATGCAGTGGAGCTCCGGTTCGGCTCCTCGACGGTGATGCTGGCGGATGAGTTCCCCGACATGGGGGTGCTCTCGCCGCTCAGCATCGGCGGCACGGCGACCGTGCTGCACCTGTCGACCGACGACGTGGACGCCGTCTGGCAGCGCGCAATCGAGGGCGGCGCCGAGGTGCGCCAGCCGTTGGCCGAGGCCTTCTGGGGCGAGCGGTACGGGCAGATCACCGACCCTTTCGGCCATCGCTGGGGGCTCGCCCAGCACGTCCGCGACGTCCCGCGCGAGCAGCTCGAGCGCGCCGTGGCCGAGCTGTTCGCCGGATAGCACCGCCCAGCGGGTCGCCGGGGACAGTGCCCCCGGCGACCCCGTGATCCGCTCAGCCGAGCGAGACCGCGACCTGCTCCAGCAGGTCGAGCGCGTCCTGCATGCCCGGCTCCATCCCCGAGTTGATGTGGGCGTCGCGCCCCTCCCCGGTGGGGTGTTCCACCAGCACGGTCAGGAGTGTGCGGCCGTCGCCCTCGGTCAGAGTGAGGGTATTCAGCGCCGCGTGCTGCTCGGCGTCGGGGATGCCCTCGTAGACCTCGGTCGCGACGATCCGCTCGTTCGGGACGATCTCCCGATACTCGCCGTGGAACGCGACCTCCACACCGTTCTCGGTCACGCTCACGTATCGCCAGGCGCCCCCGACTCGCAGGTCGATCTCCGCGATCGTGACCCGGCCGCGGTTCGCGTGCCACCAGCGCTTGACCAGCTCGGGAGTCGTCCAGGCCTTGTACACCAGGTGCCGGGGTGCGTCGAACTCGCGGGTGATCAGGATCTGCCGATCCGTGGGGAGCGTCACCTTCGCCGTCCCGCTACTCGTCGCTGCCATCGTCTACCTCCTCCGCTTGAAGTTCCTCGAGCACGGCATCGAGCTGGCCGAACCGCTCCGACCAGGAGCGCTGGTAGGCCGCCACCCAGTCGTGGATGGGCTTCAGCGCCTGGCCGTTGATCCGGTACAGCCGCTGCCGGCCCTGGTCGCGCACGTCCACCGCCCCCACCTCGCGCAGCACCCGCAGGTGCCTGGACACCTGCGGCTGTGCCAGCCCCGTGAGACCGACCAGGTCGTTCACGGGTCGCTCCCCACCGGCCAGGATGTCCAGGATCTGCCGACGCCGGGGTTCGGCCACAGCGTTGAACGCATCTGCGGTTGTCGCTGCTCGTGCCATGGCCCGCATCATATATCCATATCGACATACGTCAAGCCGAGCAGGCGCTGCGCGTCGCTTGAACCGGCATCGCCCGGTGGGTACTGTTGGGCGGTGATCTCGGACACCACCGCCTCCCCAGTCCTCACCCGCGACGAGTCGCACGCCCTATTCGGGCAGACGATGGGATTCGTGGCGCTGACCTCCGCGTTCTTCGCGCTGGGCGCCTACCTCGGCCGCGACATGGCCTACCAGTGGGGTTGGCTGTGGTTCATCGTCGCGATCGTCTGCCTGTTCGGGCTGAACTTCGCGGCGCAGCGGTCGGAGCAGCTCGCCATCGTCCTGCTGCTCACATTCGGCCTCGTGATGGGACTCGCGGTTGCGCCCACGATCGCCTACTACGTGAGCACGAACCCGCAGGCGGTGTGGCAGGCCGGCGGCGCCACGGCGCTGTTCATCGCCGGGTTCGGAGCCGCCGGTTACGCGACCCGGCGCGACCTCTCCAACCTCGCCCGGCTCCTGTTCTTCGCGCTGCTGGCGCTGATCATCTTCGGCATCGTCACGATCTTCGTGCGGATTCCGAACGGCCAGCTGATCTACGCGGTGCTGGGCCTGATCATCTTCGCCGGCTTCACGATGGTCGACTTCCAGCGCCTGCGCCGCTCCCAGGACATCCGGGTCGCGCCGCTGCTGGCGGCCTCGATCTTCCTCGACGTCCTGAACGTCTTCCTGTTCTTCCTCAGTATCTTCGGGCGGCGTTAGCCCGCGCGGCCACCCTACGCGACGTCGATGAGCACCTTGCCGACGGCGCCGCCTTCGACCGCGTCGTGGGCGGCGCCGGTCTGCTGGAGCGGGAATCTGTTGCAACGGCAAGCCGGCATTCGCTCCCACCTCCAGGGCGCCGTCCGCAGCCGCCGCGACCACGCCCGCGACTGCCGCATCCTTGAGCGCGGCCGCCGTCTAGACACCACGAACTGGTAGCGAACGTTGCGCCCCATCAGGTCTCCGACCGAGATGCCAAGCTGGCTGCCACCGTCAGTGGCATAGCAGGTGACGGTGCCGTTCGCCGCCAACACGGCGGCGTCAAGCGCGGCGTTCGCCCCCGCGGCGACCTCGACAACCGACGTCGACGCCGTCGGGGCGATGCGCAGGATCTCGTCGGCTGCGCTGGGGGTGCGGTAGTTGACGATGTGATCAGCCCCAGCCGCACGAGCCAGTTCAGCCTTCTCGTCGCCGCTGACCGTTGCGATCACCCGCGCCCCCGCCCAGCGCGCGAGCTGGATCGCGGCGTGACCGACCGCTCCTGCACCGCCGGCTACCAGCACCATCTGAGCGGCCAGCGCATCCGGCGTCAGCCGCCGGGGCCCGAACTCCGCCAGAGAGTACGTCGTCACGAACAGGGCGCCCATCAGGATCGCGAGGGACGAGATGAAAACGACCCGCTCGCCGGGCGACCACTGATGCTCGCGCAGCGCTTCAAGCGGCGATCTGCGTTTGGCACGCTTATCGGGCATGGCTGCGGCGCAAGGCCGAAGTTCGGATTACTACTTCTGTACCACGCAGAATCGGTACCCCTCAGGGTCGACGAGGACGACGAAGTCGGCGTGATCGGGTGTCTCGCGCCCGTAGCGAGTCGCGCCGAGGGCGACGAGTCGCTCCACCTCGCTTTTCTGGTCCTGGGTGTAGAGGTCGAGGTGGATCGCGCTCAGCTCGTCAGGTGCCGGAGCGATCGACGTCTCGACCCGCTCGAGCGAGAGGTTCGGGCCGGTTCCGGTCGGATCCCTGAGGACGACCCAGCCATCCTGTGGCGCTTCCCGTGGCACATAGCCCAACGCCGCCTGCCAAAACACGCGCATCTCGTCAAAGCGGCTACAGCGGATGACGATCGATCCCACCCGGACCCCCCGAGCCGGATGCTCTTGTGGCAGCCCGAGCACGCGGCGAGCCTAGCGTAACGCGCTGCTAACCGGTGTCCTACCTCGTGAACGGCTCCATCGCGTGGCTGAAGTCCCAGGTATTCTGGGCGATGCCGGAGCAGTTGTTGGCGCCACCGTTGCCTGGACAGCCGCCGTTGTCACGCTGAATCGCCCATGCCGACAGGGTGTTCACGCCCGTTGGCCTTCGCGAATGCGACAAGGTTCTGTGCGTCCGCCACGGTCGTCACTTCCGTCTTCTTCGGGTAGTCGTCGATGCCGGGCATGATCGTGATACCGACCATCGCCCACAGCTGCGACGTTGTCTTTGCGGGATACAGCTGATGCAGCTGCGCGACGGTGCCGGTGGCCGCGTTCTCGGCTGCCGCCGCCATGTGGGTGGTGACGTGGTCGTAGTAGTCGAACGCCATGATGTTGACGACGTCGATGCGAGCGCCGTTTGCGATCGCGTTCTGGAGAATGGCGACGCCGCTCGACTCCAGCCCCGAGGCCGAGGTTGGGATCGTGTAGCTGATCTGCAGCGGCCGTGCATGCGCCGCGGCCCAGTCCTCCACCAGCTTGATCGCCTTGTTCCGGCGATCGATGCCGGCGGAGTTGGTCAGCGACCGCCCCTCGACGTCCATGTCCAGGCGCGAAACGTTGTAGGTGGAGATGGCGTTCTCGTAGGCGGCGGCGATCTGTGCAGGATCGCTGCACGAGTCGGCGATCTCGGTACCACCCTGATCGGCGCTCCAGCCGCCCAGCGACAGGACGACGTCGCCGCCGGTGGAGCGCAGCGCAGCGATGTCGGACAGGTAGCGGCCAGCGGTCACCGTCTGCGAACTGCTGCCGTTCCACGCCAGCGTGCAGGATCGTTTGCTACAGGGTTCGAGAAAGGCCAGCGTGAAGTACTTACTTCCCGACTGCTGTGCCAGCGTCGCGATGCTGTCGGTCGTCCAGGTCTCGAAGTACGGCGCGTAGACGTGCGCAGGCAGGGCGGTCGCGGCACGTGCGCTGCCGTTCGTGCCCGCGACCAGCAGCAGAGCGACCGCGGCGGCGCAGGCCGCCAGTCGCCGAAGGTGCGATTGCATCAGGTCCCCCTGTCTCGCCGACGTGTCGCCTCCAGGGTGCCATGATTCGGTGTCACGGGCAAGTCAATACGGATTCACCCTCTCGGCAGATCCGAGACGGCAGGACCATATGCACTCCGACCCGCAGCTGGGCTGGGAGGCCGCGAGCGACCGAGCCGCCGGCCCGCCGTGAGCAACGTAAGTAGTCGCCTTAATCGACCCGTCCTGCGACGGCGACCGAGGTGCCCCAATCCGTATAACCATGCGGATCTTGAAGGCGTCCGCTCCTGGCCCGCCGCGAGGCCGCGGTTGGGGCTCGCGCGGCGAAAGAGACCTAGGCGTCACCCGACGTCGTGCGTCATCTGGTCGATGCAGACCGTGACCGCGAGAATCAACGCGTCGTCCTGGTCGGGCGCGATCTCGATGCCGTAGGTGTCACGCACGCGGAACCACCGCTTCGACACCTCGGCCGCCTTGTCGCCGCCGCGCTCGATCTTGTACTCGTGGTCGACGATGTTGCCCTTCGCCTCCATGTCCTCGCCGTCCTCGACGTCGATCGAGAAGCGGTCGCGGAGCGGGCTGACGAGCGCCTTCCTGACCGTGGCCACGGTGTGCCCGTCACGCTCGATCTTCATCTTGTCGCGCACGCTGAGCTTCTTCTCCTGGATCGTGAAGAGCTCGTCGCCGCCGGGCGTCTCGAGCACCAGCGTGTCACGGATCCGGAACGCCTTCCCGTTCACTTTGAAGACCCGCTCGCCGGCGTCGGTCTCGATCCAGTAATCGTCGCCGATGGCGAAGAGCTTCTCGCGCATCTGGTACGTTGTTCCGCCGTCGTCGTCGCGGCGGCCTCTCAAAAGCGGCATCTTGGGCTCCTCCGTTGACCGGTCGAGTCTAGCCCAGTCGCCCCATCACGGGCACGTCGTCATCACCTGTAGGATGGCGCAGCCGACAAGCCTGTGCTCGTCGCCGGCAGCAACGCGACCGCGACGCGATGACGCGGGCCGAGTTCGAAGCGATCAAGGCCAAGGCGCTCGCGTAGCGCGAGGAGGAGCCGAGAATGACTGACGAGAGCTCACGGGACGCCCTGCCGATCCCGGACCGACCGTTCGAGGGGACGCTTCCGTTCGACGCGAACGATGCGGACACAGCGTTCCCGGCGATCGAGCCGCTGCGGCCGCCGGCCGGCGCCCCGAACGTGCTCGTCATCTTGCTCGACGATGTCGGCTTCGCCGCGTCGAGCGCGTTCGGCGGCCCCTGCGCGACGCCGACCGCCGAGCGGTTGGCCGAAAGCGGCCTGAAGTACAACCGCTTCCACACGACTGCGCTCTGCGCGCCGACGCGGGCTGCGCTGTTGTCTGGGCGAAACCACCATACGGTGGGGATGGGGGTCATCACCGAGCTCGCCACCTCGGCGCCCGGCTACAGCTCGGTCCGTCCCAATACGTGCGCGCCGCTGGCGCAGACGCTGCTGCTGAACGGCTATTCGACGGCGCAGTTCGGCAAGTGCCACGAGGTGCCGGTATGGCAGTCGAGCCCGATGGGCCCGTTCGATGCCTGGCCGACCGGTGGCGGCGGCTTTGAGTACTTCTACGGCTTCATCGGCGGTGAGACGAACCAGTACTACCCGGCCATCTACGAGGGAACGACGCCGGTCGAGCCCGAGACGACGCCGGAGGAGGGCTACCACTTCACCGACGACATGACCGACAAGGCGATCAAGTGGGCGCGCCAGCAGAAGTCACTGATGCCCGACAAGCCGTTCTTCATGTACTTCGCCCCAGGCGCAACGCACGCTCCGCACCACGTGCCGACGGAGTGGTCGGACAAGTACAAGGGCCGCTTCGACACGGGTTGGGACGCGCTGCGCGAGGAGACGCTGGCCCGCCAGAAGGAGCTGGGAGTCGTGCCCGCGGACACCGAGTTGACTGCGCGGCATGAGGAGATCCCCGCCTGGGACGACATGCCAGACGAGCTGAAGCCGGTGTTGGCGCGGCAGATGGAAGTCTACGCCGGCTTCCTCGAGCACACCGACCACCACATCGGACGGCTCGTCGACGCGCTCGAGGACCTCGGCGTGCTCGAAGACACGCTTGTCTACTACATCATCGGCGACAACGGGGCCAGCGCCGAGGGCACGATCAACGGCAGCTTCAACGAGACCTTCATCTTCAACGGCGCAGCGGCGCTGGAGACGCCCGAGTTCTTGACGGCGCACATCGACGACTTCGGAACACCGAGGGCCTACAACCACTTCGCGGTCGGCTGGGCGCACGCGATGGACACGCCCTACCAGTGGACGAAGCAGGTCGCGTCGCACTGGGGCGGAACGCGCAACGGCACCATCGTCCACTGGCCGCGCGGCATCACAGCGCGCGGCGAGGTGCGCTCGCAGTTCCACCATGTGATCGACGTCGCCCCTACCGTGCTCGAAGTGGCCGGGCTGCCTCAGCCGACGACGGTGAATGGCGTTGCCCAAGAGCCGATCGCGGGCGTCAGCATGGTGTACTCGTTCGACGACGGGGACTCCGCTGAGCGCCGCGAGACGCAGTACTTCGAGATGTTCTGCAACCGTGGCATCTACCACCAGGGCTGGACGGCGGTCACGCGCCACTCGACGCCGTGGACGTTCGAGGCGATGCCCGCGTTCGCAGACGACGTGTGGGAGCTCTACGACACGAGTGCCGACTGGAGCCAGTCGCACGACCTCGCCGGCGAGATGCCGGAGAAGCTTGCAGAGCTGCAAGAGCTGTGGCTGGACGAGGCGCAGAAGTACAACGTGCTGCCGCTCGATGACCGTCGCATCGAGCGCTTCAACGCCGAGCTCGTCGGCCGCCCGGAGCTCGTGAAGGGAAACTCGCAGCTGCTCTTCGGCGGCATGGGCCGCCTCAGCGAGAACAGCCTCATCAACACCAAGAACAAGTCGCACGCGGTCACGGCCGAGGTCGTCGTGCCCGAGGCGGGCGCCGAGGGCGTGATCTTCGCCCAGGGCGGGGCCTTCGCCGGCTGGAGCCTGTACGCGAATGATGGGCGGCTGACCTACTGCTACAACCTGCTCGGCTTGCAGCGCTTCAAGATCGAGGCCGACGCCCCGATCCCGTCCGGAACCCACCAGGTTCGGATGGAGTTCGCCTACGACGGCGGCGGCCTCGCCAAGGGCGGCACCGTCACGCTCTACCTCGACGGCGCGAAGGCCGGCGAGGGCCGCGTCGAGGCGACCGTGCCGCTGATCTTCTCCGCCGACGAGACCGCCGACGTCGGACAAGACACCGCGTCCCCGGTCAGCGACGACTACCAAGGCGAAAGCAGCGTCTTCACCGGCACCGTCAACTGGGTGCAGATCGACCTCGGCGAAGACGCAGAGGACGCCGACCACCTGATCTCGCCCGAGGAACGACTCCGCGTCGCAATGGCCCGGCAGTGAGCGGGGACGCCCCCGAGGAGGCTGCGGTGACGGGTGAAGCGCGGTTTCGAGCGGTGCAAGTCCCTTGCTTCCTCTGCCGACACCAAGCCGATCTCGACCAGGGTCGAGCCGGGCGTGTCCGGAACCCTCTACCCGGGTGAAAATGCGGGCCTTGCCCAGGCGTAAGCAACCGCCTTACACACGGCAACGGCTGCCGGAACGCTTTCCGCTCAACCAGGCCGTTCTCACGGTCGCCTGTGAGCCCGATATGGCCACCCGAGCCCGTTCTCGTGATGCCTCGGTGATGCCCGCCGCGCTCCCAGAGGTGGGAAAGCCCTGCAAAGCAGGGCTTTCCTTTAGCCGATCTGTGAGCGGGATTCTTGGGACGCGGATTGGGCGGGTGGGCCGTTTCCCGCATGGCTATGCGGAAACGAGGCTTCGGCAGACGTCGCCGAATGCCGCCAAGAGGCGTGGTCGTGATGCCCCGGTGATGCCTCGCCCGTGACGTCTCTCGACGCAGGCCGCTCGGAGCACACCGCCCATCGGATCCGGCGGGGAAGGATGCTGCCGCACCTCCACCCCGCCCGTGGCTCCGTCTCCCAGCTCGTCATCGCTCGCCGCTGGGGCACCGCTCCCCATCGACCGCTACTTCGCCCGACACACCCGCGCGCCCGCCTAGCCATCAGCCCGGCGGGCGCGAGAAGCCGTCAGATCGGCGTCGTGTCCTCCGGCGCCGGGGTGAAGTCGAGGTTCTCGTCAAGAGGCGCGACACCGTGGTGCTGAGCGGCGTAGGACGCGGCGTTGGCGACCTGCTGTGGCCGCATCAGCCTGACGGCCGCGAACCAGATCACGGAGAGCACCACCACGCCGAGCGCCCAGTAGAGCGCCAGCCAGTTGAGGTTCGTGGTGTCGTGCGGATCGGGGTTGAGCGCGCCCCAGAATCCGAGCACGGGCGTCGCGATGGCAACGAGCACGAGCAGGTACTGCCACCAGACGGCGTTCGTCCGGACGAGCAGTCCGATGGCGGCGACCGCGAGGATCAGGTAGACCAGCTCGACGGCGAACGAGCCGGCGGTGGCCGCGATGAAGAAGGCCGCGAACTCGCGCGGCAGACCGAACCGATCGAGCGTGTGGCTGTAGAGCCCGACGCAGGATCAGTCCGCCGCCGCCGATGACGATCACCAGGTTGCCCACCCATGGCGTGTTGTGCCGCGACGTCTTTGCGAAGAACGAGGGCAGCAGGCCGTCGCGGCCGAGGGCGAAGTAGCCGCGGCCGATGGTGACGCAGATCGCGAGCGCGAGCGCGGTCGCGTCGAGGATCACGACCAGGTCGATGATCGTCGCGAACCACGAGCCGATGTACTTAGTGGGCGAGGTTGTCGAGCGCGGCCGGGTCGAGCCAGGCGCCCTTCTCGACCGCCGTTTGCCCGAGGCCGATCGAGATCGCGTACGACATGATCACGTAGAACAGCGCCGAGGCGCCCACGGTGCCGATCAACGCCCGTGGGATCGACTTGGCCGGGTCGTGGCTCTCCTCGCCGAGTGACGCGGCCGCCTCGAAGCCCACGAACAGCAGGATGCCGAGCATCACGCCGTTGAAGACGGTGTGAACCGACGTCGTCGAGGGGTTGAAGACCGCGAGCGTGTTGTTGGCCTGGAAGATGATCGCGACGGCCAGGATCAGCATCGGGGTGAACGAGAGTGCGGCGAACGTGAGCATCGCTCCGATCGCGATCCGCACGCCGATGTAGTTCAGCACCAGCACCAGCGCCATGAACAGCAGCGCCAGCAGCCACCAGGCGGGCACGTTCGACTTCGAGATGTGCTCCGTCCAGAAGCCGTTCGTGAGGATGCCGAGGCCGAGATAGATGCCACCGCCGCCCAGGAATAGCGTACCCATGAAGAAGACGCCGGCCGTGAGGATGCCCACCGCAGGGTGGGCGCCCCGCACGAGGTACTCATAGACGGCACCCGCACCCTGGTATTGGCGGGCGAAGATCGAGATCGCATACGCGATCGCCAGCACGCCGAGCCCGGCGACCAGCACCGAGAGCGCGGTATTGAAACCAGCCCCCGTGACCGGGGCCGAGACAAAGCCAAGAACGACCGCCGTCGAGAACATCGGGCCGATCGCAAGCGCCTGTGCGACGGCGTGGATCGTTCCCAGGCGTCGCTCACCCAGCTGCCCTTCCGTGGTTCCCGCAGAACCCACGTCTGACATGAAACTCCCTCCTCAGTCGGAACGATGGAAACAATCACACTCAACTACGTCGACGTCAAGCACGCTGCGGCCTCCTCGAGGCGTCGCACAGTGCCATACTGCGGGCAACAACCGTGGCTGCGCCCAGATCGACCATCCCTGCCACACCGCTCCACATCCAGACCGTGGTCGACCACGTCTACGCTGCGCTTCGAGAGGGCATCCTTGACGGCACATTGGCCCATGGAACCCGACTGCCCCAGGGCTCACTGGCGCAAGACTTCGGCGTCTCACGGACGCCACTGAGGGAGGCGCTGAGGCGATTGGCCACCGAGGGCCTGGTTGTGTTCTCGCCGAACCGGGGAGCGACTGTCTCGGAGTTTGATTTCGGAGACAGACGCCAGGTGTGGGCAGCGCGAGCGACCGTCGAGCCGGGGGCAGCGCGGCTTGCCGCGGATACTCGTGACCCTGCGATGATCGGTCGGATGCGCGACGCGATAGCGCGGCAACGAGAGGTGGGAAACGACCCGGATGCCAGTTGCTCCGCGAACCGTGAGTTTCATCTGGCATTAGCGGCCGCCTCCGGCAATCCCCATCTGAAGCGGTTCGTCGAGATGCTGTGGATGCCGGGCATCGGTGTCACTGACGACGAGATTCCGACTGGCCAGGCATCGCACGAGATGCTGAGTCCGGCCGGTGATCATGAGCGCATCCTTGACGCGGTCTGTGCCGGTGACGCGACCCTCGCCGAACATCTCACCCGAAGCCATGTGGCCGCATACCCGCCCTTGCCGCCGGCGCCGGGATGAGTGCACGGATATGTCGAGGCGCGCTGGTGGTATCAGTCGCCTAGGTGAAGCAGTGCGCGGGGTTGTCGCGCACCGCATCACGTACGGCGGCCAGCGGAAGATCCGTGCTGCCCGTAAACTCCGTCACCCCGGCCGCAGCCGTCACGACCACGGCGAGCAGGGGCGCGAGGTAGCGATCGACGGCGCTTCCGCTGGTGCGAGCCGCGAAAACCGCGCCGGCCACGCCGACCGCCGCATAGACGGGCAGAATGCCGGTGGCGCCGACCTGGAGCAGCCAGCTGAGATACGTGACGGCGTCGATCAGCGTGGGGCCCGGCGACGGGTCGGCGACGTCGCGCCGCCGGACGATCGCCAGCGTGCACGGCTCGGCGTCGACGAGCGGCACGTAGGCGACTTCGGGCTACGCTTCAGGACGTACGCTCATGGACAGTCTGGCGAGCAACTTGCCCTGTTCCGAGCTACGGTCGCCGGCCGCGGGCGCTGCTCGCGCGGTCGGACGCCACCGATGGAGAGCAACTGGAGGGACTTGATGCGGGCACTTATCGCAGGTGGAGGCATGGCGGGGCTGATGACCGCTCTGGCGCTGCGGGAGTCGGGCGTCTTCACGACGATCGACGTCTTCGAGCAGACGCGCACGCCGAGCACCGCGGGAGCGGGGCTGAACATCCCCCCGAACGCCGCACGGCTGGCGCGGTGGCTGGGCGTCGACCTCGACGGCGGGGACCCCAAGGGCCCGCACGGGGCAGTCGACGGCGGCAGGGCGGCGATCCTCAGCGAGACGCGGATGGTCTGGGAGGACGGCTCCATCACGCGGAAGCCGCTCGACCACAACACGTCGGCCAACGACAACGCCGGCTTCCACCACATGCACCGCCTCGACCTGCTGATGTGCCTCCACAAGCGGGTCCTCGAGTTCGCGCCGGAGACGGGCGTCAACTGCCCGATCCAGGTCCACATGGCCAAGCGCCTGGAGGCCGTCAGCCAGGACGAGGAGTCCGTGACCGTGACGTTCTCCGACGGCACGACGGAGACCGGAGACCTGCTGATCGGTGCCGACGGCGTCGACTCCCAGGTGCTGGAGGCGGTCTGGCCGGGCGTGTCGACCAAGCGCTGGACCGAGGTCGTCGTCTACCGCGGTCTGGTCCCGAGGGACAAGGTCGCCGCGGCGCGCAAGCCCGACGGCAGCCCGCTCGACTACAACCCCATCGAGACGATGTCGATGGACACCCGCGAGACCCCGACGGCGCAGCATCTCACGTACTGGGTCCGCGGCGGCGAGCTGCTCAACGTGTGGCTCGCCTACTACGAGCCCAACGCCGAGGAGTTCGAGCGCGAAGAGGGCGACTGGTTCCCCGCCGACCGCGATGAGATGGTCGGCAACATGAGCAAGGCGTTCGAGGGCGACCCCCGTCACGACGACGTCGTCGCACTCACGAGCCTGATGGAGAACCCGACGAAGTGGGGGCTCTACGACCGGGACGCGCTCGAGAACTGGACGGAGGGTCGCGTGGGCCTGGTGGGTGACGCCGCTCACCCGATGCTGCCGACCTTCGGCCAGGGTGCCGCGCAGGCCTTCGAGGACGCCGCGGCACTGGGCAAGTGCTTCGAGCTCCACGGCACGGACATCTACCGCGCGCTGTTGCACTACGAGCGCGTGCGCTACTACCGCGCGACGCGCTTCCAGTTCGCGTCGAAGTTCCTCTTCAAGCACCTCGAGCCGGAGGACTCACCTCAGCGCCGGAAGATCCTCGCTGCGGTCAACGAGCGGGACTACCCCGTCTTCGATCACACGGAGCGTGCGGGCAGCGACGACTCGTGGATCTACGCGTTCGACGCGCGCGAGATCGGCGACAAGCTGCCGATCAGGAAGCTCGGGCCGTGGGACTTCCGCTCGCGGAACGAGGCGCTCAAGAGCGCCCGCAGGGAGGTCGCCACCAGCCTCTGGAAGCCGGCGAAGCCATGGACCGGCGACCGGCCCGTCACGCGCGAGGAGCTCGCACAGCACGCGACGTTCGACGACTGCTGGGTCGTCATCCGCGGCAAGGTCTACGACTTCACCGAGTGGAAGGACCACCACCCGGGCGGGCCCTTCGTCGCGCGCATGTACGGCGGCAAGGACGCCACGGCGGAGTTCGGCGAGTACCACAGCCGGCTCGCCGAGCGGCACATGGAGTACTTCTGCGTCGGGCCGCTCGTCGGAGCCCCCGCCGAGCGCGCCGGCGACGCCGTCGGAGGTCGAGCCGTCCAGGACTTGACCGGGCGACGCCCTAACAGGGACACAGGATCGCCGGCGGGACACGCAGAAGCGGCTCAACCAGGCGGTTCGCTGTCTCAGGCTCTACGGCGCCACGACGCATGGCCGCCTGCGGTCGTGGGCGGCGATCCGGTCGTTTCTGGCTTCGATGAACTCGATCGAGCGTTCGCGGTACCCGCGGTAAGCGTCGAGTTGAGAGAACAGTCGCGATAGCGGAGGAGGGACTCGAACCCCCGACACGCGGATTATGATTCCGCTGCTCTAACCAGCTGAGCTACTCCGCCGCGCGGCCAGTCTAGCCCAGCGACTCCTCGCCCAGCCAGGTTTCGAGCACCCGGACGCAGGCCTCGATTCCGTCGAGGTGCGCGATCTCGAATCCGTGCGTGTTTTCGGTCGCAAACGCCAGGCAGGCCGCGTGCGGGACGATCCCCAGCGAGAGCACGTTCGAGGCGTCAGACCCGAATCCCGAGAGCGAGGCGTGACGCATTCGGACGCCGGCCGCTGCGGCGGCATCGTCGAGCGCGGCGCCGAGCACGTCGTCCAGCGGGCCGTTGGCGTCGGCGACGATCAGCACCGGGTCCGGGCCGGCGTCGACGCCGTACTCCTCCGCCACCGGCGTTACCTCGAACGCCACGATCGCCTCGGCCTCGGTGTGGCGCCCGTACCAGAGCGCGCCGTGGCAGCCGATCTCCTCGCGGGCCGTGAACACGAGCTCGGTCGTATGGAGGGGCGACCGCAGCCTGGCCGCCAGGTCGAGCAGCCCTGCGACGGCGCCCTTGTCGTCGATCGCATAGGCCGCGATGTACTCACCGTCCGGGCCCAGGCGCACGGGCGCCTTGCGGGCGACGGTCGGAACGAGGCGCGTGCCGGGGCGGATGCCCGCGGCGTCGAGGGCGGCGTCGTCAAGCTTCGTCTCGACCCAGGCGTCCTGCCAGCGAACGCCGGCCGAGTCCTGCTGCTCGCGGTGGGCAGACTCCTTGGAGACGTGGCGCGCGCCGAACGAGAGGATGCCCGGCACGGTGGCGTGACGGCCGAGCACGTCGACCGGCCCCTCGCCCCACACCCACGGGAACGAGCCGCCGAGCTTCCCCACCCGCAGGCGGCCGCGCTCCTCGACCCGCTTCACCATGGCCCCGATCTCGTCCTTGTGTGCCAGCACGGCCCGGACCGGGCCCGGCTCGCGGCCCTCGATGCGAAGCACGATGTTTCCGGCTGTGTCCGTCCTGGAATCGCCGTGGGCGGAGAGGCGCTCGGTCAGGTACGCATCGACCGCCTCCTCGACGCCGCTCGGCGAGTGGAGCGCCCCGAGCTCGCCGAGCGTCCGGGCCAGCTCGTCTCGCGTCACGGCACCACGCCCGCCGTATGTGCCCCTACGCGGGCGACTTCCATGGCCGCAAGCGTACTACCATCGCGCTGCAATGCCGCGCGGCGCTGAAGACCTCGCACTGCTCGACGCGCTGCTCGAGCACGCGCGGCAGTCGCTCGGAGCCGACCACGTCACGTTCTGCTCATGGGACGAGGCGGCCGGGACGCTGACCATCGAGCGCGCCAACGGACGTATCGAACACCCCGAGGTGCAGGCGACCGGAGAAGCAATCTCGATCGGCGGATACGGGCTCGACCTCGCGCCGTACAACCCCGGCCAGAACGAACCGGTGATCTACCGCGACGCGCCGGACGAGATACCCGGCGTGCGTGAGTTCCTGCGCCGGATCGGGGCGCACTCCGAGCTCACGATCCCGGTCTTCGACCGGCCCGGCGGCAAGTGGGTCCTCGAGGCGTTCTTCTGCGACCCCTCGCTCCGGCTTGGCGGACCTCAGCTCGCAAGCGCTTCGCGGCTCGCTCCCCTGGCGGCTGCCGCCATCTCGCGCGACGCCATCCTGGTCGACCTGCGCGAGACCGAGGCCCGCCTGCGGTCGGTGGTCGAGCAGATCCCCGCCATCACCTACGTCGACGACATCGACCGAAAGCCGGTGTACACGAGCCCGCAGATCAGGTCGCTGCTCGGGTACACGGTCGACGAGTGGCAGGCGCCGGGGTTCTGGATCTCGCGCGTCCATGCCGACGACAGGGAACGCGTCCGTGAGAGCTACCTCGACGTGAACCGCACGGGCCGGATCGACATCGAGTACCGCATGCTCGCCGGCGACGGGCGGGTGATGTGGTTCAACGAGCGCGCACACCTCGTGACCGACGAGGCCGGGCGTCCCGCGGCCGTCCACGGCGTCATCCTCGACATCACGGGGCGGCGGCTGGCCGAGGAGGCGCTGCGCGAGAGCGAGACGCGCCGCGGCCGGGTCCTGGCCGAGATGCTGCGGGCCGAGGAGGCCGAGCGCGCCCGGATCGCGACCGAGCTCCACGACGACACGATCCAGGTCATGACGGCGGCGCTGATCACGCTCGATCGCGTGACGCCGGCGATCTCGGCGGGCGACTCCGAGCGGGCCATCGAGACGCTCAAGCTCGTCCGCCGCACGCTCGTGACCGCCGTCGAGCGAACCCGGCGTATGACGTTCGAGCTGCGCCCGCCGCTCCTCGAGGCGCACGGCCTCCAGGCGGCCGTCCGCGACCTGGCAGACGAGGCCGCCCGCGAGGGCGGGTTCGAGGTCGATCTGCACGCAACAGTCGACCGCTACCCGTTCGCGATCGAGGACCTCGTGTACCGGACGGTGCAGGAGGCGCTCGCGAACGTGAGGAAGCACGCCCGGGCCTCGAAGGTGGCCATCGCGCTCCAGGAGCGGCAGGGCAGCCTGACCGGCTGGGTGCGCGACGACGGCCGCGGCTTCGACCTCGAGCGCGCGCTCGACCGGCGCAGGATGCGCATGCACGTCGGCCTCGATGCGATGCGCGAGCGGGTGCACCTCGCCGGCGGGCGGCTCGACATCCACTCCGAGAAGGCCGCGGGCACGAGCGTCGAGTTCGCCATCCCCCTCCCCGCGCCGAGGTCGTCGCGCGGGTAGTGCCTGACCGGCGCGACGACGAGCTCGAGCGCCTGTCGAGCGCGCCGTTCGACATCCTCGTCATCGGTGCCGGTGCGATCGGCGCGGCCACGGCCTGGTATGCGGCGCTCGCGGGCGCGCGCGTGGCCGTCGTCGACCGCGGCGACGTCGCCGGGGCCACGTCGAGCGCCTCGTCCAAGCTGATGCACGGCGGCCTGCGGTATCTGGCCATGGGCGACATCGGCCTGGTCAGGGAGGCGCACCGCGAGCGGCGGGCGCACGCCCGCACCGTCGCGCCCCACCTCGTCCAGCCGCTCGAGTTCGTCGTGCCGGTCGGGCCGGACTCGCCCACCCGGCTCTGGCAGGTCCGCGCGGGCGTCTTCCTCTACGGCGCGCTGGCGCGCTTCGCGGACGGCCGGAACGGACGCATCTCGCTCGCCGCGGCACGCCGGCGGGTGCCGCCGCTCGTCACCGAGGGGCTGCGCGGCGCCGTGCTGTACCACGACCATCAGACCCACGACGGCCGGCTCGCGATCTCGGCGCTCCGGGCCGCCGCCGACGCCGGCGCGGTCGTCCTGACCCACGCGGAGGTCGTCGCGCTGCGCATCGCCGGCGGCGTCGTCGCCGGGGCGGAGGTCGAGGATCGCCTCGGCGGCCGGCGGATCGGAGTCCGGGCCAGGGCGGTCGTGAACGCCGCCGGCCCATGGGTCGACGCCGTCCGCCGCCTCGAGGATCCGGCGGCCGGGACGAGCGTCACCCTCTCGAAGGGCGCCCATCTCGTGCTCGCGGGCGGGACCGACTGGACGGCAGCGGTGACGACACCGCTCCCGGCCGGCCGCGTGTCGTTCGCGATCCCGTGGGAGGGGATGCTGCTGCTCGGCACCACCGACGAGCCCTACGACGGCGACCCCTCGGCGGTCGAGGCGACCGATGCCGACCTCGCGCAGATCCTGGCCGAAGCCGGACGCTCGCTCTCGGCTGACGTGCTCGGGCCCGCGCTCGTCCGCTCGCGGTTCGCCGGCCTTCGCGTCCTCCCGGCCACCGGCTCGAGCACGATCCGCACGCGGCGCGAGACCGTCGTCAGCCGCGGGGCGGCGGGAATGGTGTCGGTGGCCGGCGGGAAGCTGACGACGTGGCGGTCGATCGGCGAACGCGCGGCGCGGTTGGCGCTCACACCGCTCGGCGGCCTGACCGCCCCGACGAGGCCGGTTGCGCTCCCGGACGCCGCGCCGCTCGCCGCCATCGAGCGCGGCTTGGCCGAGTCGCATCCAGAGCTTCCCGGCGACGTCCGGTCTCACCTCGCGCGTCACTACGGGACCCGCGTCGCCGAGGTGCTCGCGCCGGCCGCCGGCCGGCCGGAGCTCCTCGGGCGGGTCCACGCGGACGGCCCCGACATCTGGGCGCAGGTCGTCCACGGCCGCGATCACGAGTGGGCCGAGACCGTCGACGACGCGCTGCGCGGGCGCACGACCGTCGCGCTGCGCGGCCTGGACGACGCGCGACGTGCGCGAAGCGGCCGAACGGATGCTCGCGCGTTGACCGGGCGCCCGCGAGTGTGCGCGCACCGGGGGGCGAGCCGCCGCCACCCCGACAACTCGATGGCGGCGTTCGTCGCCGCAATCGAGATGGGCGCCGACATGATCGAGACCGACGTCCGCCGGACCGGCGCCGGCAGGATCGTGCTCGCCCACGACCCGCTTCACGGCGATCCCGGCGAGGGCCTCCCCGGGCTGGCCGACCTCGTGCGGCTGGCGGCAGGGCGGATCGCCCTCGACGTCGAGCTGAAGGAGGCGGGCTACGAGGCCGACGTTCTCGCCGTGCTCCACCCGAGACCGGCCGGCCTCGTCGTGACATCGTTCCTGCCCGAGGCCGTCGCCGAGGTGCGGGCGCTCGACCCGGGCGTCGACACCGGGCTCATCTTCCGCGCCAACGACAGGCGCGACCTCCTCCGAAGGACCGCCGACTGCGGTGCCACCGCGGTGGTGGCGCACGTGAACGCGCTCGACGCCGAGCTCACGCGTGCCGTCCTCGAGAGCGGCCAGCCGCTCATGGTGTGGACGGTCAACAAGCGCCGCCAGCTCGAGTCGGTGATGGCGAACCCGGCTGTGAGCCACATCGTGACCGACGTCCCCGACGTCGCGCTGGCTATTCGGGGGGCGTAGGCAGCTCGCCGCCGAGCGGCCGCTCGCCCGGGCGGTGACGAGCGGCCGCGTCGCCGCGGACGTACTGCCGGGTGGCGTCGATCCGGGGCTGGTAGTCCCACGGGAAGTGCGCACCGACGGCCAGCGCCCGCGCCACGGCATGGCGCCGCTCCTGACTGGCGACCACGCGCCGCTCGAGATCCGCGAGATCCCACCGCGCGTCGGACTCGTCGCGGAACGAGGCGACGAGACCGGCCGCCCGTGCGTCGCCGGCCAGGTTTCGCACCTCGTGCGGGTCGGCCTCGAGGTCGAAGAGCTGGTCCGGATCGTCGCCGCACCGGACGTACTTGTGCCGGCCCCGCCGGATCATCACCGCCGGCGCCGAGCACGCCTTCGGCCAGATACTCCGCGACCGCCTCGCCGGGGCCTCCCCCCGCCCGGCCAGGACCGGCGCCAGGCTCGCGCCGGGCAAGCTCGTCCGCGTCGATCTCGGCGCCGGCCAGGTCCGCCAGGGTCGGCGCGAGGTCGAGATGCGAGACGCACTCCGCGACCCGCCCGGGCCGGCAGCCGGGCGCGCGCACGATCAGCGGCACGCGCGCGGACGGGTCGAGGAACGACATCTTGTACCAGAGGCCGTGCTCGCCAGGAGCTCGCCGTGGTCGGCGGTGAACACGACCACGGTGTCGTCGGCGTGACCGCACGCCTCGAGGGCCGCGAGGACCTCGCCGATCCGCTCGTCGGCGTAGCTCACCGCCGCGAAGTAGGCGCGCCTGGCCCGGGCTCGACCTCCTCCTCGGTCAGCGGCCGCTCGTCGAGCCCGCACATCTCGCGCAGGCGCAGGCTGTGCGGATCCGACGCCCGGCCCGTCGCCGGCTCGGCCCACGTCCACCCCCTCGTAGAGCTCCCAGTGGCGGAGCCCGCACCTCCCAGGGATCGTGCGGGTTGCGTGAACGAGACGGTGAGGAAGAACGGCCGGTCGTCGCCGCCCGCTCGCCAGCTCGCGGAGCTTCCGCACAGCGTGGAAGCGCGACCTCGTCGTCGTAGTCGGTCTGCATCGCCGACTCGCGCACGCCCGGCCTGGAGGAGGCTCTCGGTGTTGTGGTACCACGGGAGCCGCGTCCCGGCCGGAAGCCGCCAGTCGGGCGTCCAGTCGAAGCTCGCCGGGTAGACGTCGGTCGTCAGCCGCTCCTCGTACCCGTGCAGCTGGTCGGGCCCGACGAAGTGCATCTTCCCGGCGAGCGCCGTCGCGATAGCCGGCGGCCCGCAGCGCGTGCGCACGACGGTCGGCGTCGGACGCCGGCCACTCGGCCGCGTTGTCGAAGACGCCCGGTCGCCGACGGCAGCCGGCCGGTCGAGCATCGCCGAGCGCGACGGGCCGCACAGCGGCGACGCGCAGTAGGCGTGCTCGAACGTCACGCCCTCGCGCGCCAGCGCCGTCAGGTGCGGGCGCGGCGACGTCGCTGGCCCGTAGGCCGGAAGCCAGCCCGGCGGCCAGCTGGTCGACCATCAGGAGCAGCACGTTGGGCCGCCGGCCCGCGGCGCCGGTCACGCCGTCGCGGTCTCGAGGGAGGGCGTGTCGGCGAGCAGGCGCTGCGTGTACTCGTCGGCCGGGGAGTTGATGACCTGCTCGACCCAGCCCCAGCTCGACGATCCGCCCCATGCTCATCACCGCCACCCGCCCCGCGATCGACCGCACCAGCGGGAGATTGTGCGTGACGAAGAGCATCGCGAGGCCGAGGTCGCGCTGGAGCTCGGCCAGGAGCTCGACGATGGCGGCCTGCACGCTCACGTCGAGCGCCGACGTCACCTCGTCGCAGATGAGCACGGACGGCCCCGACACCAGCGCGCGGGCGATCGCGACGCGCTGGCGCTCGCCGCCGGAGAGCTGGTCGGGATACCGGTCGGCGTATCCGGCGCTGAGGGCGACCCGCTCGAGCATCTCGTCGACCTGCTTGTCGGGGTTCTCGACGCCCCCGAAGAGGTCGAGCGGCTGGCGCACGATCTGGCCGACCGTCCGGCGCGGGTTGAGCGAGCCGTACGGGTTCTGGAAGACGTACTGGATGTCGCGGCGCGCCTCCCGCGGCCGGCCGCGAGAGCTCGGCGCCAGCGGGCGTGCCGCGCAGGAGGATCTCGCCCGTCCGCTGCTGGTGAAGGCCGGCGATCGAGCGGGCGAGCGTCGTCTTGCCCGACCCGGACTCGCCGACGAGCGCCAGGCACTCGCGCGGCGACACCTCGAGGTTCACGTCGTGGACGACCGTCAGGTCGCCGTACGCAGGCATGGACGCCGCGGAGCGCGAGCACCGGCTCGCCGGCCTCCGCGGCCGCGAGGTCGTCGGCGCGCGACGAGGCCGGCGCGGCCTGGACGCGCACCTCCTCCGCGCGCACGCAGCGCACCGAGTGGGCGTCCCCGATCATCCGCAGATCGGGCAGCGCCGTCTCGCACGCAGGCTGGACGAACGTGCACCGGGGGGCGAAGAAGCAGCCGGACGGCCGGTTGCCCGGGCGAAGGCGCCCGGCCCGGGATGCCGACCAGCGCCCGCCGGCCGGAGAGGTGCGGGATGGCGGCGACGAGCCGGCGCGTGTACGGGTGGGCGGCCGAGCGGAAGAGCTCCTCCGCCGATCCGAGCTCGACGATCCGGCCCGCGTACATGACGGCCACGCGCGCCGCGAGCGTGCCGACCACGGCGAGGTCGTGGCTGACGTAGAGCGCCGCGGTGCCGTGCAGGGCCGCGAGCTCGCGCACCGTCCCCAGCACGTGCGCCTGGGTCGTCACATCGAGGCCGGTGGTCGGCTCGTCGAGCACGATCACCCGGGGACGGCACGCGAACGCCATCGCCAGGCCGATGCGCTGCTGCTGGCCGCCGGAGAGCTCGTGCGGGTACCGCTTCAGGTAGCCCGGCGCGTCGGGGAGCGCCACCTCGCGCATCATCTCGGCGATCCGGTCGCGCCGCTCGCTCTGGCCCGAGCCGAAGCTGTGGGCCTCGAGCACCTCCATGAGCTGCGTCCCGATCCGAAGCGCCGGGTTGAGGGCGGCGGCGGGATCCTGAGGCACGTACGAGACGACGCTGCCGCGGAGACGGCGGCGCTCGCCCAGCCCGAGCTTCAGCACGTCCCGGTCGCCCACGAGCACCGAGCCGGCCGAGATCTCGGCGCCGCGGCGAGTGTGGCCGAGGATCGCCAGCCCGGCGGTCGTCTTGCCCGAGCCCGACTCGCCGACCAGGCCCAGCACCTCGCCGGGCTGGATCGAGAAGCGAGACGTCGTCCACGATGTCGTCGCCCGTGCCGCGCAGGCTCACTCGAAGGCCCGACGACGACGAGTGCGGGGCCCGGGGCGTGCTCACTCGCCGCCCCTCGACCGGTCGATGCCGACCGCGGCCCGGGCGATGCCGTCGCCGACGAGGCCCGTCCCGATCGTGAGAAGCGCGATCGCCACGACCGGCAGGACGACGCCCCACGGCTGCGAGACGAGCGCCAGCCGGTTCTCCTGGATCATGAAGCCCCAGTCGGCCCCGTTCGGGTTGGGTGCGAAGCCGAGGAACGCCAGGCCCGCGATGAGGCCGATCGAGTAGGTGAGGCGCAGGTTGACCTCGACGAGGAGCGGGCTCAGCGTGTTCGGCAGCACCTCGCCCGCGAGGATGCGAAAGCGCGGCACACCGAGCGCCTCGGCGGCTGCGACGAAGTCGCGTTCGACGATCGGCTGAGCGGCGCCGCGCGCCACCCGGGCCACGCGCGGCATCGTCGTCAGGCCGACCGTGAGGATGAGGAGCCACGTCGTCGGGCCCACTGTCGCGATCGCGACCAGCGCCAGCATGATCTGCGGGAAGGCCAGGATGACGTCCATCCCCCGCATGAGGATGTCGTCGAGGATGTTCCGCGAGTAGGCCGCGATCAGCCCGATCGCGCCGCCCAGGATGAGGCCGATCGCGGTGGCTGCCACGGCCATCCCGAGCACCTCGCGGCCGCCCCACAGGAAGCGGCTCCACACGTCCTGGCCGATGTGGTCGGTACCGAACCTGGCGACGTCCGACGGCCCCGTGTTCGGCGCGCCGACGAAGTCGGTCGGGCCGTGCGGAGCGAAGAACGGGCCGAACAGGGCCACGAACGCGAGGATGACCACGAGGGCGACGCCGATCCGCGTGCGCCAGAGCCGCATCGACTGGCGAAGGAGCGCGCCGGTCGGCTTGCGGGCGGTGATGACCTCGGGCTCGGGCGTGACGGCGATGTCGGAGGCGATGGTCACAAGCGCGTCCGGAGGCGCGGGGTGACCATGATCGTGGCGATGTCGGCGAACATGTTCAGGAGGACGTAGATCGCGGCGATGAGCATCGCCAGCGCCTGGACGACCGGCAGGTCCTGCGTCGCAACCGCGTCACGGAGCGCGCCGCCGATCCCGGCGTAGTTGAAGACGTACTCGACCACGATCACGCCGCCGGCCAGGTACGCGAGGTTGATCGCGATCACCTGGAAGGTCGGCCCGAGCGCGTTCGGCAGCGCATGGCGGATGATGACCGTCCGCTCGGGGAGGCCCTTGAGCCGGGCCATCTCGACGTAGTCCGACTCGAGCACCTCGATCATCGAGGCGCGCATGATCCGGACCACGTACGGCGTCACGGCCAGGACGAGCGTGGCCGTCGGCAGGATCATCCCCTCCATGTTGTCCCACGGCCGCGTGCCCGGCGCGATGATCGTGATCGCCGGCAGGAACCCGGTGAAGATCGTCGTCGCGAAGATGACGACGAGGCTGATCCCGACGACGAACTCGGGAAGCGCGGCGAAGACGAGCGTCGTGAGCGAGCTCGTGACGTCGAACGTCCGGTCGCGGTGGAGCGCGGCGTAGGCGCCGATCGCCACCGAGATCGGGATCGAGATGGTCCCCGCGCAGAAGACGAGGAACGCCGAGTTCACGACCTTGTCGCCCAGGAGGTCCGACACCGGCTCCTGCGCGGCGAGCGAGTTCCCGGCGTCGCCGTGCAGAAGGCCGGTGATCCAGTCGATGTACTGCGAGAAGACGGACCCGCCCAGGCCGAGCTGGTCACGCAGCGCCTTCAGGCTGGCCGGCGTCGCGGTACGTCCCAGGATCGACCGCGCCGGGTCGCCCGGCAGCGCCTGCGTTGCGGCGAACACGACCACCGACACGAGAAGCAGCACGAGCAGGCCAAGCAGGAGCCGCCGGATGATGAACCCGGCGACCTCCACCTCACGACGAGGCCCTATGCGAACCAGATGGTGCGGTAGCCATGGCCGAACGTGTCGAGGTTCAGCGTCGCCTTGCTCACCTTGAATCCCTCGACCTTCGCCGAGTGCGCATCGACCAGGTTGTTGAAGAACGGGATGATGTACCCGCCCACGTCGTACTCGGCCTTCTGCATCTCGTGGATGATGTCGCAGCGCTTGGTGGGATCCGTCTCCTTGAGCGCCTGCTGGTAGAGGCTGATGTAGTCCGCGCCCTCGCCGCTCTTCGGCGGCCAGTGGGTCTCGTTGTACGGGCACGGAGGCGGCAGCATGCCGAGGCCGACCTGCGGCAGGTAGCCGCGCGTCCCCCAGAAGTCGACCGAGAACGGCAGCTTCAGGTACTGGTCGCCGTAGTAGTTCGGATCGTTCTTCACGTTGACCGTGACGCCCGCGGCCTTGCACTGCGATGCGAAGACGTTGGCGGAGTCGACCATGCCCGCGGCGCCGTTGGTCGTGTGCAGGTCGACGGTCATGCCGTCCTGGCCGGCCGACTTCAGGAGCGACTTGGCCTGCTCGATGTCCTGCTCGCGCTGCGCCAGGTCGGACGAGTAGCACGCGTCGAACGGGGAGAAGATGTCGTTCGCGACGCTTCCGTGGCCCGAGAGCACCTGCTCCAGCATCGCCTGCCGGTCGGCCATCAGCCGGAACGCCTGGCGGACCTTGACGTCGGTGAACGGGTCCATGTCGATCGCCATGCAGAGCGGCAGCCAGCCGCCGCCGGTCCCCTCGAGGATCGCGATGCCCTGCGCCTTGGCGGTGTCGATCTGGGCGAACGGGATGTCGGTGATGGCATCCAGCTGGCCGGCGATCAGGGCGTTCACCTGGGCGGCGGAGTCGGCGAAGTCGGTGACCGTGACCTGGTCGAACCAGGGCCCGTCGGAGGCCGGGCGCCAGTAGTTCTCGTTCCGGACGGCCACGCTCTGCTGGCCCGGCGTGAAGCTCTGGATCTTGTAGGGCCCGGTGCCAACCCACTTCAGGGCGCCCTTGCGCTCGTAGCCGACGGGCACGATGCCGTTGAAGTACTGGCCGAGCTGGTCGGGGATGGTGGAGTCGGGCTGCTTCAGCCCGATCCGCACCGTGTTGGCGTCCATCTTCTGGAGCTTGTTCGGATCGATGGAGGCGAGCCCGGCCGCGCCGAAGAGCCCTTCCTTCGGGTTCAGGATGCGCTTGATCGAGTAGATGACGTCGTCGGCGGTGAGGGTCTTGCCGTTGTGGAACTCGATGCCCGACCGGAGGCGCACGTCGACCTGCCCTGGCACCGAGGAGTCGACCTCCTCGGCCAGCCCTTCCGTCCCGAGGACGTAGTCCTCGTTGTAGGTCATGAGCGTCTCCCAGCTGCCGATCAGGCGGGTCTGGTCGGGCTTGGTGACGATGCTCTGGCCGTCGATGATGTCGCTCGCGCCGCCGCCCGTGACGCCGAGGCGGAAGTTGCCGCCCTTCTTGGGCGTCCCGGCGGGCGTCGAGCCGCCGCCGCTGGCGGCGGACGACGAGGAGCCGCTGCTGCCGCAGGCCGCCAGGCCACCGGCGAGCAGAACCCCGCCCGCGCCGACGAGCAGCTCGCGGCGCGAGAGGGAGAGCCGGTCGATGTCGACGCCGGCTTCTGGGCTGCGGTTGTCCACCATCGAGAGCTCCCTTCGTGGTCGGGGTGTCTCACCGGACGCTGCTTCCGCCGCCCCGCGGACGGCGCGATGATCCCCCGCCACCGCCCCCGTGTCAAGTAAACGGTTGTTCGTGATACGAACGTCTTGTCCGCAAGGTGAGACAGCGCCAAGCGGCCCACATCCGGCGCAGCGTCATTCCCACGTCGGCGTCGACCTCGGTATAGTGGCCGCCGACCGGCGAGCCTTCGCCTTCCGACCCGGTTCAGGATACGAACGATGAGTGTGGATCGCGCAGCAGACGGTGTTCCCCGGAAGCCCCGAGCGACGCATCGGGTCCAGTCGGTCGAGCGCGCGGTCGCTCTCCTCAAGGCGACGGCCGCGGCGCCGCACCCGGCGAGCGTGTGGGAGCTCGCGCGCACATGCGGTGTGAACCGCAGCACCGCCTGGCGGCTCCTCGGCACCCTCGAGGCCCAGGGGCTGGTCGAGCGCGACCCGGTGACGCAGCGCTACACCGTCGGCTACGAGGCGATCCAGGTCGCGGGCGCCGCCGGGTACGACGGACTGGCGCGGAGGGTGCGGCCGCTGCTCCAGCGCCTCGCCGAGACGGCCGGCGAAAGCGTGACGCTCGCCGCCGCCCGGCGCTTCAGCCTCGTCTACGTCGACCAGGTCGACCCGCCCGGCATCGCGTGCCCGGACTGGATGGGACGTTCGCTCCCGCTCCATGCGACGTCGTCGGGCAAGGTCTTCCTCGCCTGGCTTCCCGACGAGGAGCGCGACGCCGTCCTCGCTCCCGCACCTCGAGGCGTACACGTCGCGCACGATCACGGACCGGCGGCGGCTCGACCGCGCGCTGGGCGAGATCCGGCGCACCGGGTACGGCACCTGCGTCGGCGAGCTCGAGGAGTTCCAGAACGGCGTGTCCGCGGCTGTGCTCGACCGGCTGATGCGGCCCATGGTGATCGTGAACATCTGGGGGCCGAGCCCCCGGGTGACCCAGAAGCGACTCCCGGTGCTCGGCCGGATGGCGCTCCGCGCGGCGCACGAGGTCTCGCTGGTGCTCGCGTGAACTGGGAAGCCTTCATCACGTGCGCCGTGACCGGCGCCGGCGACACGACCGGCCGGAGCCCGCTCGTCCCGGTGACGCCCGTCCAGATCGCGGACGCCGCGATCGAGGCGGCCCGGGCGGGCGCTGCCATCGCCCACATCCATGTGCGCGACCCGGAGACCGGCCGCGGCTCGCGCGACCCCGCGCTCTACCGCGAGGTCGTCGAGCGCGTGCGGGCGTCCGACGTCGACGTCGTCATCAACCTGACGGCCGGGATGGGCGGCGACCTGGTTCTGGGCGGTGCCGAGGCGCCGCTCCCACTCGCGGAGCCCGGGACGGATCTGGTGGGTGCCCGCGAACGGCTCGTCCACATCGAGGAGCTCCTTCCCGAGATCTGCACGCTCGACTGCGGCAGCATGAACTTCGCGGCCGGCGGCGACTACGTGATGGTCAACACCCCCGAGATGCTGCGGGCGATGGCGGCGCACGTCCGCGAGCTCGGCGTGCGGCCCGAGCTCGAGGTGTTCGACACCGGCCACCTCGTCATGGTGAAGGAGCTGATCCGGGACGGGCTCGTCGACGAACCGGCGCTGATCCAGCTCTGCACGGGCATCCCGTACGGAGCGACCGACGACATCGGGACGCTGATCGCCATGGTCAACCAGCTGCCGCCGGGGGCGATCTACTCGGCCTTCTCGATCGGGCGCATGCAGCTCCCGTACGTGGCGATGGCGGTGCTGGCGGGAGGCAACGTGCGCGTCGGCCTCGAGGACAACCTGTACCTGCGCCGCGGCGAGCAGGCGTCCAACGGCGTCCTCGTCGAGCGCGCGGTCGAGATCCTCGAGGCGATGAATGTGCGCATTCTCGGCCCCGAGGAGGTGCGCTCCGCTCTCGGGCTCAAGCGGCGTGGCTGACGGCGCGCTGCCGCGCACGGTCGGCCTCCTCGGGGCGGGTGTCATCGGGGCGGGCTGGGCGGCGCGGTTCGTCCTGCACGGAGTCGACGTGCGGCTGTACGACCCCGACGAACGGGCCGAGGAGCACGTCCGCGCCGTGATCGAGAACGCCCGCCGCGCCTACGCCGAGCTGATGACGGCGCCGCTTCCGGTCGAGGGCGACCTGACCGTCGCGGCGAGCCCGGAGGAGGCGGCTCGCGACGCCGGGTTCGTCCAGGAGAGCGTTCCGGAGCGCGAGGCGCTGAAGCGCGATCTGATCGCCGCCGCGGGCTCGGTCACGCCGGCCGGCGTCGTGATCGCCTCGTCGACGTCGGGCCTCCTCCCGTCCCGGCTCCAGGCGGGCGTCCCCCACCCGGAGCGCGTCGTCGTCGGCCACCCCTTCCACCCGGTCTACCTGCTGCCGCTCGTCGAGGTCTGCGGGGGCTCGGAGACGTCGCCCGCCGCGGTCGAGTCCGCCGAGGGCGTCTACCGCGCGCTGGGCATGTCGCCCCTCCGCGTGCGGAAGGAGATCGACGGGTTCGTGGCCGACCGGCTGCTCGAGGCCCTTTGGCGCGAGGCGCTGTGGCTGGTCGCAGACGGCGTCGCGACCGTCGGCGAGATCGACGACGCGATCCGCCTCGGCGCCGGCCTCAGGTGGTCGTTCATGGGCACCTTCCTCGCCTACCGCATGGCCGGCGGCGACGCGGGCATGCGCGGCTTCCTCGAGCACTTCGGCCCGGCGCTCGAGTGGCCGTGGACGAAGCTCACCGACGTGCCGGAGCTGACGGACGAGCTGGTCGACCGGATCACGACCCAGTCCGACGCGCAGGCGGCCGGCCGCTCGCTCCGCGAGCTCGAGCGCGAGCGCGACGACCGCCTGGTCGCGGTGCTCCAGGCGCTCCGCTCGCAGGATGCCGGCGCCGGCAAGGTGCTGGCGGCGCACGAGGCGCGGCTCCGACAGGCGTGAAACATTGGCATCAGGCACCGGTGTTTCAGGCGCTGAGCAGGCGGTGCAGGAGCGGCTCGTCGATCGTCTCGACGATCTCGTCGGCCTGCGCGAGGCGATCCCGGGCCAGCGTCCCGGCGAGGGCGATGCAGCGCACTCCGGCGGCCTTGGCCGAGGCGACGCCCGCCTCGGTGTCCTCGAACGCGACCACCTCGCCGGCGACGAGGCCGGGGGCGTGCCGCGCGAGGAGCGAGACAGCCTTCTCGTAGCTCTCCGGGTGCGGCTTCCCGTGCGTCACGTCGTCGCCGTCGACGATCGCGCAGAACACCTCGCCGAGGCCTGCGGCGGCGACCACGGGCTCGATCTCGGCCCGCGTCGCGCCCGACACGACCGCCACGGGCACCCGGGAGGCGGCGAGCCGCACCGCGGCCCGCATCGGGCCTGAGACGGTCGAGCCGTCGGTCACGGCTGCCCGGTAGCGGTCGATCCGCTCGCGGACGATCGCCTCGAGGTCGTCCCGGTCGCCCAGCCAGCTCCGGACGATCTCGTGCTCGGAGAGACCCGCAAGCTGCGTGAAGTACTCGTCGGCGCGGAGCGGTCGCCCATGCTCGGCGAAGAGCTCCGCGTAGACGCCGAACAGGATCTGCTCGTCATCCGACAACGTGCCGTTGAAGTCGAAGGTGACCGCCCGGCACGACATCGGGAGAATCTAGGTGAGAGCGCGGACGAGCGCCGTCGCCGTCGAGGCCGCGATGATCACGACCAGGAACGGCGCCCGCGCCAGCACCGCGGCGGCCGCGACCGCGAGGCCCGCCGCGCGGGCGTCGAGGGTGAGGTGCTGGCCCGTCGTGAACGTCTGCGTCGCGACGAGCGCGGAGAGGAGCGCCACGGGAAGGAAGACGCCGATCCGCTGCACGCGCACGTCGTCGAGCAAACGCTGGGGAAGCGACACGCCGGCGAGCTTGAGCGCGTAACAGCCGAACGAGCCCGCGAGCACCGCCGTCCACATCAGGCCGACTCCGCCTGCGGGCGAAGGCCGGCGCCGACGGCGACGAGCGCCGCCAGCAGCACGGGGACGCCCACTGGCACGAACGGGGTCGACGCGAGAGCCACGGCCGCGGCCACCGCCGCGACCGCCGCGTTGTCGCGCCGCCGCAGCCGGGGCGCGACCAGCGCGAGGAAGGCGGCGGGGGCCGCTGCATCGAGCCCGAGCGTGCGGGGATCGGCGAGCGCGCTCGCGCCCGCCGCGCCGATCAGGGTGCCCGTGTTCCAGCAGACGAAGACGGCGAGGCCGGTCGACCAGAAGCCGAGCCTGCCGGCGCGCGGGTCCTCCCGCGCCGTCGCCATGGCCGCGCTCTCGTCGATCACGAGCTGCGCCGCCGCCAGCCTGCGCACACCGCGCACGCGGAGGAGCGGCGCGAGCCGCACGCCGTAGAGGGCATTCCGCGTCCCGAGGAGGACGGCGGTGGCGACCCCGGCGCTCGCCGCCCCGCCCGTACCGACGACGCCCGCCAGGGCAAACTGCGAGGCCCCCGTGAACATGGCGAGCGAGAGCACGCATGTCTGGGCCACCGAGAACCCGGCCGCGGTCGAGATCGCCCCGAACGAGAGCGCATACGCGCCCGTCGCCACACCGATGCCGACGGCGTCGCGCACGACGGCGGCGCGCTCGGCCGGCCAGGCATCTCGCTCCGATCCCACGTCTGGCACCATACGGTCCCGTGACGGCCATCCGCTTCGCCGACTTCGACGCCCTCACCTTCGACTGCTACGGCACGCTGGTCGACTGGGAGCAGGGCATCCTCGCCGGCGTCCGGCCGGTCCTCCAAACGCACGGCATCGAGCTGACCGACGACGAGGTGCTCGAGACCTACGCCCGCCAGGAGGCCGAGCTCGAGAGCGGTGAGTACCTGCGCTACCGCGACGTCGTCGCCGGCGCGCTCCGCGGGATCTGCGCCGAGCACGGGGCCGAGCCGACCGACGCCGAGGCGGCCGCGTTCGGCGACTCGGTGGGGGACTGGCCGCCGTTTCCCGACTCCACCGCGGCGCTCACGCGGCTCTCGGAGCGCTTCCGGCTCGGCGCGATCACCAACTGCGACAGCGACCTCTTCGCGCGCACGCGCGAGAAGCTGGGTGTCGGACTTCGACTGGATCGTGACCGCGGAGCAGGCGCAGGGCTACAAGCCGAGCCATCGGAACTTCGAGCTGGCGTTCGAGACGATCGGGCTGCCCCGGGACCGGATCATCCACGTCGCCCAGAGCCTCTTCCACGACCACGTCCCCGCGAAGCAGCTCGGCATGACGAGCGTGTGGATCGACCGCCGCGGCGATGCGGCCGGCAGCGGCGCAACCCCGGCGGCCTCGGCGGCGCCCGACATGACCTTCCCGGACATGCAGAGCTTCGCCGCCGCAGCGCTCGCCTGACGGCGGCCGCTACTCCGGCGCGGCCGCCGCCTCCGGCCGATCCCAGGCGTAGACCTCGCCGAGGAACCGGGGCGCCGAGAGGATGCCCATCATCTTCGAGATCTGCGCCGTCAGCGACCGCTGCGTCGAGAGCGTCTGCACCGCCTTCAGCGGGTTGATGCCCTCGAACAGGAACACTGCGTCGTGGTCGCCGACGAAGACGCGATGGCGCTCGAAGCCCGCTCCCGCCAGGTCGAACGGCGGGCCCTCCGAGAGGATCCGCTCGAGGTCCGGCTTGCGGCCGGGACGGATCTCGGCGACGAATGCGATTCGGCTCATGTCACGCCCTCCTTGCGCTGGAACCGCATCATGACGGAACCTCGGCCGGCCCGCAGGCCCCATCCGGCCGAATTCGGACACGTGGCGATCGGCGCAAGCGTTGAGTACGATCCCCGCGCCGATGAACCGGCTGATGCTGGACTACAACGTCCTCTACATCGTGCTGGTCGCCGCGGGCCTGGTGTTCTTCGGAGCTGTCTTCCTCTCCACCAGACCCGCCCAGCGCGCCAAGCCGGTGAAGATCGACGCCTGGATGGGCCGCGAGGTCGTCTGGCTTGTGATGGTCATCGTGATCCTGCTCGGCTCGGTCGCAGCCACGATCGGGCACACGCCGTGGAGCGCCTCGGCCAAGTCCGGCCGCCAGATCGTCCGCGTCGCGGCGGTGCAGTACGGGTTCAGGTTCTCGACGACAACGATGCACGTCGGCCGCCAGGTGGAGTTCCACCTCACCGCCGCCGACGTGAACCACGGCTTCGCGGTGTTCGACCCCAGCGGCACGTTGCGACGCTCGCCCACAACACCGTCTGGATCGTCGGCCACTTCCACAACATGGCGCTCCTCAACATCGGGCTCGTCGTCTTCGCGGGCGCGTACGCCTTCGTCCCCAAGCTCACCGGCCGGGACTGGCACAGCACCCGGCTCGCCGACTGGCACCTCGTGCTGACCGTCGTGGGCGGCTACGGCAGCGTCGTGCCGTGGATGCTCCAGGGGCTCGAGGGCGCCCCCAGGCGGTGGGCCACCCTGCCCCACCGGTACGAGACGCTGAGCCAGATCGCCCTCCCGTTCGTGATGCTGATCGTGATCGGGCAGGCGATCTTCTTGTACAACCTGGCCCGCACGCTGGGGTGGCGGTCCGTGCGGGTGTCGCTGGGCACGCCCGTCCACTCCGACGGGGGCGAGATCAACCCGACCGAGCGCCCCACGGAGGCGCTCGGTGCGGTGCTCGCCGGCCTCGGGGTGGCACTGGCGCTCAGCTCATGTGCCTGGTCTCGAAGCCGTTCGTCTGGGCGCCCCTCGGAATCCTCGCGGGGTACACCGCGACGACCCTCGGGACACGGCGTCAGGGCTGGTGGGCCGTGCTCGCCGCCGGAGTGCTGCTGCTGGTGGGGCTCGCGGGCTTCCGCGTCCCCTCGTAGCGCGCTCCGGCGACGATCGTACCGGCCTCTCCTCTCAGGATCTCGGCCGCCTGGTCGAGCCGGCCGATGCCCGCGCTCCCGCCCGTCCGCTCTGCGAACCGGCATGCCGCATCGACCTTCGGGCCCATCGATCCGGCCGCGAAGTCGAGCGCGCGGAGCTCCGCAGGCGTGGCGGTGTGGATGGCACGAGCCTCGGGCGTCCCCCATCCGGCCTCGACCGCCGGGACGTCGGTCAGCATGAGCAGGAAGTCCGCTCCGAGCTTCTCGGCGAGCAGCGCCGCCGAGAGGTCCTTGTCGACCACGGCCTCGACGCCGGCCAGCCCGGCGGACGGGGTCGAGACGACCGGGATCCCACCGCCGCCGGCGCAGACGACGAGGACGGCGGCGTCGAGCAGGAGACGGATCGTCTCGATCTCGACGATGTCGATGGGCTGAGGCGACGCCACGACGCGGCGCATGTGCGGGCCGTCGGGGCGGACTGCCCAGCCGCGCTCGAGGGCCAACCGCTCCCCGACCTCCGGCTCGTACACCGGGCCGATGGGCTTGGACGGAACGGCGAACGCCGGGTCGGCCGGGTCGACCACCGTCTGCGTGAGCAGGGTGGCGACACGGCTGCCGGCCGGGAGCTCGTTCAGGAGCGCCTGGTCGAGCAGGTAGCCGATCATGCCCTCGGTCTCGGCCCCGAGCACGTCGAGCGGGTAGGGCTTGACGTCGGTGTAGGCCTCGGCCTGGAGGGCCAGAAGGCCGACCTGTGGGCCGTTGCCGTGCGTGACGACGAGGCGGTGGCTGCCGTGCAGCGCCGCGATGGCCTGCGCCGCAGCGCGGACGTTGGCCTGCTGGTGCGAGGCCTCCGCCGGCTCGCCGCGGCGCAGGAGGGCGTTCCCGCCGAGTGCGACGACCGCGAGAGGGCTCATCGGTCGCCCCACGCCCGGCGGATGTACGCGTACAGCACGGCCTCTTCTGTCCAGAGCCGGTTCTCGGCCTGGCGGAAGACGACCGACGCGGGCCCGTCGATCACGTCGGCGGCAACCTCCTCGCCCCGGTGCGCCGGGAGGCAGTGGAGGAAGATGGCCTCGCGATCGGCGCGGCGCATCAGCTCGGTATCGACCTGGTAGGCGGCGAGCACCTCCTGCCGCTTGGCGCGCTGGGCCTCGTCATCGCCCATCGACACCCACACATCGGTGTAGACAGCGTTGGCGCCGGCGACCGCCTCCGCCGGATCGTGCACGACGGAGATGCTGCCTCCGTGTGCGATCGCGGTGGCCGCGGCCTGGTCGGTGATGGCCGGATTGGGCTCGAAGCCCTGCGGCGTGCCGACCACGACGTGCATGCCGGCGAGCGCCCCCGCTTCCATCAGCGAGTGCGCGACGTTGTTGCCGTCGCCGATGTAGGCGACGCGGGCTCCCTGGAGGCTCCCAAACCGCTCCCGGATGGTCAGGAGATCGGCCAGGGCCTGGCACGGATGATGGTCGTCGGTGAGTGCGTTGATGACCGGCTTCTCGGCCGCTTCGGCCATCTCGTCGAGCACCGCCTGGGCGAACGTTCTCACGACGATGGCGCTCGCGTAGCCCGAGAGCACGCGGGCCGTGTCGGAGATCGGCTCGCCCCGGCCGAGCTGGAGCTCGTCCGGACGCAGCCCGAGCGGAAGCGCGCCGAGGTGCTGGCACGCCGCCGCGAACGAGACGCGGGTTCTGGTCGAGGGCTTCTCGAAGAACATCGCCACCGTGTCGCCGTGGAGAGCCGTCTCCCAGCCGTGCGGGGCGGCCTTCATCTCGGCTGCCAGATCGAGCAGCACGTAGAGCTGGCGGGCGTCGAGCTCGGAGATCCGAAGCAGATCGCTGGGAGCCGTGGTGGCACCGGCGGATGTCTGATTGGGGGTGATCATTGCGGGATGCTCCCTTCCTGCTGATGGACTGGGTCACGCTCGATGGGGCACGACATGCAGCGTGGGCCGCCTCGGCCCCGGCCGAGCTCCGAGCCGGTGATGGTGATGACCTCGACGCCGGCCTCGGTCAGGCGTTCGTTCGTGTCGACGTTGCGCTCGTAGGCGACGACGACACCGGGTGCGATGGCGAGCACGTTGTTGCCGTCGTCCCACTGCTCGCGCTCGGCCTCGTAGTGGTCGCCGCCGGTGGCGATGAGCCGCAGGCTCGGCAGGTCGAGGGCCCGGGCGATGGCGGCGAACAGATCGGGCTCGCGCTCGACCTTCACGCCGGCGTCGTCCCTGGGCTCGAGCCGGTAGCCGGCGAGGGCGTCCTTCAGGCCCGGGTAGATCGTGAACGCGTCATGGTCGACCATCGTCATTACCGTGTCGAGGTGCATCGCCGAGCGCAGCTTGGGCATGACGACGGCGATCACCGACGTCGCGGCGCCGGTCGCGAACAGGCGCTGGGCGATCTGCTCGACGGCGACCGGGCGGGTGCGCTCGCCCATGCCGATGAGGACGCAGCCGTTCCCGATGACGAGCATGTCGCCGCCCTCGAGCATCGCGGGCACGTCGAGTCCGTCGCTCCAGACGTGGAAGTCGTCGCGGCGCGCGAAGAGCGGGTGGTGGCGGTAGATCGCGTCGACGTTCAGCGTCTCGCGCGCGCGGGCCGGCTTCGCCATCGTGTTGATGCTGACGCCGGCGTACACCCACGCGGAGGTGTCGCGGGTGAAGAGGTGGTTCGGAAGCGGAGCGATGGCGAAGTCGTCAGCGATCGGCCGTCTGGGTGACCAGGCCCGCCGAGGTGAACGGCAGGTCGCCGAAGCTCACGCCGCCGATGAGAGCGCCGGCCACGTCGACCGGCGGCAACCGCCAGAGCCAGTCGTGGACGTGCTCCCCAAGGCGCTTGCCGAGCGCCGCGTGGGCGATCGTGCCGCGGACGAGACGCTCGCAGACCTCGGAGTCCTCGAGCGTCTGGGCCAGAAGATCCTGGAGGTGCAGCACGGTCACTCCGCGGGCGCGGAGCGTGTAGGTGAACGCGTCGTGCTCCTGCCGGGCGCGCTTCACCCATAGCACGTCGTCGAACAGGAGCTCGTCCTTGTTGGTCGGCGTCAGCCGCTCGAGCTCGCGGCCGGGCCGGTGGAGGATGACCCGCCGCAGGACGCCGACCTCGGAGTCGACGCCCAGACGGGCATGCTCGGCGCTGTGCGCCTGTCTTTGCGGTGTGCGTTCGGGCGAGATCATGGCCAGCTCCTTCGGGGTCCGCACGCATCGTGCTACCGGCGTGCCGCCGGCACATCGGCGGCAGCGCCGATCTGGGGCGGGGGAACCACCGAACCGGCCGTGCGGGAAACTACGACCCCGCCGGCGGGGCTAGTCGCTCAGGAGGCCCGTGTCGATCGCATGGCGCACGAGCTCGGCCCGAGTCGAAGCCCGGAGCTTGTTCAGGATGTGGGCCCGGTGCGCCTCGACCGTCCGCACGCTGACGAAGAGCTGCCGCGCGATCTCCTGGTTCGTGTGGCCCAGGGCGAGCAGCTTCAGGACCTCCCGCTCGCGGTCCGAGAGCGAGTCCACGGGCCCCGAGCTCGCCTCCGGCTCGGCCACGAGCCTGGCGCCGAGCGTCGGGTGGACGTACTGGTCGCCCCCGGCGACCTTCCGCACCGCCTCGACGAGCTCCGCGTCCGCGGCGTCCTTGAGGACGTAGCCGGCGGCCCCGGACGCGAACGCCTGGCGGACGTAGGTCGGGTCGTCCTGCATCGACAGCATGAGGATGCGCGAATCGGGTGACTCGATCCGGATCTCGGCAGCGGCGTCGATGCCGCTCGACCCCGGCATGACGACGTCGAGCAGCACGATGTCGGGCTTCAGCTCGCGCGCCATCCGCACGGCATGCTTCCCGTCGCCGGCCTCGCCGATGGCCTCGAGGTCCTCCTCGCGCTCCAGGAGAAGGCGGAGGCCCGATCGGACGACGGCGTGATCGTCGACGATCAGGATCCGGATCACGCAGGGACCTCGATGACGAGCGTGGTGCCCTGCTCCGAGCCGGACTCGACTCGAAGCGATCCTCCGAGGAGCTCTGCCCGCTCGCGCATCGAGACCAGGCCCAGCCCTTCGGCCGGCGCGGCCGCGTCGAACCCGGTTCCGTTGTCCTCCACGAGGAGGACGATGCGGCCCTCGTCGCGGCGCGCGACGACGCTCACCGTCGAAGCTCCGGCATGCTTTGCGATGTTGGTCAGCGCCTCCTGCACGATCCGATAGAGCGCCGACTCTACCGGCTCGGGAAGACGGGGCTCGAGGCCGGCGAGGTGGGAGTCGACGGTGAGGCCCGTCCGGCGGCTGTAGGTATCGATCAGCCGCTCGAGCGCCGGAGACAGCCCGAAGTCGTCGAGCGCCTTCGGCCGGAGCTCGACGGCCAGGGCGCGCAGCTCCTGGACGGCGTTGACGACGGTCTCGCGAAGCTCGTCGACGGTCGCTCGCACCGTGGCCGGGTCGGTCGACTCCTCGAGCCGCCGCAGGCCCATCAGCACCGCGGCCAGGGACTGCCCCGTCTCGTCGTGCAGCTCGATCGCGAGCCGGCGGCGCTCGCGCTCCTGTGCCTCGACAACGCGCCGGAGCGTCTCGCGACGGGCCGCGTCACGGATCTCGGATGCGACGAGCCGCTCGACGGCGTCGGCCCGGTCGCGCTCGGCGGAGAGCGCCTGGTTCAGCTCGAGGACGAGCACCGTCCGGGTGGCATAGGCCTGGAGGAGGCGCTCGTCGTCGCCCGCCAGCGCCTCCGGAGTCGAGCGATCGCCGGCGACGATGACGCCGACCGCCTCGAACCGGCGGACGATCGGCACGATCAGCAGCGAGCGCACGCCTGCGATCCGGCCGGTGGGCGCATAGGCATCGGGGTCGGCCTCGAGGTCGTCGACCCTCACGACCCGCCGTGCGAGCAAGGCCGCCCCGACCTTGGACCCGGCCACCGGCACGGCGTGCTGGCGGAGCCGCTCGCCGTGCTCGCCGGCCGCTGCGACGTAGCGGAGCATCGTCCGGTCCTCCTCGGGAAGGGCGATGCCGATCACGGCGGACGGCACGACCCTGACGGCCTGCTCGGCCAGGAGCTGGAGGACGTCGTCGCGAGATCCGCCCCTCAGGATCGCGCCGAGCAGCTCGTCGACCGACGAGAGCTCCGTCCAGGCCCTCTCGAGCGCATCGGCGTGGGTGCGGGCGTCCGCGAAGAGCCGCGCGTTCTGGATCGCGGCCCCCGCCTGCGCCGCGAGCATGATGGCCACGGCCTCGTCGGCCTCGGTGAAGTCGCCGCCCTCGCGCTTCTCGGTGAGGTAGAGGTTCCCGAAGACGCTGCCGCCCGCGATCACCGGCACCCCGAGGAACGTCCGCATCGGCGGGTGGTTCGGCGGGAAGCCGACCGAGCGCGGATCGGACCCGATGTCGGAGAGCCGCAGCGGCCGGGCGTCGGTGATGAGCACACCCAGGATCCCCCTCCCGGTCGGGAGGTCGCCGATGGCGGCGCGCTCGTCGTCGCCGAGACCGGCCGTGATGAACTGGGCCAGCTTGTTGCCCGGCTCGTCGAGCACGCCGATCGCCCCGTACCGCGCCCCCGTCAGATCGCATGCGGACTGCACGAGACGAGGCAGGATCTGCTCAAGCTCGAGTCCACCGGCGATCGCCACGCCGGCGTCGAGAACGGCCTGGAGACGATCGTCTGGCGCCGTGGCGCTCACAGTGGGAGAATACGGGATTCCCGCAATCGCAATCCGCGGGCGCCCTGATGCGGACGTTTCCTAGGGCGCCAACACTAGTGCCACCCAACCCGACGAGCACAGGAGGTGCGCGATGTTTGGGACCATCGTATTGGCGATCGACGGCTCGCAGCCGTCAGACAGAGCGGTCGACTACGCCGGCCGCCTGGCCAAAGAGTCCGGGAGCCGGATCGTCGCCGTCCATGTGAAGGAGATCATGGCCGGCCGAGCCGCGGGGCCTGTCCACGTGGACGAGGACGAGATCCTCACCAAGGTTCGCGGGCAGATCAAGCAGTTCAACGACGACGGCATCAAGGCCGAGCTCCAGGTCACGAGCTCGATGACCGGAGGCCCGGCGCACATCATCGCCGACGCCGCCGTGAAGGAATCGGCCGACGTCATCGTGACGGGCACTCGGGGCCACACGGCGCTCGCCGGCGTGTTCCTCGGGAGCGTCGCCCAGCGCCTTCTCCACCTCGCGGGCTGCCCCGTGCTCGTGGTGCCTGACATGGCCAGCCGCAGCGGTGCGGCCGGTACGGCGCGAGAGGCCGCGGCCGTCAACTGATGAGTACCGACGGCTGGGTCTGTCCCGAAAGGGCGGGCCCAGCCCGAGGCATGACGAGACGGTCACGCCATGATCCTGATCGCAACCGACGGGTCGGCCCCGGCCCGGGCGGCAGAGGCCCTTGGGCTCGAGCTCGCGCGCGCACGCGGCGCCTCCGCGGCGTTCGTGTGCGTCTGGGCGCCGCTCCGCGGGAGCTTCGGAGTGCCGCTTCCCGAGTCGCTCGACCCGGAGTTTCTCGACACGGAGCGAACCTGGGCCGAGGAGACGCTCGCGGCTGCGGTCGCTCGGGCGGCGAGGGCGGGGGTGGAGGCGGAACCCATCGTCGCCAAGGGGCCGGCGGTGCAGGGTATCTGTGAAACGGCGGAGCGCCGAGGGGCGAGCATGGTCGTTCTCGGCTCACACGGATGGGGAGCGGTGATGTCGCTGATCTTCGGAAGCACCACTCTGGGCGTGCTCCAGCACGCCCCGTGCCCGGTCGTGGTCGTGCGCGACCCCGGCGACTCCGGGGAGGGAGGCGCATGACCACCGCGCCCGACCCCGGGACGACCGATGTCTTCGCCCGCGTCGCATGCGGGATCGACGGCTCGGATGCGAGCATCGAGACGGTCCGTCAGATCGCGCGGCTTGCTCCGGCAGGGGCCGAGGTCATGCTGTTCGGGGTGGCGAACGAGGATGCCGCCGTCTCGATCGGCTGGCCGGCGATCCCGATCGCGCACGCCACGAAGGTTCCGCGCGAGGCGATCACGGCCGGCATCGAGAGAGCACGGCAGGAGCTGCCCGAGCACCTGAGCGTGCAGACGGGCGTCGTCACGGGGCCGCCCGCGCCGCTGTCCGTCGTCGAGGCGAAGGTCCGGAACGCGACGGTCGTCGCCGTCGGCAGCCACGGCCACCGGCGCATGCCGGGCATCCTGATCGGAAGCGTCGCGACGGCGCTCGTCCATTCCGGCGCCGTGCTCGGTCCTGCTCACCCGCCAGAGCGGCGAGGACGGGTTCCCGCGCTCGATCGTCGTCGGCCTCGACGGATCGGCCCAGTCACGCGAGGCGGCCGGGCACGCGGCGGCGATCGCCGAGCGGACGGGTGCGACCCTCCGCGGGCTCGTCGCGATGGGCGGCGCTGCGGTCGACTACGGCGAGGTGCGCTCGATCGTCATCGACTCGGGCGGGTTCCTGCTGACGGATGACACGCGCGACCCCGTCGACGCGTTCTCCGACGTCGACGCGGATCTGCTCGTGCTGGGAAGCCGGGGCCTTCGCGGCGTCCACGCGCTCGGCAGCGTGAGCGAGCGCGCCGCCCACCGCGCTGGATGCTCCGTATTAGTGGTCCGGCCAACTCCCGCATAAGCTACGGACGATTCAGATGAGCGCCACCGGGCAACGCGTTCACGATGTCATCCTGCGAGGCGGGCGCACGCTCCGCCTGCGTCCGCCGAACGAGCGCGACGCCGACGCCGTGCGGAGGTTCCTGACCGATCTCTCGCCGGCCAGCATGCGCCTGCGGTTCCATGGGGCCCGCCGGGTCGACGACGCGATGGTCGAGGACTTTCTCGATCCGGACTGGAGCAGCCAGGGAATCCTGATCGCCGTGGCCGCCGGCGCCGACGAGACCGACCGGGTCGTCGGCATCGCCAGCTTCGCGCGCCTGCGCGACCCGTGCCTGGCGGAGGTGTCGTTCGTCGTCGCCGACGACCGCCAGGCCGACGGCATCGCAACCCGCCTCCTCGAGCAGATCGCCGACGAAGCGGGGCGGGTCGGCATCGAGCGCTTCGTGGCCGAGGTGATGTCCGAGAACCGGCCGATGCTCGGAGTCTTCGAGGCCTCGGGCTTCGAGGTCAGCCGTACGGACGACGGAGGCGAGGTCCGGGTCGAGTTCCCGATCCGCTCGGACGAGCGATACCGCGAGGCGGTCGACTTCCGCGATCACACGGGCGTCGGCCCATCCCTTCGCCCCGTGCTCGAACCGGCGGCGGTGGCGGTCGTCGGCGCGTCGGCGCGGGACGGCTCGATCGGCGGCGCCGTCTTCCGGAACATCGTCGAGGCCGGCTACACCGGGGCGGTCTACCCCGTGAACCGCTCGGGCGAGCCGGTCGCCGGCCACGCCGCACACGCGTCGGTGGCCGAGCTCCCCACGCCGGTCGACCTGGCGGTCATCGCCGTGCCGTCCGGCGCCGTGCAGGGCGCGGTCGCCGAGGCGCTGGGCGCCGGCGCGAAAGCCGTGTGCGTGATCTCGGCGGGCTTCGCCGAGACCGGGCCCGCGGGCGCCAAGGCGGAGGCCGATCTGCTGGCGCTCGTGCGCTCGCACGGCGCGCGCATGGTCGGGCCGAACTGCCTTGGGGTGTTCGCATCGGGGCCGATGATGAACGCGACCTTCTCGCGACGCCAGTTCGAGCCGGGGAACGTCGCCATCTCGTCGCAGAGCGGCGCCGTCGGCCTGGCGGTGATCGACGAGGCCTCCCAGCGCGGCCTCGGCCTGTCGGCGTTCGTCTCTGTCGGCAACAAGGCGGACGTGTCGTCGAACGACCTGCTCGAGTACTGGGAGGACGATCCGGAGACCGCCGCGATCGCCCTGTACCTCGAGTCGTTCGGCAACCCCCGCCGGTTTGCGCGAATCGCCAACCGGGTGGCGAGGCGCAAGCCCATCCTTGCCCTGAAGAGCGGCTCCACAACCATGGGCGAGCGGGCCGCGCTCTCGCACACCGCCGCGCTCGCCGGCTCCGACCAGGCGGCCGAGGCCCTGTTCCGCCAGGCCGGTGTGATCCGTGCGCACACGCTCCAGGAGCTCTGCGACGTCCTCCAGCTCGTCGCGAAGCAGCCGCTCCCGCACGGACGGCGCGTCGCGATCCTCTCGAACGCGGGCGGGCTCGCGATCCTGTGCGCCGACGCGTGCGCCGAGCTGGGATTCGAGCTCGCGCCGCTCAACGAGCACACGCGCCAGCACCTGGCGGCGCTCCTGCCCGACGAGGCGACGGTGGCGAACCCCGTCGACATGATCGCCTCGGCCACATCCGAGACCTTCGCCTCGGTGGTGCCGCTGCTCCTCGCCGACGCCGACGTCGACGCGCTCGTCGTGCTCGCCGCACCCACGGCGCTGGCGATGCCGGAGGAGGTCGTGGGCGCGATCGGCGACGCGTGTGACCGCGAGGGAGCGACGAAGCCCGTCCTCGCCGTCACGCCCGGCACGACGCCTCACGGCGGATCGGTGCCCTGCTACCGCTACCCCGAGGCCGCCGCCGGCGCGCTCGCCCGAGCCGTCGAACGGGCGGAGTGGCTGCGGCGGCCGCACGGCCGCGTCCACGAGCCCGTCGTCGACCGGGCCGCGGCACAGGCCATCGTCGACGCCGCGCTCGAGACCGCGCCCGACGCCTGGCTCCCGGCCGACGCCGCCCGCCGGCTGCTCACGGCCTACGGCGTGCCGTGCGTCACGCAGCGCACGGTGACCGGCCGCGAGGAGGCGCTCGAAGCGGCGCACGCGCTGGGGTATCCGCTGGCGGTCAAGCTCGGCGAGGCGGGCGTGCACAAGGTCGACCGCGGCGGGGTGATCCTCGGCATCGGCGACACCGCCGCGCTCGACGCAGCCCTGGACCGCGTCGGCTACCCGGCCGTGATGCAGCCGATGGTCTCGGGCGGGATCGAGCTTCTGGCAGGAGTCGTCCAGGACCCGGTGTTCGGACCCGTCGTCGCGTTCGGCCCGGGCGGCACGATGGCCGAGCTGATCGGGGGCACCGCGTTCGCGACGCTTCCGATGACCGACGTGGACGCCCACGAGCTCGTCGCCTCGGGCAAGGCCGGGGACCTCGTCGCCGGCTTCCGCGGCCGCGCGGCGGCCGACACCGGCGCGCTCGTCGATCTCGTCATCCGCCTCGCCGCGCTCGCCGAGGACTTCCCGCAGGTCGCGGAGCTCGACCTGAACCCCGTCATCGCGCTCGCCGACGACTGCGTTGCGGTCGACGCCCGCGTGCGCGTCGCCCACGCCGCTCCGCCCGGGCGGCTCAAGTCGTGGTAGCCGCGGCCTCGAGGCCGGCCAGGTACGGCGCCAGGTAGCGGCCCGACACCTTCGAGGGCGGCCACCAGAGCGCCTGCGCATCGGCCTCGGCGGTGTTGCCCCGCCCGCCGGTCAGGTCGGCCCGCAGGAACCGGTCCTCCCCGCCGGTCATGAGCACCCCGCGCAGCACCGGCCGGAACGGTGCCGGCGTGATCTCGATCCCCGCCTCGGCGGCGAGCATCTCGGCGACCGCATCCGCCTGCTCGGCGGCGATCCCGCCCTGCTTCACGGGGAACGCCGTGATGTCGCCGGCGGCGTAGACGTCGGCGAGGTTGTCGACGCGGCCGAACGCGTCGGTCCGCAGGAGCCCGTCGCGAGTCACCGGCAGACCGTCGATGGGCACGCCCGAAAGCCGGGGCAAGGCGACGACGTGCTCGACCTCGAGCTCGTCACCCGGCTGCGTTCGCAGCACCCCTGCCGAGAACTCGACCGGAGTCTGCCGGAGGTGAAGCGCGACGCCGCTCTCGTCGAGCAGCTGCCGCACCTCGGCGCTCGCCTCGCCGCCGAACGCGGCCAGCGGCTCGTCCTCCGGCGTGACAAGCAAGATCGAGACACGCGGATCCGCCCTGTGCGCCGTGAGGAGGGCGAGCTCGTATGCGGGCAGCGCCCACCCGATGCTCGCCGGGACGGCGAAGGCGACTGAGTGGACCTCTCCGGCGTCGATCCGGGCGACCAGCGCACGGAGGGCCTCGACATCCTCCGGGCCGCCGAACACGAGCGCGCCGGGCACCACCGGGGTGGCGACGGCGCCGCAGGCGACGACGACGGCGTCGTACTCGATCGTCTCGTCGCCGCCTATCGTGGCGCTGCGGTTGTCCGCGTCGACGGCGGAGAGCGTGCCGTGGCGAAGCGTGACGCCGATGTCGCGGCAGATCGACGCGAGATCGAACCGGTGCACCTCGGCTCGGCCGAACGGCTCGCCGACCGCGGCGGCCCGGAACCGGAACCGGTCCGTCGGGGCGACGAGCGTGATATCGGTCAGCTCGGGGGCCAGCGTCCGAAGGGCGAGCGCGGTCTCCAGCGCTGCCACCCCTCCGCCGGCGATCACGACGCGAAGCCGTCGCAACCCGCTCACATCGCACCTCCGCTCAACTCGGTGACACGCTCAAGGCTAGCGCGGGCAGGCCAGGCGGCCATCCGTGGCCGCCATGAATCGCGCTACGGATATGCCGCACAGGCGTTCGGTACCGGCCCCGATGCGAGCGCGACGCCCAGGCGCGAAGATTGACTGAAGCCACCAATTAAGGGGGTCGAGATGTCCACCTCAATCATCCTCGCACTCGACGGTTCCGAAGGCTCCGAGCGCGCTGTTCCTGTCGCCGAGGAGTACGCACGGCGAGACGGCGCCCGGCTCGTCGTAGCCCACGCGCGCACCCATGCGCTCGAGACGGCGATCGAGGACACGCTCAACGCTCGCGTCGAGCAGCTCTCGCAGTCGGGTATCGAGACCTCGATGGTCATCCGCGACACGCTCTTCGGAGACGAAGCGCAGACGATCGCCGACATCGCCAAGGACGCCGAGGCCGGCATGATCGTCATCGCGACCCGGGGCCGCGGGCCGTTCACGGGCGCGGTGCTCGGAAGCACGACGCAGCGGCTCCTGCCGCTCGCCGGCTGCCCGGTCCTCGTCGTCCCGGGCGGCTACATGGGTGAAGGGCTGGTGACCGCGGATTCGGCGGTCGCCGAGGCCTGACAGAGGCCCATGGTCGACGCGCCGCGCACGGCAATCGTCAGGTCGTGGCGGCGCGTTGCGGCGTCGAAGGACTTTCTGCTGCCGGCCGCGGCGGCGACCGGCCTGATCGCGGGAGGTGTGCTCGAGCTCGTCGGGGCGCCCGCTCCGGCAAGCGCGATCTGGGCGGCCACGACGCTGGCCCTGCTCGTACCGCTCACCGTCTCGGTCGGCCGCTCGCTGATCCGGGGCGATGTCGGCGTCGACGCGATCGCCCTTCTTGCAATGGCGGGCGCGTTGGCGCTCGGCGAGTACCTGGCGGGGGCGGTGATCGCGATGATGCTGGCCGGCGGGAACGCGCTCGAGCTCGTGGCGCAGAGGCGCGCCCGTCGTGAGCTCACGCTGCTCGTCGATCGCGCGCCGAAGGCGGCGAACCGGATCACCGGTGAGTCCGTCGAGCGGATCGATGTCGACCTCGTACGCATCGGCGACCGCCTGCTCGTGCGTGCGGGCGAGGTGATCCCGACCGATGGGATCGTCCGGAGCACCGAGGCCATCGTCGACGACTCGGCACTCACGGGCGAGCCGCTGCCGCGGACGCTGCACGCCGGGGCGACGGCGCGCGGAGGGTGTACCAACGCGGGTGAGGCCTTCGAGCTCGAGGCTGCCACGCCGGCATCGGAGAGCGCGTACGCGGCGCTCGTACGGCTCGTCCGTGACGCCGAGGGCCGCCAGGCGCCGTTCGTCCGCATGGCCGACCGCTACGCCGCGGTGTTCCTGCCGGTGACGCTGGTCGTCGCCGGGTCCGCTTGGGCCATCAGCGGAAGCCCGCGCCGCGCCGTCGCCGTGCTCGTCGTGGCGACGCCGTGCCCGCTCATCCTGGCGGCGCCGATCGCCTTCATCTCGGGCGTCTCACGCGCCGCCCGCGACGGCGTGATCGTGAAGGGCGGCGCCGTCATCGAGGCGCTGGGCCGCGCGCGCACCGTGCTCTTCGACAAGACGGGGACGCTGACGCTCGGCACCGCGGAGGTCGACCGCATCGTCACGCTTGACGGCCTTCCCGCCGGGGAGGCGCTGCGGATCGCGGCCTCGCTCGACCAGTTCTCGTCGCACGCCATGGCCGCCGCGCTCGTGCGGGCGGCCTCCGACCGCGGGCTCCGGCTCAGCATGCCGAGCGGCGTCCGCGAGGACCCCGGGCAGGGGATCGCCGGAGACGTCGACGGCCGCCACGTCGCCGTTGGCAGCGCGGCGTTCGTCGCGGGCGAGCAGCCCACGGAACCGGCATCCTCAGTCGGAGATCTCCGTCGGTCCCGGACAGGCGCGCGTCACGGTGGCTGCCGACGGCCGCGTCGTCGCCGTGATCATCATGTCGGACCGCCTCCGCGAGGACGCGTCCGGGCTCGTCACCGACCTGCGCAGGTCGGGCGTCCGGCACGTGGCGCTGGCCACGGGCGATGTCGAGAGCACGGCCGAGGCCGTCGGGCGGGCCGCGGGCGTCGACCGGATCTACGCCCGCCAGTCGCCGCAGGACAAGCTCGAGCTCGTGCGCACGCTGGCCGCCAGGGAGGACCTCGCACCTGTCGTGATGGTCGGCGACGGGATCAACGATGCGCCGGCGCTTGCGCTTGCGGACGTCGGCATCGCGCTCGGCGCGGCCGGCGCCACGATCGCCTCCGAGGCGGCCGACGCTGTGATCGCGGTCGACCGCATCGACCGCGTGGCCCGCGCCGTGGCGATCGGCAGGCGATCGATCCGGATCGCGCGCCAGAGCGTCATCGCCGGCCTCGGGTTGAGCATCATCGGCATGGCGTTCGCGGCCGCCGGATACCTGCCGCCCGTGGCGGGTGCGATCTTCCAGGAGGTCATCGACGTGGCCGTCATCCTGAACGCACTGCGGGCCCTGGGAGGCGACGCCTCGTGACGAACATCTGCTCCGCGTCTACGCCGCTCGCCTGAGCGAGATCGCACCGACCGGGCAGGCGGCACAGAGCCGCTCGGCCCGGTCGCGGGGAAGCAGGGGCACGAGCGTACGCGCACAACCGTGCTCGTCGAGCTCCACGGCCGCGGCGTCCTCTGCGACGCACTCGCCGTAGCCGACGCAGGCGTCAGGGTCGATGATGATCTGGGTGTCCATGTTCTCCTCCGGTGGGTCAGGCCGCCACGAGGCGGCGGGCATCGTTCAGGCGATTGGGCGAGTTCAGAAGCAGCACGCATGCCGCGCGGCCGTCGTCGGCGTGGCCGACGTGCAGCCCGTCGCGCACCGACCACTCGCAGACGGCGGGCTCGAAGCCGACCTGCTGCACCCGCAGCGGGCCGATGTCCGAGAACCAGTAGGGGTCGCGCGAGAATGGCTGGGTCGATCCCAGGATCGCCCGCGCGACGTGGTCGCCTCCGGCCCGGGCGTTGTCCCAGTGCGGGACCGCGATCCGGCCGAACCTGGAGTGCGGGAACGCCGCGGTGTCGCCGCACGCCCACACGCCGTCCAGGCCCTCGACCGCGAGCCGCTCGTCCGTGTCGACCGTCGGCCCGGCCCCGAGCTCGCCGGGCAGCGTCGAGGCGACGCCCGCAGCAGTCACGATGACGTCGGCCGCGATCCGCCCGTGCGTCGAGGACTCGATGATGTGCGAGCCGCCCGGGACGGGCACGATCCGGTCGATGACGCTGCCCCCGGCGAACTCCACGCCCAGCGTGGCGAGGACACGCCTCGCCTCCTCGCCGACGGCGCGGTGCAGCCGGCTCAGCGGCAGCTCGGCCCGCTCGAACAGCGTCACCCGATGGGACGCCGACAGCGTGGCGGCCGTCTCGGTGCCGATCAGGCCGGCGCCGACGACCGCCACCCGCCGACCCGGCCGCTCGAGGCGGGGAAGCAGCTCCTCGAGCCCTGCCGGGTCGGCGTTCTGGTGGGCGACCCCGATCCCGGGGATGGGCGGCCGGGTCGGGCGCAGGCCGGTCGCCCAGACGAGCTCCTCGAACGCGTGCTCGTGGAGCTCGCCGCGCGCGCAGACCTGGACTCCGAGCCGTCGGCGGTCGAGGTCCAGGTCGACCGCCCAGCCGTCGAGATGGCGGATGCCCGCCGCGGCGAGGCCGTCGGCGGTCGCCAGATACGGGGCCGCGCCGCGAACGAGGGCCCGCTTCGAGAGCGGAGGGCGATCGCAGGGCAGCCCGGGGCCGATCAGCGTCACCGGGACGCCGCCCTCGGCCAGGCGGCGGGCGCACGCGTACCCGGCGACGCCGTTCCCGACGATCGTGACATGTCCGGCGGCGCTCATGGCTCGCTCCCCTCGATCTCGAGCGCCGCGCGGGCCGGCAGCCGCTCGCGCGACGGGGCGGGCCGAACGGCGGGCACCGGCCGCTCGATCCAGCGGTACCAGGCGGCGCCGCCGACGATCGCGGCGGACGTCCCGTAGACGGCGAGCGCGAAGGCCGAGCGCGAGTCCGTCCCGGCGGTGACGCCGTGGATCAGCGACAGGCCCCAGACCGCGTAGCCGAAGTAGTGCAGCGACCTCCACGCGCGCTGGCTCATCCACCGCGCCTGCTTCAGGCGAAACGACAGCGGAAGGGCGATGATGAGCCACAGCGCGGCGGCTCCGACGACGACGCTGGGCCGCGGGTCGAGCCCGACCAGCGACGCGACCGTCACCCGGGCGTATCGGTCGAGCATGAGCGCCCCGATGTGGATCGCCACGGCCACCAGCCCCAGCGATGCCAGGAACCGGTGGTAGGCCATCTGTGGCGCCGGCGGGCGCCAGACGCGGGCGCTGAGCGCGATGCCCCACGCCACGACCAGGGTGTAGCAGGCGAACGCCACGAACGCGCTCGCACGCGCGACATCCCACAGGATCATGCGGTCACCTCCGCCCATGCCGCCGTGACACGGATGCCGGCGTCGACCATGACCATGGCGGCCTCGTCGAGCGCGGCGATGCGCCCGGGCCGCAGCGTGAGCACCTTGGCGAGGACGTCCGCCGCGACCGGGTCGTCGGCGACGACGGTGGCATGTGTTCGCGGACCGGGCGCGCCGGTCTCCGGGTCGATCAGATGGTGCGCAGCACGGCCGTCGCCGTTCTGCCACCGGCGCCGCCCGAACCCCGAGGTCGCGACGCCCTGGCCCTCCTCAACCCAGACGCGGGCAACGGGCGGGGCATCGGGCGTGCGAGGGTCCTCCACTGCAACGAGATGCCGCCCACGGGCCGCGACGAGATCGCCGCCCGCGTCGACCAGGACAGCCGGGTCGTCACACCGTCCTCGAAGGAGGCCTGCGGCACGAGCGGCCATCCAGCTCTTGGCGATGCCGCCCAGGTCGAGCCTCGTTCCGGCGGGGACCATCGCCGTCCCGTGACGACGGTCGATCTGCGGACGTCCCTCGAGACGGCGCGGATCGGGGCTCGTCCGGGCGTACGCGGCGCGGTCGTTGAGGCTGCGGCGGTAGCCCCAGGCGACCAGTGCGCCGCCGACGAGCGGCTGGAACACGCCGCCGGTCGCCCGGATCCAGTAGACGCACACCTCAAGCAGGTCGAGCGTCGCAGGAGACACGTGCACGGCACGGCCGGCCGACGCGTTCACTCGCGCGACCTCGCTGTCGGGGCGAAACCGCGACCAGCGTGCCTCGTCGCGCTCGACCGCCTGGGCGATCGTCGCGGCCAGGCCGGCCTCGACGCCGCCCGTGTGGTGGATGCGCCAGGTGGTGCCTGTCGCGCGCCACTCCCACGCGCCCGTCGTCGTGATCGATTCAGCGACGGCCGACATCAGCTGGTGTGCGTGGTCGGAGGGGCCGGCGCCGGAGCGGCGACGGGGGGCCGGCGACGTTGCCGGCGAGGACAGGGTGGCGAACCCGGGTGCCGATGGCAGCTGGGTGCCGCCGGTCTGCGCGTTCTGGATGCCTGCGAGCAGCTTCCGCTCGGAGCGCCGCGTCTTGACGACGAGCCTGTTGTACCGGACGACGAGGTGACGCATCTGTCGCGCGGTCGCGCGGTCATGCGTCACGGTGCGCTGCGCCACGGCGTGCCATGAGCTGGCGTCCGCCTGCCACGACGACGCGAGCGACGCCTGGTGGATCGACCAGGCCACAGCCCCGCCGCAGATGAGCGCGATGATGGTCGTGTAGATGCGGAGGCCGGCGCTAGTCATCGCCGCCTCCGTCGTCGCCGCCGGTCGGGCTGGTGCTGGTCACCGGCGGAGCCGGGCTCGTGCTCGAGACCGGAGCGGCTGCGGGCGCCGAGGAGATCGCCGGCGCCGCTGAGACCTGGATGAACGTTTGCGGATGGGGCCGCGGGCGCAGATGGGGCATGTGGGGTGCGTGCCACTCGAGCAGCCCGGCACGGCGGCCGTGGCGGCCGACCGGGATCTGCTGCCCGAGGCGGGCGCGCGCGCCGGCCGAGGCCGTCAGGCCGTCGCCGAGCCCGAGGTCGTGGCTGGCGGCATAGGCGCCGCCGCCCACGACAAGCCCCGCCGCGAAGGCCGCGAAGGCGACTGACGGGTGGACGGTCACGAAGGTTCCTCCTGGTGGGTGGGATGCCGCGATCTCGCGGCTCTACGCCCCCAAGGTACGAACCCGGTGTGAGCTAGGCGTGAGCCGGTGGTGAGACGGCTCTCATGGCCGGCGCCGCGGGCGCGGGCTCCGCGATTCGCGGCAGCTCGACGGTGAACGTTGCACCCTGCCCCGGCGTGCTGGCGACGGAGATGGTGCCGCCGTGGGCCTCGACGATCGCCTGGCAGATCGCGAGCCCGAGGCCTGTGCCTCCGGTCTCGCGGCCGCGGGCGGCGTCGGCCCTCGTGAAGCGGTCGAACAGCGTCGGCAACAGGTCGGGGTCGATGCCCTGTCCCGAGTCCGCGACCTCGAGCGCGACGATCTCGTCGCTCGGCTGCGACGGAGACGTCGATGGCCTGCCGCGGCGCTCGTGTGCCGCACCGCGTTCGAGATCAGGTTCAGGAGCACCTGCTCGATCGCATCGGCGTCGCCCTCGACGATGGCACCAGGCGCGGCGTCGACCCGCCACGTCCGCTCCCCCAGGATCTGCGAGCGCGCGACGACACGCCGTGCGAGCTCCCCGACGTCGACGGGCTCGCGCGTCGCCGGCCCGTCCGCGCCGGTCTTCGCCAGCCGCAGAAGGCTCTCGACCAGCCTCCCCATCCGGTCGAGCTCGTCGATGGCGACTCGAACGGCTCGGTCAAGCTCAGACGACGCCCCGCCGGGGACGAGCGCGGTCTCCAGATGGCCGCGGGCGATCGTGAGCGGCGTGCGGAGCTCGTGCGATGCGTCGTGCACGAAGCGGCGCTGGGCGGCGAAGGCTCCCTCGAGACGGTCGAGCATCGCGTCGATCGCGACGGCGACGTCGGCGATCTCGTCGTGCGACCGCACCGGCCCCATCCTCACCGACAGGTCGCCCGCGGTGACACGCGACGCGCGGTGGGCCATGCGCGAAAGAGGCGCAAGCGCCCGCCGTCGTCACGAGCCAGGCGGCTCCCGTAGCAGGGATGAGGCCGACGAGGCAGACGATGAGCATCGCATCGAGAAGCGTGCGCACACCGGCCTCGGCCTCGGCCGCCGGGACGGCTGCGAACACGCGGCCGCGACCACGGCTGGCGGCGGCGAGGACGTACTCCTCGCCGGCGATCTCGATCCGCCGCGTGTGTCCCGGAGCCACATCCTCGCGGAGCCACAGCCTGCGGGCGAGCAGGCTGTTCGCGCGCCTGCGCCCGCCGGGCGAGACGCTGGCGAGGAGCTGGCCGTTGCCCTGCCGGGCCTTGAGGTATGCGCCGAGAACCTCGTCGTCGGACTCCTGCGCCGACTCGCCTCCGTCGTTGCCCGCGGGCGTGGTCGGTGCCGAGGCGGGCGGCACGCCGTCGTGGAGACCGGCGGCTGCGAGATCGGCGGCGGCTCTGTGCGCCGCGGTCGTCAGAGTTTGGTCGACCTGGCGGCGATCGATCAGATACACCGTGAGCAGCCCGGCGGCCAGCACCCCGACCGCCAGCGTCGCGCTGACGATCGCCAGGCGCGTGCGGATGGCGAGGCGCCCCCTCACGCGACCGTCTCGCGCGCCATCCGGTAGCCCATCCCGCGCACGGTTTCGATCGGCGAGCGGCCGTCGGCAGTCAGCTTGCGGCGCAGGTATCCGATGTAGACGTCGACGAGGTTCGAGCGCGGATCGAAGGTGTATCCCCAGACGCCGTTCAGGATCTGCTGGCGCGAGAGCACCTGGCCCGGGTGGCGCATGAGGTACGCGAGCAGCGCGAACTCACGGGCCGACAGCTCGACGTGGCGCCCGTCGAAGTCCGCCTCGCGTGTCAGCAGGTCGAGCGTGACCGACCCCACCGCGAGCGACGACGCAGGCTTGCCGTTCTGCGCCGGCCTGCGGGTGCGCGCACGGATGCGTGCCAGGAGCTCGGCGACCGCGAAGGGCTTCCCCAGGTAGTCGGTGGCGCCGAGGTCGAGGCCCCGCACGCGGTCGGCCACCTCACCCCGGGCCGTCAGCATGATCACCGGGAGATCCGGGTCGGTCGCCCGGATGGCGCCCAGCACCTCGAAGCCGTCCATGCCGGGCAGCATCACGTCGAGGATCACGAGGTCCGGCGGTCGAGCGGGCATGCAGGCGAGCGCATCCTCGCCGCACGCAGCGGTCTCGACGGCGTAACCCTCAGCCTCGAGCCCGCGGCGCAGGAAGTCGGTAATCAGGGCTTCGTCCTCGACCACCAGGATGTTCATCTGTGGCTCCCACTGTGACCGGTCGCGATGAGAGAGCTCTCACCGGCCTCAGTATCGGCCGGGACGGCCGGGACGGCATCGGGGCGGCGCCCGATTGGCTGTGTGGAAAACCCGGAGGGCCGGTCAGTAGTCGGATCGGCGCAGGTGCTCCCCGAGCGCGTCGGCCGCTCGAGCCGCATCGCGCTCTTCGAGCGCGTCGACGATCGCGGTGTGCTCGGCGAGGACGTGCCCGAGGTACCCGCGCGGCCGCGTCGTCCCGAGGTGCATGACGCGGACGAAGCCCCGCAGCTGGCGCAGGAGGCGCTCGACGACCGGCATGCCGGCGCCTGCCGCGATCCGCAGATGGAACTCCTCGTCGAGGTCGATGAAGTCGTCCTCCTTCTCGGCGTCCGCCGCCCGCTTCTGTCGGATCAGGAGGAGGCGCAGGTGGTCGATGTCGTCGAGCGTCATCCGCTCGGCGGCACCGCGGACCGCGAGCGCCTCGAGCGCCTGGCGCACGTCGACGATCTCGCGGCGGTGCTCGGGGCTGAAGCCGCGGACGACGAGCTGGCGGCGCGCGCCGACCTGGAGCAGCCCCTCGCCGCGCAGCAGCTGGAGCGCCTGTCGCACCGGCGTCTTCGAGATGCCGAGCTCCTCGGCGAGCGCGGACTCGCCCACGACCGTCCCGACAGGCAGGCTGCCGCGGAGGATCTCGCCCCTGATGTGCTGGTAGGCGCGCTCGCTCAGACTGCGGAACGGCGCGTCGGCAGAATGCCGCTGGATGGCCTGGGTCTCCATCGCCGTAGAAGATGATAGGCCCGCACGGGTATTCCGCCGGACATCAGGTGCTCGTCTTCGGCGGCTCCGCGTCCGGGTACAGGTGGCATGCCACCGAGCGGTGCCCGCCCACGACCCGCGTCGCCGGGTAGGTGACGCGGCAGACGTCCATCGCGTGCGGGCAGCGCGGATGGAAGTGGCAGCCGCTTGGCGGCGAGATCGGGTTCGGCATGTCGCCCGTCGAGCGCAGGCTGGATGCTCTTGCGGCGCGCGACGGGCGCCGGCGCGGCCTTCATCAGCGCCTGGGTGTAGGGGTGGAGCGGCTCGCGGAAGAGGTCTGCGGTCGGGGAGTGCTCCACGATCCGGCCCAGGTACATCACCGCGACGTTGCGGCTGATGTGGCGCATCACCGCGAGGTTGTGCGCGATGAAGAGGTACGTCAGGCCGAGCTGGTCCTGGAGGCGCACCATGAGGTTCAGGACCTGCGCCTGGACCGAGACGTCGAGCGCCGAGACGGCCTCGTCGGCGACGATGAACTCCGGCTCGACGGCGAGGGCACGGGCGATACCGATCCGCTGCCGCTGCCCGCCGCTGAACTGGTGCGGCTTGCGGTCGGCCGACCCCGGCGCCAGCCCGACGGTCTCGAGCAGCTCCTCGACCCGGTCGCGACGGCCGGCCCTCGGCGCCAGCTTGTGGACCTTCAGCACCTCCTCGAGCGCCTGGCGCACGGTCATCGTCGGGTTGAGCGACGAGTACGGGTCCTGGAAGACAACCTGGATCCGCTTGCGGAGCTCGCGCGTCTCGCGCGCGCGGCGCCCGAGCACGCTCTGGCCGTCGTAGAGGATGTCACCGGACGTCGGCGGCTCGAGCTGGAGCACGAGCCTCCCGAGGGTGCTCTTCCCCGAGCCGCTCTCTCCGACCAGCCCCAGCGTCTCGCCGCGCTCGATCCGAAGCGACACGTCGTCGACGGCCCGGAGCACCTCGGGCGTCCCCCGCCCCAGCGCCTGGAGAACGCCCTTGCCCGCCGCGTAGTGCTTGGAGACGTGCCGTGTCTCGAGCAGCGCCGGGGCGGGCTCGGGCAGCGCGCTCACGAAAGCCCGAGCATCGTGGCCAGGTTCGCGTCGAGGTCAAGCTGGGGCTCGAGCGACCCGTCCGCGGCCGAGAGGAGCACGGTCACCGCGGGCCCGTTGCCGGCGAGCGGGCTGTCGCCGCAGGCGACGACGCCGACTGTGACGCCGCCGTCTCGATAGCCCGTGTAGTGCGTCGCGTCCCAGTCGCGCACAGCGACGATGTCGCCCAGCCGCAGATCCGCCAGCCGCTGCTCGTGCGCCACGTCGGCGTCCTTGGTCTGGATGGCGAACGAGGTGGCGGCGGCGACGCGGCCGCTCCCCATTCCGACGACCTCAGGCGGGAGGATCCGCGTCACGGCGACGGAGACCCGGCCGTCCGCCTCGGCCGGTGCCCAGGCGCGCCAGAGCTCGGGGCCGAGGCTGTGGCAGGCGATGCCCGGCGCCCCGGCGACCGACATCCCGCGGCCGCACGCGCGCACCAGGAGCTCGTCGCCGGGCGCAATCTGCTCGAGCGTGTCGTCGCCGACGTGGACGAGCACGTGCTTGTAGGCGCGGAACGACTCGTGCTTTCCGACCACGGTGCCGACGGCGCCCGCCGCAGCTCCGGTGCGGACGGTCACCGGGTTCCCGACGCACGCGAACACGGCCAGCGCGTCGTTCGAGGCGGGATCGGGGTTGGAGATGCTGACGCCGGGCTCGACCTGGTCGGCCGCCCATCCCATGGCCGCCATCCCCACCTTGACGTTGTAACAGATGCCGCCGGCCCCGACGGGGACGAACGGCGTGCCGTCCGCGCCGACCTCGTACGGGTTCTCGCCCATGACCGGCGTCGTCACCGCGCCGACGACGGCGGTCGCCACCAGCTCCTCGAGGTTGGCCCGCGCGCCGCTCATGCCGGAAGCCCCAGGCTCGTGCCGACGTTCGCGGCGGGGTCCGTCTCGATCACGAACCGCTCGCGGGGGCCGGACATGATCGTGATGACACCGGTCCCGTGGCCGGGGATGACCCCGATCCCGTGCGCGATGATGCCGATCGCGCACGAGCCGGAGAGCGAGCCGCGGCCGTACCGGTGATCCTGGCCGGTCATCGCCACGACATCGCCGATCCGCAGGCCCTCGTAGCCGAGGTCGGCGACCGAGTCGGGCCGGGTCAGCATCACGTCGCAGTTCGCCCATTCCGAGCTCATGCCGATGCCCGCGCCCATCAGGAACGCCGGGATCTCGGCCGCGACCGTGATCGCGAGGGCGTCGCCGCGCACCTGCACGGGCAGCGCATGGAGGAGCTCGGGGCTGCAGCTGCGGAGCGCCACGTCGGGGAAGTCGAGCAGACGCAGGCCCTGGCCGCGGGCGCGGACGAGGAGCCGGTCGCCCGGCCCCAGCAGATCGAGCGTCCGCTGGGGGAAGTCGACGAGCACGAAGGCGTGCTTTCCGACGACCGTCCCCGTGCCGCCCGCCGCAGGCCCGGTGAGGACGCGGACGGGGTTGCCCACGCACGCCAGGAACTGGAGCGCCGCATCGGGCGGCGCGCCCGCCCCGCCCGCCGAGACGGCGGCCTCGAGGTGGTCGGCGGCCCACGAGAAGACCGGGCTCCCGACGCGGACGTTGTAACAGACCCCCGCCATCCCGGGCAGGATGATCGGCCGGCCGTATGAGTCGACGCTCCACGAGTCGCCGGTGGGATGGCTCACGCGGGCGCCGATGCCCAGCGTCACCAGGCGGTCGCTGTTCGTGCGAGGTGCGGCGGCGGTCGTCACGGTCAGTAGAGGAGGTCGGGGTCGAGCACGTTTCGGAGCGGGCGCCCGGCCAGGTAGGCGTGCAGGTTCTCACAGAAGATCTCGACGATCCGGTCGTTCTCCGCGGCGACGGTGCTGGCGGAGTGCGGGCTCACGAGCACGTTCGGGAGGTCCCAGAAGGGGCTCGAGTCGGGCGGCGGCTCGGTCGTGAAGACGTCGAGCGCAGCGCCGCGCAGGCGGCCGGACCCGAGCGCGGCGGCGAGCGCGGCCTCGTCGACCACGTTGCCCCGGGCGATGTTGACGACGATGGCGCGCTCGGGCAGAAGGCCGATCCGGCGGGCGTCGAGGAGACCTTCGGTCTCGGCGGTGTGGGGCGTCGCCAGGACGACCGCGTCGAGCCGGGGCAGGATGGCGTCGAGGCCGTCGATCCCTGCGATCTCGTCGGCGTGCACGTCGGCCGCCGTTCGCCCCGCGACGGTGCGGACGACGCCGATCACGTGCGCGTCGAGCGCGCGCAGCAGGCGTGACGCCTCCCGGCCGATGCGCCCCGCCCCGACCACGGCCACCACCTTGCCCGCCACCTCCTCGCCCGCGTGGCGCCGCCAGCGGTGGGCGCGCTGGTCGGCCTGGTAGCGCAGCACGTCCTTCCCGAACATCAGCATCGCGAGCACCGCGAACTCGGCGAGCGGGCGGGCGTGGACGCCGCTGGCGGTCGTGACGACGATGTCGCGGCGCTCGGTCAGCCCGACGCGCCTCGCGAGCTGGCCTACCCCGGCGCTGGTCGCCTGGATCCAGCGCAGGTGCGGCCACTCCGGCAGCCTGTCGGCCAGGGCCAGCGGGCCGAAGTCGAACAGGATCTCCGCGCTCTCGAGGAGCTCGACCCACCGCTCCTCGGCGCGCGCGTCGGCGATCTCGGGAAGCGGGTGTGCCGAGGGGTACTCGGGCGCAGGGATCAGGTCGTGCTGGTACACCACGTCGAGCCGCGGGTCCGTGGCCGCGATCGTCGCGACGTTCTCCGGCGAGAGCGGGCTCGTGATGACGACGCGGACCGTGCTCATCCCTCAGCGCTCCTCGGTCAGGGAGTAGCGGCCGGCCATCGATCCGCCGTCCACGTCGAGCACGGCGCCCGAGACGTGCGCAGCGGCCTCGGAGCACAGGAAGAGGACGGCCGCGGCGATGTCCGCGGGCTCGCCGGCCCGGCCGAGCGGAATCGACCGCACGAGGGCCGCCCGCAGGTCGTCGGTCGCCCGGTTCGGGAAGGCGTCGCTCCACCCGCGGACGTCGATGTAGCCCGGCGCGACGACGTTCACGTTGACGCCGTGCGGCCCGAGCTCGAGAGCCAGGGTCTTGGACAGCGTCTCGACGGCCGCCTTCGAGGCGGCGTAGGCGGCGCCCTCAGGGCGGGGGCTCCGCGCCGAGCCGGACGAGATGCTGACGATCCGCCCGCCTCCGCCTGCGGCGATCCGGTGGCGCGCGAACGCGCGGCACATCAGGTAGACCCCGGTCACGTTGACCTCGAAGACCCGCCGCCAGTCTGCGGGCTCCATGTCGACGAGCGCGGCGTCCGGATAGGCGGCCGCGTCGTTCACGAGGACGTCGAGCTCTCCGAAGCGGCCGAGCGCCGTGCCGACCGCCCGCTCGGCGGTGCGCTCGTCGGAGACGTCGCCGACGACCGCCTCGAAGCGCGGGCCGCGCAGCGTCTCGGGCGGCTCGACCAGGTCGACGACGACGACGTTGGCGCCCTCCGCCAGGAACCCCGCCGCAACAGCACGGCCGATCCCGTTGGCGCCGCCGGTCACGGCCGCAGTTATCCCGTCGAAGCGTGCCGGCACGCGGCCGTCCCCACCGTCCTCTCGTTTGCGGTTCCCCTCGTTCGCGGCGCAAGCATAACCGCGCCCCCAACCCTTGACACTCCCGACCCGGCCCTCATACACTCGGCCCTCGTCGCGGGAGGGATTCGTATGACTGCGCGCCGGTGGACGGTTATATCCAGGAAGCATAAGGATACCTTCGGTGCATTCGTACATCTTTCCGGCAAAAGCATCTCATTGGCCGAACGCACGAAAGGATCAGCCATGGCCGACCTCGTGGACACGCCCATGACAAGCCCCGACCGATCCAGGCGTGCGCGCCGAGGTGCTCTGCTCGCAGCCTTCGTGACAGTTGCGCTCGCCGCGGGCTGCGGCAGCGGCGGGGGCTCGACCGGCTCGGCCGGCGGCGGCGCGAAGAGCGACACGCTGGTCCTCGCCAACGCGGTGAACGTCGACACGCTCGACCCGGCGGCGAACTCGGTCAACGAGAGCATCTGGATGACGCAGAACATCTACCAGCGTCTCCTCCAGCCGAACGCGAACGGCACCGACGTGATCCCGCAGCTGGCCACCTCGTGGGACATCTCCGCCGACGGGATGACCTACACATTCCACCTCGGCGACCATCAGTTCTCCGACGGGTCGCCGGTGACGGCCGAGGACGTGCGCTACTCGATCGAGCGCTCGATCCACTACGACGGCGGTTGGGGGTTCCTCCTCGAGGCGGTCAAGTCCGTCGAGGCGCCCGATCCCAAGACGGTCGTCGTCACGCTCAGCCGGCCGCATGCGCCGCTCCTTGCCGACCTCGCGATGTACGCCTACGCCGTCATCCCCGAGAAGCTCGTGAAGGCGCAGGGCGCAAAGACGTTCTTCCAGCATCCGATCGGAAGCGGCGAGTGGGCGCTCACCCAGTGGAACAAGGGCAGCGATCTCACGTTCACGCTGAACCCCCACTGGTCAGGACCGAAGCCGAACTTCACGACGCTCAAGATCATGATCGTGCCCAATGACAACTCACGGGTGCTGCTGCTCAAGAACAAGAATGCAGACATCATCGAGAACCCGCCCGGCAACCTCATCAACGAGCTGAGTGCCGATCCGGACCTGCAGACGTATCTCTTCCCGTCGACGCGGGTCGACTTCATCCAGCTCGACCAGCACTTCGCGCCGTTCAAGGATCCAAAGGTGCGCGAGGCGCTGAACTACGCGATCGACCGAAACGCAATTGTGAAGCTTGCGTACTCCGGTCACGCAACACCGGGCTCGTCGTACATGCCATACAAGATGCAGTACTGGAACTCCTCGCTGAAGCCGTATCCATACGATCCGGCGAAAGCGAAGGAGATCCTGTCGCAGTCGGGATACCCGAACGGGTTCAAGACGTACCTCATCGAGGTGGCAAATGACGTTGCCGGTAATGCAACTGCGGTCGTCATCAAGTCGGACCTCGCGAAGATCGGGATTGACGTCGACATCAAGACGTATGAGCTCCTGACGGCGTACGCCAAGGAGGACGGCGGGAACTCGCAGATGGGCCAGCGCTACTGGACCAACGACATCATCGACCCCGACGAGGTGACCACGTTCGGCGTCGACCCCAACGGCGGAGCGAACTCCTTCAGCTCGTACTGGGGCGACCCGACCGCGACGAAGCTCGTCCACCAGGCCCGCGGCGAGCTCGACCCGGACAAGCGCCGCCAGATGTACGAGCAGATCCAGCAGATCGTCTACGACCAGACGCCGTACCTGATCCTGGACTACAGCCCGTACCGCTACGCGGCCGGCAACTGGGGCCCACGGGTTCCATGCCACCCCGCTCGGCAACTACAATCTGTCCCTGGAGACGCTCACCGTCGACCAGCACTAACGACGCGCAGGAAGGGAGAGGGACGTGACCGGGCGGTTCGGGTTCCTCGGCCGGAGGCTGCTCCAGCTGATCCCTGTGGTGATCGGGATCACGATCCTCGTGTTCTTCCTGTTGCACCTGGTCCCGGGTGACCCGGCCCGGCAGATCTTGGGCCAGCACTACACGCCAAAGGCCGCGGCAGAGATTCACCACAAGCTCGGGCTCGACCAGCCCCTCTGGACGCAGTACAAGCTCTTCATGGAGCGGCTCGTCCACGGGAACCTGGGCGACTCGGTCTATTACAACCAGTCGGCCAGGTCGCTGATCGCCGAGCGCCTGCCGGCGACGATCTTCCTGATCGCCTACGCGGGTGGTCTGGCCGCACTCATCTCGATCCCGATCGGGATCATCACCGCGCTGCGGAAGGGCGGCATCTTCGACCAGGTGACGCGGGTCGGCACGCTGATCACGTTCGCCATGCCGCCCTTCTGGTTCGGGATCATCCTGATCCTGTTCTTCGCCCTGAAGCTCCAGCTCTTCCCGGTCTCGGGGTACGGGCAGGGCTTCACCGACCACCTCTGGCACCTCTTCCTGCCCGCTCTCACGATCGCGCTCGCGTTCGCGACCATCCTCACCCGCACCCTTCGGACAAGCATGCTGTCGACGCTCCGGATGGACTTCGTGGACACCGCCCGGATCAAGGGGGTCTCGCGGTCGACGGTCCTGATGCGCCACGTCGTTCGAAACGCGATCGTCTCGATCGTCGTCGTGTTCGGGGTCAACCTGGCGTTCCTGATCGGCGGCACGGTGATCGTCGAGAACGTCTTCTCGATCCCGGGCCTCGGCCAGCTCCTCGTGGACTCCGTGTCGTCGCGCGACTATCCGGTCGTTCAGGGGACGACGCTGGTGCTCGCGTTCCTCGTCGTCTTCGTGAACCTGATCACGGATGTCGTCCACGTCGCGCTCGATCCGCGGGTGACGTACGAGTGAGCACCGCGCTTGGCACGTCGGAGATGCTTCTCGAATCGCTCGAGCGACGGTCCCGCCGGGGATCTCGACTGGGGCCGGGACGGATCACCCTCGCCATCGGCCTCCTGGTGCTGGGGACCATGATCCTGGTCTCGGTGGCGGCCCCACTCATCACGCCCTACAAGCCCGACGCCATCGACCCGCTCCACCCGCTCCTCCGCCCGCTCTCGCCGGGGCACCCGCTCGGTACCGATTCGTTCGGCCGCGACATCCTGTCGCGCATCCTCTACGGCGGCCGCATCGACCTCCTGATTGCGTTCGGCGCGACCTCGGTCACCGCGGTTGTCGGCACCGTGATCGGGCTCATGTCCGGCTACTTCGGCGGGTGGGTCGACACGGTCATCATGCGGATCGTCGACCTCTTCTTCGCATTCCCGTTCTTCGTGCTCGTGATCGCGATCGTGGCGATGCTCGGCCCGAGCGTCTTCAACATGTTCGTCGCGATCTGGCTCACGAGCTGGATCAGCTACGCCCGGATCACGCGCGGCCACGCGCTGGGCGCAAAGCGCCAGGAGTACACGCTGGCGGCGCGCGCACTCGGCTACCGGAACCGCCGGGTGATGCTGCGCCACATCCTGCCGAACGTCGTCTCATTCGTCATCATCTTCGCGATGGTCGACGCCGTCGGAAACATCGTGCTCGGATCGTCGCTCGGGTTCCTCGGCCTCGGGGCGCAGCCGCCGTCGCCCGAGTGGGGCGTCATGATCTCGGACGGCCAGAACTACCTGCTGACCGCCTGGTGGCTCTCGACGTTTCCGGGCATCGCGATCATCCTCGTCGGGGTCGGGTTCAGCCTGATCGGCGACGGCCTCGCGGACATCCTCAGGCCCGGTGACTGAGCCCGCCGCTCCGCCCGTGCTGGAGGTCGAGGACCTGCACACGTACATCGCGACCGACGCCGGCGTCGTCCGGGCGGTCGACGGTGTGTCGTTCTCGGTCGGCGAGCGCGAGATCCTCGGCCTGGTCGGCGAGAGCGGCTGCGGCAAGAGCGTCACGTGCAGGACGATCGCCGGCCTCATGCCGTCGCCGCCCGCCCGCTCGAGCGGACATGTCCGCCTGGCGGCGTACGGCGACCGCAACCTGCTCACGCTCTCGCCGACGGAGCTCCAGCGCCTGCGGGGCGAGCACCTCTCGATGGTGTTCCAGGATCCGATGAGCGCGCTCAACCCGGTGATGCGGGTCGGAGATCAGATCGAGGAGGCGGTCAAGGTTCACGAGCGGCTCGGCTCGCGAGCTCGGCGCGCCCGGGCCATCGAGCTCATGGAACGCGTGGGGATCCCTGTGCCCGAGCGGCGGATGCGCGACTACCCGCACCAGTTCTCGGGCGGAATGCGCCAGCGCGTCCTGATCGCGATGGCGATCGCCGGCCGGCCGAAGGTGCTCCTCGCCGACGAGCCGACCACCGCGCTCGACGTCTTGATCCAGGATCAGATCCTGAGCCTTCTGCTCGAGCTCCAGCGCGACTTCGGGATGAGCATGATCCTCGTCAGCCACGACCTGGGCGTGATCGGCGAGATGTGCGACCGGGTCGCGGTCATGTACGCCGGCCAGATCGTGGAGCTGGCCGATACGGCCACGCTGCTCGGCGGCCCCCGCGACCGTACACGATCTCGCTCCTGCGC
>CAVXZW010000018.1:0-63215 GCA_963766445.1 uncultured Actinomycetes bacterium | reverse complement strand
GGGCACGTGTTCGTCGCCAACATGACCGGCAACGTGGTGTTCCTCGGGTTCGCGCTGGCGGGGGCGGAGGCCTGTCGGTGCCGGCATCGCTCGTCGCGCTGGCGGCGTTCCTGTGCGGGGCGGCGGCCGGCGGCAGGATCGGCGCCCGGTTCGGCGACCGGCGGTTCGCGCACCTGCGGTCCGCCAACTCGGTCACCGCCACGCTGCTGGTCGCCGCCGCGGTGCTGGCGGCGATCGTCGGGCTGCCCCTGTCGTCGTGGCAGCGCTACGCGCTGGTGGCCGCGATGGCGCTGGCCATGGGCGTGCAGAACGCCATGGCCCGCAGCCTGGCCGTGCCCGACCTGACCACGACCGTGCTCACACTGACGCTGACCGGCGTCGCGGCCGACTCGACCGGCGGAACCGGGCCGGGCGGCCACGTCGGCCGCCGTCTGATCTCGGTCGGCGCGATGTTCGGCGGGGCGCTGGCCGGTGCGCTGCTCGTGATCCACGTCGACATCGCGCTGCCGCTGGCGATCGCGGCCGCCCTGTTGGTGGCGACCCGTGGCTCGCGCAACTGTTGAGCCCGGCCTGACCGGCCGGCTGATGGTTGATTTCACGGGATCCGTGGCTTCTGGGCGCAGGACGAGGTGTTCCAGACGGCGGGATCGACCGCAGCGCGGGCTGGGTGAAGCCTGGTCAAGGGCGATCGTGGCGTCTGGGGCGGCTCGGACCAGCTCCAGAGCCACGCAGCTCGTGGAATCAATCATCTAGGGGCTGAGCGGCACCGCGGCCTCCGGCGTCACCACCCGGAAGCTGAAGCTCTCTTCCAGGTAGAGCTGGACGGCGTCTGGCGTCGTGCGCCAGGTATCCGATCGAGATGTCCTCGCCCGAGTCGAACAGGAAGTCGCCGCCGCGCAGGCTGACGACCACCGCCCCCTCGACGCCGGGCGCCCACACCAGCGGCCCGCCCGCGATCTCGCGCAGGTGCTCCAGCAGCGGGTAGCCGCCGTGCTCGCTGGTCTCCAGCACGCGCGTGTAGGCAGCCGGGCCCAGGGCGATCCCGTACGGGCCCTCGATGCCGGCCGACAGCAGCGCCTCGACCGCCTTCGCCACGTGCAGCGGATACCGCTCGCAGTCCTCGCCCAGCGCGATCGCCCTGTGGGTCGACGCCTGCGCGATCCCGGCGATGCCGGCGCCCTTCCAGCCGTGGAAGACCGCCGTGTTCTCGCCGACCGCCAGCGCACGCGCGGCCGCGTCCAGCGCGGCGAAGTCGATGTCCTCCGCGCCGCGGTCGGCGTCTGCGAGCTCGATGCGCGACACCGCAAACGGCGCGCGCAGCTCGGCCAGCGGCAGCACCTGGCGCTGGACGGCGGTCAGGCCCTCGGCCGGCGGCTTGGTGACCCGCTGGGTGCGCCCCAGGTTCGTGGCCGAGTGCTGCCAGCCGTGCGGCCCGGCGAAGTCGATCAGCTTGCGCGCCGCCAGCGCGGGTGTCAGCCGCTCGCGCGCCTCCTGGTCGATCCGATCCCATCCGGCCGCCGTGATCGGCGCGTGCTCGCGCAGCAGATGGCTCACGATGCCACCGCCCTTACGCTGCCGATGCCGAGCGACTCCGTGCCGGCCAGCGGCTCACCGCGGTCGGCGGCGCCCTCGACGGCCGACTCCTCGGCCGCCTCGCCGTGCGCGACGATGTCGCCGCCCTGGAACAGGATGCCCTGCGCGATCTCGCGCCAGAGCGGGGTGCGCCGGAGCAGGAACTCGAGATCCATCGAGAAGTGCTTGAACTCCTCGCCCTGGGCGTCGCGCATGATCGCAGCCGCCTCGGCGTCGGACTCGACCGCCAGGCGCTGCTCGTACCAGCCGATCGCCTCCGCCTCCTCGGTCAGCGAGGCGCACAGGCGGGCGAACGTTCGTGTCGCGGCCGGCAGCTCGTCGGGTGGTTCGTGGTAGTGATCGAATCCCATTGGTGCGCTCCTTCGGGTTGCCGGCTGCAGCCTACCCAGACGTGACAGAGTTGGCGCATGCCATGTATCAACGGGTCCGAGGCGACCATCGCCTACGAGCAGTCGGGGCAAGGCCCCGACCTGGTGTGGGTGGCCGGCGGGGGTCGCGCGGGGGCGACTGGCGCCTGTTCCAGACGCCGTTCTTCGATGACCGCTACCGGTCGACCACCTTCGACGGGCGTGGCATCGGCGACACCACGTGCGATCTGCCGCAGCCGTGGCCGATCGAGGCATTCGCCCGCGATACGGCCGATCTGATCGAGGCCGTCTGCCAGCCGCCGGTGGCGATCGTGGGCAGCTCGCTGGGATCGGCGATCGTCCAGCAGGTCGCGATCGACCGGCCCGACCTGCTGCGCTGTGCGGTGGTCATGGGCACCGGGGCGTGGAGCACCGGCTGGGGCTGGGACTACCAGGAGGCGGAGATCGAGTTCCGCCGTGCGGGCGGCAGCCTCGACGGCATGATGGGCGTCACCCACTACGCGTCGATGTGTTACCCGGCGCGCGCGCTGGGCGACCGTGAGCTGTGGCCGAAGCTGCGCGAGCTGCTGCTGGAGTGGATGGACTCCGGGGAGAACGAGCGGTCGCTGATCCCGCAGTGGGAGGCGTCGCTGCGCTTCGACCAGCGTGCCCTGCTGCCGTCGGTGCGTGTGCCCATGCACGTGATCGCCTTCACCGAGGACGTGCAGGCGCCGCCGCAGGACGGCCGGGAGATGGCCGAGATGATCCCAAGCGCGCAGTTCCACCTGCTCGCGGACATGGGCCACGCCTCCTGGTATGGCCACGCCCACGACACCATCAACCCCTACATCCTGAACCTGCTCGATCGGCACCGCTGAGCGCGGCCGCAGCCGCCGGTCACAGCTCGACGCCGGGCGGCTGCACCAGCCCGGGGTGAGCGGCGTCGAACTCGCGCGACCGCCTGACCGTGCGCATCCACTCGTAGTGGAGCTGCTTGGTGAGCACCCCGACCACCCCGGCCCGCCGCATCCGCTCGATGCCCGCCGCATGCGCGCTGCCCGGTGACGCAACGGCGTCCTCGACGACCACCGTCCGCAGCCCTTCGTCGAGCAGGCCCAGCGCCGACTGCGCGACGCAGACATCGGTCTCGAGGCCGGCCAGGACGGCCGTGCCGCGTCCGGTATCGCGCACCGCCGGGCCGGCCAGCGGATCGCCGGCCAGGCCGAACACGGCCTTTTCGATCACCGGCGCGTCACCCACCGCCTCCACCAGTCCGGCGTGCAGGTCGCCCCAGCTCTCCGGCGACTCGACGGTCGCGACCACGGGGACGCCGCAGAACCGTGCGCTCAGCGCCAGGAATGCGATCCGCTCGATCAGGCCGGCCTTCGCCTCGGGCTCCACGCGCTCCAGAAACCCTTCCTGGACGTCAACCAGGATCAGGACGCAGTCGTCGGCATCGATCAGGCGCCCCATGATGCTAGCGGCCGCCCGCGGCAGCGCCCCGGGCGGTCGATGGAGCTGAGGGTTGCGACGGGGCGGAGGTCGCGTCCGGCGGCGGGGTGAGGCGTGCCGACGCGACGTAGGCGACCACCACCGCGACGATCACGAGCGGGGTCAGGGCGAGGCCGTCGGCGCTCAGAAAGATCGTGGTGAGCAGCACCGAGGTCAGCGGCAGTCCCAGCATGGCCACGGTCATCGCACCGATGCCCATCGCGGCGCCGGCGATCATGGGCAGGCCCGGCAGATGCGACAGCGCGATGCCGCCGGCGGCGCCGATGAACATTCCGGGGAAGGTGGGGCCGCCGCGAAAGCAGCTGAGAGCAAGGCTGTAGGCGACACCCTTGCAGATCATGAGCAGGACCAGCGCCCCCACCGTCCAGCCGGCGGCGCCCTCGATCAGCGAGGGCAGCGCGTCCTGGCCGGAGAACAGCACCTCCGAGGAGCTGTGGGTGGTGAGCTCGCCGAAGACGACCGCGGCGGCGCCGATCCCGAGGCCGGCGACCGGCGTCAGCACCACCATCTGCCGCTCCACGATCGGCTGCAGCCAGAGCTGCCGGTCGCTTGATCGCGGTGCCGATCACGGCGGCGGCCAGCCCGATCCCGACCGCCCACAGGAACTCGGCGAGCGTGGGGGTCGTGAACGGCGGGATGTTGGGTATCGAAAGCGAGAAGGTGCCATAGCCGGTCCAGTTGTCGAGCCCGACGAAGATCAGGGTCCCGACTCCCGCGGCGAGCATCCCGGGGATCAGGATCACGCCCAGCATCCGCCCGCCGATCCCCGACGCCTCCATCAGCAGAAACGCCCCGGCCAGCGGCGAGCCCAGTAGCGTGCTTACGGCCGCAAAGCTTCCGGCGGCACCGATCACCACAACCGCCGGCTGGGGGGCGTCTCGCTTGAGCAGGTGCACCGCGAGCACCCCCAGCCCGCTGCCGATCGCGATCAGCGGGGCCTCGGGGCCGAGCACCACGCCCAGGCTGAGCGTGGCGAACGACGCAATCACGATGCCCGGCAGCTCGATCGGGAGCACTGGCCCGGACGCCTTGAACCCCTCGGCAGGCTTGTGACCGCCGGTTCCCGGCAGATAGCGAAGCGTGAGTCCGACCAGCAGGCCGCTCACCGTCAGGGGCAGCAGCGGCCACAGGGCCGGCTCTCCGCTGAACCCGAGATCGCCGGGCAGCGTCGTGAACACCCAGGTCTGCGCCTCGGCGACGCCCTTCAGATAGAAGTAGGCGACGGCTGCGACGGGCACTCCGATGATGGCACCGAGCACCAGTACCAGCACGTAGCTGCGGCTTCGCAGCAGCTGGGCCGGATCGGGCGGAGATGCGCCGGTGGGGGTGGGACTGCTCACGGGGATGCGGCCCGCCTACCCGCCCTCATCCGCGTTATCCAGGCGCACCGACGTGCCCGCGAGCATGTCCTGAATGGCACGGCGGCGGCGATCGAACAGGATGGGCAAAAACCCGGCGAAGAACGGCACGATCGCGATCACGAGCCCCGCCACCCGAAGCAGAGCGCGGCCGGTTCCCGGCGGCCGAGTTCCCGTCCCGTCCCACGACCAGGCGCAGGCCCATGGCGCGCATGCCCGGGGTCTGCCCGGCGACCGTCCAGAACACCACCAGGTAGGTGACGGCGCCGACCGTCGCACCGACGGACGCGATCGCCGCTTCCAGCCACGACGGCCGGAGGCCCCCGACGAGGTTGGACACGACGTCGACCATCGCGGCGCCGCCCAGGAAGACGACCGACATCAGTGCCAGGTCGAGGGCGCCGGCGATGAACCGTCCCAGCAGGCCGGCGTAGGGCGACGGCGCTGTGGGCGTCGTGCCGGTCACGGTGATGCGATCGTCGATCCGCCGGGTGCGGTGCCGCACCTCGCCCGCCACGTCGGAACCGAACGACGCTGACTGGCGGGCGAGCGCAGTTCGCACGGCGTCGCTCGCGATCACCTCCTCGATCAGCCGCTGCAGCTCCGGGCTCGAGACCACGCGTTGCGCGATCTCCTCGGCCGCCTGGCTTCTGGCCGCCTCGCCCACGATCTGTTCGAGCCGCCCCTCGGCACGCTCGCGCTCGAGCGCGGCCGTGATGGCGGCCTCCATGTCGACGTTCGCGAGCACCTCGGCGACCATCCGCTGCACCACGCGTTGCTCGACGGCGGCATTGGCCACGTGCTCGGGCAGCGGCCCGGCGAATGCCCGCTCCACGGCCCGTTCGACGCCACGCGATCCCAGCACCTCGCCGGCCGCATCCTCGAGCCGGGCCTCGCCGTAGGCGCGTGTGGCGCGTGCGCCACCGGCAACCTGCGCGCTTGCCCGCGACACCACCCATCCCATGCCGGGCGCTCTGCGGGCGACGCGCAGCGGCAGCCGCAGGGTGACGCGGGTTGCGCTCGCGCCTGCCTGGCGGATCGCGATCGTCAGGCCCGGGGTGGGGCGGCGGCGCGCGCCAGGGGGTCGCTCCCGATCGGTCGGCTCGCTCATCGCGGCGATCGTATCGGGCGGGCGCGATCCGGGCCGACCGGTCAGCCCGCCGCGACCTGCGCCGCGCCGGCAACTCCCATCCGCTCCAGCAGGTGGTCGCCCACGCGCAGCGCGTTGGCCATCGCCGTCAGCGCCGGGTTGACCGCGCTGATGCTGGGGAAGAAGCTGGTGTCGACCACGTACAGGTTGTCCACCTCGTGCGCGCGGCAGTTGGGGTCGAGCGCCGAGCTGTCCGGGTCGTCGCCGAAGCGGCAGGTCCCGGCCTGGTGGGCGACGCCCGCCACCGGGATCGCCGTCTTCAGGTATGCGTGGCGTGGCACCAGGTGGTGCGGGTGCATGCCGAGGTCGCCCAGCATCGACTTCAGCTGGTGGTACAGCCGGTCGCGAGCCTCCTCGTTGGCGGGCGTGTATGCCAGGTGGATGCGGCCCTTGTCGTCGAGCGTGACCCGGTTATCGGCCGACGGCAGATCCTCGGTCGAGAGCCAGAAGTCGACGGCGTGCTCGGCGATGTTGCGGAGCGTCCGTTCCGGTGCCAGCGCCGTCTCCAGCGGCTTCTCGCCGCGGTACATCTGCGCCGTGGACTTGCCCACCATCTGGATGTTGCCCATCGGGAAGTCGAAGCCGTCGGTGCCGAAGTAGAAGTTGTTCAGCCCGAGCGTCTTCTGGAACACCGTTGGGTTCGGCTCTTCGGACAGTGCCAGCACCGCCTGGCTGTTGTGGAACATGTAGTTACGCCCGACCTGATCGGAGCCGTTGGCGAGACCGCGCGGGTGCTTGTCGCCGGCCGAGGCCAGCAGCAGGGCGGCCGTGTTGGCCGCGCCGCACGACACGACGACGATGTCGGCCGAGTACTCCTCGCGCCGCTCACCGTGCATCACCACGACGCGAGTGACCTGGCGGCCGCCCGCGTCCGTCTCCAGCTTCACGGCCCGGTGCGTTCGTCAGCAGCGTCAGGTTCGGATGCTCGAGCGCCGGCCGCACCGCCATGACCTCGGCGTCCGACTTCGCGTGTACCAGGCAGGGGAAGCCGTCGCAGGTGCCACAGCGCACGCAGCGGCTGTAGGGCATGTCGGTCTCGTTCAGCAGCACGCCGCAGGGGGCGTGGAACGGGTGCAGCCCGATCCGCTCGAGGTCGTCCGAGAGTTGCTGGATGCGCGGCTCGTGGCTGAGCGCTGGGAACGGGTAGGGGGCGCTCGACGGCCCCTCGGTGGGATCCTCGCCGCGCGCCCCGTGCACCCCGTAGAGCTGCTCGGCCTGGCTGTAGTAGGGCTCCATCTGGTCGTAGGAGATCGGCCATGCCGGCGACGTGCCGCCGTGGTGCTGCAGCTCACCGAAGTCCTCCGGCCGGAACCGGTAGAGGGCCGCCCCGTACAGCTTGGTCGCACCGCCCACGAAGTAGTGCACCTGCGGCTGGAACTCTTGCCGTCGCGGTCGATCCAGGTGTCCGGCGAGATGTAGCGGTTGTCCGACGAACACGGCCTGGTCCGACCAGTTCTGCGGCTCCCGAGCCAGCCAGTCGCCGCGCTCGAGCAGCAGGATGCGCTTGCCGGAGGGTGCCAGGCGGTGCGCGAGCGTGCCCCCGCCGGCGCCGCTGCCGATGATGATGACGTCGTAGGAATCCACAGCTACAGCTCCTTCAGCCGTTCCAGCACGATCATGCGCCCGGCCGCCTCGATCAGGGCCAGGTGCGAGAAGGCCTGCGGGAAGTTGCCCAGGTGCCCGCCGGTCGCGGCGTCGAACTCCTCGGCGTAGAGGCCGAGCGGCGATGCCACCCGCAGCAGCCGCTCCATCAGGTCGCGGGCGCGCTGCTCGTGGCCGACGATCGCGAGGGCCGACACCAGCCAGAACGAGCAGATCAGGAACGTCCCCTCCTTGCCGGACAGCCCGTCATCGGTCTCGCCGGTGCGGTAGCGCAGGACGAAGCCGTCCTCGGTCAGCTCGTCGGCGATGGCGATCACCGTGTTCACCATCCGCTCATCGTTGCCCGGAAGCAGTCCGAATCCGGCCGCCAGCAGGGTCGACGCGTCCAGCGAGTCGGTCTCGTAGTGCTGGCGCAGCACGCCGCGGTCGCTGACGCCGTGTTCGAGGATGTCGGCCTTGATCTCCTCCGCGATCTCGGCCCATGCGGTCGCGCGCTCGGGGGTGCCCCGGATCCCGGCCACCTGGGCGGCGCGGTCGAGCGCCACCCAGCACATGAGCTTCGACGACACATAGTGCTGCGGCTTGCCGCGCGCCTCCCAGATGCCCTGATCGGGTTGCTTCCAGACCTCGATCGCGCACTGGGCCTGTGACTCCACGATCGGCCACAGCCGCGGCGGCAGCCGGTTGCTGCGCCGCGTGTGCAGCAGGATCGAGTCCAGCACCGCGCCGAACACGTCGTTCTGGCGCTGGTCGAAGGCGCCGTTTCCGATCCGCACCGGCTTCGCGCCCGGCGTAGCCGGTCAGCTCGTCGCGGGTGCTCTCGGTCAGGTCGCGGCGGCCGTCGATGCCGTACATGATCTGGAGGCTGCCGTCCTCGGTGGGCTCGACGTCGGCCACGAACTGCATGAACTCGTCGGCCTCCCACTCCAGGTTCATGTAGTGCAGCGCCTGCAGCGTGAAGGTGGTGTCGCGCATCCATGTGTAGCGGTAGTCCCAGTTGCGCTCGCCGCCGGGCGTCTCCGGGAGCGACGTGGTGGCGGCCGCCACGGTGGCGCCGGTGGGCATGTAGGTGAGGCCCTTGATGGCCAGCGCCGAGCGCTGCATCGGGTCGCGCCAGCGATGGTCGGGGAACCGCCCCTGCGCCAGCCAGTTGCGCCAGAACCGCACGGTGGTGTCGATGCGGGCGACGGCGTCGTCGTCATCGGCCGGGGTGGCCAGCTGCTCTGACCACGACAGGGCGCACCAGCCCTTCTCGCCGGCGTGCAGCACATGCCGCGCACGCACGCCGTTGCCCTCGATGCCGAGATTGAAGTCGCTGTCCAGCCGGATCGTGAGGCCCGCGCCGGTGGCGTCGGCGGTCGTGGCCGTCGTCGCCTGCCATCGCCCACTGGGCGGGGACACGGCCGTAGTCGAACAGCGGCTCGCAGATCAGCTCCACCTCGACCCGGCCGTCGATGCACTCGACCGTCCGCACCAGCATGTGCTCGGCGTCCTCGTCGGTGGGCGGGCGCGTGTGCGGCGTGACGAGGTCCTCGTGGCGGCGCGGCCCCATCGTGAGGGCGTCCCGCACGACCACCCAGCCGTTCGGCGTCTTCCAGGTGGTGACGAGCACGTTCGTGCCCGGCTCGTAGGCACGGGCGGTGGGGTGTTCGATGCCGAACGGGCCGAACCGGAAGGTGCCGGCGCCGCGGTCGATCAGGCTGCCGAACACGCTCTGGCTGTCGAAGCTGGGGACGCACAGCCAGTCGATCGCGCCGTCCGGCGCGACCAGCGCGGCGGTGTGGCAGTTGGACAGGAACGCGTAGTCGGCGATCGGCGGGAACGGCGACAGCGCGGCCGCGCTCTGCTGACCATCCTTGGTCTCCTTGGAGGCTGCCGTGCTCATGCCGGCACCCACGGTGCGTGCCAGCGGCCGTGTCCGGCGATCAGGTCGTCGGCCGCCTTCGGGCCCCATGACCCCGGCGTGTAGGGATGCACCGGCGGCGGGTCATCCAGCAGCGGCTGCATCACCCGCCACGTCTCCTCGATGCAGTCCTGCCTGGTGAAGCGCTTGCTGTCGCCCTGCATCGCCGCGTGCAGCAGCACCTCGTACGGCGTCGGGCCCTCGCCGCCCTCCGCACCGAACTCCATGTCGAGCGTGATCGGCTCGACCCGCTTGGCGTCGGCGCGGTGCGCGTCCAGCACGATCCGCACGCCGGTGGAGGGGTCGAGCTTCATCACAAGCTGGTTCGGCTCCGGGCCGGGATGGTCCCGCTCCGCGTAGCCGAGCTGAGGCGGCCTGCGGAACACCAGCCGCATCTCGGTCTGGGTGACCGGCAGCAGCTTCCCGGTGCGGATGTAGAAGGGCGTCCCCGCCCACCGCCAGTTGTCGATGTCGAGGCGCAGCGCCGCGTAGGTCTCGGTCGCCGAGTCCTCGGCCACGCCGTCGATCGAGCGGTATCCGTCGTGCTGCCCGCGCACGTATGCGCCGGCGACGCCGGAGCGATCGCACGGAACAGGGTCAGCTGGGCGTCCTTCAGCGTCTTTGCGTCACGGCCGGCCGGCGGCTCCATGGCCGTCGCCGCCACGAGCTGCATCAGGTGGTTCACCACCACGTCGCGCAGCGCCCCCACGGGGTCGTAGAAGTGCCCGCGGTCCTCGACGCCGAACGACTCCGCCATCGTGATCTGCACCGATGCGATCTGCTGCCGGTTCCACAGCGGCTCCAGCATCGAGTTCCTGAAGCGCAGGATCAGCAGCTCCTCGAGGCCCATCTTGCCGAGGAAGTGGTCGATCCGGTAAGAGCTGCGACTCGTCCAGGTACTGGTGCAGCTCGGCTGCAAGCGCGCGCGCCGACGCCTGGTCGTGGCCGAACGGCTTCTCGACGACCACGCGGGCACCGTCCAGCAGCCCCGCCTGGGACAGGCCGCCGACGACCCGGCCGAACAGGAACGGCGGGATCTCGAGGTAGAAGACGGGCGTCTCGATGCCCGATAGGGCCTGCCCCACCTGCTCGTAGGTGGCGGCGTCGTTGAAGTCGCCCTGGTGGTAGGAGAGCCGTGCGGCAAACCGGTCGAACACGGCCTCGTCGATGGTCTCTCCGGTCGCCTCGATGCACTCGTGGGCGTGCTTGCGGAGGCGGTCGATGCTCCAGTCGTCGGCGGCGACGCCGATGATCGGGCAGTCCAGCAGGCCCCGAGCCTCGAGGCGGTAGAGCGAGTGCAGCGTCATCACCCGGGCCAGGTCGCCGGTGATGCCGAACACCACGAGCGCCCCGGCGTGTGCCGTGCTGTCGTGGCCCGTGCGTGTGCTGAGTGTCTGTGTAGTGGTCACGCGGGCACCGTGCCACCGGGCCGATCAGGCCGCGTCATCCAACCGGGATGAAGCGGTATGGCCCAACTCGGTTCACCATCACCGCATCGCCGCCAACGCACCACAACGTTCGCGAGTCGTCATCGTCGGCGCCGGCTTCGGCGGGCTGTTCGCCGCTCGCTTCCTGCGCCGGGCGCCGGTCGACGTGACGGTGGTCGACAAGACGAACCACCACCTGTTCCAGCCCCTGCTCTACCAGGTCGCAACCGGGATCCTGTCGGAAGGCGCGATCGCGCCGGCCACCCGCGAGGTGCTTCGCCGCCACCGCAACGTCTCGGTGCTGATGGCCGAGGTGACCGGGTTCGACCTGGATGCGCGGGAGGTTCACTGCCGGCAACCGGACGGACGCCTGCTGACGCTGCCTTACGACAGCCTGGTGGTCGCGGCCGGCGCCGGAGGTCCTACTTCGGGCACGACGAGTTCGCCCAGTGGGCGCCCGGCATGAAGACGCTGGACGACGCGGTCCGGCACCGCACCCGGATCCTGGGCGCGCTGGAGATGGCCGAGCTGGAGCAGGATGACGACGTCCGTGCCGCCTGGTTGACGTTCGTGATCGTCGGCGGCGGCCCCACCGGGGTCGAGATCGCCGGGCAGATCGCGGAGCTGGGCCGCCGAGCCGTCGGCGACAGCTTCACCCGGTTTGGGCCGAAGGACGTGCGGGTGATCCTGTGCGATGGCGGCAAGGAGATCCTGGCCACCTTCGGCGACCGCCTGTCGCAGCACGGCACCCGCGAGCTGGAGCGCACCGGGGTCGAGATCCGCACCGAGACGATCGTCCAGAACGTGGACGCGACGGGCGTCGAGGTGCGCTCCGCCGACGGGTCGACTATGCGGATCGTCTCCAGGACGGTGATCTGGGCGGCGGGCGTGGCGGCCTCACCGCTGGCCCGGATGCTGGCCGACGCGTCCAGCGCGGAGTGCGACCGGGCCGGCCGCATCGCGGTGCAGCCGGACTGCTCGCTGCCCGGGCGCCCGGAGGTGTTCGCGGTCGGCGACATGATGTCGCTGAACGGCCTGCCGGGGGTGGCGGAGGTGGCCATGCAGACGGGGATCCACGCGGCCCGCACCATCAGCGGACGGCTCAAGGGCCAGGAGGCAAAGCCGTTCAAGTACCGCGACCTGGGCAGCATGGCGACCATCTCCCGCCGCCGGGCGATCGTCAGCTTCCGCGGCATCCGGCTGCACGGCTACCTGGGCTGGCTGGCCTGGCTGACGGTGCACATCACGTTCATGACCGGCTTCAAGAACCGGTTCGCGGCGCTCATGTCCTGGAGCTTCGCGTTCCTCGGTCACAGCCGCCCGCAGCAGGTGATCGACGAGCAGCAGATGCCCGGGCGGGCCGAGACGGCGGCGGTGGTGGACGCCCGCACCGCGCCTAGATAGCCGCCGCCGACGTCGCCCGGCCGGCATCCAGCGCCACCACCTGATCGACGGCGTCCAGGCCCTCGCTGCGATGCGTGATCAGCAGCACCGCGGCGTCCCCGGCGGCTGCGAACACGTCGGCCATCAGCGCCTCGGCGGTGGCGGCGTCGAGATGGGCCGTCGGCTCGTCCAGCACCAGCACGGGAGCGTCCCGGAGCAGCGCCCTCGCCAGCACCAGCCGCTGGCGCTGGCCGCCCGAGAGCCGGCGCCCCTCCTCGCCCACCAGGGTGTCGATCCCGTCCGGCAGCCCGTCCACCCAGGCCGCCAGCCGCGCCCGTACGAGGGCGGCGCGCAGCTCGTCTTCGGTGGCGTCCGGCCGGGCGAGCAGCAGGTTCTGGCGGACCGTCGAGTTGAACAGGTGGGCACCCTGGCCGGCCAGCGAGAACATCGCGCGAACGTCAGACTGGCGGTGGTCGCGCGCGTCGCGGCCGTCGAACAGGAGGGCGCCCTGCTCCGGATCGAGGAACCGCAGCAGCACGTTGGTGACGGTGGTCTTCCCTGATCCGTTGGCGCCCACCAGCGCCACGCGGCCGCCCGGCTGCAGACGCAGGTCGACCTGCTCCAGCACCGGCCGCGGTGATCCGGGGTAGCGGGCGGTTACGCCGGCCAGCTCGATCGTCGCGTCGCGCGGCGGTGACGGCAGCGGTGCGCCGGGATCGGTGATCACGGGCCGCCGGGAGGTGAGGTCGAGCACGCGTCGCCCGGCCGCGGTGATGACGGCCAGCTCACGCGCGGCGAGGGGGATCGGGTGACCGCCTCGAACGCCGCCAGGGCGAGCAGCGTGACGGTCGCGACGAGCACCGGGTCGAGCGATCCGCCCGCCCGTGCCTGTACCGCCGCGGCCAGCACGGCCGCCGTCGTGAGGCCGGCGGCCAGCATCACCAGCGCGTCCGCCAGGCCGGCCCGAACGGCATCGCGGCGGGTCAGCGCCGCCAGCTCCCGGTCGAGCTCCGCGACCGCCTCGGCGCGTGACCCGGCCGCGCCGAAGGCGACGATCTCCGGTGCGGCCCGCAGCAGCTCGACCAGCTGGGACGACAGCTGCGCACGAGCGGCCGCCAGGCGGGTGGACGGCTCGCGGCTCCAGCGTGCGGCCAGCGCCGGCACCGCCAGGCCGGCGATCGCCAGGCCGGCCGCCAGGATCGCGCCGGCCGCCGGCAGCATCACGGCAGCCGCGACGACGCACAGCACGGCCACCGCGAGGCCGCTTAGCGGCGGGCACAGCCCGCGCACGTAGAGCCCGTCCAGCCGGTCGACGTCGCCGACCATGCGAGCGACCAGGTCGCCCCGGCGGAAGCCGTCCAGCTGGCCTGGAGCGAGCGGCTCGATCCGCGCGAAGAAGCGCGACCTGATCGTGCCCAGCGACCGCAGCGCCAGATCGTGGGACACCAGCCGGTCGATGTAGTGCGCCAGCGGACGGGTCAGGCCAAGGAACCGGACGACCACGATCGTCACGGTCAGCGCCAGTACAGGCGGCCGTTGCGCCGCGCGCGAGATCAGGTAGCCGGAGGTTGCGATCAGCGCGACGCCGAGGGAGGTGGCCACCGCACCCAGGGCGACCACCACGGCCAGGCGTGGCCGCGACACGCCCGACAGATCGACCAGCCGGCCGATCATGAGGCCGCCGCCTGCAGCCGCACGATGCGGTCGGCTCGCGACGCGAGCTCGTCGTCGTGTGCGATCACCAGCACCGTCCGGCCCTGCCGGCAGCGGTCGACGGCCGCGCGCACGAGCTCGGCGCTGGCCGGATCGAGGTTGGCGGTCGGCTCGTCCAGGATCAGCAGCGGCGCGTCGCGGAGCAGCGCCCGGGCCAGGGCGATCCGCTGCGTCTCCCCGGCGGACAACGGGCGGCCGCCGTCTCCCACCGTCGTCTCGTATCCGGCCGGCAGCTCCGAGATGAACTCGGCGGCACCGGCCGCCTCGGCGGCGTCACGCACGAGCTCGTCCGCTGCTTCCGGGGCGCCCAGCCGGATGTTGTCGGCGATCGAGCCGTGAAGCAGCGTCGGATGCTGCGGCAGCCACGCGATCCCTCGCCGCCAGAGGTCCGGGTCGCAGGCGGCGATGTCAGTACCGCCGGCCAGGATCCGCCCGTCGCTGGGCTCCGCCAGGCGCAGCAGCAGGCGCGCGATCGTGCTCTTGCCGCTGCCGCTGGGGCCGACCAGCGCAACCGTCTCTCCCGGCGCCAGCTCGAGCCCGACCTGCTCGAGCGCCGCCCGGCCGGCGCGCGGATAGCGGAAGCTGACCCCGTCGAAGCGGACGGTGGCTGCGGCCGGGATCGGCGACGGCGCGGCCACGGGTGTGGCCGGCGCCGTGGCCGCGTCCAGCAGCCGCCCGGCCACCGCCATCCCGTCCGCCCCGGCATGGAACTGGGACGCCAGGTTGCGCAGCGGCAGGTACAGCTCGGGCGCCAGCAGCAGCACCGTCAGCGCCGGCTCGAATCCGATGTCACCCTCCACCAGCCGCACTCCCACGGTGACCGCGATCAACGCCACTCCCAGCGTGGCCGCCAGATCGAGTACGGCGCCGGACAGAAAGGCCAGTCGCAGCGTCTCCATGGTCGCCTTGCGATACCGCTCGCCGACCTGGTCGATCCGCTCCGCCTGGGCCTCGCCGCGGTTGAAGGCACGCAGCGTCGGCAGACCGCGCACGACGTCGAGGAAGTGCGACGACAGCAGCGACAGCTCCTGCCAGCGCGCCAGCGCCCGGCGCTCGGTGGTGCGGCCGATCAGCCACATGAAGACCGGCACCAGGGGCAGCGTGACCAGCATCAGCAGCGCCGACAGCGGGTCGATCGCCGCCACCAGCAACAGCACCGCCGCCGGCACCACCGCGGCCAGCACCATCTGCGGCAACGAGGCGCGCGAACACGGTCTCGAGCGCGTCGATGCCGGCCACCGCCGCCACGGCCAGCTCCGCATCGTCCTGTGCATCGAGGCCGGCGGGGGTGTCGCTCAGCCGGCTCCTGACCAGATCGCCGCGAAGCGCGCACAGCACGTCGGCCGCGGCCAGCCGCCCGACCACGTCGAATCCCCAGGCGGCCGCCGCCCGCGCCGTCACCACGGCGCACAGCGCGGCCAGCGGTACGAACAGCGCCCGCGCCCCGGCGCCGTCGAACGAGCGCGCGGCGACGTGGGCGATCAGCACCGCCTGGGCCAGCACCAGCAGCGCTGCGACGATCCCCAGCGCGGCATCGACCGCCAGCGCGAGGCGTGAGCCCCGGGTGCGCCTCAGCAGCCGGGGGTCGATCCGCCGCGGCCTCACTGTCGTCGGCTCCGGCATGGCGGCACGCTACCGGGCGCCGGCCGCCGCGCCCTCACCCCGATCGGACGAGGCATGCCACCCTCGTCCGTGTCCACGCCCGCCACGTGGCCGTGACGGTTCCATTACGAGCAAAGCCGCAACGATCCGCACCGCCACGTAACGATCTCAGCCCCGACCGCAACGATTCTCACCAGCGCCTTGCGACAACGATCACGGCTCTGTCCCGGCCCCCGCCTAACCATGCTGTGTAGCGTCGGTGGGTAGCTGCGTCCGTCCGGGGTGTGGCTGAGAGTGCGAGGCGGCGGCGGGATGACCCGCAACCATGCTGGCGGCTTCGGCCTTCCTCGCGTCGACCTGTCTCCCGCCGCCGCTTCGCATCGACTGGCCGGTGACCTGATAGAAGCTTGCGTGCCTTGCCCGACACAGCCCTGTCCAGGCCGGTTGACCGGATCGACGAGAGGGAGGCTACGTGAACGAGTGGACGGTGGCAATCGGGGTGGATACCCACAAGCAGTGGCATGTGGCGGTGGCGCTGGACCGGCTTGGCCGGTTGATTGATTCGGTGTCGGTGGAGGCGACGGCCTGCGGGTATCGGCGGCTGCTGGTGTGGGCGCGGGGATTGGGTGAGCCGGCGTTTGGCGTGGAGGGGTGCGGCAGCTATGGCGCTGGTCTCGCGCGTTTTTTGGCTGACCGTAGCGAGGCGGTGTTTGAGTGTGAGCGGCCCAGGCGTGGCGATCGGCGTGGCGGTAAGAACGACGTGATCGACGCCACCTTGGCCGCTAGGAGGGTGGTCAGCGGCGAGGGGCTCAGCCTTCCTCGCGGCGCCGGACGGCGCGAGCAGCTGCGAGTGCTGCTGCTTGAACGGCGTGGTGCGGCCAGAGCGCGTAGGGCCGCGCTGAACCAGCTCGACGCGGTGATCGTGACCATGCCCGACGATCAGCGTCAACGGCTGGGCCGCGTGCCCAAGAGGCAGCTGGTGACGACGGCGGCTCGGCTGCGACCAAGCAGCGACGGTGCCAGTGACGTGGCTCGACGAATCGCCGGGCGAATCCAGCACCTGACAAGCGAGATCCAAGATATCGATCAGCAACTCGCAAGCCTGGTCGCCGATCTGGCACCCGAACTGCTCGACGAGTGCGGCGTCGGCGCCGTGTGTGCGGCGCAACTGCTGGTCTCCAGCGGCGACCCGCGGCGGATGGCAAGCGAAGCCCTCCTTCGCCGCGCTCGCCGGCGCCACCCCAATCGACGCGTCCAGCGGCAAGCAGCAACGCCACCGGCTCAACCGCGGCGGCGACCGCCAACTCAACTGGGCGCTGCACGTGATCGCGCTCCAACGCGTCCACCACCACGACCAAACCAAGGCCTACTACCAGCGCCTACTCGCCAACGGCAAGACCACGAAGGAAGCCAAACGCTGCATCAAACGCGCACTCGCCCGCCACTTCTACCACCGACTCCGAGAACTCCAACAACCAGCCTTGACAACATAGAAGCGTCGACCGCGCATCACGATCCGGTGACGACCCGTCACAGCTTCGCGCCGAACCTCTCACGCAGGCCGAGTCGGGGTCAAACCCCTGATCGGGCGACCGGGACGTCACGCGACCGCGCGGGCGGCGCGACAGGCGTGACGGGCGTGCCACGTCCGGGTCACGCGGCGCTAGACGGAGATGCCCCACGCCGCCGTGTGCGACTCGCCGGGCGCCAGCCGCACCACGCTCTCGCCGCTGCGAAACGCGTTGGGCGGGCACGACATCGGCTCGACCGCGAGCGCGCGGCGGGCGACATCCGGCAGCGGGTCGCCGCTGAACACCATCACGTACGGGTACGCCTCGTCCATCCACAGCGTCCGCCCGGCGCCCGACATCGGGTCACGCAGCTCGACGCGGGCGACCCCGTCGGCGTCCCGTTCCAGGTCGGTGAAGGCGTTGTCGAGCACGAGCCCGCCGATCGCCCGCCGCGTACGGAAGTCGTAGTCGGTGCCCGCGACCGGCGCCGAGCCGGTGGGCAGGCTGCGCTCGTCGGACCGCAGCACCGTGCCCGCGGGAATCCGCAGCTCCAGCGTGTCCACGGTTGCCGTGCCTGCCGTCAGGTAGGGGTGCGCGCCGCAGCCGTACGGGCAGTCGCGATCGCCGGCGTTGGTCGCGGTCGTGCGCACCGTCAGACCCGCGTCCGAGAGCGAGTACTCGATCGACAGCGACAGTGAGAACGGATACCCCGGCTGCGGATGCACGACGTGCGCCATCACCACTCGGTGGGGCTCATGCTCCGCCGCCGTCCAGGCCGCCCAGCGGACGAGCCCGTGGATCGCGTTTCGGTTCGGCACCTCGTTCAGGGGCAGCGAATGGCTGGCCCCGTCGAAGTCGTAGCGCCCATCCTCGATCCGGTTCGGCCACGGGATCAGCACCTGGCCGCGGCCGGACGTGCACGTGCCGTCGGCCGCATAGCCGTCCAGCACGTCCGCGCCGCCGACGGAGTAGGAACGCAGGCCGCCGCCGACCTCGACCACGACCACGCGCTGGTCGCCCAGCTCGATCTCGAACTGCCTGCCGGAGGGCAGCACCACGTCGTCTGTGGTCATCGCATCAGTCCGTCCACCAGTCCTCGACGGTCTCGCCGTCGCCGCCCTCGGGACGGTCGGATCCGATCGCAACCACCTCCGAGCCCGTCCGGCCCGGCCTCCAGCGCGCGCACCGTGGACGGCGCGATCCGCACCAGATCCCAGGGCTTGAGGTCGAGGATGTCGTCGCCGAGCTTGATCCGGCCGGAGCCGGCGGTGACGAGGTATGCCTCCTCCTGCTCGCGGTGCCTGTGACCGAGAGTGTTGCGGTGGCCCGGCTCGTAGCGAAAGACGCTGACACCGAGGTGCTCGGAGTCGAGGTGCTTGCGGGCGAACCGCGCCTCGACGCCCTCGCGCCCTGCGGCGGAGTCCTCGAGGTCGTTCATGTTGACGATCGTGTAACCAGCCATTCGATGCCTCCTGCGATTGTGGAACCGACGCAGCGTAGTGCGACCAGCGGACGCGCGGTAGTCTCCGCCACGCCCATGACCGCGAGCGCGATCGTTGCCGCCGAGTCGCCCGACACCGCCGGGCCGCGCACGACCGTGCGCTCGACGCTGGCGGTATCGGTGCTGGCGGCGCTGGTGCCGGTCGTGGCCGGGCTGGCCTTCCTGGGCCGCTACGGATGGGATCGCGACGAGCTCTACTTTCTTGAGGCGTCGCACCACCTCGCGTTCGGATACGTCGACTTCCCACCGCTGATCGCCGTGGTCGGCCGGGCGGCGGTGCTCGTGTTCGGGACATCGCTGGACGCGCTGCGCCTGACGACGATGGTGATCGCGCTGACCAGCGTCGCCTTCGTAGCTCTGAGCGCGCGCGAGCTGGGCGGTGGTCTGCGGGCACAGGCGCTGGCGGCGCTGGCCTGGGCGACGGCGCCGATCGCGCTTGGGGCAGCCAGCATCTTCCACCCCACCTGGCTCGATCTGGCGGCCCAGACCGCGACGCTCTACCTGGTGCTGGTCGCGGTCACCCGGCCGATGCCGCGGCTGTGGCCGGCGGTGGGCGTGATGGCCGGCATCGGCCTCGAGGCCAAGTACACGATCGCGACGCTGCTGCTGGCGCTGGTGATGGGGCTCGCGTTGACACCGCAGCGGCGTGTGCTGCGGACACGTGGCCCATGGATCGCCGCCGGGATCGCGTTCGTCCTGCTGCTGCCGAACATCGCCTGGGAGATCCACCACGGCTGGCCCAGCGCCACCTTCGCGCACAGCCAGCGCGCGCAGACGGCCGACGACACGCCGCCGCCGACGTACGTCGCCGACGCGGTCGTGTTCCTGGCGGCGTGCACGGCGCTGGCCGTGATCGGCGGCGTCTGGATGTGGCGGCGGCCGGCGTTGCGCGCGTTCACCTGGGCGGCGGTGTTCGTGGTGGTCGGGTTCGGGCTCGAGCAGGGTCGTGGCTACTACCCGCTGCCGGCGATGATCGTGTGCGTCGCGGCCGGAGCGGTGGCGCTGGAGCGGTGGCGGCCGGCGGCCCGCTGGCGGCGCCGCGCAGTCCTGGGCGCTCTGGTCGCCTTCCAGCTACTGGTGATCGCGGTCGCTGCGCAGGTGGTGGTGCCGATCCGCTCGACGACGGGCATGATCGACTCGGGCATCTGGAACGTGTCCTTCTTCAAGGACGAGATCGGCTGGCCGGAGATGGTCGCGCAGACCGCGCGAGCGTGGCGGTCGCTGCCCGCGGCCGAGCGCGCGCATGCGGCGATCCTGGCCCAGAACTACGGCGAGGCCGGCGCCCTGGCCCGCTTCGGCCCATCGCTGGGCCTGCCGCAGCCGCTCTCGGGCCACCTCAGCTGGCAGTACTGGCGGCCCGCCCGGCTCCCGCAACGGACGCTGCTGACCGTCGGGTACGACCCCGGCACGCTGCGCGGGATGTGCACCAGCTACCGCCGGCTGGCCACGATCGAGAACCCCTACAACCTGGACAACGAGGAGCGAGGCCGGATCATCGCCGTCTGCCGGCTGCCGCAACCCCTGGGCGACATCTGGGACAGCCGCATCGCCAGCGACAACCTCTAGAGCGGATCGCCGCGCGGGATTCCACTAGATTCACGTCATGTCCATGCGCTGCTTGACCAGACCGGGAGGTGGCCGTGGCGGTCGGTGAGTCGTCCCCCACCGCCGGCCAGGCCGGCGACCTGAGCGGCGCCTGGATCGATCGCGACATCAGCTGGCTCGAGTTCAACCGGCGGGTGCTGCATGAGGCGCTGGACGAGCGCACGCCGCTGCTCGAGCGCGTGAAGTTCCTGGCCATCTTCAGCGCGAACCTCGATGAGTTCTTCATGAAGCGCATGTCGCGGCTGGCCGACCCGACCGGCCTGGCCGCGCCCGCTCAGCGCGACCTGGCCGCGCGGATCCGCGCGATGGTGACCTCGATGCTGGACGAGCAGGCCGCGCTGTTACACGCAGGTGCTGCGCCCGCGGCTGGCCGAGCAGGGGATCCGACTGGTCGGCTGGGACGACCTCGACGCGCGCCCAGCGCGACGAGGCCTCCGCCGTGTTCGAGCGCGACATCTCGCCGGTGCTGACGCCGCTCAGCCTGGATGCCGCGCACCCGTTCCCCTACGTCTCGAACCTCTCGACCTCGTGGGCGTTCCAGCTCGAGGATCCGGTCAGCGGCGAGGCGGTGCTGGTGCGTGTGAAGCTGCCGACCGACCTGCCCCAGTGGCTGCGGCTGAAGGCGGTCGACTCGTCCGAGTGGGTGTTCGTCGGCCTCGACCAGGTGATCCGGGCCAACGCCGAGCGGCTCTTCCCGGGAATGATCGTGGCCAGTGCCAGCCTGTTCCGCGTCTGCCGCGACGCCGATGTGGAGCTGGACGAGAACGACGGGCTCAGCAAGCGGGCGATGGTCGAGGAGGAGCTGCGCCAGCGCCGTTTCGAGCCGGTCGTCCGGCTCGAGGTGCAGCCGGACGCCGACTCCGCGATGGTGGCCGAGCTGGTCGATCGCTTCGCCCTGGCGCCGGACGCCGTCTACGAGATGAGCGCCCTGCTCGATTACACGACCCTGTTCGAGATCGCCGGCCTGGACGTCGCCGAGCTGCGTGACCGGCCCTGGACGCCGCTCGCCCCGCGAGTGCTGGAGGCCGCCCCGGACTCCGACATCTTCTCCGCGATCCGCAGCGCCGACATCCTGCTACACCACCCCTACGAGAGCTTCTACGCGAGCGTTGAGCGGTTCATCCGCGAGGCGGCCGACGATCCGCAGACGCTGTCCATCAAGATGACCGTCTACCGGGTTGGCGACGACACGCCGTTCGTGCGCTCGCTGATCGCGGCGGCAGAGGCCGGCAAGCAGGTGGCCTGCGTGATCGAGCTGAACGCCCGCTTCGACGAGGAGCGCAACCTGCACTGGTCGCGGGAGCTGGAGCGCGTCGGAGCCCACGTCATGTTCGGGGTGACCGGCCTCAAGACGCACAGCAAGGTGGCGCTCGTTGTCCGCAACGAAGACGGCGTCATCCGCAGCTACGCCCACATCGGCACGGGCAACTACCACACCCGCACCGCGAAGCTGTACGAGGACGTCGGGCTGCTCACGGCCGATCCGGTCATCACCGGGGACGTGGTCTCGCTGTTCCACTACCTGACCGGGCGTTCGCGGACGCCGTCGTTCTCGGAGCTGCTGGTCGCCCCGCTGCACATGAGGGCGCGGTTCGTCGAGCTGCTCGAGGCCGAGATCGCGAACCAGGAGGCGGGCCGGCCGGCCCGGATCGTCTGCAAGATGAACCAGCTCGAGGATCCCGAGATGTGCGCCCTGCTGTCCCGCGCCTCCGGGGCTGGGGTGCCCGTCGACCTGATCGTGCGTGGGCTGTGCTGCCTGGCACCGGGGGTGCCGGGGCTGACCGAGAACCTGCGCATCCGGTCGGTGATCGGGCGCTTCCTCGAGCACTCGCGGATCTTCCATTTCGCGAGCGGCTCGGAGGATCCGCTGGAGGGGACGTTCCTGATCGGCTCCGCCGACTGGATGACCCGCAACCTCTCCGAGCGGGTCGAGGCGGCCGTCCCGATCACCAAGCCGCGGCTGCGCGCGCGGCTGTGGGAGATCCTCGAGATCTGCCTGGCCGACCGGCGAAACGCCTGGGAGCTGCAGTCCGACGGCAGCTACATCCAGCTCCAGCCCGATGCCTACGAGGCCGCCGGACAGGAGGGGACGCATGCCACGCTGATGCGTCTGGCGACCGAGCGCAACCGCGTCGACGGCGCTGCGGTGCCGGCCGCGGGCGGCGACGGGTGAGCGCACGCTACGTCCATCCCGTCGGCGTCTCGATGGGCGACATGGTGCCGCCGGAGCAGATCGGTGAGAAGGCGCGATGGCTGGAGGGGCTCGGCTACTCGCACATCATGATCCCCGAGGACTACTTCTACGTGCCGGCGCTGGTGGGCGCGACGCTGGCGCTTCAGGCGACCGAATCGGTGCCGGTGGGACGAGCATCGTGTCCGGCCTGGTACGCCACCCGGCGGTGCTCGCGATGGAGATCGCCGGTATCAGCCGCGCGTTCCCGGGGCGGTTTCGTCCCGGCATCGGCCTGGGCCTGCCCGACTGGCTGCGGCAGATGGGGATCATGCCCGCAAAGCCGGTTGCCGCCCTGCGTGAGAGCGTGACGTCGGTCAGGCGGCTGCTGGCCGGGGAGACGATCAGCGTCGACGGCAAGCACTTCTCGCTCGACCAGATCGGCATCACGCACCCGGCCACCGAGCATGTGCCGATCGCGATGGGCGTGAGCGGCCCGATGCTGCTGAGCCTCGCAGGGGAGCTGGCCGACACCACGCTGTTCGCGGCATCGGCCGGCGTCGAGTACTTCAGGTTCGGCCGCGAGCGGGTCGAGAAGGGGCTGGCGAAGGCCGGCCGCCCGCTGGATGCGATGGCCTACGCGACCGTCGCGCTCACCTGCGTCGACCCCGACGGCGATCGCGCACGGGCGGCTGCGCGGCCGATTCTGGGCTCGTTCCTGGGAGAGTTCGGTGTGAACACGATGACCGACGCGTACGGCATCTCCGACCAGCTGACCGCGCTGATCGAGCGTCACGGGGCCGAGGCCGTCGCCGACGAGATGCCGGATCGAGTGGCTGGAGGACCTGACGCTCGTGGGCACGCCGGCCGAGGTGGTCGTGAAGATGCGGCGCTGGTTGGAGGGCGGCCTCGACTCGATCTGCATCTTCTGGCCCGACCCCGAGCTGGAGGACAGCACCTTCCGGCATGTGGCCGAGCAGGTGATCCCAGCGCTGTAGGGCGTTGGGCGTCAAAGCCGCTTTTCGAACCAGTGATGCGCGTAGGCCTCCGAGTTGAACGCCTCCACCTCCCGGTAGCCGGCCTTGCGGTAGAGGGCGATCGCCTCCGTCAGCGACCGGTTCGTCTCCAGCCGAACGGTGTCCGCGCCGGCCGACGCCGCGTGCCGCTCCAGCTCCCGCAGCAGCCTCCGGCCGAGGCCGAGGCCCCGCACCTCGGGTGATACCCACATCCGCTTCAGCTCGACGGGCCGGCCCGGGCGGATCTTGAGCGCCCCGCAGCCAACCGGCCGCTGACGGAGGTGTGCCACCAGCAGCAGCCCGGTAGGCGGCTTCAGCTCGTCGATCGGGGCGGCGATGCTGATGGCAGGATCGAAGCCGTCCTCGAACCGGTCGCCCAGCTCGGCGAAGTACTGCTCGATGCACCAGCGCGCGTCGGCGTCGGCCGGATCGGCAACGGTGATCGTGACCAGCGAGGCGCGCATCAGCCGCTCGACCTCGTCCATCGCCGCCAACAGCCGCGCGCGCTGCGACTGCTCGAGCGGCTCCAGCATCGACGCCGCCAGATCGTCCGAGAGCCGGTCGAGCTCGCCGCGTTCCGCCCGGCCCTCCGCCGTCAGGCGGGCTCGGCGCACGCGGCGATCGGGGCTGCCGGGCTCGACCACGACCAGCCGTTCCGACTCCAGCGAGCGCAGCAGCCGGCTGGCGTAGCCGGCGTCGAGGCCCAGCCGCCGGCGCAGGTCGCGCACGTCGACGCCGTCGGGGCCGATCTCCCACAGCAGGCGCGTCTCGCCCAGCGGCCGGCCGCGGCCGAGGTAGCTCTCGTCCAGGGCGCCCACCCGCTCCGTGACGGTGCGGTTGAAGCGGCGCACGCTCGCGACCGTCTCGGCGTCCATTGTTTGACTCTAGTCAAAGAGTGCTTGTGCGGTCAAGCCGACGTGACCGGGTGGCTCAGTCGCTCCACCAGTCCTGCACCATATCGGCGTCGCGGGGATCGTCACCGGCGCCGAACGCGAGGTACTCGACCCCTTCCGGCCCGGCCTCGACCGCGCGCATCGTGTCCTCGTCGATCCGGATCGCATCCCACTGCCCCAGCTCCACGATCTCGTCCTCGACCTTGACCCGGGCGGAGCCGCGCACCACCACGTAGACCTCCTCCTGGTGTGCATGCTTGTGCGCGAAGGGGATCCGGAAGCCGGGCCCCAGCGTCAGCAGGCTCAGGCCCAGAGACTTGCCCTCCAGCGGGGTGCGCGCAAAGCGCGCCTGCATCTCGCGACGCTGCCACGAAGCAATTTCGTGAATAACCGGTCCGGACATAGGATGAAGTCGCTCCACATCGACTACCCGGGCGGACCGGGGATCCGATGCATCTGAAGACGATGCTGCTCCTTGCGATCACGACGGCGGCTGCGCTGAGCGCCTCGACGGCCAGCCGCAGGGGCCGTCACGCCGCTCAGCTTCGCCGAGAGCGGCCTGGGCGGCGGAGGCTTCCAGAACGTGGTCGCGGTAGACCCCGCAGTCAGCGGGCTGCTGCTGGCCGGCGGCGACACATCCGGCGTCTACCGGTCGCTCGAATGGGGCACCACCTGGCAGCCGGCCGACACCGGCCTGACCGACACCAGCCAGACTACAAGATCGCCTCGATCGAGTTCTCGCCCGCGGCGCCCCCGGACGCGTGTACGCGGCGGCCGGGACAGCGGGTTCCGGCGGCGGCCTGCTCAAGGATCATGACTCGAAGCTCAGACCTGGGTCGTGCGATCGACCGCGCCGGCAGTTCGCCGGCGGCGACACGCCGGGCATCGCCGGCCTGCCGCCGTCCCACCCGCATTCAACCGGGCACCTCTCGCATCGACCCCGCCGGGACGATCTACGCCGCCACCTTCTCCCGCGGCTCATGCGCTCCAGCCGACGGCGGCGCCGCCTGGGCGACGCTGGGACTGGCCGGCCAGCGCCTGCGTTGATCGCGCTCGATCCCGCGATCCGAACGTGGTCATCGCCTCCGCTACGAGGCCGACCTGTTCCGCACCAGCGCCGCCGGCGGCGCCGGCAAGTTCGCCGCCGTGGCGGGTCGCCGACCAGGTCGAGGAGCTGCGCTTCATCGGCAGCGACCTCTTCGCCGCGGGCAGCTCCGGCGTGGCCATCTCGCGCGACGCGGGGCACCTGGCAGGCGCTGGGCGCGCGCCCAGCAGCGGCGCGCTGGGACGTCGATCGACGGCCACCAGGCATGCGGGCCGACGTTCCTGATCACCGGTTCGGAGTCGGGCGGCGCCGACTCGGTGATCGCGTCCTCCGACGGCGGCGCCGCCTGGACGTCGCTGGCGGTCGACCCAGCCGTGATCCATACCACCATCGGCGACAGCACCGGTGAGCGCTGGTGGCTGGCCGGGCAGCCCGCGTACATGCTGGGCGGGGCCAACTACACGGCGGCGATGGTGGCCGATGCCGCAAGACCGAGCGGGAAGTGCTGCGACTCCGGATCTTACGTGACCGGGCGCTCCGGTATCTGGCGTTTCGGTCGACGCCGGAGCCGACCTGGTATCCGGTCGTCGCCGGCCTCGGCTGACCATCAGACACGGCCCTGGCCGGAACGGACACGGGCGCCCCCGAGCCGGCTCAACATCGCGAGCTCCGACTGGGCCTACCTGATCAGCCTGGATGGTGGCGCCCACGTCGCGCAGGTGCGGGCCGGGAAGCAGGGGTTCGACGTCGCGGCCGACACCACCCGTCCGCCGGGAGCGGCGCTGCTGGCCACCGGCAGCCAGAGCTCAAACAAACAGGGCGAACTCTGGGCGAGCCCGAACCCGGCCACCACGCCCTGGACGTCGGAGGGCCTGGGCGCGCGCCGCCGCCGGCAGGCGGCCGCTGGCGGTCGCTGCGAACCTCGTCAGCGGCCGCCGCGTGCTGCTGGCGGCGGTGGATGCGAACGGCGTCTGGCGGCGCGACGGCACCAGCGCCTGGACGAAGGTGTCGTCCGGGCCGATGGCGACGAAGCAGGCCTACGCGGCGGCCTCGCTGGCCTGGCCCACCGGCTCGACAACGGCCTACCTCTACGACCACCGCACCGGCGTCTGGCGGTCGACCGACTCCGGCAAGACCTGGGTCAAGATCTGGGCGAAGAAGGCGGCCGGCAAGCTGGTCGGCTACGTCGCCGTTGACCCTGCGCAGCCCACGCGGCTGTGGGTTTCGGCAGCCGACGGGGTGTACCGGCTGAACGGCGCCAACCAGCGCGGCACGGTCGGAAACGGCGTGCTGAAGAGGCAGTGCAAGGATGCTGACCACATTTCAGGCCCAGGCCCGATGGCCTTCCAGGGCCTGACGGCTCGCTGCTGGTGGCGGTGCCCGCATCCCCGTCACAGACCGGCGGCATTGCTCAACACGACCCACTCGGGTGCCACCTGGCCGGATCGTGCTCCGATGCCTTCTACCGCTCGACCGGCGGCTTTGCGACCGACATGGCCGTCGGGCCGGACGGGCTGGTCTACGTGTCGACGTTCGGCGACGGCGTGCTGGTCGGGCACGCCTAGAATGCGCGCCTAACCTGCGGAGGCGGCGCGCGTCCTAGCTCGCAAGTGGCGGACGGCGACACGCGAGCGGCGAGCGGGTACTGGCGGCTGGCCTGGGGCCGGCTTCGCCGCGACCCGCTAGCGGTGGCAAGTGGTTCGCTGCTGCTGTTCGTCTTCTTCGCCTGCTTCATCGGCGCGCCGCTGCTCGCGACGGCGCTCGGACACGGCCCCGACACGATCTTCTCGAGCGCCGACCACGACTTCACGCCGGTCGGACTGTGGACGCGGGTGCCGAACGCCAACTACACCGGTGAGCACGTGTCCGGGACCACCCTGATGGTGCTGGGCGCGGATGGCACGGTCGGACGCGACGAGCTCATGCGACTGCTCTACGGCGGGCAGGCGACGATCGAGGTTGCTTTGGGGGCGACGCTGATCGGCGTCACGATCGGTTCGACTCTTGGCACCCTGGCCGGGTACCTCGGTGGCCGCGTGGACGGCGTCGTCGTGTGGGTGACCAACTTCGCCCTGGCCTTTCCGGTGCTGCTGATGGCGATCGCGCTGGGAGCGCCGGTGTCCGACCGCTACAGCCGCTACACGCTGAACGGGCTGGTCGAGCCGGGAGTGCTGTCGCTGGCGGTGTTCCTCGGCATCTTCATCTGGCCCTATCCCGCGCGGCTGGTGCGCGTGCAGGTGCTGGAGCTGCGCGAGCGCCCGTTCGTGGAGGCGGCCAGGATGATCGGCAGCGGTCGCCGCCGGATCCTGCGAACGCACATCTTCCCCCACATGATCCCGATCCTGATCCCTCCGGCCACGATCATGTTCGCGACCACCATGCTGCTCGAGGCGTCGTTCTCGATGCTGGGCGTCGGAATCGACCCCAACACGGCCAGCTGGGGCGGCATGCTGGCGTCGCAGATCGGCTGGCTGACCGCGCTCGCCTCCGGCGAGAGCATCTCGCTCACCAGCAGGCTCGTGGTCGTCCCCAGCCTGGCCGTGCTGTTGACGGCCGGCGCGGCGGCGCTGCTCGGCGAGCAGATCCGCAAGGCCCTCGACCCGACGGGAGTCTGACCGGTGGCCGGCTACATCGCGCGCAGGATCCTGACCGGCCTGGTGATGATCTTTGCGCTGACGGTGATCACCTACCTGGTGTTCGCCACGGTGCCGGCCGACCCGGGCATCTACATCACCGGCCTGCGCACGACGCCGGCCCAGCTGAAGGCGGCCGACCACGCGCTCGGCGTCGATCACCCGATCTACATCCAGTACCTGCACTTCGTCCAGGGGCTGCTGCACGGCAACTTCGGCAACTCCTACGCGTCCGGCACCCCTGTCTCGAGCATCATCCGCGCCGCGTTGCCCGTGACAGTGTCGATCGTGATCGGCGGCGCCGTCCTGCTGGTGGTCACGGCCCTGCTGATCGGCGTCGGCTCGGCGCTACGGCCGCACACGGTGTTTGACCGCACGCTGAACGCGCTGATCATGTGCGGCGTCGCCCTGCACCCGCTGGTGGTCGGCCTCATCCTGCAGAGCGTGTTCGTGTACTCGATCCCGCTGGCGCCGACCAGCGGCTACTGCTCGCTGACCGGGTCGGGCTCGTGCGGCGCGCACGCGTGGGCGGCGCACCTGGCGCTGCCCTGGATCACGTTCATGCTGTTCCTGCTGCCGCTCTACGCCCGCGTGATCCGCACGCAGGTGCTGGGCCTGCTGACCCAGCCGCACGTTGTCGCAGCCCGTGCCAAAGGGGCGTCCGAGACCAGGGTGCTCCGCGTGCATGTGTTGCCGCTTCTGATACCGACGCTCGCGACCATGCTCGCGATCGACGTCAGCACCTCGCTGATGGCGGCGATCTACATCGAGGCGGCGTTCGCGCTGCCGGGCATCGGCACCCAGGCGCTGCAGGCGCAGGTCGGCTTCCTCGGGCTCGACCTGCCGGTGATCGTCGGCGTCGTGACCGTCGTCGCCACCGCGGTGATCATCTCCAACGTGGTCGCCGACATCATCGCCGCCAAGGCCGATCCACGCATCGTGGTGGCGCGGCGCACGTTCTCCTAGACCATCGGGCGGCACCCGGCCGGGGCTTACTCAGGGCCGGGTGCCGCCTCGTGAACCGCGCTACTGCGCGGGCCCGCCGCCGAATCCCGACTGCGTTGCGGTGACGTGGAAGCTCTTGTCCAGCTTCACCGTCACGTAGCTGCCGTCGGACTTCTGCAGGTGTGCCTCGTAGGCCGCTCCGGCGGAGTCGGTCTCGACGCGGATCACCTTGGCGCCGGGCACGGCGGCAAGCGCCGCCGCTTTCGCCCTGGACGCGTTCGAGCCGCTCAGCAGCGTCTCGCCCGGCCCGTGGCTCATCGTCGCTGGGTTGCCGGCTCCGGCGGGCGGCGGCCCGGACGTCCCGTTTGCGGCAAACGCCGGTGCCACCGGATTGGTCGCCCCGGAACTGCCGGTTGCCGCGTTTGCGATGCCGGCCGCGCCGACCACCGCTCCCAGCGCCACTGCGCCGGTCACGACCCATGTGCGTGCCGTGTTCGCGATCAGGTCGTCCTCCTTTCATCGTCCCGCTCCGGTTCGGCGGGGTGTCAGGAGGGTTGCCCGCAGGCCTGTCGGGTCGGTGAGCGCGGGTTGTGAGTTCGCTCAGAGTCGCACCGCCACCGTCGAGCGAGATGCTCAGCGACCTCACAGGTGGCGCCAACCGGGCCTTCAAGGCGGCCGGGTTGACTGTCAGCAGACCACCGACCAAGGAGCGAACCATGAGACACCGACATGCCATCCCGGGCGCGCTGATCCTGAACCTCCCCATGCTGGTCGCCGCGGTGTATCTCCCGGCTGCTGCCACGGCGACCATGGCGGTCTGCCTGGCCGTGCTTGGCGCCGGCCTGGGCACGCTGGCCGGGTGGGGCATCGAGCAGGTGCGGCCGCGCGGTGCCGAGAGCGCGATGCCGGCTGAGCGCACGCGCTACGCCGAGGCCGCGTAGAACGGCCGGGGTCAGGCGGGCGCAGAGGCCGCGTTGACCCCGGCCCAGAAGTCCACGGCCAGCGGCTCGGGCACGGGCGACGTCAGGCCGCGCTGGCTGAACAGGATGCCCGTGGCGCCGCTTCGGGTGCTCGATCGCCAGGCCGTGCCGCTGCCGCCGGTCCAGCCGATCCCGCACGGAAGCACGTGGGGGCCGGCACCGGCGGCCGGCACCGCCAGGCCCAGCCCCCAGCCGCCGTGCTCGCCCAGAAACAGCGCCGAGGCCTGCCGCTGGTCAGGGGTCAGGCGATCGGTCGTCATCAGCGCGACCGTCTCCGGCGACGAGCACGCGCCCGCCCGGGCCGGCGCCGCCGGCCAGCAGCATCGAGACGAACGACCAGTAGTCGTCGACGGTCGACACCAGCCAGCCGCTGGCGTCCGGGAAGGAGGTGGGCCTGCTCCACCAGCTGTCGGCGGGGTCGTCCAGTACCCACAGCTCTCCGGTCTCGGGATCCGGCCGGTAGGCGGTCGGTGAGCCGGCCCAGCTGTTCCGCCGGAACCGTGAACCCGGTGTCGGCCATTCCCAGCGGATCGAGGATGCGCTCTCGCAGCACCGATTCCATATCCCGGCCGCAAACACGCGCCAGCAGCACGCCCAGCACCTGGGCGGACGTGTTGTACAGCCACCGCTCGCCCGGCTGGTACATGAGCGGCAGCGACCCGAGCGCCGCGCATCCACGTGTCGGGGTCGTGGGCGACGGGCGGCCAGGGCGGCCCGCCGATGCTGTGCAGGCCCAGCTCTGCCTCGGCCCGCTGGATCGGATAGCTGCCGGGCGGCGCCATCACCGATCCGAAGCCGAGTCGGAAGCTGAGCAGGTCCTCGAGCGTGATCGGCCGCTGGCGGGCACGGTGTCGTCCAGCTCGGCGTCGAGCGCGCGCAGCACGCGGCGGTTGGCCAGCTCCGGCAGCAGCTCGTCGACCGGCTGCTCCAGCCGCAGCAGGCCTTCGTCGACCAGCGACAGCGTTGCCGCCGCCGTGATCGGCTTGGTCAGCGAGGCGATCCGGAAGAGCGCGTCGCGTCGCAGCGGCGTCTCGCTGCCGAACGACGGCGAGCCGATCGCGTCGACGTGCAGCTCATCGCCGTGGGCGACGAGCGTGACCAGTCCCGGCAGCCGGCCGGCGGCGACGTGCGCCGTCATCGAGTCGTGCAGGAGCGCGAGGCCGTCGCTCGAGAGCACAGCGGGTGGAGGCTAGGCCTGCGGCGGAGGCGCCGGGTCGCGGAGCGCGCAGCGCGGATCGTGGTGGCTGGCCAGCGTGGCCAGCAGCGCGTGCAGCGTCTCGCGCTGTTCCGCGTCAAGCGGCGGGAAGAAGTCATCCTCCAGCCGCTGCACGATCGCCCGCAGCCGGCGCAGCATCGTGCGGCCGTCCGGCGTCAGCTTGACCACGTGGCGGCGGCGGTCGTCGGGATCGCGCTTGCGCATCACCAGCTCCCGCTCCTCCAGCTCGTCCAGCAGCCGCACGATGTGGCTGCGGTCGTAGCCGAGGGCGTCGGCGATCATCGCCTGCGTCTCGCGCGGGTCCTCCTCCAGCAGCGCCAGCACCGCGAAGTGGAACGCCGAGAGGCCGGTGCCGTCGAACGCCGCATGGGAGCTGTCCTTGGCCGCGAACCCGAGCCGCTTGAGCAGGAACACGTCGCTCGACAGGAGCTCTTTGGGCGGGCCCGGGAGCTGCCGTGCGGGGAGGCTTTGGGTATCGGTCACATTCATCACCACCGAAGTGTAGCGCATCCGATAGTCGATATGTGCTATCGTGGCATTCACCAACGATTTTAGGAGTCAATGAATGTTGCAGTCATCGATTATCGGAAGCCCGCCGCGTCGCAAGGGGCTCGCCCTGGCAGTGATCGTGGCGGCGCAGTTCATGGTTGTGCTCGACATCGCCATCGTGAACGTCGCGTTGCCCGCGATCAAGGGCGACCTGCACTTCGCGGAGGGCAACCTGCAGTGGGTGATCAGCGCCTACGCGATCCTGTTCGGCGGCGTGCTCTTGCTGGGCGGTCGCCTGGCCGACGTGTTCGGCCGCCGGCGGGTGTTCATGATCGGGCTGGCCGTGTTCTCGATCAGCTCGCTGCTGTGCGGCCTGTCCTGGTCGGAGGGATCGCTGATCGCGTTTCGCGCGCTGCAGGGGCTGGGCGGGGCACTGTTCGCACCGGCCGGTCTCTCGATCCTGATGACCACCTTCGCCGAGGGCGCCGAGCGCAACCGCGCGCTTGGCATCTGGGGCGCAGCGTCCGGCTCGGGCGGAGCGGCGGGCGTGCTGCTGGGCGGCTTCCTCACCTCGTACCTGAACTGGTCGTGGGTGTTCTTCATCAACGTGCCGGTCGGAATCGCCGTGATCGCAGCCGCGCCGCTGGTGCTGGCTGAGAGCCGCGGGCAGGGGCACCGCCACTTCGACGTGGCCGGCGCCACGTCCGTCACCGCCGGCGTGATGCTGCTGGTGTACGCCATGACGCGCGCCACCCAGGAGGGCTGGGGCAGCTTCGCCACGGTCTCGTTGCTGGGCGCGTCGCTCGTGCTGCTCGTCGCCTTCGTCGCCATCGAGCTGCGCTCGCCGGCTCCGCTGCTGCCGATGCAGATCTTCCGCAACCGGATGCTCTCGGCGGCGAACGCGACGGCCGCGGTGATCGGCGCGATCGCATTCTCGGAGTTCTTCCTGCTGACGCTCTACATGCAGCAGGTGCTGGGCTACTCCGCGATCGAGACGGGCGTCGGCTTCGCCGCCGTCACGTTCACGATCATCGTGTTCTCGAACGTGGCGCAGACGCTGGTCACGCGGCTGGGCGTGCGCTCGGTGCTTGCCACCGGCCTGACGCTGGACGCCATCGCGCTCGTGTTGTTCACGCAGCTGCCGGTCTCGGGTCACTACTTCTGGAACCTGTTTCCGGCCTTCCTGATCAGCGGCGTGGGTCTGGCGCTGTCGTTCGTGCCGGTGACGATCGCCGGGCTGGCGGGCGTGCACCGCGCGGATGCGGGTATCGCCTCCGGCCTGATCAACACCACCCGCCAGGTGGGCGGTGCCGTCGGCCTGGCCGCGGTCACCACGATCGCCGCGTCGTACGCGTCTACGGGCGCCGGCGCAACCGGCCTGGCACGCGCGGCCGCCGTTGACGGCGGACTCACCCACGGCTTCCAGGTCGGGTTCGCCGTCCTGGCAGGAGCGGCGGTGCTCGGCGCCGTGATCTCCGCCGTGATGCTCCGGCCCCGCCCCGAGGGCGTGGTGGTCGAGCCGCTCATGTCCCCTTCCACAACTCGCCTCGAGGAGGCTGCCTGATGACGATGATGATGCAAACCCCCAGCCGCTTCGAGGCCGAAAACGCCCTGCTCGACCGCACGATCGACGACCTGCTGCTGCGCCTCCGTGGGCTGCTGCTGGTGAGCGGCCTGCTGGAGCAGCGGGGCGCATCGGCCGACGAGGTCGAGGCTCATGCCCGTGAGGCCGACCGCCTGCGAGCGGAGCTCGCCCGCCTGATCGGCGGCAACGGCGCGGGCCTGGCTGCCTGACACGAACACCTGCGGGCCCGGCGGCGGTCACATGCCGTCCGGGCCCGCGGGTTCTCCGGCACTACGATGCCGGGGTGGACCATTTCTACCCGCCTCAGGTCAGCTCCCACTGGTGATCGTTTGACCACGCCGCCCGTGTGGCGGCCGACGTACGCCGGGCGGCTGGGCCGCCGCAGCTGAAGCGTGGGCGGACGGTTGGCAGGCTGGCGGCCGTGCGCGCGTGGCTGGCCGCGCTGGCCTAGTCGTCGAGCAGGTGGATGCCGAGCGCGTCCGCCAGCTGCGGGGCGATCCCCACCACCGCGTCGAACTCCATCGACGTTCCCGCCAGGCCGGCGACGCCCTCGACCGCCTCGAGTCGGCAGCGCCGCAGCTCGGAGTTCGCGAATCGGGCCTTTGAGAACACGGCCCCGGTCAGGTCGCAGTCGCGGAACCGCACCCAGCTGCAGCTCACCCCGGTGAAGTCGGCTTCTTGCAGGTTGCACGAGTCGAACGTGACCCGCACCAGCTCGGACAGGCGAAACGCCGACAGGTCGGCGGTAGCGTTGCGCCAGACGGTGTCATGAATCCGGGTTTCGGCCCACTGGGCGCCGGTCAGGCGCCCGCCCGACACCAGCACCCGCGTCAGCGACCCGCCTCGGATCACCGCGTTCGCGAGGTTCGGCTGATCGAGCACCGCGTCGGTCAGCTCCGGGTCGGCTAGCGCGGCGCCGCTGAGGTCGCAGCCCAAGAGCCGCGTCTCGTCAATCCGCAACCCGGAGGCGACGAGGCCGGCCCACCTCGCCCCGTGCAGCTGGACGCCGAGCAGCTCGTGGGGCTCTCGCATGACGGAATCGTTGGGCGAGAGCGCCTCCAGTGAAGCCGGCAGGCGTGGCTCGCTGGGAGTGGTCGGCGGGGGCACGGCGGTAGCCTAGGCGGATGGGGCGAAGCGAAGGACGCGGCCGCCCAGGGTGGTTGCGTACAACTCGCCGCGTGCGTCCAGGCCGAACGAGGACAGGCCCTCGAGCCTGGGTAGCGCCAGCAGCTGCGAGCTGCCGCCGCCTGCCGGGAGCGACCAGATCCGGCCGCTGCAGAAGTCGCCGTAGACGTAGCGGCCGCGCAGCGCCGGCACCTCGCTGCCGCGGTAGACGTAGCCGCCGGTGATCGAACACCCCTCGCTGTGCGGGTAGACCGCGACCGGCCACACCAGCCGCGAGCGGTCGATCGGCTGGCGCCTGTAGAGCGCTCGGCCCTCGTAGGCGTTCCACCCCAGATTAGCGCCGGGCCGCGTGCCGGCCGGCAGCTGGTCAACCTCCTCGTAGCGGTTCTGCCCGACGTCGCCGATCCAGAGGTCGCCGGTGGCCGGGTCGAACGAGAACCGCCAGGGGTTGCGCAGACCGTATGCATACATCTCGGGGCGCGGGTTGGGCTTGGCGACGTCCAGCCGCAGGATCTTCCCCAGCAGCGACGCCCGGTTCTGGCCGTTGCCTTCGGGGTCGCCCTCGCTGCCGCCGTCGCCCATGCCCACGTAGAACATGCCGTCGGGACCGAACGCCAGCGCCCCGCCGTTGTGGTTCGAAAACGGCTGGTGCACGAACAGGATCGTCCGCAGGTTGCCGCTGCGGGTGTCCAGCTGGGCGACGTGGGTATTTCCGTCCAGGTCGGTGTAGTCGACGTAGGCGACACCGTTCGAGGCGTAGCTCGGGCTGAAGACGATCGACAGCAGCCCCTGCTCGGAGCCCTGGGAGACCCGGCCGCGCAGGTCGAGCAGCGGCTTCGGCGCCGGGTGGCCGTGGGTCAGCACCAGCACGCGGCCGGTCTTCTCCACGACCGCCAGCTTCGCGGTGCCGGGGATCCCTGCGACGTCCACCGGCGAGTCGAGCCCGGTCGCGACGGTCACCAGTCGCACGCCGGCTGCCGGCGGCTGCGACGTCTGTGACGAGGGCGGAGGCGACGACGGGGGCGGCGCGGACACCGTCGTGCTCGCGCTCCGCCCCGCGCAGGCGGCGCCGAACAACACGATCATGACGCATACGGCTCGCAGGCTGCCCGCCACGCATCCAGTATCGCGCGATACTGCCGTGAACCTACCGACGGGAGCGTGCCGTGAGCCTGATGAGCGAGACGATGCAGTCCCAGCCCGAGCAGCTGCGCGGCATGCTGGCTGACACCACCGGTGTCGACGCGGCCGCCGAGCGGCTGCGGGGCAGGCGCCTGTACCTCGTCGGCACCGGCACCAGCTGGCACGCGGCCAACATCGGCGCCTGGTTCCTGCGCGCCGCCGGCGTGGAGGCGTGGCCGGTGCAGGCGATGGATGCGGTGCTGTACGGCCCGCGGCCGGCCGGCGGCGAGGGGCTGATCCTGCTCAGCCACAAGGGCACGAAGACCTACACGACGCAGCTGCTGGAGCAGGCCCGTGCGGAGGGCGTTCCGACGGCGGTGATCTCGGGCCAGGGCGCTCCCGGCGCCGAGATCGAGACCTCGGTGGTGGAGCGCTCGGCCGCGTACACCGCCAGCCACACGGGCGCCATGCTGCGGCTGGCGCAGCTGGCGACGGCGCTGGGCGCCGACCTGGGACCGCTGAACGGCGTACCGGATTCGGTGGCGGAGGTCGTGGAGGGGCCGGCGGTCGGCGTGGTTCCACCGCGGCGGGCGATGGAGTTCGTCGGTGCCGGCCCCAACCAGTGCACGGCGGCTGAAGGCGCGCTGAAGGTGAGGGAGACCGCCTACGTCGCTGCCGCGGGGATGGGTGTGGAGCAGTTCCTGCACGGCCCATCGGTGGCCGTCGGCACGGACGACACGCTGATCTGCCTGGACGGCGGCGGACCCGGCAGCGAGCGGCTGGCGCAGGTCGCGGGCTCGGCGGAATCCGCCGGCGTGCCGGTGCGGACGATCGCCGCCGACGCGCCGAGCGAGCTGCTGTCCGTGTTCCCGCTGACGGCGGTTGTTCAGAAGATCGCGCTGGAGACCGCAGAGACGCTGGGCACGAACCCCGACAGCTTCGGCCGCGACGTGCCGGCGCGGGCCCGGGCGCTGGACGGGATTGCGCTGTAGGACGGCGACCGCGTGAGCAGGATCCTCGTGCTCGGCGGCTGTGGCGAGATGGGATCGGCTGCCGTCGCCGACCTGGTCGAGCGACCCGGCCATCAGGTCACGATCGGCGACGTCCGGCCCGACGCGGCCGCGGCGCTTGACGGCGCAGAGGTCTGCCTGAACGCGACCTACATGCGCCACAACGTGCCGGTCACCGACGCGGCCATCGCCGCCGGGGCGCACCTGGTCGACCTCGGCTCCTATATCCCGAGACGCTGCAGCAGCTCGACCGGCATGCGGCGGCGGTGCGCGCCGGCTGCCGGATCGTGCCCGGCTGCGGCGTCGCTCCCGGCCTCACCAACATCCTCGCCCGCCTGGGCGCCGACCGGCTGGACACGGTCGAGAGCGTCCGCATCTAGCTCCTACATCACCCACCCGCTGTGGACGTCTCCGGGCATCGTCGTGACCCGGTTCGACGCCAGCTCCGGGTCGCCTGCCCGAGCCGTACGGCCCCGCCGCATCCGGGTCCTGATGGAGCTCGGATTCGACTGCGACGAGCCGTTCGACGTGGACGGCGTAGCGATTGCCCCGCGTCGTTTTTGCCGCCGCCTACGTCGGCCGGCGCGGCCTCGCCGCGGATGACCGCACCGCCAACGTGAAGCAGGTCTGCGTCGACGGCGTGCGCGGCGGCAGGCCGCTGACCCTGGTCTACGATTTCGCCGTCGAGCGGGCCGGCCGCTCCGCCTGCTCCGCCATCACCGGCACGGTCGCGGCGATCGCCGCCGACCTGGTGGTCCGCGGCGGCACATCCGGCGTGCACCCGCCGGAGGCGGCCTTCGATCCGCAGCGGTTCCTGGACGCCCTGGCCGAACGGGGGCTGGCCGTCAGCGAGCGTGAGCTGCGCTAGCCAGGCCGGCGCTCAGCCTTCGGCCTCGGCCTTCAGCTCCGCGAACAGGCGGTCGAGCTCCGGCACCTCGGCGCGCAGGCTGGGCAGGTTCACGACGATCCCCTCCTGCGTCGTTCGCGCCAGTACGACGATCGTCTCCTCGTCCGGCGAGGGGTTCTCCTCACGGTGCGGGACGTACGGCGGCACGTAGACGTAATCGCCGGGGCCCGCCTCGATCCGCCGCTCCTCGTCGTTTTCGAGGAACACGAAGACGGGGTGGCCGGACACCACGTAGATGCCGGTCTCGGCCTCGCCGTGGTGATGGTCGCCCGAGATCATCCCGGGCGCGACGATCGCCTTGCCCATCCAGAGCTTGCGCGACCCGTGTCGCTTCCCCGAGATCGCCTCGTACCTGCGCATGCCGGGAGTCTGTGCCGTGTCCTCGCTGAGCTCGTTGCTGCCGGTGTGGTGCAGCTGCCGGTGCCAGGCGGCGTTGCCGGCGTCGGATCCGTGTGGGTGGTGATCGGTGGCCACGTGCGCAGGATAGAACGCGATACGCCTCGTTGTGCGGCGCGATCGTCGCGCCTATCGTGCCCGGGTCCAGATTCGAGCAGGAGGAGGTGGGCAGATGCCTGAACGAAACGGAACCGCGGAGTGGCGCGGCGATCTCAAGGCCGGCTCGGGCTCGCTCGTCGTGGGAGACGGCGTGTTCGCAGGCGAATACTCGTTCGCGTCACGATTCGAGGAGGGCGCGGGCACGAACCCCGAGGAGCTGATCGCGGCGGCGCACGCAGCCTGCTTCAGCATGGCGCTCGCGAACATCCTCAGCGAGGCCGGCCACACGCCCGACCGTCGTCTCGACGGCGGCGCGGGTGACGCTGCGCAACATCGACGGGCGCGCCCACCCTTGCCCGCGTCGACCTGGAGACGACCGGCCAGGTGCCGGGCCTCGACCAGGTGCAGTTCCAGGGCTACGCGGACCAGGCCGTCAAGGACTGCCCCGTCTCGCGAGCGCTGGCCGGGATCCCCGAGATGGTGGTCAGCGCTCGCCTCGGCGTGAAGCGCCGCCACCCGGCCGGCCAGGGCGTCGTCCACGATGCCGCCGGCAGCTAGCTGAACGCGCCCGCCGGGCCGTCCCAGCGCAGCTCGTCGACGTCGCCGAACAGCGGCGCGTCGGTGCGCAGGGTGGCGATCGTCTTGAACAGCAGGGCCAGCTCCCGGCGGTCGCCCAGGACGTTGTCGGGAAACTGCTCGATCGCGCCGTGGCTTCGGATCAGCCCGGCCGCGGTCACCGCCCCGATGCCCTTGATGCCGGGATAGCCGTCGGCCGAATCGCCGACCAGCGCCAGGTAGTCCGGGATGTGCTCGGGCGAGACGCCGAACTTCTCGACCACGCCTGCGGCATCGCGGATCTTGCCGCTTCGGCGATCGACCTGGACGACCCGCTCCCCCGATACGCACTGGGCCAGATCCTTGTCCGGCGTCCAGATGCAGACCTTGTGCACGCTCGCATCCTGTGCGGCGAGGTGCACGGCCGATGCCATCGCGTCGTCCGCCTCCAGCTCGACCATCGGCCAGACGGCGACGCCCATCGCCGACAGCGCCTGCTCCAGCGGCTCGAACTGCGCCTTCAGCGCCGGATCGACGCCGGCTCCGGTCTTGTAGCCCGGCCACAGGTCGTTTCGAAACGACTCGATCACGTGGTCGGTGGCGACGCCGATGTGCGTCGCGTCGCCCTCGATCATGCCCAGCACCGTGCCCAGCACGCCGCGGACGGCGGCGAACTGCGGATCCTTCGGCTTTCGTCCCCGCATGCTCCCGTAGAAGTGGCGGAACAGCTCGTAGGTGCCGTCGATCAGGTGGACGATCACCGGCTGGCGGTCGGGCGCGTCGGGCATGCCGACACCCTACTCAGACCGGGTGCGCGCACGACGGAGTAGCGGGCGCAGACGAGGTCGCCGTTCCGATCCGTTTCCTCCAGCTGCAGCTCGATCCGTCGCGGCAACAGCGGCGCGCCCGCGCCCAGCGTGACGGGCGCGATCGACACGATCACCTCGTCCAGCAGCCCGGCCTCGGCGAACTGGCCGGCCAGGTCGCCGCCGCCCACGACCCAGATGGTCAGGTCGCCGGCGGCAACGGCCATCTGCCGGTGCACCTCGCTGACGGCCGCGCTCGTGAACTCGATCGGCGCGCCGGGGACGACCTGCAGCTGCCGGTGCGTGAAGACCCACCAGGGGACGTCGTACGGCCACTTCCACTGCTCCGGCGGCTTGTCGGCGAACTCGTGGTCGAGGATCCACTCATACGTCGTCGACCCCATCGCCAGCGCGCCCACCTGGGCGATGAACGCGCCGTAGTTCATCGGCCCGTCCTCGTCGTGCTTGCGCGTGAACAGCCAGTCCAGCGAGTTGTCCGGGTCGGCGATGAAGCCGTCCAGCGTGGTCGCCGTGTAGTACTGCGTGAGGCTCACGAGCCGCTCCTTCCGCGTGACCGCCGGTACGATAGGCGAGGGCATCTGCGATGGTGACGGTTGACGACGTGCGATCGGTGCTGGCTGACCTGCCTCGCTCCTACGAGGTGGTCGTGCGCGGCCGCATCAAGTTCCGCGTCGGCCAGATCGTCTACGTCGCCTTCTCGAAGGACGAGAGCGAGATCGGCTTCGGCTTCCCCAAGGAGGAGCGGGAGTACCTGGTCGCCAGCGATCCCGAGACGTTCATGATGCCGGGCGAGAGCGACCTCCGGTTCCAGTGGGCCGAGGCGCGCATGGCGAAGCTCGAGTTCGAGGAGATGCGCGACCTGGTCATCTACGCATGGAGCATGTGCGTCCCCAAGTACGTCTGGGAGCCCTATGTGGTGCGCTGACCGGGCGAGCGGCTGCATCTCACCTGCTTCGAACGACGAGAGGTGGGCGGCGCGGCAGTGATCATCATCGGGCTCGGCCTGTTCGTCTACTTCGGCGACCCTGCCGGCGGGAACGACAACGCCTCCAACGCCCAGTGGGCGATCACGATCGGGCTGCTCCTGGCCGTCTCGGCGCTGATCCTCGTCGCCGGGGAGCGGCGGCGGTCTGTCGATGAAGGCGGCCGTGTACGGCACCGTCGCTGGAGTCCTGCTCGGGCTCTCATCGGCGCTGACGATGCCGACGCTCACCTACCTCCACGAGAGCGTGGTGCACGACGCTCTCCCACTGGGAGTGCTACGCCCTCGCGGTCGCCGGTGTGCTCGGCTTCGTTCTGCAGCAGGTGTCGCTCGGAACCGGACGCCTCGCACCGTCGGTCGCCACGGTCTCGGTCGCGAACCCGCTCGTCGGGATCCTGATCGGCGTCCTTGTCCTGGACGAGCGTTTCAGCCGCCCGGGCTGGCATGTGCTGCTCGCCGTGGTCGGCCTCGCCCTTGCGCTCGTCGGCGCGATCGTCATCTCGCTCGCCCGTGATGTCAGAAAGGAAGACGCATCCGCTGTGGGCGCGCCGGGCCGATCCGTCGCGACGGCGTAGCGGCAGGTGAGGCAGGTGCGTAGGCCGGCGATGCGGGACGCCACGTGATCGACGCCGGCGGTCATGTGCTGTTCTTCGCGCTCGCCGCGGCCGCCAGTCCGCTCACCCTGACGGCGACGCTGGTCGCCGTGCGGAGCAGGCACCCGCGCGCGAACGGCATCGCCTTCCTCAGCGGCTTCCTGCTCGGAACGGCGATCGCCTGCGGTCTCGGCCTCGCCATCGGCCAGGCCGCTGTCGATCGCCTCGACTCGCACGAGGCGTTCGAAGAGGTTGTGACGCTCCTGCTCGGCGCGGCGTTGCTGGTCGTCGGGTTGCGGGCGCGGCAGGCCTCGCCGCGACCGCAGTCTCAGGGAGACCGTGCCAGTGCGGTGCTGGCGGGACTCGCCAACGTCCGGCCGGCCGCAGCGTTCTCGATGGCCGGGCTGCTCGGCTTCGGGGGGCCGAAGCGGCTCGTGCTCACGTTCCTCGCCATGGCATCAGTCAGCGATGGGGGTCTTGGCAACGTCGCGGATGCGACGCTGGTCGTCGTCTACATCGCGGTCTCCACCGCGCTCGTGTCGGTGCCCGTCGGCATCGTGATCGTCGCGGGCGAGCGCGCAGCCGGGCTGCTCGCCCGCGGCCACTCCTGGCTGACCGGGCACGAGGTGTGGCTGCGCGTCTGGCTCTCCACGGGGATCGGCGTTGCGCTGCTCGTGGATGGCCTCGTGCGCCTCGTGCGGTGAGGCGATCGGTGACCTCTCCGCCACGACCGCGAGCTTGCGGACGCGTCCCGTCTCCAGCCACTGGCTCCACAGCCGATGGGCGGCGACCAGGTCGTCCAGCGCCTGGCGGCCGATCTGCGCCGCGATGGCCGCGGCGTCGGCCGTGAACGCATCGATCAGCGAGTCCGCCATGGCGCGGTGGGACAGGCTGCAGTCCTCCTGCCAGCGGACGACCAGCCCGGACCGCTCCAGCAGCTCGCTCATCTCCTCCAGCGGGGTCAGCCAGACCGTGTCGGCGTCGGGCATGCCTGCGCGCTCCGAGCCGGTCAGCGGCCGGCCCTCCTCGAGCGTGAACGCGAATCGCCCGCCGGGCGCGAGCGCTCCCGAGATCGCATCGAGCAGCGGCCGCTTGTCGGCGAAGGCGAGCATCGTCTCGAGCAGGAGCACCACCTCGAACGTGCCACGAGGGAGCGGCGGCACCCTGGCGACCTCGAAGCGGCAGGGCAGGCCTTCGCAGCGCGCGCGTGCGATGTCGATCGCGCTCGCGCTGTAGTCGACTCCCAGGTAGTCGCAGCCCAGCTCCCGCGCGATGAACCGCCCCGGCCCGGCGACTCCGCAGCAGAGGTCGAGCACGGGCACCCCGCCGGCGATGCCGGCCCGCTCCGCCAGCGTGCGGATCTCCCCGGCGCGCATGAAGCTCTCCTGCTCGATGTATTCGCCCGGGGCATAGGCCGACTGCCTGGCTCGCTGCAGGGCCTCGGCGAACGGAGCGCGCTCGTCCTGCCTCACGAGAGCGCCGCCCGGCCGGGCGTCCGAAAGAACCGATTCACCCCATCCACGGTACCTTCCTTTCGTATGTTCGAGTACCGAGGCACGCTGCGGTCGGCTCAGGGTGGCCCGCTGATCGGGCTGGCCGCCCAGGTGCTGCTGCTGGCCGCGCTTTGGGCGACGGTCGGCCTCGGTCTCGCCGGGTGGCTGGTCGGGCTCGCCTGCGGCGTGGCCATGGACGCCGCGCTGGCCTACAGCCTGCTGCGCAACCGCTCGGAGCGGATCGGCCCGGCCGGGTGGGTGACGCTCGTGCGGGCGGCGCTGGCCGTCGGCGTCGCGGCGCTGGCCGCCGACTCGTTCGGCAGCTCGGCGCAGGCCGCGCCGCTGGTGGCGCTCGCGGCCGCCGCGCTGGCGCTCGACTACGTCGACGGTCACGTCGCGCGGCGCACCGGGACGGAGTCGACCCTGGGCGCGCGCTGGGACGGCGAGGTCGACGCGTTCCTGATCCTCGCACTGGCCGTGTACGTCGCTCCCTCGGCCGGCGGGTGGGTGCTCCTGATCGGTGTCGCACGCTACGCGTTCCTGGCCGCCGGGTGGCTGGTCGGGTGGATGCGCGCGCCGCTGCCCCGCCGCGACTGGCGCAAGGTGGTCGCGGCGACGCAGGGCGTCACGCTGACGATCGCGGCAGCCGGCGTCCTCCCGATCGCCCTCACCCGCGCCGCGCTCGCCGCCGCGCTGGCCCTGCTTGCCGAGTCGTTCGGCCGCGACGTCTGGTGGCTCTGGAGCCACCGGTCGGCGCCCGGCCTCCAGACGGCAGCGGTGCCGGAGCGGGATGCCGTCGGGGACGCCGGGCACGGAGACGTCCGCGTGGCCCTCTCCGCCGTGCTCACGCTGCTCGCCTTTTTGTTCGTGTGGGTCTGCGCTTGTCGCTCCCGACCAGCCGGGCCTCTTCACACCCCGTGCGTTCGTGCGGCTCCCGCTCGAGGGTGTGATCGTGATCGCCCTGGCCCTGGTCCTGCCCGCCCCCGCCCGGCGCCTGCTGGCCTGCGTGGTGGGGCCGGCGATTGGCCTGCTGATCGTCGTGAAGGTGCTCGACTACGGCTTCTTCACGGCCTTCGACCGGCCGTTCAATCCCGGCGACGATTGGAGCTACAGCCATATCGGGATCGAGACGCTGCGCGAGTCGATCGGACGCACCAGGGCGAACGTGGTTCTTGCCGGGGCGGCGCTGGCGGTGGTCGCCGCGTTCGTGTTCCCGACGCTCGCGATGCTTCGCCTGAACCGGTTCGTCTCCGGCCATCGACGGGTGTCGCTCCAGGCCGTGACGGCGCTCAGCCTGGTCTGGGTGCTCTTCTGGGCGCTGGGTGCGCAGCTCGTCTCCGGCGCGCACATCGCCTCCACCAGCGCAGCCGATCTGGCCGTTACCGAGGTGCGCACGGTGCAGGCCGACATCCGCGATCGAGCGCTCTTCGCCGCGGCGCTCCGCCGCGACCCCTATGGCCACACGCCTGGCGGCCAGCTGCTGACCGGCCTGCGCGGCAAGGACGTCCTGCTCGTGTTCGTCGAGAGCTACGGCCAGGTCGCGGTGCAGGGATCCTCCTTCTCCCCGAAGGTCGACAGCGTGCTCGCGGCGGGGACGAAGCAGCTGCGGTCCGCGGGCTTCGGCGCCCGCAGCGGCTGGCTGACCTCGTCGACGTTCGGCGGCATCAGCTGGCTGGCGCACTCCACGATGCAGTCGGGGCTGTGGATCGACAGCCCCAGCCGCTACGGCCAGCTCGTGGCGAGCAATCGCCTGACGCTCAGCACCGCCTTCAAACGCGCCGGGTGGCGGACCGTCGCCGACGTGCCGTCGGACAACCGCTACTGGCCGGAGGGGTCGTCTTTCTACCACTACGACAAGGTCTACAACCGGCTGAACGTCGGATATCACGGCCCCACCTACGCCTATGCCTCGATGCCCGATCAGTACGTTTACCTGGCACTGCAGCGGCTCGAGCTGGGCAAGACCGGCCGTCCGCCGCTGTTCGCCGAGGTCGATCTGGTATCAAGCCATGAGCCGTGGACGCAGGTGCCGCCGCTGATCGGGTGGAACCGGGTCGGCGACGGCTCGATCTTCTACAAGCTGCCGGTCGACATGAGCGGGCAGACCGAAGGCCCCTGGCAGGGCTACGGGAGCTCCGTCGAGTACACGATGAGCACCCTGTTCTCGTTCGTGCAGCACTACGCGCGCAAGAACCTGGTGATGGTGGTGCTGGGCGACCACCAGCCGGCGACGACGGTCAGCGGACTGGACGCCAGCCACGACGTGCCGATCTCGATCATCGCCCACGACCCGTCCGTGCTGCGGCGGATCCGCGGGTGGGGCTGGGTGGACGGCATGCGCCCCAGCCCGCAGGCGCCGGTCTGGCCGATGAGCGCGTTCCGCGACCGCTTCCTGGGCGCCTTCGGCTCGAAACCGGCGACCCCGGGCTCGTCGTGACCGTGCCGCTGCCGAGCGCCGGCGTCGCAGCCCCCGCGCCCGCGGTGCTCGAGCAGCTACCCGCCGCCGACCCCGGTGCCCGAGGTTGCCGATGCCCCGCCGCGGCGGCTGGCAGGCCTGGACGGCGTCCGCGGCCTGGCCGCGCTGTTCGTGGTGGTGAACCACGTGTTCCTGCGGGCATTCCCCGGCTACCCCGTGGACAAGGCGCCGTTCTGGGCCGCCTGGTTCATCTACGGGCGGTTCGCGGTGGTCGTGTTCATCGTGCTGTCCGGCTTCTCGCTGGCCCTGTCGCCGGCCCGCCACGGCTGGCGGCTGGACGGGGTGTCCCGGTTCGCCCGCCGGCGGGCCTGGCGCATCCTGCCGCCGTACTGGGCCGCCCTCGTCTTCAGCCTGGCCGTTGCCTGGCTGCTCGTCAGGCCGCCGGGGCAGGGAGTGCCCGGCACCAGCTCGGTCATCGTCAACGGCCTGCTGGTGCAGAACCTGGTCGCCGCCCCGAGCCCCAACCGAGCGTTCTGGTCGATCGCCGTCGAGGCCCAGCTGTACGTCCTGTTCCCGCTGCTGCTGCTGATGGTCCGCCGTCGCGGCGCGATCGTCATGGTCGCGGCGGTCACGCTGGTCGTGGCGATTGTGGGGATCGTGGGCCCGCACGTCTCCCACCTCGACGTGTTCGTGATCCAGTCGGCGCCCGACCTGGCCGCGCTGTTCGCGGTCGGCATCCTGGCGGCCGGCATCGTGGGCGCGAGCGGGGCTCGCAGGTCGTGGCCGTGGCCGTGGCTCGCGCTGGCCGCGGCAGCACCCGTGCTCGTGACGATCTGGTGGCAGGGCTCGGTGTGGACGCTCGACCACCTGTTCTGGGTCGACCTCACGCTGGGCCCGGCCGTCGGGTGCCTGCTGGCCGGTCTCGCCACCGGCCATCCGGCCCCGCTGCTGCGCCTGCTGGACGCGCGGCCGATGCGCAACCTGGGCCTGTCGTCCTACAGCCTGTACCTGACGCACGGCCCGATCGTGGTCGTCGTGTACGAGCTGGTCGTGGCCGGCCGCATCCGCCAGGGTGCTCCGGCCTTCCTCGTCTCGCTCGCCCTGGTGCTGCCGCTGACGATCGTGTTCGCGCGGGCCTTCGCCGCGGTCTTCGAGACCCCGTTCCGGCGGCACCGCAGCTGGGCGTCGGTGCGCGCCGGCCCGATCGGTCAGTCGTCCCGGAACCGCGGCGAGAGGGCGTAGCGCAGCAGCACCACGTCGCCGATCTGGCGGACGTCGGCGAGCTTCGCCCGCTGGCCGGGGTTCCAGGGGAAGTGGCCGTCGCGCACGAATCTGGGAGCCTGTGAGTCGCCCACGAACATCGGAGCGATGACCAGCTGCAGCTCGTCGACGAGGTCGTCGGTCAGAAACTGCGTGTGCACCTTGCCGCCGCCCTCGACCATCAGCCGCTCCACGCCCCGTGCCGCGAGGTCGATTGCTGAGCTTGCGCATCTCCACGGTGTTGCCGCCGTCGACGACGGTCGCGCGCGGTTCCAGCCGTGCCCGGGCGTCGGTCACGCGCGGGCTGGCGCAGTAGACGAGCTTCTCGGCTTCGCCGGTGGTGAAGAAGTCGGCGCCCGCGTCCAGCTCGGCGCGCCGGGTCACGGTCACCTTCATGGGCGACGGCGCCAGCCCGCGGGCCGTCCGCTCGTCCCGGCGGGCCTGCGAGCGCACCAGCAGCCGCGGGTTGTCGAGCCTGACGGTGTTCGCGCCGACCAGGATCGCGTCGCAGGAGGCGCGGACGGCGTCGACCCGGTCGAAGTCGGCGTCGTTCGACAGCAGTAGGCGCGACACCGGGCTGCCGATGTAGCCGTCGATCGACACGCTGCAGCTGAGCAGGGTGTACGGGCGGTCAGACATCCGCGGCTCCCTCCCGGCGCCTGATGACCCTGAGCCGACCGGGGAGCGGCTCGGGTCGACGCGGAGGCCGGGCGCGACGGAGCCACACCGCGACCAGGACGAGCGCGCCCGGCAGGCTGGCGACGAGCACCATCACGCCGTACACGACCGCGGTGGCGACGCCCTGTCCCGCACCCAGGCCGGCAGCGCCGAACACCCACGCCGTCGCACCCTCGCGCGGTCCCCAGCCGGCGACGCTGGGCAGCACCATGGCCATCATCGCGAGCAGCGCCAGCGGCAGCATCCGGGAGGCCGGCGCGGTGGTGCCCGCGGTGCGCGCGGCGATCAGGAACGTGACAGCGTGGCCGATGACGACGACCGCGGAGGTGAGCACGATCGCCGGCAACGCCCGCCGGGTCAGCAGCCCGTCGCGGATGTCGCCGGCCACCGCGTTGCGCAGTCGCGCCCAGCGCGAGCGCCCGCCACGAGGTCGCACCCGGCCCACGAGCACCACGCCGATCACCGTCGCCGCCAGCGCGATCGCCACCAGCGGCATCGACGACTGCACGGGCGACGGCAGCGCCAGCAGGACGGCGATGGTGATCACGACCTGCACGACCTGCCCGGCGGCGCGCTCCCATGCGACGGCCCGCAGACCGCGGCCGACGTCGTCCACGTCGCGCCCGTGGCTGACGCCGCGGTGAACGTCGCCGACGACCCCGCCGGGGAGCGTCAGGTTGAGGAACAGCGACCGGTAGTACGCGGCGACGGCAGCCGGCAGCGACAGGCGGACGCCGAGGCCGCGCGCCACGATCGTCCACCGCCAGGCGCAGCAGATGGTGGTCAGCAGGCCGATGGCCGCAGCGGCCGCCAGCGCCCGGCCGTCCACCGCGCGGACGCCGTCCAGGAACGGGCCCGCGCCAAGGCGCCAGACGACGACGGCGAGCGTCACGGCGGCGCCCGCGGGGCGCGCCCAGCTCCACAGTGACCGGCTCCATCCTGTTCCCGAAATGCTCGAGGCTCCTCCCGGCTGGTCGCTTCGTCTAGCGATACGCACGAGAGCGCCGTCCGGGTTGGTTACGGCCGCGATCGTCACGGCAGCACCAGCAGGTCGGCGTGGTCGACGGTGACGGCGAGCTGCCCGGCTCGCGCCTGCGCCAGGCGCCGGCGAGCGTAGGCGTCGGACCCCGGCGGCCAGGTCGGCCTGCCTGCTCGCAGGCGGCATCGAGCCATCCGGTGAGCCACTCCGCCGCCAGATCGGCGTCGGCGGCGCCGAGCCGCCAGGGGCTGGGCCGAACGACGACATCGGCCCCCAGCCGGCGGAAGCGCTCGGCGGCGGCCGCAACGGCATCCGGGCCGAGCAGGCGGCCGCCCGCCGTCATGCGACGCTGGTGGGCGTCGAATGCGGCGGCCACGCACCAATCGAGCGGATCGGCCGGTGCCAGCTCGACGCGTCCGATCGACCGACAGCGTCAGCAGCACCGGGCATGCAACCGCGGCGCAGAGGTCGACCAGTCCGGCCAGCTCATCGCCCGTCATCAGGTCGAGTAGCGCCGAGGCGGTGATCAGGGTCGCGCCGGCGAGGTCGTCCGGACACAGCCGGGTGATGTCCGAGCAGCCGCGTCTCGACGACGACGGGGGCCCCGCCGGCGGCCGGGCCCGGAGGGTTCGCGGCGGCGACCTCCAGCAGGTCCGCGTCGCGGTCGTGCATGACCCAGAGCTGCGGCCCGGCAGGAGCGGCGCGAGCCACCGGCCCATCGATCCGCTGCCGCAGGCGAGGTCGTGGATCACCAGGCGGCCGGTCGCCGGCAGCTGCTGCCGGACGTGCTCGACCAGGTCGCGCGACCGGGCGGCGGCGTCGGCAGGCTCGCGCAGGTCGAGCCATTCGGAGCTGACCCGGATCTGCTCGACGGTCATGCCGCCGCCTCCGCCAGGACGCCAGACGAGGACGGACGCGGTGGTCGACCACCCGAGAGCGACGCGCGCCGTTCGCCCGCCGCCCGGCGTAGGCGCCGGCGCAGCTCGGCGTCGCCCAGCCAGGCCCGCAGCGCGGCGCCGAGCGCGGCCGGGTCGCCGGGCGGCACGAGCAGCCCCGGCCGATCCCCGTCGGCGCCGTGACCCAGGGCCTCCGGCACCCCCCCGACCTCGGTCGCGACCACCGGCAGGCCGTGGGCGAGCGCTTCCGTCACGACCATGCCGTACGTCTCGGCTCGCGACGCCAGCACCAGCAGGTCGGCGGCCCGGTAGCTGCGGGCGAGGTCGGCTCCGGTCAGCGGTCCCGGAAAGCTCACGCGATCGGCCAGCCCGCGGTCACCGACGCGGCGGCGGAGCCCCTCCGCGAACGCCGGGTCGCCGTCCAGGCGGCCCGCGCACAGGCACTGCCAGGACAGGTCCGTCAACGTCGCGAGCGCGTCGAGCAGCACGTCGTGGCCCTTGCCGGGGATCACCGCCGCGACGCAGAGCAGCGCCCCGGCGCCCGCGGTCCCGGGCGCGAGGCCGGCAGCATCGACTCCGGGCTCGGCGACGTGCACGCGTTCGCCGGGCAACTCGTACAGCTCCAGCAGCGTTCGCCGGGCCCACCGGCTGGTCGTGACGACGGAGGCGGCGGCCGAGAGCACCGCACCCTCCCGCGTCCGGGCCTCGTCATCGGCCGGGTCGTGGCCCAGCGGCATGTGCACGAGCGTGACCAGCCGCAACCGGCTCGCCTGGGGCACCAGCACCTCCGGGGCGGTCGAGGCGACCAGCCCGTCGAGCAGCACCACGGCGTCGTCGGGGATCCCCTGGACGACGCCGGCGAGGGCGGCGTACGACGCCGCGTCCGGTCGCGGCCAGGAGCCGGGCACGGCGTGCAGGCTGCACCGACCAGCCGGTCTCGGCGAGTCCCCGGCAGACCCGGCGGTCATAGGCGTTGCCTCCGCTCGGCCGGGCCGGATCGTCGATGCCTTCGGGCACCACGACGTGCACCGTCGTCACAGCGCCCGCTCGTAGCTCGCCCAGGCAACGTGCGACTCGCGCAGCGTCACGGCCAGCCCGTCGATCTCCCGAGCGGCCTCCCCCAGTGCGCCGGCGCGCACGCGCTCCGCGAGCCGGTCGGCGATCACCCGGGCGAGCGTCTCGGTGGAGGTGTTGACGCCGGCGAAGTCCGGATCGTCGTCCAGGTTGCGGTAGGTGAGGTCGGCCACCACGGCCTGCAGCTCCGCGGCCGCCCGGCCGATGTCGACCACGATGCCGTCGGCGGTCGAGCGCCGCGCGCCGGAACGTGGCATCGATGACGTACGTCGCGCCGTGGAGCCGCTGGGCAGGCCCGAACACCTCGCCGCGCAGGCTGTGGGCGATCATCATGTGATCGCGGACGGTCACGCTGTACACGGCTACCCCTCGCCGTAGGTGATGGTGTGGCAGAGCGCCGGCAGGCTTCCTGCGGCCAGCCGGGCCATGACGGCGGGCAGCTCCTGGAAGCGCGATTGCTCGGTGACGAGCGCGTCGAAGGCAGGGTCGCGCAGCAGGTCGAGTGCGAGCGCCATCCGGTCGGCGGTCGTGCGGCGGGCGCTGCGAGCCGGGGAGACGGTGCCGACCTGGCTCGAGCGGATGCCGAGCCGGCCGACGTGGAACGCCCCACCCAGCGAGAGGCTGACCTCCGCGTCGCCGTACCAGCTGAGGTCGATGACGGTGCCCTCGGGCGCGAGCAGGTCGAGCGACAGCTGCAGCCCGGCCGACGTCGCGCTGGTGTGCACGACCAGGTCGCGGCCGTCGGCGGCGCCGGACGGAAGCGCGAAGTCCGCGCCGAGGGCGGCGGCGACGCCGGCCCGCCCGGCATCGACGTCCACGAGCGTGACCTGGACGGCCGGGATCCGGCTCAGCAGGCGCGCGACGCAGCAGCCGACCATCCCTGCGCCGACGACCGTGACCCGGTCGCCGACCAGCGGCGCGGCGTCCCAGAGGGCGTTGATGGCGGTCTCGACGGTGCCCGCGAGCACGGCGCGGGCGGGTGGCACATCCTCCGGCACGACGGATACCGCGCTGGACGGTACGACGTAGGCGGTCTGGTGCGGGTACAGGCAGAAGACGGTGCGGCCGCGCAGCTGCGGGAGGCCCCTGCTCCACGGCCCCGACGCTCAGATAGCCGTACTTGACCGGCCCCGGGAAGTCCCCCTCCTGGAACGGCGCCCGCATCGCCGCGTACTGGTCGGGCGGCACGCCGCCCCTGAACACGAGCGTCTCGGTGCCGCGGCTGACACCCGAGCGCACGGTGCGCACCACCACGTCGCCGCGCCCAGGCCGGGGCAGCGTGACCGGCCTGATCTCACCGCGGCCGGGCGCGCGCAGCCAGAACGCGTGTGCGGTTCCTTGATGGTCGACCATCGGCGGGATGATCGCCCCCCACGTCTTGGCACGAATCTATCACGGGGTTTCTCTGGGCAGGTACGCGCCTGCGCCGCGCGTGGATGCGCGGCAGGCAGAAGCGTCTGACTCAACCCGAGCCGCTCGACAGGGAGTCGCCCACGCACCGAATGTCGTATACCGCGAGGTCACCCTGGTTCCAGACTTCGCACGACCTCGGCAGATGCAGAGCTGCGCGGCGCGAGGGCGTGGGCCGCGGCATGCCGCACGACCGTCGCGAACGGAGCCATCTTGGTGAATCGTAGATACGGCTGCTTGGCGGTCAACAACTTGCGATCTATCACCAGGTCGGTTGCCCCATAGCGGGTGCCGAGATCGGCGATTGCTCTACGAGAGGGCCCGTAATACGCTCGCAGCATGTCGACCATTCGGGGGCGCACGAACTTCAGAAATGTGTAGTCGAACGGCTGGTACAGCTTTCGTGAGATGACCACCGCGCGGTCGGTCTCGATCGGTACGCAATCGATCGCCTTGGGATCGCCCGCGATGATCGCCCCCTTCGGCAACGTCCGCAGGTAGCTGTACAACGCCTGGTCCTTGCCGCAGTCTCGCCCCGTGCTGGTTTGCCATCCCGCAACGGTCACGACTCCCGTCAGCAGAGATCCCGCGAGCACGGCGCAGAGCAGCACGATCAGCGCCCCAATCGCCCTGTCTGTCCGGTTGAAGTACACGACCGCGGCCAGCACCGCCCCCGCGGCAAGCGAGCAGGCGATGGTCACCCAACCGTCGACGACCGTATCCCACAACGTGGCCGCCGGGAGCATCGGGCCGAGGTCGAACCTCGAGCCCGCGAACCATATGACCGCAGCGGGCAGGCCAACGGCGAGGACCGGAAGCAGCCACCGCAGCCGTTCACCGTACGCATCCCAGAGCGGATACCACGACACCGCGATCACGATGCAGTAGAACGGTAACAGCGGATAGGTGTATCGGGTCGGAAGGTAGAGGCGAAACAACACCGCATAGCTCACACCGAACAGGAGCAGGCTCACGACCCCCATCGCCCAGACTTCCTTACGTATCAGCCGGCAGTTGGCCGGGCGCAGGACGAGCACGACCGCCGCCATGACCATGAGGATGCTTCCGCCCAGCGTGACGGCGAATCCGGAGTAGTTCGCTCGTAGCTCTTTGATGACCGACGCGCGGAAGAACGGCACCTGACCGTTCGGGCCGAACTCGGGGTAGTGCCGGGCGACGGACTCCGTGATCAGGTTGCCAGATGACAGCCCGGCGATCCGTGGCACCTCGTAGACCAGCAGCACGACCGCGGCGGACGCTGCACACGCTATCAGCGCGCGGCGGTCAAGGGTCAGGCGGCGACCGCGGGCGCCGATTGCCGACAGGAACAGGACGCCGAGCGCCACGAGCGCTGCCGGGGGGTAGAAGAGCGCCCCCGCCGCCGGCACCACCGCCGCCCAGCGAGTGCGCCCTCGCATGAGCAGGAACACCGTCAGGAGCACGATGGGCTGGGCGAACGCGCGCGGGTGCGTCCCGCTGAACCGCTGGTTCTGCCAGGACAGGACGAAGAGCGCCGCTGCGAACCAGGCCGCCGGGATCCACGCGGTGTGCTCGCGAACGATCCGGAACACGAGCCACGTGGAAAGCGGCGCCAGCACCAGCACGCCCCAGCCTGATAACCGGACCGGGTCGACCACGTTGCTCGCCAGCCAGTACACCGCCTGCGAGCCGAGCGGGACGTAGCCGGTCTCGACCAGCGCGTGGGTGAGCGGATCCTGGAACAGTCCCGGATCCTGAAAGCGCCGCATCCAATACTCCAGGAGCATGGTGTCCGTCGCGGAGACGTGTGGCGTGAACAGGATGATCCGCTCCACGCGCATCGTCGCAAGTCCCGCCAATATGACCAGCAGCGCCTGTTCGAGAAACCCGGCCCTGGACCTGAGCATGGGCAGGACGTTGACCTTGGTGCGTGGGCGAGGCGGTGCTTCGGTCATGTGATCTCGTTCCGGAACGGCGGCGGCCGAGTATCTCATCGAGAATCGGCCTGCCGGCCGGAGATCCGCTACGCCCGAGCTGGCGATCTGAAGATCGCGTATCAGGTTAGCGGCGAGGACCACGCAATCGATGTGATGGCATCGCCGACCGTGCGATCGAGCTGTGCGAGCGCGGGGCTGCTCGTGGCCGACCGAAGCTACGCGGAGGCCGCGGCGGCGTACGAGAAGATCGGCAGCCGACCGCTGGCAGCCGACGTCCACCTGCTGGCGGCCGCCAAAGCGAGGGGAGGGACGCGAAACCGATGGTGTGCGCCGCATCCGCGCGGTGCTCGAGTTTGCCGAACGAACCCGGCGCGTCCCTCTGTGAACGATTCGCAACGGAGTTGATCGCCGCGACGAGGTAGGGCGCGTTGCTTAGGCGAGTCTGGCACGGGAGCGAGGCGGCGCAGGAGTCGAACCTACCAACCGATGGGCTACATCGGCCTGCCGGTTTTGAAGACCGGATGGGCCACCGGGCCCCTGCCGCCCCAAGGCGCGCAGTCTATGACCCCGGTGCGTCCAACGCTGCCCTACTCCGCCTCTGTATCGGCCTCCACGCCGTCCTTGGCGCGGCGGCGGATGCGGTCGCGGGTCTCGTCGATCCGCAGCCGCAGCTCGGCGGTGTCCTCGTCGGCAACCGACGCTTCCGGCTCCGGCGGGTCGTAGGTGGCGAAGGCGGCGGCGGGCGCCGGCGGTGGCTGGAGGGCCGGCTCCGGGGCCGGCCCCGGCTCGAGTAGCGGTGGCTCGCCGGCCGCCACCAGGCCGCGCAGCCGCTGGTAGGCGCCGGGCGCAGCCACCAGCGCGCCCGCCGTTGCGGCCGCCCCTACGATGAACCATCTTGCTCGTCCCACCGGGCCTCCCGTTCGAAGGGCGCAAGTATACTGACGCCTCGACAATCGAGAGCTTCCTGCTCCGGTGCGGCACGACCCTGATCCTGATGGTCGCGCATCTCCCGCCGGGGCTGCACGAGACCAGAGGAGGTGATCAGGATCAACCCATACGAGATCATGCTGCTGATCGAGCCCGATGTGCCAGAGGAACGGCACCGCGAGGTGATCGAGCGTGTCCAGCAGATCGTTGAGAAGGGCAAGGGCAGCTGGGGCGGCGTCGAGCCGTGGGGCCGTCGCAAGCTCGCATACGAGATCAAGCACACGGGCGAGGCGTGGTATTACGTACTCACGTTCGACGCGCCCGCGCCGGTGCTGCACGAGGCCACCCGCGTGCTCGCCATCACCGATGGCGTGATGCGCTTCATGGCCACCAACCGCATTCCCGGCAGCTCACCGGCCAAGCCGGCCGACCGTGCCGAGACGCATACCGAGGAGCCCGAGACGGAGCCAGAGCCGGTCGAGGCCGGCGCCTGACGCCGTCCGCAACCCCGCCTATCATACCCGAACACACGTTCGTGGTGAAAGGCACTGGAGGAACACGTGGCAAACATCAACAGAGTCATCCTGACGGGAAACCTGACCAGCGATCCCGAGCTGTCCAGCCTGCCCAGCGGCACCCAGGTGTGCAAGCTGCGGCTGGCCGTGAACCGCCGCTACAAGGATCAGTCCAGCGGGGAGTGGGTCGAGAAGCCCAACTACTTCGACATCAAGGTCTGGGGCGCGCAGGGCGAGAATTGCGCCAACTACCTGTCGAAGGGCCGCGCGATCGCGGTCGACGGCCGGCTCGAGTGGCGTGAGTGGGAGTCGCAGGACGGCTCCAAGCGCCAGGCGGTCGAGGTCGTGGCCGACACGGTCCAGTTCCTGGGCTCGCGTGACGGCGGCGGCGGTGGCGAGGGTGGCGGCCAGGGCCGCAGCTTCGAGCCGCGCGGCGGCGAGCTCAAGCCCGACCCGGTGCCGGCGGCCTTCGGCCCCAGCGGCGGCGACGACGACATTCCGTTCTAGAAGGAGCAGTACATGGCATCAAAGCCCAAGCGGCGCCCGGCCAAGACGCGTGCCGGCGCCGGCGCATCGACTCGACGCAAGTCCTGCTACTTCTGCAAGGACAAGGTCGAGGAGATCGACTACAAGAACTACAACCAGCTTCGGCGCTACGTGTCGGAGAAGGGGAAGATCCGGTCGCGACGCATCACCGGCGCCTGCCGGCGGCACCAGCGCCAGGTGGCGGTGGCCGTGAAGCGCGCGCGTGAGGTGGCCCTGCTGCCCTACGCGGTCAACTGAATCCCCGCAAGCAGCGGTGAAATCGGACGCGCCGGGCTGGCATCCGCAAGCGCGGGAGACGATGATCGCGGCCCCGGCCGCGTGACGACGAGGACGTGATGGCACACAAAGGAACACAGGCGATCCTGCTGCAGGACGTCGACAAACTGGGCCGCAAGGGCGACGTCGTGAACGTCGCCGCCGGCTACATGCGCAACTTCCTGGAGCCGCGCAAGCTGGCGCTGGCCGCCGGCAACGGCATGGTCGCCCAGGTGCAGCGCCAGGAGGAGATGCGCAGGCGCCACGAGGCGCAGAGCGAGGAGCAGGCGCGCGATATCGCCCACACCCTCAACCGCACCGTGCTCACGATCAAGGCCCGCGCCGGGGTCGAGGACCGGCTGTACGGCTCGGTCACGTCCAGCGACATCGCCGACGCGATCTGGAAGGCCCGCAAGATCCGGGTCGACCGCCGCAAGGTGTCGCTGGACGATGCGATCAAGGCGCTCGGCTCCTACCGCGTCACGATCGCCGTGTGGGGCGATGTCGAGGCCACCGTCAAGGTGATGGTGGTGCCGGGCGAAGCCGGTGAAGAGGGCAACGTGGAAGCCTTCGAAGCCGAGCCGGACGACTACTGATCCGCCCCGCCTGATGGCCGTCGACCAGCAGCAGCAGCGCGCGCCCACCGTCCCGCCGCACGACCTCGATGCCGAGGAGTCGGTGCTGGGCGCGATGCTGGTATCCGCGAACGCGATCGCGATCGTGTCCGAGGTGCTGCAGCCGGAGGACTTCTACCGGCGATCGCACGCCACCATCTACGAGACGATCCTGCGGGTCTACGCCGAGGGCGGCACCGTCGACTCGATCACGCTGATCAACTCCCTGCAGAACCAGGGTCAGCTGGACGAGGTCGGCGGCAAGGCGGCCGTGAACACGCTGGCCTCGACCGTGCCGGCCGTGGCCAACGCGCACCGCTACGCCGAGATCGTGCGGGACGCCAGCACCTACCGCAACCTGATCCGGGCCGGCACCCAGATCGCCCAGCTCGGGTACGAGCGGCTGGGCGAGCCGCAGGAGCTGGTCGACCAGGCCGAGCAGGTCGTGTTCGGGATCGCCGACCAGCGCATCACCAGCGACTTCTTCCCGATCGCCGGCCTGCTGAACGACTCCTTCGAGCGGATCAGCCAGCTGCACGAGTCCGGCCGCGAGATCACCGGCGTCAGCACCGGGTTCCGCAAGCTGGACAAGATCACGGCCGGGCTGCAGCCATCCAACCTGGTGATCCTGGCCGCCCGCCCGGGCATGGGCAAGACGTCGCTGGCGCTGAACGTGGCCGCCCACGTGGGCATCCGCGAGCAGCTGCCGGTCGCGATCTTCACGATCGAGATGTCGCGCGACGAGGTCACGCAGCGCCTGATGTGCTCGGAGGGCAAGGTCGACTCCAGCCGGCTGCGCACCGGAAAGCTTGCGCCCGAGGAGTGGCCGAAGCTGACCGCCGCCTGCTCGCACCTGCAGGAGGCGCCGATCTACATCGACGACACGGCCGGCATCACCGCCCTCGAGATCAAGGCCAAGACCCGGCGGCTGAAGGCGCGCCACCCGAACCTGGCGCTGGTCGTGATCGACTACCTGCAGCTGATGAGCGGCGGCGCCCGGTTCGAGAACCGGGTGAACGAGATCTCGCACATCTCTCGCCAGCTGAAGCTGATCGCGCGCGACCTCGAGGTGCCGGTGCTGGCGCTGTCGCAGCTGTCGCGTGCGGTCGAGCAGCGCGGTGCCAAGGACCGGCGGCCGCAGCTTTCCGACCTGCGTGAGTCCGGCTCGATCGAGCAGGACGCCGACCTGGTCATGTTCATCTACCGCGACGACTACTACGACCCCGAGAGCGAGCACAAGGGCGAGGCCGAGCTGATCGTCAGCAAGCACCGAAACGGCCCCCTGGACACCGTGCAGCTGGCCTACCAGGGCCGCTACACCCGTTTCGCCAACCTCGCCCAGGGCCCGTCCTGAGAGGGATGGACGCTGATGCCGTGTAGCGTCGTCGTGGGCGCCCAGTGGGGCGACGAGGGCAAGGGCAAGATCGTCGACACGCTGGCCGAGCGGGCCGACGTGGTGGCCCGCTACCAGGGCGGCAACAACGCCGGCCACACCCTGGTGCTGGGCGACGACACCTACAAGCTGCGGCTGGTGCCGAGCGGCATCCTCTGGCCGGGCACCCTGTGCGTGATCGGCAACGGCTGCGTGATCGACCCCGAGGTGCTGATGGAGGAGCTGGAGGGCCTGGAGCAGCGCGGCATCGACCTGGCCGGCTTCCGCATCTCCGGAAACGCGCACCTGATCATGCCCTGGCACCGCATCATCGACGCCGACTCCGAGCTGATGCTGGGCCGGCTGCAGATCGGCACCACCCGCCGCGGCATCGGCCCCGCCTACGCCGACAAGGCCTCGCGGGTCGGCATCCGCGTGCAGGACCTGCTCGACGAGAAGATCCTGCGCCAGAAGATCCAGACCGCGCTCTCGGTCAAGAACGTGATCCTGCGCAAGATCTACCACCAGCGCCCGATCGACAAGGACGTGATGACGGAGGCCACCCTGCGCTACGCGGAGCGGATCCGGCCGTTCATCGCCGACACCTCGCTGATCGTGAACCGCGCGCTCGACGAGGGCAAGGTGGTGTTGTGCGAGGGGGCGCAGGCGACCCTGCTCGACCTCGACCACGGCACCTACCCGTTCGTGACCAGCTCCAACCCGATCGCCGCCGGCGCCTGCGTCGGCCTCGGTTTCGGGCCGACCCGGATCGACGCGGTGCTGGGCGTGGCCAAGGCCTACGTGACGCGGGTGGGCGCGGGCGGGTTCCCCAGCGAGGCCGACCCCGAGCGGGGCGAGCGGATCCGCGACGCGGGCGCCGAGTACGGCACCGTCACCGGCCGCGAGCGCCGCTGCGGCTGGCTCGACCTGGTGGCGCTGCGCTACGCCACCCGGCTGAACGGCTTCACCCAGCTGGCGCTGACCAAGCTGGACGTGCTCTCGATCTTCGAGTCGATCCCGGTCTGCACCCACTACACGCTGCCCGACGGCACGGTCACCGAGGACTTCCCCGGCCACCAGAGCGACTTCCACCACGCCCAGCCGGTGTACACCGATCTGCCGGGCTGGAACACCGACATCTCGCACGTGCGCGACGCCGGCCAGCTGCCGGCGGCCGCGCGCGACTACCTCGACTTCATCGAGCAGCAGGTGGGCGTGCCGGTGGCGATCGTGGGCATCGGCCAGCGCCGCGACCAGATCATCACGCTGCGCGACGTGCTGGCCGCCGCGTAGCCCCGGCGTTACCGAGCTGTTACCCGGCCGAGCAGGTGGTGTGACCGCCCGGCTCTAGTGTGCGGTCCGTGAGGTGTGTGGCGATGGCGGTGCTGCTGGTGGCGGCGACGGCGTGCAGCGGGTCCCAGGCAGGTGACTCCGGCACGGGCCCGTCGTCGGCCACCAGCGCGCCGCCGCCCTCCACGGTGACGCTGCCGCCGCCGGCCCCGCACTATCGGCGCCCACCCCAGTTCGTGATGGTCTCCTTCGACGGCTCGGGTGACCCGAAGCTCTGGAGGCACTGGCGTGCCGTCGGCGCCCGCACCGGCGCCCGCTTCAGCTTCTTCCTGTCCGGCGTCTACCTGCTCGACCGTGCCCAGAGGCGCCTCTACCACCCGCCCCGCCACCCGGCCGGCAGCTCCGACATCGGCTTCAGCCCGAGCGCGGCGGCGGTGCGCGCGCTGGTGCGGCAGATCGACCTCGGCTACGCCGAGGGCCACGAGATCGGGACGCACTACAACGGCCACTTCTGCCAGCCCTACCCCGGCAACATCGGCACCTGGAGCAGGCGCGACTGGCGGCACGAGATCGGCCAGTTCCACAAGCTGATGCGCCACGCCGGCCTGGCCGTCCCCGACGGCGAGATCCGCGGGGGCCGCACGCCCTGCCTGCAGGGCCACCTCGGCCGGCTCTACCCCGTGCTGCGGTCCGAGGGCATGACCTACGACGCCAGCCAGGCCGACCTGCCGGGCGACTGGCCGCGGCGGCGCGACGGCATCTGGAGCTTCCCGCTGGCGCTGATCAAGCTGGTCGGCACGCCCTGGCGGTCCTCTCGATGGACTACAACTTCTACGTCAACCAGTCCGGCGCGCGGTCCTGTCGCGCCGCCGCTCCCGTGTCCTTGCCGACGAGGTCTTCGCCAGCTACATGCGCTACTTCCGCGCCAACTACCACGGCGACCGCGCTCCGATCGACGTCGGAAACCACTTCGCCGCCTGGAACCACGGCGCCTACGTGCATGCGCTGACGCGGTTCGTCGACACGGTCTGCGACCGCCCCGAGGTGCGCTGCGTGACCTACTCGACGCTGGTGTCCTGGCTGGACGCGCAGCCTCGCCGCTGGCTGGTACGCGACCGTGCCGGCCACTTCCCGCGGATGCCCTAGACGGACCTACGGCACCAGCCGCAGCAGCGTGCCCGTCGGCCGCTGCACCACCCACACCGCATCGCCGGTGGTCGCGATCGCGGCGCCCGCCTGGCCGACGGCGACCGGCGCGTCGAGCGCCCCGGTTGCGGGGTCGATGCGGGCCACGCCGAAGTTGCCGCTGACCCATACGCCGCCGGTGCCGGCCGCGATCGAGCCGCCCCCGCCCGGCACCGTGACACGGTCGAGCAGCTGCAGCGCTCCGGTCGCCACCCGCAGCACGGTCGTGCCCTCGTAGACCCAGATCGACCCGGCGTAGACCGTGATCTGCGACGGCCGGCCGGCGCCGTTCGCCCCGATGCTGGTGCTGCCGGTGACCTTGCCGCTGGCGATGTTCATCCGCGTCAGCGTGCGGTCGCGGTCATCGGTCACCAGCACGGAGCCGGCGTCGGTCGTGATCGCATCGGGATGTCCGGTGACGTGCCGTGTCGCGACCACGCCCAGCGTGTCCGGGCTGAGCTGCACAAGCCGGCCCCCGTCCGCGGTCACCCACAGCCGGCCCTGCGCGGCCAGTAGGGCGCGCAGCCTCGCGCCAAGGTCGCGGCGCTCGATCACATTGCCGGTGCCCGGATCGATCCGCATCACCGCACCGCCGCCGCCCACGTACACCGACGACGCCGTGGCCGCGATCAGATAGGGCGTATGCGAGGCCGGCAACACGGTCGGCGCAGCGGCGGTGCCGGTCGCCGTGTCCACCGCGATCAGCGAGCCGAGCAGGTGTCGGGCCGCCCGCCCAGACCGCTGCCCACATCGTGGCCGTCCCGTCCCAGGCGATCGACGGCACCCCGCCCAGCGGGATCCGCGCTGTCACCCGCCGCGGGAGCGCGGGGGTGGTGCTGTGGCCGCCACCGCCGGTGCTGCCCGCGGGCACCACCACGACCGTGTACCCGCCGTTCTCGACGTGCAGGCCGGACTGGCTGCCGCATCCGGCGGCCAACACCGCCACCAGCGAGATCGCCGCGAGCCCCTTCAAGCCGGCACCTCCGGCAGCTCGATCGTGACGGCGGCGCCGCCGGCCGGCACGTTCGCCAGCACCAGCCGTCCGCCCAGCACACGGGCCTGCGCCGCCGCGATCGCGAGGCCCAGCCCGATGCCGCCGCCGCGGGCCGGGTCGCCCGACGAGAACCGCTCGGTGGCGCGCTCGAGCATCTCGGGCGAGAAGCCGGGCCCGCTGTCGGTGACACGCACCCGCGTCTCGCCCACGTCCACGACGATCGGCGGGCGGCCATGCCGCTCGGCGTTCCCGATCACGTTCTCGAGCACCCGCTCCAGCCGGCGCGGGTCGACCAGCGCGCGGCAGGGCTGCGACGTCCCGCTGCGCGTGCCCTGGTGCCGCGACGCCACGTCGGCGGCCAGCGCGCCGACGTCCACCCACCGCAGGTCGGGCGTGGCCGAGCCGCTGTCCAGCCGTGCGATCTCGAGCAGGTCCTCGACCAGGCCGCTCAGGTGCGACACGCGCTCCTTGATGGCGCCGCCCACCTGGTCGTCGTCGAGCAGGCTGGCGGCGGCGGTCAAGCCCGTCAAGGGCGTGCGCAGGTCGTGGGCGACGTCCGCCACGAACCGCTGCTCGCGCTCCAGCCGTTGCTGCAAGGCCTCGGCCATCCGGTCGACCGCGTCGCTCATGGCCGCCACCTCGTCGCCCCCGGTGGCGCCGATGCGCGCGTCCAGGTCACCGCCGGCCACGCGCTCGGCCGTCGCCGCCGCGCGCCTGAGACGCAGTGACAGGCGGCCCGCCAGCGCCACGCCCACCATCGCGCCGGCCAGCGCCGCCGCCAGCGCCGCGCCGATCAGCTTGGTGCGCAGGTCGTTCAGTGACTGCTGCTCGGCCTGGAACGAGGCGCGCACGAACAGCGGCGTGCCGTCGGCGGCCGGCCGCCCGGCCCAGATCACGGGCTTGCCGTTCCAGTCGCCGCGGTAGGTGGCGACGTGGCGCGAGGCAACGGCGGCGCGCAGTGCCGCCGGCACGGAGCGGTCGTTCACCGGCAGGGCCGGGTAGGGGGTGAGCGGCTTGGTCAGCGGGTACAGCCGGGCCGCTGACCGCACGTTTGCCACCGACTTGGCGCGGGCCCGGTCGAGCAGGTCCTGCGCGGACAGCTGGTACACGGCCACGCCCACGAACGCCGCGACCAGCGCCGCCACCAGCGCGAAGGCCAGCGCCAGCCGCACCCGCAGCGACCTCACGGCCGCACCATCTTGTAGCCGGCGCCGCGTACGGTCTCGATCACCTCGGGCCCGACCTTGCCGCGCAGCCGCCGCACGTGCATGTCCACCAGGCGCGTGTCGCCGGCCCACACGTATCCCCACACCTCCTCCAGCAGCCGCTCGCGGCCCAGCACGACACCCGCGTTCTCGGCCAGCATCAGCAGCAGCCGGTACTCGGTCGGGGTCAGCGACAGCTCCTCGTCGCCGCGGGTCACCACCATGCCCAGCGGGTCGATCTCGAGGTCGCCGAACCGCAGCGGCTGCTGGGGCGCGGCGCGGGTGGCGCGCCGCAGCACCGCCCGCAGCCGGGCCGCCAACACCGACGGCTCGAACGGCTTCGTGACGTAGTCGTCGGCGCCCGCCTCCAGACCCAGCACCACGTCCACGGCATCGGTGCGGGCCGTCAGCATCACCACCGGCACCACGCTCGACTCGCGGATCGCGCGGCACACGGAGACGCCGTCCAGCCCCGGCAGCATCACGTCCAGCAGCACCAGGTCGGGGCTACCGGCGCGGAACGCCTCGAGCCCGGCCGGGCCGTCGGCGGCCGTGTCGACCACGAAGCCGTCGCGCTCGAGCGACAGCTGCGTCATCTCGCGGATGGTGGCGTCGTCCTCGACCAGCAGGATCGTGTGCTGTTCCACCGTCCAAGCGTACGAGATGGCGTCACCCGGCACGGCTCCCTGCGGGCGGTTGTTACACGATTGTCGTGCCCGGCTCAGGCGCGGATGCGGGCGCCGGCAGGATCCCAGAGCGGCTCGGCGGCGACCTCGGCCGCCACCCACTCGCCGAACACCTCGACCTCGACGGGGGTGCCGGCCTCGGCCGATGCCGCGGGCAGGTAGGCGTAGGCGACCGAGCGCTCGACCGCGTAGCCGTAGCTGCCGGTGGTCACGCGTCCCACCACCTGATCGCCGATCCGCACCGGCTCCGAGCCCAGGCACACCGACCGCGCGTCGGCTAGCAGCAGGCAGCAGAGCCTCGGCCCCGGCTCGCGCGTGCGCGACTCGAGCAGCGCCGCGCGGCCCTTGAAGTCGCCCTTGTCGGGTTTCACCGCGAACGCCAGGCCGGCCTGGTCGGGCGTCTCCTCCGGCGTCATGTCCGCGCCCCGGACGCGGTACCCTTTCGATCCGCAGGGCGTCGATCGCGCGGTAGCCGCAGGCGCGGACGCCGTGCTCCCGGCCCGCGGCCCAGACGAGTCCCACAGCGCCTGGCCGTACTCGCTGGGGCATGCAGCTGCCAGCCCAGCTCGCCGACGTAGGTGACCCGCACCGCCAGGCACGGCACCGAGCCGATCGAGATCTCCTGCGCCGTCATGTAGCGGAATGCCTCGTTGGAGAGGTCGCTTTTGGTCAGCGGCGCCAGCACCTCGCGGGCGCGCGGCCCCCAGAT
>CAVXZW010000017.1:0-101605 GCA_963766445.1 uncultured Actinomycetes bacterium | reverse complement strand
CGTTCTACGTCGTCATCGGTGTGGCCGTCTGCATCGCCCTGATCGCCACGCGGCAGGGCGCGCTGGATCCTCAGTTCGGCTCACTGTATGCACACGCGGTGCTCGTCCTGGTCGGCGTGGTCGTGCTCGGGATCGTAGCCTGGGTCGTCGTTCGCCGGTGCAAGGCGCTCGCCGGAGCCAGGCAGGGCGTGGCGATTCTCAGAGAGCCGCGTGTCTACGCAGCGCAGGTGCTCGCAGTTGAGCTGGCCGCCTACGCGGTGCGAGCGGCGGTGATCGGCCTCTTCATGCGCGCCTACGGATTGCCCGTGTCGCCGCAGAGCGTGCTGCTTGTCCTGGCCGTCAACTCGATCTCCTCGACGCTCGCGTTCACCCCCGGCGGCGTCGGGACGCAGCAGGCGCTGGCGTCGGCCGCCCGCGAAACGTGGCTCCTTCGAGCGCCATCGCGGCGTTCTCGCTGGGCCAGGAGCTGATCCTGGCGGCGTGGGACATCGTGTTCGGCGCGCTTGCGCTCGCGTCGATCGTCGGCTGGAGTGCCACCCGCACGTTCGCCCGCCGGGGTCGCATGGCCCACTCCGCCTCCTGACGCCAGCAGACCGGACTCCGTATACGTTCCCCCTGTGAGCCAGCAATCGGAGCCACTAATCGGGCTACTCGACACCGACGCGGCTCGCACCGCGCTGATCTGTCCCGACGCGGACGTCAGGCTTAGCCACGGGGAGCTGGCGGAGCTGGTGGACGGGCTGGCCGGGACGCTGCAGGCGGCCGGGGTGGGGCCGGGTGACCGCGTGGCGGTGGTGCTACCGAACGGCGTCGAGCTGGTCGCGATCCTGTTCGCGCTGGCTTCGCTGGGTGCCGCCACCGTGCCGCTCAACCCGGCCTACACCGAGCCGGAGTTCCGCTTCTACCTCGACGACCTCGTCCCACAGCTGCTGCTGATCGGCGAGTCGGCGGCCCCGAACGCGCGGGCGGCGGCCGGATCGATCCCGATCGCCGAGGTGGTCGCCGCCGCGCCCGGCCAGCCGGTCGACGTGCGCGCCGGCGGCCGCGCGACGGCCGCGGACGGCTCGAACGGCGCCGGCGCGTCGGAGCAGATCGCGCTGCTGCTGCACACCAGCGGCACCACCTCCCGCCCCAAGCAGGTGCCGCTGTTGCAGCGCAACCTGACCGCGCAGGCGCGGTCGATCGCGGCCCATTACGATCTGACCTCCGACGACGTGTCGTTCTGCGCGATGCCGCTGTTCCACGTCCACGGCCTGATCGCTTCCACCCTGGCCCAGCTGGCCGTGGGTGGCACGGTGATCGTGCCCCGCCGCTTCAGCCCGCGCCGGTTCTGGGCGCAGGCGGCCGCCGGGTCGGCCACCTGGCTCTCGGCCGGCCCCACGCTGCACCGGATGATCCTGGATCACGCCGCCGAGGCGGACCTGCGCCTGCGGTTCGCGCGCTCCTGCAGCTCCGCGCTCTCGCCGCAGCTGATGCGCGAGGCCGAGGCCCGCTACGGCGCGCCCATGGTCGAGGCCTACGGCATGACCGAGGCCACCCACCAGATCGCCTCCAACCCGCTGCCGCCGGCGGCGCGGTACGAGGGATCGGTGGGGATCCCCGCCGGCGCCGAATTCCGGATCGTCGACCCGGACGGCGGCGACGTCGAGCCGGGCGGAACCGGGGAGGTCGCGATCTCCGGTGCCGGGCTCACCCCCGGCTACCTGAACAACGACCAGGCGAACGCCGAGTCGTTCTTTCACGGCTGGTTTCGCACCGGCGACCAGGGCCGGGTCGATGACGGCTACCTGCGGCTGCTGGGGCGGCTGAAGGAGATGATCATCCGTGGCGGCGAGAACATCTCGCCCTACGAGATCGAGGCGGTGCTGCTCTCCCATCCGCAGGTGGCCGAGGCCGTGGCGTTCGGCGTCGACGACGACAAGTACGGCCAGACGGTGGCCGCGGCCGTTGTCCTGGAAGGCGACGCCCGCGCCGACGAGCTGCGGCGCCACATGGCGCACTCGCTGGCGCCGTTCAAGGTGCCGGATCGCATCCACGTGCTGGACGAGATCCCCAAGACGCCCACCGGCAAGGTGCAGCGTCCGCGGATGGCGGCCTACCTGGAGGAGCAGGGGTGAGGTTCGCGGTGCTCGGCGCCGGGGCGATCGGCGCCTACCTGGGCGCCGCCCTGGCGCAGGCGGGCAGCGACGTCACGCTGATCGCCCGCGGCCCGCACCTGCAGGCGATGATCGAGCACGGCGTGCGGGTGCAGAGCCCGCGCGGCGACTTCACCAGCCACCCGGCCGCCACCGCCGACATCGACGCGCTGGCCGAGGCCGACGTGATCGTGATCGGCCTGAAGGCTCACAGCCTGCCCGAGCTGGCACCGGCGATCGGCGAGCGCCTGCGGCCGGGCGCCGTGGTCGTGCCCGCCCAGAACGGGCTGCCGTGGTGGTACTTCCAGGGGCAGGACGGCCCGCTCGCCGGGCGCACGCTCGAGAGCGTCGATCCCGGCGGCGTGATCAGCCGCTCGATCGCGACCGAGCGCATCGTCGGCTGCGTCGTGTACTGCTCGACCGAGATCGTGGAGCCGGGCGTGATCCGCCACATCGAGGGCACGCGCTTCACCATCGGCACGCCCGACGGGGTCGCCACCGAGCGCTGCGGCGAGATCTCCCAGGCGCTGGTCGCGGCGGGGCTCAAGTGCTCGTTCGACGAGCAGCTGCGCCGTCAGATCTGGCTGAAGCTGGTCGGCAACGCCGCCTTCAACCCGATCACGACCATCACCCGCTCGACCATGGGTGCGCTGCGCGGGTCACAGCGCGCGCTGGCCTACATCCGGATCGTGATGGAGGAGTGCGCGGCCGTGGCCGCATCGGTCGGAGTCGAGCTGCCGATCTCGATCGACCGCCGGCTGGAGGCGGGGCTGGCGGTCGGTGACCATCGCACCTCGATGCTGCAGGACTTCGAGGCCGGGAAGCGGCTGGAGCTGGGCTGCATGGTGGACGCCGTGGTCGAGGTGGCCGCGATGACCGGCACCCCGGCGCCGAACCTGATCGCCCTGAGCGAGCTGACCGCGGCGCTTGAGCAGCTGCGCGACGCCGGGGCGGTGGGGGCATCCGGCGTTGCGCCGCCGTGACCGCCACATGAGCCTGAATGGTGCAACGAAGCTCACGACTTCGCGACGATCCCGCGGCCGAACGCAACGATCCGCACAGCGAGGCTGCTACAGACATCACGGCTCCGGATCGACGACCGCACAACCATGCTGGTGCGCGTCACCGCCGGGTAACGACCCGTCACGAACCGTGCCGGACCGCCCACGCCGCCCGAGTCGGGGTTTGACACCGTTAAGATCGCGCCCGGTGTTGCGCAGCTGAGTGAGAGGCGTGACCCGCGGTAGGAGCGCGTGACGAAACCGTCCTCGATAGGCATACCGGCTAGGTGTTGAACGCCATCAGCACCAGCGTGAACAGCCCAAGCAGCACGCCGGCCACGGTCATGGCCAGCGTCCACATCCTGTCCGGTGGCACGAAGTCGCCGTGCATCAGCGCAGCCTCGACCTTCCGCTCGCGGCGCAGGGCGTAGGCGATGCAGGCGATCCCGATCACCGCGAAGCCGGCCCCGATCACCTGATAGGGCCAGGTGCGCTGGGCGTTGCTCAGCTGTGGCACCACCTTGCCCGCCGCCAGGCTGACCGCCAGCGCCGTGAGGCCGGTGCGCCACCAGGCCAGGTAGGTGCGCTCGTTGGCCAGCCGCGTGCGCCTGGTGGCATCCTGGGCATCGTCGAACCGTCGGCGCTCCTGCATCACAGTGACACTACCAACCCGGCGAACCGCCCTCGCCGCGGTGGCGCACCTGTCTGCCTACGACTAAGGTTAGAAGGTCGCCGCGCGCTGCCCTCGTGGCGGCCGCCGATCGCCCGCCTTATGAAGACTCAACTCGAAGAGCTTGATTCCAACCGCGTTCGGCTGACGGTCGAGGTGCCGGCCGACGATGTCGACCACGCCTTCGACCACGCGCTCGACGACCTCTCGCGATCGGTGCGCCTGCCCGGATTCCGCAAGGGCAAGGCTCCCAAGGGCCTCGTCATGCAGCGGATCGGGCGCGACGCCGTGATCGAGGAGGCGCTGGAGCACCACCTGTCGGCCTGGTACCGGCGGGCCGTGGCCGTGTCCGGCATCGACCCCGTCGACCGTCCTACCATCGACTGGTCAGACCAGCCGGTCGAGGGCGAGACGTTCCACTTCAAGGCCGAGGTCGAGGTGAAGCCGCGCCCCACGGTCAGCTCCTACAAGGGCTTGACCGGCGTGCGCGCGCCCGTCGAGGTGCCGCGCGAGGGGATCGACGGCGAGCTGCAGCGTCTGCAGCTGACCGTGGCCGAGCTGAACCCGGTCGAGCGCGGCGCCGAGCAGGGCGACTTCGTGGTGATCGACTTCGCCGGCTCGATGGACGGCACGCCGTTCGAGGGCGGCAGCGGCACCGACTACGGCATCGAGCTGGGCGAGGGGCGCCTGATCGGCGACCTCGAGAACGGCCTGACCGGCATGAAGGCCGGAGAGCAGCGCGACGTCGCCGTCACCTTCCCGGCGGACTACCCGGCCGAGCACCTGGCCGGCAAGGAGGCCAGCTTCGACGTCACCATGAAGGACGTCAAGGAGCGGCTGCTGCCCGACCTGGACGACGAGTTCGCCAAGTCGGTCAGCGAGTTCGACACCCTGAAGGAGCTCGAGGCCGACATCACGTCGCGCTTCGAGGAGGCGCTGACCGAGGAGTCGAACCGCATCTTCCGCACGACCGTGCTGGACGACCTTGCCAAGCAGCTGACCAGCGAGCTGCCCGAGGCGCTCGTGCGCAGCCGCATGTCGGAGATGACCCGCAGCATGCTGGAGTCGCTGGCGGCGCGGGGGATGGAGATGTCCGACTACCTGCGGCTGACCGGCCAGAGCGCCGAGGAGATCGTCGCCTCGATGCGGCCGCAGGCCGAGGACGGCGTCGCCAAGGACCTCGCGCTGGAGGCAGTTGCCGACGCAGAAAACGTCGAGATCACCGACGAGATGATCGAGGCCTTCATCCGCGAGCAGTCCACCCAGGACGGGCAGAACCCCGACGAGATGGTGGAGCGGCTGATGGCAGACCCCGTCACGCTGACCTCGCTGCGGATCGATCTGCGGCTGCAGAAAGCGCTCGACATCGTGGTCGAGAACGCCAAGGAGATCTCGCCCGAGCAGGCCGAGGCGCGAGAGAAGCTGTGGACCCCGGAGCAGGAATCCGAGGCCGCGGCCGCAAATCCCCCAAAGATCTGGACACCCGGCTCAGCCGAGCCGCCCGGCGAATAGGAGAACCCGAGTGAGCCCACTGATTCCCATGGTGATCGAGCAGACCTCGCGCGGCGAGCGCTCGTTTGACATCTACTCGCGGCTCTTGAACGAGCGGATCGTCTTTTTGGGCACGCCCATCGACGATCAGATCGCAAACCTGATCGTGGCGCAGCTGCTGCACCTGGAGTCTGAGGATCCCGACAAGGACATCTCGATCTACATCAACTCGCCCGGCGGCAGCGTCTACTCCGGCCTCGCCGTCTACGACACGATGCAGTTCATCAAGCCGGACGTGTCCACCATCTGCGTCGGCATCGCGATGAGCATGGGCGCGCTGCTTCTGGCCGGCGGCACCAAGGGCAAGCGGATGGCGCTGCCCAACGCCAAGATCCTGATCCACCAGGTCTCGTCCGGGTTCCAGGGCCAGGCCACCGACATCGAGATCCACGCGCGCGAGATCATCGACATCCGCAAGCGGCTGGATCAGATCATCGCCAACCACACCGAGCAGTCGCTCGAGAAGGTCACGCGCGACACCGAGCGCGATTACTTCATGAGCGCCCCCGAGGCGGTCGAGTATGGGATCATCGACCGGGTGATCGACAAGCACTGATGGCACGCCCTACCGACACCAACGAGCAGCTGCTCTGCAGCTTCTGCGGCAAGAGCCAGCGCCAGGTCAAGAAGCTGATCGCCGGGCCCGGCGTCTACATCTGCGACGAGTGCATCGATCTCTGCAACGAGATCATCGACGAGGAGCTGACCACACCGGTCCAGCTCGACCTCGACAACCTGCCGCGGCCGCGCGAGATCTGCGACGTGCTGGACGACTACGTGGTCGGCCAGGAAGAGGCCAAGCGCACGCTGTCGGTGGCGGTCTACAACCACTACAAGCGCGTGCAGATGGCCAGCCAGGGCGACGCCGAGGTGGAGCTGGCCAAGTCGAACATCCTGCTGCTGGGCCCGACCGGCTGTGGCAAGACGCTGCTGGCACAGACGCTGGCGCGGATCCTGAACGTGCCGTTCGCGATCGCCGACGCGACCGCGCTGACCGAGGCCGGCTACGTCGGCGAGGACGTCGAGAACATCCTGCTGAAGCTGATCCAGGCGGCCGACTTCGACGTCAAGAAGGCCGAAACCGGGATCATCTACATCGACGAGGTCGATAAGATCGCGCGCAAGGCCGACAACCCGTCGATCACGCGCGACGTGTCGGGCGAGGGCGTGCAGCAGGCGCTGCTGAAGATCCTGGAGGGCACGGTCGCGAGCGTGCCGCCGCAGGGCGGGCGCAAGCACCCCCACCAGGAGTTCCTCTCGATCGACACCACGAACATCCTGTTCATCTGCGGCGGTGCATTCGCCGACCTCGACCGCATCATCGAGCGGCGGATCGGCAAGAACTCGATCGGCTTCGGCGCCGACCTGCGCTCCAAGAAGAACCGCGACACCCAGGAGCTGTTCCAGGACGTGATGCCCGAGGATCTGATCGCCTACGGGTTGATCCCGGAGTTCATCGGCCGGCTGCCGGTGGTCTCGGCCGTGCACCAGCTGAAGCGGGACGATCTCGTCCAGATCCTGCTGGAGCCCAAGAACGCGCTGGTCAAGCAGTACCAGAAGTTCTTCTCCTACGACGGCATCGACCTCGTGTTCACCGACGACGCGCTGGGCGCGATCGCGAGCAGTGCGCTGGAGCGGGCCACCGGCGCCCGCGGTCTCCGCTCGATCATCGAGGCGGCGCTTTTGAACGTGATGTTCGACCTGCCGTCGCGCAAGGACGTGAACAAGTGCGTGATCACGCGCGAGACGATCGAGAAGCACATCGACCCGACGCTGGTGGCCGAGGGTGGTCACGCCGTCGACGTCACGGCTGAGCTCGACCAAGAGTCGGCCTAGCCGACCTCGCGTCCGGCCGCCGGGAGCGCTGAGGACATGAGCGACCTCCCGAAATGGTCGAGCCGGCACGCCCTGATCGCGACCGGGTTCGCGATCGAGGCGGTCGCCGAGCCCGTGGCCTCCGCGCTACTCGCTGGGCAGCAGCCGGAGTACGAGGCACTGCCGATCTTCCTGGGCATGCGGGCACGCAGGCCACGAGCGGCGTAGCATGCCCGCGTGCAGGAGCTGAGACCGGGTCTGTGGTGGTGGGAGGCCGAGCATCCTGAGTGGACGCCCGAGGACGTGGCCACGGAGGACTGGGGGCCGGAGGTCTCGTCCTACGCGATCGACGACGGCACGCGGCTGCTGCTGATCGACCCGACCGCGCCGCCGGAGCAGGTCGAGGACATGGCCGACGGCCGCGAGGTGGTGATCGTGCTGACGTGCCCATGGCACCGGCGCGACACCCGCAAGCTGATCGAGCGGTTCGGCGCGACGCTGCACATGCCGCTGCCCGATGACGGCGATCCTGACCCGCTGCTGGGCCAGGTGTTCCTGGCCGGCGAGCGCTTGCCGATCGGCGTCGAGGCCCGCCCGGGGATGGAGCCGAACGACCTCGTGCTGTGGATCGAGGGGGCAGGGTGCGCTGGTCGCCGGTGACACGCTGATCGATCGCGGTAACGGGCTCGAGTTCCCGGCCGACTGGGCGAACAAGGGCGTCTCGCCGGCAGCAGATCCTGGAGACGTTGCAGCCGCTGCTCGACCTGCCGGTCGAGCTGGTGCTGCCGACGCGCGGCGCGCCCGCCGATCGGGCCGCCCTGGAGCGCGCGCGTCCTAGGTCGGCGAGCGGCGGCCTCGCCCCCTCGCAAGCGGTGGGACGTTAGGGTGGCAGGGGTGGACTTCGGCGCCCATCTGCCGCTGATCGACTTCGGCACACGAGCCTCGCTCCCCGGACTCAAGGCCTATGCGAAAAACGCAGCCGGTCTCGGCTACCGCTACGTGTGCGCCAACGACCATCTGCTCTTCGCCAGACCGTGGCTGGATGGCCCAACCGCGCTTGCGGCGGTCATCGCGGAGTCGCAGGACATGACGCTCGCCACCACCGTGAGCCTGCCGGTGATCCGCGGCCCGGCGCCGCTCGCAAAGACGCTCGCCGCGATCGACATCCTGTCGGATGGCCGCCTGGTGATCGGCGTCGGCCCGGGGTCGTCCGCCCGTGACTATGCGGCGGCGGGCATCTCCTTCGATGAGCGCTGGCCGCGCTTCGGTGAGGCCATCCTCACGCTGCGCGCGCTGCTCGCAGGCGATCAGGCCTTCGAGGGCGCCTTCTATTCCTCTCGTGGCATAGATCTCGAGCCACGGCCGGCGCAGCGGCCGACTCCGCCGATCTGGGTCGCCACCTGGGGCTCACCGGCCGGCCTGCGACGGGTGGCGCGAACCGGCGACGGCTGGCTCGCGTCCGCATACAACACCACGCCCCAGCGCTTCCGCGAAGGAGTCACGCGCCTGGCAGCGGCACTGCTCAAGGAGGGGAGGGCGGAGCCGGTCCCGAACGCCATCGCGACGGCCTGGCTGTACGTGACCGACGACATTCGCAGCGCCGAGCGCATGCTCGCCGATGTGCTCGCCCCGCTGCTCCGACGGCCGGTGGAGGAGCTGCGCTCGCTGTCGCTGCCGATCGGTCCCGCCGAGGTGTGCGCCGAGCGCATCGCAGCCTTCGCAGATGCGGGCGCGCAGCGGCTGTTCGTGTGGCCCCTGCGCGACGAGGTCAGGCAGCTCGAGCTGTTCCGCGAACGCGTCGTGCCGATGCTTCGCTGATCAGCTCATCGAACAGCTCTGCGCGGCCGCCTGCGTCTCGAACGAGCCGGGATCGCGACACCGGTTTCCCTGGCACGCTGACCCACCACGATCATCTGGGCCGCAAGCGTTATCGCCAGCATGAGCGGGATCGACGAGGGGGACGCGGCGAGGCTCGCGCCCACGATCGTCGCGGCGGCGATGAGGGCGATGCGTGTCACGAGCAGGCCGATCCACCCCGCGATGGTGGCCCACGTCGCGCGTTCCCACAGCTCCCCGTCTCGTTCGAACAGCTCGATCGTGCGCCCTCGAATCACGCCGAACGCGAGGGACGCCGCGGCGCTCAGGCCGAGCAGTCCCGCCGATGCCGCGGTGACAGGGTGGTGCTTGGACGTGCCGTTCAGGATCACGGCTCCGTAGATGCCGAGACCGATCGGGAAGATCAGCGAGCGCTGCTCGAACCGGTCGCTGCGGAGCTGGCGGACGATGAAGAACACGACGATCGCCAGTCCCCCGACGACGTAGAGCGCGTCTCTCACCTCACCGAACCTCCAATGCCAGCGATCGCCGTCGGATTCTCGCACAGGCGAAGGACACGGGTGGGGGCGAGGGACGCTTAGCATCTCTGTGCGGTGGCGGCTGGTACCGTCCGGGGCGGTGCCTTCTCAATCCGTTGCCGTTGCGGTTGGCGTCGCGTTCGACGCCGATGGATGCGTGCTGCTGGCCAGGACAACATATGGGGAGCAATCGATAGGACCCCCGACGTCACCTGGCTGTTTGGAGACAGCGCTTTTGACGCGCACGTCATTTCGGCTGGTGAGCGGCTCCCGTTCGGCATCGAGGTGTTCTCCGGCCGGCAACCGAACGATCTCCTGCTCTGGGTCGAAAGCCGGCAGGCTGCGGGAGCGTCGCGCTCAGGCCGCGCCGTCAGGCCTCTGACCGAGGCGGGCGCGTAGCCGGTCGCTGAGCTCGACCTCGTGAGGGAGCTGCCTCAGTTGGCCGGCCTCCACGACGACACCCTGCGCACGCAGGTTGGCCACGAGCGCGTTCCAGTGGTCGGCCTCCATGTCGCCTTGGGAGCGTCCACCAAACGGCTCGTCCGGCCCGACGACCATGCGCGCGGTCTCGACGATGTCGCGTTCCCGCGTGAGCGCCCAGAGGTCGTCGATCTCGTCCGCGCCGGGTCCGCGCAGCTCCTCCGTCCAGCCGCGATCGTCAAGGAGCAGCAGTCGACTGCCATCATCCAACACCGCTTCGTGTCGCGCCGACACAGAAATGTGACGAGGTTCAGCGTCCCCATCGGCTGCGGGTGGAGCCTTGGCCCAGCCGCGAACGTCGACGGGCACCGACACGGGATTGCCCCCGACGTCCGCGTCCTCGCGAACGTCGGCGTGGGTCACGAGACGGGCCACGCGGTGCATTGATGCATCCTCGCAAATCGTCGGCGGCGGTGAACGGTGCACACCGCTACCGACCGGTGATCGCCAAGCGGCTAAGCTCGAAGCATGGCGGCGCCGAGGGCACCCGAGAGCAATATCGAGATCATCTTCGCGGACTGGCTTGACGCGATGCGACGGGGCGATCTCGAGACGATGGCCAGTCGGCTTGCGCCGGACGTCGTCCACCAAGGCGTCAAGCCCGAGTGGATCTGCCACAACCGCCAAGAGGTGATCGATATGGTGGGACAGCGGGTTGGCCGCGTCCCGCCGGTCGAGGCGATCGAGTTGGTCGCGGCAGGCGATCACGTCGTCATGTCCGTGCGCGGCGTCGGAATCGGCCCGCCGGTCGATGGCTATGAAGATGAGGCCCGCGGACAGGCGACCATCGTCTACACGCTCGTCGATGGCAAGATCGTGCGGATGCACGATTACCGCCACCGCGCGGAGGCGCTCGAAGCTGCCGGTGCCTTGTCAGTGGCCTGGGAGTAAGCGTCAGCCGCCGGACAGCGCTGACGTGATGCCGCGGAGTTCGGCACCGACGACCGGTCGGCACCGGCTCACGGACGTTCGAGCACCTCTTTGAGTGTGGTGAACTCGGTCGCGGTGTCCGCGAGCCAGTGATCGAAGGCCTCGTCGTCCAGCTGCGGCGGCTGAAAGATCGTCATCAAGAAGTCGGCGCCGCGGCCGTTCGCGACCGCACGCGCCGGCACCGTTGCCATCCATCCCGGCTCGTCCGGATCGCGGAAGTCGTGATCAAGAACACCCGTCGCAGCGTCCGCACGAATGCGAATCTCTCCCGGGCCGTCTGGCGTCGCGATTCGCCACCAACCCGGCTCGTCGGCAGGCTCGGCGGCCAGCACGTTCACCACTGCCCAACGCGGCCAGTTCGCCGCGTCCGATAGGAACGCGTGGACGTCACCGGCCGGCCGCTTCGAGGGTGGTGTCCTCGAAGGAGTCGCCGTAGTGCTTCTCGACAAGCGGCTCTGCGTCGCCGGGAGTCAGCTCGGAGACGATCTGCGAGGCGTCGCTCCCTCGTGCGAGCTGCTCGTCGGAGTGCTGGACCCAGACCACGGGCACCCCCTCGCCGCGCCCTCTCGACGAGGCTGCCGACATTCGCGACCACCGAGTCGCGTTCGTGAGCCCGCTCGAGGGCGGCGTTCTGTACGTCGACGACAACGAGTGCAGTGTTCGGGCGGTTCGCAAGCGTGGTCACCTCTCCCTAGATTCGCGTACAGTCGGCCCGGTGCGCAAGTGGCTCCCACTGATCATCCTGGCCTCGGCCCAGTTCATCATGGTGCTCGACTCGAGCGTGATGAACGTCTCGATCTCGCAGATCGTGCAGGATCTGAACACGACCGTCACCGGGGTGCAGAGCGCGATCACGATGTACACGCTCGTGATGGCGGCGTTCATGCTCGTGGGCGCGAAGCTCGGTGACATCGTGGGCCGTGATCGCGCGTTCGGCCTTGGGCTGGGCGTGTACGGGCTCGGCTCGCTGATCACGGCCCTCAGCCCGAACCTCACCGTGCTGCTGATCGGCTGGTCGGGGATCGAGGGACTGGGCGCGGTGCTGGTGATCCCGGCGATCGCGGCACTGACCGCCGCGAACTACGACGGCAAGGAGCGCGCCTTCGCCTACTCGATGATCGGTGGCGCCGCGGGCGCGGCGATCGCGGCGGGCCCGCTGATCGGCGGCTACGTGACGACCACCTGGAGCTGGCGGTACGTCTTCGTCGGCGAGGTCGTGGTGGTGATCGTGGTGCTCGCGGTCCACCGCATGATGAAGCGCGCGCCCAAGCCCGAGCACCCGCCGACGCTGGACTACGGCGGCGCGGCGCTGTCGGCGGTCGCGTTTGGCCTGATCGTGTTCGGGATCCTGAAGAGCAGCACCTGGGGCTGGATCAGGCCGGTCGCCGCGCCGGCGATCAACGGGCACAAGATCACGCCGCTCGGGTTTTCGGTGGTGCCGTTCCTGATCATGGGCGGCCTGGTCGTGCTCGGCTGCTTCTTCGCGTGGGAGGAGCGCCGCGAACGGCTCGGCAGGAGCACGCTCCTCAACCGCGCGCTGCTGAAGATCGAGACGCTGCGCGCCGGGCTCACCTCGCTGGCCGCGCAGCAGCTGATCGTGATGGGCACGTTCTTCGTCCTGCCCGTATACCTCCAGGTTGTGCTCGGCTTCGACGCCTTCGAGACTGGGAAGCGTCTCTTCCCGATGTCGGTCTCGATGCTGGCCGCCGCGCTGGCCGGGCCGAAGGTGGCGGCGCGGCGCGGGCCGCGGACGGTCGTCCAGGTCGGCCTCGGCGCGATGGCCATCGCCGCGCTGGTGCTCGTGGGGACGATCGACGTGACCCTGAACGGGACGGCCTTCGCGTTGTCGCTGATCTTCTTCGGGATCGGCGCCGGCCTCCTGATGTCGCAGCTCGGCAACGTGATCATGTCCTCGGCACCCCCGGATCAAACGAACGAGGCCGGCGGGCTCCAGGGGACGGCACAGAACCTCGGCGCGTCGCTCGGAACCGCGCTGATCGGCTCCGTGCTGCTGCTCGGGCTCCTGAACGGGTTCAACACTCGGATCCAGGAGAACCCCGCCGTACCCCCCGACGTGAAGACACGGATCTCGAAGGCCACCGAGACCGGCATCCCGATCGTCACAACCGACCAGGCATACAAGGCGTTGCGCGACGCCGGGCTTTCGTCGGCCGATGCGACGACCGTCACCGACGATTACGCCGGCGCGCAGCTCGACGCGTTGAAGACGTCGATGCTCGCCGTCGCGTTCCTGGCGGTGCTCTCTTTCTGGTTCACGCGGCGCCTGCCCGGAAAGCGCGAAGAAGCCGTCTAACACGGGCTACTGTGCGTACTCGCTATTGGGAGGTGATCGGATGAACGACAAGCCGAACTGGAAGGTCGCGCACATCGACGACATCGAGCGGCGCGGCCGGGATATTCCGGTGCGCGAGTACCTCGGGATCCACGCATTCGGAATCAACGCCTTCACGCCGAGCGCGGACGGGACGCTGGTCAATGAGCACGACGAGGCCGGGTCGGGACAGGAGGAGCTGTACATCGTGCTCGACGGGAAGGCGACCTTCGAGATCGACGGCGAGGCGGTCGACGCGCCGCCGGGAACGCTCGTGTCTGTGGGGCCGGAGGCGCGGAGGAAGGTGATCGGTGACGGAACCCTCCTGGTCGTCGGCGCCACTCCGGGCGAGGCGTACCAGGGGATCGACTGGGGCGACGCGTGGCAGTTCCACAGCGAGTCCATGACCGCCTACGGCGAACAGCGGTATGCCGACGCGCTCGAATCGGTTCGCGTTGCCCTCGAGCACATGCCGGACCACGCGGGCCTGCACTACAACTACGCCTGCTTCGCAACGCTCGCGGGCGACACCAGCGACGACACGTTCGCCCACCTCCGGCGGTCCGTCGAACTGCGTCCGCAGTTCCGTGAGGACGCACGCAGAGACGACGACTTCGCCGCGGTGCGCGACGACCCGCGGTTCGAGGAGGCTCTTCGCTGAGGCGAGTGCCGCCGCTTCGCCCAGAGATGCGGGATAGGGTGGTGCCCCCAACTACGGAGGATCGCGTTATGAGCATCGTTGTCCGGTTTCATCCGACGAATGTGACCATCGCGCAGTACGAGGACGTGGTACGACGCGAGAAAGGCGCTGAGTTCAAGTTTCCACCGGACGGCAGGGACTACCACGTCTGCTTCGGAACCGACGGAGACCTGCGCGTCAGCGAAATCTGGGATTCCCAAGAGCAACTCCTGGCGTACGGCGAAGTCTTGATGCCGATTCTGGCGGATGTTGGAATCCAGTTTTCGGCCGAGCCAGAGGTCTTCGAGGTCCACAACATCATCAAGCGCTAGGACTGCCGACGCTCGGTTGGCAGCCCTTCTCCGCCCGCCGGGACGGATCATCTAGGGCAGGGAATGCGGATTGGTGATGCCGGCGGGCGGGCAGAACAATCTCGTGATACCGGCAGCGGCAGGCACCGCCCGACGACGAGCGAAAAGGGCGTACGATCCGCTCCAGTCGTCCGACACTACCGCCGGGCGTTGAAGCCAGGAGAGCGTATGCCCACCGTGATCGGCCATCACGACGTCAAGGACACCAAGCACTGGCTCGCCTCGCCCAAGCGCGAAGAGGTGTTCGGCCCTCTCGGCGTCACCAACATCCGCACGTTCGTCGACCCTCAGAATCCGACCCACGTTGCTGTGCTCATGGACGTTGCCGACATGGATGCTGTCACGGCCTTCATGCAGACCGAGGCGGCGGCCGAGGCGATGGACCATGACGGCGTGCTGCCAGAGACGCTCGTGATACTCGTCGAGGAGTAGCTCGCCCCTCGGGGGCGAGCCACGGCCGTCTTGGATGTTCCGAGCGCGGCACCGGTAGCGGCGTGGTCACGTTGTTCTACTGCCCGCGCCGTCACCCCGCGCCCGGCCGCGCCGACCCATACACTGAACGGCCATGCTGCGACTGATGCTGATGCTGGCCGCGCTTGTGACCGCGCCGCCACCCGATCCGGCGTCGGTGCACGTCGCGCAGCCGCAGCCCTACGAGTTGTGGGACGGCCGCGTCCGCGGCACGGCGCCGGCCGGCAGCACCCTGGTGGTGGTGTCGCGCAAGCACCGCTGGCGGTTGCCGGTAGCGGCCGACGGCCGCTTCGACAGGGTGCTTCCCGGTGTGCCCCGCGGCGACGGCAACGTGACCGTCGGCGGCCACCGGGTAGGCCCAGTGTTCGGGGTTCCGAGCGGGTCGATCCTGCCGCTTCCCAAGCCGCACCCTGATCTAACCCTCAACAAGAGATTGAGTCATCTGGCAGGCATGGTGACGCCCCACGTCTCGATCTACAGCCGGTCATGGAGCGGCCGCGCCGCGGCCTACAACGCCGGCGCCGAGTTCGAGGCGGCCAGCACGCTGAAGCTGCCGATCATGCTGGTTGCCTTAGCAGACAACGACGGCGAGCTGGAGCGCTCCGAGTACTGGGACCCGATGGTGCGGGTCACCCGCTACTCCGATAACGCCGCCGCCAACGAGCTGCTCGAGCAGACCGGCGGCGGCGACGCCGACGGCGCCGCCGACATGGTGGAGCTGATGAAGTCGCTGGGGTTGACGCACACCTACATGGCCGGCGGCTACCTGATCGACGGCGGTGGCGGCTCGTCGCTGCTGGGCGTCGTCGACCAGCCGCCCACCGCCTACAAGCACACCACCGCCGGCGACATGGCCGCCCTCGCCGCGATGCTGGTGGACGCAGCCGCCGGGCAGGGGCCGCTGCTCAGGCACGGCACCTCGCCCCACGAGGCCCGCGAGCTGCTCTACCTGATGGTGCACGCGCAGGATCCAGGTCTGGTTCCGGCGGGCGCCCACGGGCTCCCGGTGGCCCACAAGATCGGCTGGCTGGACGACGCCGACAACGATGTGGCCGTCGTTTTCACCTACCACGGGCCGCTGGTGGTCGCGATCTACAGCAATGGCGTCGAGGACTTTTCAGTTGAAACGTTCGGTGAAATTGCGGTGTCAGACCTATTGACAGCCGACAACCTGGGGTAAGGTGTCCGCGTGAGGTGGGGGCTTCTCAGGACGGGGTTTGCCGCGGCATTGATCGCCGCAGGCTTCGCCGCGGTCGCGGCCGGTGCAGATACGACCCCGCGCGTGTCATCCCAAAGCGTGCTGATCGTAGCCGCCGACGGCACGGTCACGGTTTCGCCCACGGCCGAGTTGCCGGGAGATGCCACGGCCGGGACGACCGTCTGGCAGTCCTCCACCGACGCACCCGCCGTGCAGGTGGCGCACTCGTGGAGCACCGTCACGGCGAACGATTCGGCTGCATCCGGCGAGGTCTTCGTGAAAGGCGCCTCCCTCTTCGGAGGTGAGTTGACGCTGGGCCGCCTGCACGTCTTGGTCTCGCAGACCGCCGCCGGCCAAACTCCAACCGTCGACTTGAGGTTGAGAGATCTGGTGATCGACGGAACGGCCGTGGCCGCACCGAAGCCCGGCGACCAGCCGCTGGCACTCGGTGACTGGGGCACGTTGACCGTCGCCGCCCCGCTCGACGACGACGGCGTGGCCGGCGTCCAGATCGATGTCACCGCCGATCACGACGGCGTCTCGGCCGGCACCTTCATCGATCTCGGCCGCGTGTCCTTCGCGGCGCCTGCGTCGCCGCCACCCTCCGGCGGCGGCACCACCGACGGCGGCGGACCAACGGCGGCAACGACGGCGGCGGCACCGACCAACCCTGGCCCGCCGCCCGCTCCGACCCCGACCACCGGGCACCACCACAAGCACCACAAGCAGCAGCACACCCACCACCAGGCGAAGGCCCAGAAGCGCCACCATCACCACCATCGCGTGGCGGTGCACCACCCGACCAACCTGCCGGAGCTGGGACGGGGCGTTCGCGCCAACATCGTGCGCGCCGCCGCCCAGCAGATCGGCTGGCCGTACGTGTGGGGCGGCGAGAGCCGCACCGAGGGCGGCTTCGACTGCTCCGGCCTCGTCGACTACGCCTACTCGGCCGCCGGACACGCGCTGCCGGGCCGGCCCACCGCCGCCGTGCTGTGGCAGATGGGCATCCCGATCGCGAAGCGAAACCTGCGCCCCGGCGATCTGGTGTTCCTGGGGACGTACAGCGGCGAGCCCTACCACGTGGCCATGTACGCGGGTCACGGAATGGTGATCGTCGCCTCCGGCCGCGGGCGGCCGATCGCAGCGGTGCCGCTGGACAGCGTGCCCTGGGACGGTTACGCCCGGATCTGGGCCGACGGCTCGCTGGAGCCGCCGCATCCGTTGCACCTGGTGCGACCGATCACGCCGATCACCGCACGCCGACCAGCAGGCAGACGTGGTGGCCGCCTCCCGCGCGCTGCTGCCGTTGCCCGCCGGCGCCGTGCCGGGCAAGGTGATGCGCGCGCTGCTGCCTGCGCCGCCCCGCAAGGCGCCGCGGAGGCCGGAGCGCCGTCCCCAGACCGCCGTCGTGGCCGTCGATCCCCGGGTCAAGCCGGTGCATGCCCGTGGCTCGGGCGCGCTTCCTTCGGCCTAGAACCGCTCCCGCCTGAACCAGAACTGGTGCACCAGCACCGCCGCCACCAGCACGACCGCCCAGGCCACGCTCAGCGACGGCGACAGCACCGACGGCGGGTTGTGGCTGGTCCATCCGCGCTTCACGACCTGCTCGTTCCAGCCGTCGTTGAACGACACCGCCAGCCCGTAGCAGAGCATCAGCGCCAGGTACAGCGACAGCGCCGTGGAGATCCCACGGCGGCGTGAGATCAGAAGCGCCGTGATCACCAGCATCAGCCCGAACAGGCCCTCGTGCAGGCCACGGTGCACGGACGCCAGCTGCGGATGGCCCGGCGTCGGCTGGCGCGAGTTGATCACGTGGCCGAGCAGTGGCAGGTCCTGCGCGTAGAGGCCGACCGACGCGATCATCCAGGGGATCGACCAGATCGCCAGCAGCACCATGATCACGATCCGCGCCCGCCCCAGCGGGGGATCCCAGCGCCGCGGCGCCCACCAGGTCAGCCAGAACGCCAGCGCCACGCCGATCACGGCCGGCAGGTTGGCCCAGGTGGCGGTGAGGTCGTCCTGGCTGACGACGCCCGGCAGCGCCACGGCCGCGCACAGCACGATCGCCAGCCACGCCATCGGCCCTCGCGCGGCCGCTCCCACCAGCGCGATCGCGATCAGCGCGACCGGGAAGTTGAGGTAGCTGACCAGGCGCGACGCCGCCCCGCTGGGCCCGGTGTCGTCGAAGTGGTACGTCGCGCCGGCCGGCAGCCGCCAGTAGGTGATCGCCGTGACCGCGGCGACCAGGCCACACATCAGCCATACCACCCGCACGCGCATCGCCCAACACTACAATGGCCCGTCTATGGCCGGCGCCCGCAGAGACGAGCTCGAGCGTCGCACCCGCCACCAGCCGGAGGCCGTCGAGGCGCCGCCTGTTCGAGCGCTGGGAGCGCGAGTGCGGCTTCTCCGGCGACCCCGAAAGCGACGCCGAGACCTACGTGATCGCGCTGCCGCCGCCGAACGTGACCGGCGAGCTGCACATGGGCCACGCGCTGAACGGCTCGATCCAGGACACGCTGATGCGGCTGCACCGGATGCGCGGGCGCAACACGCTCTGGATCTGCGGCACCGACCATGCGTCGATCGCCGTGCACGCCGTGATCGAGAAGCAGCTGCGGGCGGAGGGGACGACCCGCATCGACGTCGGCCGCGAGGCGTTCGTCGAGCGCGTCTGGGAGTGGCGGCGCGAGACCGGCGCCACCATCATCCAGCAGCTGAAGCGGCTGGGCTGCACGCTCGACTACGACCACGAGCGCTTCACCATGGACGAGGGCTACGTGCGGGCGGTGATGGAGATGTTCGTGCGGCTCTACGACAAGGGCCTGATCTACCGCGACAACCGCATCGTCAACTGGTGCCCGGGCTGCGGCTCGACCGTGTCCGACCTGGAGGTGCGCCACGAGCGCGCCGCCGACGCGCTCTACGAGGTGCGCTACCCGATCACCGGCACCGACCAGTTCCTGACCGTGGCCACCGTGCGGCCCGAGACGATCCTGGCCGACACGGCCGTGGCCGTGCACCCGGACGACGACCGCTACCGCCACCTGGTCGGCAAGACGGCGATCGTGCCGATCGTGGGCCGCGAGGTGCCGATCATCGCCGACGACTACGTGAAGATGGACTTCGGCACCGGCGCGCTCAAGGTCACGCCCGGCCACGACCCCAACGACTTCGAGATCGGGCGCCGCCACGGCCTGCCCGAGATCTCGGTGATCGGGTTCGACGGCCGCATGTCGGCGGAGGCCGGCGAGTTCGCCGGGCTGGCCGTGGGCGAGGCCCGCCAGAAGGTGATCGACCGCCTGTTCAGCGAGCAGCTGCTGCACGGCGAGCGGCCCTACGAGCATGAGGTCGGCCACTGCGACCGCACCGGCGACCGCATCGAGCCGCTGATCTCGCTGCAGTGGTTCATGCAGATGGACTCGCTGGCCGCCGCCGCCAACGCCGAGGTGCGTTCCGGCAGCGTCCGCTTCGTGCCCAAGAACCAGGAGGCCATCTACTTCCACTGGATGGACAACATCCGGCCCTGGTGCATCTCCCGCCAGCTCTGGTGGGGCCACCAGATCCCGGTCTGGTACTGCCCGGACGGGCACCGGACCGTGAGCGTGGAGCCACCCGCCGCCTGCGGTGAGTGCGGGTCGGCCGAGCTGGAGCGCGACCCCGACGTGCTGGACACCTGGTTCTCATCTGCGCTGTGGCCGTTCGCGACGCTGGGCTGGCCCGAGCCGAACGAGCGCCTGGCCACGTTCTATCCGGGGCAACGTGCTGGTCACCGCCCGCGACATCATCAACCTGTGGGTGGCGCGGATGCTGATGATGGGCATCGAGTTCATGGGCGAGAAGCCGTTCTCGGACGTCTACATCACATCGATCATCCAGGCCGCGGACGGTCGCCGCATGTCCAAGTCGCTCGGCACCGGCGTCAACCCGCTCGACCTGATCGAGCAGTTCGGCGCCGACGGCACCCGCTACGGCCTGCTCAAGATGAGCTCGACCCAGGACGTGCGCTTCTCCGAGGGCATGCTGGACGAGGGCGCGAAACTGGCCAACAAGCTCTGGAACGCGGCCCGGTTCGTGCTGCTGCAGACCGACCCGGAGGCGGAGCCGGCCCCGCTGGCAACGACGGCCGAGGACCGCTGGATCCTGTCGCGGCTGGCGGACACCATCGACGACGTGGTGGGGCAGCTGGACACCTACGACTTCGCCGCGGCCGTGAAGGGGCTGTACGGGTTCATCTGGAACGACTTCTGCGACTGGTACGTGGAGGCCGCCAAGGCGCGGTTGTACGGCGAGGACGAGTCGGCGCGGCGCCAGGTGTCGGCGACGCTCCTGTGGGTGCTCGAGCGCACGGTGGCGCTGGCCCACCCGGTGATGCCGTTCGTGACCGAGGAGATCTGGGGCTTCCTGCCGGGCGAGCGGGCGATGCTGCTGGTGTCGCCGGTGCCGGAGCCGCAGCTCGACCACCGCGACCCGGCGCTCGAGGAGTCGGCCCGCAACGACATGGAGGTGGTGTCGGAGGCGCGGCGCCTGGCCGGCGAGGGCGAGCGGCCGCTGGTGACGGCGGCGCCCGGTTCGCTGTTCATGGCGCTGCTGGAGCGCGCGAAGGGCGTGGCCGTCGAGCACGACGCGCGCTGCCGCGGCGGCGGTCGTGGTGGCCCGCGGCGACCGCGAGTCGCTGGAGGCGAAGCTGAAGGCGGCGGTGGCCGAGCACGAGCGAGCCCGGTCGAAGCTGGCCAACGAGGGCTTCCTGGCCCGCGCGCCTGCGCAGGTGGTGGACGCCGAGCGGGAGAAGGCGGAGCGGTTCGCCGGCGAGGTGTCCGACATCCAGCGTAGGCTGGAAGCGCTGTGACCCCGGTTGTGATGAGCGGAGCCGACTACATCGAGTCGCTCGAGCTGATGGGCATGCAGTTCGGGCTCGAACGCATGCACGCCCTGATGGAGGCGCTCGGCCACCCCGAGCAGCGCTTCGACGCGATCCACATCGTCGGCTCCAACGGCAAGTCGTCCACGGTTCGCTTCTGCGAGGTGCTGCTCGAGGCGGAGGGTGTTGCCACCGGTGCATACACCTCGCCGCACATCACCACGTTCCGCGAGCGGATCCGGATCGGCGGTGAGACGATCTCGGCCGAGGGCTACGAGCGGGCGGTCTCGGCGGTGCGCGACACCGGGATCGAGGTGACCCAGTTCGAGGCGCTGACGGCAGCCGCCTACGTCGCGTTCGCCGCGGCGGGCGTTCAGGTTGCGGTGGTGGAGGCCGGTCTCGGCGGCCGGCTGGATGCGACCAACGTGCTGGCGCGCTCGCGCGTGCAGGTGCTGACCAACGTGTCGCTCGAGCACTCCGAGCTGCTGGGCCAGACCCGCGAGCGGATCGCCGCCGAGAAGCTGGCCGTGGTACCCGAGGGCGGCGACCTGGTGATCGGCGAGGCCGGGCTGGGAGGACGCGGCACCGCAGGCCGCGCGTACCAAGGTCGTGACGGTGGGCGGTTCCTATCAGGATCAGAACCGGGCGGTGGCGCGGGCGGCGGTGGAGACGCTGCTGGGCCGGCCCGTCGACCCGTCGCCGATCGAGCAGCTCGTGGTGCCTGGGCGGCTGGAGGTGCGCGGCCGCCGTCCGCTCGAGATCTGGGATGGTGCCCACAACCCGGCCGGCATGCAGCGCCTGGCCGCGGAGCTGCCCGCGCTGCTCGGCGACCGCCAGGCGGTGGCCGTGTTCGCGGCGATGGCCGACAAGGACGTTGCGTCGATGGTCTCGCTGCTGCGGACGGTGTGCCCGACCATCATCGCCACCACCTCCAGCAACCCGCGGTCGCTTCCGGCCGACACCGTGGCGTCGCTGGCCGGCGGACCGTCCTGCGAACGGCCGAAGGAGGCGCTCGAGGCTGCGCGGGTGCTGGCCGGGCCGAACGGCGCCGTCGTCGTGTGCGGATCGCTGTACCTGCTGCACGATCTCAGCGGTGACGCACCCGACTGAACCATTGCGGTCCGACCGGACTGCCACTTAGACTCTAAAGAGGAACGCGTGAACCTGCTCGCTACTCAAACCACCGATTCGTCCTCCTCCGGCCCGTTCTCGGGCGTCGGGGACTTCTTCAGCTCGGGCTACTTCACGGCCATCGAGCGCATATCGGGGCTGTTCGTGATCGCGATCTGGCTGGCACTGGCGTTCTGGACGGCCAAGGACGCCCGCCGCCGCATCGATGACCAGGTGATCGTCTCGGTGTGCGTCGCCGCCGCCGTGCTGTTTGGCCCGCTCGGGGTCGTCATCTACATGTTCCTGCGGCCGCCCGAGTACCTCAGCGACGTCCGCGAGCGCGAGCTCGAGATCCGGGCGATGGAGCGGCGGCTGGGCGCCGATCAGGTCTGCCCGTACTGCCGCAACCCGGCCGACCCCAGCTTCCTGTCGTGCCCGCATTGCGGCACCAAGCTCAAGAACGCCTGCCGGCGCTGCAAGAGCCCGCTCGATCCGGAGTGGCGGCTCTGCCCCTACTGCGAGACGGCCGTGGCCGGCGGCGCCACGCCGCGTACCCGCGACGTGGTCAGCGGGCGTACGACCACCGACGCCCCGCTCTAAGCTTCGGCTCCGCCGTTCCCGTACAAGGAGTCTTTGTGGCCGACCTCGAGCGCACGTTCGTGATGATCAAACCCGATGCCCACGCCCGCCGGCTGTCCGGGGAGCTCCTGGGTCGCTTCGAGCGGCGCGGGTTCGCGATCCGGGGCATGAAGCTGCTGCGGGTCAGCGAGCAGCAGGCATCCCAGCACTACGCGGAGCACGAGGGCAAGCCGTTCTACCCCGACCTGGTCGAGTTCATCACGTCGGGGCCGGTGGTGGCGATGGTGCTGGAGGGCCCGGGCGCGGTGGCGACGGTGCGCACGATGATGGGCACCACCAACCCGCTGGACTCCGCGCCGGGCACCATCCGCGGCGACTACGCGCTCGAGATCGGCGAGAACGCGGTGCACGGGTCGGACTCCACGGCGTCGGCCGAGCGGGAGATCGCGATCTACTTCGCGGATGACGAGCTGGTCTGAGGGGTCGGGCTTCGGACGCATCCGAGTGATCCACCCCCCACAGCCGCTCGTGCTCGCCTCCCGCTCGCCGCAGCGCCGCGCCATCCTCACCCAGCTCGGGATCACCTTCACCGTTGTCGAGCCCGGCTACGTCGAGGTCGACCCGCCCGGCGAGGGGCCGTCGGAGCTGGTCGTCATTCACGCCGTGGGCAAGGCCCGCTCGGTCGAGGGCGCGTGGGTGCTGGGCGTCGACACCACCGTTGCCCTCGACGGCGACAGTCTCGCCAAGCCGGCCGACGCGTCCGAGGCCGGGGCGATGCTGCGCCGTCTGGCCGGCCGCACCCACACCGTCTACTCGGGGCTGTGCCTGCGCTGCTCCGAGACGGAGCACGTCCGCCTGGCGGCCACCGACGTCACCTTCCGCGACCTGGCCGAGCGCGAGATCGAGTGGTACCTGGGGGAGGGCGAGTGGCGCGGCAGGGCCGGGGGGTACGCCGTCCAGGGCCGCGGCGCCGCGCTGGTGACCGCCATCGCCGGCGACTACACCAACGTTGTGGGGCTGCCGGTGGCCGCGCTGGTCGACGCGTTGGCCGAAGCCGCCGCACCGGCCGACTGCTAGACTGCGCTGCCCTGATTTGGCTGCAATTGCAGCGGCTTTTCCAAAGGACGTTCGATCGGAATCTTCAACTCACTGACCGGGATTCGGCGGCCGCGATATGGCTGTGGATCTGGGCACCGCCAACACGCTGGTATACGTCCGGGGCCGCGGCATCGTGCTGTCCGAGCCGTCGGTGGTTGCAATCGACCAGCGCACCGGCGACGTGCACGCCGTCGGCATCGAGGCCAAGCGCATGCTGGGCCGGACGCCCGGCGACATCCAGGCCATCCGCCCGCTCAAGGACGGCGTGATCGCCGACTTCGACGTGACCGAGCAGATGCTCCGCCACTTCATCCAGAAGGTGCACCAGAACCGCTGGGCGCATCCGCGGGTGGTCGTGTGCGTGCCGTCCGGCGTGACCGGGGTCGAGAAGCGCGCCGTCGAGGAGGCCACGTACTCGGCCGGCGCCCGCCAGGCCTACCTGATCGAGGAGCCGATGGCAGCCGCGATCGGCGCCGGGCTGCCCGTGTCGGAGCCGACCGGCAACATGATCGTCGACATCGGCGGCGGCACCACCGAGGTGGCGGTGATCTCGCTGGGCGGGATCGTCGTCTCGCAGTCGATCCGGGTCGGCGGCGACGAGCTGGACGAGGCCATCATCGAACACGTCAAGCGCGAGTACAAGCTGATGATCGGATCGCAGACGGCCGAAGAGGTGAAGCTCGAGATCGGATCGGCGCACGAGCTGCCCGAGGAGGTCGAGGCCGAGATCCGCGGGCGTGACCTGGTCAGCGGACTGCCCAAGACGGTGGTGCTGTCGAGCGCCGAGGTGCGCACCGCGCTGGAGGTGCCGCTCTCGCAGATCATCGACGCGGTCAAGCAGACCCTCGACAAGACGCCGCCGGAGCTGGCCTCCGACATCATGGATCGCGGCATCGTCCTGGCCGGCGGCGGCGCCCTGCTGCAGCGGCTGAACGAGCGGATCCGGGCCGAGACGCAGATGCCGGTGCACCTGGCCGAGTCGCCGCTGACCTGCGTCGCGGTCGGGTCGGGGCGCTCGCTCGAGGAGTTCGACGCGATCCACCGCGCCAACCAGTCGTACGCCCGCCGCCGCAACGGCCGGCGCAGCTACACGTACTGACCGCTCACCGGCGCTTACGGCCGAACCCGCCGGTAACCTGGCCCGGTGCTGTTGCTGACCGCCGAGCCCATCACCTACTTCCAGGCGATCCTGCTGGGGCTGCTGCAGGGGTTCTCGGAGCTGTTCCCGATCTCGAGCCTCGGCCATAGCGTGATCCTGCCGCAGCTGCTGGGCTGGGACATCCACCAGAACGACGAGTACTTCATCACGTTTCTGATCGCGACCCATCTGGCGACGGCGATCGTCCTGTTCATCTTCTTCTTCCGCGACTGGATGCGGATCTTCGCCGGCATGTGGCGCTCGCTGGCCGACCGCCGGATCGCGCCCGAAAACCACGACGCCAAGCTGGGCTGGCTGCTGGTGGTCGGGACGGTGCCGGCCGGACTGCTGGGTCTGCTGTTCCAGGACTCGCTGCGCACGGTGTTCGCATCGGCGCAGTCGGCGGCGTTCTTCCTGATGCTGAACGGCGTGATGCTGTACGGCGCGGAGCGGCTGCGGCGGCGGGCGCCGGTGGTGGAGACGTCCGATCCGCTCGCGTCCGACGAGCGCATCTCCGGCGAGACCAGCTACCGCGACGCGGTCGGCATCGGCGCCGCCCAGGCGATCGCGCTGATCCCCGGGTTCTCGCGCAGCGGTGCCTCGATGGCCGGCGGCCTGCTGACCGGCCTCTCCAACGAGGACGCGGCGCGCTTCTCGTTCCTGCTGGCGACGCCGATCATCGGCGCCGCGGCGCTGCTGAAGCTGCCCGACCTGTTCGGCGCAACCGGTGACGGGGTGCGCGGGCAGGCGCTCGCGGCGTCGCTGTGCTCGGCGCTGACCGCCTGGTTCTCGGTGCGCTTCCTGGTCAAGTACTTCGAGACCAACCGGCTGACGCCGTTTGCGATCTACTGCTTCGTGGCCGGGCTGGCCTCGTCGATCTACCTCCTGGTCAAGTAGCGTCGGCGCTGCGCGGACCGGACTGGAACCAGGCGAACACGAAGCAGCCGATCCCCACCAGCACCGCGGCGATGCCGTGCTTGGTGTGATGGTGGTCGGAGCCGGACTGGTGGCCGGGGAAGAAGGAGGGCAGCGACTTCGCGGGCTCCACGAAGTAGACGATGCCGATGATGATGAACACGATGCCGAGTACGACGGCGGCGATCGCGAGGTTGCGCTTTTGCACGTGGTGCCTCCCGCTCGAGGGTCAGGACGAGCCTACCCGCGGAACCGGCCGCAGGCGACAGCGCGAAGCCCCTGCTAACGCCTACTTAACACGCCTCGCGTAGACTGTTCGTTCACCCGACCGCCTTCTGAAATGCTGATCGGCAAGAACCGACATCTCCGGCGGCGGGCCGTGATCGGCCTGCTCCTAGCGGCCTCGCTCACGCTTCTCACCCTCTCGTTCCGACAGGGCTCGGAGGGCGCGATCGGAGCCATCCAGCGCGGCGCGCTGGCGATCACCGCACCCTTCTCATCGGCCACCACGCGCGTCACCAAGCCGTTCGTGGACGCGTGGAACTGGACGAGCGGCCTGGTCGACGCGCGCTCCGAGAACGCGAAGCTGAAGGACGAGCTGGAGATCGCGAACGCGGCCAACCAGACGCTGCAGCAGGTCGAAGCGGAGCTGGCGCAGGACAACCAGCTGCTGCACTTCACCCAGAACTCGCAGATCGCAGCGCAGTATCCGTTCGTGGGCGCCACCGTCACGCGGCAGGTGCCGAACGCCTACAGCCAGACGATCACCGTCAACGTGGGCAGCACCGGCGGCGTCGCGGTGGGCGATCCGGTGGTGGCGCCGGCCGGCAGCAGCGACCTGTTCGCGGGACTGGTCGGGCGCGTCACCACGGTCACTCCCAGCGCCAGCAGCGTGGAGCTGATCCTCGACCCGGACACGGCCGTGTCCGCGCGCGTCCAGGGCGGCACGGTGCGCGGCGTGGCGGTGCCCAACCCGGGCAACCCGGGCGTGCTTGACCTGCAGATGGTGCCGCAGGCCGAGCAGGTGAAGCCGAACCAGGTGGTGGTGACGGCCGGCCTTCAGCCCAACCGCCAGGGCCTGCAGGCGCTGCTTCCGGCCGGCATCCCGATCGGCCTGGTGACGAGCGTCAGCCAGTCCGACCTGAACGACGTCTACAAGGGCATCGAGGTCACACCCTTCGTCGACTTCGGCAGCCTCGACCGGGTGCTGGTGCTGAAGGTGGTGAAGACGCCCTGATCCTGGACACGCTGAAGGCGATCGTGGCCGTGTTCGTGCTGGCCGTGGTGCAGCTGTCGGCGATGCCGCAGCTGATCCCGGGCAGCGTCACGCCCGACCTGCTGGTGATCCTGGTGGTCACGATCGCGCTCACGCGCGGTGCCGAGGCGGCCGCGCTGACCGGCTTTGCGGCGGGCGTGCTGCTGGACGCGATGCTGGTCGGCCGGCTGGGCCTGACGTCGCTGCTGTACATGGCCGCCGGGCTGTGGGTGGCCTACCGGGTGGAGCCGTCCGACAGCGTGGTCGTGTCGCCGCTCTCGCCGATGCCGCGCCCGGCCGTCCAGCTGCTGTACGTGGTGGTGGCGACGACCATCGTCCAGGTCGGCCTGGCCGCTGCCCACGTGCTGCTGGGCGACGGATACCCGGTCAGCTTCGAGCTGTTCAACGTGATCATCCCCACGATCGTCGAGACGGCGGTGCTGGCGCTGGTACTGCTACCGCTGCTGCGCCGCCTCTTCCCCTATCGAACGAGAGCCGATGGTTATCCAATCACCGCCTAACCGGCCGGAGCCGCCGCCCGACAAGAACCAGATGATGATCCGCGCGGCCACGCTGGGCGTGATCGCGGTGGTGCTGTTCGGGGTGCTGGTGTTCCGGCTGTGGGCGCTGCAGGTGCTGCACTCGGATCACTACGTGGCGCAGGCGAACCAGAACGACGTGCGGCAGCTGCCGCTGCCGGCGCCGCGCGGCGAGATCGAGGACAGCACGGGGAAGGTGCTGGTCAAGAACACCAGCCACGTGCTGGCCGAGGTGAACCCGGCCGGGCTGGCCACGCGGGTCGACTGCACCACGTTCCCGGCCGACCAGCGCGCGAAGTGCAACGCCGTTGTCGCGGCCACGCCGCCGGGGGCGGTGCCGCGCTGTGCGGCGCTCAAGGGCCAGACTCGCTGCGTGGTGCTGGCGCGGCTGGGCCAGGTGCTGGGCATGAAGACGCACGAGGTGTGGCGCGCGTATGAGAAGACGCTGTACGTGAACGCTGACGGCTCCGGCGGCTGCACTCCCAAGGCGCACGCGCCCTGCTACGTGGTCAACGCCGGCCCGCCGATCCCGCTGAAGCCGGCCTCCGAGCCGGAGGTGGCCTACGTGCTCGAGCGCCGCTCGCAGTTCCCCGGCGTGCAGTTCCTGCAGACCACGCAGCGGCAGTACCCGTTCGGCGATCTCGCGCCGAACGTGCTCGGCTACGTCAGCCAGATCTCGCAGTCGGAGCTGAAGGACTCGAACTTCGCGGGCCTCACCGGCGGCGCCGTGGTCGGCCAGGCCGGCGCCGAGTACAGCTACGACCGTGAGCTGCGCGGCACCGACGGCCTGCTTGAGCAGAACTACGACGCAACCGGCCGCGCCGTCGGCCCGACCTACGTGCAGCGCGCCGCCCAGCCCGGCGACACGCTGCAGCTGACGATCAACTCGCGGCTGCAGAAGATCGCCCAGAAGGCGGTCGCCTATGGCATCCAGGTCGCCCACAACGACGGCGAGGTGACGGCGCACACCGGGGCGATCGTGGCCCTGAACCCGCAGAACGGCCAGATCTACGCGATGGCCTCGTACCCCAGCTACAACCCGTCGGTGTTCCTGCCGCCGGCCAAGAACGCGGGCAAGCTCTACAAGGACAAGTACAACCAGCCCCTGATCGACAAGACGCTCGAGCCCAAGGCTCCTGGTTCCACCTTCAAGCCGATCACGGCCACCGCGGCCTGGAACTCGGGCGTGCTGGGGCCGGGCTCGACGCTCGACTGCCCCGGCGTCTTTTACCGGCCTGGCGACTTCTCGCACACACCGTTCCCCAACTGGACAACGGTGAGCCTGGGCACCATGGACCTGCAGTCGGCGCTGGAGCAGTCGTGCAACACCTTCTTCTTCCAGCTGGGCAGCAAGATGTACGACCTGCCGAACCAAGGCATCGCCTTCCAGAAGACGATCCGACAGTACGGGTTCGGAAAGACGCCGCCGATGGACCTGCCGGTGTCGCCCTACTTCTCCGGGCTGGTACCGGATCCGGCCTGGCGGCTGCAGACCTACTCGAAGCCGATCGATCAGGTCTGGCAGCCGGGCTACGACATCCAGATGGCGATCGGCCAGGGCGACCTGACCGTCTCGCCGATGCAGCTGGCCGTCGCCTACAGCGCGATCGCTAACGGCGGCAAGCTGGTCACGCCGCACATCGGCAAGGCGCTGCTGGACAGCCAGGGCAATGTGGTCAAGCGGTTCGACCCGGCCCCGCAGCGCGATCTGCACCTGTCGCCGACGCTGCTCTCCGAGATCCGCCAGGGCCTGTATGAGGCCAGCCACAGCTCGCTGGGCACGTCGAGCTCGGTGTTCGGCAGCTACACGCCGGCGGTGGCCGGCAAGACCGGCACCGCCGAGCACCCGCCGGATCCGTCGCCGAACGCGTGGTTCGCCTCGTACGCTCCCGCCAACAACCCCAAGCTGGTGGTGGTGGCGCTGATCAACGACGGCGGGCACGGCGGCGTCTCGGCGGCGCCGGCGGCGCGCCAGGTCTACCAGGGCTTCTTCCACCAGAAGATCACGAACACCGTCGGGACGGACGCCTCCCGCTGATGCGCACCTACCTGCGACACCTCGACTACATGATGCTGGCCACCGCGCTTGCGATCACGACCTACGGCCTCTGGATCCTGCGCAACGCGACCCGCAACGACATCCCCGGCGACCCCACCTACTACTACAACCGCCAGCTGGCCTACGCGGTGGTCGGGGTTGCGGGCATGCTGCTGATCTCGCTGGTGCCGCCGCGGTTCCTGCGCCGAATCAACCCGCTGCTGTACCTGTTCGTCGTGCTCTCGACGATGGTGGTGCTCGTGATCGGCACCAGCGTGCAGGGCGGACAGCGCTGGATCAACCTGGGTGTGTTCCAGTTCCAGCCGTCGGAGCTTGGCAAGCTGCTGCTGATCGTGGGGCTGGCGGCGTGGCTGGGGAACCGGCGCAACGAGTGGAGCCCGGCCCGGCTGACGCTGGGCGCGCTGGCCTACATGGCGCTGCCGGCGCTGCTCGTGTTCGCGGAGCCCGACTTCGGGACGGCGCTCGTGTACGCGGCGGTGACGCTGGGCATGCTGTTCGTGCTGGGCGCACCGTGGCGGCACTTCGCGTGGCTGGGGCTGGCCTTCGTGGTGACGCTAGCGATGGTGTTCTCGATCATGCCGGGGCTCGGCGTCCCGGTCATCAAGCAGTACCAGATGGATCGCCTGACCGCGTTCCTGCACCCGAGCTCGTCGAACATCCAGGGCGACGGGTACCACATCACGCAGTCGATGATCGCGGTCGGCCACGGCGGAGTGGGGGGCACCGGGTACGCCGGCGCCACGCAGACGCGCCTCAACTACCTGCCCGAGCACGCGACCGACTTCATCTTCTCGGTGGTGGGCGAGGAGCGCGGCTTCGTGGGCGCGATCTGGCTGCTCGGCCTTTACGCGCTGCTGATCTGGCGGGGGCTGAAGGTGATCACGATCTCGAGGTCGACGTTCGGCAGCCTGGTGGCGGCGGGTATCGTCAGCATGCTCGTGTTCCAGATTTTCATCAACATCGGGATGACGATCGGCGTGGCGCCGATCACCGGCATCCCCTTGCCGTTCATGAGCTTCGGCGGCACGCACACGATCACAAACCTGTTTGCGATCGGCGTGCTGCAGGCGATCCATGTGGACGCGTACCGGCGCGCCGAACCGCGGCTGGGCGGGCGAGGGCCCGCGTATGGCTAGCGCCGCGGGCGCCGCGACCAGTCAGGCCAGGCGCATGTTCGGCGCCGTCAAGGACGTCCGCCAGGAGACGGGTACGGCGCCGTTGCTGCTGTGCGGGCGCAAGGAGCCGCTGGACGAGCTGATGCTGGCGCTGGGCGGCGGGTCGTCGCAGGCGGCGCAGCTGTTCGCGGTGCGGCGGCTGGTTCGCGACGATGCGACGCGGCTGTCGGAGGCGGCGGTGGTGGTCTACGGCGGTGAGGTTGTGTCCGGGCTGGATGCGCAGACGCGGTCCGACCTCGAGGTGATCGGTCGGGCGACCGCACCCAAGCTGGCGATGCTGGAGGCGCTCGACCTGCCCAGCTCGGCGGTGACCGAGGCCGGCCGGGTGCGCGGTGTGATGCCGAGCGACCTGATGCCGTACCGGCGCGGGCGGTTCCCGGCGGCGAGGGCGATGGAGCGGCTGGCGGAGAAAGCAGGGCCGAACGGGCCGTACCTGGCGGCGCAGCTGCCGGCGCTGCGGCCGCACGTGGTCGACCGGCTGATCGAGAAGGCGGCGCGGACGAACGCGAAGACGGCGCTGATCATCTTCGTGCCGGGCGCGGACATGCCGATCCTGACGGCGCTGCAGATGCGGATGGTGCTCGGGATCGGTGCCTGCTACGGCGAGCAGGTGTCGACCGACCGGGCGGTGGAGCTGCTGTCGGTGCTGGGAGCCGGGTTCGGGTTCCGGGCGGTCGCACGCGAGCTGCTCGATCTGGTGCCGGTGGCGGGCTGGGCCGTGAAGAGCGCGATCGCGTACTCGGCCACGAAGGCGCTCGGGCGAGCTGCGGACGAGTACTTCGCGCACGGCGCGGTGGCCGACGTCTCGCACCTGCGCGCGCTTGCCGAAGGCGTGCGGGCCGAGGTGCTGGAGATGATCAGGAAGCGGCGCTAGCCGGCGCAGGCACGACGCGCCCGTTCGACAACGCCGGAACCCTCAACCACCGGTCGAGACTGATGGAGAGGTGCCGGGCACCGTCGTAACTGGCGCGACGCCGGCGTGACCGTCCCGTGACGCCGGCGTGACCGTCCCGTGACGCGCCCCCTGCCGCACGCCCGGTGCGCGGGAGCCGCCCGGGTGGAACGCAGGTGCCGGGCACCGTCGTTCCACGTGTGACCGCGGCGTGACGGATCCGTGACGCTTGGATTTGTCACATCGCGATCACGGCCTCGTCACGGGTGATGGAACGGTGCCCGGCACCTCTCTATCAGCCGCTTGTCGCGGAATGGTCACGGAGATGTGAACGGTGTAACGACGGTGCCCGGCACCTGCGTTCCACCCCCAACCGGTAGCATGGCCCCATGGCGCCTCTGCTTGACCAGAAGATCGAGGCGGTGCTGGAGACGGTGCAGAAGCCGTCCCGGTACATCGGCGGCGAGGCCAACCAGGTGCGCAAGCCGCAGGCCACCCGCCTCGTCGCGCTCTGCTATCCGGATGCCTACGAGATCGGCATCTCCAACCAGGCCCTGCAGATCCTGTACGCCCAGGTCAACGCCCGCGAGGCGTTCGCCGCTGAGCGCGTCTACTGCCCGTGGCCGGACATGGCGGACGCGATGCGGGCCGAGGGCATCCCGCTGTTCACCCTCGAAACCTGGCGGCCCGTCGGCGAGGTCGACATGCTCGGCATCACGCTGCAAGCGGAGCTGACCTACTCGAACGTGCTCGAGGTGCTCGACCTGGCCGGCATCCCGATCCGCGCCGCCGAGCGTGGCTCCTCCGACCCGATCGTGATCGCCGGCGGGCCCAGCGCCTCCAACCCGGCACCGATGGCGCCCTTCTTCGACGCCTTCTTCATGGGCGAGTCCGAGGAGGCGTTCGAGGCCGTGCTGGACGCGATCGACAGCGCCCCCGACCGGGCCGGCCGCATGGGCCTGCTGGAGCAGATCCCGTCCGTCTATGTCCCGTCCCTCGGCCGCCGGCCCGTCGAGCGCGCCATCTACACCGAGTTCGGCATCGAGACGCAGCCGACCGCGCCGGTCGTGCCCTACTCGTCGGCCATCTTCTCGCGTGCCTCCGTCGAGGTGATGCGCGGCTGCACCCGCGGCTGCCGCTTCTGCCACGCCGGTACCTGGTACCGCCCCGTCCGCGAGCGCCCCGCCGACCAGGTGATCGAGGCCGGCCTCGCTCAGCTCGGCTGCACCGGCTACGACGAGCTGTCGCTGACCAGCCTCGCCACCAGCGACTACACCGACGTCGTGGCCGCCATCGAGGGCATCAAGGAACGCGCCCCCGACCTGCACCTGTCGCTGCCCTCCAACCGCGTCGACACCGGCCCGGTCGCCCTCACCGCCGCCGCCAACGCCCGCCAGTCGTCGATCACGCTCGCGCCCGAGGCCGCCACCCAGCGGATGCGCGACATCATCTGCAAGACCATCACCGATGAGATGATCGAGAGCGCGATCGAGGCCGCCTTCCGGGCCGGGTACTCGAGCCTCAAGATGTACTTCATGATCGGCCTGCCGCGCGAGACCCACGACGAGGTGCAGGGCATCGTCGACCTCGGCATCCGCGCCCGCGAGATCGGCCGTGCCGTGGGCGGCCGCTTCTCGGTGCACATGAGCGCCTCCAACTTCGTGCCCAAGCCGCACACCCCATTCCAGTGGGAGGGCATGGCGCCGCGCGACCAGCTCGCCGCCAAGCAGGCCTACATGCGCCGCGCGATGCCGACCCGCCAGATCCGGCTGTCGCTGCACGACCTGCGCACCTCGATGCTCGAGGGCGCGCTGTCGCGCGGCGACGACCGCACCGCCGAGGTGATCGAGCTGGCCTGGCGCGGGGGCGCCCGCTTCGATGCCTGGACCGAGATGTTCCAGGAGCAGGCCTGGCACGACGCGTTCGCCCGGCTGGACACGACCATGGACGAGCAGGCCACCCACGAGTTCGGCGAGTGGGACGAGCTGCCGTGGGACCACGTGCGCAGCGGCATCACCAAGGAATTCCTGCTCGACGAGTGGTGGCAGAGCAAGGCCGAGGTGGCCACCGGCGACTGTCGCTGGGACGGCTGCGTCGACTGCGGAGCCTGCTTCGGCCCGGTGCGAAACCTGCTCGTGCACTGAAGCTCGGAGCCGCGCCCGCCGATGTATCGAAGAGGAGCGGCTACACTCCTAGGGACAGAGCGTTCCGCAGCCAGGGTCCAGTCGAGTCCCAGGCGCACGCTCCAAACGAAAGTTTTTTCTCAAGTGAGCTGGTTTTTTGACATATCGCATCACCTTCGCGGTCCGCGGCAGAGCGCGTTTTCTGTCGCACCTCGAAACGGTTGACACACTCCTGTCGGCGCTCCGCCGCGCCGGCTATCAGGTCGCCCTCTCCCGCGCCATGCGGCCCCGGCCGGTAATCGCGCTAGCGCTGCCCCGGGCAGTGGGGGTGCAGAGTGAGGCGGAGCTGGCAGACGTCGAGCTGACCAGCGAGCCCGCCACGGCGGAACTCTCCGAGCGGCTGTCGGAGCAACTGCCGGCCGGGTTCGAGCTGATCGCGGCCGAGCAGGCCGTCGGCAAGCCGGCCGCGTCGCGCGTGCGCTGCGTGTCGTATCTGATCGAGGTCGCCGACGACATCGACTGGGATCAGGCGGTCGAGCGCTACCTGGCCGCCGACGCGGCGGTCGTGATCCGCACCGCACCCAAGAAGGCGGACAAGCGCATCGACGTGCGCGCGTTCTGCACCCATATCAGCCACGGCCCGGACGGGCTCGCGGCGGACATCGATCTGACCGAGGCCGGCACCGCCCGCCCCGAGGAAGTCGCAACCGCGGTCGCAGCCACCATCGGCGCGACCCCAACCATCATCCGGCTCGTGCGCACGAACATCGTGCTGCGCGAAGCGCCGGTAGGAGCCCCTACGTGACAGTAATCGCAAACACCATCAAGACCATCCTGATCTCGGTCGACCTCTCGGAGCTACGAGTGGCCGTGCTCGAGGAGGGACGCACCGTCGAGACCTACATCGAGCGGCGCGGCGCCGGCTCCATCGCCGGCAACATCTACAAGGCCAAGATCGACAACATCCTGCCCGCCATCGACGCCGCGTTCGTCGACTTCGGCGCCCCCAAGAACGGGTTCCTGCAGGTGCGCGACGTGGTCGTCCCCGGCTTGAGCGCCACCGCGCGCCGCCGCAAGAAGATCTCGGACATGCTCTCGAACGGCCAGGACATCCTGGTGCAGATCGAGAAGAACCCGATGAAGACCAAGGGCGCGCGCGTGACGATGGAGCTCTCCATCGCCGGCCGCTTCCTGGTGCTGACGCCGGATGGCGAGGGCTCCGGTGTCAGCAAGCGACTTCCCGACGGCGAGCGCGAGCGGCTGCGCAAGCTGGTCAAGCAGCTCGAGACTGACGGAGTGGGCGTGATCGCCCGCACCGCGGCCGCCGGCGCCACGCTCGAGGACCTCGAACGCGACCTGCGCTTCCTGCGCAAGATCTGGGCCCAGGTGCAGGCGCGCGCGAAGACCGCGCCCACCAAGACCATGGTGCATCAGGACGGCGACCTCTCGCTGCGCGTTATCCGCGACCTGCTGACCCGAAACGTCGACAAGGTCGTGGTCGACTCCGAGCGGCAGTACCGCCGGATCCTGGGCTGGGTGCGCACCACGCAGCCCGAGTTCGCCGACCGCATCGAGCTGCACACCGGCAGCCAGCCGCTGTTCGAGCAGTACGGCGTCGAGGCCGCCATCCGCTCGACACTGAACCGGCGCGTCGACCTGCCCTCGGGCGGCTACCTGCTGTTCGACTACGCCGAGGCGTTCACCGTGATCGACGTGAACTCCGGCTCATCGACCCGGCAGAGCCACCTCGAGGAGACGACGCTTCGCACCAACGTCGAGGCCGCCCGCGAGGTGCTGCGGCAGTTGCGGCTGCGCGACATCGGCGGCATCATCGTGATCGACTTCATCGACCTCGAGCGCGAGCGCAACCGCAAGGAGCTGCTCGCGGTGCTGACCGAAGAGCTGACGAAGGACCGCACGAAGACCTACCTGGTCGACATCTCGCCGTTGGGCCTGGTTGAGATGACCCGCCAGAACACGACCGAGGGCGTGCGCGAGACGCTCACCTCGATCTGCCCCACCTGCGGCGGCGAGGGCCGCGTGCTGTCGCAGGACACGATGGCGGTGGAGGCCGAGCGCAAGCTGCGAAAGCTGGCCCACGCCTCCTCGTCGGAGGCGTTCCGGATCCGGCTGAACTCGAAGGTGGCGGCCAAGCTGGCCGGCCCCGGCGGCGTCAAGCTGCTGGAGCTGGAGCGCGAGACCGGCCGCTTCTTCACGCTCGAGGGCGAGATGCGGATGCCGCTCGAGGAGGTTGACGTGGTCGAGGAGGGCACACGCGCTCGAGGTCGACGGAGCGGACATGCCCGTCAAGGAGGGCGACGAGACCAAGCTTCGGATCGACGAGCCGCACATGTTCAACCTGTCCGACGGCGTCGCCCGGCTGAACGGCTACCAGGTGATCGTGGGCGGCGCGATCAGCTACGTGGGCCAGGAGCACAGGGTGCGGATCGACCGCGCCACGCGCACCATCGCCTACGCCACGCTGCTCGACGCCAAGCCGGCGCCGATCGAGCTGCCGCCGGAGCCCGGTGAGTTCGAGCTGCCCGACTTCGACCGCGAGGTGGGCGAGCGTCTGGAGCTCGAGGAGCGCACGCGCGGACGGCGGCGCCGCACCGCGACCACGACCGCCACCTCGGGCACGCGCCGCAAGGCCGGTGCCAAGGAGGATGACCGCCGACGAGGAGGCCGCGTCGGCGCCAGAGGTGGTCGAGGTCGCAGCGGACGGCGAGGACACAGACGCCGAGGCCAAGCCGAAGCGGCGCCGCAGCCGCGGCGGCCGCACGCGAACCAAGGCGGCCGGCGCCGAGGCGCCGGGAGACACCGAGGACGCTCCCGCAGCTGCAGACGCAGATGCCGAGAGCGGAGACGGCGAGCCGGCGGCCGACGGCGAGGCCAAGCCGAAGCGCCGCCGTGGCACCCGCGGCGGCCGCAGCCGCACGCGCAAGTCGGCGGGGACAGCCGCCGCGGCAGCCGCGGAAGACGCACCGGACGCTGCGCTGCTGGAGCCGCCCACGGAGGTGCCGGCCGTAAACGGCGAGGTGGGTGAGCCGGATGCCGCCGAGAAGCCGAAGCCGGCGCGAAAGCCGCGCGCGCGAAAGCCCAGGGCGGTGGCTGAACCTGCGCCGGGAGCTGACGCTGACGCCGCGACCGAGGCGCCTGAGGCGCCGCCGGCCGAGCCCGTGTCCGCAAGGGCCGCAGCCGTGGCCGCGCCCCCAGCCAGACCGGAGCCGGCGGCAGAGCCACCGCAGCCCGCGGCAGCGCCCGAGCCGGCCGGCGACGGGGACGGCGCCCGCAAGAAGGGCCTGTTCGGGCGGCTGCTCGGCGAGTGAGGGCCGTCTGCTACGATCATTTCGCCCGTCATCTCGCGGGCATTTTCGTGTGGAGAAGCTCAGCATGTACGCAGTGATCAAGGTTGGTGGCAAGCAGTACCGCGTCGAGCAGGGGCAGAAGCTCCTGGTCGATCGCCAGGCGCTTGACGCCGGCAAGACGTTCACGCCGGAGGTGCTGATGACCGGCGGCGACGCCGTCGTCACCGATCGCGCGAAGCTGAAGGGCACCGTCACCGCCGAGGTGGTAGAGCATCTGCGCGGAGAGAAGCTGAAGGTGTTCACGTTCAAGCCGAAGCGCGGCTTCAAGAAGACGCGCGGGCATCGCTCGGAGCTGTCCCGGATCACGATCGCGTCGATCGGCGCGGCCAAGAAGCCGCGGGCACCGCGCAAGAAGGCCGAGCCGGCCGCGGCGAAGAAGGAGGAGAACGGTGGCGCATAAGAAGGGACTCGGTTCCTCCAAGAACGGGCGCGACTCGAACGCGAAGCGGCTGGGCGTGAAGGTGTTCGCCGGCGAGACCGTGACCGCGGGCGCGATCATCGTGCGCCAGCGCGGCACGCGCTTCTACCCCGGCGCCGGCACCGGCCTGGGCGGCGACGACACGCTGTTTGCGACCACGGACGGCACGGTCGAGTTCACGCAGCGCAAGGGCAAGCGCTTCATCAGCGTCGCGTAAGCCAGACCCTTCGCCGTCACCTACGCTTAGGCGATGTTCTCCGACCACGCCACGGTGTTCGTGCAGGGCGGCCGCGGCGGCGATGGCTGCGTCAGCTTCCGCCGCGAGAAGTTCGTGCCGCGCGGCGGCCCTGACGGCGGCGACGGCGGCGACGGCGGAGCGGTCGAACTGGTGGCCGATCCCGACCTGCGCGACCTGACCAAGTTCCGCTTCGCCTCCCACTTCAAGGCACCCCGCGGCACCCACGGCCAGGGCTCTGGAAAGCACGGCCGCCGCGGCCGGCCGCTGTCGATCACCGTGCCGGTCGGCACCCAGGTGTGGCTGCGCGACGAGGGCATGCTGCTGGCCGACCTCGCCCATCCCGGCGCCCGCGTCCAGGTGGCCGCCGCCGGCAGCGGCGGCGGCGGCAACCGCCGCTATGCCACCGCCAACCGCCGCGCTCCCACCACCGCCGAGGTGGGCGAGCTGGGCGAGGAACGCTGGCTGGAGCTGCGCCTGAAGCTGGTCGCCGACGCCGCGCTGCTGGGCTTCCCAAACGCCGGCAAGTCGTCGCTGCTGCGCCGCATCTCGAACGCAAGGCCGAAGGTGGCCGACTACCCGTTCACCACGATCGACCCGGTGCTCGGAACCGTCGACGGCCCCGACGGCCAGCTGACCGTGGCCGACGTACCCGGCCTGCTCGAGGGCGCCAGCGAGGGCGTCGGCCTCGGCCACGAGTTCCTCGCCCACCTCGAGCGCGCCCGCCTGCTGATCCACCTGGTGGAGGCGTGCGACGACCCAGCCGACGTGCTCCGTCGACGCGACACCATCAACCGCGAGCTGGCCTTGCACGGCGGCGGCCTGGCCGACCGGCCGCAGATCTTCGTGCTGTCCAAGATCGACCTGATCGAGCGGTCCCGCCGCGAGTCGCTGACCGAGCGAATGCGGTGCCGAGCTGGCGGTCTCGTCGGCCACCGGCGAGGGCATCGACCGGCTGATCGCGCTGCTGTTCGAGCGCGTTCCGGAGCTTCCGGTGCACGACGCGATCGTGCCGGCCGAGGAGCCGGAGCTGGCCGACTTCCTGGTCTACCGGCCGGCTCCGCCGGCCCGCCGCGAGTACAAGATCCTGCGTGACGCGGGCACGCTGCGGGTGGCCGGTCGTGGCATCGAGCGGCTGGCGTCGTCGCTGGAGCTGGACGACCAGGCCGGCGTGGCCGAGCTGGCCGCCGAGCTGGAGCGGCTCGGCGTCGAGTCGGCGCTGCGCGCGGCCGGCGCCAAGCCCGGCGACGAGATCCTGCTGGGCGCCCACAGCTTCAGCTTCCAGCCCGCGCGCGAGCCGGAACCCGCCTGATGCGGATCGGCGTGTTCGGCGGCGAGTTCGACCCGCCGCATCTCGGACACCTGGCGGTGGTGCGGGCCGCCCGCGATCAGCTCGCGCTCGACCGGCTGCTGGTGATGCCGACCGGCCACCCGCCGCACCGGGATGCCTCACCGACGCCGGCCGATGACCGCCTGCGGATGGCGCAGCTGGCGTTCGCCGGCGAGCCCGGCGTCGAGGTCAGCCGGATCGAGCTCGACCGCGCAGGGACCGAGCTACACGGTGGACACGCTGCGCGCGCTGACGCCGCTGGGCGAGCTGGTGCTGATCGTGGGCGCCGACCAGTGCGATCTGCGCAGCTGGCGCGAGCCGGACGAGATCCTGCGGCTGGCGTCGCTGGCGGTGGCCCCGCGCGGCGGGTACGTCTGTGCTCGCGGCGCGAACGTGACCGAGCTCGCCATGGCCCCGGTCGACCTGTCGTCGACGACCGTCCGCGAACGCCTGGCCGAGGGCGTGGGGGAGGACGCGGTGGACCCCGCCGTGCTCGGGCTGATCAGGGCGCGCGGGCTCTACGGCAGACCCCCGTGCTAGGCTGCTTGCGGAGGGTATTTGGAGCTGATCACCTGACCACGAGTCTCGAACTGGCACACCGCATCGCCGCCCTGGCGGACGAGAAGCTTGCCTCTGACATCGTGATCCTGGATATGAGCGATGTGGTCAGCTACACGGACCACTTCGTGATCTGCTCCGGCCGCAACACACGCCAGACGCAGGGGATCGCGGCCGAGATCCGGGAGGCGCTGAAGCGCGACCGCATCCTCTCCCGCAACATCGACGGCGAGCGGCAGGGCGACTGGATCCTGCTCGACTACCTGGACGTGATCGTGCACGTGTTCACGCCCGACGCGCGATCGTTCTACCGGCTCGAGTCGCTCTGGGGCGAGGTGCCCAGCGAGTCGTACGCCCAGGGTGCCTGACCGCACCTTCACGCTCGCCGAAGCGCAGGCCCTGCTGGACGAGGTGGTGCGTCCGCTGGCCGAGCGGATGGTGGAGCTGTGCGCTGCGGTGGAGCCGCTGCAGCGCGAGTGGCGGACGATCGTGATCGCGATCGGCTCCAACGGCGGCGGGCTCGACCACGAGCGGGCGAGCGCGCTGCGGGAGTCGCTGGAGCAGGCGCAGGCGGAGGTGGGCGAGCTGGTGGACGAGGTCCTGGCGCTGGGCGTGCAGGTGAAGGACCCGGCCCAGGGGCTGCTCGACTTCCCGGCCGTGATCGACGGACAACCGGCGCTGCTGTGCTGGCGCGTGGGCGAGCAGCGGATCGAGTTCTGGCACACCCTGGAGGGTGGGTTCGCGGGCAGGCAGCCGCTGCCGTGAGCGCGGGCGCGCACCTGAACGCGGCGCTGGCGGCGGAGCGGGACGCGTACGCGGAGCAGCTGGCCGGCCGGCCGGCCGCCGGCCGATACCGCGCTGCGCGCGATGCCTACCTGGCGTCGCACGCCGAGACCGGGCCGCGCAGCTGGGGGCGGCTGATCGGCGCGCTGAAGATGGCGATCCTGGCCGACGACGGCGTGGCCGAGGTGGCGGCGCAGGCGCTGGCCGACGCCGAGGGAGTCGAGGGCCCTGCGGCCGGCTACGCGCGGGCGCTGGCGGCGGTCGCGACGGGTGCCGCGCCGGACACGTCGGAGATGCTCGCGGCCGGCGATGCCTTCGCGCGCACGGGGAGGGCGCTGCAGGCGCTCGCCGACGGCGACGCGGCTGGCTACCGGGCTGCGCTGGGCGAGATCATGGCCGACTTCGAGGCTCGCGACCAGCACCTGTCGGGCGTGGCGGTGGCGGACACGGCGATGGTGCTCGAGCGGCTGGCCGAGCCGCGCGGGATGGCCGTCCGACCCGGTCAGCCAGCTGCTGCCGCAGGCCGTCTGATCCGGGGCGAGAGCGCCGCCGGCCTCGATATACTTCGACGCCTCGGGGCTATAGCTCAGTTGGGAGAGCGTCGCGCTGGCAGCGCGAAGGTCACCGGTTCGAGCCCGGTTAGCTCCACTCCCCGCAACCTCGCATAGGCCCGGCTTGAACCCGGACGAGGCGGAGCCTGACGTGGCACCGTTCCCGGGGTGGCGTATTGTGTGCTGTCTCACGGTTGCTCATGGGCACAGAATGCCACCGCCTGAGACCGGTGTCTGGCGGTGCCGCCAGTAATCCATCGCCGGCACCTGGAGGCATGTGGGACGCCGAGCCGTATGGGCGCGTGGCGGCGCAGGACGGCCGGCGGAAAGTCCCGTTGACGTGGCCGGTCAGCCCCGACATGCAGGAGCGGGTGCGGATCCGTTGGCCGATCAGGATAAACCCGGGGCGGGTCAATCTTGCCACCTGTGTGAACCAGATCAAGAGCGGCATACAGCGCATGTGCCGATCGAGCACGCGGACATTCCCCAGGCGGACGGGGGCGTCCTGTTCCACGTCCTTGACCGAAGGGCTCCACGACACGTCGTCATCGACACCGACGATCATCTCATCCTCAACGCCAGCGCCGACGAGGCGGATCTCTACTTCAAGATGCCGTACCTACGAGGCAGCCGGCGCTGTACCAGTACCGGTGGAATTGGCGGAAGCTCCGCCGGCGCACCAGCGCTACCGTGTTACGGCAGTCCACAGGAGGTGCGAGATGGCGAGCGTGAACGTCCGCTACATCGTTGATGACGTCGATGCTGCGATCCAATTCTACGCCGATGCCCTGGGCTTCACCGTCGAGATGCACCCGGCACCGGCATTCGCCATGCTGTCGCGGGGAGACCTGCGCCTGGTGCTGTCGGCGCCCGGCGGCGGGCCGGGCGGCGGCCAGGCGATGCCCGACGGCACCGCCCCCGCGCCGGGGGGCTGGAATCGCTTCCAGCTGGAGGTGGACGACCTCGACGCGACGGTGGCGGCGCTGAAAGCCAAGGACGTCGCGTTTCGAAACGACATCGTCGACGGCGTCGGCGGCAGACAGATACTGGTCGACGATCCGTCGGGAAACCCGGTCGAGCTGTTCCAGCCGACGCGCCGGGAAGCGCGCCTGGACAGCGGCTGACCGGCCGGCCCTGCGCAGCGGCTCTCCGTCGAGGGTACGCTCGACACGACGGCGTTCCGGATCCATACCGGCACCTGGCCGTACTTCGGCACGGTCATCGCGGCACCGCAGACGGGCTTTGCGATCGCCGATCCGGGCTGCATCTCCGGCGGTGTGGGAGGCGTCGCGTTCGGGCGCACCGTGCGCCGCTATCACGAGCCTGCCAGGGTCGCGAGTCGATTGCGGCCGGCTCCCCGTTTGGCGACACGAGTTGGCAAGCCGAGGTCGGCTACGGCGGCGCGCGGGCTTTTCTCGGTGCACAGACCGCGAGCAGCACCACGACCAACCTGGTGGGGCATTTCGCGGCCGCGCTTCAGTCCGCGGCGGGCATGCCCAGGCCGAAACGATCTGCGCACGGCGCCGTCGCCAAGATCGGCACGAGCGGAAACCCGATGTTCAGCGGTAGCGCGACGTTCGTGTCGCACCGGCGTCCGTCGGTGTCGAAGGTGCGCGTCTGCTCGGTCGGGCGGAACCTGCGCCGCTTCGTCGCGACGCGTTACCGCGGCACGCTGAGCCCGGACGACGGTGCCCCGCTGACGGCGCTGTTCGACACCGGCGGCTTTGCGCTCGAGCGCGGTTCGGCGTTGCTGGTGATCCGCAGCTACGTGAGGTAAGACGCGGGCCGCCACCTGCGCGGGATGTAGTATCGCGGCCATGGACGAGACGCTGAGCGAGACCATCGACCGCTACAACGACGCCTGGAACGCGCAGGACGTCGAGACGATCGCCCGCTATCACCACCCCGAGATCGTGTTCCAGAACCACACGGCGGGGGAGCGGGTGGAGGGCGCCGAGGCCGTGAGCGCGCACATCGCCGGCATCTTCGCCGGCTGGCCCGACCTGCACTTCCGCGGCCGGCGCGCCTACTACGGCGAAGACTTCGTGGTCAGCGAGTGGACGGCCACGGCCACCCATCCCGACGGCCGCAAGCTGGAGTGGGACGGCATCGACGTGTTCCCGTTCCGCGACGGCCTGATCGCGCGCAAGGACGTCTACTCGACCAGCGGCAGCGCGCGCGTGCTCGGCCCCTGATCAGCCGACGCCGCGCACGCGTTGCGTACCGGCCGTCCGATTTGGGATAGTGGGTTCGTGTTCGACCACGTCACGGTGCGGGTGTCGGACCGCGGCGAGTCCGAGCGGTTCTACGCGGCCGTGCTCGCGGCGCTCGACCGCCCGCCGACCTATTCAGGCGAGGACCTGGCTGAGTGGAACGACTTCTCGCTCTGCCAGGCGACCCGTGCGTGCCCGCCCACCAAGCGGCTGCATGTGGGCTTCGCCGCGCGCTCCCCGGAGCAGGTCGATGCGTTCTGGCAGTCCGGCACCGAGGCCGGGTTCCTCGACGACGGCCGGCCGGGGCCTGCGGCCGCGCTACCGCGACGACTACTACGGCGGGTTCCTCCGCGACCCGGATGGGAACAGCGTGGAGGCAGTGCACCACGGCGACGTGCGGCCGGGCGGGATCGACCACCTGTGGGTGCGGGTGGCCGACCTGGATGCGTCACGCCGGTTCTACGAGGTGGCGGCACCGCACGCCGGCATCCGGCTGGTGGACGAGCACGCAGCACCGCGTGCGGTTCGCCGGTGACGGCGGCTCGATGTCGCTGGTGACCGGGCCGTCCACCGAGGGGCTGCACATCGCGTTCGCGGCGAGCGACGACGGGGCGGTCGAGGCCTTCCACCGCGCCGCCACCGCCGCCGGCTACGCGGACCACGGGGCACCCGGGGAGCGGCCGCAGTACCACGACGGTTACTACGCGGCCTACGTGCTCGATCCCGACGGCACCAACGTCGAGCTCGTGAACCACCATCGCGGCTGAGCGGCCCGACCGAGTTCGACCAGATCGTCCGCCGGCTGGAGGCGGAGGGCTTCAAGGTCGTCGTGCCACCGTACGGGCTGCTGCTGGGATCGGCCATGCGGGCGGCCAGGAAGCAGGCCGATCCGCAGATGGCGTTCATCGTGCCGGTCAAGACGCATGCGCGCTGGTGGCGGCGGGCCTGCGAGGAGGGCGAGGTGCGCCTGCTGGACGCGCCGCCTCTGGATCCCGGCCAGGGGGCGCCAGTCGATCCCGTCGGCGGTCGTGATCTTCGGCCGGCCGGCCCGGGTGGTCGAATGGGGCGGCGGTGCCTAGCGTGCGCGGACGGGCAGCCCGCGGCCGCCCAGCAGCGGCGCAGCGCGGTCGCGCAGCCGGAAGGCCGCGAACACCGTCATTGCGATGCTGGCCGCACCCGACACCACGTAGGCCGCCTCGGTGCCGCCCTGCGATGCCAGCCAGCCGGCCAGCAGGCCGCCCATCGGGCCGGCGCCGTTGAAAGCGAAGAAGTAGAGGCCGATCACGCGCCCGCGCAGATGGTCGGGCGCGTTCAGCTGCAGCAGCGAGTTGGCGTTCGACGTCCAGAGCGTGAAGCTGAGGCCGGTCATGAACAGCAGCAGCGATGCCAGCGCAAGGCCGCTGACCGGCGCCAGCGCCAGCTGTGCCAGGCCGAAGCCGAAGGTACCCGCGAGCAGCACCCGCCAGCTGGCGCGGCCGAGCGTGGCCGACGTGAGCGCGCCGCCCAGCGCACCCAGGCCGAAGAAGGCGGTCAGCACGCCGAACACCTCGGGGCCGCCGCCCAGCGTCTGCTTGGCCATCACCGGCAGCAGCACGTTGAAGTTGAAGGAGAAGGTGCTGACGACGGTCACGATCATCAGCGCCATCAGCACTTCCGGGGCGCCGCGCACGTAGCGGAACGCCTCGCGGGTGCCGCGCAGCAGGGTGGGCCGCTCGGCGTTGGCCGAGCGCGGGAACATCTCGTCGCTGCGCATCAGCAGCAGGCCGATCAGCACCGCGGCGAAGCTGACGGTGTTGAGCGCGAAGCAGAGGCCGGCGCCGGCCAGGGCCACGACCACGCCGCCCATGGCGGGGCCGACCACGCGGGCGGCGTTGAACAGGCTCGAGTTGAGCGCGACCGCGTTCGGCAGCTCGTCGCGTCCCACCATCTCGAAGGTGAGCGCCTGGCGGGCGGGCGCATCCAGCACCAGCACGGTGCCGCGCAGTACCGCCAGCAGCAGCACCTGCCAGGTGGTGATGACGCCGGCCAGGGTCAGGGCCGCCAGCACGCCGGCGATCACCATCGAGATGACCTGCGTCCAGATCACCGTGCGGCGGGCGTCGAGGCGGTCGACGACCACGCCGGCGAACAGGCCGAACACCGTGAACGGCAGGAACTGGCAGAGCGCCAGCAGGCCGACGGCCAGCGGCGAATGCGACAGCTCGAGCACCAGCCAGCCGGTCGCGATGTTCTGCATCCACGTGCCGCTGACGGAGATCACCTGCCCGCTGAAGAACAGGCGGTAGTTGCGGTGCCGTCGGAGGCTGGCGAACGTGCGGCGGTTGGCGCGAAGCAGGGCCGCGGTCAAGCCGGCTCAGCCTCCAGCAGCCGGGTGAGCGGGTCGATCACGCTGTCGATGGCGGCCAGCTCGACCTCGGTCAGGCGTCCCAGGCGGGATGCCAGCCAGGCCGTCCGGCGCGACCGCGCGGAGCGCAGTACCCGCTGGCCTGCGTCGGTCAGCTCCAGCCCGACCCGGCGCCTGTCGGCCTGCGCGCGCGTGCGCTGCAGCAGTCCCGCGCCCTCGAGCCGGGTGAGGGCGGTGGACATTGCGGCGCTGGACACGCCCTCGCGGACGGCCAGCTCGCGCACCCCGATGCCGGGGCTGGTGCGGACGACGTGCAGCAGCGCCGCCTGGCCGCCGGTGATGCCGAGCGGCGCCAGCTCGCGGCGCAGATGACGGTTCAGCTGCAGGAGCACCGGCCTCAGCCGGTTTGCCACGGTCACCGTATCCAGAGTAGTTATCATGGTTAACAGTTTAGCGTGTTACCGGATTTCGCGCCACCAATGGGGTGCGTCCTCGGGGCGTGGTCTTCTGAGGGCAGGTGAGCCAGACCTTCGCTACAGCGGCGCTGGCGCCAGCGCCTGGCCGGCCACCGGGCGGCCCGCGACCAGCACCAGCCAGATCCGCTCCCGCTCGGCCAGCACGGCGATGCCCGCCAGCGGATCGCCGTCAACCACCAGCAGATCGGCCACGGCGCCTTCCCGGACAACGCCGACGTCGTCCAGGCCCGAGGGCGGCGGCGCCGTTGGCTGTGGCCGCGCGCACCGCCTCCGCGTTGCCGAGCCCGGCATCGGCCATGCGCACCAGCTCGATCAGGTTGTCGCCGGGAGGGCCGCTGTCGTGGCCCATCGCCATCGTCACGCCCGCGGCCCGCGCCGCCGCGACGGTCGCGTAGGCCTCCTCCTGCTGCACCTTGGCCTGCTCCACCAGCACCGGCGCGAAGCAGGTGACGAACCGCTCGGACAGATCGTGGAAGGTGGACAGGGTCGGCACCAGCACCTGCCCGCGCTCGGCCATCGTGGCCAGCAGACTCGGGCGCGCGGTGCAGCGACAGCCCGTGCTCGATCGTGTCGACGCCCTGCTCGATCGCCATCCGTGTGCCCTCCAGACCCTCGGCGTGGGCGGCGACCCGGAACCCCATGCGGTGGGCCTCGTCCACGATCGCCGCCAGCTCTGCGGGCGTCATCTGCGCGGGCTCGGGATCCTCGCGCACCACCGAGCGCGCGCCGGTTGCCATCACCTTGATGAAGCCGGCGCCGGCGCGAATCTGCTCGCGCACCGCCTTGCGCATCTCGTCGGGCCCGTCCGCCTCCCGGTACATGGTGCCGAAGATGGCGCCGCCCGGTGAGGTGGCCGAGATGATGCGGCCGCACGGGATCACCCGCGGTCCGTCGAGCAAGCCCAGGTCAACCGCCTGGCGCACCGCGATGCCCTCGTCGTCGTAGCTGCCGACGTCGCGCACGGTGGTGATGCCCGCCGCCAGCAGCGCGGCGGTGGTCCTGGCCAGCACGAAGTAGCCGAGCTCGCGCCGGCGCGGCTCCTCACCGTGCAAGCGCTCCGGCGGCCCGAAACCAGGGCTGCGCGAGGTGTCGCTCGAGAGGTGCACGTGCGCGTCGATCAGCCCCGGCATCAGCGTGCGCCCGTCCGCGTCGATCGATCCCGGCGGCGGCGACGCGTCGCTGATCGGCCCGATCGACTCGATCCGGCCACCAGTTACGGTGACCGCCATTCGCTCGGCGGGCGGCGAGCCGTCGCCCGCCACGACCCGCACGTTCCAGAGGACCGTGCTGTCGGTCAAGCCTCGCTCTCGGCCGCCGCGATCATGCGCTCCAGCTCGTCGAAGGCCGTATCCCAGATCTCGCGACCGGAAAGGTCGACGCCGAGCACAGCCAGCAGGTCGGCGGGTGCCCCCGATCCGCCGGCGGCCATGAACTTCAGGTAGGGCGCCACGAACTCCTCTCCCTGCGCCCGCCAGCGCGCGTACAGGGCCAGCGCGACCAGCTTCGCGAACACGTAGGCGTAGGTGTAGAAGCGGGTCGAGATGAAGTGGGGGATGTACGACCAGCCCAGCCGGTATCCGTCCGACAGGTGGATGCTGTCACCGTAGTAGCGCAGGTTCTGCTCGATCCAGATGTCGCTGAGGCGGTCGACCGAGAGCGCTTGCGAGCCGGCCCGCAGCCCGTAGGCACCCTGCTCGTAGCGGGCCAGCACGGTCTGTCGGAAGATGGTCGCGAACGCGCCCTCGACGCGCTCGGAGGTCAGCGCCTGCCGCGTCGACCGATCCTCCTCGTTGGCGAGTAGGTGGTCGTAGGCGACGAACTCCGCGAACGTCGAAGGCACCTCGGCCAGCGCCAGGCCGGTGTGGGCCGAGTGCGGCGTCTGGGCCGCGTGCGCGAGCTGGAAGTGCATGCCGTGCCCGAGCTCGTGGGCGATCGTCAGCACGTCGTTCATCGTGTCCGTGTAGTTCAGCATCACGTAGGGGGAGGCGTCCTGGGCGACCGGCGAGCAGAACGCCCCGCCGCGCTTCCCGGCCCGGGGCTCGGCGTCGACGCGCTGCTCGGTGAAGAAGGCTTCGGCGATCGACGCCGCCTCCGGCGAGAAGCCGGCGAACGCGGCGTCCACCAGCGAGCGGCCCTCGTCGTAGCCGACCGGCCTGGCCTCGCCGAGGGGCGCGTACTGGTCGGCCAGCTCCAGCACCTCCAGGCCCAACATGGCGGCCTTCGCGCGAAACCAGCGCTGTGCCAGCGGGTAGCGCGCTTCGACCTGCTCGAGCATCGCCTGTACCACGGGGGCGTCCAGCTCGTTGTCCAGGTGCGTGGGCAGCATCGGGTCATCGCCATAGCTGCGCAGGCGGTCGCTCACGAGCCGGTCGGCGACCAGCGAGTCGTAGCAGTGGGCCAGCACCGGCGCCGGCGCCTCCAGCGCGGCGTAGAGCGTGTCGAGCGCCGCCAGCCGCACGTCGCGGCGTGAATCGTGCACGTAGGCCAGCAGCCGGTCGATGGTGTGCGGCTGGGGCCCGTCGCCGGAGTCGAACGGCACCTCGATGGTGGACGTGGTCTGTGCATAGAGCGTTTGCCAGGCGGACACGGCGGCTGGGTCGCGTTCGCCGAGAGCGCGCTCCTCGGGCTCCGAGAGCACGTGATCGCGATAGCGGCGCTGGGCGGTCAGGTAGTGGCGGTCGGCCGCGACCTCGGGAGCGGCGAGCAGCTCGCCCGCCCGCTCGTCGTCCAGCGCCAGCCACTCCAGCTCGAAGAAGCGCAGCGCATTCCGAGCCTGCACGATGGCCGCGTCGACGGCCGCCCCCAGGTCGCGGTTCTGCTCGCTGGTGACATCCACCGCCTTTCGCAGCATCGTGTAGGAGGCGATCCGCGACAGCTCGTTGTCGATCTCGCCCAGTTCGTGCAGCGCGTCGGCCAGCTGGGCCGGCGTCAGCTCCGCCATGCGCCCCCGCCAGGCCGACTCGAACGCCCGTGCCCGCTCCAGCGAGGGTTCGATGGCCGCCTCGGCGGCCTCCGGGGAGGCGAACAGCGGGGACAGATCCCAGCGGACTCCGGAGGCCTGCACGGTGCTCACAAACCAAGCCTAGCGTGGTCCCCTGTAACCCGATTCGGTACCCTTTCCAGGCCGTGGCAACGTTGCCGAACACCACCGACCGTCTGACCGACCTTGAGCGAGCCGCCTGGGGCGGGTACCTGCGATCGCACGCGGCGATCGTGCGCCAGCTGGACGCGACCCTGGTCGAGGCGCACGGCCTGCCGCTGAGCTCGTTCGAGGTGCTGGCGCGGCTGGCCCAGCAGGACGAGGGCAAGCAGCGCATGAGCGACCTGGCGCAGTCGGTGTGGCTCAGCCGCAGCGGCGTCACGCGGCTGGTCGACCGGCTGGAGCGGGACGGACTGGTCGAGCGCCAGGCATGCGACTCCGATGCCCGTGGCGCCTTCGCGGTGATCACCGACGCCGGCCGGGCGCGGCTGGAGACCGCCCGGCGCACCCACGTCAGCGACGTGCGCGAGCGCTTCCTGTCGCGATTCGACGCCGAAGAGCAGGCGCAGCTGGCCGCCTTCTGGGACCGCCTCGACTCCTAAGATGGTTGATCGCACGAGCTGCGCGGCGCCGGACTGGTCTGGGACACGCTGGACGCCACGATCGTCCTTGGCCAGGGCATCATCCAGCCTGCCCTGCGGACGCTCCCGACGTCCAGCGCGCCCCGTCCTGCGCCCAGCATCCACGCATCCCGTGAGATCAACACTCCGATGATCGAGCTCGTCACCGCCTACCAGTTCTACCTGACCGTGCACATCCTGGCCGCGGTCGTGTGGGTGGGCGGCGCCACCATCACCCAGGTCTACGCCGCCCGCGCGATGGCCGACCCCAGCCCGGAGCGGTTGGCCGGCTTCGCACGCGACGCCGGGTTCGTGGGCAAGACCATGTTCACGCCGGCCTCGCTGGTGCTGGTCGTGTTCGGATTCCTGCTCGTCAACGAGGGCAACTGGTCGCTCGGCAGCACCTGGCTGATATTCGCGCTGGCCGTGTTCGCGGCCTCGTTCGCCGTAGGCGTCGGCTTCCTGGCACCCGAGTCGGCCCGGATCGCCCGCGCCATCGAGCTGCACGGCGTCGGCTCGACCGAGGCCACCCGGCGCATCGAGCGGATCTTCCTGGTCAGCCGCATCGAGCTGCTGTTCCTGATGCTCGTCGTCGTGGACATGGTGGTCAAGCCGGGGCTCTAGGGACGGGGGAGGGGCAGGCGGAAGCACCGCTTCCGTAGAATGCAAGGCCCCATGGAACGCTACGACCCCGCAGCGATCGAGGCCCGCTGGCAGAAGATCTGGCACGACCAGCGCATCCACGAGGTGCCCAACCCGGAGCCCGGCGAGGACACCTCGAAGCTGATGTACGTGCTGGAGATGCTGCCCTACCCGTCGGGCGAGCTGCACATGGGGCACGTCAAGAACTACACGATGGGCGACGTGGTCACGCTCTACAAGCGGCGCAACGGCTGGCGCGTGATGCACCCGATGGGCTACGACGCGTTCGGCCTGCCGGCCGAGAACGCGGCCATCAAGAGCGGCAAGCACCCGAGCGTGTCGACGCGCGAGAACATCGAGGCGATCCGCGTGCAGATGCGCCGCATGGGCTGGTCGATCGACTGGACGCGGGAGCTGTCCACCTCCGAGCCCGACTACTACCGCTGGACGCAGTGGATCTTCCTGCGGCTGTTCGAGGCCGGCCTGGCCTACCGCAAGAACGCGGCCGTCAAGTGGTGCCCCAACGACCAGACGGTGCTGGCCAACGAGCAGGTGATCGACGGCCACTGCGAGCGCTGCGGCGCCGAGGTCGAAGCCAAGAACCTGGAGCAGTGGTTCTTCAAGATCACCGACTACGCGCAGCGGCTGCTGGACGACCTGGCCGAGGTGCGATGGCCGGAGCGGGTCGTGACCATGCAGCGCAACTGGATCGGCCGCAGCGAGGGCGCCGAGGTCACGTTCCGGGCAGAGCATGACCCGTCGATCGAGCTGCCGGTGTTCACCACGCGCCCGGACACGCTGTACGGCGCCACCTTCTTCGTCCTGGCGCCCGAGCACCCGCTGTCGGCGGAGCTGGCGCGCGGCACCGATCAGGAGCAGGCGGTGGCCGACTACGTCCGGCACACATCGGCGCTGTCCGAGGTGGAGCGCTCATCCGAGAAGGAGAAGACCGGCGTTTTCACCGGGCGCAACGTCGTCAACCCGGTAAACGGCGAGGCGATTCCGGTGTGGGTGGCCGACTACGTCCTGATGGAGTACGGCACCGGCGCGGTGATGGCGGTGCCCGGCCACGACGAGCGCGACTTCGAGTTCGCGGAGAAGTTCGGGCTGCCGGTGCGCCAGGTGGTGGCGCCGCGCGACGGCGATACGCGCCGGATCGAGGGTGCGTTCGTCGCGCACAGCGCCGACGAGGTGCTGATCAACTCGGCGGCATTCACCGGCATGCCGGCGCCGGAGGGCAAGCGCGCCATCATCGAGTGGCTGGAGGGCGAGGGATCGGGACACGGGCGCGTGGCCTTCCGCCTGCGCGACTGGCTGCTGTCACGGCAGCGCTACTGGGGCTGCCCGATCCCGATCGTCCACTGCGAGTCCTGCGGCGTCGTGCCCGTGCCGGACGACCAGCTGCCGGTGGTGCTGCCCAAGGTCGAGGACTTCGCCCCCAAGGGCCGCTCCCCGCTGGCCGCGGCCGAGGACTGGGTGCACGTGTCGTGCCCGAGCTGCGGCGGCCCGGGCCGGCGCGAGACCGACACGATGGACACGTTCGTGGACTCGTCCTGGTACTACATGCGCTACGCGGATCCCCAGAACGCAACCGCGCCGTTCCAGCGCGACATCGTCGACACGTGGCTGCCGGTCGACCAGTACATCGGCGGCGTCGAGCACGCGATCCTGCACCTGATGTATGCGCGCTTCTTCACCAAGGCGCTGTACGACCTGGGGCACCTGGGCTTCACCGAGCCGTTCGCGAACCTGTTCACGCAGGGGATGATCTACTACCAGGGCGCCAAGATGTCCAAGTCGCGGGGCAACATCATCAACCCCGATGAGTACATCGAACGCTACGGCGCCGACACCACGCGGCTGTACACGCTGTTTCTGGGGCCGCCCGAGCAGGACGCCGAGTGGCAGGACTCCGGCGTGGCCGGCCAGCACCGGTTCCTGGCGCGGCTGTGGAGGCTGGCGAACGAGGTCGTTGCCAGTCATGGCACCGGCATCCCGGCGGCGGTCGCCGCCGACGGCCCCGGCGGCGACATGGTGCGCAAGGCACACTGGGCGATCGACAAGGTCAGTTCCGACATCGGCGATCGGTTCTCGTTCAACACGGCCCAGTCGGCGGTGCACGAGCTGGTGACGGCGATCCAGGACACTCCCGGCGGCGACCGGCGAGCAGCGACGTTTCGCCACGGCGACGGCGGTCAGCCTGATCCACCCGTATGCGCCGCACATCGCCTGCGAGCTGTGGGAGCGGCTGGGTGGCGAGCGGCTGTGGGACGTCCCCTGGCCCGTCGCCGATCCGGAGATGCTGGCCAGCGACACCGTCACCTACGCGGTGCAGGTGAACGGCAAGCTGCGCGGAGACGTGGGCGTGCCGGCCGATGCGGTCGAGGACGAGGTGGTGGCGGCGGCGCGGGCGGTGCCGAACGTGGCCGCGTACCTGGACGGTGCCGAGGTGCGAAAGACGATCTTCGTGCCTGGGCGGCTGGTCAACTTCGTCGCCTAGATGGGAGCGTCGTTCGCCGAAGTCCCGAAGGGGCGCCCGCCCAGCTGGTGCCGGCCTCGCCGCTCGGCTCGTTGTCGAGCCAGATCGAAACGCTCTCGTCACCCCTCGTGACTGACACCTGACAGGCCCCGCGGCGAACATCGCCGCATGCTTCCGATCTCACCCCAACGACTGGCCGTCTACGCGGCCGTGGCGATCGCGGTGCTCGTGATCGGCTGGCGCAGCCAGTCCGGCTCGCCGCCGACCGCCTACCCGGAGCCGGCCGCCGCGACGGGAACGTCGCCCGACTCATCGGCCGCGCCGGCGGTGGTGGTGGTCGACGTGGTCGGCGCCGTGCGCCGGCCGGGCGTCTACCGCCTGCCCGGCGCCGCCCGCGTGCTGGACGCGGTGCACAAGGCGCGGCCCACCGGCCGCGCCGACCTGGCCGGCCTGAACCTGGCGGCGCGGCTGGCCGACGGCGAGCAGGTGGTGGTGCCCAGCCGCGGCGGCGGTGGGGCGGCGGCCGTGGCCCCGGTGCCCGGCAGCGCCGACGCGCCCGTGCACCTCAACTCGGCCACGCTCGAGCAGCTGGAGACCCTCGACGGCATCGGGCCCGGCGCTGGCACAGCGGATCATCGACTACCGCACCATGCACGGCGGCTTCCACTCGCTGGACGAGCTCGACAACGTGAGCGGGTTCGGCCCGGCGCGGATGGCCGCGCTGCACGGCCATGTGGCGCTGTGATCCGCCCACCCGGCTGGTGGTGGCGATCGTGGCCGGCCTGGTGGCGGCGGCCTTCGGCCATCCGCTGGTGTCGCTGCTGGCGGCGATCCCCTGGCGGCCACGGGCGCTGCTCCTGGCCGTCGCGCTGGCGGCGGCGCTGTGGGGCGGCATGCGGGTGGCGGCGCTCGCAGCACCGGGCGCTGGTGCCTGGCCCGATCGACGGCGTCGTGGTCGTGACCGGCGCGCCCAGCGGCGACCGTGCCGTCGCGCGCGTGGTGGCCGGCCGCGAGGACGTGCTGCTGCAGGCGCCGGGCTACCGGCCCCAGCTGGGTGGGATCTACCGGGTGACCGGCCGGCTGCGGGAGATCGACCCACCGGTGCGCGACTACTACGCGAGCCAGGGGGTGCACCTGGAGCTGCGCGGTTCGCGGCTGGTGTGGCTGGCCGACCGGGGCGGGGGATGGGGCGTGATCGACGCCCTGCACCGCGACGCGCTGCGCCGCCTGGGCGCGGACGGCGACCCCCCGGCCGACCGGGCGCTCGTGGCCGGAGTCACGCTGGGCGAGACGGGTGCGCTGCCCGCCGACGTGCGCGCCGAGTTCCGCACGTCCGGGCTGTATCACCTGGTGGCGGTTTCCGGCCAGAACGTGGCGCTGGTCGTGATCTTCGCGCTCGCCTGCCTGGCGCTGCTGGGCGTGATCGGCGCGCCGGCCCGGGTGGTCGCGGCCGGGCTCACCATCGTCTACGTGCTGGTCACCGGTGCGGGGCCTTCGATCGTGCGGGCGGGTGTGGCGGGCGCGCTGGTGGCGGTGGCCTGGCTGGCTTCGCGGCCGGTGGCGCGCTGGCACCTGCTGGCCTGCGGCGCGGCGGTGGTGCTGGCCCTGAACCCGCTCGATCTGTTCAATCCCGGCTTCCAGCTCAGCTTCGCGGCCGTGTGGGCGATCTTCGCGGTGGCACCACGGCTGCAGGGCTCGCTGGGATCGGCGGTCGCCGTGTCCGTGGCCTGCACGCTGGTCACGACCCCGATCGCCTGGTGGCACTTCGGACGGCTGGCGCCGCTGTCGGTGCCGGCCAACCTGCTGGCGCTGCCGGCGGTCGGCCCGCTGCTTGGGTGCGGGCTGTCCGCGATCCTGCTCGGCTCCGTCTGGCCGCCGCTGGCGACGCCCGCCGCTGATGCTGGCCGACCTGCTGGCGGACTACCTGCTGTGGGTGGCGCGGCTGTGTTCCTGAGATACCGATCGGCCATCTCAGGGGTGCCCGGTGGGCCCGGGCGTGCAACCCGGGCCCACACTCCCCCGCCTCATGTACCGCCTACGCGCATCGGTGGCGACGTCTGCGCAAATCAGTCGGTGAGAGCGATCGAGCACCAACATTAAGCGGCTCGTGCGGCTGCGTGGGTTATGGATCGGTGCACGCCTGGTGGCGAGGTGGAGACGCTCGGATCAACCCACCGGTCACGGCGGTGGCGGCAGCATGGATTGCTCGGTGACCGCGCTCTTCGGCGGACCCTACTTCTCGACCATCCACGACAGCGTCGTGGGCGGCAAGGTGATATTCCGTTACGTACACAGCTGCTGGTTCGGGTTGATCCGCACCCAGGTGGGCGGCAACGTCAGGATCGTCGGCAACAGGATGGGCGACCCCGACGCGATGGAGATCATTACCAACACGATCGGTGGCAACCTCTCCTGCTTCAACAACATCCCGCATGCGCAGATCGGCGACTCTGGGGGCCTTCCCAACATCGTCGGTGGCGTGAAGCGCGGAGAGTGCCGGCACCTGTAGCACCGTTCTGACAGCACGCTGATTCTGGGAAGGCCCGCCCTGGCGGGCCTTCCGCTATCGGCGGCGGGGGCCGCTACACGCTGGCGGGCAGCGGCCGCTGCTCGGGGCCGACGTAGCGGGAGTCGGGGCGGATCAGACGCCCGTGGCCTGCCTGCTCGAGCGCGTGCGCCGTCCAGCCGGCGGTGCGGGCGACCGCGAAGGCCGGCGTGTAGAGATCGGTCAGCAGGCCGACTCCGTCCAGCACGATCGAGGCGTAGTACTCGACGTTGGTCTTCAACGGCCGGTCGGGCTTGTGCTCGGCCAGCAGCCGCAGCGCCACGTCCTCGACGTCGATCGCCAGCTGCAGCCAGTCGGCGTCGGCCGCCAGCCGCTCCGCCACCTGCCGCAGTGCCGCCGCGCGCGGATCCATCGTCTTGTAGACCCGATGGCCGAACCCCATCAGCCGCTCGCCACGGGCCAGCGCCTCGCGGATCCAGACCTCCGCGTGCTCGACGTCGCCGATCTGCGTCAGCTGGTCGCGCACCTCGGATGGCGCACCGCCGTGCAGCCGTCCCTTGAGCGCGCCCATCGCACCGCAGACGGCGCTGGCCAGGTCGCTCTGCGTGCTGGTGATGACGCGGGCGGTGAACGTCGATGCGTTCAGGCCGTGCTCGGCACAGACGGTGAAGTACGCATCCAGCGCGCGCGCCTTGGCGGGGTCGGGCTCCTCGCCCGTGATCGCATGCAGCAGCCGCGCGGCCGCACCCAGGTGCGCCGACTCCGCCGAGTTCACCGGCTGCTTGTTGTCGCGCAGCCGTGCGAAGGCCCCGACCGCGGCGGGCCCCAGCGCGATCAGCTCGCGCGCCTGCGCGGCAGTGGGCGGCCAGTCCATGCGCCGCTCTGCGCCGAACGCGGAGAACGCCGTGCGCAGAGCATCCAGCGGGGCGCACGAGGTGGGCAGCCCGCGCAGCGCGGCCAGCACCGTCGGCGACAGCTCCGCCGGCGGCAGCACCTCGTCGCGCAGCGGCCACTCACCGTCGAGCAGCAACCCGACCACGCGGTCGTAGCTGCCGTGAGCGGCCAGGTCGCCTATCTCGTAGCCGCGGCAGAGCAGCCGCCCCGCCTGGCCGTCGACCAGGCTGATCGTGGTCTCGGCCGCGACCACGCCCTCGAGCCCGCTGTTGACATCCGGTGGCATCGGGGCGCGATTCTAGCCAGCGAGCCGATCCGGGCGTGCAGGCCGCCCCGTCGTGCGACAATGCGGGTATGAAGCTTTCCGCCAAGGCTGACTACGCCGTCCGGGCGGTGCTGGTGCTGGCGTCCCACGACGACCCGCATCCGCTCAAGGGCGAGCTGATCGCGGCGTCCCAGGACCTGCCGCTGAAGTTCGTCGAGAACATCCTGGGCGAGCTGAAGCACGCCGGCCTGGTGGTGTCGCAGCGCGGCCCCGAGGGCGGATATCGGCTGGCGGTGCCTGCCGACCAGATCACCGTTGCCGAGGTGATCCGGGTCGTCGATGGGCCCCTGGCCGCAGTCGCAGGCGTGCGGCCCGAGGCGATCAGCTATCCGGCAGGCGCCGAAGCCCTGCCGGATGTATGGCTGCAGGCCCGCTCACAGCTGCGCTCGGTGCTTGAGAACGTGACCTTCGCCGACCTCGTCCAGCGCTCCCGCGAGCGCGCCGCCAAGGTCGAGGTCACGGCCGCAGGAGAGGGCGCTGGCGCATAAGCCGGCGTACCTGATCGCCGGCAGCGACTGGCCCAAGATCGACGCCGCCGCCGTTCGCCTGCGGAGCCAGTTCGACGAGGACAGCGTCGAGCAGATCGCGGTCGGCGAGGAGGAGGCTGCAGACGTGGTCGCATCGTGCAACGCGCTGGGCCTGTTCGGCGGTGAGCGGCTGGTGCTGGTGCGCGGCGTCGAGGGCCTGGACGAGGCTCAGGTGCAGGACATCATTGGATACCTGGTCGATCCCACTCCCGGCACCTGCCTGGCCATGTTCGGCGGCAAGGGGGTCGCCGAAGACGGACCGCTTGCGACCGCCGTCGCCAGGGCCGGCGACGTCCGCATTTTTGACGCGCCCGACGACGAGCACGCCGTCCAGTGGGTGGTCAAGCGCTTCTCCGAGCAGGGCATCTCCTGCCCCAACGGCGTCGCCAGGCGGATCGTGAAGCGGGCCGGCATCGAGATCGGCGACCTCGCGCTGGAGGTCGAGAAGCTCGCCGTCTACGGCCGCGGCGACGCCCCCACCGAGGCCGACGTCGACCTGCTCGTAGCCGAGCAGCTGGACGTGAAGCCCTGGAACATGACCGATGCCTGGGGCCGGCGCGACGCGGCCGGCGTGATCTCGTTCGCGACCGCCGACATCGAGAAGCCGGACGACGTGCAGCGGATCTCGGCCATCTTCGCCAACCACGTGCGCCGCGTCCGCCAGGCGCTGCTGGTGATGGAGGCGGGCGGGTCGCCGAAGGAGGTGCAGAAGCAGCTGGGGCTGCGCTCGCCCTACCAGGCGCAGGGGTTGTGCCGGCAGGCGCGCGCGTTCAGCGAGCCTGAGCTGGCTCGTGCGGTTGTGCGGCTGGCCGAGCTGGACGAGGCGATCAAGGGCGGCAGCCGGCTCGACCCGCGGCTCGAGCTGGAGCTGGCGCTGGTCGAGATCAGCGCCGAATGAGCGCGCAGACGGCCGCCGCCGCGGTGGCGGCGCTCGTCTCGCTGGCGTGTACCGCGGTGATCGCAGAGCGGCTGGCGCGGCGCCCGTCGCGGCCGGCTCCGCTGATCGCGTGGCTGATCGGATTCTCGCTGTTCACGATTGCCACCGGCTGCCTCTGGTACGGCGCGCGCGAGGGCTGGACCGAGGGCGTGTTCCGGCTCTACTACCTGACCGGCGCGATCCTGGTGGTGCCCTACCTGGCCGTCGGCGAGCTGCTGCTGGTGGCGCCCGGGCGCCGCGCCACGCGGCTGGTGGTGGCCACGATGCTGTGGGTCACGTTTGCCTCGACGGCGGCGGTGCTGGCCGCACAGGTCGACCCGGCCGAGCTGGCGCGGGCAGGAGCGACACCGCCCAACGGCGCGATGGGCGGCCCCTGGACGACGATCCTCGCAGCCGCTCTCAACACCGTCGGCACCCTGGTGCTGCTGATCGGCTCGATCGCATCGGCGCGGCGCCGCCGTGACCCCCGTCCGCTGCTGGTGGCGGCCGGCGTGGCCGTGATCGCCCTGGCATCGACCGCGACCCGGCTGGACGTGTACGCGCTGTTCGCGCTGGGGCAGGCGCTGGGCATCGTGCTGATCCTGGCCGGCCTGGTCTGGCGTCGGTAGACTGGCAGGCCCATGCGCCCCTCCCCAACAGTGGTGACCGCCGCGTTCAGCCGCGCTGCCAAGGCCAACACGAGCGGGCCACCGCGCGGCATGAGCCGCCGGTGGGTCGACGCGCTGGCCGCGGTGCCGCTGTTTGCCAACGTGCCGAAGCGGCACCTGCGCCAGATCGCGCGGCTGGCCGAGCAGGCCGAGGTGCGGGCGGGCGCGCCGGTGGTGTACCGCACCCAGAGCGGCCGCGAGTTCTTCGTCGTGCTGGAGGGAACGGCCGTGGTGCGGCCGCCCAGCGGGCTCGGGCATGCGATCGGGCCGGGTGACTTCTTCGGCGAGATGTCGGTGATCGATGGCAAGCCGCGTTCGGCGGCGGTGCGGGCCGAGTCCGACATGGTGCTGATGATGCTGGGCCGGCGTCAGTTCATGGAGGTCATGAACGAGCAACCGTCGGTGGCGATCGCGATCATGGAAGAGCTGGCCGCACGGGTGCGGCGGCTCGAGGGGTCGGCCTGTTTAGGCCTCGGCGGGGATGCCGGCGGCCATGCGGGCTGCCTGCGACTTCTTGCGCGCGGCGGTGTTGCGGTGGATCGCGCCCCGCGCGGAAGCACGGTCGAGCAGCACCGTCAGCTTGCGGTGGGCGTCGGCCACCTGCTCTGCCTCGCCCGCCTCGGCGGCGTCGCTGAGGCGCCGCGAGAGCGTCTTGATCTGGGTGCGGTAGCGCAGGTTCTCGAGACGCTGCCGCGCCGCAGTCCGGACTCGCTTTTCCTGTTGCTTCGAATTCGCCATAGAAAAGCCCCTCCCGGGGCCGACGGATCATAGCACCGAGATGGTTGATCGGTTGCCTCTCGCGGGCCTGGCCGCTGCGAACGGCTGGAGGTCGGCGGGAGTCAGGGTGGCTACGGCTGCGAACCGTCGCCTCGTGGCGTCCTCGGTCGCGCCAATACGACCCGTAGTGACGCTCCCTCGATCCTTGCCCGGTTTCTCGCCCGGGAGTGATCTGTGTGATCGCAGATCACTCCCGGGCGGCGCAAGGCGATGCCTTGCGCCTTGGACACCTCGGAGATAACCGATCGACCTTCTAGACTCTCGCGTTTATGGCAGATACTCGCCGCCTGGCGACCTCCACGGCCGTCTTCGGGGTGGCCACCGCCATCTCCCGGGTGGCGGGTCTTGTCCGCGAGATCGCCGCCGCCGCGGTGCTCGGCTCAGGCCCCGTCTACTCGGCCTTCACGGTCGCGTTCAACCTGCCGAACCTGATCCGCGCGATCGTGGCCGACAACGCCATCAGCGCGGCCTTCGTGCCGGTGTTCCTGGAGCTGCGCGAGAAGGGCGAGGAGAAGGAGGCGTGGCGGGTCGCCGAGCATGGTGCTGTGGACGACCGCGGTGGTGCTGGGCGCGATCTCGGCCCTGTTCATCCTGCTGGCGCCGCTGCTGGTGCCGGTGCTGCTGGTCGGAACCAGCAACGTCTCCTCCGACCTGGTGGTGACGCTCACCCGGATCCTGTTCCCGATCGTTGTGCTGATGGGGCTGTTCGGCGTCGTCACCGGCATCCTCAACGCGCAGCGGATCTTCGGCGTCCCGGCCTTCGCGCCGGTGGCCTGGAACCTCGTGATCATCGCGGTGTTGCTGGTCTACGGCCGCAGCGGCTCGCTCGAGCACCGGGCGCAGGTGTACGCGTGGGGCGTGCTGGTGGCCACGATCGTGCAGTTCCTGATCCCGTTGCCGCTGCTGCGCGGCTCCGGGATCGGGCTGGCGTTCCGGCTCGGCTTCGGGAACCCGCACGTGCGGCACATCCTGCGCCTGATGGTGCCGGTCTCGCTGGGGCTGGGGCTGATCAACGTCAACCTGACCCTGGACACGATCATCGCGGCGCACCACAGCTCGTCGGCGCCTGGCGACCTGGGGTACGCGTTCCGCCTGTTCATGCTGCCGCAGGGGCTGTTCTCGGTGGCGGTATCGACCGTGCTGTTCCCCGAGCTGTCGCGTGCCGCCGCCGTGCGCAACATGGTCGAGCTGGCGCTGATCGTGGCCCGCGGCATACGCGCGATCGTGTTCCTGCTGCTGCCCGCCGCTGCCATCTCGATCGTGCTGGCCGAGCCGGTGGTGCGGCTGCTTTACCAGCACGGGCAGTTCAACGAGTCCGACACGGTGCGCGTGTCGGCAACGCTGGTGATGTTCTCGCTGGGCCTGCTCGGGAACGGGCTGTCGCTGCTCCTGACCCGCGCCTTCTTCGGGCTCCAGGAGCCGCGTATCCCGACCCTGGTAGCGCTCGTGAACCTGGTGCTGAACCTGTTCCTCGACCTGGCGCTGCTGCGCTACGGCGCCGCCGGGATCGCCCTTGCCACCGCGATCGTGACGTCGTTCAACGCGGGCGTGCTGATGGTGCTGCTGCGTCGCCGGGTGGGCTCGCTGCACGGCCGCGAGGTGCTGCGCTCCACCGCGTTGACCGCGGTGGCGACGATCTACTGCACCGTCGCGGCGTTCGGAGTGTGGTACCCGCTGGACAAGCTCCTGGGCCGCTCGATCGCCGGCTCAGATCGTGTCGCTCGGCCTGGGGCTGGCCGCCGGCGGCTTCGCCTACCTGGTCGCGGCCCGTTCGCTGCGGCTGGCCGAGGTGGACATCCTGGCCAGCCTCCTGCACCGCCGCCGCGATCCCGCAACGTGATGCACCGGTACGCTTAACCGGTGGCGCTCTCACGCATCCGCAACTTCTCGATCATCGCCCACATCGACCACGGCAAGTCGACGCTGGCCGATCGCATCCTGCAGGTCACCAAGACGGTGGCCGACCGTGACATGCGCGAGCAGCTGCTCGACTCGATGGATCTCGAGCGCGAGCGCGGCATCACGATCAAGGCCCAGGCGGTGCGGGTGCTGTTCCGTGCCTCCGACGACCGCGTCTACGAGCTGAACCTGATCGACACGCCCGGCCACGTCGACTTCACCTACGAGGTGTCGCGCAGCCTGGCCGCCTGCGAGGGCGCGCTGCTGGTGGTGGACGCCGCCCAGGGGCTGGAGGCACAGACGCTCGCGAACGCGTACCTGGCGATCGAGAACGACCTCGACATCGTCCCGGTGGTGAACAAGATCGACCTGCCGGCGGCGGATCCCGACGGTGTCTCCGCGGAGCTGGCCGAGTTGATCGGCGACGCGCCCGAGAACGTGCTGCGGATCTCGGCCAAGACCGGCCAGGGCATCGAGGAGGTGCTGCAGGCCGTGGTCGACCACATCTCCGCCGCCGGACGGCGACCCGCAGGCGCCGCCGCGCGCGCTCATCTTCGACTCCAGCTACGACCAGTACCGCGGCGTGCTGGCCTTCGTGCGGATGGTGGACGGCGGCTTCCACAAGGGCGACAAGGTCTGCGCGATGGCGCAGGGCACGCGCTTCGACGTCGAGGAGCTGGGCTTCTTCTCTCCCGGCATGCGACCCGCCAAGCACCTGTCGGCGGGCGAGGTGGGCTACATCGTGACCGGCCTCAAGGACGTGTCGCAGCTGCGGGTGGGGGACACGCTGACGCTCTCCAGGGACGGGGCCGCCGAGCCGCTGCCCGGGTACAAGGAGGTCAAGCCGATGGTGTTCGCCGGGCTGTTCCCGACCGACTCGGACCAGTACCCGGAGCTGCGCGACGCGCTCGAGAAGCTGAAGCTGAACGACGCCGCCCTGTCGTACGAGCCGGAGACCTCGCAGGCGCTCGGCTTCGGGTTTCGCTGCGGGTTCCTGGGCCTGCTGCACATGGACATCGTGCGGGAGCGGCTGGAGCGCGAGTACGACCTCGACCTGTTGGTGACCGCGCCCAACGTGGCCTACCGGGTGCAGGACGTCAAGGAGGACTGGCACGAGGTGCACAACCCGGCCCAGATGCCGGCCTCGGGCGACGTCCTGTCCACTGAGGAGCCTTACGTGCGAGCGTCGCTGATCGCCCCCAAGGAGTTCGTGGGGCCGCTGATGGAGCTGACCCAGGACCGCCGGGGCGAGTTCGGCCACATGGAGTACCTGAGCGAGGAGCGGGTGCAGCTGGTCTACGACATCCCGCTGGCCGAGGTGGTGCTCGACTACTACGACCAGCTGAAATCGCGCAGCCGCGGCTACGCCTCCTTCGATTACGACATGATCGGCTTCCGCGAGGGCAAGCTGGTGAAGGTGGACGTGCTGCTGGCCGGGGAGCAGGTCGATTCGCTGTCGCTGATCACGCACCGGGACAACGCCTACAAGCAGGGCAAGGCGCTGGTCGAGGCGCTGCGCGAGCGGATCCCGCGCCAGATGTTCGAGGTCGCGATCCAAGCGGCGATCGGCTCGCGCGTGATCGCCCGTGAGACCGTCAAGGCCAAGCGCAAGGACGTGCTTGCCAAGTGCTACGGCGGCGACGTCAGCCGCAAGCGGAAGTTGCTCGAGAAGCAGAAGAAGGGCAAGAAGCGCATGAAGCAGGTGGGCAACATCGAGGTGCCGCAGGAGGCGTTTCTGGCGGTGCTCGACCTGAACCGCGACGGAGGCAACGGTGGCGGCGGCTGAGCACCTCTACCTGCATGTCCCGTTCTGCGGCCATCGCTGCGGGTACTGCGACTTCGTCACGGTCACCGGCAACGGTGAGCTGCACGGCCGCTACGTCGACGCCCTGATCCGTGAGCTCCGCGGTGCGCCGGCGCGGCCGGCCACGATCTTCATCGGCGGCGGCACACCGTCGCTGCTGGACGACGCGCTGCTCGCGCGGCTGCTGGCGGCGCTGCCCGCCTGCGACGAGCTGACCGTCGAGTGCAACCCGGAGACGATCACGCCCGCCAAGGCTCAAGTGCTGGTCGAGGGTGGAGTGACGCGGGTGTCACTGGGCGCCCAGAGCTTCCAGCCGCAGCTGCTGGCGACGCTCGAACGACGGGCCACGCCGGAACGGGTTGTACGGGCGGTAACGGCGCTGCGGCAGGCAGGCGTCACAAACCTCAACCTCGACTTGATGTTCGGGGTTCCGGGGCAGTCGGCCGCAGACCTCGCCTCCGACCTCGACCAGGCCTCGAGTCTTGAGCCCGAGCACATCAGCTACTACGAGCTCGAGGCCAAGCCCGGCACCCGCTTCAGCCACCGCCACGGCGCCGAACTGGAGCGCCAGGCGGAGGCGCTCGAGGACCACTACGAGACGGTCGTGGCCACGCTGCGCGAGCGCGGCTACCACTGGTACGAGACGGCGAACTTCTGCCGCGACGGCCACCAGGCCCGCCACAACCTGGGCTACTGGGAGGGGCGCGACTACCTCGGCCTGGGCGTCGGCGCCGTGTCCACGATCGGCCTGGAGCGGCGCCGCAACCGGCCGTCCCTGCGCGCCTACCTTCAGGCGGTGGAGGCGGGCCAGGCGCCCCCCGCCGAGATCGAGCTGCTGAGCCCGGCCGAGCGCGGCAGCGAGCGGCTGATGCTGGGATTGCGGCTCGACCGGCCGATGCCGCTGGACGGGCTGGAGTGGCTGATCGACCCGCGGCAGCTCGAGCGAATGGCCGGCGCCGGGATGCTTGCCCGTGAGCCGGGCGGCATCCGGCTCAGCGAGCGCGGGCGGTTCATGGCAAACGACGTGGTCAGCACGCTGCTGCGATGAGCGAGGTGGAACGCCAGCTGACGCCGCGCCAGGTCCTGATCCTGTTGCGGGTGGTGCGCGAGTACATCTCGACGGGGCATCCGGTCGGCTCGAAGGCGCTGGTCGAAAGCGGCGCGGTGGACGCGTCGGCATCGACGGTGCGGTACGAACTCGCCGAGCTGGAGGCGCTGGGGCTGCTCGGCCACCCGCACACCTCGGCCGGGCGGGTGCCGACGGACGCGGGCTACCGGCTGTACGCGCACCAGCTGCTGGAGCAGCCGCTGGGCGCCGCGCGGCTGCCGATCGACCTGTCGCAGGTGCGGAACGAGGTCGACGCGGCCCTGCGCAACACGACCGAGATGATGTCCCAGGTGACCAACCTGCTGGCGGTGGTGACGGCGCCGCCCCTGGAGACCGCCGAGATCCGCCACGTCGAGGTGCTGCGGCTGCAGCCGCGGATGGTGATGGTGGTGGTGATCACCTCCACCGGCGGTGTCACCAAGAGCATGTTCCCGTTCGAGGAGGCGGTCGACGAGAAGCTGATCGAGTGGGCCACGGCGTACCTGAACGAGCAGCTGGGCGGCGTGCGACTGGGCGGGCGAGCGCTGCGCCAGCGCCTGTTCGACCCCGGCCTGGGCGCCCGCGAGCTGGGGTTCATGGGGGCGCTGGAGCCGGCCTTCACCGAGCTGGTGGGCAGCGGCGAGCAGACCCTGTACGTGGGCGGCGCCGCACGGCTGGTGCAGGAGCTGCGCCACGACGACCTGGCCGAGATCAATGACCTGATGCTGGCGCTGGAGGAGCGGGCGGGCCTGCTGCAGCTGCTGCGCGGGGCGCTCGAGACCAACCGGCTGTACGTGCGCGTCGGCGGCGAGGAGGCGATCCCGCAGCTGCGCGGCCTGTCGCTGGTGGCCGCGAACTACGGGCTGCCGGCCCGCAACCTGGGCACGGTCTCGCTGATCGGCCCCAACCGCATGGACTACGTGAAGGCGATCCGGTCGGTGCGCGGGGCGGCTGCACTGCTGTCCGACTTCGTCGAGCAGGTCTACGAGTAGATGGTTGATTCCACGGGATGCGTGGATGCTGGGCGCAGGATGGGGCGGGCCGGACGACGGGAGCGTCCGCAGGGCAGGCTGGATGATGTCCTGGCCGAGGACGATCGTGGCGTCCGGCGTGTCCCAGACCAGTCCAGCGCCGCGTCGCTCGTGGAATCAACCATCTATGGGGCCGTTAACGGAGTCGCGCGTCGGAGTGGGGCTCCAGTCCACTCCGACGCGCTTCTTGACTCCGACCCCCCCGGCTGCGAGTTGGGTGGTGTGACCCCGAGGAGACTTGTGAATCCTTCCCGGCGGCCCACCGGTAGAGGGTTCGTCTCCGGCACCACCGTCTCGCCGTGCCGTCTTTGCGTTGTAGCCTCACAATAGTCGCCCGGGGACTCCGGGTCAAGTGCACAAAAAGGGGTAAATCAAGTTGCCTGGTCGGATCTACTTGACTCGCCTCGTTTTGGCTTGAAATCGCGTATAGTCCCGCAGTCGACGAATTCTCCAGGAGGTGCTAGTCAAGTGACCCGGAGTCCGCTACCTTGAGAGACATGGGAGACGCGAAGACACTCGAGACCACGCGCGGGGTCACTCGCCGCGAGCGCGCCACTGGGGTCGGCGCGCGCGTGCGCGAGGCGCGGCTCGAGATCGGGCTCACGCAGGGCGAGCTCGGGGGCTCGCGCTTCTCCAAGGAGTACGTGAGCCAGGTGGAGCTGGGCAAGACGCGGCCCTCGCCGGCCGCACTCGACTGGTTCGCCGAGCGGCTCGGGGTCGACCGCATGGCGCTGGCCGGGGAGAGCACGGCGGCGATCATGGCCGCCTGCGAGGCGGCGGTCACGCGTGCCGAGGCCGAGATCGAGGCGCACCGCGATACCGAGGCGCTCGCCGAGCTGGAGGGTGTAAGGGACGCCCTCCGGTCGCCGGGGAGCGAGCGGCTCGCCCTGCGGCTGCGGCTGGCGCGGGGCTGGGCGCTGCAGAACGTCGGCCGCCTCGACGATGCGCTGGTCGAGCTGGCCGCCGCACGGCATGCGGCGGAGCAGGCTGGATCGGGTGACGCCCTCGCGCTGGCCCTGTACCGGATCGGGGTCGTCCGGTACAAGATGGGTAGCCTGGCGACCGCGGCGTCGCTGCTGGACGAGGCGCTGCGGGCCTGCGAGACCACCGTCGACCCGTCGGATGCGCTGAGGGCACGTATCTTCAACGCGAGGGCCAAGATCCGGCGGCGCCAGAAGGACTTCACGGCGGCGGCCGAGGACGTCGAGCAGGCGCTGGAGCTGGCGCACGCCCTGAACGACGACCGGGTGCTGGCCGAGACCTACCTGGACGCGTCGCTGGTGGCAGAGCGGCGCAACGAGTACACCCGCGCGCGCGAGCACGCCGAGCGATCGAAGGCGCTGTTCGAGCGGGTGGCGGATCACGAGTACGTGGGCAAGCTGCTGAACAACCTCGGGCAGCTGCGTGCGATCACCGGTAAGCCGGAGGAGGCGGTACCGCTCCTGCGCGAGTCGTTCAGGATCGCGGTGGAGCAGGACAATCGCATCGACGCGGCCTTCGCGGCCTCGTCGCTGGCGTCGGCACGGATGCACAGCGGCGATCTGGAGGGCGCGATCGAGAGCGGATATCGCGCGATCGAGTTATTGAGTTCGCGCGAGGAATACCGAGAAGAAGAAGGTAACGCTCAAATCGTGATCGGCCGCGCGTCGCTTGAGCTCGGCCGGCTCGACCAGGCGGAGGCGTCCTTCAAGGCCGCGGCGGACTGTTTTGCGGCTGTGGAGACGGTGAGCCATCTCGCCGGCGCGTGGATCGCGCTCGGGGATGTGGCACACAGCAGAGGGGAAGCAGCAAGGGCAGCGGAGTTGTACCGGCAGGCGGCAGAAGCCCTGCAGGATGTTCGCTGGTAGGGGAAGTACCCCCGTGGGCAGGAGGTAGGCAAATGAAGATTCTGGTGAAGCGCCCAGCGCTTTTTGTCTGGGCAGTTGCGCTGGCCATGTTTCTGGCCAGGGTCGGGCCGCACCACGGCCACGGCTTTCATCAGTGGTAACAGTGCGTGAGGGTCGGCTCCGCAATCCGCGGCGCCGGCCCTGCGCGGCTGGTACGCCCCGCGGCTGAGGGCAGCGGGCTCGGTGGCGCGCGCCTCTAGACTGCTCGCGTGGCTGCCAAGCGTGACTACTACGAGGTGCTGGGCGTCGAACGGGGCGCCGACGAGGCCGAGGTCAAGAAGGCCTTTCGCAAGCTCGCCCGCGAGCTGCATCCCGACGTCAACCCCGGCGACCCCCAGGCTGTCGAGCGCTTCCGCGAGGTGGCCGAGGCCTACGAGGTGTTGTCCGATGCCGACACCCGCGCGCGCTACGACCGCTTCGGACATGCCGGGGTGGACGGCTCCTCGCTGCACACCGACCAGTTCATGGACTTCGGGTCGCTGTCCGACCTGCTGGGCGCCTTCTTCGGCGACGACCTGTTCGGGGCTGCCCGCGCGCAGCGGCGTGGCGGCGACGTCGCCGCCAACGTGACGCTCGAGTTCGCGGAGGCCGCGTTCGGCGTCGAGCGCCGGCTCGACATCGAGGTGATCGGCGACTGCGACCGCTGCAGCGGCACCGGCGCGGAGCCGGGATCCGAGTCGCACACGTGTGACACCTGCGGCGGTCAGGGCCGCGTGCAGCGGGTGCAGCAGACGGCGCTCGGCCAGTTCGTGCAGACCGGCGCCTGCCCCACCTGCGGCGGCCGCGGCGTCGTGATCGAGACGCCCTGCAGCAGCTGCCGCGGGCGCGGGTTGCGGCAGGTGGCCGAGACGGTCGAGGTGCAGATCCCGGCCGGGATCATGGACGGCCAGCGGCTGCAGCTGCGCGGCCGCGGCAACCAGGGCCAGCCGGGCGGGCCGCGTGGAGACCTCTACGTCGGCGTGCGGGTCAGGCCGCACCCCAGCTTCCAGCGCGACGGCAACGACGTCGTGACCGTGCTGAACCTGCCCTTCACGCGCGCCGCGCTCGGCACCACCGTGACGGTGGAGACGCTGGACGGCGAGCAGCAGGTGGAGCTGCGGGCCGGCACCCAGCCAGGCGACGTGATAGTGCTGCGCGGCAAGGGCGTGCCGGTGCTGAACGGCCGCGGCCGCGGCGACCACCGGGTGCTGGTGAACGTGATGCTGCCGCAGCGGCTGACCGACGACCAGCGTCGCCTGCTGGCCGAGTTCGAGGCGGCCGTTGCGGAGGACACGTACAAGCCCGACGAGTCGTTCCTGGGCCGCATCCGCTCGGCCTTCTCGGGATGAACCGCTACACCCTGCGCGTCCCGGCGGCCGACGCGGAGCTGGCCACGCTACGCATGCTGGAGTGGTTCCCGGGCGGGATCGAGGAGCAACGCGACGGCGACCAGGTGGAGCTGTCGGGCTTCGCCGAGCAACCCCCGGATCCGTCGCTCAGCGAGAGACCGGTCGCGGACGGCTGGGCCGACGCCTGGCGTGACTTCCACCGGCCCGTGCGCGAGGGGCGGTTGTGGGTGGGGCCTCCCTGGTCGCAGCCCGAGCCGATCGCCGTCGTGATCGATCCCGGCCGCGCGTTCGGCACCGGCACGCACGGCTCCACGCGGGCAGCGCTGGCGCTGCTCCAGGAGCTCGACCCCGGACCGGCACTCGACCTCGGCTGCGGCTCCGGCGTGCTCTCGATCGCGGCAGCCAAGCTCGGCTTCGGCCCGCTGCAGGCGTTCGACATCGATCCGCTGGCCGTGCAGGCCACGCGAATCAACGCTGCCGGCAACGACGTCGAGTTGAGCGCCGAGCGCCGCGACGTCCTGGCCGACCCGCTTCCGCCCGCACCGCTGTGGCTGGCCAACCTGGAGCTGCACCTGCTGGAGCCGCTGCTGCGGCGATCCGACCGGCCGCCGCTGGTGCTTGCGTCGGGTCTGCTCGAGCGCCAGACGCTGGGCGGCGGGCGCCGGGCGGTGGTGGACGGCTGGGCGGCTGAGCTGGTGGAACGCTGAGCGGGCACGTCTACCGCTTCTTCGCGCGCGACCTGCGGGACGGGGTGGCACGGCTGTCCGACGGCGACCGCCGCCACCTCGAGCAGGTGCTGCGCCTGCCGGTCGGCGATACTTGCGAGATCGTGTGGGAGGGCCGCGTGTTTCGAGCGCGCGTGCGCTCCGATGGATGCGAGCTGATCGAGGAGGTGGAGGCCCTGCCCAAGGCACCGTCGGTGACCGTCTGGATCGCCCAGCCGGGCGCCCGCTCGGACGAGGCGGTCGAGAAGCTGACCGAGCTGGGCGTCGCCCGGATCGGCCCGCTTCGCACCGAGCTTCTGAAGGGCTCGTTCTCCGAGAGCCGCCTCGAGCGCTGGGCGCGGGTGGCCGAGGCCGCCGCGAAGCAGTCGAAGCAGTCACGGCTGCCGGAGCTGCTGGCGCCGTCGGCCTACGCGGACGTGCTCAGCCGCGAGGCGGTGGTGCTCAGCAACACGGGTGCGTCGGGCGGGCTCGCCGACCGCATCGTCGGCCGCCGCTCGGCCACGCTGCTGATCGGCCCGGAGCCGGGCTTCTCGGATGCCGAGCTGGAGCTGGCGCGATCGCGCGGCGTCGCCGTCGCCACATTCGGGCCCGTGGTGCTGCGCACCGAGACGGCGGCGATCGTGGCCGCGGCGCTGGCGCTGCGAGAGATGGGCTTCCTGGGGTGACGACGTTTGCCACCGAGTTCCTCGGCTGCAAGGTGTCGATGACCGACGCCCAGCAGGTGCGGGAGCGGCTGGCGGCCGACGGCCATCGGGAGGTGCCGGCGGATCAGGCCGCGGTGCGCGTTCTCAACACCTGCTGCGTTACGGCCGAGGCGGTGGCCAAGTCCCGCAAGGCCGCGCGCCGGGCGGCGCGGAGCGCGGAACGGGTGGTCGTGACCGGCTGCGCCGCCGCGCTGGACGGCGCCTTCGACGGGCTTCCCGAGAACGTGACGGTGCTCTCGCGGCGGTCGGAGCTGCTTGCGCCGGCCATCTCGGAGCAGGTTGGGGCGCTGTCCTGCACGGGCGTCGCCCAGCCACGGTTCGGCCGCACCCGGGCCTACCTCAAGATCCAGGACGGATGCTCGTTCACCTGCAGCTACTGCGTGATACCGCAGGTGCGGGGCGCCAGCCGCAGCCGCTCGGCGGCCGCGGTGCTGGCGGAGGCGCGGCGGCGGGCGGCGCAGGGCCACCGCGAGCTGGTGCTGACAGGCGTCAACCTGGGGTGCTTCCGCGACCGGGAGGCCGGCCTTGACCTGGCCGGCCTGCTGGAGGCGGTGGCGGCCGTCGACGGCGTGGAGCGGGTGCGGCTCTCGTCGATCGAGGTCAATCACCTCAGCGATCGGCTGCTGCGCGCCGTCGCGGACACGCCCGGCGTGGCGCGGCACCTGCACGTGCCGATGCAGTCGGGCTCGGACCGCGTGCTTCGGGCGATGCGGCGCCACTACGCGGCGGCGGGGTTCCTGGGCAAGATGCACCGCGCGCGGGAGCTGGTCGACGGGCATCAATCTGACCAGCGACGTGATCGTCGGCCACCCATCGGAGCGGGTCGAAGACTTCGGCGCCACGCTCGATGCGGTCAGCGCCGCCGGCTTCACCAAGGTGCACGTGTTCCCGTACTCGCCGCGGCCGGGCACGGCGGACGCGGGCGACGATCCGGTGTCGGCCGCCGAGAAGCGCCGCCGATCGCGCCGGCTGCGGGCGCTGTCGGATGCCCAGGGCGCCGCTCATCGGGCGTCCAAGGTGGGGCGGCGCGAGCGGGTGCTGGTGGAGGACGCCGACGGGCGCGGGTACAGCGACGACTACACGCCGTTCCGCGTCACCGGCGGTGTGCGCGGCCGGCTGGCCGAGGTGCTGGGCGTGCTCGCGGCCGGCGACGCCGTGATCGCTACCCTGTGCTCGTGACCCTCACCGAACAGGTCCAGGCCGAGCTGCGCGACGCGATGAAGAGCGGTCAGCGCGAGCGGCTGGACGCGCTGCGCCTGATCTACTCGTCCCTGCAGAAGGCCGAGAAGGACGCGCCCGGGGAGTTCGGGGACGAGCAGGCGATGGCGGTGCTGCGGCGTGAGCGAAAGCAGCGGCTGGAGGCGGCCGAGGCCTACGACAAGGCCGGCCAGGACGACCGCGCCGCCCGCGAGCGCGCCGACGTGCCGGTGATCGAGGAGTTCCTGCCGGCCCCGCTCAGCGAGCAGGAGCTGGCGGCGCTGGTGGATGCGGCGATCGCCGACACCGGCGCCGAGACGATGAAGGACATGGGCCGCGTGATGGGGCTGGTCACCGAGCGGTCGGGCGGCCGCGCCGACGGCCGTGTGGCATCCGCTCTCGTGCGTGACCGCCTGTCGGCGTAGACTTTCGGGGATGGCTCTTTCCACGATCGCGGCGGCCCAGACGACCTGATGGCACGACTGAAGGTCTCGGTCGGGCACGACCTGGCGACGGAACTGGGCGACGATCGCGACGCTGTGCTGCATGAGCTGGCCGAGCGCACCGGAGCGAGCGTCTACCTGCGCGGAAACGAGCTGACCCTGGAGGGCGAGGATCCGGCCGTCGAGCGGGCCAAGGCGATGGTCGAGGAGCTGTCGCAGCTGGTCGTGCAGGGCATCTCGATCGGGCCGCAGACGGTCGAGGCGGTGGCCGGCGTGCTGACCGCCGACGGCCGCGCCGTGGACGTGCTGCACGACGTCGTCTGGCGCCATCGCGGCCAGCGCGTCTCACCCAAGACGCTGGGGCAGAAGGCGTATGTGGACGCGATCCGCGCCAACACGGTCACCTTCGGGATCGGACCCGCCGGCACCGGCAAGACCTACCTCGCGATCGCGCTGGCCGTGGCGGCGCTGTCGGAGCGCGAGGTGGCGCGGATCATCCTGACCCGGCCCGCCGTCGAGGCGGGCGAGCGGCTGGGCTTCCTGCCGGGCGACCTGCAGGCGAAGGTCGACCCGTACCTGCGCCCGCTGTTCGACGCCCTGCACGACATGCTGGACGCCGACAAGCTGCTCAACTACATCGACACCGGCATGATCGAGGTGGCGCCGCTGGCGTTCATGCGCGGGCGCACGCTGAACGACTCGTTCATCATCCTGGACGAGGCGCAGAACACCAGCCCCGAGCAGATGCAGATGTTCCTGACCAGGCTCGGCTTCGGATCGCGCGTTGTCGTCACCGGCGACATCACGCAGATCGACCTGCCGCGCGAGCAGCGCTCCGGACTGGTGAACGTGATGCGGGTGCTGGAGGGAGTGCCCGACATCTCGTTCATCCAGTTCTCCGACGCCGACGTGGTGCGCCACAAGCTTGTGCAGCGGATCGTGAACGCCTACCTGCAGCACGCCGAGCAGAACGGGCCGGGACGGCCGGAGTGACGGTCGAGGTGGAGATCGAGAACCACAGCGGCTGGCGGGTGGACGAGCCGGCTGCGGCCGCGGTCGTGCGCTCGGCGCTCGCGGCCGAGGGCGTCGACAGCGGCGAGGTGGGCCTGGCGTTCGTGGACGAGCGGCGCATCGCCGAGCTGAACGCGGAGCACCGCGGCAAGCCGTCGGCGACCGACGTGCTGTCGTTCCCGATCGACGGCCGTGCCCTGCTCCCGGAGGGCGTCCCCCGCCAGCTGGGTGACCTGGTGGTGTGCCCGGCGGTGGCGTCGGCGGAGGGGACGCCGATCGCGACGCTGCTGGTGCACGGCGTGCTGCACCTGGTGGGATACGACCACGAGACCGATGGCGGAGCGATGCTGGTCCGCCAGAACGAGCTGCTCTCGGAGGTGGCGCCCGTTGTCGCCGACCCTGCGTAGCCGCGACGAGCTGATCAAGGACGCGCGCCGGGCCGGGCCCTTCCGGGTGGCGCGGCAGGAGGCCGCCGGCCTGGTCACGAGCTTCAACTACGCGTTCGAGGGCGTCATCTACGTGGTCCGCACACAGCGCAACATGCGCGTGCACTTCGCCGTCGCGCTGTCGGTGCTGCCGCTGGGCGTGGCGCTGGGCGTGACCCGGTTCGAGCTGCTGGCGCTGCTCCTGTCGGTGTCGTTCGTGCTGATCGCCGAGATGTTCAACACGGCGCTCGAGAAGGCGATCGACGTGGCCACCAACTCGTTCGATCCGCTGGCACGCACGGCGAAGGACGTCGCCGCCGGGGCGGTGCTGGTGGCGGCCGTGAACGCCACGTTCGTCGGCTACCTGGTGTTCGCCGAGCGGCTGCGCAACCCCAGCCGGCGCGCGATCGACACCGTGCGCGGCTCTCCGGTGCACCTGACCGTGATCGCGCTGGCGCTGGTGATCATGATCGTGATCGCGCTGAAGGCGCGCACCGACCGCGAGACGCTGCTGCGCGGCGGGCTGCCCTCCGGCCACGCCGCGGTCGCCTTCGGCGGCTGGGTTGCGGTGACGTTCGCGGTGGCCGACTACCGACACGCGGTGCTGGTCTCGACCGTGGTGTTCCTGATGGCGACGCTGGTCGCCCAGACGCGGGTGGAGGCCGGCGTCCACACCACGCCCGAGGTGATCCTCGGCGCCCTGCTGGGGGCGACCGTGACCGCGGCCGTGTTCCAGGCGTTCAGCTGACAAACCTAGCCAACCGGCCGGTTGGGTCGCAGAATGTGGTGATGAACCGATTTCAGCGCTCCTTCCGCCTGCTCTCCCAGTCGCTCGCCATCATCCGGCGCGACCGCAGCCTGCTGTGGTTCCCGGTGCTGTCGGCGACGTTCACGCTGATCGCGGTCGCGATCGTGCTGGTGCCGGCTGCCGTGCTGCTGCTGCCGGGTGCCACGCGCCGACAGCGCGCACAGCTGGCCGATGCTGGTCGTGGCGGGGCTGGCGGGCTACGCCGCCACCGCAGTTGCCACCTACTTCAACGTGGCCCTGGTCAGCTGCGCGGCTCGCAGCTTCCATGGCGAGGACACCAGCGCGGGAGAAGGAATGCGCGCGGCCAACGCCCGGCTCGGGTCGATCTTGCTGTGGGCGCTGATCGCCTCGCTGGTGGGCCTGGTGATCCGGACGGTCGAGCAGCGCGCCGGCTTGTGGGCAGCATCGTGGCGCGTTTGCTGGGGGCGGGATGGGCGATCGCCACCTACTTCGTGATCCCGGTGCTGGCGTTCGAGCAGGTGGGCCCGGCCGACGCCGTCCGCCGCAGCGTCGCCACGGTGCGCCGCTCCTGGGGCGAGAGCCTGATCGGCAACGTCGGGCTGGGCATCGCGACCTTCCTGCTGGCGCTGCCGCTGGTCGGCGTCGGGCTGCTGGGGGCCGCCGTCGTGGGCGCGAGCCCGGCGGCCGGCGTGGGACTGCTGGTGGTGGCGGCCGGGCTGGGAGTGGTGCTGCTCGTGGTCAGCTCCGCGATGGGCCAGATCTACAAGACCGCGGTCTACCTGTACGCCGAGACCGGGGAGATCGCGGGCTACTCGAGCGAGCTGCTCGAGGGGGCCTTCCGCGACAAGCGCCAGCGGCGCCGCCGCTTCTTCGGGTAGAGCTGTGACGGTTTCGTGACGGGTTGCGTCTGGTTCCGTGACGCCCCCGTCCCTAGCCTGTGAGCATGGCCGATTCCGCAACCTCGACCGCGCTGGTGATCGCCGGCCGGTACCTGGCCAGCCCGGCGGCGCTACGGGCCCGGCCGGAGGGGCCGATCGACGCGCTGGACACGAGATCGGGTCGCACCGCGCAGGTGCGGATCGTGTTCGCATCCGACGGCTGGGACGACGACGGCTTCACCGACGCGGTCACGCGCTGGTGCGCGCTGGCCTGCTCGGAGATCTGCGGCGTGCTCGACTTCGGCGAGCACGAGGGACGCAGGTTCCTGGTGGTGGCGCCCTCGCTGGGCATGAGCATCGAGCGGTGGCAGGCCACCCGCCGCCCGGGGCCGGCCGACGCCGCGCGGCTGGCGCTGTCGTTCGGACGTCTGGCCGAGCGGATAGCGGCTGCGGGTTTTCCTGTCGACGCCTGCGACCTCGGCGACTGCGCGGTCGGGCCGGGCCCGACACCGTTCCTGGAGCGGCCGCTACTCGGCTCGCCGGCGGTCAACCCGATCCTGGTGGGGCCGCGCGACGGGCAGCGCACGCTGGCCGCGATCCTGCGGGCCGCGGGTGGGACCGGACTGGGCCTACCGCTCGAGGAGTGGACGGCGCGAGCCGCCGCAGCCGGGTACGAGTCGCTTGCCGAGTGCCTGGACGAGCTCGAGCGTTGCGGTAACGAGGCCCGCGAGGCCGGCGACGACACCGAGGTGGTGGGGTTGGCCGGGCTGTTCGACGACGATGACGACGAGCACCTGGCGCGGCTGCTGCCGCCGGAGCCGCGCACCTGGCCGCGCCGGCTCGCGGGCGGGCTGGGGGCGCTGGCGTTGGCGGTGCTGGCGATTGCGGCCATCGGTCACCGGGCGTCCGGCACGCCGGCGGCGGAACCCGTGCCCTCCCGGCCGCGACCGTTCGCGGTGGCTCCGGTCACGACGCCGAAGCCGTCGAAGCCGAAGCCCGCGCATTCGCGGAAGCGTCACCCCGCGAGGCAGCATCCGCGCGCCCATCGGCACCGGCATTTGCACGGGACCAACCCGTCGCGATCGGCCCGCGCGACACCTCCCGTGCAGCCGCCGACTTCGCCGCCTTCCTCCCCGCCACCGACGCCGCCCAGCACCTCGCCCGGGTCAGGCGCTGGTGACCCGCTGCCCGATCCCGGCGGCACCAGCATGCTTCCCACGCCCTGACCGGCAACGGCCCATGCGCGTGAGGCAGAGGAGTACGCTGACCCCATGCATGGTTTGATGCGCCGCATCTTCAGCGAGCCGCAGTACTACCTCTACGGCGTGCTGATCGTGATCGTCGTGGGGTACCTGCTCTTGCTGTTCTTTATGCAGACCAGCATCACCAGCGGCGGCGGCGGCGGTCCCCGGTGACCACCGAGGGTCTCAAGTCCTGGATCATCATCATGGCCGTGCTGGTGCTGGCACTGGTCTACCTCAGCGTGACCGGCGACGGCACCGTCAGCCGGAGTTTCAGCGTGGCCGGCTTGATCTCGGGCGGACTCCTCGTCCTAGCCGCGTACAACTGGGGCGGCTGGAAGCGAAGCTAGATATGTCGCGGATCGCTGCCTGTGTCGGGGTGTTGCCGCAGCGGAACGCTTGGCTGACCAGGAGGATGACCGACCCCGAGGGAATGTGCGGCGTCTAGCTGAGAAGACCGCGGCGCAGCGCCTCTACCAGCCAGCACCCACGGAGTGCGCTCGGCGCTGACGTGGGCGGCTCGGCTGGCGTGTGAGGATGCGCCCCACGGACGCGCCGCCATCCCGGTGCGGAAGAGAGCGAGAAGAGTGATACGCCTCGCCCGCCCAGCCCCAACGCTCCAGGCTTACCGCGACCAGCCAGCACCGCAGCGGATCTAATTCAGACGCTTAGGAATCCCTCACCCAAACCGCTAGGATCGTCCAAGGACGGTCGGCCTTTGCCGCGACGTGCCCGACACAGAGCGGCCACCCGACCCCGTCTGAGTGGCCCGTCGGTGGCTGACTGGACCCTTCCACCGACCCGCCACCCCCCGTAGGTTGGCCGGACACGACCTGCCGTTGCCCCAGGCCGTCGTACGGTTCGCTGGCCGCGCGGTTTACAAAGTAGCGGTGAGGGTATTGGAGGCCCGGTTCTATCTAGGGGTGATTCTTATGATGAAGGCTCTCAGGGGTATGCTGATCCTGCTTGGTTCAGCGGCGATTCTCATGGTTTCGGCCGCCACCGCGTTTGCCGGTGACGGTTACGCCAGTGGTGGTGTTGCGGGTGAGTCGACCGGCGGTGGCGGTAGCGGCGGGACGCTCCCGTTCACGGGCGTTGAGCTTGCCCTGTACCTGGTGATCGGTCTGCTCATCGTGGGCAGCGGCTTGGCGCTTCGCGCCTACTCTGCGCGCCGCGTCAGCTAGCGCTCACGGGCGACAGAGCGGATTGTTTGAGAGGACGCCTCCGGGCCGCCGCCCGCTAGCGCGCTGCTGACCTCTGCTGCGGGTGGGGCGTCCTTGCCTAGCGGTACAGACGGTCGATCGACTGCTGCAACAAGTGCATCATCTTGGTCGCGTCGTCCCGTTCGTCAAAATACTCGACCGGGAACTGCTCCCCATCCTCACAGCGAAGCAAGAGCCAGAACAATCGCCCACCGTGCAAGTCACTGGCTACGTCATAAATCCGCACTGGTGCTGATATTCCATTCAGCATCGCCGCTCAAACGGCCAGATCCATAAGGTGCCGGTTTCAGCTGTCGATTACAGGGGAACGTCGGAGCCGGGAGCCTAAGAAGCGGACGAAAGAGGACGACGATGGACTTCAGCATTGAGTCAAACCAAGAATCCTCCTACGCCGCAACGATTCGCTGCGCAGGCGAACTGGATGTCGGCAGCTGCCGCAGGCTGATCGACGCCATCGAGAGGGCCTACCAGCCGGAACTCGAACGGCTCAGCGTCGATCTCAGCCAAGTCACTTTCATAGACTCCACGGGAATCGGCTGCCTGATCCACGCTGACCTGCAATGCCGAAAACAAGACGTTCGGCTGGAGATCGTGCCGGGTACTGCCACCCTCAACCTGATCAGGATGACCCACCTGGGAAACCACCTCCCGGTCACCGAAGATCCTTCCGCAACGGTTTGAGCGTCGAATCCACACCCACGAACTGCCTCCCGGAGTAGGCCGCCCCTACGTCTAATGAGCGGAAATCGCAGTGAACTCGCGAGAGAGGAGGTGCATGGCAGTGCCCTGACCATCGTCGCGGCGTGGCGGTGGGGCGGCTGGAGGCGAAGCTAGATGCGTGGCGGATCGCTGCCTGCCTGAGTCTGATCCGGTGTGGTCGAGCGGGCCAATAAGAAAGGCGGCGCACGAACCGAGCACATCGCGCCGACCGACGTCGCATCGTTCGACCACTACTATGGCTTCGACTTCGCGACCGTTGGTGTTCGCGTCGATCCATTCAGCACTTCACGGACGCCCGCCGCGTCGGTCAACTCGAACTCTTCGGACAGGGTCCAATTCTCGCCCCAGAAGTAGACCCGGTACACGGCCTGCATCTCGGACTCGATGTCGCGAGGGTCGATGCTTCGAACGTTCATACAGCGATCCTACGCGGCGACGGCGACCCCACCCCCGACGGTCGGCAACCACACCTGTGTCACGGAAGACTGGGCGGGATCCCACGCGGTATGGCGATGTTTGGTTGGGTATCAGCTGGCCTTCGCGATCACGCCTCTCATCTCCTCGGCGGAAAGCGCGCGCAACGTGGTGGTGCGGAGGTTGCCCTGAGAAGCTAGCTTCAACAGGGCGGCGGCTAGCGTCTCGCCGTCCGGCGCCTCGACAATGCTCACGATGTCGTGATTTCCGAGCGTCCAGTAGATGGACTTGAAGCTGACGCCCATCTCCTCAAATTCGCCCCGCGCGGCTTCGTAGCGGTCGACGGAGTCGGCGAAGCTCGCCACACCCTGCTGAGTCCAGTCGATGAGCAAAACGTACGTCGGCATCTAGCCCTCCTCGGTCGGTGTGGCCGACCCTACACCCCTCGACGGTCCCACTGCTCAAAGCGGGACAGTCCCTGACCTTCGGGCACTGCCGCGGTACGCTGCCGCCATGCCGCTGACGGATGATGACCGTGCCCTGTACGAGCGAGCGCGTGGCGCGTCCGCAAATGCGTACGCGCCGTACTCGCGCTTTCCGGTCGGTGCCGCGCTCCTCACCAACGGCGGTCAGGTGTTCACCGGCGCCAACGTCGAGAACGCCTCGTTCGGCCTCACCTGCTGCGCGGAGCGCACTGCGATCTTCACCGCCGTGTCGGCCGGGCACAGCGACCTGGCCGCGATCGCGGTGCACGCCGAGGCGCAGTCGGCGCCGCCCTGCGGCGCCTGCCGCCAGGTGATGGCCGAGTTCGCGCCGCAGCTGCGCGTGATCTGGCGGCGTGACGGGGAACTGGTGGCCTCGTCGCTGGGTGACCTGCTGCCCGACGGCTTCCGGCTGTGAGCGAGCCGGCCGAGCACCGCTCCGGGCTGGTGGCGCTGGCGGGGCGGCCGAACGCCGGCAAATCGACTCTCGTCAACCGTCTGGTGGGGGAGCACGTGGCGGCCGTGTCGTCACGTCCGCAGACCACCCGGCGCCGGGCGCTCGGGGCCGTCACGGGCGACGGCTGGCAGATGGTGCTGGTCGACCTGCCCGGGATCACCAAGCCGTTCGACCGGCTGACCGAGCGGATGCAGCGAGCGGTCGACGACACGCTGGCCGACGCCGATGCGGTGGTGCTGATGTTGAACGGGCAGGAGGGCGTGGGGCCCGGTGATCGCTACATCGCGTCCCGCGTGCTGCGGGACGGATCCGTGCCCTGCCTGATCGCGATCAACAAGACCGACCGCATGCGGCCGCACGCAATCGCCGAGACGATCAGCGCGGCCGCGGAGCTGGGGCCGTTCCATTCCTTGCATCCGATCAGCGCGCTGAAGGGGGACGGGGTGGATGCGCTTCGCGACGACCTCGTATCCCTGCTCGAGCCCGGCCCGGCCTACTTCCCGGAGGGCGTGATCAGCGATCAGACGGACGAGGCCCGGGTCGGCGAGGCGGTGCGCGAGGCGGCGCTGGAGGCGTTGCGCGACGAGATCCCCCACGCGGTCGCGGTGCGGATCGAGGAGATCGTGCCCGGCCGGCGGGGCGTGACGGTGGTGCGGGCGACGATCATCTGCGAGACCGATTCCCAGAAGCGGATCGTGGTGGGCGCCGGCGGGTCGAAGGTGAAGGAGATCGGCACGGTCGCAAGGCCGCAGGTCGAGAGCATCGTGGGCGGCCCGGTGTTCCTGGAGCTGAGCGTCAAGGTGCTGCCGCGCTGGCGGCGCGACGAGGCCGAGCTCGACCGGCTGGGGATCTGACTCGCGCCTGAGCAGAGCCGGAACTTGGACTAAGCTGTCCCCGGATGCCTCCATTAGCCGTCGAGCACGTCGCCCGAGCCGTTGACCACACGCTGCTCGACCCAGGCGCAGGAGATGCGTCGGTCACTGCGCTCTGCCAAGAGGCGGCGCGAGCACGGATTCGCCGCGGTGTGCGTGTACCCGTGGTGGGTGCCACGCGCGCGGGCGCTGCTGCAGGACGGCGCGGCCGTGTGCACGGTCGTGTCCTTCCCGAACGGCCTCGACGCGACCGCCGCGAAGTGCGAGGCGGCCCGCGCCGCGATCGCGGCGGGCGCAGACGAGATCGACGTCGTGATCGCCTACGCGGCGCTGCTCGACGGTGACCTGAAGGCGGCGGGTGACGACCTGTCGGCCGTTGTCGACGCCGCGCGCGCCGAGCGCGGCGACGTTGTGGTGAAGGCGATCATCGAGTCGGCCCAGCTCAGCGACGACGAGATCGTGCTCGCCTGCGGGCTGGTCGCCGCGGCGGGTGCCGACTTCGCGAAGACGTCGACCGGCCACGCCGGCGGGGCGACGGTGCGGGCCGTCTCGCTGATGCGCGCGTCGCTGCCTGAGTCGGTGGCGGTGAAGGCGTCCGGCGGCATCCGCACCGCCGCCTGCGCGCTTGACATGCTGGACGCCGGCGCGACCCGCATCGGCACCAGCAACGCGCTCTCCATCATCGCCGAGCTGGAGACGCATGCCCTCGCTCGATAAACGGCTGTCCTCGACCCGCCGAGAGGTCGAGGAGCGGCGGCGCGCGCGCCCGCTGGCGCAGCTCGAGCGGGAGGTGGCGGCGCTGGCACCGATCCGGCCCTTTACCGAGTCGATCGGCGGCGAGGAGATCTCCTTCGTGCAGCGCGTGAAGGAGGCCGACGGTGCGCTGCTGGAGCTGGCAGAAGAGCTGGAGGTGGCGGGGTTGGCCGCGGCGCTGGGGCCGCTCGCCGACATGGCCGCCGACAACTCGCTGCCGATGCTTCTCACCGACATGATCGTCGACGCGTACCAGCTGTACGAGTGCCGGCTGGCCGGCGCGGGCGCCGTGGTGCTGCTGGCGGCCGCGTTCGAGGACGACCACGAGCGGCTGGCGGAGCTGTACAGCGTGGCCGGCTCGGTCGACCTGGACGTGATCGTCGAGGTCGCGCACGAGGACGAGTTGGAGGAAGCGCTGGAGCTGCTCGACCCCGACTCGTTCCTGCTCCGGAACCGCGGGTCGGACGACGACGGCTCGGTTGACTTCGAGCGCACGTTCTCGCTGCTCGAGGAGGTGCCGGCCGGCAAGACCGTGTTCAGCCAGGGCGGCGTGCGCGAGCGCGACCAGGTGGCGGCGCTGGAGCGCTCGGGCGTGGACGCCGTGATCCTGGGCCCGTGGGCTGCGGCCGGCGACCTGGCCGAGACGCTGCGGCAGCTGCGCGGCGAGTCGCGCTAGCCGAACAGCGCTTCAGCCTGGGCGTAGAGCTCGGGCGGCACGGTCTTCAGCCTGGCCACTGCATCGGAGATCGGCACGGCCACGATCTCGTCGCCGCGCAGGGATGCCATCATGCCGAACGACCCCTCGAACACGAGGTCGGCCGCTCGCAGGCCGAAGCGGGTCGCCAGCACGCGATCGTGCGCGGTGGGCGACCCGCCGCGCTGGACGTGCCCGAGCTGGGTGACGCGGGTCTCGAAGCCCGTGCGGCGCTCGATCTCGCCGGCCAGCATCGCCCCGATGCCGCCCAGGCGGGTGTGGCCGAAGCCGTCCGCCTCGGGCGCGGCCACCAGTTGCCCGTCGCCGCCCTCGAAGCGCAGCTCCCAGCCCTCGCTGACGACCACGATCGAGAAGTCCTTGCCGCGCCGGTGGCGGCGGTCGATCAGCTCGCAGCAGCGCTCGACGGTAACGGGCTGCTCGGGGATCAGGACGACGTCGGCCCCGCCTGCCATGCCGGACAAAAGCGCGATCCAGCCGGCGTGGCGGCCCATCACTTCGCACACCATGACGCGGTCATGGGACTCGGCGGTGGAGTGGAGCCGGTCGATGGCCTCGGTCGCGATCGAAAGCGCCGTGTCGAACCCGAACGTGTAGTCGGTGGCGGAGAGGTCGTTGTCGATCGTTTTGGGGACGCCCACGACCGGCGCATCGTGCTCAGCGTACAGGCGGGCGGCCACGCCGAGGGTGTCCTCGCCGCCGATCACGACCAAGGCATCCAGTCCGGCCAGGGATGCGAGCGTGGCCTCGAGGCCGCCCTCGACCTTGAAGGGGTTGGTGCGCGAGGTGCGCAGGATGGTGCCGCCGCGGGGCAGGATGCCGCTGATGTCCCGGGCGCCGAGCGGCCGGGTGGAGCCGTCGATCAGGCCGCGCCAGCCGTGCAGGATGCCGACCACCTCATCGCCGCGGTCGAGCGCGCGCCGGGTGACGGCGCGGATCACCGCGTTCAGGCCAGGGCAGTCCCCGCCTCCTGTGAGGATCCCGATCCGCACGTGGCCATGCTAGCCCCGGGTTCGGCGCTCATCATCAGCAACGCCTGGACGCGATTCGCGTACTCTCTTTCAGCAGGGCCGAAGTGGCGGAACCGGTAGACGCGCCGGACTCAAAATCCGGTGGGGGAAACCTCGTGTGGGTTCGAGTCCCACCTTCGGCATCTCGCGAACAACGACACACGCGCCAAACCCTGACAAACAAGCCGTTTCCAGCCTCGCCGCGGGGTGCCACTCATGGGGTGCATGACGTGGGATCGGGTCTGGTGGGCTCGGTAGTTCCGAGCATTTGGCCGTTTGCCGAGGCGTGGTCGTTGGCGAGCCATCCCAGTTGGTTCTTGTAGCCGTTGTAGTGCCGCATCCACTGGTGCTGATGCTGGTAGCCGCGCTGGTAAGCGAGCCCTGCACTCGGGCTTGGTAGGCGCGGTGATGAGCAGTCCACTGCTGTTGCTGTGGTGGGTGGCCAGACTGGCTGCGGGTTTCCCGGTATCGGAGACCGCGCTTCCCCCGACGCGGTTACCCGCTGCCGGTGCAACGCTTCGGTCAGGGTCCGCGGCTGTTCCGGCGGGTCGGGGCGTCACGGGGAAGGACGACTGGAGGAGGTATGAGATGGCTGTTGCGACCAAGAGTTGGAGTCCGTTCCAGCAGATGGAGCGCATGCAGCGGGACTTGGATCGGCTGTTTGGCAGCCTTTCCGAGAGTGGGCAGCGGCGTGCCTGGCTGCCTGCCGTCGACGTCGAGCAGACGGCTGACGCCATGATCCTGAAGCTGGATCTGCCGGGCATCGATCGCGACAAGATCGCGATTGAGACGCACGATGGCACCCTCACCATCTCGGGTGAGCGGGAGGAGGAGCGGAACGAGCAGCACGAGGGCTATGTCATGCGCGAGCGTACCGCTGGCAGCTTCGCGCGCAGCTTCACGCTGCCGCCTCACGCCAAGGCGGATGAGATTACGGCGTCTATGGAGGACGGCGTGCTTAAGGTAACGGTGCCTCGCCCGACCGAGGAGCAGCCGAAGCGGATCGCCCTCAGCTGACCGGTGACGGCGCCCGGGTGGCCGGCCGCTGACCGGCCACCCCGCGGCGGGAAGGAGTGAGCATCGATGATCGGATATGAGTTCTGGAAAGACCGAGCCGGTCGCGTCTGGGCGGCCGTTCGGCCGCGCGCACGGGCGCGGTCGACTGCGGATCGTGCTGGTGGCGCCTGCCTGGTTCCCGGTTCCGCCTCGCCGCTATGGAGGCACTGAGCTTGTCGTGTCGTCGCTTGCGGACGGCCTGGCCGGCGCCGGACACGCGGTGACGTTGTTCGCGTCGGGTGATTCCCACACTCACGCGCGCCTGTGCTCCGTCTACGCGGAGGCGCCGAGCACGCGGCTCAGTGACGAGACGGTCGCACTTCGGCACGCGCTCGCGTGCTATCGGCGGGCGGCCGAGTTCGAACTCATCCACGATCATTCGGGCCCCGCCGCAGTCGCCCTTGCCGTCAACTCGGCCACGCCCGTCCTGCACACCGTCCACGGCACGCTCGAGGGTGAGCTGGGCGATCTCTACGAGGGCCTGGCCGAGGTCGTCCCGGGGGCCGGGCTGGTCTCGATCTCCCACAACCAGCGACGGGCGCGTCCTTACCTGCCATGGGTCGCGAACTGCCCGAACGGACTCGATCTCTCCCGTTACCCGGTGAAATCGCGGGCCGGTGGAGACTATCTGGCCTTCCTGGGCCGGATGGCTCCTGATAAGGGCGTGCGCCGTGCCATCGAGCTGGCCCGCGTCCTTGGCGTTCCGCTGCGGATCGCGGCCAAATGCCGGAGCCGGGCCGAGCACGACTACTTCCGGTTGCAGATCGCGCCCCTGCTCGATGACCGGATCGTCATCGTGGGTGAGGTCGGCCACCGCGAGAAGCTCGAACTGCTGCGCCGAGCCCGAGCCCTACTCTTCCCGATCGACTGGGAGGAGCCCTTTGGCCTGGCGATGATCGAGGCGATGGCCTGTGGCACGCCCGTGATCGCGACTCGGCGTGGCTCGGTCCCGGAGGTCGTCGATGAAGGGGTGACCGGTGCCATCATCGACGACGGCGCAGACATCCGGGAGGCGCTGGCGTCGACCGACCGGCTCGATCCGGAGACGGTGCGCGGGCGCGCACCGGAGTGCTTTTCGGCCCAACGGATGGTAGCGGATCACCTGCAGGTGTACAGGTCGATGCTTCGACAGGCCGATCCGCTTCAACGCGGCCGGTGGGTGCTGGCGTGAGCCGGGGCACGCGCACGGTGGTGGCCGCCATCGATGCCACCGATGCGGACGCGGCCGTGCTGTCCACGGCGCGCGCGCTGGCGTCCCTGTTAAGGGCGGAAGTGGAGGCCGTGCATGTCCTCGAGGACGGTGGCGAGCGTGCGCGCACGGACGCTGCCGGCGCGAACATCCGGTTCACCACCGTGCACGGCCATCCGGTCGCCGCGGCGATCAAACTCCGGGCACAACACGCCAACGCCGTGGCGCTGGTGGTGGGTGGGCACGCTGAACCGGATCGGTCGCACGGCGCCGGTCACGTGGCGCTGCGGCTGATCACCGAACTCGACAAGCCGGTGGTGCTGGCCCCGCCGGCTGCCACCAACGTCGGCGATATCCGCCGCCTGCTGGTGCCGCTCGACGGTGCCCGTGCCACTACCGAGGCGCTGTCGGACATGATCGAGGCAGCCCTCGAGGCCGTGGTCGAGGTCACCCTGCTGCACGTGCACGAGCCCGCTGAACTACCGCTGTTCACCGAACAGCCCCAGCACGAGCGTCCGATCTGGTCGCGCGAGTTCATCATCCGATCGCACCTGCAGCCGGAGCGCGTGCGGCTCGAACTGCGGGTGGGCGCACCGGAGGAGCACCTGCTCGATGTCGCCGATCAGGTCGGCGCCGACCTGATCGTGCTCGGCTGGCGCCAGGATCTCGCCGAGGGCCACGCCGCGGTCGTGCGCGAGGCCGTGGCGCGAGCGCGCATCCCGGTCATGCTGCTCCCGATCTCGGCCGGTAGTTCCCCGTAACAGGATCGGGGTGGATTCTGATGCGGCGGCAGGCGGCGGGGTCGATACTGACGCCGAGAGGAGGTACCGCCGTGACCACCCATCAGTCCATCTTCCAGCTGGCGGAGCAGCAGCTGCCGGCTGCCGCGATGCTCGGGCTCGGGGACGATTTGGCGACGGTCGCTGATGCCCTGCACGAAGATGAGCGGGTGATCAGGATCGCAACCGCTTACGACGGTGACGCCTTCGGCGTGTTGGCGCTGACCGACCGCAGGGTGTTGTGGGCCGCGGCCGGCCTCGCCCCCGGCACCATCGTGCTGGCCTGGCCGCGCGAAAACGTGCGCGTCATGGCGGCGGATGATGGCGGCCCGTGCATCGAGGTCGACGACGAGCGGTGGCAGTTCAGTCGGATCCTCCCCGCCGATGCGGTGGACGAGTTGGTGGATCAGCTCTCTGATTGCGATGCAGCCAGCAAAGCCGTCGCCGTCGCGGCCGAGTGACAGACGGCGACCCGTCCTTCACGGGTGCGACCGTGCCCGGGCTGGATCGTCGGTTCGAGGCCGTCGTGCTCGACTGGGACGGGACGGCCGTGGCCGACAGGCGCGGAGATGCGACGGCCGTCCGCACCGCCCTTGAGCGGGCCTGCGCCGCCGGCCTTCACGTCGCTGTCGTCAGCGGCACGCATTTGGGCAACGTGGACGGCCAGCTGGTGGCGCGTCCCGGGGGTCCCGGGCGGCTGAGCCTTCATCTGAACCGGGGATCCGAGACCTATGCCGTCTCCCGCGACGGCCCGCGGCTGGTTTGGCGGCGGCGGGCCTCCCGGGCGGAGCAGCGGCTGCTCGACGAGGTGGCATCGCGCACCGTCGGGGAGCTGGCCCGGCACGGGCTGCACGTGGAGATCGTCAGCAGCCGCCTCAACCGCAGAAAGATCGATCTGATCCCAGAGGCGGCCTGGGCGGACCCGCCCAAGGCCCGCATCGGCGAGCTGCTGGCGGCGGTCGAGCGCCGGCTGGGATCATGCGGGTTCGTCGACCTGGCGGAAATTGTCGATCTGGCCGGGCGGGTCGCCGCAACGGCCGGTTTCGCGTCTGCGCGCATCACGAGCGACGCCAAGCACGTCGAGATCGGGTTGACCGACAAGTCCGACGCGGCGCGCTCGATCGCGGCGCGGCTGTGGCGGCTTGGGGTCGGGGCGGGGCAGGTGCTCGTGCTGGGCGACGAGTTCGGCCCGCTGGGTGGTGTGCCTGGCAGCGACTCGCTGATGCGGATCGATGAGACCCACCAGTCGACCTTCGCGTCGGTGGGACCGGAGCCGGCGGGGGTGCCGAGCTGGGTGATCCATGTCGGCGGCGGCCCAGAGACTTTCCTCGCCCTGATCGCCGACCAGATCCGACGCAGGCAGCTGGGGCAACTGCCGCTTCCTGACGAAGCGGGAGGGTGGACGATCGAGAAACCGCCCGGCCAGGGGCGCCGATCGGCAGCGCCGCTGTTCACGCTCGCGGACGGAAGCCTGGGCACGACCGGGGGGCCTTTGTGGTCGCACCAGCGGGCCGGGGCCTGTGTGCTGATGGCGGGCGTGTATGAGGGGCGGGGTGCGGAGTCGTACCTGGTTCCCTGTCCGGTCTGGCATCGGCTGGGATCACCGAGTCACGATCATGGGCATCGCCGCTGGACGCTCGATCTGCACGCCGGTGTGCTATGGGATGGGGCCGCGGACCACCACGAACGCGACGCGGTGCTGTTCGCGTCACGGGTGCGCCGCGCGACCGCGGTGCTGCGGGTCGCCTGCGGGTCGGACGCACCTCCGCTGGAGGCGCCAACCGGCCGGCGCGTCGAGCATGGCTGCGTGGAAGGAACGCCCTGGATGCGCATTGCTGCCGGCCGCGGCGGAGTGGTGGCCGCCGCGCGCGAGCGCCGGCAGGCGCCGCAGACCCTTGACCGGTACGTCGCCTATCGCAGCTCTAGCGCCCGATTGCCCGCGCCGACCGTCGCGATCTCGGCGGCGAACCGTGCCGCGGCGGCCGGCTTCGACCGCCTGCTCGATGAGCACCGCACGGCCTGGGCTCGACGATGGCAGCAGGCCGACATCCGCATCGTCGGCGACGACGAGTTGCAGCGGGCGGTGCGGTTCGCGCTGTTCCACCTGATGTCGTGCGCCGGCGAGCGTGGTGAGGCGTCCGTTGGCGCGCGCGGGCTGAGCGGCCCTGGCTACCGCGGCCATGTGTTCTGGGACGCCGACGTGTTCGTGCTGCCGTTTCTGGCCGCGACACACCCGGCATCGGCACGCGCGATGTTGGCGTATCGCCTGAATCGGCTCCCGGCCGCGATGGCGGCTGCGCGTGCGGCGGGCTGGGTCGGTGCCCGCTTCCCGTGGGAGTCGACCGACTCCGGAGCCGACGTCACCCCCTCGCAGGTACACGATCCGGTCAGCGGAGGCCTGGTGCGGATCCGCACCGGCGAGATCGAGGAGCACATCGTGGCGGACGTCGCCTGGGCCGCCAGCTGCTACGTCGATTGGACAGGCGACACCTCGTTCTGGCGAGCGGGAGGAAGCGACCTGGTTGTCGAGACCGCACGCTACTGGGCGTCCCGGGCACGCTGGGATCGGGACGGGGCCGCCCACCTCGACGGCGTGATTGGGCCAGACGAGTACCACGAGCTGGTGGACGACAACGCGTTCACCAACGTGATGGCGCGCTGGAACCTGCGCCGCGCCGCCGCCCTGGCGGAGGACCTGGCGTTGGTCGGTGACGAGGAACGACGGGGATGGCTGGAGTTGGCGGACGCGCTCGTCGACGGCTACGACGTGGACACGCGCATCTACGAGCAGTTCGCGGGTTTCATGGGACTGGAAGACCTGATCATCCGTGACGTGGCGCCGCGGCGGCCGATCGCTGCCGACCTGCTGCTCGGGCCTGATCGGGTGAGGGCGGCTCAGGTGGTCAAGCAGGCAGACGTGCTGATGCTCCACCACCTTGTGCCCGAGGAGGTGGAGCCCGGTTCGCTCGATGCCAACCTCGATTTCTACGAGCCGAGGACGGCCCATGGCAGCTCGCTGTCGCCCGGCGTTCATGCCGCGTTGCTGGCGCGGGCGGGCCGGCCGGAGCAGGCGCTGGAGGCGATGCGGCTGGTCAGCCGCATCGACCTCGACGACCTCAGCGCCACCACCGCGGCCGGCATGCACATCGCCGCCATGGGCAGCCTGTGGCAGGCGATCGTGATGGGGTTCCTGGGCGTGCGCGCCTCGGCAGATGCGCTCCTGGTTGACCCGCGTCCGGCCCGGGAGTGGCGACGGGTGAGGGCGGCAATCCGCTACCACGGACGCAGCGTCGCCATCGAGGTCGAGGGAGGTCGGCTGAGCATCACCGCAGGCGGGCCTGTGCCGGTTGCGGTGGCGGGCACTGCGACCGCGACCGTCGGGCGGCGGGAGGCGGTCTTCGTCCGTGATGGCGAAGGCTGGAGCCGATCTCGCTGAGAAGGGGGATGTCGGCCGATGCGGGTGAGGCAGATCGCGGACGCCCCGGGTCGGGAGCGGGATGCGGTGCGATCCTGGCGAGCCGGATGACGTTGCCATGGTCGTGCGGCGAGCAGGTCGGCGGGGATGGCCGGATGGCGCACCGCTCGGGATACCGGCGCCAGTCGACCTCAGGTGCGCGCGAGTCGACTCGATCAGGGGTTTCCCGCACAGCGGATCCCGGAAGTCGCCGATTCCAGCCGTGCTGCACGCTGTCACACTCCCAGGCATGGTTCCCCGTTCCCTGATGTTGCGGCTGACTCGCGAGAGGGAGCACCAGGTGTCGCGGACGGTGGTCGATGAGCGCTACTGGCTCGCGCACAGCGACGGCTTCCGGGTGGACGGCCCGGCCGGTCGCCTGGGGACGGTGCTGCGCGTGATCGACGGCGACCAGACGCTCGTGATCCGTACCGGCATGCTGGGCGACCGCACTCTGCTGGCGCGCTATGACCAGGTCGAGCGCCTCGAGCCCTGGCGCGAATGGCTTTCGCTGGCCGAGGTTCCGACCCCGGCCGGTACCCCACCTGACGGTTTCACCGGTGCGCCGAATCTCATCCACTTCCCGAGCGGCTGATCCATCGAGCGGCCTGCGCGTCTTCCGCGACCGGGCGGACGCCGGCCGCACGCTGGCCGACCGGCTGGCGCGGGAGGGGATCCGGTCGGGGGTGGTGGTCGGGCTTGCCCGCGGTGGCGTCGAGGTCGCCGCCGAGGTGGCGCGGGCGCTGGGGCTGCCGCTGGACGCGCTCGCGGTGCGCAAGATCGGGGCACCGCACCAGCCCGAGTACGCGATCGGCGCCGTCACCCCCGGCGGCGGGCTCTACCTGCGTCCGGAAGCGGCGGACACCCGTGGGGGCGTGGACGTGATGATCGAGCGGGCGCGTGCGTCCGCCGAGGCGCTCGACGCGCTGCTGCACCGCGGCCGTGAGCCGGTGCCCGTGAGGGGGCGCCGCTGCATCCTGGTCGACGACGGCCTGGCCACCGGGGCGACCATGGTGGCAGCGGTCGACTGGGCCCGCCGACAGGGAGCGGCGTCGATCGTGGTCGCGGTCCCGGTAGGCGCCCCGTCCACCGTGGCCATGCTGGGCCGCGCCGGCCATGAGGTGGTCTGCCTCGAGCAGCCGGCCGAGATGATCGCCGTGGGAGCCTGGTACGACCGCTTCGATCAGGTGCCCGACGAGCGTGTGACCGCGCTGCTGGAGACCGCGGGGGTGCCGGTCGCCCAACAGGTGGTCGTGGAGGCGGGGCCCGTGCTGCTCCCCGGCGAGCTGCGAGTACCCCACGAGGTCAGCGGCGCGGTCATCTTCGCGCATGGCAGCGGCAGCAGCCGCAAGAGCCCGCGCAATCACCTGGTGGCCGCGCGGCTGAACGAGTCCGGTCTGGCGACGCTCCTGTTCGACCTGCTCTCGGAGGCCGAGGCCGCCGACAGCGGCCGGGTTTTCGACGTTCCCCTGCTGGGCGTGCGGCTCGACGCCGCCCGCCGCTGGCTGCGGTCACACTCGCCAGTCGGCGACGTCCCGTTCGGCTACTTCGGGGCCAGCACCGGCGCCGCCGCCGCCCTGTGGGCGGCCGCCGACGCCGACGATGTCAGCGCGATCGTGTCCCGGGGCGGCCGCCCCGACCTGGCGAGTACGCGCCTGGCCGGCGTCGCAGCTCCCACGCTGCTGATCGTCGGCGGCGAGGACCGGCACGTACTCGAGCTGAACCAGCAGGCCCGCAACCAGATGCAGTGCATCACCGACCTGGTCACCATCCCGGGCGCCACCCACCTGTTCGAGGAGCCCGGCGCGCTGGGCCGGGTGGCCGCCCTGGCAGCCGGCTGGTTCACCCGGTACGCGGTGCCAGCTGCGACGTCCTGAACGTCCTCTAGACATTACCCGCGCAGATCCGCCCGCAAGTGCGAGGCATGCCTGCTGGGGCGGCGGCCGAGGGCACATTCGCCCCGCTCGCTTCGCGCCTTCGTGAGTCGCCACCGCCCGCGGAAGCCGGGGCGCCGCCCCTGGGCGGCTCGAATCAGACGGGCGCCTGCTTCCGGTTGCGCACCGGCTCGCCGTCGGTGATCAGCTGCGCCTGAGCCGACTCGCGGGCCAGGAACGAGCCGAGTTCCTGGATCGTGCTCATCAGCGGCGCGGGGAAGATCACCGTGGAGTTCTTGTCGACCGAGATCTCGATCAGCGTTTGCAGGTTGCGAAGCTGCAGTGCTAGCGGGTGGGCCATCATGATGTCGGACGCGTTGGCCAACTCGCCGGCCGCGAGTGCCTCGCCCTCGGCGGCGATGATCTTGGCTCGCTTCTCACGCTCGGCCTCGGCCTGCTTGGCCATCGCCCGCTTCATGCTCTCCGGCAGCTGGATGTCCTTCAGCTCCACCAGCGTCACCTCTGTGCCCCAATCCTCGGTCTGCACGTCGAGGATCTCGCGGATGTGCTGATTGATCTTCTCAGTCTCTGCCAGCGTCTCATCTAGCGTGTGCTGACCAACCACACTTCGAAGCGTGGTCTGTGCGATCTGATTTATGGCCGCGTCCACGTCCTCGATCGCGACCACCGACCGCACCGCGTCCTTGATCCGGTAGTAGGCGACTGCGGCCACGTCGACACTGACGTTGTCACGGGTGATGATGCCTTGTGACTGGATCGGCATGGTCACGATCCGAAGCGACACCGTCTTGATGCGATCGACCAGCGGGATGATCACGATCAGACCCGGCCCACGGGCACCGTCCTCGAGCTTGCCCAACCGGAACTGCACCGCCCGCTCGTACTGCTTGAGGACATGAATCGACGACGCCGCCACCAATAGCAGCACAGCGACGACCGCAACGACGATGACGACGGTGAGCACCATGTCACGCGCCCTTTCACTAGGATGCATGCACCGTAGGCCCGGCCGGCCCGACCCGCATCGGGGGCAGCACTGGCTCGCGATACGGCCAACTACTGTGGCCGCGGCCACCGCGCTAGAGGCCGAGCTGGTTCTTGATCGTAGGCGACACCACCGATTCGAGGATCGAACGAGCGCCGCCCCTCTCCCAAAGGCCTGGCGCCGAGCGCCTCAGCCCTTCCCACAGCGGAGCCTGCTCGACGTCGTCGTCGGGATCAGAGACGAGCAGGGCTTCCAGGTGCTCGCGCGCTCGCAGGGCGTCTGCCGGGTCAAGCGTTTCGGCGTCGAGCTGGTTCATCAGTTCATAGATACGCGCCTTCCGACCCGCCCAAGGATGAGGCGCCCCACACTTGTCGCAGAACTGAGGAGGCGCGTAGTCGCCACCCCATTCAGCGACTCCGTTCTGATCGCGGCCGATGCCTCTGATCCGAAAGTGGCAGTTCCGACACGTCGTGATGACGAGGGCACCGCACTCCTCACAGTGCGCACCGTGAGCGTTACTGTCCGCTCTATAGGTGGCGACGTGGCCGCGTAGGCAGATCGCTGCAGGTGACCAGTAGTGAGGCACGGTCAGAGCCCACTCGTGGCACACGGCGCTGAAAGGGCCTGGTCGAGCGCCGGAGCCGGGGTGGATTTCACGCTTTATTGCTCCCGTTCGTCACGTCCGCCGGCGCGTTCAGCGGCGCGACAGTCACATGAGCGGCGAGTCGCTCGATCTCTTCGCGGGTGCCGGTTCCCAGCCCGCGCCGGGTGATGTTGAGCGCTCCCGCCGCCATGCCGAGACGGATCGCGTCCATCAGGGCCATGCCTCGTGCCAGGGCGACTCCGATGGCGGCGAACATGGAGTCGCCGGCGCCGGTGTGATCGAGTGCCTCGAATGCCGGGCCGGAGATTTCGACCCAATGACCCGGGTCACTGTTACCGATGAAGATGGCGGGTGCGGACGCGCGGGAGATGAGCACATTTTCCGCCCCCGACCGATTCAGCCGTTCGCCGGTCTCCATCAGATCCGCCAAAGCGGGGCCGGCGGCGTAGCCGTCTCGAAGCAGCTCCTCCGCACTGAGGCGGACCAGCGTGACGCCGGCGCTCAGCGTTGCGGCAAGGGGAGGCCCGGTCAGGTCGGCCACAGCTCGTCTGTCGTTCGCCCGAAGATCGGCGATCAAACGACGGTAGAGGTCAGGTGGAACCAGATCAGCCGGCTGGCAGCCGGTGACTAGTGTCAGATCCACATCCAGCCCAGCGGCTAGCGCAACGCCGTACAGCTCATCAGTCGCATGCCGGCCGAGCGGTCGGCTCTCGACCGTCACGATCTCCGAGCGCTCACCGCTGCGGCGATCGTGGATGTACACGCCGTTCGCCGTGTCGGCGTCTGCCGGGCGAAGGGTCAGCGAGGTGCTCGATTCGATGAGCCCACGAAGAACCCGACCCGGCTCGCCGCCCAGCGCGCAGCAGAGGGTCACGTCTGCTCCCAGCGTCGCCGCCAGCCGGGCAACCCAGAAGCCCTGTCCACCGGCGTGGAGGTGAACCTCGGGCCGGCCGGCTCCAGGCTCGATCGTTATGGTCAGAAGCGGCGAAGGAGCAAACACCGCGATGCGACCAACCATCTGTCCTCGATCTTCAGTCACATGGCCTGCCTGACAAGGCGTGTGATCGGCTCCGCAAGCGCGCGATCTGAAGCCAGGGTGTACCGGGACCGCGCATCGTGCGAAGTGCCGTCGAAGTCATAGACAACGCCACCAGCCTCCCGCACCATCAGCAGTCCGGCGGTGACGTCCCACGGCAGGTTGGAGAGCATCACGGTCGCATGCACTCTTCCCGCCGCCAGCCAGGCCAGGTCGAGCGCGGCGGAGCCGTGCATACGCACACGCAGGCACCGACTTGCGAACCGGCCAACCAGGGCCAGATGCACGCGGTTCTCCTCCTCCGCGCCGACGCCGACCTTGAAGTCCGCCAGCCCGATCACCGCTTCGGACAGCGCATCGATGGTCGCCACGGTCATGCGCGTGCCGTTCAGATAGGCGCCGCTGCCCATGCTGGCGACGAACCGCTCGCCCAGGAACGGCATGTCAATCACACCGAGCACTGGCTGCCCTTCGTCGATCAGGGAGAGCGAGATGGCACACAGCGGGCTGTCTTTGCTGAAGTTGATGGTGCCGTCGATCGGATCGAGTACCCACTGGTACCGGCCGCCGGCCGCCGTTGCGCCCTGCTCCTCTCCCAGGAACGAGATGTTCGGCGTCGCCTGGGCCAGCGACGCCCGCATTGCCGCCTCGATCTGCAGGTCGACATCCGTGGCGAAGTCACGGTCACCTTTGCCCACGAGCGCTCCGATATGCGAGCGACCCTGGCGAAGGATGCCAGCTCCGATGTCCACCGCCCGCTCAGCGGCAAGGAGCAGCCGTGCGGGCATCCGAATCGCACCCGCCCCGTCTGGGCTTGAAACCGGCGTCATCGAGCCGCCGCCCGGATCGCGCCAGACGACGGACTGCGCTTCCGGATCCCGTCACGCAAGCAGTTCATCGAGCTCACTTGGCATGAATGTGTCGAGTCCACTCGTCCTCGTCCCAAGGCTAGGTACGTTGTTGGAATCGGTGCCTCAGGAATAGGGCGCATCATGCATGCGGATCAGGCGATGATCAAGCGCGCTTCGGTGCTCGATCACCTGCGGGTGTTCCGGTTGAGGCGGGGCCCATGCGCGCCATCGAGCCCCACTGGATTCCCCGACACGCGACGGCGCTCAGATTGCTCGAACCGAGACTGGACGAGGTCGAGCGTGAGGAGGCCGTCCGGCGTCGGTGGGTCACCGCCCGCCGGGCCGACTAGCGCCGTTCAGTCCGGATCATCCGCGGGAAAGACCAGCACCGGCCTCCGCGCGCGGTTGACCAGCGCGTGGGACACGCTGCCCAGTAGCGACGAGCGAAGACCGCTCAATCCGCGCGAGCCGACCACGATCACGGCCGCGTCGAGGGAGTCAGCGGCTTCCAGGATTGTCTGCCAGATCGACCCACGCCGCTGCTCGACCCGCGACTCCGCACCGGGAACCAGCGTTGCGCCCTCTGCGCCCAACTCGCGCGCGCGCGTTGCTGTCGCCCTGTCGAGCCGATCACCGACATCCCCGGGCATCCCTGCCAGCGGTGGCGCGATAACGCTGTACCACGGTGACTGCCAGACGGTGATCACGACCGACCGGCGTCCGGGAAAGAGACGCGCGCCTGCGGTTAACGCCCGTCTTGCCCCGTCCGAACCGTCGTAGCAGAACAGCAGTGGATTGTCGTCGTCGCTCATGGCGGCAGAGTGTACCGCCCGGATAAGCCGCTCGATCGGGTTGCGTCCGCGGTGCCGGCAGTCTGGGTTCTTACAGTCTTGCCGCGCCGCACGCCCACCACGCGGCTACCGCGATGCCGGCGGGCGGCCGTTGCATCAGCTTGCGAGCACGCACAGTGCGGACGAGCGGCGGCGCTGTTCACCACCAGCTCACCAGGGACTGTCACGCCCGTGGCGCCGTCAGGCGGGTATCAGCGCCACGGGCCGTCGACGCGTGCGTTGGCGGCGCGCATCGCGTCGACGTAGCCTGCTCGTTCGAAGGCGGACTGGTCGGTGTCGACTGGGACGGCGAGCATGCCGCGCAACTCGTCGAGGGTGCCGAAGCCCTTGCGCGCCATCCAGGTCTCGAGGCCGGCGAGTAGGGCGCCGGCGTGCTCGGGGCCGTGGCGCAGCAGCGCGGAGGTCGTCATGACGACGTCGGCCCCGGCGAGCAGGAAGCGGGCGACGTCGTCGGGGCCTTCGACTCCGCCGGTGCCGGCGAGCGAGGCCTGGATGCGGCTGCGCAGGAGCGCGATCCAGGTGCGCGGCAGGCGTCCGTCTGCCGGGGTCGATAGCGCGACCGTCGGGGACAGTGCCAGCTGCTCGGGGTCGACGTCGGGCTGCAGCGGGCGGTTGAACAGCACGAGCGCGTCGGCGCCGGCTTCGTCCAAGCGCTGCGCCATCTCCCAGGGCGAGCTGAAGTAGGGCCCGAGCTTGACCGCAACCGGGACGGTGACCGCCGCCTTGACCCGTTCGAGTACGTCGAGGTGGAGCTGCTCGACGTCGCGGCCGGAGATGCGCGGGTCGCCGGGGAGGTAGTAGATGTTGAGTTCGATCGCTGCGGCTCCGGCGTCCTGCATCGCGCGTGCGTAGTCGGTCCAGCCCTCGGGCGTGACGCCGTTCAGGCTCGCGATCAGGGGCACGTCCAGGGCCGCGGCGGCGCGCGCGATCAGGCTCAGGTAGCGCCGCGGCCCGGCGTCCTCCTTGACGATCTCGGGCACGTAGTCGAGCGCTTCGGAGAAGCTCTCGGCCGGGCCATCGACGAGCGTCGCCACGAGCGCGGCCTCCTCGCGCAGCTGCTCCTCGAATAGCGAGTAGAGCACGATCGCCCCGACGCCCGCGTCTGCAAGGCGGCGAATCCCGTCGAGCGTGTAGGACAGCGGCGACGCGCTCGCGACGATCGGGTTGCGCAGGTGCAGACCCATATACGTGGTGGATAACTCCATCAGTCCTCGCTCCGGCCACCGGGCGGGAACTCCTGCGCGCTGCGCGTGGCCATGTCCTCGTAGGTCTGCCAGCGCAGGTCGGCCGCCTGCTGGGCGATTCCGAGCAGGCGCTCGGCCTCGGCGGGGTGGGCGTTGGCCAGCGCCTGGAAGCGCAGCTCGCCCTTGCGGTAGTCGGCGAGCGTCATGCGCGGCCGCGGCGAGTCGAGCATGAAGGGGTTGCCGCCCTCGGCGCGTACCGCCGGGTCGTAGCGGATCAGCGGCCAGTGGCCGCTGGCGACCGCGCGGTACTGCTGGTCCAGGCCGTCGCGCATCTCGTAGCCGTGCGCGATGCAGTGGCTGTAAGCGATCACCAGCGAGGTGCCTTCATAGGCCTCGGATTCGCGCAGCGCCGCTAGCGTCTGCTGCGGGTCGGCGCCCATCGCCACCCGTGCGACGTAGACGTCGGCCAGAGCGATCGCCTGCAACGCGAGGTCCTTGGAGTGCGTCGTCTTGCCGGCGGCGGCGAACTTGGCGACCGCGCCGAGCGGCGTGGCCTTGGACATCTGGCCGCCGGTATTGGAGTAGACCTCGGTGTCGAGCACGAGCACGTTGACGTTCTGGCCGCTTGCCAGCACGTGATCCAGGCCACCCGAGCCGATGTCATAGGCCCAGCCATCGCCGCCGACGATCCACACGCTACGCCGGAGGAGGTGGTCTACCACGCTGCGCAGATCATCGACGGCCTGGCCGTCGAGGTCGCGCAGCCGGCGTTTGAGCTCGGCGACGCGCTCGCGCTGCGCCCGCATCTCGGACTCGCGCAGCTGCGGCGCGTCGAGGATGGCGTCGACGAGCTCCGGCCCGATCTCGTCGCGAAGCTCGCTCAGCCGCCGGCGCGCGAGCTCGGCATGGCAGACGGTCGCAAGGCGCATCCCGAGGCCGAACTCAGCGTTGTCCTCGAACAGCGAATTCGACCACGCCGGGCCGCGCCCGTCCGCATCGGTCGTCCAGGGGGTGGTCGGGAGGTTGCCGCCGTAGATCGACGAGCAGCCGGTCGCGTTGGCGACCATCAGCCGATCGCCGAACAGCTGCGAGAGCAGCTTGAGATAGGGGGTCTCGCCGCAGCCGGCGCAGGCGCCCGAGAACTCGAATAGCGGTTCGAGGAACTGCGTGCCGCGAACAGTGCCGAAGTCCACGCGCTCGCGATCGCTGGGCGCCATGGTCTCGAAGAACGCGACGTTCAGGCGCGCGTCCTCGAGTAGCGCCACGCGTTCGCCGAGGTTGATCGCCTTATGCACCGGATCACCGCCCCCCGACACCGGGCACGCCTCGACGCACAGCCCGCAGCCCGTGCAGTCCTCGGCGTAGACCTGCAGCGTGTAGAGCCGCTCTGGCAGCCCGGGTGCGTTGAGCGGCGCCGAGCGAAAGCCGTCCGGCGCGCCGGCGAGCGCGGCCGGCTCGTAGTAGCGTGAGCGGATCACGCTGTGCGGGCACACGAAGCTGCAGTTGCCGCACTGGATGCATAGCTCCGGGTCCCACACGGCGACTAGGTCGGAGATGTTGCGTTTCTCCTACGCGGCCGTCCCGCTCGGGAATGTCCCGTCGACGGGCAGCGCGCTGACCGGCAGCTGATCGCCGCGTCCGGCCATCATCGCCGCGGTTACGGTCTGCACGAACTCGGGCGCGTCGCGGGCACGACCGGCGGCGACTCGCTCGTCGCCGTCGCGCCGTCAGGCAACTCGACCCGTGCAGCCGTCCAGGGCGCGGTCGACCGCGGCCAGGTTCGACGTACGACTTCGGTTCCGCGGCGCCCGTAGCTCTTCTCGATCGTCGCCTTGATCGGCTGATCGCCCGCTCGCGCGGGAGCACGCCCGAGATCGCGAAGTAGCAGGTCTGCAGGACGGTGTTCGTGCGGCCGGCGAGCCCGGCCTCGCGCGCGACTGCGATCGCGTCGATCACGTAGAGCTCGATGTCCTTGGCGATGATCTGCTCCTGTACAGCCCGCGGGAGCGCGTCCCAGACCTCGTCCGGGCCGTAGGCGCTGTTCAGCAGCAGCGTCGCGCCGGGCGCCGCGCGGTCGAGAACATCGTACGCGCTCGACGAGCGGAACTGGTGGCAGCCGACAAAGCTCGCCTGCGAGATCGAGGTACGGCGCGCGGATCGGCTGCGGCCCGAAGCGCAGGTGCGAGACCGTCTGCGAGCCCGACTTCTTGGAGTCGTAGACGAAGTAGCCCTGCGCGTACAGCCCCGTCTTCGCCGAGGATCTTGATCGTGTTCTTGTTCGCGCCTACCGTGCCGTCGGAGCCCAGGCCGAAGAACACGGCGCGGCACGGTGTCGGCTGGCTCGATGTCGAGGCTCGGTCGTACGGCAGGCTGGTGTGCGGACGTCGTCGTTGATGCCGACGGTGAACCGGCGTTTCGGGCGCTCGCGCGCGAGCTCGTCGAACACGGCGGACGACCATCGCCGGCGTGAACTCCTTCGAAGACAGCCCGTAGCGCCCGCCGATCACCAGTCGGCAGTCGGCCGCTCGCCTCGGCCTCGCCTCGGCGAGCGCCGCGAGGACGTCGAGGAACAGCGGCTCGCCGGCGACCCCGGGCTCCTTGGTGCGATCGAGCACCGCGACCGAGCTACGGACGGCGGAAGCGCGTCGACGAAGTGCCTCGGCCGGGAACGGCCGGTACAGGCGCACCTGCAGCACGCCGACCCGCTCGCCGCGCTGCGGCGAGGAAGTCGGCGGTCTCACGCGCGGTCTCGCGCGCCCGAGCCCATGAGCACGACCACGCGTTCGGCTTCGGGGTGGCCACCGTAGTCGACAAGTCGTAGGCGCGGCCGGTGCGCTCGCCGAAGCGGTCCATCGCGTCTTGCACGATCTCCGGGCAGCGCGCGTAGAACGGGTTGACCGCCTCGCGCGCCTGGAAGTAGACGTCGGGGTTCTGCGCGGTGCCGCGGATGAACGGGTCGCTCCGGGTGACAGGGCGCGCTTCGCGGTGCGCGCGCACCAGGTCCTCGGCGACCAGCGCCCGCAGGTCGTCGTCGGCGAGCAGCTCGATCGTGTTGAGCTCGTGCGAGGTGCGGAAGCCGTCGAAGAAGTGCACGAACGGCACGCGCGTCGCGAGCGTCGCCGCCTGCGCGACCAGCGCGAGGTCGTGCGCCTCCTGCACCGACGCCGAGGCGAGCAGCGCGAACCCGGTCTGCCGCACCGCCATCACGTCGGAGTGGTCGCCGAAGATCGACAGCGCCTTGCGCCGCCAACGAGCGCGCGGCGACGTGGATGACCGCAGGGCGTCAGCTCGCCGGCGATCTTGTACATGTTGGGGATCATCAGCAGCAGGCCCTGCGACGCGGTGAAGGTGGTCGCCAGGGCGCCGCCCTGCAGCGCGCCGTGCAGCGCGCCCGCGGCGCCGCCCTCGCTCTGCATCTCGACCACCGTCGGGACGCTGCCCCAGATGTTGCGGCCGCCGTCGGCTCGACCACTGGTCGGCCAGCTCGGCCATCGGCGAGGACGGCGTGATGGGGTAGATGCAGCAGACCTCGTTGAGGCGGTAGGCGACCGAGACCGCGGCCTCGTTGCCGTCGATCGTCGCACGCATCAGCCGTGCTCCTCCGCAGGCGCGACGGCTGCCCACGGCGGATCGGGCAGCCCTCGCAATGCGCGGTGCACCGGGCACTGCTCGAAGCAGGCGCGGCAGCCGGTGCAGCGGTCGTAGTCGAACGGTAGCGCTTGCCCGGGCCGAGCTTGATGACCGCGTCCTCGGGGCACGCGCCCAGGCAACCGTCGCACTCGAAGCAGTTCCCGCACGACAGGCAGCGCCCCGCCTCGTACAGCGCCTCGGTCTCCGCAAGCCCGCCGACGACCTCGTCAAACCCGCGAGCCGCTCGTGCGGCCCGAGCTCGGGCTGCACGCGCTGGGCGGCGTCGCCGAAGTACCACGGCGTGCAGCATGCCGAACTCGCCAGCGGGTGCGCCGGCTCTCGCTCGTAGACGCCGCCGCGCAGCCATGCGTCGATCTCGCGCGCGGCGTTGCTTGCCGTGCCGGACGCCGACCGTGACGGTGCGCTCGGCGGGGACCATGTCGCCGCCGGCGAACACGCCCGGCGCGCCTGTCATCAACGTCCGGGGTCACCTTCACAGCGCCGTCGCGCTCGAACTCCACACCTGGCACCGAGCGCAGGAAGGCCGTGTCGCTCTCCTGGCCGAGCGCGAGGATCAGGGTATCCGCGTCGAGCGTCTCGACCCGCCCCGTGGGCTGCGGGTAGCCCGATTCGTCGAGCTCCATCACCTCGACCTCGATCTGCTGGCCCTCGAACGTCTTGATCGTGCGCAGCCAGTTGATCCGCACGCCCTCGCGCTCGGCATCCTCCGCCTCCTCCTCGTGCGCCGGCATCTGCTCACGCGTGCGCCGATAGACAATCAGCGCCTCCTCGGCGCCCATCCGTCGCGCCGTGCGCGCCGCGTCCATAGCGGTGTTGCCGCCGCCGTATACTGCGACGCGCCGGCCGATCACAGGCTGCTCGCCCGAGGCCACGGTGCGCAGGAAGGACACGGCGTCGACGATCTTGCCGGTATCGGCCGCGGGGATCTCCACCCGCTTGGAGAGGTGCGCGCCGACCGCGACGAAGACCGCGTCGAAGGCGCCCTCGCGCCGCTCGGTATCGAGGTCCCGACCATGTGGTGGCGGACGTGATGCGCACGCCCAGCGCCACGATCCGGCTCGACCTCCGCGCCCAGCACGTCGCGCGGAAGGCGGTAGGCGGGGATGCCGTAGCGCATCATCCCGCCCGGCTCCGGGCCGGCATCGCGGATCTCGACCTCGTGCCCGAGACGCGCCAGGTGGTACGCGGCCGACAGCCCGCTCGGCCCGCCGCCGACGACAAGCACGCGCTTGCCGCTGCGTGCTGCGGGCGGCTCGAAACGCCACCCGCGCTCGCGGGCCAGATCGCCCAGGAAGCGCTCGACGGCGTGGATCGACACGGCGCCGTCCAGGTGGGCGCGGTTGCAGCCGTCTCGCATGGGTGGTAACAGACGCGCCCGTGGATGGCCGGCGATCGGGTTGTCGCGCCAGAGCCGCCAGGCCCGCTCGTGCTCGCCGGCCTGTGACGTGGCGAGCCAGGCCTGGATGTTCTCGCCCGCCGGGCAGGCGGCGTTGCATGGCGGCAGCAGGTCCACATAGACCGGGCGCTCGCGGCGGACCGGGCCGGCGCGCCGCTGTCCGTGGACGAGGTCCGGCAGCGGCGTCAGGTCACTCGGCGGTCCGCTCACCCCAGCCGAACCCGGAGCGGGTCGACGCAGGGATCGCTGAAGCCGCCGGTGA
>CAVXZW010000016.1:0-45883 GCA_963766445.1 uncultured Actinomycetes bacterium | reverse complement strand
GCATGAACGGGCCATAAGACTGGTGCGCGAGCCGCGCAAGCGCGCCGTCCAGGCCGACCGCCTTGGCCGGGTCGTAGTCGATGGCCGCCTTGAGCACGAATCCGCCGATCAACCCGAAGGCGACCATCCGAGCGAGGTGGCCGATCACGCCGATGATCGTGATCCAGTGCTTGGTCGTTGAGCTCATGGTCTCGGTCTTGTCCTCGTCGAGGAACTTCCTGGTAATGCCCTTCCAGCCCTGGTAGAGGGCGATCGCGATCAGGAGCACACCAACCGCCCCGACGATCAGTCGCCCGCCCGGCCACCCCAGCACGCCTGCGGTCTGCTTATGCGGACTGCTCGAGCTCTGGCTCGATGAGCCCAGCAGGATCGAGACGGCCAGCAGGCACAGAGCCGTGTAGGCGACGCCGCTGCCCGCAGCCGCCACGCGACCGAACGTGGAGTGGTCGCCGCCTCCCTCCGGCCCGTAGCCGACGAACGCCTGCACGAACCGCCAGCATGCGTAGGCACCCAGGCCAATGGCAACCGCGATCAGCAGCCAATGTCCGAAGGGCTGATTCTGGATGGTCTCCATGGCGCCACGCTGATCCGTCGACTGCCGGGTCGCGTGCATTGCGACCTGGATCGCGAGCAGGCCGATGGTCACGTACACCGCGCCGCGGGCGATGAATCCGAGCCTGGTCAGTACCTCGAAGGCCGTGCTGTGGGTCACTTCACGACCGGTGGTTCTGGCTTGTGCGTCGATGCTGCTCACGTCGGTTCGCCTCCATTGGGATGAGCCGGGACGCACACGGCGACCGCAGCCGGTTCGAGCTCGAGTGTGTAGTCCTTCGCCTTGGCGCGAGCGCCGCCGTCCATCTCGTAGCGCACCTTCCGGTCGAGCTTCACGCGGATGCGGCGGGCCTTCGTGGAACGGAAGTACGGCGACCGGTCCGGATTGCCGGCGATCGTGCGGCCCACCGTGCGCGCCCACTGCGCGACGCCGTCGGCCGTGATCACGGCCAGATCGAACAGCCCGTCATCCGGCTCGGCGTCGTCGAAGACCCGCACGCCCCCGAACAGCGCACCGACGTTTCCGGCCAGAATGCAGCTCGCTCGGCCGCTGAACCAGGGGCTGCCGTCGACCTCGATCTTGGCCTTGAACGGCGGTGTGCGAAAGCTCTTGCTGCCGGTCCAGACATAGGCCGCCCGGCCCAGCTTGTCCTTGAGGCCGCCGTCCGCGCTTCGGATCATGTTGGCGTCAAAGCCGGTCCCGGCCATGACGGCGAACCGCTCGCCATTCAGGTTGACGACGTCGATCTCGCGCCGCAGGCCCGACAAGCCGTTGGCGACCGCGCCGTCGATGTCGGTGGGAATCCCGAGGTTGGAGGCAAGCAGGTTCGCGGTGCCGGCCGGGATGATCGCCACGGTCGCCCCGCTGCCGGCGAGCGTGTCGATGCACCGCTGCGCCATGCCGTCCCCGCCCCACACGAAAAAGTGCTCTGCGCCGTCCTCGAGAAACCGTTTCACCTGCTTTGGTGCCTCGCGGCTCTTCGAGACCTCTGCCCACATCGGATATTCCACCCCGTGCTCGGCGAGGCTGCGGCGAAGCTGCGGCAGGCCACCCTCGATCGTCTTGCCGGCATGGGCGACCACTGCGATCTTCGTCATGACGGACGCTCCCCGGCCAGTTGCGCGGCCTTCGCGGCGCGAGCGGCGATCAGCGCCACCACGAGAGTTGCGATGCCGACCAGCACGGCCGCGCCCACGTCGGTCGGATGGTGCATTCCCCGATACATCCGCGAGAGGCCCACCAGCAGCGGGATGGCGATGGCGATCACCCAGCACGCGATCCGCAGGCCGGTGCTCCGGATCCGTGAGGTGATCAGCAAGGCCAAGCCGCAGTACACGGCGATCGATGCCGCGGTGTGGCCGGAGTAGTAGCTGGCGTCCGCGGGAAGCTGGTCGAGCCGGTGCACGCGCGGCCGCTGCCGATGGATCAGCAACGTCGCGACGCGGTAGGTCGCTGCCTCGATGGCGATGGCAGCCACGATGAAGGCCGCGATCCGCCACTTCCGCATCACCATCGCGCCCAGCGCGGTCAAGGTGACGAGCGCCGGGATGGCCAACACGTCGCCGATGCCGGACAGCCAGAACGACACATCGTTCAGAATGGCGGTACGCCGCGCTGCCAGCCAGACGTTGACCTGTTCGTCGGCGTGCCCGATGCCGTAGTCGGGCAGAACGTAGGTCTTCAGCAGCCACCCCGCGAGCACCGTCAGGGCCGCGAGCGCCGCGAATCCGATCAGAACGACGATGACGAAAGCGACCACCGGGTGGCCCCGCATCCGCTCGCCGGCACGCGTGGCGATACCTCGCGGGCGGGGAGACAGGATCGGTAAGCCGTCGTCCGGCTTCTCGGTGGATGGCTGAAGCGTGCCGTCAGCACTGCTCGACCGTGTCTGGGTGGGTTGGCCCACCCGTGGGTATTCGCCGATGCCCATCGTGAAGGCATGTTTCCCGGATCCGGGCGCGGGCAAACACCTGGGATGAGGAGGTCGTCGTCTTGCCGGTAGCCGCGCTGCTGATCATCTCGGTCGTGGCGGGGCTCGTCGCGTGGGCGATCGCCGGCCCCTTGCTGCGCCGTCCGGCACGACAGCAGCCGACGCGTGTGGTCGCGGATGAGGTGCGCGCCCACACCGCGGTCAGGCGATTCGTCGACAGCCGGCTCGACACGGAGCTGCTGACCGGCCTGGCTCTGACGCTGGCGGTGGGCATGCTGTGCCTGGCCGGCGTGGTGATCTCGCTGTTGGTGCTGCTGATACGCCGCAGCGAGCCGCTTGCGGATCTGGATGCGGGAGCGGCCCGATGGGCGCACAACCATAGTGGCGAGGCCACCCACCGTTTCCTGGAGGCGGTGACCAGCCTGGCGTCGACGCGCGGGGTGATCGTGATCGCGGTGATCGTCGGGCTGGTCAGTGGATCCGCGTACCGAACCGCTGGATCCCGGTGTTCCTGCTGGCGGTCACGCTCGGAGACTCCTTCGTCACCAACACCATCAAGGGCATCGTCGACCGGTCACGCCCGACCATCGATCCGCTCGCCGCCGGCCTCGGCCCCTCATTCCCAAGCGGGCACTCGTCGACGGCGGCGGCGCTGTTTGCGGCGCTGGCGCTGCTCGCGGGCCGGCGCCGGTCGGCGCGCGCGCGAGCGATCCTGGTTGGAGTCGCAGTCGGGCTGGCCGTCGCGGTCGCCTGCAGCCGGGTGCTGCTCGACCTGCACTGGGTATCCGACGTCGTCGCCGGCCTCACGCTGGGATGGGCCTGGTTCGCGCTCTGCGCGATAGCGTTCGGTGGTTGGGCACTGCGCCTGGGGGCGGTCGTCGAGCAGGCAAGCCGCCCGCGTGGTGCAAAACCGCCTCAGCGGGAGGTCGATTCCGCGCCCTCCTGAGCGGTGGCTCGCGGCCCATCGGCGAGCACCCGGGTGTGCAGCGGCCGCAGCCGGCCGTCCGCTCCGGGCTCGGCTCGGAAGATCGTCACGTTCGCCCACCGCCCGTCCAGCTCGATCACGCCGATCGAGTTGTCGAAGGTCGGGCCTGCCCGGTAGCGCCACCGCGCTGAGGGTCGAGGGACCCGGCAAGTCGCGCGAGCCCGCCGACGACCACGGCGGCAGCACGCGTCTTGGTGACGGCGACCACGCGCCGCTCTGCCGGGCCGAGCGGATTTCGGAAGGGAGAGCAGACGACCTGGTGCACGCGGCTGCGGCCTCGGTCGAACCGTCCCAGCGATACCTCGGCGACGTACGCGTTGTGCACGTCACCGCCGACCAGGGTGATCGAAGCCGGCGGCTCATGACCGTCGGTGCCATCCGCGGCGTCCCGGAGCAGTTGCATCATCCGCTCGAACGACCGTTGGAAGGCGGGCCAGTGCTCGAGGTCGAGCGCGCGACGCAGCTTCTCGCCCAGACGGGCGGCGAACCCGCCCCACGCCCCGCCGCAGACGGCCTCGCTCCACGCCTCCAGGTAGTGCACCCCCGGCGAGAGGAACACGGGCATCGAGCTGACGATCACGAGGTGATCGAACCCACCGCGGCTGAGCTCGGTGATCCACTCCCACTCGTCGTCGTCCACCATGTCGCGGCGGCCGTCGGCAAGCACCCGCGCGGCGCGGGAGTCGACGACAGCACGCGTGACCGCCCGAAGTCGCGGAAGTAGGCCCACCGCGACGCGGCCGATTCATGGTCGGCATGCTGGGCGAACCTCTGCAGTGGCTGCCCGATGTCACCGCCGGCGGAGGCGATGCCGTACAAGGGCTCCGCGGCGAGCTCCGGCGGTGCCAGATTCCCGAGGTGCTGGTAGATCCAGTAGGACATGAACGCGCCGGTGATCCGGTCGTTCCACCACCCCTGCGCACGGGCATCTGCGAGCCAGTCCCACGAGATGTTCCAATCGTCGATCACGTCGTGGTCGTCGAAGATCATGGCGCTTGGCACGGTGGAAAGCAGCCAGCGGATGTCGGGGTCGCTCCACGCCTCGCGGTAGAGATGGGCGTATTCCTCGAAGTCCGCAACCTCCTCGCCGGGCGGCTGTGACACGTCCCGGCGCGAGCGGATGAACTCGACCGTGGCGGGGCTCACCTCGTCGGCGTACACCTGGTCACCGATCAGGAGCAGCCCATCCGGCCAGGGTTCTGAGCCGGCGCTCAGCCGTCGGGCGTACGCCCACAGCGCGTCCACCCCGAACCCGTGCTCGTGCTGCGTGGGCGAAAGGGTGTAGGGCTCGCGTTCGGGCGCCCCGACCCGGCAGGATCCAAACACCAGCCGCGCCTCGTGCTCGCCCATGCGGGTGTGAATCGCGCTGGGCGGATGGCTGGCATCGTCAAGCGGCCAAACCGGCTCTCCGTCGAGCTCCACCCGGTACTCGATCACCGCACCCTCCTCCAGGCCGGTCAACACCACGAGCGCGTAGTGGTGCCCGAAGGCCTCGAACGTCTCCGCCGTCTGGCCGAGCACACGGACGGTGCAGGTCCGATCCGTCTCGACCCAGACCGTGGCCTCCGACCGGCCAACATATCGAAGCAGCGGGCCGAGGAGGAGCGATGCCATGGCCCGCGATTGTACGCAGCCGTCCGAGCCACGTCGAATCCCACTGACCCGTCACTCGGTCCCCTTCGAAGCAGGGCTCGCCGGCTGGCTCGCGGTTCATGCGACCACATCGGCGCCTCGCGAGGATCCTGCAGCGTGCGGGCGCGGTGCGCGCGATGCAGCTTGAGATCAATCCGGAGTGGCCGAAAGTTGATCACCACAGTCACCGCGGCGGGTTGGATCCGATGCGGGTGGTGCCGAACCACCCTCAGCCGGTAACGTGGTACCTCCGTGCCGGATCCGGGACGTCTTTGCGGTCTACCGGCGAGTGCCCGGCCAGGTTCCGTTCAGGTAGGCACCCGAACGCCTGCGTCAGCGCAGGATGCCGGTGTGGCCGAGCGAGTAGCGGCCGGGCTGTGGCCACACGCAGAGGCCGTGCGGGCTCACGCCGACCGGGATCTTCGCCAGCAGCCGTCCGTTGCGGGTGCTGATGGCGTAGACGACATCGTTGTAGCGCCCCGAGACCCACAACACCCGCCCGTTCGCCGACACGCCGCCCATGTCGGGGCTGCCGCCGCCCGGAATCCACCACTTCCTGACGACCCGGCCGCTGCGGAAGCCGATCACCGAGATCGAGCCCTCGCCCCGGTTGGTGGCGTAGAGGTACTTGCGTTGCGGCTGGGATACAGCCCGTGCACGCCGGCCCCGGTATGGATGAACCCGGTCACCCTGAACCGGCGGCCGTCGATCTTCCAGAGGCCGTTCGCCATCATGTCGGCCACGTAGAACACCTTCCCGTCCGGGGCGAGCTTGATGTCCTGAGGCATCCCGCCGGCGCCGTCGGGCAGCCGCAGCGTGCCGATCACGCGTTCCCGCTTGACGTCGACCTTCAGGATCTGCCCGGAGAACTCACAGGTGGCGAGCAGGTAGCGGCCGCTGGCCGAGAAGTCGATGTGATCCACCCCGCGCACGGCACATGCAGGGAGTGGATCAGCCGGAAGGTATGCGGGTCGCGGAAGTCGAGCCGGTCCAGCCGCTCGGCGACGACGATCGTCCGGGTGCCGTCGGGCGTGAAGTAGAGGTTGTAGGGGTCCGCGACCGGGATCGGCGGCCCGGCCGCCCCGTCACCGGGTTGATCGGCGTGAGCGTGTTGCTCTGGTCGTTCGTCACGTACAGCCGCTTGAGATCCCAGGACGGCACCACGTGCTGTGGCTCCAGCCCGACGGGGAACTGCCGGATCACCCGCCGCGTGGCTGGGTTGATCACATCCACGGTGTTGCTCCCCGAGTTGGGCACGTAGATCAGCGGGCGCGCTCGGCGCGCGGCACCCGTCAGCATGTGGGGGCGGTCGTGGGCGTAGACGTTGATCGGATGCGACCGAGCGCGTCCTGCCGGGGTGCCGCGCGGGCCGGCGGCACCGAGGATCCTGTCTCCCGTCGCCACCACGTGGGGGCGTGGTGGCACCGTCGCGGGCGCCACCCGATCGTCGCGCTGTGCGTGTGCCAGCAACAACACCGCGGTCGCCATTGCGATCGTCATCACCGGCCACAGCGCTCGTGATCCCCTCGGTGGCTGCCCCCGGCGATCATGGCGTCCGCGTGAGGTCACCATCGCAGCCAAACGGTAGCGCTGCGCACTCCGCTGATTGTTGAGCGGTGGTTAACACCGGCATGCTGGAGGCTCGTTGAGCCGGCGCCGATAGACCAGGAGATGCACCATGCCACAGTGATCTGCCGCGCCGTCATCGGGACGATCCTGCTGCTCTGCCTGCTGGCGATGGCAACACTGCCAGCCGGACGACCCTTGTCGAGCATTTCTGCGCCCTGCGGCGGGCTCGCCGGCACCGCCCCGCACGTTCGCTCGGTCGTGCTCGTGATGATGGAAAACCACGCGACGCCGGTGCTGGGCTCGATGCCGTACCTGCACGCCACGGCGGCGCGCTGTGCCCGCGCCGCCGACTATTACGCCATCACGCACCCCAGCCTGCCCAACTACATCGCGCTTACCAGCGGCCACATCCCCAGCGGAATCCGTGGCAGGGACTGTGAGCCCGGCGGCAGTTGCCTGTCGCGCGATCGCAGCATCTTCGGACAGACCCGCGGCAGCTGGCGGGTGTGGGCGCAGTCGATGACCCGCCGCTGCCAGCGCCAGACGATCGGACGCTATGCGACGCGTCATACCGCAGCTCCCTACTACACGCGGATCCGCAGTCAGTGCCGGGCCAGGCAGATCCCGCTGGATGGCCCTCGCCACGGCCTGTCGGCAACGCTCAACGCCGATCGGCTGCCCGCGTTCTCCCTGGTCGTCCCGGACGTCCGAGACGACCAGCACGACGGCTGCATCCCCTGCGGCGATCGGTTCGCCCAGACCTGGATCGGCCGCATCGTTCGCAGCGCCGCCTACCGCCGGGGGGACGTCGCCGTGTTCGTCACCTGGGATGAGGACGACTCCAGCGCCGGCAACCACGTGCCGCTGGTGGTCGTCTCTCCCTACACGGCGCCCGGCTCGGTGGCGCGCCGCCGCTTCACCCACTACGACCTGCTGCGAACGATCGAACGCACGCTCGGATACGCGCCGCTGGGCGGCGCGCGGACGCGGTCTGACGGCCTGGCCCGGCAACTCGGTCTCACGCCGTGAGACGCGCCAGCTTCTCGCGGTCGGTGATCAGGTCGATCGCGGCGATGCGGTCGCGGGCGATCGTGAAGCTGACCACGGCGATCGGTTGACCGGGCCGTCCGACGACCAGCCCGGCGCCGCCGTTCACGAGCGCCGGCTGTGCAAGATCCGCGAGCGGTCGGCCCCGTTCGAGCACACGCCGCGCGACCGGCTCCGCGCCCTCGACCGGCGGCCGCGCCAGCCGGCTGCCGGGCCCGGCGTCGGCTCGGAAGACGACATCGGGGTCGAGTACCGCGACCAGCGCCTCGAAGTCTCCGGCCCGGGATGCGGCGAGAAACGCGTCGACCAGCTCGCGCTGCCCCGCTAGTCCAACGTCCTCGTTCAGCGGCGTTCCGCGGACCCGCCGGCGAGCGCGGCTCGCGAGCTGGCGCGCGGCGTCCGGGCTGCGCCCGACGATCGCGCCGATCTCGTCGAACGGCACGGCGAACATGTCGTGGAGGACGAAGGCGAGCCGCTCAGACGGAGTCAGCGTCTCGAGCACGACCAGGAGCGCCAGGCCGACCGAGTCGGCGATCAGCGCCTCGTCCTCAGGGTTCGTCGACTCGTCGAGGCTGACGACCGGCTCGGGCAACCACGAGCCGACGTAGTCCTCACGCCGCGCGCGACGCGACCGCAGCATGTCCAGGCAGACACGGCCGACCACCGTGGTCAGCCAGCCGCCGAGGTTGTCGACGTGCGCGCGATCGACACGGGAGAGCCGAAGCCACGCCTCCTGCACCGCATCGTCGCTCTCCGTCACCGACCCGAGCATCCGGTAGGCCACCGTCCGCAGGTGCGGGCGGTGCTCCTCGAACTCCTGTGCCAGCCAGTCGTGCTCGCTCATGGTCACATCTCCTCGGTCGGATCCGTCATCTGTCTGACGCATCCCATGCGGCTCGTGTGACGGCCGCCCCCAAGAGGAGGCAGATCTATGGATATCGCAATCGAGGTCAGGCAGCTGATGAAGACCTACGCCGGAGACGTGCGCGCGGTCAGGGACATCAGCTTCGACGTCCACCGTGGCGAGGTGTTCGGCCTGCTCGGCCCGAACGGAGCCGGGAAATCGACGACAGTCGGCATGCTCACGACCACCGTCGCCCCGAGCTCCGGGGCCGCCCGGCTGGCCGGCTTCGACGTGGTGCGCTCGCCGCTTGAGGCCCGATCGGTCTCGAGCGTCGTCTTTCAGGAGGCGGTCGTCGACCGCGCCCTCACCGGCCGCAGCCACCTCGACCTTCACGCCCGCCTGTGGCGGGTCGCGCCGAGTGAGGCCGGCGACCACGTCGCCAAGCTGTCCGAGACGCTCGGCATCGCCGACCTGCTCGACCGCCCCGTCGGCACGTACAGCGGGGGCGAGCGGCGGCGCCTGGAGATCGCCCGGGCGCTTCGTCTCGTCGCCCCAGCGTGCTCTTCCTCGACGAGCCCACGGTCGGCCTCGACCCGCGTGTGCGGGTGGAGCTGCTCGACCTGATTGCCGGCCTCCGCGATCGGTTGGAGACGACGATCCTGCTTACGACCCACTACCTCGACGAGGCCGAGCGGCTCTGCGACCGGCTGGCGATCATGCATGAGGGGAAAATCGTCGCCCTTGACACGCCGCAGGCGTTGCGGGCCGCACTCGGCGAGCGGATCGTCGAGCTGCGCGTCCGCGACGAGCCGGCGGCCGCGCTCGACCGGCTGCGTGACCGCGGCCTGGCCGGGCGGGATGCGTTCGCCGTTGGAACCACCATCACCATCCCGCTCCACGGTCACGACGACTCCGGCGCGACCGCCGAGATCGAGCGGTCGGGGATTGCGCCGGCTGCGATCACGACCCGCGAGCCGACGCTCGACGATGTCTACCTGCGATTGACCGGCGGCCAGCTCCGCAACGCCGCCTGACCCGAAGGGGAGCACGACATGACCACACGAACCCTCGACCTGGGAAGGCCGCTTCCGAGCCTCCCGCGAAACCCGTTCGGCCCGCTGGCGACGCTCGCGCGCCGCCGTCTCCAGCTCACCGTCCGCACACCGCGAGAGCTGATCGTGCCGCTGCTGACTCCGATCCTGTTCGCGCTCGTGATCGCGCCCGCGCTGAAGGACGCGCTTCACACGAGCAGCGCATATGAGGCGTACGTCGCTACCGGCACCATCGGCCTGCTGATCCCGCTGAACACGATGTTCGCAGGCCTGAGCGTGCTTGTCGAACGCGAGTCCGGCGCGCAGCGAGAGCTGCTGGCGGCGCCGGTGCCGCGCCCGCTCCTGGTACTGGGGAACCTGATCGTGGCGTTCGGCGTGACGGCGCTCCAGATCGGCGTCCTGATCGGCGTGGCGCGCGCACGCGGCATCCACTTCGACGTCGCTGGACCGGGCGTCCTCTGGTTCGTCGGCGGCGCCGCGCTGTTCACCGTCGGCATGTACGGGGCGGCCGAGTCGCTCGCGGCCCGTGTCCCGAGCGCGGAGGAGTACATCAGCCGGGTGCCGGCGATCGCGATCGTGCCGTGGTTTTTGGCCGGTTCGCTGTTTCCGATCACGGCACTGCCGACTTTCCTCACCTGGTTCGCCCGCTTCCTGCCGCTGACCCACGCACTGGCGCTCGCCCGCTACGGCCTGCTGAACGACCCCAGCGGCCTGCACCACATCTGGAGGATGCAGAATGTCACCGAGATGGCGGCGCTCAGCCTGCTGGTCGTCGCCGCCTTCGCAGCGGCCCTGACCGCCGCCGGGATCCGGCTCTTCGGCCGAAGCGCCGTGGGCTGATGCTTGCAAGCTGCCCGCGTTGGGTTGACCGTGAGTGGGGGCGGCACCTTTGCAATGCCGCCCTCACCGGCGCACCAATCCCCCACTCAGACACGCCGGCAGATCTTGTCGTTGAAGTGCGGTAAGCTCGCTGGTTCGGATCCCCGAGCATCCCATCTATGAGAGGAGTGGTTCGCATGGCTGGTCTGCAGGTCGGCGACTTCGATTCGCCTGATGAGGTTCGCTCACCCGACAAGACGAAGGTGGATGTGGTGCGCATGGATGACGCGACCACGGCCGCACGGTTGACGCTGCAGCCGGGCTGGCGATGGTCGGAGTGCATCAAGCCGGTGGCGGGAACGGACAGCTGCCAGCTGCGGCATGTCGGTGTCGTCCAGTCGGGGCGCATGCACGTCACTCACGAGGACGGGTCGGACATGGATATCGGGCCGGGCAAGTCCTACGTGATCGCGCCGGGCCATGATGCGTGGGTCGTCGGCGATGAGCCGTTCGTCGCCTACGAGTTCGAATCGAAGTCGGCGGAGGCCTACGCCCGCGAGTAGCTTGCAGATCCGCCGCGCGCGCTCGACGGAGATCCCAGGGCTCATCAATTTGTGGGAGCGATCGGTGCGCGCGACGCATGACTTCCTGACCGAGGACGACATCGTGGCGCTGCGGCCGCTGGTCGCGGCCGCGCTCGACGACGACGCGCTTGAGCTGTGGGTGCTGACGGGGCCCGGTGACCAGCCGGTCGGCTTCATGGGTCTCGCGGGCGAGGACATCTCGGCGCTGTTCCTGGAGCCGGCCCGGCGCCGGGAAGGAGGCGGACGCCGGCTCGTGGCTCACGCCCAGGCACTGCGTGGCGGCCCTCTCACCGTCGACGTCAACGAGCAGAACCACGCTGCGGTTGACTTCTATCGGACGCTCGGGTTCGTGGTCGTCGGTCGCTCGCCGCTCGACGACGGCGGGCGACCGTTCCCGCTGCTGCATATGCGTCGGCAGGCTCCGTCCTGAATCAACCATCTAGGATGGGGCGGATGATCATCCTCGGCATCGTCGCCCTCGTGTTCCTCGTGGTGTGCATCTCGGCGTTCCTCGCGCAACGGCGGCAGCGAGGTCAGTAGGCGGCGGCGTCGAGGTCGTACGTGAGTGAGGCGAGATTGTCACCGACGGTGCGCGTGCCGACGAGGCGCAGCCGCTTGGGGTCGGTGATGTCTTCGAACAGGCGCTTGCCGGCCCCGGCCACGACCGGGTAGACCATCAGCCGCAGCTGGTCGACGAGGTCGTGCTCGATCAGCGTGTGCACGAGCTGGGTGCTGGCGAAGACGACGATCTCCCCGTCGATCTGCTGCTTCAGCTTCGAGACCTCGGCCACGACGTCGCCCTTCAGGACGGCCGAGTTGGTCGTGGTGGTCCACCTGGGCCGTTCGATGGTGGAGGACACGACGTACTTGGGCATGCTGTTCAACCTGTCCGCCCACTCGCCGCTCCGGGACAGCCACCGCTCGGCGAACCACTCGTCGCTGCGCCGACCCAGGAGCAGGGCCTCGGCCCGCAGCACCTCGTCCAGCTCGACCTTGGCCCACTCTTCGCGATCCCGCTCTCCCACCTGCCCGAACCAGCCGCCGAACCTGAACCCCTCCTCGCCGGTCGGATCCTGGACGACCCCGTCGAGCGAGGCATTCTGGCTGATGACGATCGTTCCCATTTCGCGTCTCCTGTCGTTGTGTGGACTGGTATCAACCGAGATCCGCGCCGACACCGAAATCCATCGCTCCGCCAGGAACGTCGTGCGAGCATGGGATCGATGACGGCGACCGTTCGCATTGACAAGTGGCTCTGGGCCGCGCGGTTCTTCAAGACCCGCGCCGCGGCGACCGAGGCGGTGCTTGGCGGCCGGGTGCGGGTGAACGGCGAGCGTGTGAAGCCCGCCAAGCACGTTGACCCTGACGACATCGTCGAGGTCAAGGTCGGCGAGGCGGACTGGACGATCACCGTTCTCGAGGTTGCCGACAAGCGCGGATCGGCCCGCGTCGCCGCCGCCCTCTTCGAGGAGACGGCCGAGTCGATGGCCGAGCGAAACGGGGCGCCGAGGAACGGAGGCTGTCCCGCCCTGCCGGGGCCGTCGCCGGTGGGCCGCGACCGACCAAGCAGGACCGGCGGCGAATCCAGGCGCTACGCCGGAAGCGAGGCTGACCCTGCCACGAACCGCGCGATCGCGTCGTGCGTTCCGGCTGGGTCCTCGTGCCATGGGAAGTGCCCGCCGGCGGGCAGGATCTCGACGCGCGCGTGGGGTATCAGCTCGGCCGTCATGGTCGTCGTGCGGACGGGCAGCGGGCTCTTGGCGCCGTGCACGAAGAGCACCGGTGTCGAGCTGGGCACATCCGGCAGGCGGCGCGTGAGCGTGCCGGCCTGCTCATGCTCCCGCACGGATGCCATCGTGCCGGCGAGCGTGGCAACGTCGAGCGCGATGTCCGGGCACGGTGGCGCGGCGGCGGGATCGGCGAAGTAGGACGGCCAGACCAGGCTCAAGGCCTCTCGCGACTCCTGCGGTGTCGCCTCTCCCCGCTCCTCCTTCGCGTCGATCTCTTCCGCGCGAGCGCGCTGGGCATCTGATAGCGGCGCCGTCATCCGCTCTCCGAACTCCTCGAACACCTCGAGATAGGCGCCGAGCGGATCGACGATGATCGCGCCCTCGAGCCGCTCGGGGCAGGCCGCGAGCAGGTGCAGCGCGAGGTGTCCACCCCACGAGTGTCCCACGATCCACGCCCGCCCCCCGGCCACCTGGTCGATCACCGCCACCGCGTCGGCGACGTTCGCCTCGACCGTGTAGGGCTCGCGGATGGTGGTCGGGGGCAGGCCGCGTTGTTGGTAGCTGACGGTGGAGAACACGTCTGCGAGCAGGTCCGTCAACGGATCCAGATAGCTGGCGGACATGCCGGGGCCGCCGTGGAGGAGAACGGCAACGGGGCCGGCCGTGCCCTCGCCGCGCCACGCCCCGATCGTGCCATCCCGCGTGTCGATCGTGAACGGTCGATCAATCACCGGGCGATTCTCTCACGCGGCGTTGGCTACCGTCCCGCCCGTGGCAAGCGACTGGCGTGATGACCGGGTCGGCTCCGCGCTTCGCGGCGAGAATCCACTCGTCATGGCGCGGATGCGCGGTGGCTTCGCGGTGATCGGCGACACGCAGCACCTGCCGGGCTACTCGCTCCTTCTGACCGACGATCCGTCTGTCAACCACCTCTCCGATCTCGACTGGGAGCGTCGCAGGCAGTTCCTGTTCGACCTGTCGCTGCTCGGTGAGGCGATAGGACGTGCCTGCCAGGACAACGGATTGCGCCGGATCAACTACGAGGTGCTCGGCAACTCCCTGCCAGTCCTGCACGGGCACGTGCATGCCCGCTATGGCTGGGAGCCGCCGAACAGGATCGGCGCGCCGGTGTGGCGGTACCCGCAAGACGAGCGGAACGATCCGGCGTGTGCGTATTGCGACGCGAAGTACGGCGAGTTGCGCGCGGCGATCGCGGCGGAACTACACGGGCTGATTGAGCGGGCCTACTCCGTATCGGTGTGAACCGCGGGCGACGGCGTGTCCTCGCCCAGGGCACCGTCCGTCACCGCCGCCGCTTCGTCGGCAGCCGGCGTAGCTTCGTCGGAGGACTGCCACGGCTTTGACCGGATAGCGACCACGGCGACCACCGTGGTGGCGGCGCCGGTGACGATCAGCACCGTGTTTCGCACGCGGTGCGACGGCGGCGGGCTGATCGAAAACGACAGCGCTCGCGCGGCGTGGCGAGTCGACTGCTGGATGCCCCGCGTCACCCGCCGGTCGCCCTTCGCCCGCGAGGGGCCGATGCTTCGCGCTCGGCGCGCAGCCAGCGCGGCGTGCACGGCCGCTCGCCGCAGCTCCCGGCGCACCCGGCGGTCGCTCACTCTCCGAAACGGCCTGGTGGACGCCAGCTTGGCGTAGCGCGCTTCATCCGTCTTCACAGAACCCACCCCCATGAGGTCTCTCGGTCCAGGCAGCGTGCGCTGCCGAATCGCTCACCTTAGCACCCGCCTTGGAGGTCTGAGATGATCCGCCGCATCGACGATGACCGCGTACGCGGCGGCGGCAGCCGCCGGCAGAACGGTACTGAGCCGGGTGCCACCTCCATCCCCGCCACGTTCCTGCGCCTGACCGTCGCGGTGTGAGCGTCGAACAATTGGCGTGAGATGTGAGCGGCACTGCCGTCGCGCGCACCGTGCGGCTAGGGTGGTCGTGAAGGGGAGTACCCCATGACGGTGTCGTCGTCATTCCGGCTCGAACTCGAGCCCGGCGGCACAGGCCCTCCGCGGCGGGGAAGACCTTCGGCATCGAGCCGAAGGAGCGTGGGTGGACGCGGAATGGGCAGTCTGGGCGGTGGTGATAGTGGCCTGCGTGGCGATGCTGGCCGTCGACCTTCGCCTCGGCCCGCGCGAGGGCGCCCCGCTCCGCTCGGCCCTGACCTGGAGCGCCGGCTGGCTCGTGGTCGGCGTGGCGGTGGCGCTGCCCGTGTGGGCGCTGCGCGGCGGCAGCGCCGCTGGTGAGTACGTCACCGGCTACGCGATCGAGCGCAGCCTCTCGCTCGACAACGTGTTCGTGTTCGCCGTCATCTTCACGGCGCTGGCCGTGCCCGCGGCGCTGCGCCCGCCGGCGCTGACGTTCGGCATCGGCGCGGCGCTGGTGCTGCGCGGCGCCTTCATCGCCGCCGGCGCTGCCCTGCTGGCCGTGGCCGGCTGGATCGTCTACCCGCTGGGTGCCTTCCTTGTCGCGACCGGCATCCAGATCGCGCGCGACAGCGGCCACGGCGGCGCAGGCAGCCGTGTGCTCGCCGTCGTGGGTCGGCTACCGCTCGGCGACCGGCCGCTGGTCGCAGCTCTGGTCGCCCTGGCGCTGGCCGACGTCGCCTTCGCGGTCGACTCGATCCCGGCCGTGTTCGCGGTCACCCGCGATCCGCTGGTGGTGTTCGCCGCCAACGCGATGGCGCTGGTCGGGCTGCGGCAGCTCTACGTCGTGCTCGAGGCCATGCGCTCGCGGTTCGAGTACGTGCACCTTGGCCTCGGTGCCGTGCTCGTCGTGGTCGGCGCCGAGATGGCGCTGGCCGACCTCTACCACCCACCGGCCTGGGCCTCGCTCCTGGTTGTCGTCGGCATCCTCGCCGCCGCCGTGGCGGCCTCGGTGCGCGTGTCACCCCCGTCCCACCCGCTCCCAGAAAGGCAGCTGCCATGAACCTGACCCGAGAATCCATCCGCGCCTTCGACGCCGTCGCCGACCCGTGCGGTGTGCTGTCGCTGTACGGCGACGGCCAGGGTGTCGGCCACCACCGCCGCGACATCGCCGAGCGGGCCCGGGCGATCCGTCGCCGGCTGGGGCGGGTCGAGGCCGGGCTGCGAGACGCGGGCGCGGCGGCGGTCGCTGATCAGTACCGCCGCTGGCTGCCGCGCATCGAGATCGAGCTCGATCGGCTCGCGCGCGCCACGTCACCCGGTGCGGCGGTGTTCCTTCCGCTCAGCACCGGCGAGCCGATCCCACTGGAGCTGCCCATGCCGGTGGGCGAGCACGCCCGCGTCGAGCCGACCGGGCACGTGATGCCGCTGGTCGCGGCCTACGACGAGGGCCGGCCGGCGGGGGTCGTGGTCGCCAGCCGCGCCGACGTGCGGGTGTTCGAGTGGTGGCAGGGCGGGATCGACGAGCAGCTGGAACTGCCGCTGCCCTGCCGCGCGCGCGGCAGCGAGCGGCATCCGCCGCGGCCGGGCGGGGCCCTCCGGTCTGGCGTCGGCCGCGGGTACCGGATCGACGCCGTCGCGGAGGGCCTGCGGTGGGCCGCTCGGCAGCGCGGTTGGCGGCGGATGGTGATCGCCGGCGACCCCAGGTTGCGGGTCGCGGTGCTCGGCGGGATGCCGCTGGGGGCCGACCTCGAGGTGCGTACGCTGGCGACCGGCCTGGAGGATCTGGCGAGGGCCGCGCTGGCGGCGGAGATCGCCGCGGAGCTGGACGCCGCTCAGCGCCTGTACGAATGGCGTTTGGTCGAGCGCGTGCTCGACGCAGCCCTGTGCGACCAGTCGGCCACGCTGGGAGTGGATGCTGTCGTCGCTGAGCTCGAGCGGGGAGGGGTCGAGCATCTGATCCTCGACCCCGCCCTGCTGGGGTCGAACGCACCACCTCCCCACACGTCGGAGGCCGAGCGGCTGGTCGAGCTGGCCCTCGCCACTGGTGCCGAGATCACGCCGTTGGAGGGCACCGGGGCGCGGCTGGCCGATGCGGAGGGCGTCGCGGCGCTGCTCCGGTAGCCCTTTCCAAACTCTCTAGACTGCGGCCAATCGTGCTCAGCGAGCGAGGGGGAGACCGCATGGTGCCCGAGGCCCAGATGGAGGACGGCGACGGCGGCAAGCAGCCGGCCGGCGAGGGATGGTTCATCGTCAACGCGCGCGACGCCGCGTGGTTCCACAACGACAAGTTCGGCGCGGGTGTCACCTTCGAGGGCACGTCCGCACTTCCCGCACTACGGCATCAACATCCAGGTGCTGTGGCCGGGGCAGCCGAACGGCTACTACCACGCCGAGGACGGGCAGGAGGACTTCCTCGTCCTGAGCGGTGAGGGCCTGCTGCTGGTCGAGGGCGAGGAGCGCCCGGTCAAGGCCTGGGACTTCGTGCACTTCCCACCCGGTACGGAGCACATCCTGGTGGGCAGCGGTGACGACCCGTGCGTGTTTCTGGCGGTCGGTGGCCGCAACGCCGGAGAGGGGATCCGCTACCCGGTCTCCGACGTGGCGCTGCGCCACGAGGCCGGTGTCCGCGAGCCTGCGACCAGCGGCGAGGTCGCCTACGTCGGTGCGCCGGAGACGAGCCGCGGCCCCGCCCCCGAGGGCCTGTTCGCGGACCGGTAGCAGGGAGCATGCAGGAGAGCCGGATCGCGCAGGCGATCTCCGAGCGGGGCGTCGCGGCCGGCGCGATGCTGTTCGAGTTCGACACGCCCGGCGTGATGCGGATCCTGGCCGCCGCCGGCGTCGACTTCGCCATCTTCGACCTCGAGCACACGGCCTGGGACGCGGGCACGCTGCGCACGCTGTTCGCCGCCGGACGCTCCACCGGCGTGCACACCATCACGCGCGTGATCCGCGCCCAGTACCCGCTGATCGCATCGGCGCTCGATGCCGGGTCGCGCGGGGTGATGGCGCCGATGCTGGAGTCGCGGGCCGAGGCCGAGCTGCTGGTGGAGTCGGCCAAGTATCCGCCGCTTGGCGGCCGCGGTTTCGGCGTGCTGTTCAGCGACGTCCTGGCCGACGGCCCGCAGGCCTACACCGAGCGTGCCAACCGCGACACGATCGTGATCGCCCAGATCGAGTCGCCGGCCGGCATCGAGAACGCCGACGCGATCGTGGGCGTGCCCGGCGTCGACATCGTCTGGCTGGGCCAGTTCGATCTGACGCTGGCGCTGGGCGTCCCCGGCCAGTTCGACCACCCGGCGTTCACCGAGGCCGTCGATCACCTGCTCGCGGTCTGCCGCCGGCATGGCAAGCCGCTGGGTCAGCTGGTCGCCTCCCCGGACGAAGGCCAGGCGCTGCGGCAGCGCGGCTTCCAGGTGCTCGCCTACGCCGACGTCTGGGTGTTCGAGCGGGCCCTGCGCGAGGGCCTGGACGCTCTGCGCACGGCTCTGACCGGGGTACCATCGGGCAGATGGGTATCCAGCGGATGGATCACGTCGGCGTCGTGGTCGACGACCTCGACGCCGCGAGGGAGTTCTTCCTCGAGCTGGGACTGGTGGTGCAGGGCGAGGGTCGGTCGAAGGTCGCTGGGTCGACCGCATCGTGGGGCTCGAGGGCGTACGGGCGGACATCGTGGATGATGGAGGCTCCGGACGGCAACGGCCGGCTGGAGCTGACGAAATTCCACTCGCCGCCGAGCCAGGACGGCGACCGGCACACGCCGGCGAACGCGCCGGGCATCCGCCACGTCTCGTTCGCCGTCGACGACATCGACGCCGCCGTCGCCGGCCTGCGAGCCCGCGGTGCCGAGCTCGTCGGCGAGGTGGTGCGCTACGAGGACGTCTACCGGCTCTGCTACGTCCGCGGCCCGGAGGGAATCATCGTCGAGCTGGCGGAGCGGATCTAGAGCCAGACCCTTGCTTACAGCTCGTACCCGGGGTTCTCCCGGTCGAGCCGCCGCTTGACGGCGTCGAACAGCTTCCCCGGCCCGACGTGGTCGTGCGTGTACTGCTCGGCGGTGCGCTGCACGATGTCGTCGGAAACCTCGATCAGCTCCTGCCCGGTGGACTGGGCCAGTATCTGCACCTCGCAGGCCCGCTCCAGGAAGTACAGCCGCGACCAGGCCTCCGCGGCGTCGTTTCCGATCACGATCACGCCGTGGTTCTCGAGCATCACCACGCTGGTGTGCTCGTCGACGGCCGATGCGATCCGGTCGCCCTCGTCGGCGGCGTGGGCCAGCCCGCCGTAGGCGAGCGTGGACACGCGTCCGTGAAAGCTCATCGCGGCCTGGCTGAGCGTCGTGTCGAAGCCGCCCCTGGTGGTCGAGACCGCGGTCGCAAACGGCATGTGGGTGTGGAACACGCAGCGGGCCGACGCGCGGGCGCGGTGGGCGCCGCGGTGGATCATGAACGCGGTCGTCTCCCACTCGCCCTCGCCCTCCACGACCGTGCCGTCGCCGTCGACGACCAGCAGGTCGGACGCGGTCAGCTCCGACCACTCCGGCCCGTAGGGGTTCAGCAGGAACAGGTCGTCGCTGCCGGGCACGGCGTAGCTGAAGTGGTTGTCGATGCCCTCGTTGTAGCCGTACAGCGCGGCCGCGCGAAGTGCCGCCGCCAGGTCGATCCTGGCCTGCCGCAGCAGGTCCTGGTCGACCCGGGGCTGATCGGCGAGCGTCATGCCGAAAACTGTACTTCACGTGGCGTGGTCTCGGGTACCGTGGTTCGGTGCGCATCGCCACCTGGAACGTCAACTCGCTGAAGCAGCGGCTGCCGCGGTTCCTGCCCTGGCTGGACGAGCGGCGCCCGGACGTGGTCTGCCTGCAGGAGACCAAGCTCCCCGACGATGCGCTGGCCGAGCTGCTCGGCGACGAGCTGGCCGGCCGCGGCTACCAGGTGGCGGCCCACGGCGAGGTGGCGTGGAACGGGGTGGCGATCCTCTCGCGGGTCGGCCTGGACGAGGTGGTGGCGGGCCTGGCCGGCGCGCCCGGGTTCCCGCATCCCGAGGCGCGGGCGGTGGCCGCCACCTGCGGCGGCATCCGCGTGCACTCGGTGTACGTGCCGAACGGGCGCGTGCCGGACTCCGACCACTACGAGTACAAGCTGGCCTGGCTGGCGGCGCTCCGCGACGTGGTCGCGGCCGGGCCAGAGGCGGCGGTCGTCTGCGGCGATGTCAACATCGCGCCGACCGACGACGACGTGTTCGACCCCGACGCCTACATCGGGCAGACCCACGTCACGCCCCGCGAGCGCAAGGCGCTGGCCGAGCTGCAGGCGGTGGGGCTGCGCGACGTGGTGCGGGACCGGTGGCCGGGCGAGCGCGTGTTCAGCTACTGGGACTACCGGGCCGGCATGTTCCACCAGGACCTGGGCATGCGCATCGACCTGATCCTGGCCGGCGATCCCGTGGCCGCGCGCGTGCAGGCGGCCTGGATCGACCGGCAGGCGCGCAAGGGCAAGGGGCCGAGCGACCACGCGCCGGTGATCGTCGACCTGGACGAGGCGCCGGACGGCGACATCGGGCCGATGGTGCCGCCGCCGTCGAACCCTGTCACCAAGCGGGGTGCGAAGAAGCTGCCGCAGGCATAGTCGTTCGGGAGCCTCTCCTCGGCGATCGGGCGGCGTTGTCGCACCTGATAGGGTCGAACCGGTAAGGGGGACCGGTTTGAGCGTGCACTGCCCAGCATGCGGCGTCCTGAACGACCGAGAGGCGGCCTTCTGCGGAGGCTGCGGCGTGGCGCTGGGGATCATCTGCCCGTCCTGCGGCGCCGGCCCGCTGCCCGCGGGCATCGCCTTCTGCACCGCCTGCGGCACCGAGCTGGCGCGGCCGGGGGTGCTGCTGGAGCGCAAGATCGTGAGCGTCGTGTTCGTCGACCTGGTCGGCTTCACCGCGCATGTCGGAGGCGCTCGACCCGGAGGAGATGTGCGGCGCCTGCTGGGCCCCTACTACCAGCGCGTGCGCGAGGAGCTGGAGGGCTATGGCGGCACCGTCGAGAAGTTCATCGGCGACGCGGTGATGGCGCTGTTCGGCGCGCCGGTCGCCCACGAGGACGACGCGGAGCGGGCGGTGCGGGCCGGCTACGCCGTGCTGCAGGCGGTGCGGCGGCTGCCGGCCGACGCCACCGCCGGCGCGCTGCGGGTGCGGATCGGGATCGCCACCGGCGAGGCGGTGGTGGACGTGCACGCCCGGCCGCAGGAGGGCGAAGCCACCGCCCACGGCGACGTCGTCAACACGGCGTCGCGGCTGCAGACGGGCGCGCCGGTCGACGGCATCCTGGTGGACGAGCGCACGTACCGGGCGACGCGCTTCCAGATCGACTTCCGGCAGGAGCCGCTGCTGCTGGCGAAGGGCAAGGCCGAGCCGGTGCCGGTGTGGTCGGTGGTGCAGCCGCGCGCGCGCACCGGCGCCGACCCGGCTCGCCTGCAGCGCCCGCTGGTCGGCCGCGCGCACGAGACGCAGGTGCTGATCGACGCGCTCGGCCGGGCGCGTGGCCAGCGGCGAGCCGCAGATCGTGACGCTGGTGGGGCCGCCCGGGATCGGCAAGTCGCGCCAGGTCTGGCAGCTGGCGCGGCACCTGGAGGGGGAGACCGACATGGTGTTCTGGCGGCAGGGCCGCTCGCTGCCCTACGGCGACGGCGTCACCTTCTGGGCGCTGGGCGAGATCGTGAAGGCCAACGCCGGCATCCTCGCCACCGACCCTGCGGCCAGCGTCGAGGAGAAGCTCCGCATCGCCGTCGAGTACGTTGTCACCGACGCAAACGAGGCGCGCTGGATCGAGGGGCACCTGGCGCCGCTGGCGGGGCTCACCTCCGCGCGCGAGCTGCGCGGCGACCGCCGCACCGAGGCGTTCGCGGCCTGGCGGCGGTTCCTGGAGCTGATCGCGGCGCGCAGCCCGCTGGTGCTGGTGTTCGAGGACATCCACTGGGCCGACGACGGCCTGCTCGAGTTCATCAGCGACCACCTCGGCGACCGCTTCACCGGTCCGCTGCTGGTGGTGGCCACCAGCCGGCCGGAGCTGCTCGACCGGCGGCCGCAGTGGGCCGCGGCGGCGCGCAGTACGATGCTCGAGCTGCAGCCGTTGTCAGATCAGGAGACGGCCGACGTGGTCACCAACCTGCTGGACGCGGCGGAGCTGCCGCCAGAGCTGCGCTCGGCGCTGCTGGCGCGGGCCGGCGGCAACCCGCTGTTCGCCGAGGAGTACGTGCGGATGCTGCTCGACCGCGGGCTGCTGCGCAGCGAGGGCTCGGGGCCGGAGCTGACCGGCTCCGACCTGCCGCTGCCGGAGTCGGTGCAGTCGATCATTGCCGCCCGTCTGGACGCGCTGCCGGCGGACGAGAAGCTGTTGCTGCAGGACGCCGCCGTGGTCGGCCGCGCGTTCTGGCTGGGCGCGCTGGCCGAGGTGGGGGAACGCCAGCGCTGGTCGGTGGAGCACATGCTGCACGAGCTGGAGCGAAAGCAGCTGCTGCGCCGGGAGCGCGACTCGATCGTGCTGACCGAGCCGCAGTACGCCTTCTCCCACGCGCTGGTGCGCGACGTCGCCTACGAGCAGATCCCGCGCGCTCGGCGCTCGCGCAAGCACTGGCGGACGGCCGGCTGGATCGAGTCGCTGTCGCCCGAGCGCACCGAGGACCGGGCCGAGATGCTGTCCCACCACTACATGCGGGCGCTGCGCTACCTGCCGCAGGGCGAGACGGTCAGCCCGGAGCTGCTGCAGGCGGCGCGCAGCGCGCTCTGCGATGCCGGCGACCGGTCGATGTCGCTGAACGCGTTCGCCGAGGCGGCGCACTTCTTCGCCGAGGCGCTGCAGCTGTGGCCGCGAGGACGAGCCCGGCCGGGCCGACGTGGCCTTCCGGCTGGGCAGGGCACAGGTGCATGCCGAGAGCGGCGGGGACCGGGCGCTGGAGCAGGCTCGCGATGCGTTCATCGCCGAGGGCCAGCCGGGTAAGGCGGCCGAGGCGATGGTGCTGATCGGCGAGCTGCTGTGGATGCGCGGCGACCCGGACGCATTCCGGCATTTGGACGAGGCGAACGCGCTGCTGCGGGACACGCCGGCGTCCTACTCGAAGGCCTACGTGCTGAGCAGCCTGTCGCGCTTCCACATGATCGCCGACGAGAACCAGCGGTCGATCGAGGTCGGGCAGCAGGCGCTGGCGATGGCCGAGCAGATGGGCCTGGACGAGCTGCGCGCGCACGCGCTGGACAGCATCGGCATCTCGCGCGCCCGCATCGGCGACGAACGCGGCATCGCCGACCTCGAGCAGAGCATCGCGCTGGCGGTCGCGCACAACTCGCTGGAGAGCGTGCGCGGGTATGCCAACCTGGGCAACGCGATGGTCGAGTACGGCGACCTGGCGCGGGCGTTCGAGCTCTACCAGCAGGGGCGCGACGCCGCGCGGCGGTTCGGCGACGTCGACCGCATCCTCTGGTTCGAGGTGGAGCGGATGTACGAGTGCTACTGGTGCGGGCTCTGGGACGAGGCGCAGCGGCTGGCCGACGAGATCGTGTCGCAGGTGGACGCCGGTTCGCCCTCGTCCTCCGAGCACGACGCGCGCCTGGTGCGGGCACGGATCAGGCTGGGCCGCGGACAGGAGCGGCCGGCGCTGGACGACTCGACCCGGGCGCTTGAGCTGGGGCGCCACGCCGGGTACCCGGAGATGCTGGTGCCGTCGCTGGCGCTGCAGGCGCGGGTGCTGGAGGCGGCCGGGCGCGGAGCGGAGGCTTCGCAGCTGGCGGACGAGCTGCTGGCGATCTGGCCCGACCGCTGCCCGACCTCCTACTGGGTCTCGGATTTGGCGTTCACGCTGCGGCAGGTCGAAAGGCCGGACGCGCTGGCCAGGGCGGCCCGATCGGCGCCCGCAGCCAGCCGCTGGCTGGATGCCGGCCTGGCGCTGGCCGGCGGCGACGCGGCCGGCGCGGCCGAGAAGTACGCGGAGATCGGCTGCGTGCCGGACGAGGGGACGGCGCGCCTGTTCGCGGCGCGGGCGGCGCTCGCGGCCGGCGGGCGCGCGGCCGCCGACGCGCAGCTGCGGCTGGCGCTGGAGACGTTCCGGCAGCTAGCCGCGACCCGCTATCTCAAGGAGGCGGAAGCGCTGATGGCGATCCCGGCCTGATCAGGACCCGGCCAGCGCCGGGAACAACTGGGCCCAAAGATCCGGGTCGATGTAGAGGCATACCATCGACGCGTCGAGGTCGACCCCCAGCCGATGCAGCTTGGTGGCACTGCTGTCCTCCTCGGGCTCGACCGTCTCAAACAGCGCCTCAGCGTGCTTGCCGCCGGGGGCGAATACCAGCGACCCCTCGATGTACACCGCGTTGTTCTTTTGCGGCGATGTTGCGCATCGCCTGCTCGGGATTGCTCGGCCAGTCCCGGTCGTTGGGCGACGTCGTCGAGAATTTGGCTTTTCCGCGCGGCATGGTTTACCCCCGGGTGAGTGGATCGGGCGATGATCCTCGATTGTGCTGCCGGTTGCAAGGCGCCCGCCACCGGCCTTGACAGACCGCTGTTTCGGGGCACACTGCCGGTGTATCCGATCTGAGAGGACGCTCCATGCCCCGCCGTATTGCAGCTCTGGCCCTGTTCGTGGTGTTCGCTTTCGCCTTCCCGGCGGGCGCCGGAGCGCACTCGATCGTTCGCCACGGTGTGCCGAATCATCGGGTCACCCGCAGCACGAGCACGAACTGGGCCGGGTACAGCGCCACCGGCGGACGGTTCACGAGCGTGTCGGCCACCTGGAAGCAGCCGGCGGCGACCTGCACGGCCGCGACCGCCTACTCGAGCTTCTGGGTGGGACTCGACGGCGACGGCACCAACACCGTGGAGCAGATCGGCACCGACGCCGACTGCAGCGGCGGCAAGGCGGTGTACTACGCGTGGTATGAGATGTACCCCAAGTTCCCGGTCAACCTGTCGCTCAAGATCAGCCCCGGCGACACGGTGTCGGCCAAGGTTACGACGGGCGGTAGCGGCAGCTTCACGCTGACCATCAAGGACACGACCACCGGCGGCTCGTTCACGACGATCCAGAAGCTGAGGCACGCCAAGCTGGGCTCGGCCGAGGTGATCGCGGAGGCGCCGAGCTCGGGCGGCGTGCTACCGCTCGCCAACTTCGGCACCGTCGGGTTCAGCGCGGCGACCGTGGACGGCCAGCCGATCGGCAACTTCCACCCCGACCGGATCAACATGGTGTCCGGCACCATCACGAAGGCGACCACGTCGGCGCTCTCGGGCGGCAATGCGTTCTCGGTCAAGTGGAATCACGCCTGACCGAGATCGACTGGACGCCAACGGTAAGGCCATGGCCCGTGCTCCGCGCTGAGCAGGGTCTGACTTCGGTCTGACGCTGCCGGTCATCGCCGGGCGCCGCGGGGTGGCGCGGCGTGCTCGATGGCGTGTCGCGCCGCCGATACCGGGATGCCGCCGCGACGGGTGCAGGGGACGGTAATGATCCGCACCGGGCCGCTCGAGGTGGACGACACGTTGCTGACCTGGGACAAGCGCCTTGCAAGTTCTGGGTAGCAGGGCGGACGCTCGACACCGCGAACCTGAGAGGCATGTCTCAGGATGACGAGCAGCCGGCCTCGCTCGAGCCGCGCTGGCCGATCGCGCTGACGGTGCTGTGCTTCATCGCGATCACGATCACGCTGCGGGTGCTGCAGCCCAGGCGCGAGTCGGTGGGCCCGCCCTGGCTGGTGCCGGCGCTCGAGATCGCGATGCTGCTGGCCCTGCTGGCGGCCAACCCGGCCCACATCCAGGAACGGCGCAGGTGGCTGCGGCGGGTGGCGATCGGGCTGATCTTCGCGCTGGGCGCGGCGGCGCTGTGGTCGACCATGGTGCTGGTCAACGGCCTGATCAGCGGCAGCCAGGTGACGCAGTCGGCCAGCTCGCTGCTGGCGTCGGGGGCGCTGATCTGGCTCGGAAACGCGCTCGTGTTCAGCCTCGCCTACTGGATCTTCGACACCGGCGGGCCGTGGGTGCGCTACCAGGGCACGCGCCCCTACCCGGACTTCGCCTTCACGCAGCAGCATGAGCCCTGAGCTGGCGCCGCCGGGATGGCGGCCGATGTACGTCGACTACATGGTGCTGGGGTTGAACACGAGCGCCGCGTTCAGCCCCACCGACGTGATGCCGATGGCGCGCTGGGCGAAGCTGGCGATGTCGGCGCAGTCGCTGCTCTCGCTGACGGTGGTCGCGCTGGTGGTCGCGCGGGCCGTGAACGCGTTCACGTAGAGGCGGGTGCTCGGCTCAGGGGGTCGTCAACGCGGGCACGAGCCGTTCCGTGCGTGCCTCTTGCTCGATAGCCTCGAGGTCGGCGAGCTCCTGCTGGAGGATGTCGATCGCTTCCTTGATCGCGTTGATCCGGTCGTCGTCGCCGGGCTCCGTGCCGGTGTTCAGTCGCCACGGTCCCGGCCACAGTCCGACCGCGATCAGGCAGACCGCGACGATCACTCCGAATATCTCCACGACCGACAACATGGCCGAACGATATAGCGCCGCCTGCCACGAAGTTTGAAGATTTTGTTGCCAATGTGGCGTGCCCGACCGCGAGTCGCCGCCCCTTGTAGTCTCCGCCGCATGCGCCTGGCCACCCACCGCCCGCCGGGACTGGTCGTCACCGACCACATGTTCACGGTGCCGGTCGACCACGACACGCCGGGCGGCGCCACCATCGAGCTGTTCGCGCGCGAGCTGGTGACGCCGACGCGGGAGCGGGACGAGCTGCCCTGGATGGTGTTCTTCCAGGGCGGGCCCGGGTTCGGAGCACCCCGGCCGACGGGGCGCGGTGGCTCGTGGATGGAGCGGGCGCTCGCCGACTGGCGGGTGCTGCTGCTCGACCAGCGCGGCACCGCCCGCTCCTCGCCGATCAACGGCCGCACGCTGGCGGCGATCGACTCGGCCGAGGCGCAGGCCGAGTACCTGGGCCACTTCCGGGCCGACAGCATCGTGCGCGACGCGGAGCTGATCCGCAAGCAGCTGCTAGGCCCGGACGGGCAGTGGGACCTGGTCGGGCAGAGCTACGGCGGCTTCTGCATCACCACCTACCTCTCGATCGCGCCGGAGGGCGTGCGCCAGGCGTTCGTGACCGGCGGGCTGCCGCCGATCTCGCGGACGCCGGACGAGGTCTACCAGGCGACCTATCCACGGGTGCTGGACAAGAACCGGCGCTACTTCGAGCGCTATCCCGGCGACCGCGGGCGGCTGGTCAAGATCGTGGAGCAGCTGGCCACGACCAAGGTGCGGCTGCCGGGCGGCGACCGGCTGACGCCGGAGCGGCTGCAGGTCGTGGGCATCGAGTTCGGGATGGCGGAGGGCTTCGAGCGGGTGCACTACCTGGTCGAGGAGGCGTTCTTCGAGGACGCCGACCGGCCGGTGTTCTCGGAGCGGTTCCTGCACGGGGTGGAGGCGGTCACGAGCTTTCACGGCGAGCCGCTGTTCGCGGCGCTGCATGAGCCGATCTACTGCCAGGGCACGGCCTCGAACTGGGCGGCGCAGCGGGTGCGGGACGAGTTCCCGCAGTTCGATCCGACCAGCGCGGAGTTCGTGTTCACGGGCGAGATGATCTACCCGTGGATGTTCGAGCAGCAGTTCTCCCTGCAGCCGCTGCAGGCGGCCGCCGAGCTGGTGGCGGCGCGGTCGGACTGGCCGGCGCTGTATGACGCCACGCGGTTGGGGGAATGTCAGGCCCAGGTGGCGGCCGTGGTCTACCACGACGACATGTACGTGGACGCGGCCGGGTCGCTGGAGACGGCGGCGGCGGTGCAAAGGGCTGCGGGCCTGGGTGACCAACGAGTACGAGCACGACGGTGCATACATGGACGGAAAGCGGGTATTCGACCGGCTGGTGAAGATGGCCAGCGGCGAGCTCTAAAGCACGGCGACCAGAAGGAGCGGACATGGCGACCAAGGCAGATTTCACGGAAGCGGAGTGGGAGCAGCTGCACAACGGCGTGACCGGGGCGGGGCTGCTGGTGTCGCTCAGCGACCGCAGCTTCTTCGACAACTTCAAGGAGGCGCGGGCGATCGCCAAGCACCTGAACGACGCCCGGCAGCACAGCGACAGCCTGCTGGTGCGCGACCTGGCGGCCGAGCACGGCACCGGCTTTTCGGTGCGCAGCCACCCCGACGAGATCGAGTCAAAGACGCTCGATTACCTGCGCTCGTCGGTGACGCTGCTTGCAGACGAAGGCGCCGGACGACCTCGACGACTACCGGATCCTGGTGATGGACGTGGCCGAGTCGGTGGCGGCCGCCGCCGAGGGCGGCGAGCAGGCCGAGGCGTCCGAGGTGGAGAAGATCCGGCAGGCGGTTGGGGGCCGGCCCGACTAGCCCCCGCCGGATTCACTACAAGGGTCTCTGGCTTCAGCCTGAGGTGACTGAAGTCAGACCCTTCTCAACGTGTGCAAGGGTCTGGCCTGCCCACCGAACACCAGCGCACGCCGCGGACCGTTCCCTAATCTGTGGGCGCCTCTTGACCACCGGCGCGAAGGCACGGAAACTCTAGGTGCGTCGCCTAGTTCTTACGGCTCCCTAGCGCGATCGCTACGGCAGAGCGCCCGCGGGCAGCTCGCCTGATGAGACGACGACGCGCCGCGCGTGAGGAGGGAGCGCGCGGCGCGTCACGCTCCCTAGGCGGTGACGGCGGCGAACCGCGCCCCGGCCAGGCGTCACGCAGCCGCCTCGCTGATCGCGTCCAGGTCGCTCTGTGCGGGCGTGGACGCCCGGAACGAATCGAACCCGACCGTGCCCGGATAGGTGTCCGTGTACACGGCCACCTGGCGGAAGGAGCGATAGCCCGCCCGGTCGCGGTAGGCGTCGATCAGCACGCCGTTCACGTAGAGGCCGACCAGCGACATCCACGTCCTTGCCGATTGTCTGGACTGGTCGGTGGTGCGTTGTCGTCGCCCAACCATCGGCGCACTAGCCGTCACCGCCCCTGACTGCGCTAGACGTCGATGCCCAACTTGCGCAGGTCGAGGATCGCTGTGCGGCGCCAGCGGGTCGTGTCCGGCGAGAACGGCAGCGTCACCGGCATCCCGTTTGCCTTGCGAAACGCTTACCGTCGCGGTAGACGTGATAGTGACCCGGAGTTGGTTCCACCGTTAGCCCTTGGGCCTCGAGGCGGCGGATGAACTCCCGGACGTCCTTGCGCATGGCCTGAATGATTGCAGGGCCAGATCTCACGAGTGTGAATTAGCTAGGGAGCCGGCGTTCTGACTGATCAACTGCCGCCCGCAGCGCCCGCACCATCCCGGCCGGGTCCTTCGACCCCCACACGTTCCGCCCAAACGCCACCCCTGCCGCTCCCGCCCCGACCGCGCTCTCGACCTGCCGCAACAATCCCTCGCGGTCGACGTCAGCTCGCCGCCGGCGATGATGATCGGCACGTCGCAGGTGGTCGCCAGCGAGACGGCCTCCGGCGGCGTGGGCATCGATGTCTTGACGACGTGCGCCCCCAGCTCGGCGGCGGTGCGGGCAGCAGCAGCGATCGCGTCCGGCTGAAACGGGTCGGGATAGACGGCACTCTCCACGGGCATGATCTCGCACACGTAGCTGACCCCCGCGGTCGGCAGCGGTGGCGACGCGGGCTGCGTCCACCAGCGCATCGAGCTCGCCGTCGGTGCCGAGCTGAACGTACGTCAGCACCGCGTCGGCGTCCAGCCGCACAGCGTCGTCGACGGTCCAGCCGAGCCGGAACTCGCTGTCGCGGTAGGCACCGACTGAGAGCGTCGCCAGGTCGAGCTTCATGATCTTCGTGCAGCCGGCGAGCACGTCGCTGCAATCGCGGAGCGTCCCGTAAGTCGCGATCACGGCGTCGGCGCCGGCCGACACCACCGTCTTGAGCAGGGCTCGGCGGTCCTCCAGGCCGGCCACCGGCCATGAGTACAGCGGATGGTCGACGGCGACGACCACGGTGCGCGGCGTGGTTGAAAACAGTGGCGGCATGGTCAGGGGGTGAGCACGATCTTCATGGCCTGGTGTCGTTCGACGTCGGTGAAGGCATTGACGAGTGTGTCGAGGGTGCAGTGGCTGGTGACGAGGCGCTCCAGGTCGAGCCCCCCGTCCCGCAGCAACGTATGCGCATCCTCGTAGCGCTCGAGCCGCTGGTTGGGCGGTGTGCCGACCCATTCGCTCCCGATGATCGAGAGCTCCTGGTAGTGCACGAGGTTGAGGTCGACCGGCCGCACCGCCTGATCGCCGAACCCGGCGAACAGCACCAGCCGCCCGCCCGGGGCCAGCGCCGCCAGCGCGGGATCGACGGCGTCCGCCCGGTCCCAGCGCCAGGATCACGGCCGCCACCCCGGCGCCGGCGGCCCACTCGCGCGCATGCTGCTCCCACCCGTCGGCCGACACCGCCTCGGCTGCACCAAACCGCAGCGCGAGCTCGCGTCGCGGCTCCAGCGGGTCGACCGCGAGCACGTTCGAGCCGGCGGCATGGGCGACGGCGACCAGTTGCAGGCCCATCTGCCCGGCGCCGACGACCACCACGTAGTCGCCCTTTCCGACCCGCGCCTGATGGCGCGCGGCATGGATGCAGTCGGCCAGCGGCTCGATGAATACCGCCCGATCCGTGGGCATGCCATCGTCGAGCCGCAGCGGCCCGTGCGACCAGCGCGACCCGCGCGTGTCCAGCACGGCGTACTCCGCATAGCCGGCGTAGGTGTCGCCATAGACGCGGTCGCCTGCCTGCCAGTCTTGGACGTCGCCGCCGACCTCAACCACGCGGCCGACCCACTCGTGGCCAGGATTGAGCGGATACGCGCTCTCGTCGGTGCCGATCAGGAACTTGCGGCATCGGTCGGGCACACACCGCAGGCCTCCACCTGGATCAGCAGCTCGGTCGCCGACGGCTCCGGCACCGGCAGCGTCTCCACGCGCAGGTCGCGCACACCGTGCAGCCGGGCGGCGCTCATGATGCGCGGGCTACTGCTCATCGGGCGCTCTCGTGTGGTCGTGGTGTCGCACCGCCGCCGGATCGAGCACCAGCGTCAGGTCGAGCTCGGGGAACCCGGACTCGACCGGCACGGTGTCGCCGCCGGCCGTGGCCGTCCGGCATGCGTCGATGACGTCCAGCACGTGCAGATCGTGCTCGAGGTCCACCAGCGGTTCGGTGCCGTCGCGCAGCGCCACCACCAGCTCCCGCAGCCCGTCCGACCAGTGCCACGTCGGGTCAGCCGACTCGTACTGCTCCCAGCTGCCGGAGGCCACACGCCAGATTTCGAACCCAGTGGGGTCCCAGTCGTCGCCCAGCAGGTTGGCCGTACCCTCCGCGCCGTACAGCTCGAGCCCGGTACGCCGGTAACGCCAGATCGCGTGGCTGGCGACGATCGACGAAAGTGCGCCGGAGCGATGGTGCAGCACCACGTGCATCACATCCGGATCGGGGTCGTCGATCGCCGAGCCGGCCACCGCGCGGGGACGGATGCCGGTGGTTGCCGCCGCCTGCACCGCGGCGACAGGGCCGAGCAGCGCGGTCACGCTCTTGAGGTTGTAGATGCCGGCCTCGGCCAGCGGCCCGACCCCGCCGGTGTGGTACCAGGGCGCCCATTCCGACCCGGGGTTTCCGTACAGCCCGCGGGCCGAGTGCACGTGTCCGATGCCGTCGCCGCGAATCGCCGTCCACAGCGCCCGGAACGCAGGCGACAGCTGCACGAACGGCGACACCATCAGGCGGCGGCCGGCCGCTCGCGCCCTCCTCGACCACGCGGCGCGCCTGGGACGGGTCCATCGCCAGCGGCTTCTCCACCACACATGCTTGCCCGCGCGCACGGCCGCGGAGGCGAGCTCAGCGTGCGACTTGGGCGGGGTGATCACCACCACCACGTCGGCGTCGGATTCCAGCACCTCGGACGCATCGCCGACGAGGTGTCATCCGGCCGCTTATCAAGGATCGGCTCCCAGGCCGAGCGATTGCGGGCGCAGATGCGGCCGGGTCGGGCGAGGCCGCGCGCCGCCAGCCGGTCGATCGCGGCCAGGTAGGCCCACAGCGCGTTGCCGGCGCCGATCACGCCCACCGTCGCGCGGTTCGCGGCAGGCGGGTGCTCGGTGGGCGCGCTCACGGTCGCCACACCATTCGGCGCCGGCTGCGCTCGCGCTCCCGTCACCGCTGGCATCGAGTTGGCGGCCGTGAGTACGCCAGAGCACATGCAGGGTCGCGTCGCGTGGGTGACCGGTGCCGGCAGTGGCATGGGCGCCCGCCACGCGCAACGGCTGGCGCAGGCGGGAGCGAAGGTTGCCTGTTTCGACATCGATCTCGGCGCGGTCGAGCGGTTGGCCGCCTCGATCAGGTCGACCGGCGGTGAGGCGACCGCGCTGGCGGCCGACGTGGGCGACTGGGCCGGATCGCCGACGCCGCCGAACAGGCCGAGCGCGAGCTGGGCCCGGTCACCGCGGTGGTGGCCAATGCGGGCGTGCTGGGCCCGGTGGCGTCCATCCGCGACCTCGATCCCGGCGGCTGGGATCAGGTCATCCGCGTCAACCTGACCGGCGTCTTTCACACCGCCAAGGCGGCGATCCCGCAGTTGGACGAGGGCGGAGGCATGGTGCTCGTCGTCCATCTCCGGCCTCCGCGGCTACGCGGAGGCGGGCGCCTACAACGCGTCCAAGCATGGCGTGATCGGGTTGATGCGGACGCTCGCCAACGAGCTGGCGGCGATCGGGGTGCGCGTGAATGCGGTCTGCCCGGGCTGGGTGGACACGCCCATGTTCGATGCCCAGGTCGAGATCGCCGGCCTCAACCGGGCCGAGGCGGTGACGCGCTGGGCGCCCGACCAACTGATCGAGCGGCTGGTGACGCCGGACGAGGTGTCGGACGCGGTGCTGTGGCTGCTTTCGCCGGCCGCTCGCATGATTACCGGCGTCGCTCTGCCCATCGACGGCGGCATGCTCGAGCGGACGCTGGCGCAGACATGAGCACGCCCGGGCGACTCGACGGCCGGGTGGCGCTGGTCACCGGCGGCGGCCGCGGCATCGGGCTCGCGATCAGCCAGGCGCTGGCGGCCGACGGCGCCTCGGTCTGCCTGGTCGCCCGCTCCGAGCCGGAGCTGCGGGCGGCCGCGGCCGGGATCGGCCGCGGTTACGTGGCCGTATCGCTGGCCACGGAGGAAGGCTGCCTCCACGCTGTCGAGGAGACGCGCCGCCAGCTGGGGCCGATCTCGATCCTGGTCAACAACGCCGGCATCGGGTCGTACGAGGAGCGGCGGATCGGGATCAGGCCACCACCATCTGGCGCGAGACAATGACCGTCAACCTGGACGCGCCGTTCTGGCTGACGCGAACCGCGGTGCCGGACATGATCGATGCCGGATGGGGCGGATCGTCATGATCAGCTCGACCGCGGGGGAGGTCGGCGCCCCGGCCATGTCTGCCTACTGCGCCTCCAAGCACGGCCTGATCGGGCTGATGCGCTCGGTGGCCGCCGACACCATCGCCCACGGCGTCACCTGCAACGCCATCCTGCCGGGTTGGGTGCGCACCACCATGGCCGACGCCGATGCCGCCGCCGAGGCCGAGGCCACCTCCAAGACGGTGGACGAAGTGTGGCAGGAGCGGGCGGCCAGCTATGCCGCCAACCGCGTACTCGACCCCAGCGAGATCGCCGGTGTGGTGCGGTTCCTGGCCTCGGACGACGCCAGCGGCGTCAACGGCGAGGCGATCACGGTGGCGCTCGGCAGTCACTGGTGACCTCGGTCGAGCAGGCCGAGCGCGTGCATCGTCTCGACCAACTGTGGATGGAGCTGCCGGTAGAGCGGGTAGAGGCGGTCGTAGCGGTCGGCTCGGGCCGGGTCGGGCTCGACTGTGCGCACCACCGGCACGGCCGGATCGGCGCCCAGTGACCGCAGCCCGAACACGGCGGCGGCCACGCCGCCGGTGATGTCGTGCGCGTCGATCGGCGCGCGCAGGGCGTCGCTGGCGGCCTGCAGCCACGCGGAGTGGTGGACGCCGCCGCCGCCGGAGCGCCAGCGGCCGGGATCGTGGCCGGCCTCCGCAGCCGCTCGGCGATGTCGCGGCCGGACAGCGCAACACCGTCCAGGATCGCGCGCTCCAGCTCGGCGGATGTGGTTTCGGCGGTGAGGCCCACGATCGCGCCACGCGCCTCGGCATCCCAGACGGGGGTTTGCTCGCCGGCGAGGTAGGGGAGCGCCAGCAGGCGGCCGGATCCGGGCGCCAGCGCGGACACGTCGCCGCTCCCGAAGCGGTCACGCGCCCAGTCGATCGACGCGCCCGCCGCCGACGTCCAGCCGCCAGCAGCCGCCCGCGGACAACCTCAACCACGCGCAGGTCACCGGCCGCGCCCGGCTCGAGGTCGGTCACCGTCGCCAGCACCATCGTCGTCCCCAGCAGCAGGCTGCCCTCGCCGGGGCGCCACCGAGGGCGTCGATGTCGACGTACGAGTCGTAGGTGCCCACGGTGACCGGGATGCCCGCCTCGAGTCCCAGCTCGACGGCCGCCTGCGCCGTCAGCTTGCCCGCGATCGCGTCCGGTTCCCGCGGCTCCGGATCGGGACGATCCGCTCGCCACCCGGCACCAGGTAGTCGGCCGCGGTGATGCGGTCGATGGTCGGTTCGCCGGTCAGTCGGCCCACCAGCAGTCCGGTCGTGTCAACCGCCAGCGCGGCGCGCCGGAACGCGTCCGGCTCGTGCTCGCGCCACCACAGCAGCTTCGGTGCCGCATGGTCAGCCAGCTCCCCGGCCGGCACCCCAAGCATCTGCGCGAGCTGCGCCCGCTGCGCGGCGGTGCGGTCATCGTGCGCCGCCAGCCGCGCCGGCAGCAGCGGCTGCAGCTGCTCGTCGACCAGCACCGGACGGCAGCCGGCGCCGGCCACCGTGACGATCTCGGTCCGGGCGTCCGGTGCCTGGTCGCGCACCTCGGCGACGGCCTGCCGCAGCTGCTGGTACCAGCCGCCCGGATCCTCCGTCGGCGAGCCTAGCGTCCTGCTGCGGGCGAGGATGCGGCCGTCCGCCGCCACCAGGGCGGCCCGTGCCCCGGTCAGGCCGACGTCGATGCCGAGTGCGGCGGCGCTCATCCGGCGCCGGACGCGACGGGCTCCAGCCGGGGCACGTTGGCGACCAGGGTGCGTGTCGCCTCGCTGGTGGGCCTGGCCAGCACCCGCTCGACCGGCCCCCGCTCCACGATCCGGCCGTCCTGGATCACCGCGATCTCGTCGGCCACGCTGTGCACCAGCGCGAGGTTGTGGGTGACGAACAGCATGCTCAGGCCGCGGCGGCGTCGCAGCTCGTCCAGCAGCTCGATCACGACCGCCTGCACGGAGACGTCGAGGGCGGACGTGACCTCGTCACAGACCAGCAGCTTCGGCTCCACGATCAGCGCGCGGGCGATCGCAACCCGCTGGCGCTGGCCGCCGGACAACTCGTGCGGGAAGCGGCGGCGGACGGCCGCGCTCAGCGACACGCTGTCCAGCGCACGGCCCACGCGACGGTCGATCTCGGAGCGGTCGGGATGCTCCTCGGTGTAGTGCAGCGGCTGGGCGATCGACTGCTCGATCGAGCGCCGCGGGTTGAGCGACGAGTAGGGGTTCTGGAACACGTACTGGATCGCCTCGCGGGCGGCGGCGGGGCGCGCCCGCGCAGCCCCGGCGAGCTGCGCGCCGGTCAGCGAGATCGTCCCGCTGTACTCGGTGTGCAGTCCGGCGATGCAGCGTGCCAGCGTCGTCTTCCCCGACCCCGATTCTCCAACCAGCGCCAGGCTGTCGCCGGTCGCGATCGACAGCGAGATCCCGTGCAGCACCGGCCGCGATCCGTAGCCCGCGTGCAGGTCGTCGATCGCCAGCAGCGCCCCGCCATCGTCGCCTGCCAGCCCGCGTGACGGGACGCCGGGCCCGGCCGCGACCCCAGCGCCCGCCGACTCGGCCACGCGGATGCACCAGGCACGGTGGCCCTCCCCGACCGCCACCGGCGGCGGGATCGCCTGCCGGCATTCCTGCACCGCCAGCGGGCAGCGCGGCGCGACAGGCACTGCGCCAGCGGCAGGCCGGGATCCGGTGCCTGACCGGGGATGCCGGTCAGCTCGCGGCGACCCTCGATGTCCGGCACCGCCTGCCAGCCGCCCACGCACGTACGGGTGGGCCCGGCCCGCTGCAGCACCTGGTCGGCGGGACCGACCTCGGCCAGCCGGCCGGCGTACATGACGGCGACGCGGATGGCCAGGCTGGAAACCACGGCCAGGTCGTGCGTCACATACACCACCCTGCAGCTGTGCGCTCCCGGCAGACGTCGCGGATCGTCTGCAGCACGCGCGCCTGGGTGGTGACGTCGAGGCCGGTGGTCGGCTGGTCCATCACGATCAACCGCGGCCGGTTCACGATCGCGATCGCGATCGCGATCCGCTGCTGCTGCCCGCCGGACAGCTGGTGCGGATAGGACTCCAGCAGCGACCGCGTCGTCGGCAGCCCGACATCCTCCAGCACCTTGGTGACCAGCGCACGCCCGGCCGGCCCGGGTTCTCGTTCCGGCGATGGAAGCTGATCTCACCTCCCGAGCCGGGTGCTGAACCCCAAGCGCGGGGTTGAGCGCCGAAGGCGGGATCCTGCGGGACGTAGGTGACCAGCGAGCCGCGCTCGTGTTCCAATGCCTCCTCGCTCATCTCCAGCAGCGAGCGGTCGCCGACGCGGACGCGGCCGGACGCGGCGGGCCAGGCCGCGGCGGGTGTAGCCGAGCAGCGCCAGCGACAGGGTCGTCTTGCCGCAGCCGGATTCGCCGGCCAGGCCCAACACCTCGCCGGGACCCACCGTCAGCGAGACGTCGTCGACCACCCGCGCGCCCGTCCGCGCCACCTCGATCACCAGCCGTTCGACGGACAGCACCGGCTCCGGGGTCACGACGCCGGCACCTCCGCCGCCACGTGCTCGGCGCCGCCGAGCGCGTCGTCGGAGCCGCTCATGGACGGCGGCGCGATCGGTGCCTCGATCCCCAGCGCCGAGCGGGCGACGGCATCGCTGAACATGTTGACGCCGACCGTGAGGATCGCAATCATCACGATCGGGGCGACCACCGGCCAGGGGTTCTGCTGGATGCCGATCCGGTTCTCGTTCACCATCAGCCCCCAGTCGGCCGACGGCGGCTGCAGGCCGAAGCCGAGGAAGCTGAGCGAGGCGATGATCGCGATCGAGTAGGTCAACCGTAGCCCCACCTCAACCATCACCGGGCTGATGATATTCGGCACCACCTCGCCCAGGATCACCCGCCGGCGGGGGATGCCGAACGCCTCCGCGTACTTGACGTGGTCCTGCTCGACCGTGCGCAGGGTGGCCGCCCGCGCCACGCGCGCAACCTGCGGCGCATGGATCGCCGCCACCGCCAGGCAGACCAGCCACAGCTGGGGGCCGATGATGCTGACCAGCAGCAGCGCCAGAATGATCTGGGGGAATGCCAGCGCCACGTCCAGCGTGCGCATGATCGCCTCGTCCAGCGCGCCCTTGACGTACCCGGCGGTGGTGCCCAGAGCGGTGCCCACCACGATCCCGATCGCTGTCGCCAGCAGGGCCAACGCCAGGATCTCGCGGCTCCCCCACAGCACCCGCGACAGCACGTCGCGGCCGATGCCGTCGGTGCCCGGCCAGGCCTCCGAGCTGGGGCCGGCGTAGGGCAGGCCGACGAATGCTGTCGGCGACTTCGGTGCCACGAAGGGTCCCAGCAGCGCGATCAGCACGATTGGGATCCACCAGCGCCAGCCCGATCTTTCCGCGCCGCGAACGGCACGTCCGCGCCAGCACGTCCAGCCACAACGCGCGCGACCGCCGGGAAGCGGGTGCTGCCGTGTCACAGTCTGCATCGTCATGACGACGTCCGCAGCTTGGGGGTGACCAGGATCACGACCACGTCGGCGATGATGTTCACGAGCACGTAGAACGCGGCCAGGATCAGCACGATCAGCTGGATGGTCGGCAGGTCGCGGGCGTTGACCGCGTTCACCAGCCCCTGGCCGATGCCGGGGTAGCCGAAGATGTACTCGACGACGACCACGCCGCCGGCCAGGTAGGCGAAGGTGAGCGCGATCGCCTGCACGGTCGGGGCCAGCGCGTTGGGCAGGGCGTGGCGCAGCAGCAGCACCCGGCGCGGCGTCCCCTTCAGCCGGGCCATCTCGATGTACTCGCTCTCCAGCACCTCGATCATCGCCCCCCGGCACATCCGGTAGATGTAGGGCACCACCGCGATCGTCAGCGTTGCCACCGGAAGCACCAGTACGGTGGGGTGCGACCACACGCTGGGTGCCCGGCGCCACCAGCGACACCGGCGGCAGCACCTGCAACACGATGGTGGCGAACAGGATGATCAGCGCGATCGCCACCACGAACTCGGGCAGCGCCGCCGCGGCCAGGGTGATCGTGGAGGTGGCGTGGTCGAACAGCCGGTCGCGGCGAAACGCGGCCCAACGCCCAGCGCGATCGAGAGCGGGATCCGACCAGCGCCACCACGATCAGTAGATCCAGCGACCCGACGATCCGCGGCTGCACACCCGACCAGACCGACATCCCGTTCACGATTGATGTACCGGGTTTGCCGTCACCAGGTTGGACAGCCCGACCCTACTACTGCAGCCACGACTCGTTCAGGTGGAACTCGCGCCGGAAGGCGGCCGTCGATCCGGCGTGGCATCGTGGCCGAGCACCGCCGGGCTGCGTCTCCCGGCAGGAGCTGGTGGCGGCGAACACCACCACCGAAACCAGGAACAGGGTCAGCAGGCCGAGCAGCAGGCCGCCGGCCGATCGTGCGCAGACGACGCTGTCGGTCCACCGGGCGCGACGATGGCGCGGCTGTCGCTGTCGCTGGCCGACACGCTGTTCATGCGGCTAGCTGACCCGTGATCCCGCCGTCCACGACGAGCGCGGAGCCGGTCACGAACGACGACGCGTCCGAGGCCAGGAAACGCACGCAGCGAGCGACCTCCTGGACCGTCCCCAGCCGGCCATCGGCGCCTCGGCGGCGTAGGCGGCGAGCGCCGCCGCCGGGTCGTCCGCCGCCGCCGCGAACGATCGGTGAGCGGCGTGTGATGTTGCCCGGGCAGACGCAGTTCGCGCGTACCCCGCGCGGCGCAACTCGACCGCCAGCGCCCGGTCAGCCGCAGCAGGCCGCCCTTGGAGGCGACGTAGGCGGCCGCGTAGGCCCGCCCGATCAGCGAGGAGGAGGAGCCGATGGTGACGATCGACGTCCCGCCCCTCATCGGCAGCCGATCGCAGGACGAGCCGGACACGAAGAGAGTTTGGTCTCGAGCACCCATCCCACTCGTCGTCGCCGAGGTCAGTCCACCGCCGGCTCGTGGTCGAGGTGGTGGCCGGCGTTCGTGACCAGCCGTCGACGCGGCCGGCCCGGCGGCAGCCGGTCGGCCAGTCGCCGGCGTCGCCTGCTGGTGACGTCCATGCCGATTGCGTCGCAGGCGTCGTCCTCGCCACGAGCGGCCAGCGCCGCCGTCTCTGCCGCCGACGCCTCGCTGCGCGAGCTGGCTAGCACTCGCGCCGGCCGCCACCAGCTCGATCGTGATGGCGCGGCCGATGCCGCTGCCCGCGCCGCTGACCACGGCCACCCGGCCGTCGAGCCGGCCGAACCGTCGGCTCGCGGCGCGGCTCGACCTGCACTACCGCACCTCGTTGCCGAGGTCGGCGTTGAGGCCGGCATCGACGATCGTCGCCACCTCGGTAAACTCGCTGTGTCCTCCTGGATCTGTGCCCGTTTGGAACTCCTTTGCCAGTGGCGCAGGATGGGCAGGTCACGACCCGCCAGATCGTCAGATAGAGGCCGAGCCGCGGGCCCAGCCGCCAGGTGCGGCCGATGTTGAGCACCAGTTCATCGTCGGGGGGCTGCTCGGCCACGTCGAACGCCATCGTCACCACCTCCTGGAACCGCTGCTGGGACACGCCGGGCTTCGGCTCGACGTACTCGATGTAACAGTACACGGGGCCTTTTTAGCTTATCCAGGCGTCGCCCAGTTGGCGTTGCTAGCACGATGCCGGTGCCGGCCGGCTCGAGGCCGTGCACGCGCGAATTGGTTATGTCGAGCAGCTTGTTGTAGGCGGCGATGATGTAGCCGCCGCGGTCGAAGTCGATCTTCTGCATGGCGTAGACCAGGTCCCTGCGCTTCGACTCGTCGGTGGTGGCGTTCGCCTGCTTGTACAGCGACACGTACTCGGGGTCGTTCCAGTGTGTCTCGTTGAACGGCGACCGCGTCAGCGACCCCTGCGCGACCTGGCTCAGGTACGGGCTGTAACCCCAGAAGTCCTGTCGAACGTCCACTCCAGGTAGTTAGGCCCGTAGAACGTCCCCACCGGCACCTGGTTGACCTTGACCGTCACGCCGGCGGCCTTTGCCTGCTCGGCGAACACCTGCGCGGCCTGCAGCACGCCGACCGCGAAGTCGGCGGTTCCGAGCTCGACGGTGAGACCCTCCTGGCCCGCCTTCTTCAGCAGCGACTTCGCCTGCTCGAGATCCTGGTCGCGCTTCAGCGACGGGTCGTAGTCGGGATCCCACTGCGAGAAGACGTCGTTTCCGACCGCGCCCAGCCCGTCCAGCTAGAGGTCGATCAGCTGCTGGCGATCGACGATGTAGCGCATCGCCAGGCGAACGTTGTTGTCGGTGAACGGCGCCTTGTCGACCCGCATCGTGAACGGCGTCCACTGGCCCGGCAGCGACACCAGCGCCGTCAGCGCCGCGTTGCCCTCGACCTGCTTGGCCAGGTTCAGCGGCGCCGTCGAGAACACGTCCAGCTCGCCGCCCTGCAGCGCGTTGAAGGCGGCCGTGTCGGAGGCGAACGAGTCGATGATCGTGATCGAGTCGAGGTAGGGCAGCCCGCTCTGGTAGTAGTCGGGAACTTTGCGAACACCGTGCGCTGGCCGGGCGTGAAGCTCTGGTACTTGAACGGCCCGGTGCCGACCGGGTTCTTGGGGTCGTAGTCGGTGGGGATGATCGGGAAGTTGAAGATGTTGCAGATCTGGTCGAGGAAGGAGGCGTAGGGCACCTTCATCGGCAGCCGCAGCGTGCGCGAGTCCATCACCTTGATCGCGTTCACGTCGAGCGGCTCGAGGGCGCTGGCGCCGTTGCCGGGGCTCTTGGGGTCGACGATCCGCTGCAGCGAGAAGATCACGTCCTCCGGAGTCACCGGCTTGCCGTCGTGGAAGGTCAGGCCCTGCTTCAACCGCACCGTCCACTGCTTGGCGTCAGCGCTCGGCGTCACCTCCTCGGCCAGGTCCATCTCGACGGTTTTGCCGCTGTTGGCGAGCCGCACCAGCCCGCTGTAAAGCGCCATCGCCGGATCGTGTCGGGCTCGGTCACGATCCGGCCGGCGTCCAGCGTGTCCGACGAGGAGCCGCCCAGCATGCCCACCCGCAGATCGCCGCCGGGCTTGGGCGAGCCGGCGCTGCCGCCGCCCGAGGAGGACGGCGACGACGAGCCGCCACCGCATGCTGCCAGCAGCGGAGCGGCGGTGAACGCGGCGCCGGCGCCAAGCGCTCCGTACACGATCTGTTTGCGCGTGTACCCGCAGTTCATTGGGTCGTTGTCTCCGGACATGGGGGACTCTCCTCTCGGTACGTGCCGCATGGTCAGCCGTCGCGAATGGCGCCCTCCGGGGCGACTCGCCCCTCGGAGGCGCCGAGGATACCATCGGCGTTCTCGGCCGATCGAACGCCAAGGAACTCGGCCGCCGCTGCCGCGATGCCCGGGGCATCGAGGCGGTGGTGGCGGTACAGGTGGGTCGGCGGGCCGATCAGCCCGTACTCATCGCGCATGCCGTGGCGAAGCAGCGGCACCGGGGTGCCGCCGTCCGCGAGCGCCTCGGCGACGGCGCCGCCGAGGCCGCCCAGCACGTTGTGCTCCTCGACCGTCATCAGCCGCGTGCTGTGAGCGGCCGCGCGGGCGATCGCGGCGCCGTCCAGCGGCTTGACCGTGTGCATGTCGATCACGCCGACGTCCAGGCCGTCCGCCCGCAGGGCGGCCGCCGCCTCCAGGCTTGGGTGCACCGAGGAGCCGGTGGCGATGATGGTGAGGTCGCGGCCGAGCCGGTGCTCGACGGCCGCGCCGACGCTCATCACGGCCGCCTGCTCCGGCGTGTACACGTCCGGCTCGCGGCCGCGGCCGATGCGGAAGTAGATCGGCCCCGGCCAGTCGGCGGCGGCGCGCACGAGCGCGGCCAGCGCCGCCCCGTCGGCGGGCGCGATCACCGTCATGCCCGCCATCGAGCGCATCACCGCCAGGTCCTCGGTGGCGTGGTGCGATGTCCCGTAGAAGCCGAGGCGTGATGCCGGCGTGGTGGCCGATCAGCCGCACCGGCAGGCCGGTGTAGGCGACGTCGGTGCGGATCTGCTCGCAGCACAGCAGCGCCAGGAACGAGGCGAACGTGGCGACGTACGGCTCCAGCCCGGACGCGGCCATGCCGGCGGCGGCCGACACCATGTTCTGCTCGGAGATGCCGAACTGAAAGAAGCGATCGGGATGCCGCCGCTGCGAAGCGGACGAGGCCGTTCGAGTGCTTGAGGTCGGCGGTGCAGACGACGACCGGCGCGCCCTCGTCGGCCAGGTCGGCCAGCGTGTCGGCCAGCGTGCGCAGCACCGGTGCCTGGTCGATCAGCGACTCCAGCTGCCAAGTGCCATGATGCAGCGACGGCGACTCGGCGCTCATCCTCGCGCCCCGCAGCTCAGCGAGCACCCGCTGCTCGTCCGCCGGGTCGAGATAGCCCAGATGCCACCCGGGCTCGCGCTCCATGAAGCCGACGCCCTTGCCCTTGACGGTGTGCGCGATCACCACCGCCGGGCAGTCGCCGCTGCTCGGACGCCAGCCGCCGGAAGGCGGAGGCGAGCGCCCCACGTCGTGTCCGTCGACCTCGACCACCGACCAGCCGAACGCCGACCACTTCCCGGCCAGCGGCTCGATGCCGATCACGTCGTCGACGCGTCCGTCCAGGCAGTAGTCGTTGCGGTCGACGATCGCGATCAGGTTCGCCGCCCGATGGTGCGCGGCCGCCATCGCCGCCTCCCACACCTGGCCCTCGTGCAGCTCGCCGTCGCCCAGCAGCACGTAGACGCGGTGGTCGTGGTGCTGCACGCGGGCGCCAGCGCCATGCCGAGGCCGGCCGAGAGCGCATGGCCGAGCGAGCCGGAGCTGAAGTCGACGCCGGGGATGCGGCGCATGTCGGGGTGGTCGCCGAACGGGCTGCCGAGGCGGGTGTACGTATCCAGCTGCTCGGCTGGGAAGAAGTCGAGACCGGCCAGCAGCGGGTAGAGCGCCACGGCCGCGTGTCCCTTGCCGAGCAGGAAGCGGTCGCGTTCCGGCCAGTCCGGCTCGCCTCGCCGCAGCCGCATGCATGTCCGAGTAGAGGACGGCCAGGATCTCGGCGCACGAGAAGGAGGATGCGAAGTGGCCGGTCTTGGCGATCGCGATCAGGCGCACCGTTTCCTCGCGCAGGAACAAGGCCTGGCCGCGCAGCGCCTGCGCGTCGATGGCCGCGTCGCTCAAGCCGTGTCTCCATCAAGCAGCTCCGGCACCTGCCCCTCCACCGGCGGTGGTGCCAGGGAGCACAGAATGCGCAGCGGCCGATCGCCGTCATTGACCTGGCCATGTATGCGGCCGGGAGCGACGTAGACGAGCAGGTCGGGGCGCAGCGCGATATCACCCGCGCCCTCGAGGTACATAGTGCCGTGCCCGCTGATCACGAAGTAGGCCTCTTCGTAGTCGTGCCGGTGGTGCTGCACGCGCGACCCCGGCGGCATGTCGCAGATGGAGACGCCGAGCCCGACCGAGCCGACCGTGTGCGGGTGGATCAGGCGCCGCACCGGAGCGCCGAGGGCATCGAACGGCCGCCCCTGGGACAGGTCGATGGTGGGCGGACGATCGCTCATGCAGGGCTCCCTGCGCGGGCCGGCCGAAAGCCCAGCGACGTGGAGACGGCCGCGGCGGCGTCGACCACCAGTCCGGTCATGCGTGCCCGGTTGGCTCCGAGGATGGCCGGGCGCACACCGCTGATCGAGAGCGCTGCCGTGACCGCGCCGCGGTGATTCCGAATCGGCGCGCCGATCGCCGCGATGCCGACTGTGACGTCCTCGTCCGAGATCGCGAACCCCCTGCGGCGGACGGTCTCCAGCTCGTCGAACAGATCCTCCGCGCGGACCGGCAGCGGAGGCGCGAGCGGGGGCAGCCTGCCGGCCGTCGCGTAGTACGCCCGCCAGGCGGTGCGCTCGTCCGCCGCCAGCAGCACGCGCGCCGCCGCCCCGGCGTGCAGAGGCAGCGCGCCGCCCAGCGTGAGCGCCAGCGACACCGCGCGAGAACCCTCCAGCCGCTCGATGCAGACTGCCTCGAGGCCGCGGCGGATGCACAGGAACACCGTCTCGCCGGTGGTCGCGTGCAACGCCTCCATGTGCGGCAGCGCGGCCTGACGCTCGTCGAAGCGGGCGACCACGGCACCGCCCAGCCGGAAAAGCTTCAGGCCGAGCCGGTACCTGCCGGCGTGGTCGGCCGGCTCGACGAACTCCGCTTGCTCCAGCGCACGGATCAGCCGGTAGACCGTCGTGCGTGGTTCGCCGAGCCGCTCGCTCAGCCCTGCCGCTGACAGTTCCCCGTTCCCAGCCAACTCGTCCAGCAGGGAGGTGGCCTTCCCGATCACACCGAGCGACCCGTTGCGGTCAGCGGCTGGCATCGGCTTGCGACCCTACCACAATCCGGACAGCATGTCCGGATGGCGGCACATCGCGCCGCGAGCACGGCCGTGGTTCGGCCCCGCCGCCGTCGGGGAGATCCCTCGGCACGGTTGAGCAAACCAGATGCACTACTGGCGCGGGGCGTGATCGGTTTGTGGGAGCGAGACTGCGCGTGTCGCGGGTTGCATCTCGGGAAACCGGATAGCGGCAGGCGCGGTATCAGGGCGCACACGGCAACTGGCTCGGTCACCCACCGAGCTGGACGCGACATTGATCACCGAGGAGGACCCTTTGTCCCGATTTAAGAAACGCGCGTCGCTGGCGGCGCTGGTGGCGCTGGCCGCGATCGCCCTGGCGGTCGCCGCCCCGGCCCGGGCGAGCGCCCCGGTCGGCTTTTCATTCCATGCAGCCAACATCACCGGTATCTCGACCGGATCCGCCTTCCTGACCGGCGGCGGCGCGTTCGACCCCGCAGGCACGAACGTGCACGCAGGCGGCGGCTTCCGCTGCACGAACACGATCGCACAGGCGCCGTTCGCCGGCTGTGTGGCCGGACAGGGCGTCCGCTGGGACACCTCCGAGGTGCTGCCCAGCACGATGTTCAAGTGCACCGCCGCCGAGGCGCCGCGAGCGATCTCGACGGATGCGCACACGGTCGTTCTGGCAGCCGACTTCTACCGGGCCGGCGACGGAAACGACGAGTCGTTCAACGCCCAGATGATCGTGTCGACGTCGGACCTCGATCGTGACCTCCCCGGCGACCAGCACGTCTGGATCCAGGGCATCGGCTGCGGTTTGGCCAGCGTCAGCTTCGGCGCGTGAGTGCGACCGGCGGAGGGTGCGGGATGACCATCGCACCCTCCGCCGGAGACGGCGAGAGGAGCGTCGCCGCACGAACTCGCGCTGTGACGAGCCCTTCCTCAGCGATGAAGGGGTCTGAACGTCACGCTCATTCCAGAAGGTGAGGTAGCTCGCGCGGCTATCATCGTTTGATACGACGGCAAGGGGGGCGAGATGTTCGCGTACTGCTTGACGGTGACCGGCGTGTCGGAAGAACAAGCCGGGCGGATGGAACGCGCAGTCCAGCAAGATCCGCAGCCTGGCCTGGTGCTCCACGCTGGTGGCCCCATCCCCGGCGGGTACCGATACCTCCAGATCTGGACGTCACGCGACGAGGCGATGAGCTTCCATGACACGCACGTTCGCCAAGAGCTGAAGGAAGTGGGCCTCGACCGCAGCCAGCTGGACGTGCAGATCACTGAGATCGAGCGAGTCACAACACTCGTCGCTGGTGACGGTGTGACGATGCCGACGCTGGCCGAGATCGGCTAGCGAAGCAACAGCACGCGACCACCGATTAAGCGTCAGGGATTGGAGAGGCCGCTACTGCTGATCGGTTAGGCAGGTACGGCGTCGGGGACACCCGCGGGTATCGGGACGCCTGCCAGAGTTCGGTCGAGCGCAGGTCCCGGAGACCCCCAGCCAGCGTGCCCAACTCGGACGACGACCGCGACTCGTCGAGCAGCGTCTCGCCGACGTCGAACACGACCGCCTGCACCCGTCCCGGAACCGCGCCGGCGGCTACCCCGAG
>CAVXZW010000015.1:0-299158 GCA_963766445.1 uncultured Actinomycetes bacterium | reverse complement strand
TGTTTTTTTTTTTCCTCCCTCGGTTTGAGTTCTGGTGGCTTGCTTTGCCAGATGGTTTGGCGCTCGCACCGTCCTCGAGATGAGCCGGAACGACGCAGGTGACGGCGGCCCCGTCCAGCTGGCGGCGATCGTGCTCACATCAGCGAAGGCCGGGGACTGCGGCTGGAGCCAGCCGGCACGACATTCGCCGCGATCCGGGACATGTGGGCGCTGGCATTCCGGTCCCAGACCGTGCCGACCGCACCCGCGTTTCCCAGCCGTGGCCGACCTGACCGCGACCGTGCCCATCCACCAGTTCTCACAGGCCGATGACGTTCGAGACGCTGCCCGACGTGGTGGCCCAGGTCATGGCGCTGTGCGACCGATGACCTCGCGGGCCCCCTGCCCCTGCGCGCGTGGTGACTCTGGCCGTGGATCGTCGCCTGTACGCGCAGGTGCGCGGCGGCTGTCGCGCGAGCCGCTGCCGGCGCTGGCCGGCCAGCTTCGGCGCGGTGCCGGTGCGCTCCGGCGAGCCGATCCCGGCCCGGCAGCTGGGCTGGGCGATGACCGCACGCTGCGGTTCGGCTCGCGCCGTCTCGCTGCATCTTCAACGCGCTGGTGCTGTACCGGCTGCTGAGGGAGCAGGGCGACCCCGCCGTGTGGCGTGTGGGCCTGCCGGAGGCCGCGATCAACAAGGACGCGCACGCCTGGGTGGAGCTGAACGGGCAGAGGTGGGGCCGCCCCGGCCGGGCCGGGCACGAGCCGTTGGCGAGGTTTACGTGAGGCCGCCCGACCTGTTCGAGCTGCTGCGCCGATGGACCATCGAGCACGATGGACGGCGGCGCCGGACGGCATCGAGGCGATGCTGGCAGGGGCCGACCCGCGGACGGTGGGGAGGGCCGCCGCCGAGCACGGCGTGGCGAACCTGCTCTACCTGTCGGCGCGCGAGCTGCCGACACTCGACCCCGAGCTGCGCTCGCTGCTGGCCACCGTCTACCACCTCAACCTGAACGCACCACATGAAGGTGATCGGCGAGCTCACCACGCTGGCGGCGACGCTGAACCGCGCCGCGGTCTTAGTCCATGGTGGTGAAAGGGCCGGTGTGTCGGAGGTGGATATACCCGGCGCAACGACATGCCGGTCGTACGGCGATTTCGACCTCGTGATCGACCGCCGGGTCTTTCGGCGATGCCGTCACCGCGTGTTCGAGAGCGGCTGCGACATGTGGACCGCAACTGGCGGGTGATCCGCCGCGAGATGCGGGGCAGGTGCACGTGCCTGGCCGCCGGTTTCGGCACCTCCGCCGACGTGCACTGGCATCTGATGATCGCGCCTCGGTGCGAAGCAGCTTCGCCATCGACATGGACGAGCTGTTCGCGCGCGCCCGGCGCGTGTCGCTGGACGGCCGGACATGCTCACACTCGACCCCGCGGACACGCTGCTGCAACTCGCCGTGCACGCGGGGCTGTCGGCGGCGAAAGCTGGCCTGGCTGAAGGTCATCGAGCAGGGCCACGGCCGACCCGGGCTCGGTACTGGGGGCAGCTGCGGTGGCGCGCGCCCGCGCATGGCGGTGGCCGAGGTGGTCGCCGTCAGCTTCCGGCGAAGCGCGCAGCTCCTTGGACGCCCGATCCCGCCGCAGGTGATCGATGCGCTTTCGGGCAGTTGCTTGTCCGGGTGCAGATCGTGCGCGGCAGCGAGCGGCTGTCGCCTCCGATCGCCCGCCCAACCGGCCGTCGCTTTCACCACCGTTGTGCGCGCCACCCGGCGCGGGCTGGCGTCAGCATCACGGCGCTGGCGCCGCCTCGGCGGCGACGTGAAGGCGCGTGGGGCACCTGGGGGACGCCGCCGCGCGATCCTGGTGTCGGCCGCGACGATTCCGACCGCGCTGCCTACTTCGATCGCCGTCCAGCACGGCCGGCGAGCCGCCTGACGGAAGGCTTGAAGGCGCCGGCCGGCGCCGGGCGATGCTGCGGCCAGGAAACCGGCGCATCGCGGCGACTTCAGTTCGCCGATCTGCCGATATCGAGCCATTTCCCTGATCCTCGTGTCTTGCTCCGACCACTCAAACGTGGCAGGGCGAGTCGAATCTATCTCGGTGAGCTGGAACACGTAGTGTTGCGAGCGTTGTCGCTCACGTACATCAGGCCGTCGGAGTCGAACTCGATGAAGTTCGTGCCCGCATCTGTTGTGTGCGCCGGCAGGTCGTTGTCGTCGACCACGACCTGGCAGACGTTGGTGGACGGGTTCCAGCGAACCACCCACCGCGTTCTTGACGTCGCCGATGTAGAGCCACGTCTTGCCGGGATCCCAGGTGATGCCCCAGGGCTGGGCGAGGCCCTTGCCGCCGCAGCTCGGCTTCACGGTCGTGGCCGAGTTGGTGTTCAGGTTCCACACGCTGATGCGGTTGTTGCCGGTCTCGGCAATGTACGCGGTGTTCCCGTCCGGGGACCCGCGACGCCGCGGGGAGCCGTCATCTGGTTGACACCGATCCGCAGCTGCCCAGGTTCTCCAGCAGCGTCCCGGCCGGGGCGGTGGCGATGCTGGACGCGCTCAGCAGCTTCGCCTCGTCGAACACCTGCAGCCGGCAGCCGGCCACGTCGGTGGCGTAGACCCTGCCGTTCTCGACGTGGATGCCCTGCACCCCGCCCTTGAACATGCCGGGCTGCGGGCCTTGCGATCCGTAGCGGTGCACGAAGGTGCCATCCGGCTTGAACGTGATCACGGCGTTGTTGTTGTCACCGACCCAGACCATGCCGTCGCCGAACGTGAGCGCGCGCGGATAGCCGAACCCGTCCGACGCCGGGCTGGCCGGCTGCCGCGAGCCCCACTGCAGCTCCCACGCCGGGCAGCTGGCTTCCGACGTGCACGTGGACGTGGAGTCGAACTTCTGCACGCGCTGCTCGAACGTGTCGACCACGAACAACGAGTTGTCCGATGGATCGATGGCGATGCCGTTCTGCTGGTTGAACCCGCCCCGCGGCGGCGGCTGCGGGCCGGTCGCCCACGGCAGCCTGGTGGCACCGGCACAGCGGACTGAGCGGTGGTGGCGTTGGTGACGGTGCACGACGGGAACGCTGAGATGCTGCCCGGCGCGTACTTCTCCACGCCGTAGCCATACGGGGTACCGGTACACCCGGAGTCGCAACCCCAGGTCTCGCCCACGTACACGTTGCCCTGGCCGTCGACCGCGGGGAACCGGATCGAATCCATCTGCTGGTGGCCGGAGCCGAAGTTGGTGCCGTCCATGTTGCGCCACTCGTTCACGAACTTGCCGACGATGCTGGAGGAGCCGGTGCCGGCGGCCACCTTGGCCGGGTCGTAGGAGAACTCGTAGGTGCGATTCCAGTACGCGCCGACGGTGTAGATCAGGTGGTTCACCGGGTCGATGTCCAGGCCGCGCACGTCGTTCTCGTCGCTCTGCGGGCCGATCGAGCCGATGATCTTCTTCGTGGTCGGATCGAACACGAAGATCCTGCGGCTGTTGTACTCGGCCACCCAGATGTTGCCGGCCGCATCCTCGGCGACGCCGCGCGGGATCGGCGTGCCCACGCCGGACCCGGTCCAGTCGAGCTGGCCGTGGAAGCCGCCCTGGTGGTCGAAGATGTAGACGTTGCGGCAGCGGGGATCCGACACGTAGATGTAGTGGGTCGCAAACACCGTGTCGACCGCGATGTGGGTCGGGATCTGCATCTGCCCGTTGTCGCAGCCCTGGCCGTAGCTGTGGCCGGGATGCTGGGCATCGGTGCCGGTGGGCTGGCCTGCGTTCATCTTGCCGATCGTCTGCAGCCACTTGCCGTTGTGGTCGAACTCGACGAAGCGGGAGCTGCCCTGGTCGGCCACCCACAGCGCCGCCTTGCCGCTCGAGTTGAGATCGGTGGGATCGGCTTCGACGTCGTAGGGGGCCGTGATGCCGCCGCTGAGGCCGCCGAGCGCGTGCTGGGAGACCGAGCCGACCAGCTGGCCGTCGGTCGTATAGCGCCAGACCCGGTAGTTCCAGTAGTCGCCGACCAGGATCGTGTTGTCGGTCGAGTCCCAGTCCATGCCGTAGGCGTAGAGCCCGGCCGGCCCGCTGAACCCGATCGCCTTCTGGAACTGGACGAGGCCGGTGCCCGTGGAGTCGGCACCCGGGTAGCTGGCGGTGACCGTGTAGTTGGCTCCGCCGATGGCGGCCTTCACGCCGATCTTGTACGTGCCCGAGACGGTGGCGTTGTAGGCGATCACCTTCGGCTTTGCGGTGGTGGTCACGGCACTCACCTGCACGCCGTTGGGGTCGGTCAGAAACAGCGTCAGCTTGGCCGACGCGTCGTCCCAGTCGAGCGAGACGTTGATGGTGCCGGGCGCGACCACGGCGATCGTGTGCGTCCGGAACTTCGTGCCGGTCACCGACACCGAGTTGGTGAAGGTGCTGTTGAGCGTGGCCGTCAGCGCGCTCGGCACCGCAATCAGCCCCAGCATCGCGACGGTCAGAACGGCCATCGGCCAGCGCACGAACCTGCGGCGCGAACTGTTCTCGTCAATTTGGAGCGCTCCCCCACTCGAGGTGAACCACGGGTCGTCCGGCCCGACGACCCTGCTCGAGTATACGAGGCCCGGCGTCCTCGCGCTATGCCGCGCGGCGGAGGGCGATCGACTGGTAGACCCGCTCCACCTGCTCGGCCACGTCGGCCCAGGTGGGCCAGTTCAGCACGCCGGGCGTTCCCGGCTGCCCCGGCCAGGGCAGCCGGTCGATGGCTCCGCGCAGCGCCGCCACGTCGCCGGGCGGCACGAGCGTCAGCCGATCCTCGGCCACCGCGCCGTCAACCTCATGGACGGCGGGGATGTCGCTGGCGATCACCGGCATGCCGTACGACAGCATCTCCAGCAGCGACAGCGGCAGCCCCTCCTGGCGCGACGGCATCACGTAGGCGCCGGCGTTCGTGCGCAGCTCGTCCAGCACCGCGCCGGACTGGAAGCCGAGGAAGCGGATGCGCGCGTCGTCGCCGGCCAGGCGCCGCAGGTAGGCGGCGTGCTCGTCGGAGTAGCTGGCCCCGCCCACCACCGCCAGTTGGTATCCCGTGTCGCTCTCGCGCAGCGCCTGGATCAGCACGTCGCAGCCCTTCTCGGGCACCAGCCGCGCCAGGAACAGCAGGTAGCGGCCGGCCTCGAGCCCGTGCGCGGCGAGCCCCGGCCCGGGCGGCTGCACTGTCGGCGGGTCGTTGCCGTTGGGGATGTAGGTGACCGTGCGGCCGTGGACGTCGTAGAGGTGCTGCTGGAGGTAGCGCGCGACCGTGATCACCGCGGCGGCGTGGCGGCAGGCGCTGGCCTCGCCCGCGCGCAAGATCCGCTGAGCGAAGCCCGACCACTTGTCCTTGTTGTAGTCCTGGTCGTGCACCGTGGCGCAGACGGCGCTTCGCCGGCCGAGCTTGGCGAACGGGATGGTGAGGCTCGGCCCGACGCCGTGGAAGTGGACGACGTCGTAGCCGCGCAGGCCCGCCTCCAGCGAGCACACGGTCGAGTGGGTGATCGCCTCCAGGTGCTTGCTGGGCACGGACGGGCGGCGGGTGAGAGTGACCCCATGGGCGGGGCGCACGGGGTCGCCGTAGCGCCCTCGCGTAAACACCGTTACCTCGTGGCCGCGCTCGGCCAGCCGGTCGGACAGCAGGCCGACGTGCCGCTCGATTCCTCCAAAGCGGGTCACGTTCGTCTTCTGGCCCACCATTGCGATCCTCATGGAGCCGCCTCGCGGATTTCGGCCGCACGCCCGTACGCCTCGGCCACGGCGCTGTAGTGCGGACCCGCATCGTACCGTTCCATCACCCGCTCGCGGCCGGCCCGGCCCATGCGCTGCGATCGATCCGGGTCGTTTTGCATTGCCAGCATCGCCTCGCCGAGGGCGCCCGCGTCGCCGTGCGCCACGAGCACGCCCTCCTGGCCGTCGCGGACCAGCTCGGGGATGCCGCCGACGCGGCTGCCGATCACCGGCTTGCCCCAGGCCATCGCCTCGATCACGGCCAGCGGGCAGTTGTCGTGGCAGATGGACGGCATCACCACGGCCGCGGAGGCCTGCACGGCGGCGGCCAGCTCGTGGCCGGTGCGGAAGCCGAGCAGCTCGACATCCGCGCCGGAGCGCTCGATCATGGCCTGCAGCTGCGGGCGCAGCGGCCCGTCGCCGGCCAGCTTGACGCGCGCTCCGGTTTCGATCGCCGCCTGCACGAGCACCTCGACGCCCTTCTCGCGCGACAGCCGGCCCACGTACAGGCAGTGGTCGCCGGGCTGATGCAACGGCACGTAGTCCTCGGCCACAACGCAGTTGGGGATCACCACGATCCGGTCGGACGGATAGCCGCTGGTCACCATCCGGTCGCGGGCGAACGCCGAAGGCGTGATGAACAGGTCGATGCCGTCGCGGTAGAGCCGCAGCCGGCGGTGCAGCCAGGTCTCGCCGGCCACCAGCATGCTGCCGGGCAGCGATCCGCGGTTGCAGCGCTGCCGCACGGCGTGCGAGAAGCCGTGGCCGACGCAGCGCTCGCAGATCTGGCCGTTCGAAAGCAGGCTGTACACGGGGCAGACGAGCTTGAAGTCGTGGACGGTCATCACCACCGGGATGCCGCGTTCGTGCAGCGGCGCGAGCAGCGAGGGTGACAGCTGGTGGTAGATGTTGTGCACGTGCGCCAGGTCGACCGGGCGATGCGCCAGAAGGCTGCCCATCTTTCGCTTTGCCTCCAGCGAATAGACCATCCGCCCGGCCACGCGAGCGCGGCCACGCACGCCCTTGGGCGGGTCCTCGAGGTCGACCTCCGAGACGAAGTAGCGTTCGGTGTCGCAGGGCAGGTTGCGGGAATCGTGCATGGCGAAGTAGTCGACATGCGCGCCGCGGCCCTCGAGCAGGCCGGCCAGCCTGAACATGTAGTGCTCCGCCCCGCCGCGTGGCCGGGCGGATGGTCTATTCGCTGGAGGCCAAGCGAAAGATGGCGGCCTTCTGGCGCATCGCCCGGTCGACTGGCGCACGTGCACAACATCTACCACCAGCTGTCGCCCTCGCTGCTCGCGCACTGCACGAACGCGGCATCCCGGTGGTGATGACCGTCCACGCTTCAACTCGTCTGCCCCGTGTACAGCCTGCTTTCAAACGGCCAGATCTGCGAGCGCTGCGTCGGCCACGGCTTCTCGCACGCCGTGCGGCAGCGCTGCAACCGCGGATCACTGCCCGGAGCATGCTGGTGGCCGGCGAGACCTGGCTGCACCGCCGGCTGCGGCTCTACCGCGACGGCATCGACCTGTTCGTCCCGCCTTCGGCCTTCGCCCGCGACCGGATGGTGACCAGCGGCCCTCGGTCCGACCGCATCGTGGTGATCCCAATTGGGTTGTCCGCGGAATGTGCCGTTGCATCCGCCCCGCGTCCGCTGCCTGTACGTGGGCCGGCTGTCGCGCGAGAATGGCGTGAAGTGCTCGTGCAGGCGGCGACGAAACCAGATCGCGCATCAAGCTGGCCGGCGACGGGCCGCTGCGCCCGCAGCTGCAGGCCATGATCGACGCTGCGGCACGGAAGTCGAGCTGCTCGGTTTCCGCACCGGCCACGAGCTGGCCGCCGCCGTGCAGGCCTCCGCAGCCGTGGTGATGCCGTCCATCTGCCACGACAACTCCCCGCTGGCCGTGATCGAGGCGATGGCCTGGGCAAGCCGGTGATCGGGAGTGGCGTCGGCGGCATCCCCGAGCTGGTCGCGACGGCCAGGAGGCGTCTCGTGGGCACGGCGACGCGGGCGCCCTGGGCGAGGCGATGCTCGCAAATGCAGAACGATCCCGATCATCGCAGCGCCTGGGCCGGGCCGGCCGCGAGCGGGTGATGGAACGGTACGATGCGGGTCCGCACTACAGCGCCGTGGCCGAGGCGTACGGCGTGCGGCCGAAATCCGCGAGGCGGCACGGTGAGGATCGCAATGGTGGGCCAGAAGACGAACGTGACCCGCTTTGGAGGAGTCGACGGGCGCGTCGGCCTGCTTCCGACCGGCTGGCCGAGCGCGGCCACGAGGTAACGGTGTTTACGCGAGGCACTACGGGCAAACCGTGCGCCCGCCATGGGGTCACTCTCACCCGCCGCCCTCGTGCCCGGGGTGCGCCTGGAGGCGATCTCCGCTCGACCGTGTGCTCGCTGGAGGCGGGACTGCGCCGCTACGACGTCGTCCGCTTCACGGCGTCGGGCCGAGCCTCACCGTCCCGTTCAGGCTCGGCCGGCGCAGCGCCCTCTGCGCCACGGTGCACGACCAGGACTACAACAAGGACAAGTGGTGGGGTTCGCTGAGCGATGTTGCGCGCGGGCGAGGCCAGCGCCTGCCGCCACGCCGAAACAGTGATCAGTCGCGCTCTATCTCCAGCAGCACCTCTACGACGTCTACGGCCGCACGGTCACCTACTCCAACGGCAACGACCCGCCGAGCACTGCAGCCGCCGGGGCCGGGGCTCGCCGCGCACGGGCCCGAGGCCGGCCGCTTGCTTCTGTTCCTGGCGCGGCTGGTGCCCGAGAAGGGCTGCGACGTGCTCATCCAGGCGCTGCGCGAGAGCGACACGGGATACCAACTGGCGGTAGAAGGCGGGGCCAGCTACCCCGACGAGCACGCCGCCTACCTGCGGCGCCTGGCCGGCGACGACCGCGCGCATCCGCTTCCTCGGCTTCCCGTGCGGCGCGGTGCTGGACGAGCTCCGCCACCCCTCCCCTCGTGATGCCGTCGCGCCAGGAGGGGCTGCCGCTGTCGCTGCTGGAGATGTCTCTCATACGGCATGCCGGTGGTCGCCAGCGAATTGCCGCCGTCCATGAGGTTGACGGCGCGGTGGCCGGGATCGGCTGACGCTCGTGCCGCCGGGCGACGTGGCGGCGCTACGCGGAGCCATCGACCGGCTGCCCTGGCCGGGGCGGCCGGGAACATCCGGCTTCTGGACTGGCCGACCTGGGCCAACGTGGCCGAGCAGGTGGAGCGGGTCTACGAGTCGATCGTGCTCCGCCGCGCGGCAGCGCGAGGACGCCAGGCTGGTACACTCGGCGGGGTGGTCGGGCCGGGCGACCTGTGGTTCACCTGGAGTGGGGGAGCGCTCCAAATTGACTGAGATCACTTCGCGCCGCGGGTTCTGCGCTGGCCGATGGCCGTTCTGGTAGTCGCGACGCTGGGGCTGATTGCGGCGCCGAGCGCGCTGACGGCCACGCTAAACAGCACCTTCACCAACTCGGTGTCGGTGACCGGCACGAGTTCCGGACGCACACGATCGCCGTGGTCGCGCCCGGCACCATCAACGTCTCGCTCGACTGGGACGACGCGTCGGCCAAGCTGACGCTGTTTCTGACCGACCCCAACGGCGTGCAGGTGAGTGCCGTGACCACCACCGCAAAGCCGAAGGTGATCGCCTACAACGCCACCGTCTCGGGCACGTACAAGATCGGCGTGAAGGCCGCCATCGGCGGAGCCAACTACACGGTCACCGCCAGCTACCCGGGTGCCGACTCCACGGGCACCGGCCTCGTCCAGTTCCAGAAGGCGATCGGGTTCAGCGGGCCGGCCGGGCTCTACGCCTACGGCATGGACTGGGACTCGACCGATAACACGATCCTGGTCGGCGACTACTGGAACTACCGGGTCTGGCGCTATACGACCGACGGCCAGCTGGTCGGCTCGGTCTCCCAGCACGCGCTCGGCGGCCTCAGCGGCGGCATCACGGCCCCCTATGACGTCGAAGCCGATCCCACCGATCTCAACTCGAGCGGCAAGGCGGCGCTGTGGGTGGCCGACCAGGGCAGCTCCCGCTTCGTCGAGTTCGACCACAACGGCAAGTGGCTGCAGACGATCGGCAAGATGAACGCAGGCCAGCCCACCGGCACCGATGCCCAGCATCCCGGCCACAGCTACGGCCAGGGCTGCGACAACGGGCAGATGCAGATCCCGACCCACATCGCGGTCGACACGGTGTTTGCGACCCACTACATCTACGTGTCGGATCCCCGCTGCCGCAACGTCTACATCTTCGACCACCAGGGCGGCTTCCACGGCCAGCTCGACTGGACCGGGTCCGGCGTGGGCACGCCGATCCCGCGCGGCGTCGCCGAGGATGCGGCCGGCAACATCTGGGTGGCCGAGTACAACAGCCGCAGGATCTTCGTGTTCGATCCGACCACGAAGAAGATCATCGGCTCGATCGGCCCGCAGAGCGACGAGAACGACGTGCGCGGCCTGGACATCGACCCGGTGAACCACCTGATCTACACCGTCGGCGCGTACTGGAACCGCACCTACGAGTTCTCCTACGACCCGGCCAAGGTGGCCGCCGGCACCGGCTCCTCCAGCATCGTCGGCAAGTTCGTGAACGAGTGGCGCAACATGGACGGCACCAACTTCGGCTCCGGCCACCAGCAGATGGATTCGATCCGGTTCCCCGCGGTCGACGGCCAGGGCAACGTGTACGTGGGCGAGACCTGGGGTTGCGACTCCTGGTGTACCGGCACGCCGTATGGCTACGGCGTGGAGAAGTACGCGCCCGGCAGCATCTCAGCGTTCCCGTCGTGCACCGTCACCAACGCCACCACCGCTCAGTCCAGCTGTGCCGGTGCCACCAGGCTGCCGTGGGCGACCGGCCCGCAGCCGCCGCCGCGGGGCGGGTTCAACCAGCAGAACGGCATCGCCATCGATCCATCGGACAACTCGTTGTTCGTGGTCGACACGTTCGAGCAGCGCGTGCAGAAGTTCGACTCCACGTCCACGTGCACGTCGGAAGCCAGCTGCCCGGCGTGGGAGCTGCAGTGGGGCTCGCGGCAGCCGGCCAGCCCGGCGTCGGACGGGTTCGGCTATCCGCGCGCGCTCACGTTCGGCGACGGCATGGTCTGGGTCGGTGACAACAACAACGCCGTGATCACGTTCAAGCCGGATGGCACCTTCGTGCACCGCTACGGATCGCAAGGCCCGCAGCCCGGGATGTTCAAGGGCGGTGTGCAGGGCGTCCACGTCGAGAACGGCAAGGTCTACGCCACCGACGTGGCCGGCTGCCGCCTGCAGGTGTTCGACGAGGCGAAGCTTCTGAGCGCGTCCAGCATCGCCACCGCCCCGGCCGGGACGCTGCTGGAGAACCTGGGCAGCTGCGGATCGGGCGTCAACCAGATGACCGCTCCCCGCGGCGTCGCGGTGTCCCCGGACGGGAACACCGTGTACGTCGCCGAGACCGGCAACAACCGCATCAGCGTGTGGAACCTGAACACCAACTCGGCCACGACCGTGAAGCCGAGCTGTGGCGGCAAGGGTCTGGCCCAGCCCTGGGGCATCACCTGGGATCCCAGCAAGACGTGGCTCTACATCGGCGACGTGAAGAACGCGCGGGTGGTTCGCTGGAACCCGTCCACCAACGTCTGCCAGGTCGTGGTCACGAGCAACGACCTGCCGGCGCAGTACCAGATGCTGGGGTCGAACTTCATCGAGTTCGACTCCAACGGTCTGATGTACGTGAGCGATAACGCTCGCCACATCTACGTGTTCCAGCTGACCGGCTAGATGATTGATTCCACGTCGCCGTGATGTTCTGAGCGGTCGGTAAGCAAGCAGCGCAAGGATCGAGGGAGGGCCGATATCGGGAATATCGGCCGACCGAAAACGCCGCGATGCGCCGGTTCCCGGCCGCAGCATCGCCCGGCGCCGGCCGGGCGCTTCAGCCTTCCGTCAGGCGGCCCGGCGGCCGTGCTGGACGGCGTCGAAGTAGGCCACGCGGTCGGCGTCGTCGCCGGCCGACGCCAGGATCGCCCGGCGGCGGCCCAGCAGGTGCCCGACACGCGCCCTCACGTCGCCGCTGAGGCGCGCCAGCAGCGCGGAGATGCTGGCGCCCAGCCCTCCGCGGGTTGCGCGCACAACCGTGCGTGAGAGCGACGGCTGGTTGGGCGGGCGATCGGGAGGCGACAGCCGCTCGCTGCCGCGCACGATCTGCTGCCAGACACGGCTGCCCGCAAGCGCATCGATCACCTGCGGCGGGATCGGTGCGTCCAGAAGCTGCGCGCTTCGCCGGAAGCTGACGGCCACCACCTCGGCCACCTGCCATGCGCGGGCGCGCGCCACCAGCTGCTCCCAGTCCAGCTCCGGGTCTGCGGCCGCCCTGTCGATGTCCTTCAGCCAGGCCAGCTTTGTTCCGCCCGACAGCCCCGCGTGGACGGCGAGTTGCAGCAGCGTGTCGGCCGGGTCGAGTGTGAGCACGTCCGGCCCGTGCAGCGACACACGCCGGGCGCGCGCGAACAGCTCGTCCATGTCGATGGCGAAGCTGCTGCGCACCGAGGCGCGATTGATCAGATGCCAGTGCACGTCGGCGCAGGTGCCGAACCGGGCGGCCATGTGCACCTGCCCGCGCATCTCGCGCCGGATCACGCGCCAGTTGCGGTCGAGCATGTCGCAACCGCTTTCGAGCAGCGCGGTGATGGCATCGCCGAAGACACGCCGGTCGACCACGAGGTCGAGGTCACCGTACGACCGCATGTCGTTGCGCGGGTAGATCACCTCCGACAGCACCGGCCCCTTCACGACCATGAACGAGACGCCGGCGGCGTCCAGCGCCGCCGCCAGCGTGGTGAGCTCGCCGATCACCTTCATGTGGTGCGTCAGGTTGAGGTGGTAGACGGTGGCCAGCAGCGAGCGTAGCTCGGGGTCGAGCGTGGGCAGCTCGCGGGCCGACAGGTAGAGCAGGTTCGCCACGCCGTGCTCGGCGGCGGCCCTCCCCACCGTCCGCGGGTCGGCCCCTGCCAGCATCGCCTCGATGCCGTCCGGCGCAGCCGTCCAGTCGTGCTCGATCGCCGAGCGGCGCAGCAGCTCGAACAGGTCGGGCGGCCTCATGTGAACCTCGCCATCGGCTCGTGCCCGGCGCGGCCCGGCGGCGGCCCCACGTCCGTGCCGTTCAGCTCCACCCACGCGTGCGCGTCCTTGTTGATCGCGGCCCGCGGCAGGCCCACGACCAGCACCGCGGGGTCGCCCTGCTCCCGCAGCAGCCGGTACAGCACCAGCGCGTTGAAGATGCAGCGAGGACGGCGCGAGCCGATCCGCAGCGTGCGGTCGATCGCCCAGCCCAGCTGCCGGGCCGGGATCGGCTCGCCCGAGCGCACCGGCACCGCCCCGAAGCTGGCCGCCAGCGCCGGCAGCGGCTCGCGGGACAGCCGCCGGCGCACCTGCGCGTAACAGGCGACGATCCGGACGGCCAGCGTCACCCGACGCGCCAGCGGCAGCCGGGCCTGCGAGGTTATTCGTCGCACAGCGCCATCACCTGGGCCACCACGTCGGGCAGCGTCTCAAACGTCATCGGCCGGTGGAAGTTGTAGACCGGCACCGCCGCGGTCAGGTCGGCCAACTGCTGGAACGTGCGGGTGCGGTCAACCGTCTCGGGGATCCGGAACGCAAGCGCCCACATGTCCCGGATCGCGGCGACGTTGTCGGCTCGCTCCAGCCGCAGCTCCGGGCCTTCGCCGACGTGAAGCAGCACGATCGCCGCCAGTGGCACGGGGCCGCCGTCACCGCGTCGTTCCGGCTCGATCTCGAGGACGGTGCGAGCGCCACTCATCTCGGCAAGCCGGATACCGTCGGGAACGCCGGGATCGGACCGCATCCGCAGTATCGCCGGGCCCGGCAGCACGCTCGGGTGCGACTGCATCTGCACGCGTGCGATGTCCTCGGTGAGCAGACGGCCGCCTGCCTCGTGCAATGCCAGCGAGAGCGTGGTCTTCCCATGCCGCCCGGGCGCCCCCACGATCACGGCCCGGCCGTTTCGCTCAACTGCAGCCGCGTGCAGCGACAGGTCGCCCTGGCGCGTGAAGGTGACCATCATGGGGACGCCCCACAGGTGCATCTCGCGGCGCAGTTCGTCCGCGTCAACCGGTACCTCGATCGTTCGGTCGAACGGCGCGATCCGGAACCAGCCGGCGTTCTCTGCCCAGAAGTCGAAGATCTGGCCGCCGCCGTACAGCTTTCCGGCCACGCCCTCCGACGTCGTCCAGTGGAGCAGGTGCGGTTCGTCGTGATGCGGCTCGGCACCGCGCATCTTCACGATCTCGATCCGGTCGGCGCTGACACCGGGCCGGGTGAACCGCAGGTCGATCTCGCTCCTGATGGAGTACCCGAAACACGTCTGCGAAGCGGAATCGTTCACCAGTTGGCGAGAAACGCGTGGGCGGAGGTCAGATCGCGCGCCCAGCAATACTCCCAGAGCGTGAAGTTGCCCTGGTTGAGTCGCTCCGCCAGGCGGCGGTAGTCGACGCCGGCGAGACGGTGGGGCGGGTCGGCGGTGTAGCGTCGCATGACGTCGTAATCGGCGTGCGTGAGCAGATGTTCGCCGAACACGGTCTTGTCCCTGCGGTCGAGGATCGCATCAGGCACGCGCCCGCGCAGGCAGCGCTTGACCAGCGTCTTCCTGCGCGTGTCGGGATACTTGACCTCGGCTCGCAGGCTCAGGAAGAACTCCCAAAGGTCGACGTCCACGAACGGGCGGCGGATGTCCACGCCGTGGATCGCCGCCACCACCTCGTCGGCGGCCAGCGTCTCGGAGGAGCCGCCGAAGGAGGAAGTCTGCAGGTTCAGCCATCGCTGCCGTGCCGGCGTCAGCAGGTCGGGCCGCGGGATCGTCGTCACATCGCGGCGGGTGATCCAGTCCGGTGCCGGTGCCGCCCGCTTGACGCCGCGCCAGTTGAGGAAGCGGTTGGCCATCCCCCCGGGCACCAGCGACGGCACGAACTGCCTGGCGATGAAGGGCCAGCCGGCTCCCCGGCGGCGCTGGGTGCGCACGAGCGACGCCACGGCCGAAAGCCGGCCGTGCATCAGGAGGTGCCCGGCCAGGTGCCCGCGGCTGTCGATCACGTACTCGGCCAGCTCTCCGGTCAGGAGCGAGCGATGACCGAGCCGGCGCGCCAGCGCGTAGTTCTCGTCCAGCTCCGGCACGGAGACGATCGGCGTCGGGCAGTCCAGCAGGTCGCTCCAGCGCTGCACGTCGTCGAGCCCCTTAGCCTGCGGCCGGTAGGTGTGCAGCGGCATGCCCAGATGCTCGGCCACCAGCGAGATCCAGTCGCTCTCGTCCACGCTGGGCAGGTCGGGAAACACGGCGGACAACGCCCCGACCGGTGTGCCGAATCGCTGCTCGTGTCCGGGAGCGGCGAATGCGGCCACGGCCGGCGAATCGATGCCCCCCGACAGAGACACGCCGTCGTTCCCGGTCAGGCAGCGCCCGACCGCCTGATCGAACAGCTCGGCGAAGCGCTCCTCGGCCTCGGCGGGGGTGAAGCGGCCGGTCTCCATAAGCTGCTCCGGTTCCCAGTAGCGGTCGGCGCGGCGGCGGCCGCCGCGATCGTGCGACAGCATGGTGGCGGCGGCCATCCGCCTGACACCCTTGACGGCACAGTCGGCGTCGGGTCCTCCTCCCTGCCCGTAGAAGATGCGCTCCACGGCGTCCAGATCGGGCTCGCGCGGGATGCCGGCGCCGGCCAGAATCTGTTTCGCTTCGCTCGCCAGATGCACCGCACGCTCGTCCTCGCGGTAGTACACCGCGCGAAAACCGACCTGGTCGCGGAAGCTCCAGATCCGGTCGCCGTCGGTGACGGCGGCGGCGAACTGCCCGCGCAGCCGTGCCGGTGCGCCCTCACCCCACACGCGGAACGCTTCCTCGACGATGTCGGCCGGCGTCTCGCCGGCGCATGCCCGCCCGTGCGCAGCCAGCTGCTGGCGCAGGTCGGCGGCGTTGTCGAGCCTGCCCGAGAACGCCGCAACCAGACCGTTCCCGGTCGATATGGAGCCGTCGGCGACCTCATCCTCCTGGGATACCCCCAGGGCCACCGCGCCGTGTTCCCGCACCTGCTGGCGGCCGCCGCGATGCGGCGCGGCGGTGAGCATCTGGCGGACGCGATCCGGCTCAGCCGGTCCCGTCCTGCTGAGTCGTGCTGCGAGGGATCCCATCCTCCCTCAGTGTAGTGACGGGAGTGCGTCTGTCCAGTCAACCATGCGGTGTCCCATAAACCGTCATGATGAGGGTTGACACGACCGGGGCACGGGGTATAGTGGCCTTGGCTTCCTAGTTTCCTAGAACAGAAGAGGGGGGTACTCCGTGAAGTACGTAGCACCGGTGGTGGTTGACTTCGGTTCGATCGCCGACCACACGTTCGTCCACACGAACTCGCAGGGCCACACGGTCCACAAGGATCACATCCATTGCGAGACCGACAAGTTCGGCGAGTTTTCGTGTGGCAGCCACGGCGGGTCGCTCGGCTAAGCAGTATCCGCCGTTCTGACCGGACTGACGGACAGTTCGTCCGGGGGCGCTGACCCCCTGAGCGCTGTCCTGGATGCTCGTGACGTCACTCGTTCGTTCGGCGACAAGCAGGTTCTGTCCGGCGTCGACCTTCAGGTCGGCGCCGGACGTGTTTCTGCCCTGCTCGGCCCCAACGGCGCCGGCAAGACCACATTCCTGAGGATCCTGACCGGGCTGCTCCTGGCCGAAGGCGGTCAGGTGTTGGTGGCCGGCATCGACGTGGGCCAGGACCCGATGGCCGCGCGTCGTCACATCGGGTTCTTCCCATCCGCCGACCGTACCTTCTACCTGCGTCTCAGCGGCCTCGAGAACCTGGCCTTCTTCGGGCGCATGTACGGGATTCGGCGCCAGGAGGCTCTGGCGCGTGCGCGCAGGCGACTGGCCGACGTCGGTCTCAGCGACGCGGTCGACCAGCGCGTGGGAACATATAGCCACGGAATGCAAAAACGACTCTCGATGGCACGCGCGCTGTTGTTGGATCCACCGGTGCTGGTGATCGATGAGGCCACGGACGGGCTTGACCCCGAGGGCGCGCGGCGCGTGCAGGACCTGACCAAAACGATCGCCGCCGATGGTACCGCCGTGATCTGGACGACCCAGAGGCTGGACGAGATCCGCGGGTTCGCCGACGCCGTCACCGTGCTCGACCGGGGACGCACGACCTTCCAGGGTACCGTCGAGGATCTGATGCTGAAGTCGAGCGCGCGCGGCTATCTGCTGCGTCTGCGTCTCGGCGAGACGGTGCTTGACGACGGTGCCGTGCAACGGGCCGGCGCGCGGCTGGGCGATCGCGGCACGCTGCAACGGGTGGGCGTCGACCGTGAGCACTTTCGGCTCGACCTGGCCGAGCACGCCGTGCTGGGCGAGGTGCTCGCCGATATCTCCGCGACGGGAGCGGTCGTGCTCGACTGCGCCCAGCAGCGGTCCGAACTGGAGGAGTCGTTCCTGCGGCTGACGACGGCCAGGGCGTGACCCGCGCGCGATCCGGGGTTCTGGCCGAGGCGTTCAAGCTGGGAGCGTTCCTTCGGCGCGACTTCCTGATTCGGCTCAGCTACCGCACCGCCCTCATCAGCGACTGGATCAATCTGTTCGCACAGGCGCTGGTGTTCTCGTTCGTGTCCAAGCTCGTGAACCCGATCCACCTCGCCGGGGCCGGCCGCACCACCTACATCGCGTACGTCACGGTGGGGATCGCCGTCGCCGGCTTCATGGCGCTGGGTCTGGCTCGGCTGGTGAGCGCCATCCAGCAGGAGCAGCTGCTGGGAACGCTGGAGTCGCTGATGGTCACTCCGACGACCGCCAGCGTGGTGCTCCTGGGCTCGGTCGTCTACGACATGATCTACGTCCCGATTCGGACGGTCATGTTCCTGATCATCGTCTCGATCGTGTTCGACGTCAGCTTCGCCCCGAGCGGCTATATCCCGGCGGTCCTGATCCTGGCCGCGTTCATCCCCTTCGTCTGGGGGCTGGGGTCGATCGCTTCGGCCAGCATCCTCACTTTCCGGCGCGGTTCGGGCCAGATCGGGTTTGTGACCTTCGCGCTGACGTTCACCTCGGGCGCGTACTTTCCCCTGACGCTGTTCCCGTCCTGGGTCGCTCCTCTGGTCAAGTTCAACCCGATCGCCATCGCCATCACCGGGATGCGGGCGCAGTTGATCGGTGATGCCGGCTGGCACGAGGCGCTGGTGACCATGGCCAAGCTCGTGCCGTTTTCCGCGATCACACTGCTGCTGGGGCTGTACGCCTTCCGGTTGGCGATGCGCCGCGAGCGGCGACTCGGTACGCTCGGCCTGTACTAAAACGAAAGCGACCGCGCATGATCGACCCAACAACCAGAATCCGTCGCAACCCCGACGTCGTCTACCGCTCGCTCGAGGACGAGCAGGGCGGCGTGCTGCTGCACATGCAATCGGGCGAATACCACGGCCTCAACGAGCTCGGCTCGCTGATCTGGGGGCTGATCGAGAACGAGACGCGGTTTGCCGATCTGGTGGACGGCGTGCGGGCCGAGACGGAGGATGCGCCGGCCTCGGTCGACGAGGACGTGTCCCGCTTCGTCGAGGACCTGAGTGCGCGCGACCTCGTGCAACTGACGCCCTAGACGGCCACCGAGCTCATCTGTTCCCGCAATTGCGGCTTGTTCGGCAAGGGGCAGCAGGCCGCCGGCTGGACCGGCATCTACATGGACGCGATGGGCAGCATGGCCTTTTACGGGTTCAAGAGCAGGCCGATCGATCCTTTGACCGGCACGCCGTTCACGCTCGGCATCAACACGCACGTGCTGGCGTACGTCGCCCAGGGCGGAGTGTTCGAGGAGTGCTTCCGCGACGCCACCGACGGGTCGCCACGTGGCCGTCGGTGTTGAACCAGGTGAATGCGATCGCCGACGTCCAGTCCACGGGCAAACTGGCCCTGTGCCTGACCAAGCTGTGGGCGTCGGCAACGACCACCCAGCGGAATCAATGGCAGCAGTTTGCGCTGGCCTCCTTCCTGCTGGCCAAGGGCTCGAGCGCGGACTTCATGTTAATGGGGTCGAAGACCGCAGACAGCGCTGGCGACGACCAACGTGTGCGCCACCTCCAGAACGGCATGGTGGTCGTGAACCCGGGCGGCGTTTCCGCGTCGCTGTCGCTGGGCGCCTCGTTCGTCGATCCGTCGGGCCGATCCGTGACCAGCGCGACGATCGCGCCTCACACGGGAGTGATCTTCACGAACTAGGCCGCGTGCGCCCGGATGCGCGACCGATCCGGGCGAACCGGCCCAGTATCAGGTTGTCCTCGTCGTCGAACGACGAGGTGGCAAGCAGGGCCGTCGCGTAGGCGAGGGTTGCGCCGGCCGCGCCGCCGATGATGGCGAGCGCGGCCGGCGCGGAGTCCAGCAGCACGCGCAGGCCGGCCGCGGTCAGCACGAACACCGTCAGCGCCAGCCCCACCGGCCGTGACCAGTCGCCGAACGGCTGCATGCCAAGCACGCGGTACACCTGCCAGAGCCGGATCAGGTTCCAGATCACGATCGATATCCCCCAGGCCAGGCCGGCGCCGACCATGCCGTAGGGCGGGATCAGGGCCAGGTTCAGGACCACGTTCAGCACCAGCGCGATCAGGCTGTTCTTGAGCACCAGGTCGGCGCGCCCGATCATTGTCACCACGTGGCCGCAGGGGCCGGTCGCGGCGTTCACCGTCTGCCCGATCGCGAGCAGCGCCAGGGGCCACGCGCCGCGGGCGTAGCTGGGGCCGTACAGGAGCGTCACGATCGGCAGCGCGAACAGGGTCAGGAACAGGAGCGGCGGGCAGCCGGCGATGGTCGACCACTTGGTGGCGAACCCGTACATGCGGTACAGCCCGGCGTGGTCGGAGAGCGCGTACAGCCGTCCGATCTGGGGCTGGAACGCGATCCCGATCGGCAGGATGAACATCATTCCGAACAGGACGGTGCGCGTTGCGATCGAGTAGACCGCGACATCGGCGGGCGGCCGCCACAGCCCCAGCAGGAGCGTGTCCGCCCACAGCAGCCCTACGCCGGCCAGCGACGCGCCCCACTGGTTTGCGCTGAACCGGATCAGCGCGCCGGTCTCGACCGCGGCGGCCTGCCGCAGCGTGCCGGTCACGCCGCGCGCCGCCAGGGCGGCCGCGGCAAGCGTCAGGTAGGACGCGATCGTGAAGGCCACCGCCGTGCCGTCGAGGCCGTAGCCGAGCGCCAGCGCGAGGGCCACCAGCGCCACCCGCAGCACGCCGTCGGTGACCTGGTCGACCACCACGAACGCCTTCATGCGGCCGGTGCCGCGGGTGGCGCCGATCAGCACCATCTGCAGCGTCACCGCCGGCAGCGACAGCACCATCACCCGCAGCACGTACTGCAGGTCGTGTGCGCCGAACAGGTCGGACAGCTGCGGCGCCAGCGCGAACACCAGCGCCGCGATCGCGATCGACGCCCCGCCGGCCAGCAGCACCGACAGTGCCACCGCCGCGCGCGCGCGGTCGTGCTCCCCTCGCGCACGGTGCACCGCCACGTAGCGGATCGCGGTCACGTCGAGGCCGAGAACGGCCAGCACCGACAGCAGCCGTACGGCCGCGAACCCTTCGAAGAAGATGCCCGCCGCATCCTGGTTCAGGGAGCGGCCGATCATCAGCACCAGGGCGAACTGCATGGCGTTGGCCGCGGCCAGTCCCACGAAGTTCATTGCCGATCGCTGGACGAGCGTGGTTGTCTCAGGCTTGGCTGCGTCGTCCACGGTCATCTGCGCTTCCAGTCTACGTGCGCCCCCGTGTGAGCGCGACGCGGAGTAGTGCCGGGCGCCTACGCCGACGGCACCTGTTCGAGCCGGGCGGCCAGGTCGTCGCAGCGCCGCCGGATCTCGGGGTCGATCTCGAGCGGCCGCCGCTGGGGCGCTTCACGACGCTCGATGTGCGCGGCCAGCGAGGCGTCGAACGGGAAGTCCAGAAAGGCGCAGAGCGCGCGCATGTTCCGGTCGGGGTCAGCCAGAAACCGGTCGTAGCACGCCAGCGTGACGTCGTCGCGCCGGTCGAGACCGCGCTCGAAGTAGAGCGAGTTGCGCACGTACCAGAACAGGGCGGCGGCCGACTCGGGCGTCATCGTCGAGTAGTCGAAGCTCTCGACCAGCGCCCGGTTCTCGGCCGACATGCCGCGCGCCTGCCAGCGGTGGTCGCCGCGGCCGGCCGCGATCTCGGTCAGCACATCGAGGTTGTTGGTGCCGAACTTGGCCAGCGCCGAGCGCACCCGGCCGTCGACGTCGCGGTATGCCCAGATCGCGCGGCCCGGGCTGGGGGTGCCGAGCCCGTCCAGGATCTCGTCCACCCGGTGCGAGTCGCAGAGCGGCTTGAACAGCACGTAGCGGTGGCCCGAGCGCATCACCAGGTCTCGCACCACCGGATCGGGCCGCAGCTGGAACCGCTCGAAGGCGTCGCCGTCGTTCTCGTTTCGCACCTCGAACTCGGGCGATCGCTCCAGCCCTCGCACCAGCATGTTGGTGCCCGAGCGCTGCACGCCCACCAGATAGACCGGGACCGCGCCGGGGGCGACCGAGTGGGTGCGCCGCCACCGGCGTTTGCGCAGCGCCAGCGGCACTCGCTCCAGGGGGTTCAGCTGATCCTCCTCGATCAGCCGCCGGAATCCGTGCGCGCGGCCCCACTCCCAGTGGCGTCGCACGCGCATCCCGATCCAGCGCATGCGCGACTCTCGTCCGCTCTCAGTCTGCACGATCCGCAGTGTTGCAGAACGGGTGCGTCGCCGGATGCGACAACGCGGTGCTCGCGACCCTTAGAGCGTGCTGTAAATAATCAGTAAGACTAGCGTCCAGCATGTAACGCAAGTAGTGGGGATTGCCGATACAGCCCCCAGTATCCAGGGTGCGATGCGCGGGTGGGCGGCGCCGCGCACGCAGCCACAACACCATTCGGGGGGATTCGTTGAAACGGTTACTTGCGGCCGCCGTGGCTGCGATCGCGACGATGCTCATGGTCACGAACGCCAGCGGCACGAGCTCGATGAGCATGGCAAGCGTGGGATTTGCCAGCAGTGAGAACGGCATCCATCTATGGGCTCCGATGCACACGGCTCCGCAGAGGTTCACAACGCAGGCGGCTGCGGAGGACGCCGCCAAGCGTTTCGACTTGATCACGTTCAATCCAGCTCAGCTGGGCGGCTATGCCTCGGCGATGAAGGCCGCCAATCCCAGTCTCAAGCTGTACGTCTATCTGAACGGCACGTTCCTCTACAAGCGGCTTTATGGCACGGTCGACTCGTCGATGCTCTCGCACGACGCGCAGGGCCGTGTGGTCACATCGCACGGTTACGGCAACTACCTGGCCGATCCGGGCGACCCCAACTGGGTCTCCTACGTGCAGCAGTCGTGCGCGAAGCTGCTGTCCGGGACGGTCTACGACGGCTGTTACCTGGACATGCTGGGCACGGCGCCGCTGTGGCCCGGCTACACCACCGGGCTGCCCATCAACCCGGCCACCGGCCAGGTCTGGACGCGGCTTGACTGGCTGCATGCGACCAGCGCGCTGGCCGCCAAGGTGGCGTCGTTCACCGGCAAAGCGGTGCTCGGCAACGGCATCGGCAACGGGCCCCGGTACTTCGCACCGGGCGCGCCCAGCAAGCTGTTGCTGAACGGTGCGACCGGAGTCAGCGCCGAGACCTGGACGCGGCAGGCGGGTGCTCCGCTGACCCGCTTCGAGCCGACGAAGGCCTGGGTGCAGGACGTGAACATGCTGAGCGATGCGAGTTCCACCGGCGGTCTGGCGCTGACCATCACCAAGACCTGGACGGCCGGCACCGCCGATCAGAAGGAGGATGCCCGCAGGTTCGCGCTGGCCAGCTTCCTGCTCGGCAACGACGGCAACTCGTACTTCTACTTCACGGCCAACAAGACCGATCCGGCCACGCTGGACGATCCGCTGTACCACCTGCAGATCGGCACGCCGACCGGGCCCTACGTGGTGCAGAACGGCGTCTACGTGCGCAACTTCACCAACGGGAAGGTGCTGGTCAACACGACAGATTCGCCGGTCTCGATCGATCTGGGCGGTGCGTACCGCCGCCCGGATGGGAGCTTCGCTCTGGGTGCCACGCTGCCCGCGCACGGCTCTCAGATCTTCACCACCAGCTGATCGGCGTCGGCCCCCAGTTCACGGCCCCGGCGGGACTTCTCGCCGGGGCCGCGGGCTGGTACCCTCTTTGCGGGTTGACTACGCGCGCTGCCAGGTGGATCGCGCTGCTCCTAGCCGTGACGTTCGCCTCGTCGGCCTCAGCGGCTCGCGCGGCAACGCTGTCGTTCAGCCCGGCCGGCCCCGGCGGCGGAGGCTTCCAGAACGTGGTGGCGGTCGATCCGGCCAGCCCCGAGGTGCTGCTCTCCGGTGGCGACGTGTCCGGGATCGAGCGCTCGACCGACGGCGGCGCCAGCTGGCAGGCGGTCAACACCGGCCTGGTAGGCCGCGCCCAACTCGAGGTGGCTGCGTTCCTGTTCTCGCCGGTGGTGGCCGGGCGCGTGTACGCGGCGGTGGGCGATGCGGGCACCGGCGGCGGCCTGCTCGAGTCGGATGACTCCGGCGCCACCTGGAGGATGCTGTCGACGGTGCCCCAGTTCGCCGGCGGCAACGCCAAGACCGCCGGGCTGCCGGCCGAGCACCCCCGATCGACCGGTAACCTGCTGGCCCAGGACCCGGTCAGCGGCTCGATCTACGCGGCCACCTTCAGCCAGGGTGTGATGCGCTCCGACGACGGCGGTGCGACCTGGACGACGCTCGGCCTGAGCGGCCTCCATCTACGCTCGCTGGCGCTCGATCCGTCCGCAACCGGCGTGCTCTACGCCGGCAGCTACGGCCAGGGCCTCTACGAGACCACCGATGCCGGAGGCCTGGGCGGGTTCACGCGGCTGGCAACAGCGCCGGTCACGGTCGAGGAGCTGAGCATCGCGGGCGGCACCGTCTACGCGGCGGCCGGCACCAGCGGCGTGTTCGCCTCCAGCGATGGCGGCGCAAGCTGGTCGCAGCTGGGTGCCGGCCAGCTGCGGGCCGGCTCGATGTGGACGTCGATCGCGGCATGGACCGGCTGTGACGGCGCCACCCAGGTCTACGCGGGGGCGGATCAGTCGTCACCGGACGCGATCGTCCGCTCGGGCGACGGCGGCGCCACCTGGCATTCGGTCACGGGCGATCCGACCAGAGTCCATACCAATGTCGGCGGCCCCGGAGGGGCGACGTGGTGGCTGTCGACCCGGCCCGGCTTCATGCTGGGCGGGAAGAGCTCCACCCCCGCGCAGATCGCGCTTGCGATCGACGCCACGCAGCCCTGTGCCGATCCGGCGGTGCTCGTGGCCGGTCGCTCCGGCATCTGGCGGTCGGGCAACGACGGCGGCGACTGGTACCCAATGGTCGGCCACATGGGGGTCACGCTGATCCAGGACCTGGCCGTCGATCCGCACGCTCCGGCCTCGGTCGACATGGTCGCGACCGACTGGACGTTCCTGACCTCGAGCGACACGGGCGCCAGCGTCACCTCGCCGGTGATCAAGCTGGCCGCCTCCACGGGGTTCGACGTCGCCATCGATTCGACGGTCACGCCCTCGCGCGTGTACATCGCCACCGGGAACCGCGACGGCAACCGGCAGGGCAAGGTCTACTCGTCGTCCACCCCAGCGGTGCCCAGCTCGTGGACGGATGAGGGCCTCTCGGCGCTGGCCGGCGTGAAGCGGCCGCTGGCCATCGCGGTCGGGAAGTCGGGTACCAGCAGGGTGCTGCTGGCTGCCGTCGATGCGGCCGGTATCTACCGCAAGGTCGGCGCCGGCAACTGGACGAGGGCCGCCGCGACGGCGATGACGACCCGGAACTGGGCGAAGCCGATCCAGATGCTGTGGCCGGCCGGCACCTCGATCGTCTACCTGTACGACCACCGCAGCGGCATCTGGCGGTCGACCGACGCCGGCGGCACCTGGACGAAGCTGTGGGCGAAGCCGTCGTCGGGCGATCTCAAGGGCTTCATCGCCACCGACGCCACCGGCACCACGCTTTGGGTTTCCAACGGCACCGCGCTCTACCGGATCGACAACGCCAGCAAGGTCACGGCTGCGGGGCTGGCGCCGGTGACGGTGCTGACCGTGCCTCAGCCGGGGCCGGTGGTGGTCGCACCGGGCGGCAGCGTCTACCTGGCCGTGCAGCCGACCGCGACAACGCCGGCCAAGCTGCTCCGCTCCGACGACAACGGCGTCACCTGGACGGACGTGGCCGACGCCACCTACCGGGCCACGGCGCTCCTGCCCTACCGGCTGGTGGTTGACGGCTCGGGCGCCGTCTGGGTCTGCCTGGCCGGCAACGGCCTGCTGCGAGGTGTCCCCGCGCCGTAGCCCCGCCGGGCTCCGGTAGGCTCCCGGCCTGATGGCGGAGCACACCACCGAGGAACGGCTGCAGGCGCTTGAGCAGCTTCGCCGCGAGGCGCTGCACTCGGGCTCGCCGCGCGCGGTCGAGCGGCACCGCGAGCGCGGCAAGCTGCTCGCCCGGGAGCGTGTGGAGCTGCTGCTCGACCCCGGTTCGTTCGTCGAGCTGGACGTCTTCGTGCAGCACCGCAACCCGAACTTCAACATGATGGAGACCCGCCCCTACGGCGACGGCGTGGTCACCGGCCATGGCACCATCGAGGGCCGGCGGGTGTTCGTGTTCTCGCAGGACTTCACCGTGTTCGGGGGCAGCCTGGGCGAGGCCTTCGCGCAGAAGATCACCAAGGTGATGGACATGGCGCTTCGCTACCGATGCCCCATCATCGGCATCAACGACTCCGGCGGAGCGCGCATCCAGGAGGGCGTGGTGTCGCTGGCCGGCTACGCCGACATCTTCTTCAGGAACGTGCAGTCGTCAGGCGTGATCCCGCAGGTCTCCCTGGTGATGGGGCCGTGCGCCGGCGGCGCCGTCTACTCGCCGGCGATGACCGACTTCGTGATGATGGTGGAGCAGACCTCGCACATGTTCATCACCGGCCCCGAGGTGGTGAAGACAGTCACCGGCGAGGAGGTCAGCTTCGAGCAGCTGGGCGGCGCGCACACGCATGCCTCGCGAAGCGGGGTCGCCCACTTCACCGCTGCCGATGAGCGCGCGCTGATCGAGGACTGCCGTTACCTGCTCTCGTTCCTGCCCAGCTGGAACGGCGAGCAGCCGCCGTGGGAGCCGCCAGACGATCCGGTCGACAGGGAGGACGCCGAGCTCGACCGGCTGATTCCCGACGAGTCGGCCAAGCCCTACGACATGCACGAGGTGGTGCGCAGGGTGATCGACGACGGCGAGTTCCTCGAGGTGCACGCCGCGTGGGCGACCAACATCATCTGCGGTTGCGCGCGCCTGGGCGGCCACCCGGTCGGCATCGTCGCCAACCAGCCGCGCTCGCTGGCCGGCGTGCTCGATATCGACAGCTCCACCAAGGCCGGCCGGTTCGTGCGCACCTGCGACGCCTTCAACCTTCCGGTGGTGACCTTCGTGGACGTGCCCGGGTTCCTGCCCGGCACCTCGCAGGAGTGGGGCGGCATCATCCGGCACGGCGCGAAGCTGCTGTACGCCTACTGCGAGGCCACGGTGCCGAAGCTGACCGTGATCACGCGCAAGGCCTATGGCGGTGCGTACGACGTCATGGGCTCGAAGCACATCGGCGCCGACTTCAACTTCGCCTGGCCGACGGCGGAGGTGGCGGTGATGGGGCCGGACGGGGCGGTCAACATCGTGTTTCGCAAGGAGCTGGAGACGGCCGACGATCCGGTCGCGCGGCGCGCCGAGCTGGTCGAGGAGTACCGGGAGCAGTTCGCGAACCCGTTTACCGCGGCCGAGCGCGGGTACGTCGACGACGTGATCCAGCCGCGGCGGACGCGGCCGGCGCTGATCGCCGCGCTGGAGGCCTGTCGCGGTAAGCGGGCGGACCTGCCGGAGCGCAAGCACGGCAACATCCCGTTGTGATCGTGGTGCGGCCACAGGCCTCGGCGGCCCAGCGCCGGGCGATTGAACAGGCGCTGGTGCGGCTTTCACTCGTAGAATCCGCCGATGTTCAGCAAGGTGCTGGTGGCAAACCGCGGCGAGATCGCGATCCGGATCTTCCGCACGCTGCGCGAAATGGGAATCGCCTCGGTGGCGGTCTACTCCGAGGCCGACCGTGAGTCGGCCTTCGTCGCCTACGCGGACGAGGCATATCTGATCGGCCCGGGTGCGGCCGTCCAGAGCTACCTGCTGTCAGAGACGATCGTGCGCACCGCCCTGCGGAGCGGCGCCGAGGCGGTGCACCCTGGCGTTCGGATTCCTGGCCGAGAACGCTGCGTTCGCCCGCGCCTGTGCGGCGGCCGGCCTGGTGTTCGTGGGGCCGCCGCCCGATGCGATCGAGGCGATGGGATCGAAGACCAGCGCGCGCGCGCTGATGGAGCGGGCCGGCGTGCCCGTCATCCCCGGCACCAACTCCGTGGTGGACACCGTCGAGGAGGCGCTCGAGATCGCGCAGGAGATCGGCTATCCGGTCGCGGTGAAGGCGTCGGCCGGCGGCGGCGGCAAGGGCATCGAGGTCGCGGCCGACGCGGAGCAGCTGCGGCGCGGCTACGAGTCCGCGCGGCGGCAGGGCAAGGCGTACTTCGCGGACGACAGCGTGTTTCTCGAGCGCTACCTGGAGCGGCCGCGGCACGTCGAGGTGCAGGTGCTGGCCGACAGTCACGGGTCGATCGTGCATCTCGGCGAGCGTGACTGCTCGATCCAGCGGCGCCATCAGAAGATCGTGGAGGAGACGCCGTCGCCGGCGGTGTCCCCGGAGCTGCGCGAGCGGATCGGAGCGATCGGGGTGGAGGCGGCGCGGGCCGTCGGCTATGTGAACGCCGGCACGGTCGAGGGGCTGCTCGACGCGGATGGCACCTACTACTTCCTGGAGATGAACACGCGCCTGCAGGTGGAGCACACGATCACCGAGATGGTGACCGGCCTCGATCTGGTGCGCGAGCAGCTGCGGATCGCGAGCGGGGAGCCGTTGTCGATCGCGCAGTCGGACGTGACCCTGCGTGGGCATTCGATCCAGTGCCGGATCAACGCGGAGAATCCGGGCCGGGACTTCGTGCCGACGCCGGGGCGGGTGACCCGCTACCGCGAGCCGTCGGGGCCGGGCGTGCGGGTCGACTCGGGGGTCGTCGAGGGCGCCTCCATCTCGGAGCTGTACGACCCGATGATCGCAAAGCTGATCGTCTGGGACGCCGACCGCGAGCTGGCGCGGCGCCGGATGCTGCGGGCGCTGTCGGAGTTCGAGGTTGAGGGCGTGCACTCGCTGATCCCGATCCACCGGGCGATCCTCGAACATCCCGAGTTTGCTGCCGGCGGAACGATGCACGATTTCGTCGAGGGCGGCGGCTACGCCCGTTCGCTGAGGCAGGAGCCGCCGGCTGACGGAGCCGCCGCCGTGCCCGAGCCGCCCCGGAACGAGGCGCGCACGCTGGTCACGGAGGTCGACGGCGAGCGGTTTGAGGTGACGGTGCTGGCGCCGGAGCATCCGGGCCGCAGGCGGCTGCGCGAGCGGCTGGCGCAGCTCGCGCAGCGCTCTGCGGGTGGGGCGGGAGCCGCCGATGTGATCCGCAGCCCGATGCAGGGGACGGTGCTGAAGGTGGCGACGCAGGCCGGGGCCGAGGTGCAGGCGGGCGAGGTGCTGGTCGTGGTGGAGGCGATGAAGATGGAGAACGAGATCGTGGCGCCGCACGCCGGCACCGTGGACGCGGTGGCGGTGGGTGAGGGCGACCAGGTGACCAACGGCCAGGAGCTGGTCAGGCTGGTGTGACCCGGGAGAAGGTCAGCTGCCGTGGCAGCGCTTGTACTTCTTGCCGGAGCCGCAGGGGCAGGGATCGTTGCGGCCGACCTTGCCGCCGCCGAAGCGGGCGTCGAGCGAGGGCAGTCCCGCCGGCGTCTCGGCGATCGCCCCCAGGTCGCGGCTGGAGCGGATCCGTTCCAGCTCGCGCACGTCCTCGTTGTCGAGCGTCAGCACCAGCTCGACCGGCTCCGGCTCGGCGTCCAGCAGCCCCAGCTGGTCGAGCAGCGTCTCGGCGTCCGCGGTGGTCAGCCCCCGGGCATCCGCTGGCAGGTCGATGCGGGAGGGGCAGACCAGGCGGAACCGCTCCCAGCGCTCCTCGTCGGCCTCGCTGGGCCCGCGCTCGAGCCGCTCGCGCAGCGCCCGGCGATCGGCCGAGCGGCCGGAGCGGGCCTCGAGCGCCTCGATCAGCTCGAACGGCAGCCAGGCGGCCCAGCCGCTGTCGATCAGGTTGCTCATCCGGCCATGCAGTCTACGCGGCAGCCGCCTAGCCGTCACGGGGCCAGGCTGCTCATGCGCGCCGCCCACACCTCCAGCGACAGCTCGACGCGGGTCTGCGGCAGGTCGAAGTCGAGGGCGTGGCGGGCCGAGAGCACGGCCAGGCGGTCGTACAGGCGCTGACGGGCGATGCCCAGCCGCTTGGCGGCGGACGCCTTCGACCAGCCGGTCGCAACCAGTGCCTCGACCACGGCCAGGCCCGTCTCGTCGAACCGCGACTGCATCCGCCCTCCGGCCAGCACCTCCCGTGCCACCGGGGCGAGCGCGCCCAGGTCCGACCCGAGCCTGACCTGGGGCCCGGCCGCCGCCGCCACCAGGCAGGCACGCTCCGCCGTCGCCAGCGCCTCCGTGATGTGCCATGGCTCCGTCCCGCAGGCGTCCAGCCCGACCGCCGTCACGTCACCGCGCCGGATCAGGTCGCGCGCCACGGCGCGTGGATCGGCTCCGGGCGCGATCGCGATCAATCCGCGCGGGCCGTCCACCAGCGCGTCCATCCCCAGCCGCTCCAGCCGCGCCAGCGATCCGCGGGCGTGGATCGCCCACAGCCTGCCGCGCGACAGGTCGACGCCGACCGATCGCGCCCGCCGCATGATCTCCTGGCGGCTGCCGGCCCGGCCCTCGGCCAGCCGTTGCAGCAATCGCGCCCGCTCCGCCGACGGCACCTCCTCGGCCGGCGGCTGCGCGGCCAGCGCCACCGACAGCAGGAACGCCGCCTCGTCCACCGCCAGCAGGTCGAGCTCGTCACCGCGCCGTGACAGCACGTGCAGGCGCGCTCCCGGCTGTACCGGCCGCGAGTGCAGGGCCGTCGGCAGCCGCTGGCGGTAGCGGTCGAGCGCCTCCAGAAAGGCGACGTCCAGCCCGGCCTCCGGGGCGCTCGCGATCGGCGTGCGGTCGGCGCGCTCGAGCAGCACCTGCGCCTCCAGCACCTCACCCAGCGCCGCCACCAGGCCGGCGGGTCCCAACCCCTCGCGGGCTGCCTCCCGCAGCTGCGCCTGCAGCGACACCGCTCGCCGCAGGGTGGCCAGCTCCCCCGATACCAGGCGCTCGTTCAGGACGTGGGTGATGTCGACGAACCGCACCGGTCTGCCGAACACGAGCAGCGGCAGATCATGCGACCGGCAGGCGGTGGTCAGCGCGTCCGGCGAGACGTGACTGGGCTCGAGCCCGATCCCGGCCGCGCCGGCCCGGGCCACCGCCGCGACCAGGGCATCCACCTCGGCTGGAGCCATCGCCGCCAGCGCGATGCCGGTCGTGAGCAGGAACTCCCCGCCGCGCAGCATCCCGGTCACCGCCGGGGTCTCGAACACGTGCACCCATTCCACCCGGTTCCCCAGCCGGTGGCCGGCCGCCGCGACGCTCACGTCCGCGTTGCGGAGCAGCTCGAGCGCGAGCACATCCGCGACGGTCAGGACAGAGTGTCCGGATTCTTCGGCCATCCGAGACACAGTGTACGCTGGTGCCGCGACGGCCGGGCTGCCAGCATTGGGGAGGCGAACCGATCCACGGAAGGAATCCCGATGTCCCAGGCCGCCATCCAGACCCGACTGCTCGGCAACTACATCAACGGCGACTGGCGCCCGGCCGCGGCCGGAGACCAGCTCGATGTGACCAACCCGGCCACCGGCGAGGTGCTGGCGCGGGTGCCGCTGTCGGGCGCCGAGGACGTCGACGCCGCCGTCGCCGCGGCCCGCGCCGCCTTCCCGGCCTGGCGCAGCCGCTCCACGATCGAGCGCGCGCGCTGGCTGTTCGGCTTCCGCCAGGTGCTGGAGGCCCACCAGGACGAGATCGCCCGGGCGGTGACACGCGAGATGGGCAAGACCTTCCCGGATGCGCGGGCCGAGGTCGGCCGCGCCATCGAGATGGTGGAGGCCGCCACCGCCATCCCCCAGACCATGCAGGGCCGGGTGCTCGAGAACGTGGCCACGGCCGTCGACTGCGAGACCTTCCGGCAGCCGGTCGGCGTCTGCGCCGCCATCGCCCCGTTCAACTTCCCGGCCATGGTGCCGTTCTGGTTCCTGCCCTTCGCGATCGCCTGCGGCAACACGTTCATCCTCAAGCCCTCGGAGCAGGTGCCGCTGACGCAGGAGCTGATCTTCAACCTGCTGCACGAGCACGGCGGGCTGCCGGACGGCGTCGTCAATCTCGTCAACGGCTCGGTCGACGTCGTCAACGGCATCCTCGACCATCCCGGCATCGACGCCGTCTCGTTCGTCGGCTCGGCCACCGTCGCCCGCTACGTCTACGAGCGGGCGGCGGCCAACGGCAAGCGGGTGCAGGCGCTCGGCGGCGCCAAGAACTTCATGGTGGTGATGCCCGATGCCGTGATGCCGAAGACCGTCGGCAACATCATCGGCAGCGCGTTCGGCGCCGCCGGCCAGCGCTGCATGGCCGGCTCGGTCGTGATCGCCGTGGGCGACGCCAAGGTGCCGCTGATGGAGGAGCTCGTGCCCCGCACCCGGGAGCTGGCGGTCGGCGACGGCCTCGACGACGGCACCGACGTCGGCCCGGTCGTCTCGTGCGCATCGCGCGACCGCATCCTCGAGTGGATCGAGCGCGGCATCGCTGACGGCGCCACGCCGGCCGTCGACGGCCGCAGCCCGTCCGCCAACAGCGAGGGCGCGTTCGTCGGCCCCACCATCCTCGACGCGGTCACCCCGGACATGGACGTGGCCCAGGAGGAGATCTTCGGGCCGGTGCTGTCGGTGATCCACGCGGGGTCGCTGGACGAGGCGATCGAGATCGTGAACGCCAGCCGCTACGGCAACGGCACGTCGATCTTCACCGAGTCGGGCGCGGCCGTCCGCCGCTATCGCCACGACGTCGAGGTGGGGATGATCGGCGTCAACGTCGGCGTCGCCGCGCCGGTCGCGTTCTTCCCGTTCTCCGGCTGGAAGGGCAGCTTCTTCGGCGACCTGCACGCCCACGGGCCCGACGCGGTCGAGTTCTACACGCGCAAGAAGACGGTCACATCGCGCTTCTTCTCGGGAGGCGAGACGGGCCGCTTCTTCACCGAGCAGGGAGATCGCTAGGTGGTGGCGGAATCGTCACGCGCTGCCGCGGTAGCTCTCCTTGAGCACGGACAGGTACCCGAACGACTCGCTGTCCTGCACCCCCGGCACCTTCGGCAGCCGGCGGTGCATGAAGTCGAGCAGGTGCTTGTTGTTGCGGCAGGTGATCTCGGCCAGGTAGTCGAAGCGGCCGGTGCTGGCGATCAGGTAGGTGACCTCGTCCAGCGCGGTCAGCGCGTCGGCGGCGGCCTGCAGCTGGGCCTTGTCGACGCGCAGTCCCAGCATGCACATCGCGTCGTAGCCGATCAGCAGCGGATTGGTGACGGCGGTGATCTGCATGACGCCGTCGGCGGTCAGGCGGGCGACGCGCTGGCGCACGGTCGCCTCGGAGACGTCCAGCTCCTCCGCGATCTTGACGAACGACTTGCGGCCGTCCTCGACGAGCGAGTCGACGATGCGGTGGTCGAGATCGTCAGTCATGTCACGAGCTACGATATTCGTAGAAACCAGCGCCGTCAATACGAATTGCGTAGACTTGCGGCGGTGCCCGCAGAGACCTCCCAGACTCGGGCCAAAGGCCGCATGAGCTCTACCATCTCGCCCCTGCTGCGGACCGACCTGGACGGAGTCTTCCGGCCGCGGTCGGTTGCGATTTACGGCATCTCGGAGCGCACGTCGCAGCGGATCGCCGAGAACATGACGGTGCCCGGCGTGCCCTTCTACGGGATCAATCCGACCAAGACCGAGGCCTGCGGAGTGCGCTGCTACCCGACGATGGCCGACTGCCCCGAGGTGCCTGAGATGGTCGTGATGGGGGTCGGGCACGGCCGCATCGAGGCGGCCATCGACGACGTCCTGTCGGTGCCCGGCGTGCGGGCGATCATCACGCCCGGACTGGGCAACGAGGCCGGCCCCGTCGAGGGGCCGCGCATGAGCGCCCTGGTCAGCGACCGGGTGCGCGAGGCCGGCATCGCGATGATCGGCCCCAACTGCATGGGCGTGGCCACGCCCGGATACCCGTCGCCCTGGATCGGCAGCCTGCATCCCACCTTCGTGCCGGGGCCGGTGGCGACCATCGCGCACTCGGGGTCGATCGGCGAGATCCTGGTGTCGCTGGGCCCGCGCATCGGCTTCCGCACCGTCGTCTCGGCAGGCAACGAGACCGTCACCGACGTGGCCGACATGGTGGCCTTCTTCGCCGACGACCCGGACACGCGCGTGATCGGCCTGTTCCTCGAGGCGGTGCGGCGGCCGGCCGCGTTCGAGCAGGCGCTGCAGCGTGTGGCCGAGGCCGGCAAGGTCGCGATCGTGCTGAAGGTGGGCACGTCGGAGATGGGCGCCAGGGCCGCGCTCACGCACACCGGAGCGATGGTCGGCAGCGACGAGGTGTTCTCCGGGATGCTGCGGTACTACAACGCGATCCGGGTCGACGACTTCGGCAACTGGCTGGAGCACCTGGAGGTGTTCTCACGGGCGACGCCGCCGCGCGGCCGCAGGATCGGCGCGGTCACGAACTCGGGCGGCGAGGGCGAGTACTTCGCCGACAAGGCCGAGCAGGCGGGCATCCCGCTGCAGGAGTTCTCGCCCGAGCTGAAGGCGCGGATCGTGGCCGAGTTCCCGAACTTCAGCGGCGTCGGCAACCCGGTCGACTGCTGGGCGATCGACGACGACCGGATCGTGTTCCCGCGCGTTTTCGAGCTGATGGCCGAGTCCGGTGAGTTCGACGTGCTGGTGTCGGACATCGACCACAGCCAGTGGCTGCATGCCGGTGAGCGCGAGCTGGCCACCAACATCGCCAACGACCTGCGCGCAGCCTGCCACCAGACCGATCTGTTCCCGTGCGTGATCACGGTCACCACCGCCGACCCGCCGATCGAGGACATCGAGTGGGCGCGGCAGCACGACATCCCGCTGCTGAAGGGCTCGCTGCCTGGGCTGCGGGCGCTGGCCGCACGGCTCGCGTACCGGCAGCGCGTGCCGGCGTCGCGCCTGCTGCCGGCCGCCCCGCCGCTGCCCGGCGCCGGCGACCTGCCGGAGCTGGAGTCGGCCCGGATCGCCGCGTCCTACGGCCTCTCATACGTGCGCGCCGAGCGCTGCGCGATCGCTGACGAGGCCGCCGCGGCCGCCGAGCAGATCGGCTATCCGGTCGTCGTCAAGATCGACAACGTCGCCCACAAGGCCAGGGTCGGCGGCGTGGCGCTGGGCCTGGCCGACGCCGCCGGAGTGCGTGAGGCGGCCCGGCGGATGGGCGGCCGCGTGATCGTGGCCGAGCAGGTGCTGGGCGGCGTCGAGCTGATGATCGGCGTCACCCGCGACCCCGACTTCGGCGCCACCGTCTCGGTCGGCGTCGGCGGCGGCCTGGCCGAGGCGCTGGAGCTGATCACCCACAGCCTGGCTCCCGCTGGATGCCGACGGCGCCCGCGAGCTGGTTGCCTCGCTGCCCGTGATCGAGCGGCTGCTGGGCGGCGAGGTACCCGATCCACCTGATCGAGGCGATCGTGGCCGTCTCGCGTCTGGCCGCGGAGCACCCCGAGATCTCCGAGATCGACGTCAATCCCCTGCTGGTCTCGCCCGAGCGCGCCGTCGCGCTCGACTGCCTGATCGTGCTGGACAATCCGAGGAGCGAGCCGCATGAGCGAAGCCGTTCTGTATGAGACCCGTGGCCCCGCGGCCTGGGTGACGCTGAACCGCCCCGAGAAGCTGAATGCCCTGAACGGGGCGGTGCTGGAAGGGCTGCACGCCGCGCTCGACCGGGCGGTGGCCGACGACGAGGTGAAGGTGGTGGTGGTGACGGGGTCCGGCGAGCGCGCGTTCTCGGCCGGCTACGACCTGTCCGCCGAGGCCGCCCACTCCGACATCCCGGCCCATGAGTGGCACGAGGTGCTGGCCACCGACATCGACGCGACCATGAAGCTGTGGGCGCTGCCGAAGCCCACCATCGCCGCCGTGCGCGGCTACTGCCTGGCGGGCGGCTGTGAGCTGGCGATGGCATGCGACATGATCATCAGCACCGAGAGCGGCCGCTTCGGGGAGCCGGAGATCCGGTACGGATCGGGGCCGGTGACGCTGTTGATGCCCTTCCTGCTGGGCCAGAAGAAGACCAACGAGCTGCTGTTCACCGGCGACATGATCGACGCCCAGGCGGCGGAGCGAGCCGGGATGATCAACCGCGTCGTGGCCGAGGACGAGCTGGACGCGGAGGTGGAGGCGCTGGTGCGCAAGATCGCGCCGACGCCGCTGCCGGTGCTGCGTCTGACCAAGATCGCGCTGGTGCGGGCGTACGAGGCGATGGGGCTGCGGGAGGCGGTCAACATGAATCTCGATCTATCGTCCATGTTGAACGCGGCCGACGCGCCGGAGCAGCGAGAGTTCATGCAGATCGTCCAGTCGAGTGGGCTGAAGGCCGCGCTCGCCTGGCGTGACAACCGCTATGGAGAGGTACTAGGGGGTGTGAAGTCGTGAGCGCAACAAGCACTATTGATCCCGCCCGGCTGGCCAGCGTGATCGAGGCCGAGGAGGCCACGTTCAACGAGCGGCACAAGCATTCGCGCGAGATGACCGAGCGGGCCCGCCGGTCGCTGGCCGGGGGCGTCGCCTCCAGCTGGCAGGACACCGAGCCGCATCCCATCTACCTGGCCGAGGGGCACGGGTCGAAGGTGGTCGACGTCGACGGCAACGAGTACGTCGACTTCCACAACGGCTACGGCGCGATGGCCGTCGGCCATGCACATCCGCGCATCGCCGAGGTCGTCTCCGAGCGCGTCCGCCTGGGCACGCACTTCGCGCAGCCGACCGAGGACTCGATCGCCGTCGCGGAGCACCTGCAGAAGCGCTTCGGCCTGCCGCTGTGGCGGTTCGGCAACTCCGGCACCGAGTCGACGCTCGACGCCGTGCGGCTGGCGCGTGCCTACACCGGACGCGACATCCTGTTCAAGATCGAGGGCTCCTACCACGGGCACCACGACGCGCTGATGGTGTCGGTGGCGCCGCCGGCCGACAAGATCGGCCCCTACGACGATCCCGTGTCGGTGCCCCAGACCCTTGGCCTGCCGGCCGACTACGTGAAGCTGACCAGGGTGGTGCCGTTCAACGACCTGGAGGCGCTCGAGCGCACGCTCAACCGCTACAAGGGCCAGGTGGCCGGCATGATCGTGGAGCCCGCGATGATGAACGCCGGGTTCGTGCTGCCCGAGGAGGGCTACCTGCAGGGGGTCAAGGACCTGCTGCACGAGCACGGCGCGCTGCTGGTGTTCGACGAGGTCAAGACCGGCGCCACGCTCTCCTACGGCGGCGCCGTCGAGGCCTTCGGCGTGACGCCCGACCTGCTGTGCCTGGCCAAGTCGGTCGGCGGCGGGCTGCCCTGCGGGGCGATCGGCGGCACCGACGAGGTGATGGGCTGGATCGCGGACGGCAAGATCGACCAGGTCGGCACGTTCAACGGCAACCCGCTGACCATGGCCGCGATGCACGCGACGCTGACCGAGATCCTGGTGCCGGACGCCTACACCGAGTTCTCGCGCCTGGGCGAGATCCTGCGCGAGGGGTGCGACGGCGTGATCGAGAGCAACGGGCTGGCCGGCTACACGACCGTGCTGGGTGCCCGCGGCGCCGTCACCTACCGGGCCGAGCGCGTCCGCAACTACCGTGACTACCTCGAGGTGTCCGACCAGCTCGCGTACGTGAACTGGCTGGCGCAGTTCAATCGCGGCGTGTTCATGGCGCCGTGGGGCAAGTCCGAGAACTGGACGCTGACGGTGCAGCACAGCGAGGAGGACGTGCGGCGCTACGTCGACAACTTCGAGTATCTCGGGAAGGCGCTGTCCGCATGAAGGCGGTCGTCTTCGAGGAGCACGGCGGCACCGAGGTGCTGAGCTACACCGACATCCCCGAGCCCGAGCCCGGGCCCTACGAGGTGTTGATCGAGGTGAAGGCGGCCGGCGCCAACTTCAACGACATCTGGGCCCGGCGGGGGATGCCGGGGATGAAGGTGATCTTCCCGCACGTCTCCGGATCGGACGTGTCGGGCGTGGTGGCGGCGCTCGGCTCCGAGGTCACGGGCACCGGCTTCGGCTCCTCGTCGCTGCAGGTCGGCGACGAGGTGGTCGTGCACCCCGGCCTCTCCTGTCGCACCTGTGACTTCTGCGTGACCGGGCAGGAGTTCTTCTGCCGCCAGTTCCGCATCTGGGGTTTTCAGAGCGGGCCCAACGACGGCGGTCACTCCGAGTACGTGACGATGCCGGCGGTGAACGTGCTGCCCAAGCCCTCCAACCTCAGCCACGAGGAGGCGGCATCGATGCCGCTGGTGCTGGAGACGGCCTGGCGGATGCTGGTCAGCCGGGCCAAGGTGCAGCCCGGCGAGCACGTGCTGATCTGGGGCGGCGTGGGCGGCCTCGGCACCATGGCCATCCAGATCTGCCGGATGTTCGGCGCCAACCCGATACCGTGGTGGGCGGCGCGCAGAAGGTGGCCAAGGCCGAGCAGTTGGGCGCCGTCAACGTGATCGACCGCTCCAGCCAGGACGTGCTGGCCGAGGTCAAGGCGATCACCGGCAAGGCCGGCGTCGACATCGTGTTCGAGCACTCCGGCCAGGAGACCTGGCCGACCTCGATGGCCGCGCTGCGCTGGGGCGGGCGCGTGGTCGTGTGCGGCGCGTCGACCGGTTTCGAGGCCGTCACCGACCTGCGCTTCCTGTGGAACAAGCAGCAGAACCTGCTGGGCTCGCACCTGTCCAACAAGGCCGAGCTGTCGGCGGCGCTGCGGGCGGTCGAGGCGGGTGCGATCAAGCCCGTGATCGACCGTGTGCTGCCGCTGTCCGACGTTGCCTCGGGGCAGCAGCTGATGGAGGACCTGCAGGTGCAGGGGAAGGTTGTCTATGTGCCGTAGGCACAGCGCGCGATAGCCGCCGGCGGCGGCGAACGCGCAGTACCTGAAGGGAGCCTGCCCGACAGTGGCAGCCTCCCGCCGAAGTACCGGTTCGAGCTACGAGCACCATGACGAAGAACCTGAACCTGGCCGTCGTGGGGCACGTCGAGTGGGTCACCCACACCGACGCGCCGTTCATCCCGCCGGCCGGCGAGATCGTGCACCTGACCGACCCGCTCATCCAGCCGGCCGGCGGCGGAGCCGTGACGGCGGCTGCGCTGGTCCGGATGGGCGCCGGCGTGCAGTTCTTCACGGCCGCCGGCGACGACGTGCCGGTGGCGGAGGCGATGGAGGAGCTGGGGGTGCGGACGTACGCGGCGCCGCGGCCCGGCCGGCACACGCGTACGCTGGTGATGCGGGACCCGAGCGGCGAGCGCACGATCTGCGTGATCGGCGCGAACCTGCACCCGGCCGCAGAGGATCCGTTGCCGTGGGGCTCGCTGGCGGACTGCGACGGCGTCTACTTCACGGGCTCCGATCCGGCCACCCTGCGCCTGGCCAGGCAGGCCCGGGTGCTGGTGGTGACGGCGCGACGGTTCGATGTGCTGGCCGCAAGCGGCGTGCAGGCCGACGTGCTGGTCGGCAGCGGCAGCGACCGCGGCGAGCAGTACGACCTGGGGCGCCTGGCCGTGCAGCCGCGCCACGTGATCGTGACCGACGGCGAGCGCGGAGGCACCGGCTATCGGGCGGTGCCACCGCCGGCCCCGCGGGTCGACAGCTACGGCGCCGGTGACACGTTCGTGGCTGGGTTGCTGTTCGGATTGGCGGATGGCCGGCCGCTCGCCGAGGCCCTGGCGCTGGCCGCCGAGCAGGCCGCCGAGGCGGTCACCTGGCGCGGTGCATATCCCCCGCAGGGCCCCCGAGTGAGTTGGTAGGCTTCGCCTCCGTGAGACGCCCCCTGGCAACGCTCGTAACCGCCGCCGTGCTGGGCGCAGCGGGACTCACCGCATCCGGCTGTGGCGTCCAGAGCGGCGTCGCCGGGTCGGGGGGAGCCGACCTCGCGAACGGCAAGAAGCTGTTCATCACCACCTGCGGAGGCTGCCACACGCTGGCGGACGCCGGCACCAAGGGCACCATCGGACCCAACCTGGACGATGCCTACGAGGAGCCGCGGGCCGAGGGCTTCGAGGACTCGTCGTTCGAGGCGCTGGTGCGTGAGCAGATCATGCTCGGGTTCCCCTACGCGCACCCCACGCCGATGCCCGCGAACCTGCTCAAGGGCCAGGACGCGCAGGACGTTGCCGCCTACGTGGCGTCGGTGGCCGCGGTTCCCCTGCCGCCGGGCGCGAGCACCCAGTAACGCCGTGGTCACCGAGACGATCGCGGTGGCGGGCATGACCTGCGGCGGCTGCGAGCAACGCGTGCACGACGCCCTGATGGCGCTGCCGGGGGCGGTATCGGTGACGGCCGAGCACATCGGCGACGAGGTCGAGGTCACGTTCGACCCGGCCCGCCTAGATGTGAAGGCGATCCGCGGGGCGATCGCCGCGCGCCGGCTATCGCCCGTCCCCGTGACCGGCGCAACCATGGGAGCGGGGCGCAGCCGGTATGGACTGCCTTTACAAATACCTAACCAAAACGGCGATCTTTCCTGACAACACGCATGGAGAATCGGCTCCGGACGCTGCGATCGAACGTGCCCACACCTCGCAGCTACCTGCCTCCTCCGACGGCCCGCTCTGCGGGTCGTCGGTCTTTTGACCGGTAGGGCGCCGAGCGGGTGCTGGATACACTCAGCCCTTCCTGACATCGACCGGGGCGGGGGCGCGTGGATCTACTCGAGTACCAGGGCAAGCAGCTGTTCGCGCGGTTCGGGCTGCCCGTCTCCGAGGGTGCCCCGGCGGCCACTGCCGCCGAGGCGCGGGCCGTCGCCGAGCAGCTCGGCGGGCCGGTGGTGGTGAAGGCCCAGGTGCTGGTGGGTGGGCGCGGCAAGGCCGGCGGTATCAAGCTGGCGGCCGACCCGGCCGAGGCCGAGCAGCACGCCGCAGCGATCCTGGGGATGGACATCCGCGGCCACACCGTGCGGCAGCTCTGGATCGAGCGCGCCTCCGACATCGCCAGCGAGTACTACTTCTCGATCACCTTCGACCGCGGCGCCAAGCAGCCGTTGCTTATGCTGACAACCGAGGGCGGGGTCGAGATCGAGACGGTGGCTGAGGAGTCGCCCGAGAAGCTCGCCCGCCTGCACGTCGACCCGCTGATGGGGCTGCAGCCGTTCCACGTTCGCCGCCTCTGCTTCGCAGCCGGCATCCCCGCCGCCGAGGTGAAGCAGGTGGGTGCGATCATCGAGGGCGCCTACCGCGCCTTCATCGAGACCGACGCGATGCTGGTCGAGATCAACCCGCTGATCGTCACCCCGGACGGCGTGGTGCGCGCGCTCGACTCGAAGTACACCGTCGACGACAACGCGCTCTACCGCCATCCCGACATCGCCGGCATGCGCGACGCCGAGTCGGGCGACCCGCAGGAGCGGCTGGCCCGCGAGCGCGGCGTCAACTTCGTGAAGCTCGACGGCGGCGACATCGGCACGCTCGCCAACGGCGCCGGGCTGGCCATGTCCACCCTGGACGTGGTGGCGGCAGCGGGCGAGGCCACCGGCCATCGCCCCGCCAACTTCCTGGACGTGGGCGGCGGCGCCGATGCGGAGGCGATCGCCACCGCGATGGAGGTGCTGCTCTCCGACCCGAACGTGCGGGCGGTGCTGTTCAACGTGTTCGGCGGCATCACCCGCGGCGACGAGGTCGCCCACGGCATCCTGACCGCACTCGAGCGGCTGGGTGCGACCCTTCCGATCGTGGTGCGCCTGGACGGCACCAACGCCGACGAGGGACGCCGCATCCTGGCCGACGCCGCGCCGCCCAACCTCCACGTGGAGGCGACGATGCTGGGGGCGGCCGCCCGCGTGGTCGAGCTGGTCGAGGGGAGCGCCGCCTGATGCCGATCATCGTGACGGCAGAGACGCGCCTGGTCGTCCAGGGCATCACCGGCCGCGAGGGAAGCTTCCACGCGCTGCGGAACCGCGACTACGGCACCGCCGTGGTGGCCGGCGTGACGCCGGGCAAGGGCGGCCAGGACGTGGACGGCGTGCCGGTCTACGACACGGTCGCCGAGGCGGTCGCCGAGCAGGATGCGAACACCGCGATGGTGTTCGTGCCCCCGCGGTTCGCGGCCGACGCGATCTACGAGGCCGTGGATGCGGGCTGCGGCACCATCATCTGCATCACCGAGGGCATCCCCGCCCACGACATGCTGCGGGTCTACAACTACATCCGCCCGCGCGGGGTGACCATGCTCGGGCCCAACTGCCCCGGTGCGCTGTCGCCGGGCATCGCCAACGTCGGGATCATCCCGGCTCAGGTGTTTGCGGCCGGCCGCGTGGGGCTGGTGTCCCGGTCAGGCACGCTCACGTACCAGATCGGCAAGGAGCTGGCCGACCTGGGCCTGGGCAACTCGACCATCGTCGGCATCGGCGGCGACCCGATCGTGGGCAGCTCCTTCATCGACATCCTGGAGCGGTTCGAGGCCGACCCCGGCACCGACCTGATCGTGATGGTGGGCGAGATCGGCGGCGACGAGGAGGAGAAGGCCGGCGCCTACATCGACGAGCACGTCAGCAAGCCCGTGGTGGCGTACATCGCCGGCTTCCAGGCGCCCGCCGGCAAGACCATGGGCCACGCCGGCGCCATCATCTCGGGCTCGTCCGGCACGGCCGCCGGCAAGCAGGAGGCGCTGCAGGCGCGCGGCATCCCGGTCGGCGACAGCCCCACGGCGGCCGCCCGGCTGGCGGCGGAGCGGCTGGGCTGAGGACGATACGATGCAGCCATGACCGCCATCCCCTTCACCCGCGGCGTCCCCTCGGCCGACATGCTGCCGGTGTCCGACCTGGAGCAGGCGGCGGTCACGGCGCTGCGCGAGGATGGAGCGCGCGCGCTCGCCTACTCGCCCGGTGGGTACATGCCGCTGCGCGAGTGGATCGGCGAGCGCCACCGCGTCGACCCGGCGCGGGTGCTGCTGGTGAACGGCTCGCTGCAGGGCGTCGCCTTCCTGGCGCAGCACCTGTTCCTGGGCCGCGGCGGCGTCGCGATCACCGAGGATCCCACCTACGACCGCACCCTGATCTCGCTGCGCACGTTCGGCGCCGAGGTGGTCGCCGTGCCGGTGACCCCGGCCGGCGTCGACGTGGACGCGCTCGAGCAGACGCTGGCGCAGCGGCCGGCGCGGATGCTGTACCTGATCCCCACCTTCCAGAACCCGTCCGGCGTGTCGCTGCCCGAGCAGGGCCGGCGCCGGGTGGTCGAGCTGGCCCGCCGTCACGAGGTGCTGGTGGTCGAGGACGATCCCTACGGCCTGCTGCGGTTCGAGGGCGAGCCGGCGCCGACGCTGCACGAGCTGGATGGCGGCGACAACGTCGTCTACTCGTGCTCGTTCACCAAGACGGTGGCGCCCGGCATCCGCACCGGCTACCTGGTGCTGCCCGAGCGGATGGCGGGGGCGATGGCGCGGCTGTCGGAGAACACCCTGATCGCGCCCAACACGTTCGCCGAGGCGGCGCTGGCGGCCTACTGCCGGGCCGGCAGGTTCGAGCCCAACGTGGAGCGTGCCACGGCCACCCTCAAGCAGCGGCGCGACGCGATGGAGGCGGCGCTGCGTGAGCACTTCCCCGCGGGCGCCCGCTGGACGACGCCCGAGGGCGGCTACTTCTACTGGGTCGACCTGCCCGAGCAGATCGACACGGCCGCGCTGCTGCCGCAGGCGGCCGAGCGCGGCGTGCCCTACATCAGCGGCAAGGAGTTCAGCCCCCGCGGCCGCTCCTCGCTACGGCTGGCCTTCAGCGCCGTTGCGCCCGAGCAGATCAGCGAGGGCGTTGCCCGGCTGGGCGCGCTCTTCAGCGAAGCGCTGACACCCGCAGGCGTCTAAGCGGCGCCGACGGCGGCGACGCGCGGTCCCGCGATCCAGACGGGGGCCTGCAGCTCGGGGAGTGGCTCGACCAGGCGCGCCTGTGGAGGCGCCACCATCCCGCCTCTGACGGCCGGTCGGAAGGTCGGACACGGTTCGCTCAGATCCAGTGCGCAGAGGCTTGTCTTGCGAAAAAAGCAGTCGTTGCAGGTGACGCGTCGCGCCTTCTGTGCCACGTGGAGACCTTCCTGTTTCGATGAACCGACCGTGCCGAGGGCGCAGTGTACGCAATCGCCCCCCTCCCGATCCAGCGTTGTCTAGCGAGAAATAGCGCTGTTTGCGGCAGATCGGTTCACCGGTTCGTCACCGTGGCGGCAGCCCGCGGATGACCGACAGCGCCTGGTCGAAACTGGTCACGGCGATCACGTGGATGCGGCCGTGCGCCGTGCGCCGCGCGTCCTTGAAATTGTCGCCCGCCGGGACCAGGAAGGTGTCGGCGCCGGCGTTGATGGCGCCGATCGTCTTCTGGTTGACGCCGCCGATCTCGTGCACGCCGCCGGCCAGGTCGAGCTCGCCGGTGACCGCGATCTTGTGGCCGCGCAGCAGGTGGCGGCCGCTCAGCGAGTCGTAGATCTCGAGCGCGAACGCCAGCCCGGCCGACGGCCCGCCGATCGAGCCGGTCGAGAAGCGGACCGGTATCGGGATGTGGCCGACGTGCACGGCGTCGCCGATCGAGACGCCGATCAGCGCGCGAGGCGGGTGGTCGGTGCTGGCGATGGTGCCGAGCGTGACGTTGCCGGCCTGCTTCAGCGTCAGCTGCACCGACTGCCCCGGCTTGACCGGCTGCATGGCCCGGATCAGATCTCCCGCCGTGCGCACCGGCCGGCCGTTGGCCTCGGTCACGATGTCGCCCGGCTTGAGGCCGGCCTTGGCGGCCGGGTCACCCTGCTGGACGCCCAGCAGCTGCGCGCCCAGCTTCTCGATCGGGACCTGTTTGCCCAGCGCGCGCTCCGCTACCACCTGCGCGGTCTGCTGGGAGTTGGTCATCGCGCGCGCGTCCTCGGTGATGTGCTCCTGGTCGGACTGGCCCGGCGCCAGCACCTGGTTGTCAGGCACCAGCTGGGCGCCCTCGACCAGGTGCTCCGCCCACAGCTTCTGGATCAGGTTGGCCTGCAGCTCGTTGACGTCGACGAAGTAGAAGCCCGATCCGTCGGCCGGCGGCTTGCCGCCCGGCGCGTGGACGACGTTGGCGGCCGGGTGGGCGTTGTCGGGCAGGAGCGCGAAGTAGCCGGACTGGGTGGTCCAGCCGTAGACGCCCACCGCAAGCACGAGGAAGAAGGCCGCCACGCCAACCAGCGACCAGCGCACACGACGCAGCAGCTTCATCCGCCCGCCACCGCCAGCGACCCGGCGATGGTGCCGGTAGCGATCAGCATCAGGCCCAGCGCCACCGAGGGCGTCAGCCGGCCGTGCGCGAGGTGGCCGCGCCCGTAGCCCGAGAGCACCAAGCCGGTCAGCACGCCGCCGATCAGCCCGCCGATGTGACCGCCCACCGAGATCGACCCGGAGTAGGCGAAGGTGAAGATCAGGTTGACCACCAGCAGGCCGCCGATCGATCCGCCCAGCAGCTGCACCCCGCGGTGGCGCTCGAGCACCAGCATCGCCCCCATCAGCCCGAAGATCGCCCCGGAGGCGCCGGCCGTCAGCGAGTTCGGTGACAGCAGCAGGGCGCCGAAGCTGCCGGACAGCGCCGAGAGCAGGTAGATCAGGCCGAAGCGGAGGCTGCCCGCGTACCGCTCCAGCGAGCTGCCCAGCAGGTACAGCGCGTACATGTTGAACGCGAGGTGCAGCAGCCCGTAGTGGATGAAGGCGGAGCTGACGAGCCGGTAGTACTGGCCGTCGTGGACGGCCGGGCCCCACAGCGCCAGGTGCAGCCCCAGCGAGTTCAGCTGGCCGCCGGTGCCGAACAGGCCGCCCCGCCGCCGCCACCGCCGTTGATGTTGTTGGTGGCGATGAACAGCAGCACGTTGGCCGCGATCAGGCCGTAGGTCAGCCGCGGCTCGTTGGCCATCATGAATGCGGGCAGCTGGCTGCGCGTGCGCTGGCCGGCGCACTCCGGGCAGCGGACGCCCACCGGCGTCTGCCGCATGCAGTCGGGACAGATCGGCCGGCCGCAGTTCGAGCAGCTGACGTTCGTGTCACGATCGGGATGGCGATAGCACGTGGCCATGGATCCCAATTTGTAGGTAGCGCAGATTGCTACCAGATTCCCCGCAGCGCGCCACCGTCGATCGGCAGCACCGCTCCGGTGATGTACCCCGCGTGCTGTGAGCAGAGGTAGGCGACCAGCGCGCCCACCTCCGCGGGGGCGGCCAGCCGGCCCACCGGGATCGCCTCGATGTCGCGCCTGGCGGCGGCCTCGGGGTCGGGGTGGTGGCTCCACAGCTCTCGCACCCGCGGCGTGTCGATCTTCCCGGGGGCGATCGTGTTCACCGTGATGCCCTCCCGGCCGACCTCCTGCGCCAGCGTCTTCGCCCACCCGACGACGCCCGGGCGGATCGCGTTGGACAGCATCAGGTTGGGGATCGGCTCGCGCACCGACCACGAGGTGATGTTGATGATGCGGCCGCGGCCGCTCTGCTTGAGGTGGGGCAGCGCCAGCCGCGTCAGGCGCACGGCCGAGTTCAGCGACAGCTCGAAGGCCTCGGCCCAGGCCTCGGCCGGGGTCGACTCGAACGTCCCCGGTGCCGGGCCGCCGGCGTTGTTGACGATGATGTCGAGCCGGCCGCGCTCCTCCACCGTGCGGCCCACGGCCTGCTCGAGAGCGCCCTGGTCACGGACGTCCCCGGGCACCGCGATGGCTCCCGGGATTCCCGCGGCCGCCTGCTCGAGCTTCTCCGGGGTGCGCGCCAGCATCGTCACGGCGCAGCCCTCGGCCGCGAGCGCTCCGGCGATCGCCAGGCCCATCCCCGACGATGCCCCGCCTACGACGGCCGCCGTTCCTTCCAGACCGAGATCCATGGCCGGTACGATAACGGGCCATGCGCTACGGCCCCGCCGACTCCTCGAAGACCCCTCGCTTCACCGGTGTCCGCACCTTCATGCGCCTGCCCTTGTGGAGACGCTGGACGACGTGGACGTCGCCATCATCGGGGTGCCGACCGACGACGCGGTGTCGTTCAAGTCGGGCGCGCGGTTCGGGCCGGAGGCGATCCGCAGCGCGTCGGCGCTGCTGCGCCCGTACAACCAGCGCCTGCGGGTGGACGTGACCGAGCACCTCTCGATGATCGACCACGGCGACCTGCCGACGGTGCCCGGCTATCACGAGCGCACGCTCGGCCTGATCCAGGAGCACCTGGAGCCGGTGCACCGCGCCGGTGTGGTGCCGCTCTGCCTCGGCGGCGACCACTCGATGGTGCTGGCCGAGCTGCGGGCGGCGGCCGCGGTGCACGGTCAGCTTGCGCTGGTGCACCTGGATGCCCACGCGGACATCTGGGAGTCGTACTACGGCGCTCGCTACTTCCACGGCACCGTGTTCAAGCGCGCCGTCGAGGAGGGGCTGGTCGACGCCTCGGCATCGGTGCAGGCGGGGATGCGCGGGACGCTCTACGGAGAGAGCGACATCGAGGAGCCGCGCCGGCTCGGGTACGACGCCATCTACTGGGACGAGCTCGAGCAGCTGACCCCGGAGGCGTACGGCGACCGGGTGCGGGCGCGGGTCGGTGACCGCCCGGCGTTCCTGTCGTTCGACATCGACTTCGTCGATCCGGCGTTCGCGCCGGCGACCGGCACGCCCGAGGTGGGCGGCCCTTCGAGCGGCCAGGCGCTGGCCTACCTGCGTGCGCTGCACGGGATCGACTTCCGCGGCTTCGACTGCGTCGAGGTGGCGCCGGTCTACGACCAGCCGGCCAACATCACCGCCTGGGTGGCGGCCAGCGCCTGCTTCGAGATGCTGTCGCTGCTGGCCGTGGGGCGCCGCGGCGCGGCTGCTACAGGCCCATGACGCCGACCAGCTCCCGCACGGCCTCGGCCGACCGGTTCAGCTGCGCCTGCTCGTCGTCGGTCAGGTTCAGCTTGATGATCTCCTCCAGCCCGCCTGCGCCCAGCCGGCAGGGGACGCCCATGAAGATGCCGTTCAGCCCGAACTCGCCGGTCAGGTAGGCGGCGCAGGGGAGCACCCGCTTCTGGTCGTGCACGATCGAGTCGACCATCTCGACCACCGACGCGGACGGCGCGTAGTAGGCCGATCCCGACTTCAGCAGCTTCACGACCTCGGCGCCGCCGTCGCGGGTGCGCTGCACGATCTCGGCCAGCCGCTCCTGCCCGATCAGGTCGGTGATCGGGATCCCGGCCACGTTGGTGTACGACGTGACGGGCACCATCTGGTCGCCGTGGCCGCCCAGCACGAAGCCGGTGACGTCCCGCACCGACACGCCCAGCTCCCAGGCCAGGAAGGTGCGGAAGCGGGCCGAGTCGAGCACGCCCGCCATCCCGATCACCCGCTCGCGGGGCAGCTTGGCCTCGGCGAATGCCACCTGGCACATGGCGTCGAGCGGGTTGGTGACCACGATCAGGATCGTGTCGGGCGAGCGTGACACCAGGTTCTGGGTGACGTCCGCGACGATCTTCTGGTTGGTCGTGAGCAGGTCATCCCGGCTCATGCCCGGCTTGCGCGCGATCCCGGACGTGATCACGCAGACGTCCGACCCGGCCGTCTCCTCGTACCCGTTGGTGCCGACCACGTTCGGCTCGTACCCGAGCACCGGGCCGGTCTCGTTCAGGTCGAGCGCCTTGCCCTGCGGCAGCCCTTCGACGATGTCGACCAAAACGACGTCGGCATAGTCCCGCTCGGCCAGTCGCTGGGCGGTGGTCGCGCCGACGTTACCGGCACCGACGACCGTGATCTTGAGACGACTCATAGTGGTGGTTCCCCCCGGGGTAAAGACGGTTGCTCGGCGGTTCAAATTGCGGCAGGCATCTTCGCACGAACGGCTACCATCCGGTCGAAGTCGAAGCGATTGGAAAGGCGCGTGATGGCGGACAAGGGTGGACTCGAGGGGATCGTCGTCGCGCGCAGCCGTCTCTGCTCGATCGACGGCCAGAAGGGCGTTCTCATCTACGGCGGGTACGACGTCGGCGACCTCGCCGAGCACTCGAGCTACGAGGAGACGTGCTTCCTGATCCTGCGCGGCCGCCTGCCCCGCCGCGACGAGCTGGAGGCGTTCACGTCCGACCTGGCCGCGGCCAGTCCGCTGTCGGATGAGACCGCAGCCGTGATCGACATGCTTGCGAGCCACGCAGCCCCCATGGAGATGCTGCGCACCGCCGTGTCGGCCGACTCGTTCGACGACCCGGACAAGGACTCGAACGCCGAGGAGGCGAACTTCCGGAAAGCCACCCGGCTGATCGCGAAGATGCCGACGATGGTGGCACGCTACGACCGCCGCCGCCGCGGGCTGGATCCGGTCGAGCCCGATCCGGGTCTCGGCCACGCCGCGAACTTCCTGTACATGCTCTCGGGCGAGCAGCCCGACCAGCAGGCGGCCCGCACCTTCGACGTGGCGCTGATCCTGCACGCCGACCACGAGATGAACGCCTCCACGTTCACGGCGCGGGTGATCGCCTCGACGCTGTCGGACATGCACTCGGCCATCACCGGCGCCATCGGCGCGCTCAAGGGCCCGCTGCACGGCGGCGCCAACGAGCAGGTGATGCACCTGCTGATGGACATCGGCAGCGACGAGAACATCGAGCAGGAGATCCGCGGGCGCCTGGATCGCAAGGAGCGGATCATGGGCTTCGGCCACCGCGTCTACAAGACCTACGACCCGCGCGCCGTGATCCTCAAGCGCTACTCCCGGTCGCTGGCCGAGCGCTCGGATGAGCCGCACTGGTTCGCGATCAGCGAGCACATCGAGAAGGCCGTGATGGAGGAGAAGGGCCTGTACCCGAACGTGGACTTCTACTCCGCCTCCACCTACCACTACCTCGGCATCGAGACCGGGCTGTTCACGCCCATCTTCGCGATGAGCCGGGTGGTGGGCTGGGCCGCGCACGTGATCGAGCAGCACGGCGACAACCGCCTGATCCGGCCCAGCTCGGAGTACGTCGGCCCGGCGCTTCGGCCCTACCAGCCGATCGAGCAGCGCAAGGCGCCGGAAGCGGCGTAACCAGTTCTTCACCCGTGCCCGTTTGACAACATGTCAGGTCTGCGAGATGCTTGAAGGCGTCGAGGCTCCAACTCCGCGACTGAGAGGCCAACCCATGAGATCGGTGTACCTGAAAGGCTTCGCCGCGACATTGGCGATAGCAATGGTCGCTCTCATGGGTGGCTCATCCGCGCTGGGCGTCCGGCTGACGTCAGCATCACCGTAACCGACGGCTCGGCAACGGAAGTCCCGGGCACGGCGGTGACCTACACGATCACGGTCACCAATCCGGGGACGGGCAACCTCAAGAAGATCGCGGTGGCGGATGCGTTCCCGAGCACGATCACCGGCGTCCAGTGGGGATGCGTGCCGGGCGCGGGCGGAGCCTGCGCCCTGGCCTCGGGCACCGGAAACATCAACACCACGGTGGACCTGAACGGCGGCACGTCCGCCGTGTTCACCGCGACCGGCACCATCGCCGCCTCCGCATTCCCGTCGCTCGCAGACACGGCCACACGCGGCGGTGCCGAGGGGCTCGACCGATCCAACGCCCAGCAACAACACCTCGACCGACGTCGACACCCTGACGCCGGTGGCAGATCTCGTGCTCGATTCGGCGACCACGTCGCCGTCGACCATCTACGGCAACTGACCCCCTCGCAGAACACGGCTGACGTTCTCCGTGGCATTGCACAACGACGGGCCGTCCGACGGCCGCCACACCACCCTCAAGATTCAACCCGCGCTGAGCCCGTTGCTGGGCAGCGCGGAGTGGTGCAAGGTGGCCGGCAACGTCAACTGCACGCAGAACACCCAGTTCACCCCCTTGGACCCCGCGGTCGGAGCCGAAGTCGGACAGCTCGCGCCGGGGCCGTCCCCCACGACGTATCGTCGTTCGCGCACACGCGCTCGCGTGCGACCGTGGCGGTCCGCTGACGCTTTCCCAGCCGTTCCTGCTGTCGCTTCCCGCTCCCACCACCGGTCCCCGCGACACAGCTCGAACCCGTCGAGCAATGGCGCCACCGCTGCGCCTGACGTCAGATCGACACCGTGCCGCTCGCCGGTGCAGAACCTGCAGGCCGTGCCCGGCAACGGCAACGTGATCCTGCACCTGGGAGCAGCCCGCCAACGACAGTGGCACGTCCGTGCTGCGTACCAGTACCGGTCACCGTCAACGGTGGCTCGCCGATCTCCGTCGCCGGTCAACAGTCCGCAGGTGCTGTGCCCCAACGGCATCAGCACCGACTGCTACCGGTTCAACGTCAACGCCGCTGCACGAATGACACCAGCTACACGTTCGCCGTGCAGGCCCAGAACGACGTCGGCTACAGCGACGCCAGCCAGGTTGCCGGCGACGCCGTCGACCAACACGGCGTCGAGGATCGTCGTCCAACTCGACGACCACGGTGTTCTCGACCTGCACGACCGCCACCTCGACGCAGCCAGACATGTGTCCAGTACCAGATCCCGAACGGAGTCGGCGGCGTGTTCGGCGCTGCCGGCGGCCCGATCGTGCAGGTGCCGAGCGACTTCTGCGGGGGAACCGCGTGCGCCCCGAACACCGGCGCCCAGATCACCGGATCGCTGGACGGCTACAACGACCCCACGCACCCACTGGTCGAGGTAATCACCTGGGATTCCAGCACGATCCCGGCCGGCTGGCCGATCAACCCGATCTGCTCGACCAACTCCACCGCGATCAACTGCTTCCCGAACAACCTTCCGGTCTACTACGAGATGTCGTTCACGCTGCTGAACTCCCCGTCCCTTCCGTCGACCGGGCTGAACGTTCCCGGAAGCATCCACTTCTGCGCCGATTCGGTGTCGGCGGGTGGCGCGGGGAACGTCGCTGTTCGCAAGGCCCAAGCCGAACACCGGCGGGCTGCCGGAGTTCAACGGCTATACCGACTCGGCCGGAAGCGCCTGCATCAGCAGCTTCTCGGTGCTGACCGGGCTTCCCGGTCGACCGAACCAGAAGGGCGATGTCCAGCTGGTCATCAATCTGACCTCGGACAGCGACGCTCTGGGTATGCGCAAGTAGGGATCGTCAGGCGACGGCCGACCGGCCGCGGTCGAGCGGGACGGTGGGTACGAACACCACACCGAGCGAGGCAAACAGCTCATCCGCTTCCCGGCGTGACGCCAGATCGCGGTCTCCGCGACGTTCGGCTGCCCGTGCGATCGCATCCAGCGTGAGCGCGACCTCATAGCGAGCGTGGCGCTCACGCGCCCGGCGCAGGCTCTCCTCGAAATCTGCCAGCGCACTATCGCCGTCGCCCCACTGGAAGTGGGCGTAGCCCCGCACCCTGTGCAGCAGCGGGTCCTGGCTTGCGCCGCCGCCCACGGCCGTCCGTTGCAGGCAGGCGGAGGCGAGCTCGACCGCGTCTTCGCAGCGGCCTTGCAACACCAGCGCCTCGGCGATCCGGGCGTCCGTGTCGACCAGCTCGGCCTCACCGGCGCCGCGATGAAACTGCTCGCGGGCGGCCGCGTACAGCTCGTCGGCGCGCGGGAAGTCGCCGCCACGGCTGGCGACGCGACCGAGGCTGCTGGTGGCGTATGCGACCCCGACCCGGTAGTCGGCGGCGCGCCATACCCTGAGCGATTCCTCGAACAGCGAGCGCGCCTCGTCCAGGTGGCCCTGGTCGCTCAGCACCTCGGCGATGTTGTGAATCTGCACCGCGGCGTCCACCTCGGCGCCGATCCGGCGGTGCAGGTCGCGGCCGCGTTCGTACAGCTCGACCGCCTCGTCCCAGCGGCCCTCAAGCCACGCGAACATCCCCAGGTTGTTGTAGATCGTGGCCGGCGTGCCGATGATGCCGAGCTCGTCATAGATGTCCAGCGCTCGTTGTGAGTACACGGCCTCATCGCTGCGGCCCACCTCGACCAGCACCCAGTCCAGCGAGAAGTACGCGTGCGCCAGCGCCTCGAGCGCGTTCGATTGCTGGGCCGCCTCGATTGCGCGTCGCAGCCATCGCTCGGCATCGAGCCGGCGCCCCTGCACATGGCGGATGAGGCCGTAGAACGCCATCAGCCGCGCATACTGCTGCGCGTCCGAGCCTCCGGCTGTGGATTCCAGCTGATCCATCCCTCGCCTCAACCATCGCAGCGCCTGGGCGTAGTTCCCCGCCCGCTCCGCCACGGTGGCGTGCTTGTAGAACAGGCGGCCGAGCGATTCCGTGTCGGATTGCAGGAGCCTGCGCGCTGTCGTGTACGCGCTCGCGGCCTGGGGGTACTGGCCGATCCGCTCACGGAGGTCGCCGAGCTTCTCGTAGAGCGCGGCAGAGGTTGTCGCATCGACGCCGGGAACCTGACGCCTGCTTTGGAGCGCTCGCTCCAGATGCTCCGCCGCCTCCACGATCGCGAACTTCGCCTCGGCTGCCTCGCCCGCGCGCTGGGAGTACAGCCACGCCTTGTCGTGGACGCCGCCGTAGAAGAAGTGCAGCGCCAGGAGGTCGAGGTCGGCGTCGTCGGTCGCTCGCTCCCGCTCGATCGTCTCGCCAGCGCGGAAGTGCAGATCTCGCCGCCGGCGGTACGCCAGCCCCTCGTACGCGGCGTCGCGCATCAACGCGTGGCGGAAGCGGTAGAACCCGGCGCCATCCTGCGTCACGAATTCGCTCAGCCGACGCCACGCCGACGGACCGGTGACCGGCTCGTCCAGCAGCTCCTCCGCGAGGCCGGAACGGAATCGCAGCCCCAGCACCGACGCCACGCGCAGCAGGCGGCGGTCGTCCGACGCCAGCTGGTCGATCTGCGCCGTCACCATCGCCTCCACCGTGTCCGGCAGCCCCTCGGTGGTTCCCGCGACACGCGTCGCGCTCAGCAGCTCCTGCAGGAACAGCGGGTTGCCGCCCGATCGGCGAGCGAGGATCGACATCTCGTGCGGGCGAAGTGGCGAATCCTCGGTTGCAGCGATCAGCAGCTCGACCACCTTCTCCTCGGCGAGCGTGTCGAGAGGCAGCGACACTGTGGCGGCGCCGGCGGGCGCTGCAAACCCCGAGGCCTCGTTGCGCCGGGTGACGCCGATCAGCCAGGCCCGCCCCGTCACCTCGCGGCAGAGCTGGAGCAGCAGGTCGCCAGACGCCTCGTCCATCCAGTGCGCGTCCTCGATGGCGATCAGCGTCGGGCCGCTGAGGATGTTGCTCAAGAGCTTCGTCACGACCTCGTTCAGCTTCGCCCGGCGGAACTCCTGGCCGAGCTGTTCGACGTCCGGGTTCGTCGGCATGTCCAGGTCGAGCGGAACACCCAGCAACGGCAGCCACGTGGACAGCTCCGGGGCGCTGTTCCACACCACGTGCATCAGCCGCGACACGGTCACCTCGCGCGCTGCGTCCGGTTCCACCTCGAGCGCTTGCAGCAGCAGCGGTCGCAGCGCCGCGTAGGGAGTCGACGCGCTGTACAGGTCGCAGCTGGCCGACAGCAGCCGCATCTCGCCGGCCACGTCCCGCATCGCGGCCAGCATCCGTGTCTTTCCGATCCCGGGCGGGCCGACGATCTCGACAATCGACCCCTCTCCCTCCAGCGCGGCGCGGACGGCGCGCTGCAGGATCCCGGTCTCGAAATCGCGTCCCACCATGGGCAGCTCGCGCTCGTCCGCGGTCGACTTCGCCCCCAGCGGCCGGCCGATCACCGATGCGTAGACCGGCAGCGTCTTGCCCTTGACCATGAACGGGTCGAGCTCGGTCGTCTCGAAGGTCACCGAGCAGGCGTCCAGCACGCTCTGCGAGGCCAGGATCTGGCCGGGCTCGGCCTTGCCCATCACGCGGGCGGCCAGGTTGACGGCGTCGCCCATGACCGTGTAGGTGCGCCGGTAGGACGGACCGATATCGCCCGCGAACACCGGGCCGGTGTTGACGCCGACCCGGATCGGGATGCGCAGCTCGGCGGCCTGCAGCTCGCGCAGCGCCGCCAGCATACGAGCCTCGTCGTCCGGGCTGGCGGTGGGGGCGCCGGCCACCAGGATCAGCTTGCCGCCGTCACGGTCGACATCGGTGCCCAGGAAGGTGACGCCGTGCGCCTCGCAGGCAGCCTGGGCAGCTGACACCAACGCCTCCAGCGCGTCGGCCACCTCCTCGGCCGGGCGGGCGGCGAGCATCTCGTCGAGGCCGTCGTAATGGATGAAGCCGATGGTGACGCGACGGTGCTCCGGGTCGCCGTGCCCGGTCAGCAGCAGCTCGCGCAGGGAGACCGGGATGCACTCCGCCAGATCCACCGACGGCGGCACGTGCTGTGGATCGGGCTCGTAGTTCCTGGCCTCGTCCGGCCGCAGGTGGCGCCGCAGCCGGATGCCATCGCCCTTCCGCTGGGAGAGCAGCTCGGGCGGCACCTGTGCCGCGGTGTCAAGGCTGACGACGATTTCACCCGCGTCGGCCGTGCCCTCCATGGCGACCACGGTGCTCGCTCCGGGGCCGGTCAGCAGCAGTTCCCGGTGGCGCTCGCCGACCAGGAAGAAGTGGAACTCGCCGGAGTGGACGCCGACCGACATGCGCAGGCGAACCTTGCCGGCCGAGGTGTCGATCGCACCCATCTCGCTGAGCGTGCGCCGCATGCCGATCGCGGCGGCGACGCCGTCCGACGCGTGGTGCTCACCGGAGAAGAACAGCAGCAGGGCGTCCCCGCCGAACTTGATCAGGCCGCCGCCGTTGGCGTAGGCCGTTCCCAGCAGCTGCCGGAACACGAAGCCGACGACGTCGGTCACCTCCTCGGCGCCGACACGGCCCAGCCGGGCCAGCCGCTCCGACATCTTGGTGAAGCCGGAGATGTCGACGAACACGACCGTCCCCTCGAGCGCCCGCACCCGCACGTCCGGCTCCTCGCTGATCCAGCGAATGGTCAGGCGCGGCAGGAATGGCCGCAGCTTCGACGAGCGATCGGTGGAGACGTTGGCCACGTGATACCTCGATAGAGGAACGGCGGTACGATCAAGTGTAAACGTGGACGCCGCGCGCAGGAACCATGTGCTCAGGCCTGCAGCTCGCCCAGCTCGCTGAGCCGGGCATCGGCGATTGCGCCGGCCTGGCCGGCAACCGTCACGTCGCCGGTCACGATCCGCAGGAACTCGTCCCGTTCGAGCGCGTACAGCTCCGCCTCGTCGGCCACCCGCACGGTGGCGGTGCGCGGCACATCTCGTAGCAGCGCGATCTCGCCCACCAGCGACCCGGGGCCGAGGTCGGTCACGTGGAAGCCGTCGCTGATCACCTCGACGGTGCCGCTCTCGACCAGGAAGACGCGATCACCGCGATCACCCTGTCGCATCAGCACGTCACCGGATTCGCCGTCGATTCGCTGCAGGTGGCTGGCCACCCGCTCCATCTCGGCCGGTGGCAGGAACGAGAACAGCTCGACCGAGCGCAGCAGCCGGACGCGGGCGGGGTCCGCCGCCGCCAGCCGGTCGACCCGGCTGAGGCCGCGCCACGCCACCAGCAGGCCGATCGGCTGCAGCGCGCCCACCAGCACCAGCGTGGTCGACAGCGACGTCACCGAGGCCAGCGCCGCCACCGTCAACGCGCCGAGGCCGATCGCCGCGCGCATCAGGCTCTCCAGCACCCCGAACACGCGCGCCAGCAGCCGGTCGTCGGCCGCCCGCTGCAACAGGGTGAACGTGACCACGTCCATCAGCACCAGGCCGGTGCCCGTCACGATCACCATGGCGTAGGCGACCACGGTGGCGGTGGTGACGGCCAGCGCCACCAGCGCCGCCGACCAGGCGATCAGGCCGGCCGCCATGGCCGGCACCAGGCGCGGCCGGCCGACCAGGCCGGCCGATCCGATCGCGCCCAGGATCGCCCCGACGCCGGCCGCCGAGGCCAGCAGCCCAGCCCCGCCCTGTGCGGCACCCGAGCCGCTGCACCGCAACTGCCACCACCAGCACCTGGAAGAACGCTCCCCATACGACCATCGACAGGCCGAAGGTGCCCATCAGCACCCGCACGTCGGCGTTGGACGCGACCGTCGCGAAGCCGGCCAGCAGGCGGCGGGTGCGCGACACGCCGGCGGCGAGCGCCGCAGCCGGGGCGCTCGGCACGCGGCTGACCGCCAGCGCGGTGGCGAACGACAGCGCCGCCAGCGCGGCGAATGCCGGGGCGGCCCCCGCCCACAGGATCAGGCCGCCGGCCAGCGCCGGCCCGGCCAGGTTGCCGACGCCCTCGAGCATCGACACGATCACGTTTGCGGCGGTGAGCTGGGCCGGGGTCTCCGACAGCCTCGGCAACAGCGCGGCCTGCACCGGCCGGTAGACGGGGATCACCACCGCCGCCGCCACCGCCAGCACGAACACCGGCCAGCGGCTGTGGGCCGTCGCCACGGCGAGGCTCATGCAGGCCACCACGGCCGATGTCAGCAGGGCCGCCGCGATCAGCACCAGCCGCCGGTCGAAGCGGTCGCCGAGGCCCGCCGTAAACGGTGCCGTCACCGCGGAGGCGGCCGAGCGCGCGGCCGCCAGCAGGCCTGCCGCGACGATGCCGCCGTGGCCGTAGGCGAATACCACGAGCGCGATCTCGAGGCCCTGCTCGGCCGTGATGTACGCCGCCCACGCGGCCTGTGCCCATGTCAGCCGACGGCTCCGCCCCACCAGCCGCACCGCTCGCGCCACGGGGGTCAGTGCCCGCATGGCCGGCTCGGGTCAGTCCACTGCCGAAGGAGCCGACTCTCGCATACGGGCCGCCAGCGTCCGCAGCATCGCGAGCGCCACCTTGGGCTCGCTTTCCAGCACCTTCTGGAACGCCGTCCGCCCCAGGCGCATCGTCAGCACCTCGGACTCGGCCTCGACCGTGGCCGTACGGGGCGCCGCATCGAGCAGCGCCAGCTCGCCGAAGAAGTCGCCGCGGCGCAGCTTCACCGAGCGCTTGCCGGTTCGGCGCACCGCGGCCGACCCGTCCATGATCACGAAGAAGGCGTCACCGGGATCATCGACCCGCACGATCGCCGTGTAGGGCGCGTAGCGCTTCATGGTTGCCTGGCCGGCCACGCGCCGCAGGTGCCGCTGGGAGAGGCCGGTGAACAGGGGGATGGTGCTGAGCACCTCGGCCCAGGCCTTGACGGAGCGACCGTCCGTGCCCAGCGAGAGTGCCCGGGCGATCGGGTCGCGGTGTTGCGTGGACGGCGTCATGTGTGTGTGCGCTCCTGGTTGGGTCGCCCAGTCTACTGAGCGGCGGGCGCGTGCTCAACCCGGGCCAGCCGGTTGGGCATCAGGCGCATCGTCGTGGTGCCATCGTGCTCGAAGCCGACCTTGAGGTACGCATGCACGGCGGCCTGGTTGCGCGGGTCGACCTCGAGCGTGATCTCGCGCAGTCCCAGCTGCTCGAACCCGAACCGGCAGACCATGGCGGTGGCTTCGGTGCCGATGCCGCGGCCTCGGAACTCGGCGGCTCCGATCATGATCGAGAACTTGGCCCGGCGGCGGCCGACGGGGGTGAGACGGGCATCGCCTATCAGCCGGTCGCTCTCACGGTGCCGCAGCGCGAACACCACCCGCTCCGGATCGCTGAGGATGCGCCGCCCCCAGTCGAGCAGGGAGCTGGGGGAGTGCGGCTGCACCGGCCGGTCACCTGGCGCGTAGAGGTACCGGGTGGTGGTGGGATCGTCCATCCAGCGAACCCAGTCGCCGACGGAGTCCGTAGACAGCGTGGCCAGGCACACGAGCTGCCCGCAGATCGGCTCCTTGATGGTCACCCAGGCAGCGTACCGAGCCTGCCCGGGTGACCTCGCAAGAGGCCACGTGCCTCACGGGTGGGAGAAGCTGACCAGTTCCGCGACCTCCGGTGGACCCTGTGCCGCGCGTTCGCTGACCACACCGATGCCTCGGACGTAGAGCTTGCGATCGATCACGTTCGGCTCGAGGCGTGACCACTCCAGCGTGAGCGCGGCGTGAGGGAATGCGCCGAAGGGCACCGTCACATGCTGATTCAGGTCGACCAGCCAGTACTGGTCCTCGGCCTGTCCGGCGAGATACTCCTGGCGGTGGGTGTCCCCGACCCGTGGATGCGCGGTCATGACGATGCCAGGCCGGGCGCCGTGAACGCCGGTCTGCCAGGAGCCCGACGTATCGACCCCGCCGCCGCTGTAGTCCGCGGTCCGCTCGCCCAGGTACCAGACGTTGCCCTGGTCGTCCTGGGCATACCAGTCGGTGGTGCGCTCGAGCACCGTGCCATGGTGCGTCGCGACGTCGGTGATCACGGTGGCCGTCACCCCCAGGATCGTCTTGGTGCGCCGGCGCACGGTGACGACGTCGCGCTGCGTGACCCCGTCCTTCACGCCTGAGTAGACCCAGCGTGACCCCGGCTTATACGGGAGGTAGGGATTGGTGATGTGCCGCACGAAGTGCCCCGGGTCGATGACGCCGCCGGCGTTGGCCGGGGTGGTGCGGCCGTCTGTGAAAGCCGCGGCGGCGACGAGGATGCCGGCGCCGAGCAGGCAGGTACGAACGATGGATCGACGGTTCATGATCGCGCTCCTCTGGCTGAATACGGGAAGGGCCTCCAGCCTGCCACGGCGATCTGAACGGCGGATGAAAGCAGCGGATCGGGTTTTCCGCACATCACGCAGGCCGCCGTACACTGGTCGTGGAGGTCGCTGCGTGCGGATTCTTGTCGTCGAGGATGCAACGAGGCTGAGCGAGATCATCGCCGGGCGGCTGCGCGAGGAGGGCTATGCCGTCGACGCCACCGGCAGCGGCGCCGAGGCTCTGCGAATGGCGTCCCGCGCGTCCTACGACGGCATCGTGCTCGACCTGCGACTACCCGATCTGGACGGGCTGGATGTGTGCAGTGGGCTGCGGCAGCGGGGCTGCTGGACGCCGGTGCTGGTGCTGACCGCACGGGATGATTTGGATGACCGCGTGGAAGGTCTCGATCGGGGGGCCGACGACTACCTGACCAAACCGTTCGAGTTCCCCGAGCTGTTCGCGCGCCTGCGGGCGCTGGCGCGGCGTGGGGCGATCGAGCGGCCGGCTGTGCTGTCGGCCGGCTCGCTGCGCCTCGATCCGGCCGCCCACACGGTCGCCCGGGCAGGGACACCGATCGAGCTGACAACCAAGGAATTCGCCCTGCTCGAGTTCCTGATGCGCAACCGCTGTGCGGTGCTGTCCCGGGAGCGGCTGATCGAAGCAGTGTGGGAGAGCGGCTACCGCGGCGACTCCAACATCATCGACGTCTACGTTGGCCGGCTGCGCGACAAGGTCGACCGGCCGTTCGGCTGTGAGAACCTGACGACGGTGCGGGGCGTCGGCTATCGGATCGGAGCTGACAGGCGTGAGCCGGATGTCGCTTAGAGCCCGGCTCACACTCGCCTTCGCCGCCGGCATGACGCTGGTTTCGCTGGCCGTCGCTAGCTTCGTGTACGTCCAGGTGCGCAGCGATCTGCGATCCGAGGTCGACATGGGTCTGCGGGCCCGGGCGCAGGCGCTGATCGCTGGAGGCAACCTGGTGCGCGATCTTCCGCAGACCAGCGGCCACCTTGCCGACAACGACGAGTCGTTCGCCCAGCTGCTGAGCGGCGATGGCCGCATCCTGGCGGCGACCCGGTCGGTCGCACGCGAGCCATTGCTCAGCCGCACCGAACTGCGGCACGATCGGCCGTGGCTGACCGACGGCCGGCCGCCGGGCCTGGAGACGGCGCGGTTGCTGGAGGTGCCGGCCGCGGTGCGGGGTGCGCGTGTGTACCTGGTGGTGGGGGCCACGCTCAGCGATACGCGCGAGGCGTTGACGCGGCTGCTGGTGCTGTTCGCGGTCGCGCTCCCGGTCGCGCTGCTGGCCTCCTCGCTGATCGGCTGGCTGCTTGCGGGCGCGGCGCTGCGGCCGGTGAGGCGCATGAGCGCCGAGGCCGCGGCGATCACGGATGCCGACCCGGCGCGGCGCCTCGCGGTGCCCACGGGCGACCGCGGCCTGGCCGTGCTGGCCACGACCGTGAATGCGACCTTCGACCGGCTGCAGACCGCGATTCGCCGTGAGCGCACGTTTGCGGCCAACGCCAGCCACGAGCTGCGGACGCCGCTCACGATCCTCAAGGCCGAGGTCGATTCGGCGCTTTCCGCCCCGCGCAGCCCGCACGAGCTGCGCGAGGCGCTCGAGTCGGCTGCCTCGGAGATCCGGCATCTGATCGCGATCGCAGAGGGGTTGCTCGTGATCGCGCGGACGGTGGAAGGGGGGATGCCGGTCGAGCGCGTGCCAACCTCGCTGGCGGGGCTGGTCGGCGAGCGTGCGGACGCCTTCTCCGGGATGGCGCGCGAGCGTGACCTGGAGGTGGTGGTGCGGGCCGGCGATGAGATCGTGGAGCTCGATCCGACGCGCGTTCGTCAGGCCATCGACAACCTGCTGGACAACGCCGTCCGCCACTGTGCGGCCGGCGGTCGCGTGACCGTCACCGAGACAGCGGGTGCCGGCACCGTGTCGATCACGGTGCAGGACAGCGGGCCCGGGTTCGGCGATGCCGCGCTGGCGGCGGCCTTCCAGCCGTTCAACCGAACCGACAACCGGTCGTCCGGCGCGGGCCTTGGACTGGCTCTGGCCAGGGCGATCGCGGAGGCTCACGGCGGCCGGGCCGAGGCCCGGAACGTGCCGGCCGGTGGGGCTGCGGTGACGCTCACCTTCCCGGCAGGCACGGTTTCGCCACCGGGTGAGCCCCTGCCGCGAGGGCCTGTGGCTAGCGTACGGAGTTGACGATCTCGGCGGAGAGGCTCGGATACTGGGCCAGGAACTCCGCCCGCTCCGCCTTCAGACGCTCCACCCGCTGCCGGTACTCGTCGCTGCGGCCGGTCGCCTCATACAGCCGTCGCGGCTGCAGCAGATCGATGTCCGCGGCGTCGACGCCGGGTACGTGCGAGGCCACCTTGTAGCCGAAGTCGGGATCGACCTCCCACTCGATGGTGCCCTCGGCGATGGCCTTGACGATGGCCGACGAGTGGGGGATCCGCACCTTCTTGGAGCCGCTCTCGCTCTCGGACCCGCCCACGCGGCCGGTGTTCATGATGTACACGTCGATCGGATGCTGCTCCAGCAGCTCGAGGAAGCGGTTGCCCTGGCCATCGTGGTGCATCGGGAAGAACGGGTTCGTGCCCGGCACACGCAGGAACACGCCCTCCTCGTCCTTGCCGCCGGCGGCGGTCCCCGTGGTCTCGCCGAGCATGAAGAAGGCGGCTGCCTGCGGGCCCTCCAGCCTGGCGACGGCCGGGATCACGTTCTCGTTCCGGTTCAACACCAGCAGGAAGTCGGCCTGTTCGATGGACGACGCCTCAGCGGCTTCGATGTCCGCGAACGAGAACACCGCGCGGCCGTTCTTGGTGTAGCTCTCGTCGAAGAAGTCGACGACCCCGTGCTCGTCCTGGCTGACGTTCTCGAGGTAGGCGCCAGGCTTCGTGACCGCGCCGTGGATGGTCGGCTCGTCCTTGGGGTTGAGCGCGAAGGTCTTGGCGAAGCAGCCGGCCTCGGTGGCCGAGATCGATCCGTCCGGCCACCAGGCGACGAAGTCGTCCTGCACCGGCAACGATCCGTTCTGCCGGGTGAACGTGGTGGTGGTCTTGCCGGTGCCGGACAGTCCCACGATCAGGCCGGTCTTGACGCCGGCGGATGTCGGGATCATCTTGCAGCCGGCGTGCAGCGCCAGGCCGCCCCGTTCGTAGACGAGGTGGTTCCACATGCGCAAGCCGCCTTTCTTCGACTCGCCGAAGTAGTCGGAGTTGAAGACGCGCGTGACGTAGAGATCGAGGTTGACCGCGATCAGGCGATCGTCCGGGTACCCGGGCACGGCCAGGTTGGGCGTGTAGATCACCAGCAGCTCCGGCTCGAACTCGCCGGACTCGGGATCGTGGAAGTAGAGGACATCCTGCATGCCCGCCATGTTCGCGTTGGCGGCTTCGACGTAGAGGCGGGCCGGGACGCGGCGCTCGGCGGTGTCGCCGATGTAGCCGTCGACCACGATCATCTCCTGGTCAGCGATGTAGGCGTTCTGGAGCTCGGTCACCCGCTGCCACTCGTCGCGGTCGATGGCCTGGTGCGGATACGAATCGGGGTCGTCGGCGACGATGTAGGTGCTGCCCTTGGAGCGTGCCAGCACCTGGGTCTGGACGTTGGGCGCGCCGTACTCGGTGGGGCGCGCGGTGGGCATGGCCAGAGCTCGCCTGAGCAGCTCGGACTGCGGTAGGTCGTGGTGCACCTGCCGTGCGGCAGGTAGCGCAAAGGCCATCTTCGCCAACGTTCCTCCCAGATGAGAGCGCGACGAGGCGGTCGCGCGCCCATCCAGGATACCCCAAGGTGGAGGGTTTGTCTTTGCTTGTGACAAAGCTTGTAACAACGGCTTCGTACCCGGCTGGCAGCGCGGCCCGCCGGTGCGGCTTGGTAGGCTGCAGACAGCGATTCCCTCGAGCAGCGGAGGCGTTGATGGTGCGTCACGACGTGGTGGTGGTCGGTGCCGGATTGGCCGGAATGCGGGCTGCGATCGAGGCATCGCGCTACGGCGTCGACGTGGGAGTGGTCTCCAAGCTGCACCCCACGCGCAGCCACTCGGGCGCCGCGGAGGGTGGCATCAACGCCGCGCTCGGGAACGCCGGCGAGGACGACCCGCAGAAGCACACCTTCTTCACCGTCAAGGGCTCCGACTACCTGGGCGACCAGGACGCGATCGCGGTCATGTGTGAGGAGGGGCCCGGCGACATCTACGAGCTCGAGCACATGGGCGCGATCTTCTCGCGCACCGAAGACGGCCGCATCGCGCAGCGCCCGTTTGGCGCCGGCGGCGCGCCGCGCACCTGTTACGCGGCCGACATCACCGGCCACGTGCTGCTGCACGTGCTCTACGAGCAACTGGTGAAGAGCGGCGTCACGGTCTACGAGGAGTGGTTCGCGCTCGATCTGGTCACCGACGGAGAGCGCTGCGTCGGCGTGACGGCCTGGGATCTGGTGCGCGGCGGCGTGCAGGGCGTGGAGGCGTCGGCCGTGATCATGGCCACCGGCGGCCTGGGGCGCATGTACCGCGGCACCACCAACGCCTACGCCTGCACCGGCGACGGCATGTCGATGGCATGGCGGGCGGGGGTGCCGCTGAAGGACATGGAGTTCATGCAGTTCCACCCGACCACGCTGAAGTCGAACGGCGTGCTGATCACCGAGGGCGCCCGCGGCGAGGGCGGCTACCTGCGAAACAGCGAGGGCGACCGGTTCATGTTCAACTACGCCCCCAACGCGGGCGAGCTGGCATCGCGGGACGTGGTGTCCCGCTCGGAACAGACCGAGATCGACGAGGGCCGCGGGGTCGACGGCTGCGTGCTGCTCGACCTCACCCACCTCGGCGCCAAACGCATCAACGAACGACTGCACGGTTCCCGCGAGCTGGCCATGGACTACGCCGGCGTCGATCCAATCGAGGAGCCGATCCCGGTGCGGCCCGGGTCGCACTACCACATGGGCGGCATCGACACCGACGTCTGGGGGCACACCCTCATGCCCGGCCTGTATGCGGCCGGCGAGTGCGCCTGCGTGTCGGTGCACGGCGCCAACCGGCTGGGCGGCAACTCGCTGCTGGAGACGGTCGTGTTCGGCCGGCGCACCGGCGCGGCGGCCGCGCAGGACGCCCGGCGCAACGGCAGCGGCGGCGTGTTCTCGCCATCCGCCGCAGGCATCGCCGAGCGCAGCATCGGCCGGATGCTCGACAAGAACGACGGCGAGCGTCCACACGTGCTGCGCCAGGAGCTGGCCGATGCCATGTATGACAACGCCGGCATCTTCCGCACGGCCGAGGGGCTGGAGGCCTGCAAGGCGAAGGTCGAGGAGCTGCGCGAGCGCTACGACCGCGGCGTTGTCGTGCAGGACAAGGGCCGCGACTTCAACACCGACCTGATCCAGGCGATCGAGCTGGGCTCGATGCTGGAGATGGCCGACTGCCTGGTGACCGGCGCGATCGCCCGCACCGAGAGCCGCGGCGCCCACAGCCGGCTGGACTATCCCGAGCGCGACGACGACGCCTGGCTGCGGCATACCCTGGCGTTCTACGATGACGGCCAGGTGCGCCTCGACTACCGGCCCGTCACCATCACCGAGTACGAGCCCGCCGTCCGCAGCTACTAGGAGCACGAGTGCAGGTAACCCTCAAGATCGAGCGCTACAACCCCGAGTCCGACGAGAGCCGGCAGGAGACGTTCAGCGTGGACGTGGTCGAGGAGGCCACCCTGCTGGACGTGCTGGATGTGATCAAGGACGAGGTGGACGGCTCGCTCACCTACCGCAAGTCCTGCCGGATGGCGGTGTGCGGCTCCTGCGGCATGCGCATGGACGGGGCCGCCGTGCTGGCCTGCAAGACGCCGATGCGCCCGGTCGTCGAGGCCGGCGAGGTGCCGGTGATCTCGCCGATGGGCAACCTGCCGGTGCTGAAGGATCTGGTCGTGGACATGGAGCCCTTCTGGGCGAAGTTCCGCGCCATCAAGCCCTACCTGGACGACGGCGGCGAGGAGCCGCCGGTCAAGGAGTGGCGCATCCAGCAGGAAGAGCTCGACCGCGTCATGACCGAGGCGCTCTGCATCCAGTGCGGCTGCTGCGTGTCGGAGTGCAACTCGATGGAGGCCGACCCCGACTTTCTCGGCCCGGCCGCGCTCGCCAAGGCCGCCCGCTTCGTCAACGACGTGCGTGACCGCGGCGGCAAGAGCCGGCTTGAGATCTACAACGGGCCGCACGGCGTCTGGGACTGCACCCGCTGCTACTTCTGCAACCAGCGCTGCCCCAAGGGCGTGCACCCGCGTGACGCGATCGCGAAGGTGGGTGCGGCCATCTATCAGGAGGGCATGCACTCGGACGGCGGCGCGCGCCACGCCAAGGTGTTCGTGAAGTCCACGCACCAGACCGGCTACCTGCTGGAGACGCACCTGGTGCCCGAGACGGTGGGACCCGTGAACGCGATCAAGGAGATCCCGTTCGCGCTGCGGCTGGCCCGGGCCGGCAAGGTGCCTAACCCGCTGAAGCCGCACAAGGCCAAGAAGCTGGACGAGGTGCGCAAGCTGAACAAGCTGATCGAGTCCCAGGAGCAGGCGACGCTCGAGGCCGCGAACGCCGGGCCGACCAGGCCGCCCGCCGACCCGGCACAAGCAAAGGAACCCGAGTGAAGTCAAGCTACGCCTACTACCCCGGCTGCCTCGCGAGCCTGTCGCAGAAGGAGCTCGACACCTCCACCCGCGCGATCGCCGACAAGCTGGGGATGACGCTGGTCGACATCCCCGGGTTCACGTGCTGCGGCGCGGGCGACGTGCACGAGGCGCGCCCGGAGTACTACCTGCACCTGAACGCCCGCATCCTCGGCCAGGCCGAGCAGCTCGGCCAGGACACGCTGATGACGATCTGCAACGTGTGCACGCTCAACCTGCGCCAGGCCAACGCCAAGCTACAGGCCGACCCCGAGCTGCTTCAGCGGGTCAACCGCAACCTCAAGGAGGTCGGCGCGGCGTCCTACTCGGGCGGCGTCGACGTCCGCCACCTGCTGTGGGAGATCGCCGAGGGCGATGGCTACGAGAAGCTCAAGCAGATCGCCGAGAAGCCGCTGACGGGCATCAAGATCGCGCCGTTCTACGGCTGCCAGATCCTGCGGCCCTCGCGCCTGCTGGGATTCGAGGATCCCGACCGGCCGCAGTCGCTGGAGCGGATCATCGAGGCCTGCGGCGCGGAGGCGGTCGACTACCCGAGCAAGATCAAGTGCTGTGGGTTTCCGATCGTGCTGGCCCGCGCAGAGGTGGCGCTGGGCGAGCTGATCCAGCCCCTGGCCGAGGCCAAGGAGGCAGGCGCGGACGCGATGGTGACCCCGTGCCCGCTCTGCCACCTGTCGCTCGACGCCTGGCAGGGCAAGGCATCACGCGAGGCCGACATGGAGTTCGACCTGCCCATCTTCCACCTCGCCCAGCTGGTGGGCGCGGCGGCCGGGCTGAGCTACGACGAGCTCCAGTTCAAGCGCCACGTCGTCAAGGCCTACCCGGTCACGGACAAGATCTACCAGGGGGTCTGACCCCGGTGGGTGTCCGGCCAGCACGCGGAGTGGGCGCGTGAGCCCCAGCTACGCCGCGCTGTTCCGCTCGCCCTACCGGGCGCATGATGGTGGCCGCACTGGGCGCCACCTTCCTGGGCTCGCTGGACGCGTTGATGGTGGTGACCGCGCTGCCGAGCGCGGCGCAGGACATCGGCGGCGTCGACCTGATCTCGCTGGCGGTGGGCGCCACGATGGTGACGATCGTGATGACGCTGCCGCTGGCCGGGGCGCTGATCGATCGCTACGGCGTTGCCCGCAGCTTCGCGATCGCCTGCGTGCTGTTCTCGGCCGCGAACGTGCTGGGCGGGCTGGCCCCGTCGATGCCGGTGGTGGCCCTGTCCCGAGGCGTGCTGGGGCTGGGCGCCGGGTTCATGTTCGCGGTGCCGCTGGGCCTGTTCGCGCTGTACGTGCCGAACGAGCTGCGCCCGCGGGCGTTCGGCCTGAACGCGGCCATGTGGGGCGTCTCGGCCCTGATCGGGCCGGCGCTGGGCGCCGCCCTGACCGGCTCGGTGGGCTGGCGCTGGGTGTTCTGGGTGAACCTGCCCCTGATAGCGATCGTGGCCTGGGCGGCGCGCCTGGCGCTGCAGTCGCACCCCGCCCGCGAGCCGAAGCACGATGCCCAGCCGCTGAACGTCGTGGGGCCGGTGCTGCTCGGAATCACCGTGCTGTTCCTGCTGGTGGCCGCCCGTGAGCCGGCCGTCGCGCTGGTTGCGCTGGTGCCGGCGATCGCCTTCCTGGCGCACGAGCGCCGAACGGCGGTGCCCGTGTTCACGCACCGCCCGGTGTCGATCGCCGCCAACGTGACGGCGCTGGCGGCCGGCTCCGCGTTCCTCGGCGCCGAGGTGTACCTGCCGCTGCAGCTGCAGGTCGGATTTGGAGAGCCGGTGGCGGTGGTCGCGGTGGCGCTGGTGCTGACGACGCTCGGGTGGACGACGGGCTCGATGGTGGCGGCGCGGATCGGAGCGCCGCCCCGCGACCAGATCGTGCTGGGCTCGCTGCTGGTGTTCGTGGGCACGCTGATGATGGCGCTGCCCGCGGGCGGGGTGGTGCTGCCGATCGTGTGTTACGCCGTGTCCGGCCTGGGCATGGGCATCGCCAGCCCGGCGCTGTTCGAGGTGGTGCTGGCCGACGGCGACGCCGGACGTGAGGGCAAGTCCACCTCGTCGATCCCGCTGGCTCGCCAGGTGGGAGCGGGTCTGGGCACGGCCGTGGCCGGCATCGTGTTCCTGGCCTCGTTGTCGGATCAGGCGATCAAGGCTGCCGAGCGCAAAGGAGCACACGTGCCGGCGGTGGTGCCGGCAGCCCGTCACACGTACGTCGCAGCCGCGCTGCTGAGCGCGATCGGGCTGGTGGCGTGCTACTGGCTGCGGCGCGAGCCCAGCCACGCGGTGGCGCCCAGCGCGGATCGCGCTGCCGCGTAGCTGTCACGACCTGGTGGCGGTGCTGTCACGCCGCCCGGCGTGTCCGTGATCCGTGCGACACTGACGAGCATGGGCGCGGGCACCGCCACCACCGATCTCTCGGCCGAGCTGCAGCGGCTGTTCGGCTTCGAGCGCTTCCGTCCCGGGCAGCGCGAGGCGATCGAGGGCACCCTGTCGGGCCGCGACGTGCTCGCGATCATGCCCACCGGCTCGGGCAAGTCGCTCTGCTACCAGCTGCCGGCGCTGCTCGGCGACGGCGTCACGCTGGTCGTCTCGCCGCTGATCGCGCTGATGCAGGACCAGTCGGCCGCGCTTCGCGCCGGCGGGCACGAGGACGTCGAGATGATCGCCTCGATCATGACCGGCGAGCAGGTGGGCGTGGCCCTCGCCCGCATCGCCGCCGGCCGCGCGCGTCTGGTCTACGTCGCCCCCGAGCGCTTCTCCAGCCGCCGCTTCCTGGACGCGATCGGCCAGGCCAACGTCGACCGCCTCGCGATCGACGAGGCGCACTGCCTGTCGGAGTGGGGTCACGACTTCCGGCCCGACTACCTGCGGCTGTCGGATGTGCGCAAGCGGCTCGGAACCCCCGCGACGCTGGCTCTGACCGCGACGGCCACGCCGCGCGTCGCTCGCGACATCGTCTCCGCGCTGGAGCTACGCGATCCGGTGATGGCCCGCACCGGCTTCGACCGCCCCAACCTGTTCCTGGAGGTACTGCACGTGGCCGGCGAGGCGGGCAAGCCGCGCATGCTGCTGGCGCACCTGAAGGACCGCAGACGGCTCCCGGCCGTCGTCTACTGCGGACGCCGCAAGACCTGCGAGCAGGTGGCGGCGCACCTGCTCGGCGACGGCATCAGCGCCGCGCCCTACCACGCGGGCCTGCCCGCGCACGAGCGCACGGCCACGCTCCAGCAGTTTCTGGCCGGCGAGCTCGAGGCCGTCGCCGCGACGACCGCGTTCGGCATGGGCATCGACAAGGCAGACGTGCGCTCGGTCGTGCACTGGACGATCCCGTCCTCGCCCGAGGAGTACTACCAGCAGGCGGGCCGCGCCGGCCGCGACGGCGCTCCCGCGGTCTGCACGCTGCTCTACACCGCGGCCGACAAGGGCCTGATCGCCTACTTCATCGACCGCGCGAAGCTGACAGAGGCGCAGCTGCGCTCGGTGCATGCGCTGCTGGCGGCGAACGCCGACCCGTCAGGGGTGTTCCGGGTGTCCGAGTCGGACGTGCCCGCCGACGATCCTCGCGTCGCCGTCGCCGTGCTGGAGCGGGCCGGGGCGCTGGAGCTGTTCCCGGCCCGAAGCGGCGCCTTCTCAGGCAGGCTGGCCGAGCCGTCCCTCAGCCGCCGCCACTCGGCCGCGGCCATGGTGGCGATGAAGCGCCAGCAGAACCTGCGCTGGGACCGGCTGAAGGCGATCGACCGCTACGCCGCCGGCGACGGCTGCCGGCGCGCCGCCCTGCTCGGCTACTTCGGTGACACGCCGGAGCCGCGGCCCGACGAGCTGTGCTGCGACAACCACGGCACCCGCGCCCGCTCGCCGCTGCAGGTGGACGAGCGCGAGGCGGTGCTGCTGTGCGTGGAGGAGACGCGGGGCGCCGTCGGGCGCACGCGGCTGACCCAGATCCTGCGCGGCGGCCGTGCCCGCGACCTGCTGGCCGCAGGCCACCACAAGCTCGAGAGCCACGCCCGCCTCGCCCACCGAAACGAAGCCCAGGTGCTGGAGGTGATCGACCGGCTGATCGCCGACGGCACGCTGGTCAAGACCGACGGCAGGTACCCGGTCGTGCGCCGCGCGCCGGCCGGCTGATGGAGGACGATCGCATCAACCGCTTCTGGAGCGCGTTCGTCGCGGCCACCGGCACGGACGGCGATTACACCGCCTGGGGGTTCGGCAGCGACCCTGGTATGGCGACCGAGCTCGGCCTGCTGGTGCGTGATGGCCCGAAGCGGGCCACCGCCAGCCTGCGCTCCGCGTACCAGGATGGTGAGCCGATCCCGCGCGCCGGCGAGCTGAGCGTGATCCTCGACGGCGACGGCGAGCCGCTGTGCGTGATCCGCGCCACCCACGTCGAGATCCGCCGCTTCGCCGATGTGGACGAGGAGTTCGCGTGGACCGAGGGTGAGGGCGACCGCAGCCTCGGCTACTGGCGCGAGGCCCACGTCAGGTTCTTCACGGCCGCCGGGACGCCGCCCGAGGACGACACCGAGGTCGTCCTCGAGCGATTCGAGCTGCTCTGGCCGCTGCCGGCCGGCGGCTGACTCCGGCACCGTTTCGCCACCATCCGTGACCACGCCGTTGCCGCTTCCGCCGGTAGCTTGGCGACATGTCCCGGCTGATCCCGATCCTGATCGTCGCCGCGCTGGCCGCCGCCGGCTGGTGGTGGGTGCACGGGGCCGGGCCGCCCCCGGCCGAGGCCACGGTGTCGCGCGTCGTCGACGGCGACACCGTCTGGGTACGGGCCGGATCGCGCTCGCTGGACGTGCGGCTACTAGGCATCGACACGCCCGAGACGGTCGACCCCCACCGGCCGGTGGGCTGCTTCGGCCCCGAGGCGTCCGCGTACACCAAGCACCTGCTGACAGGCCGCCGGGTGCGGCTGGTCTACGACCGCCAGCTGCACGACAGGTACGGACGCTGGCTGGCGTACGTCTACCTGGAGCGGCCGAGCCGTCCCGACCTGTTCGTGAACGCCCGGCTGGTGTCGGCCGGATACGCCCGGACGCTGTCGATCCCGCCCAATACCGCCCACGCAACCGACCTGTCCGCACTCGAACGGGAGGCGGCGCTGGCCGGCCGCGGGCTGTGGGCGGCCTGCGGTTGAGGACCGGTAGACTGCGGCCATGCGCCGTCTGATTGGCATAGCTGTGATCGCCGCGACCGCCGCGGTGATCGCGCGCCTGCTGACGAACCGGGATGACCCGGTCGCCGCCAGCGGCAACGGGCACACGGCGGACCAGGAGCGCGTCGAGATGCTGCGCGAGCGGATCGGAGCCGCGCGTCGCAGGCTTCGCGACGAGTTCGACAGCGTGCGTGGCAGCGACTAGACGCGCGCTCGCCGCCCTGCTCGCGGGCGGCGGGCTGCTGGCCGGCTGGGGCCTGTTCGAGGCGCAGTGGCTCGAGCGCCGCGAGCTGCGCGTGCCGGTGGCGGGGCTGCCGCCGGAGCTGGACGGCCTCAGCATCCTGCACCTCTCCGACTTCCACGCCGGCACGCCCTCGCTGAACCTGCGCACGATGCAGGCGGCGGTCGCCTACGGCGTGTCCCAGCAGCCGGACATGGTGGTCGTGACCGGCGACATCATCGCGCACCCGCGCGGGCAGCAGCCGGTGTTCGATCAGCTGGCGCGGCTGGATCCGCCGCTCGGCATGTACGCGTCGCTGGGCAACCACGACACCGGCTCCACGCGCGACCCGTTCTCCCGGGGCGTGGTGCCGGACAGCTGGGGCGACGCCCCCGTGCAGCTCCTGCGCGACCGCAGCGTGATGGTGGAGCACGGCGGGGTGCCGATCGAGGTGGCGGGGCTGGAGCCGGAGCCATGGATCCGGGGACGGTCACGCCCCGAGCGGCTGTTCACCGGCCCGGGTGGGCTGAGGATCCTGCTCGCGCACTTCCCGGACGTGGTCGACGACCTGCCGCCCGGGGCCTGCTCGCTGGTGCTCGCCGGCCACCTGCACGGCGGCCAGATCTGCCTGCCCAGGCCGGGCGGGCGCCTGCGGCTGTCGCACACCCGGTGGCGCTACCTGGACGGCATCCACCGCGTCGGCGACACCACGCTGGTGGTCTCGCGTGGCACCGGCACGACGCTGGTGCCGTTCCGGATGCTGGCGCGGCCGGAGGCCTCGCTGCTGCGCCTCACAGCCGGCTGACCGGGCGACGCCTCTTCGGGCGCCGCCCGGCCGTCCGATTCAGGCCGAGGCCACGCGGCGCGGCCCGCTGCAGGCGGATGTCGCCGCTGGCCGAGTTGGCATTGATGCGCAGGTCGACGTCGCCGCCCGCGCCGGCCTCGTCCGGCTCCAGGTCGGACTGGGTGGAGCCGCTCATCGAGCTGACGTCCATCCACACGCGGGCGCCGGCGGCGACGCCCAGCGTGATGTCGCCTGACACCGACTGCAGCCGGGCCTCGCCCCGCCGCACGCTCTCGACGGTGACGTCGCCGGAGACGCCCTTGGCGTTCACCGAGGAGCCGGCCGACGTCACGTGCAGGTCGCCCGAGACCGTGCTGGCCGAGATCTCGCCCGCCACGGGCCCGAGCTCGAGGTCGCCGGAGACGCTGTTGAGGTTGGCCTTCCCGTCGACGCGTTCGACGTCGAGGTCGCCGCTGACGGTCTTGACGTTGGCGTCGCCCGAAACCGCACCCAGCGAGACGTCGCCGGAGGTGGTGTTCACCTTCGCCGTGCCGAAGCGGCCGCGACCGGCGACGTCGGCAGACACGGTGGTCGAGTCGATCGAGCTGCCGTGTGGCACCGAGATGGCGAAGCGCAGCTCAGGCCCGCGGCGCAGCCCGAACAGCGAGCGGCCGCTGGGCGCCTCAACCGACAGCTCCTGGTTCTCGCCGCTTCCGCGTAGCTCCTGCTGGACGTTCTGGGCTGCTTCGATCGATGCCTGGTCGTTGCCAAGTGGCGTCACCTCGACCTCGGCGCGCGGCTCGTCCCAGGTGATGATGTCGATGCGTCCCGCCTCGAGCTTCAAGCGCAGGCGCAGGGGATGGGGTGTCTGGTAGGTGGTCATGGATGCTCCTCTCTTACGAACGGGCGAAGCCGGTCAGCCGCAGCGTCTGCTGCGTGCGGATCACGGACTGCGGTGTGGCGGCGCGGTGGGCGTCCGCACCGGCTGCGTCCAGGGTGTGTACATCGCGGCTGCCGCTGCCGGCAGACGCGGGGTGATGGAATCGCGTGGGTCGGTCATGGCTCCTCCGTTTTCAGCTCGTTGCGTAGCCGGTGATGCGCCGGCCGCCCGGCCCGCCGCTGCTGCGGCCGCGGTCGAGGGCGCGGGAGGTCGCGCGCACCAGCCAGGTGTTCAGCGATACGCCCTCCGCCGCCGCGGCGGCCTCGGCGCGCGTCTTCAGTTGCTCGGGAATGCGCAGCGTGATGCGGGCGGCCTGGGCGTCGTCGCCGGCCGGCTCCGCCTCGTGCGACGACTCCGAGTACGTGAACCCGACGTCGCCTCCCGCCAGCCGCACCTCGATCTGACCGCTGGTGAGCTGGCCGTTCACCTCCAGCGCCGCCTCGGACAGGATGTCCAGGAGCCGCAGGCGCATGGCGGGGTCGAGCGCCCTGCTGAGCTGCTCAGCCACCCGCAGGGTGCCCTCGTCTCCGATGCCGGCTGTCGCGATCAGGTCGGCGCGGAGGGCTTCGATGTGTCCGGCAATGTTCATGACGTCATTATGACATCATTATGGCGTCTGTCAAGTGTCAAGGTGACGCCGGTGTAGAATTCGCGCATGCACGACGGACCCGGCGACGCTCCGGTCGAGTCGATCCACTCGGCCGCCGCCAGTGCGCACATCAGCCACGCCGTGATCGCCACCTACGCGGCGGCGGCGGCGATCGAGGTCGCCGGCGTGCATGCGATCGCCGGCGGCCAGCCGGGCGGCGTCGACCCCGACCGCGTCCCCAAGGGCGTTCGCATCAGCTCCGACGGCGACGCAGTCGGGCTCGAGCTGCACCTCGTCACCGAGTGGGGGGCCAGCATCCCGGCCGTGGCCGGCGAGGTCAGCAGCCACGTGCGCGACTACCTGGTGTCGATGATCGAGCTCGAGCCCTCCTCGGTGGCGGTCGTGATCGACGACGTCGCGCCGCCCGCATCATGACCGGCGTCGAGCATCTCAACGGCGCCACCGTCGGCGTCGCGCCGGTGCCGTGCCGCGACTGCATGTGGTGGCAGACGCGGCCCGCCGGCAAGCCGGGCGACCGGCAGCGATGGAAGCGGGAGCTGGAGGACGAGTTTGGGCCGTGGGGCAAGCTGTACGTCGAGGACGACCGCGTGATCGGGCTGATCCAGTACGGCCCCAGCGACCGGTTCGCCCGCGCCCGCCATCTGCCGGCCGGGCCACCGGGCCGCGACGCGGTGCTGGTGACGTGCGCCTACCTGACCGACGCCCACAGCCCGTGGGTGCTGCAGAGCCTGTTCCTGGCCGCGATCGGGGAGTGCCGCGACCGCGGGCTGCCGGCGCTGGAGGCGTTCGGCTACCGGTTCCCGCCGGACGAGGGGTTCGCCGCACGGTTCCTCGGCCACCGCACGATCTTCCCCGCCGACTTCCTGCGCGACCTCGGCTTCCACCCGCAGCGCAGCGCTGGGCGAGTCTCGCTGGAGCGGCTGGATCTGCGCGCTATCGAGCGGGCTCCGGATGAGAGCCGCCTGGCCCGGCTGCGCAGCCGTCTGGCCGTGGTGCCCGCGGCCCCGGCTGGCGTCAGGTGAACCGCCGGTGCACAATCGACGAATGAGCGATCGCAGGCCAGGAAGGGATCCCAGCACGGAACATCTGTCCGATCACGGACTGCTCGCGCTCACGGCGCGAGGCGATCGGGACGCGTTTGCCCGTTTGTACGACATGTACGGCGGCGCGGCCTACGCGCTCGCCTTGCGCATCGTGCGTGACCGCGAGCTGTCGGCGGACGTGGTGCAGGATGCATTCCTGACCGTATGGAGGCAGGCATCGAAGTTCGATCCCGCGCGTGGCCAACCCTCGAGCTGGATACTGACATTGACTCATCACAAGGCCGTCGACACCGTGCGCCGCGAGCAGCGGCGCCGCGCCGAGGCGCTCGACGAGGCGCGCGAGAGCGTCGACCCCGCGCCGGCCGTGGAGCAGCAGGCCTGGCAGAGCGTGGCCCGCGACCAGGTGCGGTCGGCCATGGCGAAGCTGCCCGATCCTCACCGCGAGGTGCTCGAGCTGGCCTACTTCGCCGGATACACCCAGTCCGAGCTGGCCGAGCGGCTGGCGCTGCCGATCGGCACGGTCAAGAGCCGCACCTTCGCCGCGATGACGGCCCTGCGCGAGCTGCTGGCCCAGTCGGGCCTGAACCCGGAGCATGAGTGGAACACGTCGACGAGCTGATCTCGGGCTACGCCCTGCACGGCCTCGATGCCGCCGATCAGCGGCTGGTGCTCGAGCACGTCGAGACGTGCGAGCGCTGCCGCGTGCAGCTGCGCGAGATGGAGGCGGTGGCCGCGGCGCTGGCCTTCGCCGCCCCCCAGGCTGAGCCTCCGCCGGAGCTGCGCGACCGGCTGTTGGAGGCGATCGGCCCGGAGGTGGTGCCGAGTGCGCCGCCGGAGGCACCGCCGCAGCCTCGCGCCGGCTGGTCGTGGTGGCCGCGCTTCTCGGCGGTGGCCGTGCCGGTGCTTGGACTGGCCGTGATCGCGCTCGCGGTCTGGAACATCTCGCTGCGCGGCGACGTCAAGGACGCCGACGTCCGGTCGGTGGCGCCGATCGCGAACGTGGGCAGCGTGGTCTCGTTCAGCGGCGGCCAGGCGACGGTGTTCGGCGGGCTGAAGCCGGCGCCGGCCGATCACACGTACGAGGCCTGGGTGATCCCCAAGGGCGAGACCGTGCCGCAGGCGGCCGGCACGTTCGCCGGCGGCAGCGACATGTCGTTCACGCTCACGCGCAACGCCTCGGCCGGCGACACGATCGTGATCACGCTCGAGCCGGGAACGGGCGGCTCGGCGCCGAAGGGCCCGGTCGTCGGCAAGACGTCCGATCTAGCCCAGCGTTCAGGCCGAAGCGCTTGCCCGGCTATCGCGCCAGGAACGCCAGCGTGCCGGCCACGATGGTGGCCGAGATCAGCACACGCGCGCTGCGGGCGGGGTCGGGTAGGTGCAGCGACACCGAGATCGGCTCGCGCTTGCGGGCCTGGCGGCGCCGCGTCAGCCGCAGGCGCGCGGCCGCGGACACGCGCTGGGCCGTCGGCGCGAGCAGCTCGTCGACCCGGAACGGCCCGTGCGGGTCCTGGTCGTGGCCGTGGTCGAGACAGGTGAACCCGACTCGCGACTCGGCCACCTCACCGAGGCAGCGGGGGCAGGCCTGAGCGGCCGGCTGGAACGGCTGCCAGCGGCGGCGGCCGCAACGCCGCCGGTCGGCGGTGGTCAGGAGCTGGTGTGCCTTCCACGTCCCGTGCTCATCGCACGTGCCGGCGCGTGCCGGCCGGATGCAGACCGGGCACAGGTGACCCCGCGCGGCCATCCTCAAGCCACGCGCTCCTGCTGGGGGACACGGATCAGGTTGCGCTGCACCAGCAGCTCGGCGATCTGCACGCCGTTCAGCGCAGCTCCCTTGCGCAGGTTGTCGGCGACCACCCACAGCGCCAGCCCGTTGCGGCGCGACCCGTCCTCGCGGATGCGGCCGACCAGCACGTCGTCGCCGCCCGCCGCTTCGCTGGGCATCGGGTAGCGGGCTGCGGAGGGATCGTCCACCACGCGGACGCCGGGCGCGGCCTCCAGCAGCTGCCGGGCCTCGTCGGCGGCCAGCGGCCGCTCCGTCTCGATCCAGACCGCCTCGGAGTGCGAGCGCCAGACCGGCACGCGCACGCAGGTGGCGCTGATGCCGACGCTGTCGTCCCCCAGGATCTTGTGGGTCTCCTTGATCAGCTTGGTCTCCTCGAAGGTGTCGGGCCCGTCGAAGGCGTCGCAATGCGGCAGCACGTTGAATGCGATCGGGTGAGGGTACACCGTGGCCTGGACATCGCCACCCCCAAGCGCCGCCGCAGACTGCTCCCGCAGCTCCTCCATCGCCCGCTTGCCGGTGCCCGAGACCGCCTGGTAGGTGGCGACGGTGACGTTGCGGATGCGGGCCTGGTCGTGCAGCGGCTTCAGCGCCATCACCAGCTGGATGGTGGAGCAGTTGGGGTTGGAGATGATCCCGCGGTGGCCGTCGGCCGCCTCCGGGTTCACCTCGGGCACGACCAGCGGCACCTGCGGGTCCATGCGGAAGGCGCTGGACTTGTCGATCACCATGCAGCCCCGCTTCACCGCCTCCGGCGCGTAGCGCCTGGACGTGCCGGCGCCGGCCGAGAACAGGGCCAGGTCGAAGCCCGCCAGCGAGTCGTCGGTCAGCTCCCGCACCTCCAGCTGCTCGCCGGCGAAGCTGACCCTGCTGCCGGCGGAGCGCGCGGATGCGAACGGCACCACCTCGGCCGCCGGGAAGCCGCGCTCGGCCAGGATCGCCAGCACCTCGGGGCCGACCGCGCCGGTCGCCCCCACCACGGCCACGCGCGGATCAGGCATGCGCCGCCCCGCTCTGGGCCAGCTCCAGCTCGACCTGGAACGCGTCGTGCAGCGCCAGCACCGCCTCGTCCACCCTGTCGCGGGCGATCACACACGACACCTTGATCGGGGAGGTGGCGATCATGCGCACGTTGATGCCGTGGTCGGCCAGGGTCTGGAACATGCGCGCCGCCACCCCCGGATGGCTCTTCATGCCGGCCCCGATCATGCTGATCTTGCCGGCGGTGTCGTCCACGCCCCAGTGCAGGCCCAGATCACGGCAGAGCCCCTCAATGGTGTCGGTCATCAGCGGCAGGTCGTCGCGCGGGATCGAGAACGTGACGTCGGCGTCACCGTGGGTGACGGCGTTCTGGATGATCGTGTCGACGTTGATGCCGGCGGCGGCCACGGCATTGAAGATGCCGGCCGCAGTGCCGGGCTTGTCGGGCACGTCGGTCAGCGTCACGTACGCCTCGTCGACGGTGTGGGTGATGCCGGAGATGATCGCGTCTTCCATGCTCGGGTCCTCCCGTATCCATGTCCCCTCCGTGCCGGAGAAGGTCGAACGAACGTGGATCGGAACGCCGTGGTTACGGGCGAACTCCACCGATCGTAGCTGCAGCACGCGTGCGCCCGATCCGGCCATCTCGAGCATCTCCAGCGGCGACATCCTGGCCAGCTTGCGCGCGTCCGGCACGATCCGGGGGTCGGCGGTGTAGACGCCCTCGACGTCGGTGTAGATCTCGCAGTCGCCGCCCAGGGCGGCCGCCAGCGCCACGGCGGTCAGGTCGGACGCGCCGCGCCCCAGGGTGGTCACGTCGTAGGCCGTGGACACGCCCTGGAACCCGGCCACCAGCACGATCATGCCCGCGTCCAACGCCTCCGTGATGCGCTTCGGCCGGATGTCCACGATCTTCGCGTTCGTGTGCCGGGTGTCGGTGACGATGCCGGCCTGCGACCCGGTCAGCGACACCGCCCGGTGGCCCATGTCCTCGATCGCCATCGCGCAGAGGGCGGCCGTGATGCGCTCTCCTGTGGAGAGCAGCATGTCCATCTCGCGCGGGTGCGGGCGCGGCGACACCTCGGCCGCCAGCGCGGCCAGCGTGTCGGTGGTCTCGCCCATCGCAGATACCACGCCGACCGTCGGCCGGCCGGTCTCGTGGGTCGCGACCATGCGCCGGGCGACGTTGCGGATCTTGTCGGTGTCGGCGACGGAGGTGCCGCCGAACTTCATCACGTTGACGCGCCCGACCTGTACGGATGCAGGGTCTTTCACGCGTGCAGTGTAAAGGGGGGTGTCCTAGGACATGGTCGCCAGGATGCCCGTCAGGTCGGACACCGTGGTGCGCGGATTGATGATCGCAAACCGCGTGCACGGCTCGCCCCGGTGCGTCGTGGGGGTGACGAACGCGTATCCCTGGTCGAGCAGCCGCTGCGTCCAGGCGGCGTAGTCCTCGGCCGTCCACCCGACCCGCTTGAAGGTGAGCACGGTCAGGTCGGGCTCGACCAGCAGCTCCAGGTACGGGCGGCTGCGGATCTCGTCGGCGCCGCGGCGCGCCACCTGCAGCGTCGACTCGATCGCGTCGCGGTAGCTGTCGCTGCCGTGCATGGCCAGCGAGAACCAGAACGGCAGCCCGCGGGCGCGGCGGGACAGGTGCACTCCGTAGTCGGAGGGATTCCACTCGCCGGCCTCGTTGATCGCGTCGAGGTAGCCGGCGTGCTGCGTATGCGCGCGCCGCGCCACCTCGGGGTCGCGGTAGACCAGCGCGCAGCAGTCGAACGGTCCGAACAGCCACTTGTGCGGGTCGACGATGAAGCTGTCGGCGTGCTCGATGCCGGCGAACAGGTGGCGCACCGAGGGAGCGGCGAGGGCGGCGCCGCCGTACGCGCCGTCGACGTGGAACCAGAGCCCGTACTCGCGGCAGACCTCGGCGATGCCGGCCAGGTCGTCGACGACGCCGAGGTTGGTGGTGCCGGACGTGGCCACGGCCGCGAACACGCCGTCGGCGCCCTCGCGCACCAGCGCATCGCGCAGTGCGGGGCCGGTCATGCGCCCGCGCTCGTCCGCCTGAACCAGCAGCGGGTCGACGTCCATCACGTCGCGAAGCGCGTAGACGACGGAGCTGTGGGTCTGGTCGGTGACAGCCGCCCGCAGCCGCGGCGGCAGTGCGGCGCCGAGGCGCTCGCGCATGCCGTACCGGGCCGCCACCAGCGCCGACAGGTTGCCGACCGTACCGCCCTGCACGAAGCAGCCGCCGGCCTCGGCCGGCATGCCGACCAGGTCGGCGATCCAGCGCAGCGCCTGGTTCTCGGCGTAGACGGCGCCGGAGCTCTCCAGCCAGCTGCCGCCGTAGAGCGACGAGACGCTCAGCACCAGGTCGAACAGGGTCGCCGCCTCGGTCGGGGCACCGGGGATGAAGGCCAGGTAACGGGGGTGGTCGACCGACATCGTGGCCGGGGCCAGCACGTCGGTCCAGACGCGCAGGGCCTGCTCGCCGCCCAGGCCGGACGGCGTGATCGTCTGGCCGGCCCGCCGGCCCAGCTCCTGCGCGTCCACCGGCCCGTCCAGCGGCGCGTCCATCCGCAGCCGGTCGAGGGCGATCCACATCATCGACTGGGCCAGCGCCTCCGTCTCCTGGGAGTAGCGATGCATGTCCATCGCTGCGCACTCTACGGGGTCGGAGAAGGGTCTGACTGCGTCTCTGCGCTCACATCTCGCGGCGGCCGCTGAACGCGCGGCCCAGGGTGACCTCGTCGGCGTACTCGAGGTCACCGCCCACCGGCAGCCCGCTGGCCAGCCGCGTCACCCGGCAGCGGCCGCGCAGCCGGTCGGCGATGTAGACGGCGGTGGCCTCGCCGGTCATCGTCGGGTTGGTCGCCAGTACCACCTCGACCGCCCCGTTCGCCTCAACCCGCCGCAGCAGCTCGGCGATCCGAAGGTGCTCGGGGTCGACGCCGTCGATCGGCGACAGCGCGCCGCCCAGCACGTGGTAGACGCCGCGGTACTCGTGGGTGCGCTCGACCGCCACCACGTCGCTCGGGTCCTCGACCACGCAGATCACGGTACGGTCGCGCCGGGCATCCGCGCAGATCGAGCAGAGCGGCCCCTCCGCGAGGTTGAAGCACTCCTCGCAGACCCCGATCTTCTCCTTCACCTCGCGGATCGCGTCGGCCAGCGCCAGCGCCTGGTCGGGCGTCGAGCGCAGGATGTAGAAGGCCAGCCGCTGGGCCGTGCGCCGCCCGATGCCGGGCAGGCGGGCCAGCTGCGTGATCAGGTTCTCGACTGCGGGTGAGTACACGCCGGGTTAGGCCTCCCTTACATACCGGGCAGGCCGAGCCCGCCCATGCCGCCCAGCTGCCCCATCATCTTCTGCTGCTGCAGCTGCTGGGCCGCGGTGATGGCGCCGTTCACGGCCGACACGAGCAGATCCTGCAGCATCTCCGGATCGTCAGGATCGATCGCCTCGGGCTTGATCGTGATGTCGGCCACCTCGAGCGCGCCCGACACCTTCACCGTCACCGCTCCGCCGCCGGCGGAATGCTCGACGTAGGCCGTCTTCAGCTCCTCCTGCGCCTTCTCCATCTGAGCCTGCATCTGTCCCAGCTGCGCCATCATCTTGTTCGGGTCCATCTTGGTCAACGCCCTGCTCCTTGGTCAGACCTCATGTGCGTCGAACTCCTCCGTGAGGCGCGAGACGCAGCTCGTCCTCGGTCACCTGCGCGGCCGGTGCGGCGGCCACCTCGGGTGCGTCCTGGGCGTGCTCGGCGCCCAGCACCACGAACCGCACGCGCGGGCTGCCGCCCAGCGCCTGCCCGACCACGTCGCTGATCGTCTGCAGGTTCTGGGGTGCCTCGATGATGCTCTTGGCGAACGCCTTCGATGCGGTCAGGCCCAGCACCAGGGTGCCGTCCTCGTAGGAGACCGGGCGGGCGGACTGCACCAGCGAGTGCAGCGGCACCGAGCGGCGCCCGATCTCGGGCACGATCGCCTCCGACCAGCGCGCGCTCACCTGCTCCAGCGTGGCCGGCTCGGCCACCGCGGTGGCGACCGGCGCGGCCGCCGCCTGTGGCTCGGGCGGGCTCGGGGTCGGGGTCGGCTGACGGTGCGGGATCGGGAACGGGCGGCGGGGCCGGGGCAGCGGCTGCGACCGGCGGGGCCGGCGCGGCGGCCGGCGGCGGCGGCTTCGGCGCGGGGGCGCCGCGCCGTTCGATTCCAGCTGCGACAGGCGCTGATCGAGCGCCTCCAGCGCCAGCTCGTTGGCCGGGCGCGACACCTTGACCAGCGCCAGCTCCAGCGGCAGGCGCGGGTCGCCGCCCTCCTTGACGTCGTCGACGACGGTGCGCAACAGGTCGATCAGGCGCACCACCGCGCGCGGCGTGACCGCCTCGGCCTGCTCGCGCATGCGCTCCTGCTCGTGGTCGGACAGCCCCAGGTCGAGCGGCGGCTGGCCCAGCTGCTGGGTCAGGAACAGGCCCCGCAGGTGCCCGAGCAGGCCGGTCGTGAACGAGGCCAGGTCGGTACCCGACTCGGCCAGGTCGTCGACCAGGCGCAGGAGGCCGGCGGCGTCGCCCGCCCCGACCAGGTCGATCGCGCCGAACAGCGAGGCCTCGTCGGCGGTGCCGAGCAGCGCGCGCACGTCCTCCGCGCCGATGGCCGCGCTCTGAGCGGTGGACAGCTGGTCGAGGATGGTGACGCCGTCGCGGAAGCTGCCGCCGGCGGCCCGGGCCACCAGCTGCACGGCAGCGTCGTCGATCTCGATTCCCTCGGCCGTCGCGATCCGGCGCAGCACCTCGGAGATCTCTCCCAGCCCCGGCCGCTGGAACACGAACCGCTGGCAGCGGCTGCGGATGGTCGGCAGCATCGCCTGCAGCTCCGTCGTGCAGAGCACGAACACGACGTGGTCGGGCGGCTCCTCGAGCGTCTTCAGGACGGCGTTCGAGGCCTCCTTGGTGAGCATGTGCGCCTCGTCCACGATGTAGACCTTCATGCGGCCGCGGGCCGGCCGCAGCGCCACCCGGTCGCGGATCTCGCGGATGTCGTCGATGCCGCGGTGGCTGGCCGCGTCCATCTCGATCACGTCGATGGCGGTGGCGTCGTGGATGCTGCGACACGACTCGCAGACCAGGCAGGGCGTGACCGTCGGCCCCTGCTCGCAGTTGATCGACTTGGCCAGGATCTTCGCCATGGAGGTCTTGCCGGTGCCGCGCGGGCCGGCGAACAGGTATGCGTGCGCCACCCGGTCGAGCTCGACGGCGTTTCGGAGCGTCTGCACGACGTGCGCCTGCCCGACCACCTGGCCGAAGTCCTGCGGGCGATGGGTGCGGTAGAGAGCTGACACGTCTCGAAGCTTAGAGGGATCTCCAAGCGGGGCTAAGAGCGACCGTGCACCCGCCTTCGAAGTGACGCACCCGGACGGTGTCGGTGACGCTGGCTCCTTCCAGGCTGACCCACGGCACCCGGGTGACGTTGCTTAGCGCTGCTTCCTTCCGGACCTGACGCGGTTCGCAAGCCTCCGTTGCGTGGGACCTGGCGATCAACACCGAACGCACAGACCCTGATTCCGAACACGCTACCCCTCTGGGCGGGAATTCGGCCCGGCTAGAGCGGATTGCCGGTACAGGGAACCGCTATCTCCCCGCTTAGCACGGTCGCGGAGGATGCTATCAGCTTGCCGGTGTCGCCCGCTCCTCCGCCTCGCGGAGACGGCGGGCCAGGAGCTTTGCGACCTTGACGGCGATCTGCGGATGCTGCTCGAGCAGCGGCGTGAACTGCCAGGAGGTGAGGCCGAACGCGCGCACGGGAGACTCGGCGATCACCGACGCCGTACGCCGGCCGCCGCCCTCGTCCAGCAGCGCCACCTCGCCAAACGAAGCGCCCGGGCCCAGCGTGCCGCGGCGCTCCCCGTGCGCCTCGACGCGAGCGGTGCCCTCCGCGATCACAAAGAATCCGATGCCGCCCTCGCCCTCGCCCACGATCACGTCGCCCGTGTCGTAGCGGCGCTCCTTCGCTGCGTTGGCCACCGCTGCGAGCTCCCGCTCCGGTAGGCCGTCGAAGAGCGGTACTCGTCCCAGGATCTCGATGCGCTCGTCTGCCATGGCACTCCTCTCTTTGCGGGCGGAGCGCATAGTACAGCGGACTGGACAGCCGGGAGCAAGGGTCTGCGATGCGATGTCATACTTGGGTCACAGGAGAGGTGTCCGAGTTGGCTTAAGGAGCGCGACTGGAAATCGCGTAACGGGGGATTCCTCGTTCGCGGGTTCGAATCCCGCCCTCTCCGTTGCAGGCGCGCCCGCGACCATGTTCCAAGCGGTCGCGGGCGCGGTGGAACGCAGGTGCCGGGCACCGTCGTTCCACGCGTGACCCGGGCGTGACCTCGTCGTGACGATCGCCTGATAGAGCGGTGCCGGGCACCGTCGTGACAGCCGTGACGCAGGCGTGATCGCGCCGTGACTGGCCGGCCGGGGGGCTCAGACCGCGACGTACACGCCCATCTCGACCACCTGGTCGGGCGGGATGCGGAAGTAGCGGGCGGCCGGCGTCGAGTTCCGGTACAGCAGCATGAACAGCCGTGTGCGCCAGGCAGACATGGGGGCGTCGCCGGCCGGAACCAGCGATACGTGGTTGACGTAGTACGACGTCTGCTCGAGGTCGATCTCGAGCCCCTGGCGCTGCGCCTGGCGGATCGCGGCTGGGACGTCCGGCTCGTCCTGGTACCCGTAGCTGGTGGTGATGCCGACGAAGCCCAGCCGCTGCGGCGCGATCTCGAGCCGCTGGTCCTCCGCCACGTGCGGAACGCCCCTGGTGACCACCGTCAGCAGGATCACTTGCTCGTGCACCACGTGGTTGTGCACGAGGTTGTTGCGAAGCGCGGCCGGCACCGTGCCGGGAGCCGACGACAGGAACACGGCGGTGCCGGGGACGCGCAGCGGCTGCTCGTCGATCAGCCGGTTGATGAACCGGCGCAGCGGCATGTGCCCCTCGCGCACCTGGCGATGCAGGATGGCGCGTCCGCGCCGCCAGGTCGTCAGGATCACGAAGAACACCGCTCCCACGGCCAGCGGCAGCCAGCCGCCGCTGAACAGCTTGCCGAGGTTGGCGGCGAAGAAGGCCAGCTCCACCGTCAGGAACACGGCGCCGCCCGGCAGCACCATCCACAACGGCTTGCGCCACAGCGAGCGGAACACCGTGAAAGCGAGCAGCGTGTTGGTGGCGAAGATGGCGCTCAGGGCCACGCCGTAGGCGGCGGCCAGACCCTGCGGGTCGCGGAACACCAACACCAGCGTGACCACGGCGGCAAGCAGGAACCAGTTCACCAGCGGGATGTAGATCTGGCCCATGATCCGCTTCGACGTGTGACGGATCGAGATCCGCGGCAGGAAGCCGAGCTGCACCAGCTGCTGGGTCACCGAGTAGGCGCCCGAGATGACGGCCTGTGAGGCGATCACCGTCGCCACCGTGGCCAGGATCACCATGGCGGTCTGCGCCGTCCGCCCACCCGGCACCATCAGGAAGAACGGGTTCGAGATCGTGCTCGGGTGCTGGAGGATGAGCGCGCCCTGCCCCAGGTAGTTCAGCACCAGCGCCGGCAGCGCCACCGCCAGCCAGGCGCGCGTGATGGCGGGGCGGCCGAAGTGGCCCATGTCGGCGTAGATCGACTCGGCGCCTGTCACGGCCAGGAACACGGAGGCCAGCGACAGGAAGCCCGAGCTCGGCTCGCCGACCAGGAACGAGGCTCCGTAGCTCGGGGAGAGCGCCTTCACGATGTCCGGGTGCAGCAGCACCTGCTTCGTGCCGATGAATGCCAGCACCGCGAACCAGATCAGCATGATCGGTCCGAACAGCACGCCGATCGTCCCGGTGCCGAACCGCTGCAGCGCGAACAGCGCCACCAGGATCGCGATCGAGAAGGGGACGATCTGCGCCGCCAGCGCCGGCGACGCCACCTGCAGGCCCGATACCGCCGACACCACGGAGATCGCCGGCGTCAGCATGCCGTCCCCGTAGAACAGCGAGGCGCCGAGGATCCCGACCAAGATCAGCGCGGTCCTGCGGCGCCCCTGTACGCAGCGCTCGATCAGCGCCACCAGCGCCATGATGCCGCCCTCGCCGTGGTTGTCGGCGCGCAGGATCAGCAGCACGTACTTGAGCGTCACCACCATGATCAGCGACCAGAAGATCAACGAGATCGCGCCGTAGACGTGCGCCGGGGTGGGCGCCAGCGGGTGCAGCGTGAACACCAGCTGCATCGTGTAGAGCGGACTGGTGCCGATGTCGCCGTAGACAACCCCCAGCGCCCCCAGCGACAACGCCAGGGCGCCCAGGCGGCCGGCGTACGGCACGCGGGCCGCCGGCATGCTCGGTGCCGAACGGGGAGCTGAGCCGGCGACGACGCTGGCGGGTGCCAGCCTCGGCCTCACGCCGCTACCGGCGCCTGGATGAACATGGTGGGAACACCTGCCTGATCGGAGATGCGCCGCGTGACGGCATCGTGGGCAAGCGCCTGATGGGATGTGCGCGAGCGTCCCGTGGCGCCCAGCACGATCAGCTGTGCCTTGCGCCGCTGTGCCTCGTGCAGGATCAGGTCGGCCGGCTGGCGCGTGCGCGGGGCGGTCACGTGCACGCCGACGCCGCGCCGGGCCGCAATCGCGCGCGCCCGCTTGGCCATCGCCTCGACGTGGCCGTCGAGGCCGGGCAGCTCGACGTCCATCTCCTCCCACAGCGGGATCTCGGTGAACGCCAGCAGCACGATCGACGAGCGCCGCTCGGTGGCCAGGTACGCGGCCACGTCCAGCATGTCGCAGGGCAGCTCGGGCTGCGCCGTGTTGACCGGGATCAGGATCGACCGGAACCCGGTGGTGATCAGGTGCGCGGTGCCGTTCGCCGTGTCGGAACGTGTGAATGCCATGATCGAAGCCTGGCAGCAACCGCGTCACGCCGGTATTACGATCGGGCGTGGTTGCACACCGTTTCGATCACGATGGCATCACGTTTCCATCAAGGCCCTCAGGACTTGATGATTCCGACCATGTTTCCCGCCGGATCCTGGAACTGGGCGAGCGTGACCGTCCCCGGGATCTCGGTCACCGGCATGACGGTCCGGCCGCCCGCATCCTCGATCGCGTCCAGCGTCGCCTGCGGGTCGTCGACGGCCACGTAGAACGTCACGTACCCCGGGCCGCCGCCCTCCGTCCCCGACACCCCGCCGCCGATGCCGCCACCCTCCGGAACGGGCACGATCCCGTAGTTCATCGGGTTGGAGCTGTCGATCGCCCAGCCGAAGATGCTCGCGTAGAACCGCTTCAGCGCCTCGCCGTCCGCACCGGTCACCTCGAAGTGCACCACTCTGTCGGCCATTGCCGCCTCCTCGTTCGCCTGCGTTTGTCACCCGCGCAGACGGTAGCCGACGCCGGTCAGCGTCTCGATCGAGGTGCGCGGCACGCCCTGGGCCTCCAGCTTGTCGCGGAGCCTGCCCATGTGGGTGCGCAGCAGCTGCATCTCCTGCGCGTAGCCGGTCCCCCACACCTTGCGCAGCAGCATCTTGTGGGTGAGCGGCCGGCCGTCGGCCAGCGCCAGCTCCTTCAGCAGGTCGAACTCCGTGGGGGTGAGATGCACCTCGTTGCCGGCCGCCGTCACGATCCGGTGGGGCAGATCGATCGTGAGCTCACCAACCTCGATCACCTGCTCGCCCGACACGGTGCCCTCGGAGCGGCGCAGCAGAGCGCGCACGCGTGCCAGCAGCTCGCCGATCCCGAACGGCTTGGTCAGGTAGTCGTCGGCGCCGGCGTCCAGCGCCCGGATCTTGTCCTGCTCCTCGCCGACGGCCGAGATCAGCAGGATCGGCGCCTGCATCCAGTCGCGCAGCTGCCGGCACACGTCGGCGCCGTCGGCGTCGGGCAGCATCAGGTCGAGGATCACCAGATCGGGCGGCTGCAGTGCTGACTGCGTGAGTGCCTCGGATGCGTCGATCGCAGTGCTGACCGTGTATCCGGCCTTCGCCAGCGTCACCTCGAGCGCGCGCCGGATCGGCCGCTCGTCGTCCACCACCAGGATCCGCGTGGAGCCCGCGGTCACGCGGGCTTCCCGGCAGCCGGCACCGGCACCTCGAGGGTAAAGCGGCTGCCGCCCTCGGCCGCGCGGGCCACGGCCAGCCGGCACCCGTTGGCCTCCGCCAGCCCGCGTGCGATGGCCAGCCCCAGCCCCGACCCCGGCGCCTCGCGCCGGCTGGGCGAGCGGTAGAACGGCTCGAAGATGCGTTCGGCCTCCTCCTCCGGCACCCCCGGCCCGCTGTCCTGCACCACGATCCGGACGAGCCGCGGCGTCGCCGACACGTCGACCTGCACCGGTGCGTCCGGCGGCGAGAACTTGCGCGCGTTCTCGAGCAGGTTCACGATCACCCGCTGCAGCTGCGAGGCGTCGCCCCGCACCAGCGGCAGGTCGGGCGCGAACCGGAGCTGAAACGCTCGCGCGTCGGGCTGGTTGCGCTGTAGCTCGTCGGTCGACGCCTCCACCAGGTCGCGCGGATCCAGCCAGTCGGCGTGGGGCGCGACGACGCCGGCCTGCAGCTTGGACAGGTCGAGCAGGTTCTCGATCATCCGGTTCATGCGCGCGCTCTGGTCGGTGATCGTCTCCAGCAGCTCGCGGTCGTCCGCGTCCAGGCCGGCGTAACGGAGGCCGCCCGCTGCCGTCGTGATCGCCATCAGCGGGGAGCGCATGTCGTGGGAGACGGCCCGCAGCAGCGCCGTCTTGAGCTCGTTCGAGCGGGCCAGCGCCTCGGCCTGCACCTGCTGCTGCAGCCGCCGTTCGCGCTCCTCGCCGAGCGCGATCAGGCCGGCCAGGCTGCGCCCGATGCGGGCCGCGGCCGGGTCGTCGAGCGCTCCCGGCGGCACATCGATCAGGCGCAGCTCGCCCATCCAGCGGCCGTTGAAGTCGAGCGTCAGCACCGAGCCGCGCCGTTCCGGCGGCGAGGGCGACCCACGGTGGATGACGCCGTCGGCGGCGCCGAGCGCCCGCGAGGCCTGGCTGGCCAGCGTCGGCAGCACGGCGGCCAGCTCGTCGGAGTCGGCGATCAGCGTTGCGAAGGACTCGCTGAGACGGGCCTCCGCCGCCCGGCGCGCGGCCTCGTCGCGCTCGCGGCGTGCGCGCGAGGCCAGGTTCGACGTGACCAGCGCGGTCAGCGCGAATGCGGCCAGCGCCGCCCAGTCGCTGGACGAGTTGATCACCAGCGTGTGCTGCGGGGGCAGGAAGAAGAAGTTGAAGGCGAGCGCCGAGGCCAGGCTGGTGGCGAGCCCCCACCAGAGGCCGTAGATCGACGACACGCCGAGCACGCCCACCAGGTAGATGACGCCGCCGGCGTCGTAAGGCACCGTGGGCGTGACCAGCGCCACCATCGCGGTCGAGGCTGCCACCAGCAGCAGCGCCGTGGCCGGGGTGGCAAGCTGGGATCCCGCCAGCTCCCGCACGCGCGATCCCGCCACGGCGGGACGTGGAGGCGTGCGGTCGCCCTCGGTCAGCGTCATGCCTGGATTGTGGCAGGTGGCGCGCCGGACATGTTGAGAGATCGTGCGGCCGAAGGGGTATGGGCGATGCTGGGATCGAACCAGCGACCTCCCGCGTGTGAAGCGGGCGCTCTCCCGCTGAGCTAATCGCCCCGGGTGGGGCAGTCTACTGGCTCGAGCGAGCGCGAACTTGCGGGTGCGGGGATCAGCCCTCGGTGCCGTTTGACAGCGGCTCCGGTGCGGCCAGCCGACGGATCGGGGCATGCTCGTAACTGCGGGCCGCCGCCCGCACGCAGCTACCGGTGTCGGCGAACAGATCGTCGATGGTGACGCCGAACGCGTGCGCGCAGTCGCGCACGGTGCGCGACCGCGGTTCGGAACGGCCGTTCAGGATGTTCCACAGTCCCTGGGGGGACAGTCCGATGTAGGCGGCCACCTCGCGCTGGAGCAGATCGTGCATGCCCACCAGATGCCGAAGATTCGTTCCGATCGCATGCTCTGACACTGGCGGATAGCTCCCTTGGTCGGTTCCCTCTTGACGAGTCATTGGGGCAAGGGTACTTTGCGGTAGTCAACAAAGTCAATAGACAAAGGGGACAAGTTGTATAGAATACAAATTCGAGCGGCGGTGGTGGTGGCAGCGGTGTCGCTCGCGGCGCTCGCCGCGGGCTGTGGCAGCAGCAGCAGTGCTGCCACGAACGGTGGAACCGGGAGCGGGGCCTGCACCCCGGCGAAGGCCCCGGTGATCACGCTTGCCGCCTACAGCAACCCGTACGACGCGTACGGCAAGCTGACGTCGATGTTCGCGTCGGAGTGGAAAGACGCGCACAACGGCCAGAGCCTGATCTTCCAGATGTCGTTCGGCGGAAGCACCACCCAGGCCCAGAACATCGTGAACGGCTTCCCGGCGGATGTGTTTGCCGCGTCAACGGCGACCGACGTGGAGCTGGTGCAGAAGGCCGGCCTGATCACCCATGACTGGAAGCAGGATCAGGACGGGTCGATCGTGGCCACGTCGGTCGTGGGATTCATGGTGCGGCCGGGCAACCCGAAGGGCGTCCACAACTGGAGCGACCTGACCAAGCCGGGGCTTCAGATCCTGACGCCCGACCCGGCGCAGAGCGGCGGCGCGCGGTGGAACATCGTCGGCGCATACGGCGCAGCGATGCGCGGGAAGGTTCCCGGGTACACGGCCAACGACCCGGCCAGCGCGGAGAAGCTGCTTGAAGGCATCTTCAAGAACGTGAGCGTGCTCGACAAGAGCGCCAACGATTCCTTCAAGAACTTCGAGTCCGGCAACGGCGACGTTGCGATCACCTACGAGAACCAGGCGCTCGCCGGCATCGCGGCGGGTAGCAAGGATCAGTTCCTGATCCCGCCGTCGACCGTCTCGATCCAGACGCCGACCGTGGTGGTCGACGCGAATGCGGAGAAGCACTGCGTCGCGCCTATCGCGGCCGCGTTCGTCAAGTACCTGCACACGCCCGAGGCGCAGGACGTCTTCCAGTCGGTGGGCTACCAGCGGCCGATCAGCGTCGCTGCCGCCGCCAAGGGCAACGGCTCTGAGTACCCGCCGGTGCAGGACCTGTTCACGACGGACGACCTGGGTGGCTGGGACAAGCTGACGAGCGACACCGTGTTTGGCCCGAGCGGTGCGTTCACCAAGGCCTACCAGGCAGCCAAGGGCTAGCACCATCGCGGTTCAGGCGACAGTTCAGCAGCGGTCCAGCGCTCGCTCCCGGCTTCGGCCGGGGGCGGCGCTGGGCCGCTGGTCGCTGCGAGGGACGGCGTTCCTCTACCTGGGCCTGTTCATCCTGCTGCCGGTGGCGGCGGTGCTGCAGAGCGGGTTCGGCAACGGCCTGGGCAACCTCCAGGATGCGCTGAATTCGTTCGGCGCCCAGAACGCGATCAAGCTGACCCTGATGATGGCCTTCCTGACGGCGATCATCAACGGCGTGTTCGGGACGCTGCTCGCCTACATCTTCGTCCGGGTGCCGTTCCCCGGAGGGACCTGCTCTCGACCGTGGTCGATCTCCCGTTCGCGGTGCCCACGCTGGTCGCCGGCGTCATGCTCGTGGCGCTGTACGGCCCCAACTCCACGGTCGGCGGCTGGCTTGCGCGTCACGGCATCCACATCATCTTCGCGCCGCTGGGCATCCTCCTGGCGTTGCTGTTCGTGACGCTGCCGCTGGTCGTGCGAAGCGTGCAGCCGGTGCTGATCGAGCTGGACACGGCCGAGGAGGAGGCCGCCAGAGTGCTGGGAGCCGGCGGCTTTACGACGTTTCGCAAGGTCGTGTTTCCGGCGCTGCGCCCGGCCATCACCGCCGGCGCGCTGCTGGCGTTCGCCAGGAGCCTGGGGGAGTTCGGCGCGATCGTGTTCGTGTCGGGCAACATCCCCAACAAGACGCTGACCGCGCCGGTGTTGATCACGCAGCTGCTCAACCCGACGACCTTCGGTGCCGTCGCCGGCCCGGGCGAGGCGGCGGCGGTGGCCTCGCTGCTATTCCTCTTCTCGTTCGTGCTGGTGCTGATCACGGAACGGGTCAGCTCGCATTCCCTGCAACGGGCGTCGGAGCTGTGAGCGCCATCTCCACCTCAGCCCGGGCAGACCGGCGCAAGGCGCGGCTGTGGCGCGCGCTGATGCTCTCCGTCGCGCTGATCTACGTGGCCGTGCTGCTGCTCGCGCCGCTCGGGGGGATCATCTACTACGCGCTGAAGGAGGGCCTGGGCGAGGTCGGTCACACGTACCGCCAGTCCGACGTCCAGCACGCGTTCTACCTGACCGCCGTCATCATGGTGGTGACGGTGATCGTCACGACGTTCTTCGGGATCATCGTCGCGCTGGTGCTGGCGCGCGACCGGTTCGTCGGCAAGCGGCTGGTGTCGGCCCTGGTCGACCTGCCGCTGGCCGTCTCGCCGGTGATCGTCGGGCTGATGGCAGTGCTCCTGTTCGGCCGAGGTGGGTGGTTCGAGCCCTTCTTCGCGGCGCGCGGCATTCAGGTCATCTTCGCGCTGCCGTCGATGATCCTGGTCACCATCTTCATCTCCATACCGTTCGTGATTCGCGAGGTCGTCCCGGTTCTGCAGGAGCTGGGCATGGAGGAGGAGCAGGCCGCCTGGACGCTCGGCGCATCTCGGCTGCAGACGTTCCGTCGCGTGACGCTTCCCAACATTCGCTGGGGGCTGCTGTACGGCATCGCGCTCTCCGCCGCACGCTCGATCGGCGAGGTGGGAGCCGTGCTGATCGTCAGCGGGTCGCTGCAGGGGAAGACCGAGACCGCGACGCTGTACATCCTGCGCGCCTTCGACCAGTATCAGGAGCAGCAGGCGTACATCGTGGCGCTCACGCTGGCCAGCTTCTCGATCGTGATGCTGATCGGGATCGAGACGTTGAAACGCAGAGCTTCGAGGGAGGCGGGTTAGGTGGCGGGAAGTATCCAGGTGAGAGGGCTGACGAAGTCATTCGGCGCGTTCCGTGCCGTGGACGACGTCACGTTCGAGGCGGCGGAGGGGACGATCACTGCGCTGCTCGGCCCCAGCGGTTCGGGCAAGAGCACGGTGTTGCGGATGATCGCCGGCCTGGAGCAGCCCGACGCCGGCAGCGTGTGGGTGGCCGGCGAGGAGCTGACGGAGGCCAGCGTGCAGGACCGGCGGCTCGGCTTCGTGTTCCAGCACTACGCGCTGTTCCGGCACATGACCGTGCGCAAGAACGTCGCCTTCGGCCTGTCCGTGCGGCGCGTGGACAAGGCGACACAGCGTGAGCGAGTCGACGAGCTGCTCGAGCTGGTCGGCCTGGCCCCCTTCGGGGACAGGTACCCCGATCAGCTCTCCGGCGGCCAGCGCCAGCGAGTGGCGCTGGCACGGGCGCTCGCGCCCCGCCCGCAGGTGCTGCTCCTGGACGAGCCGTTCGGCGCTCTGGACGCTCGCGTCCGGCAGGAGCTGCGAGCGTGGCTCGACCACCTGCACCGGGAGCTCGGCGTGACCAGCCTGTTCGTCACCCACGACCAGGAGGAGGCGCTCGAGCTGGCCAACGAGATCGTGGTGATGAACCACGGCCGCGTGGAGCAGGTCGGCCCGGCCGACGCGATCTACAACCAGCCGGCCACGCCGTTCGTGGCCGCGTTCGTCGGCGCCTCGAACGTGCTGCGTGGGACGGTCTGGGAGCGACACGTGCATTTCGGCCATTCCATCGTCGCCGGGGCGCACGAGATCCCCGACGGCGCCGAGGCGATCGCCTACATCCGCCCGCACGACATCGAGATCACCGGTGAGGCGGGCTCCACCTCCTTCCCGGTGGCGGTCGAACGGCGTACCGACATGGGCTGGATGTCCAAGCTCCACCTCCGGCTCGAGGACGGACAGCCACTGGTGGCCCAGCTCCCCAACGAGGAGATCGTAGGTGTCGACGCCGGCCAGCGGCTGTACGCCAACCTGCGCAACCCGAAGGTGTTCGCGGCCGACCGGGCGGACGAGGAGTCCGTGACGGTCCACGGGGCGGTCGTCGCTACAGCCGAGACCGAGACTGAGGCCCAGGCCGGGGCCCAGGTCTAGGCGCTCTGGATGATCGGTTCCACGAGCTACGGGGCGCGCCGTCCGCGATCTGCGTCATCGCAGATCGCTCCCGATCGGCGCAAGCCATGGCTTGCGCCTCGGTCTGGGACACGCTGGACGCCACGATCGTCGTCGGCCAGGACATCATCCAGCCTGCCCTGCGCCGTCCGCGATCTGCGTGAATCGCAGATCGCTACCGACCGCTGCAAGCCAAGGCTTGCAGCTTCCCGTCGTCCAGCGCGCCCCATCCTGCGCCAAGCATCCACGCATCCCGTGAAACCAACCATCTACTCGTACTGCAGCGCCTCCAGCACGTCCAGCCGCGCCGCCCGCCGGGCCGGCAGGATCGCCGCCAGCACTCCCGCCAGGGCGGCCACGACCAGCACCACGATGATGAACGAGACCGGCACCGAGAACTGGATGCCCTGGTCGCTCAGGCCCTTGGTCAGGATCCAGCCGAACACCAGGCCGACGCCGACGCCGATCAGGCCGCCGATCACCGAGGTGATCACGCTCTCGTAGCGCACCATCCGCCGCAGCTGCCTGCGGGTGGTGCCGACGGCGCGCAGCATGCCGATCTCGCGCGTGCGCTCGAACACCGACAGCGCCAGGGTATTGATGATGCCGACCAGCGAGATGATGCCGATCATCGCCAGCAGCACGTACAGGAACGTGAGGAAGCCGTTCGACCTGGCTCTCGGTGTGCTGCTTGTACTCGGCGTTGGTGCGCACCGTCGCCACCGGGAACTGCTTCAGCGCCGCGGCCACCTGGGCCTTGCCCTGGTCGAGGTTGACCCCGGGCTTGAACTTGACGAGCAGCACGCCGGGGTCGCTGTTGGTCGTCCAGGTGTCGAAGGTCGAGGTCGGGATCGAGATGCCGGTCATCAGCACCGGGTCCTTGTACTGGCCGACCACCTTCAGGTTCAGCTTGTTGCCCTCGATGCTGGTGACCTGGAAGTGCTGGCCGATCTTCAGGTGGTGTGACTTCGCGAACTGCTCCTCGATCAGCGCCTCGTCGCCCTGGAAGTGCCCCAGCAGCGCGTCCGACCCGCCCTTCTGCCAGTCGAACTTGTAGAGCTGCGGGAAGTCGATCGGATCGATGCCGTTGACCGTGTCGATCCCGCCGTGGTTGATCTTGGCGTCGGTGAACTGGATGCCGGTCGCGGTCTGCACGTCGGGCACCGCCTGTGCGGCCGGCACGGCCTCGGCCGGGATCGGCGAGAAGCTGTCCGACTGGATGATCAGGTCGCTCGTGATGGAGTTGTCGAGCGCGCCCAGGAACGAGTCCTTGAACCCGTTCACGAACACGGCCACGAACACGACCAGCGCCACGCCGATCATCAGCGACGACGAGGTGACGGCCGTGCGGGCCGGGTTGCGGGCGGTGTTCTCACGCGCCAGCTGGCTGGTCAGCGGCGACGGCCGCTCCGGCGGCCACTCGGTCTCGGTGCGGCGCCAGATCCGGAACACGGCGTAGATCGAAAGCGCCGCCGACACCAGCAGGCCGAACAACGCCAGCGGAGCGGAGATCAGCGCCAGGATGCCGCAGACGATGGCGCCCAGCAGCATGAAGAGCAGGAACGCCAGAACGTAGGAGACGACCCGGCGCAGGACGTACCACGCGCGTCCCAGCCCCGGCACGCGCATGACCTGCGTGCCGATCCAGTCCCCGAGGCGGATCAGCAGCCCCAGCGGCACGCCGATCACCTTCGCCAGCGGCTGCACCACGTAGGACGACAGCATCGCGACGGCGAGGAAGCAGAGGATCGCGCCGCCCGCCATGCTGAGCAGGACGCTCGGCGTGCTGCCGAATCCGAACAGCGCGTGCACGATCCCGCCCTTGTCGAACACGCCGTCCACCAGCAGGCCCAGGCCGACGGCGCCCATCAGCGATGACGAGCAGGCCGCGGTGGCGGGCCATCCACGAGGGCGGCAGCTCGGCGCCCTCGCGCAGCGCCGCGATCGGGGGCACGCGCGTGGCCCGGAAGGCCGGCCCGATCGCCGCCAGCATGGCGACCAGCGTGCCCACGAACAGCGGCAGCAGGATCGTCAGCGGCTTCAGGGTGATCGCCGAGGTGGGCAGCCCCGATCCGGTCTTGTCGAACAGCGTGTCCAGCAGCTTCGCGAAGCCGATCCCGACCACGATCCCGGCCAGCGATGCCAGCAGGCCGATCACCAGCGCCTCGATCAGCACCGAGCGCAGCACCTGCCGGCGGCTGGCGCCGATCGTGCGCAGCAGGGCGAACTCGCGGCTGCGCTGGGCGACCGTGATCGAGAACGTGTTGAAGATGATGAAGGCGCCCGCGAACACGGTGGCACCCGCGAACGCCAGCAGCAGCGGCGTCAGGAAGTCGTTGATCCCGCTGGCCACCTGGTTGGCCTGCTCCTTGGCCGCCTCGGGGCCGGTCTGCACCTTCACGAAGTGGGGCACGCGCCGCGATGATGCGCTGCTTCAGCTCCTGCTGGCTGACGCCCGGGTCGGCCTTGACCGAGATCGTGGACGTCTGATCGACGCGGTCGTACCACTGCTGAGCGTCCTCGAACGTGGTGCCGACGATTGTGGCGCCGCCGATCGACGAGGCGCTGCCGAGGTTGAAGATGCCGACGATCGTGACCGGCTTGAGGCCGACCGCGGTGGCCAGCTGGACGTGCTGGCCGACCTTCAGGTGCTTGTCGTCTGCCAGCTTCGAGTTCACCACGACCTCGCCCGAGGCCGTGGGCGCGTGGCCGGCGGAGAACGTGTAGGGGTTGAACGTGTCGGACAGGCTCGAGATCACCAGGCTGGGCGCGCCGCTGCTCGAGCCCGCGTACTTGCCGTTCACGACCAGGGCGCCGGCCGCCTGGATCTGTCCCTCGGCCTTGGCGACGCCGTCCACGTGCGCGATCGTGCCGATCAGCGACGCCGGCAGCGGCCCGGCCTGGGCGCCGTTGTCGCTGGTGAAGGCCGTGCGCTTGGAGGCCAGCACGTCGGTCTTCTCGAGCCCCGTCTGGAAGATGCTGTCGAACGCGCCCGTGATCTGGTCGCGGACGACGAACGTGCCCGCGATCATGGCCGTGCCCAGGACGATCGAGATCGCCGTCAGGATGGCGCGGGTCTTGCGGCCCCAGAGGCCTCGCAGGGCGACCAGGATCACTGCCCGGACACCTCCGCTATGGCCGTCAGCACGTCCTGCTCGCTGGCGCGGCCCTGGTCGCGCACGATCAGGCCGTCGGCCAGGAACAGGATGCGGTCGGCCATCGCCGATGCGCGGGCGTCGTGTGTGACCATCACGGTGGTCTGTCCGTAGCTCTCGACCGCCTCGCGCAGCAGCACCAGGATCTCCTCGCTGGTGGTGGAGTCGAGGTTGCCGGTGGGCTCGTCGGCGAACATCACCGTCGGCCGTGAGACCAGCCCGCGGGCGATCGCCACGCGCTGCTGCTGGCCGCCGGAGAGCTGCGCCGGGCGGTGGGTGCGGCGGTCGGAGAGGCCGACCTTGCTGATCACCTCGTCGACCCATCCGGTCTCGGCGTCGCGGCCCGCGATCCGCAGCGGCAGCACGATGTTCTCCTCGGCCGTCAGCATCGGAAGCAGGTTGAAGAACTGGAAGATGAAGCCGATGTGGCGACGCCGCAGCAGCGTCAGCTCCTGGTCGCCCATCGCGGTGATCTCCTGGCCGTCGATCGAGACGCTGCCGGTCGTGGGCCGGTCGAGCCCGGCCAGGATGTGCATCAGCGTCGACTTGCCGGAGCCGGAGGGGCCCATCACGGCGGTGAACTGGCCGGGCGGGATCTCGAGGTCAACGCCGCGCAGCGCCTGGACGATGGTGTCGCCCTCGCCGTAGTCGCGGGTGACGTTGTGGGCGGCCACGACCATCGTGGTGGCACTGGATTCGGCTGGTGCGCTCAAATTCATCCTCCCGAAGGTTCATCGTCACCGCATGGTCGTGCGTGCGGCCGGTGCTCGCGGGTGGGGTAGCCCGCGAGCGGGGTGCGGCTAACCGTACGTTCAGCTGGGCTGGTCGGCCAGCCCAGCTGCCTCGCTCGTGCAGATCTCGAGCAACAGACGGTACAGGTCGGCCAGCCGCTGTTCGGACAGCGGCCCGGTGTTGGTGGTGTTCAGCTTCTCGATCAGTGTCTGCTCCCGGGCGGGATCGCGCATCGGGTAGCCCTGCTCGCGCTTGTACCTGTGCAGCTCTGCTACCAGCGTCACCCGCCGGTTGACGGCGTCCAGGATCTCGTCGTCGACGGCGCTGATGCGCTCGCGGTAGGAGGCGACGACCGGATCCTGGGTGGCATCCATCGCCTGCGAGTCTACCGGCAGCCGTGTCGGCGCTGCCGCGCTCGGCCGCAGGAGCTTGCTAGTGGGACACGGTCGCCAGCGCCAGCAGGATGCCCAGCAAGTTGATGGTGGCGTGGGCCGCGACGCCCGGCCAGAGCGAGTCGGTGCGGCGGCGCAGCTCGCCCAGCAGCAGCCCGGCGACCAGCACCTGGATCAGCAGCTGCGGCAGGCCGTGCGCCAGCGCGAAGAAGAGCGCGCTGCCGGGCACCGCGTAGCGTCCCAGCGTGGCGAACGTGAGCCCGCGGAACAAGCAGCTCCTCGCCCAGCGGCACCAGCAGGCCCAACACCACCAGCGCCAGCGCCAGCACCAGCCACTCGTGGCCGTGCGGCGAGCGGGTCGGCGTCAGCCCCTGGTCACGGTCGCCGTGCAGGAGCGGGTCGAGCGCCAGGCTGACGGCCGACGACCACCACCACGCACGCCGGCCGACATCAGCGCCGCCTGCCGCAGGTCACGCGGCCGGCGCAGCGCCAGCGCCTCGCGCACGTTCGTTCGTGCGAACCACGCCGCCATCACCGAGTAGCCGCCGAATGCGATCGCCGACACCAGCGCCGAGGCCACCACCGACCCCTGGTAGACGCCGTTCCGCATGTCCGACGGAGAGCTGGTGTTGATAGCGATCAGGTTGAGCGCGATCAGCGCCCCCGGCGGGGCCAGCCACCACGGGGAGATGCGCGGGCCGTCGTTCATGCCAGCAGCGGCTCCAGGTCGAGCAGCGACGAGATCGTGCCGGCCGCCGGCGCAGCGCTGCGGTCGACGATCACCACGTCGATGCCGGCCGCGCGCGCGCCCTCGCCGTCCAGCTCCGGCACGTCTCCGACGTGGAGCGCCGCCGCCGCGTCCACCTCCAGCCGCCGCAGCGCCAGCTCGAAGATGGCCGGATCCGGCTTGGCCGCGCCGCCCGTGGCGGAGTCGACCACGACGCCCACCTCGATGCCGGCCGACCGCAGCGCGCCCGGCAGCGAGCAGTCGCCGTTCGACACGACGGCGGTTGCCAGTCCCAGGTCGCGGACCATGCGCAGCGCCGGTGGCGCATCCGGGATAGGCGCGGAACGCGATCGCATCCGACAGCACCTCCAGCGCGGTGGCCTCGCCGGCCTCGAGTCCCAGCCGGTCGAGCACGATCGCCGCGCACTCCCGCTGCAGGTGAAGCAGGGTGGGATGGTCGCGCGCGGCACTGCAGTGAGCCGCATAGTGGGTGAGCTCGACGCGCATCGCCTCCGCCGCCTGCTCGTGCGAGATCTCGCTCCCGAGGCTGCGTGCGCACGGCCGCTTGCAGCCTGGCCGCGGGGCGGTCGAGCTCGATCAGCGTGCCGAACGCATCGAACAGCACCGCCCGGTACCCGCTCACTGCGGAGCGGTCGCGTCCGGATGCAGCGCCTTGGCGATCTGCGCCAGCGCCAGCGCCACCCGCGGTCCGTCCTCGTTCAGCACCGAGGCCGGCAGCTGGATCACCCGTTTGTTCTCGACCGCCGGGATCGTGCGGGTGGCCTTGTGCTTGCGCAGATCCGAGAGCATCGGCGCCCTGACCCTGCTCCGACAGGTACACGTCGGGGGCCAGCCCCGCCATCTGGGCGAACGTCACCGGCTGGGAGGGCGACACCTCGGAGGCGACGTTGGTGCCCTTTGCCAGCCGCACCAGGTCGCCGGTCATGCTGACCGGGTCGATCGTGAACGTCGCGCCGGTCACCAGCCCGACGTCGACGTACGTGCGGGCCGGCGGTTCGCCGGCCACCGACCGCTGCACACGGCCGACGGACGTGGAGATCGCGCCCGCCAGCGCGCGCGCCGCATCCGCGTGGTCCGTGATCAAACCCATCGCGGCGATGTCGTTCTCGACCTGGTTGACCGAGTTGCCGCCCACCACGTAGACCTCGGCTGCCGCCTTCAGCTGCAGCCGGTCGACGTCCTGAGCCGCGGGCACCATCGACTCTGGCACCAGCACCACGTCGGCCTGCGCGTGCTGGATCTGCTTCAGATCGGGCTTGCCGCCGTGTCACCATGACGGGCAGGTGGAACGACTGCCTGGGGTAGGTCTCGAGGCCGCTGCGCCCGACCAGCAGCTTCTCCGCCCCGATCCTGTACAGCGCTGCGGTCATGCCCGGGTCGAGCGAGACGATGCGGCGGGGAGCGGTGTCGATGTGCACCTGGCGGCCGAGCGCGTCACGCACCGTCTGCGGGTACGCGGGCAGTGCGCCCGTGGGCTCGGGCTTGAACCCGCACGAGCTGCAGAGCAGAACGATCAGCGCAAGCGCGGTCACCCGGGGCAGCATGGGGCGCGATTGTACTGTTCGATCGTGAGACGACACAGCTGGTTGTTCTGGGCGTTCCTGCTGGTGCTGGTCACCGGCGCCGTGCTCTACGGGCCGGCGGAGCTGGCGCAGCGCTCCACCGCCGCAGACGAGCCGGTCTCGTTCCTGTCGCACCCGCTCGAGGGCTGGAAGTTCATGCTGACCGCGGCCCGCGAGCGGCCGGGCGCGGTTGCCGGCACGCCGGCGGAGGCCCGGCAGATCGCGCTGCGCACGTTCGACGACGGCACGCTGCGGCCCACCCGGGTCGACTTGCTGTGGCTTCCCGACCGTCGCGTGCGCTTGCGCACGTTGCAGGGAAACCGCGAGCTCACGACGAAGTCCCAGCTACTCTGGAAGGTGACGGGGCACCGGGGCCGAGATGGCCCCAACGTGACCGTCGGCTTGATCGACCTCGCCACCGGAAGGGTGATCTACGACGGCCGACTGGCTGCAGAATAACTGGCCCACGATAGCGATAGCGTGCGGCGGCCTGCTGGTTTTGTGGGCCGTCGACCGGATGCTGGTCCGGTACGGCCACCGCTGGTCGGAGCGCCTGCCGGTGGCCGACCGCCCGATGCTGGAGACCCGCTACCGGCTGCTGCGACGGGTGGCTTCGGCGGTGGTGCTGTTCCTGGCCGTGGGTGCGCTCCTGTTCAGCATCCCGGCCACGCGCGAGTACGCGCAGGCGGTGTTCGCATCCTCCGCGGTGCTGGGGCTTGCGGTCGGCTTCGCCGCTCGGTCGACGATCGCCAACTTCGTGGCCGGCGTGATGATCGCGATCACCCAGCCCGTGCGGCTCGGCGACCGCGTCCAGATCGGCGACGCCGACGGTCAGGTCGAGGACATCGGGCTCACCTACACGCGCCTGCGCACGCCGGACAACCGGCGGGTGCTGATCCCCAACGAGGAACTGGCCAGCTCACGCGTCACCAACCAGACGCTGATCGACTCCGTCAGCCTGGCGCGTGTGCTGGTGACGGTGCCGCTGAGCGCCGACACGGCGCGCGTGCGGGAGCTGCTGGCGGGCCTGGTGCTGGTCGCGCCCGGCCGCCTCGGTGACCGTCCCGATCCGGGCGTGGCGGTGGCCGACCTGACCGCCGACAGCGCCGTATTCAGCCTCGGCGTGTGGGTGGCGGATCCGCAGACGGCGGTGCAGACGGCAGCCTGGCTGCGCGAGCAGACGCTGGCCCGGCTCGCCGACGACGGCATGTTCCGCGGCATCGAGGCCTCGATCGCGAAGTGACGCCCCGCGACGGCAACCGCTCGTACGACGACGTCCTCGCCCACGTCGCCGCCAAGCGCCGCAAGCGCCGCTCCCGGGAGCGGCGCAACGGCCGCAGGTCGGCGATGGCGACGCTCGTGCTGCTGCTGGTGTTCGTCGTGATGGCGCTGCTGGTCTCGGGCGCCGTGGCGGGTGCGATCTACGTGCACGGGGTACTCACGGGGGTGTCCCTGGATACGCTCCAGGCCGACCCGCCCGGGATCAACTCGCAGATCTACGACCGCGACGGCCACCTGCTGGAGACGATCTCGTCGACCGAGAACCGCACGCCCGTCAAGGCCAGCCAGATCTCGCCGTGGATGAAGATCGCAACCGTCGACGTCGAGGACAAGCGCTTCTGGCAACACGGCGGCCTCGACTACCCCGGCATCATCCGCGCGGCGCTCGACAACCTTCAGGCAGGCCAGATCACCCAGGGTGCCTCCACGCTGGAGCAGCAGCTGGTGCGAAACCTGTACCTGTCCGATGAGCAGTCGGCCACCCGCAAGATCCGCGAGGCCTGGCTGGCCACGCAGATGGCCGACGAATGGTCGAAGCGCAAGATCCTGACCGAATACCTGAACGTCGTCCCCTACGGCGCGGTCACGTACGGCTGCCAGGCAGCTGCGCTGCGCTACTTCGACCGCCCCTGCTCAAAGCTGACGATCAAGCAGGCGGCACTGCTGGCAGGGCTGCCGCAGAACCCGATCACGTACAACCCGCTGTCCAACAAGGCGGCGGCCCGGGCCCGCCGCAACGAGGTGCTGGCGGCGATGCTCTCGGCCGGCCACATCACGCAGGCCCAGTACGACACGGCCTCCTCATCGAAGCTCGGCACGCACCCCGGCCGCTACCTCGACCAGACCGGGGGCGACGAAGGCTACTTTGTGTCGTGGGTGCGCCAGACGCTCGAGGAGAAGCTGGGCCGGAACACGGTCAAGAAGGGCGGGCTGGCCATCCACACCACGCTTGACCCGCGGCTGCAGGCGGCCGCGCACACCACGCTCCGCAACATGATGAGCTGGTCGGGTGCTCCGGCCGCCGCGCTGGTCTCGATCGATCCCCGCAACGGCCAGGTGCTGGCGATGGACGCGTCGGTGCCGTTCAGCAAGACTTCGCAGTTCAACATCCCGGCCGAGGCCTACCGCCAGGTCGGATCCACGTTCAAGATGTTCACCCTCGTCACGTCGATTGCCGACGGCTACAACCCGAACACCACATCCGAGCTGTCCGCGCACCTGTCCTACACTTTCCCCAACACGGCGCTCGGGCCCAGCAACCCGTGGGTGGTCGACACCGCCTCGGACAGTGAGGAGCTGAATGCTCCCCGCACGATCGCCGACGCCACCGCCCAGTCCGACAACACCGTGTTCGCGCGCCTGGCCATCGACCTGGGTGCGCCGTCGATCGTGAACACCGCCCACAAGATGGGCATCCCCAAGTCGGTCAAGCTGGCGCCCTACCCGTCGATCACGCTCGGCGTCAGCCCGGTCTCGCCGCTGTGGATGGCGGCCGCCTACTCGACCCTGGCCGCCAACGGCGTTCGCCACGACCCACAGTTCGTGACCAGCATCGACAGCATCGCCTCGGGCCGCACCCTTGAGAGCAACAAGCCGCAGGCCAAGCGCGTGCTGTCGGACGGCGTCGCCTACGAGGCAAACAAGGTGCTGGAGGGGCCGATCTGCTGCGGCACCGCCGCCGCCACGGCGCAGTTCCCCGACGGCCGCGTCGAGGCCGGCAAGACCGGCACCACCAACGACTACAAGGACGCCTGGTTCTGCGGCTACACGCCCAACCTCACGACCTGCGTCTGGATGGGCTACCCCAAGGGCGAGATCACCCTCGCCAACCTGAACGGCCACACGCCGTTCGGCGGCGACATCCCGGCCACGATCTGGCGCACCTACATGGAGCGGGCGTTCGCGCTCGAGCCGAAGAAGTTCCCGCCGGTCTACGACTGGCCGCTGCCCAAGCATCCCGTGCAGTGGGTGCCGTTCCACTCGCAGTTCCCCACCTTCGTGCCCTGCACGGTCAAGTGCAACCCCAAGACCACCAAGGGCGGGGGCGGCGCTACCAGCGGTGGCGGCAGCAGCAGCGGTGGCGGTACCAGCGGTGGCGACCGGCGGTGGTGGCGGCAGCGGCGGGCCACCACCCTCGACCTGATCAACCGGTTGACGGAACGAATCATCTAGCATCGCTCGGTGCTGTCGGTTGTCGAAGCTCTCGAGGTGATCCGCGGCGCCGGCCAGCCGGTGCGCACATCTCAGCAGCCGCTGGACTGGACGCTGAGTGGCCGCGTGCTGGCTGCCGACGTGTTCGCCGCGGTGAGCCTGCCGCCGTTCGCCACGTCGGCGATGGACGGCTACGCGGTGCATGCCGCCGACCTCGGCGGCGCCCCGGTGCCGATCGCGTTCCGTGTCGCCGCCGGCGACCCGCCCGGCCGCCTGCCGGCGGGGAGCAGCGCCGGTATCGCCACGGGCGCTCCGCTTCCGGAGGGCGCCGACGCGGTGGTGCCGATCGAGGACGCGCGCGAGCAGGGCGGGCTGATAGCCGAGCGGCCGGCGGTGGGAGCGTGCATTCGACCGGCCGGCGGCGACATCGCCGCCGGCGGCCTGGTCGCTTCGGCCGGGACGGCGCTCTCGCCCGCGGTGCTGGCCGCCCTGGCCGCGTCCGGCTGCGATCGGGTGACGGTGGCAGACCGGCCGCGGGTTGCGGTGCTGGCCACCGGCAGCGAGCTGGTACCCCCCGGGCGGCCGCTCGAACCGGGCCAGATCTATGAGTCCAACGCCACGGCCCTGGCCGCCCAGGCCGCGCGGGCCGGCGCCCAGCTGATCTCCTCCGGTGTCGTGCCCGACGACTCGGCGGCCACGGAGCGCGCCTTCGCCGACGCGATCGCCGCTGCCGACGTGGTGGTGTCGACCGGCGGTGTGTCGGTCGGCCCGCACGATCACGTGAAGCCGGCGATGGAGGCGCTGGGCGTGCGCGAGCTGTTCTGGCGTGTTGCCCACAAGCCCGGGAAGCCGCTCTGGTTCGGCGCGGCGCCCTCCGGCGCGCTCGTGTTCGGCCTGCCCGGAAACCCGGTCTCCAGCCTCGTTTGCTTCGAGCTGTTCGTGCGGGCCGCGCTGGACGCTATGACCGGCGCCCGGGCGCGACCGCTGCCTGTGGCACGGCTGGCGGCGCCGGTGCGGCGGCTGCGCCAGCGAGATCACGCTGTGCGCTGCCGCCTGGAGCCGGGCGATGACGGCATGCTGCTGCATCCGCAGGATGCCCAGGACTCACACATGATCGCGCACGCTGCGTCGGCCGACGCGCTGGCCTTGGTGGCTGCCGGCGAGGGCGAAGCGGCGGCCGGTGACCTGGTCAGCTACCTCGTCACTTTAGCTCGGCAGCGGAACCGTGCGACCGTGCTTGCCGGGCAGCGTCACCGAGACGCCGCGGGCGAACACCACCCAGCGGTGGGAGGCGCTGTAGAGCGGATGGCAGGCCGAGAGCACCAGGCGCTCGTAGCCCTGAGGCGTGATGATGCCCCAGTCCGTGTTGGGCACCACCTGGTGCATCTGCACGCGGTATGTGAAGGTGGCGTACGGCATCTGCAGCGTGATGGTGTCTCCGTCGCGGATCTCGTCGATGTGCCGGAACCATGCGCCGTAGGTGGTGCGGTGGCCGGCGATCGCCACCGTGGATCCCATCCCCGGGAAGGACGTGTTCATGTAGTGGCCGGGGCCCTTGCTGAGGTCGGCGTCGAAGCCGGCCGTGGTGCCCTGCACCACCACCACGTCGGACAGGCCGATGCGATGGATCGTGAGCCGCCCGAACGCACGTCCCTCCTTGAGGCTGTGCTTGAACGAGCAGCGCGTCCTTCCGCACCAGAGCCAGGGCGGCGCTGTTGTCCGGCGGCGGCGTGACGATCTTGAAGTGCTGCTGGGACTCGTGGAACTCGGAGGTCAGCGCCCGCTGCTGCCAGTGCGCCCACAGCCAGGTAACCGGGTCGCCCCAGGCCAGGATCAGGCCGGCGTACAGGATCACGCCGACGCCCACCACGATCAGCGTGGTGGAGATGCGCCGGAGCCGGCGGCCGGGAGAGCCGGCGGCCGTGCCGGCCGCCATGGTGCGAGTCGCCATGACTCAGTTATACAGCCGATGCGGCGGATGCGCAGGTCCGTACCGGCCCGCGATCAGTGCCGCCACCTGCGCCGCCGAGGCCGCGGTCAGGATCAGGCAGACCGCGATCGCGGGTGACAGGTAGCCGCTGGCGGTCATCGCCAGCATCGCCCGCGGGGTGGAGAGGCCGAGATGGAACTGGGTCGCGTACTCGAATATCAGGAGCGCGGGGCCCAGGAACCCGATCAGGTACACCAGCACCATGTAGCGGCGCCCGGCGCGGGCCGCGGTGGGCAGCAGCAGCCATGCGTGCGCAGCCGGCAGCACCAGGATCAGCGCGAACGGGTTGAACGCCACCAGCAGCGTGGACGCAAAGGCCAGCCCGAGCAGGCCGGCCACCAGCCCGCTGGTGCGCTCGCCGCCGGACACGGCCGTGATCACCGCCGTCCGTGGGCGGGTCGCGAACCTCCAGACCGCCAGCCCTGCCAGCGCCGCCAGCAGGATGCCGCTCCAGGTGATGCCGAGGGCGTGCGGCCGCGGCGCCAGGTTGAGGCCGGACGCGAGGTCCCCCGGCAGCACCGGCAGCAGCCACAGAGTGACCAGGAACGCCGCCCACGGCAGCACCCGCCAGCACAACGCGGTCACCGCCGGCGCCAGTGGCAGCCGTCGGCGCCGGCAGCGCGCGGCCATGTCCAGCGTGCACGCAAGAGCGGGGGCGAGCAGAGCCACCAGGGCCGTCTCGGCCAGCCACCCTCGCATCGTGCGGGTGCCCAGGAAGATGTCCGGGCGTCCGCCCGGCTCGATCACGGACGCGCCGTCCAGCTGCTGCACCAGGCTGGCCGTCGCGTTGCCGACGTCGGTCAGCTGAGCGGGGCTGTAGCTGGTGAACGTGGCATGTAGGTCGGGCGGCGGCCCGGCGGTCAGGGACAGCGCCGGCACGCTGCGGGCCAGCAACGGCCCCTGCTCTCCCAGGGCATAGGGCACGGCCAGGCCGGAGAGCTGGTCGAGCAGGCCGGGCACCACGGGCGACCGTCCGGTGGTGCGCTGGATCGCGCTGCGCGCGGTGCGAAACAGCGTCGGCGACGTGCCCCTGGTCGTGTCCGGCCTGATCACGATCCGGATCGGAGTGCCGTCCGGCGCTGCAACCGAGTCCAGCACGATGGCGGACACCACCCGGCCGGCCAGCGATGAGTGGTCGGCGAAGTACGCGGCGCCCTGCCCTCCGGTGGTGCCGCCGTCCGTTGACAGGAACAGCAGCCCGTGCTCGAGGGCGGCCGGCCGCAGCTCCCTGGCCAGCTCCAGCATCACGCCCACCGAGGAGGCGTTGTCATCGGCGCCGGTGCCGACGCCATCGTGGTGTGCGACGACCGCGATCAGGTCGGGCAGCCGTCCCGGCAGGTAGCCGATCACGTTCTTCATGGGCACGTTCGGCTGGCCCGGCAGGTCGGCGGCGAACGTCTGCTCGCTGACCTTGTAGCCGAACCGTTGCAGCTGGGAGCTGATCCAGCCGGCCGCGGCCAGGTCGCCCTTTCCGCCGGGTCCGCGCATCCTCGGCAGCGACAGCATGTAGGCGGCGCGGGTGGCCGCAGCGCCTCCGTTGAACGGCGTCGGCGGCGTGGGCGGCGTGGGCGGCAGGGCCGGTTCCCGCGTGGCCAGTGCCGCGACCAGCACCGGGACCAGTGCGATCACCAGCAGCAGGCGATACAGCGGCCATGAGACCAGTCCCCTGCGGGTGTTGGCGGCACGGCGCGGCACGCGGCCTTATAGCACGCAATCGCCCTTTGCACGGGGGGTGGGGCACTACGATGTGGGGGTGACCGGTGACGCAACCATCCTGCTCGTGGACGACGAGGAGTCGATCCAGAAGCTGCTCACCTTCCCGCTCGAGCGGGAGGGGTACCGGGTGGTTCAGGCACGGGACGGGGAGGAGGCGCTGCTCCGCTTCCAGGAGGGGCCGGTCGATCTGGTGGTGCTGGACGTGATGCTGCCGAAGCTGGACGGCCTCGAGGTCTGCCGCAGGCTGCGCACCACCTCGGCGGTGCCGATCATCATGCTGACCGCGCGCGACGACGAGGTCGACAAGGTGCTGGGCCTGGAGCTGGGCGCCGACGACTACATCACCAAGCCGTTCTCGATCCGCGAGTTCCGAAGCCGCATCCGGGCGATGCTGCGGCGGGCGACGCTGCTCTCGGAGCTGCGGCCGTTCGGCAGCGAGGCGATCGCCGTCGACGGGCTCGTGATCGATCCAGCCAAGCGCACCGTCCAGGTCGACGGCGAGCCCGTGCAGCTGACCTACGTGGAGTTCGAGGTGCTGCGGACGCTGGCGACGCACCCAGGCCGCGTGTACAGCCGCCAGTCGCTGCTGGAGGCCGTGTGGGGCGGCTCCGCCTACCGCGAGCCGCGTACGATCGATGTGCACATCCGCCATCTGCGCGAGAAGCTCGAGGCCGACCCCGCCGATCCGTCGTTCATCCTGACCGTGCGCGGAGCCGGCTACCACTTCCGCGACATCGCGCCGGCACCCTCCGTGCCGTGAGGTCGCTGCGCCTGCGCCTGATCCTGGTGCTGGCGGCCGTTGTCGCAACCGCCATGGGCGTCGTGTTCCTGTACGTCGTGCCGACGCTCCGCGACAACCTGATCGCCGGCCGGCTCAAGCGGCTCGAGCAGGTGTCGCACGCTGAGCAGGACAGGGACTCGACCCTGCGGGGCGAGATCGCGCACCTCAGCAACACCGGCGTGCTGCCGCCCGGCACGCACAAGACGGTACGCCGCATCGGGCGGCTCGCCAACGCCCGGGTGGGCGTCTTCGAGCGGAGCGGCGGAGCCGTCCAGGACACACGCGTGAACGGCCTGGCCGGGGTCACCAAGAACGACCCGATCGTGCTGCGCGCCGCGCGAACCGGATTCGCCAGCGGCCACCGCGGCGGAACGCTGGTGGTGGCCTTCACGGTCGGCGACGTGGGCCTGGTGGCGCTCAGCCAGCAGGTCAGCGACGTCAACCAGACCGCCGACCTGGTGGAGCGGCGGATCCTGATCGCAGCCGCGCTGGCCCTGCTGGTGGCGATGCTGGTGGGCTGGGCGTCCGCCCACGCCGTCACCCGCCGCCTGTCGCACCTCGAGCAGGGCGCGCGGCGGATCGCGCTCGGCGAGTTCGACCGTCCCATCGGCGACCAGTCGCCCGACGAGCTGGGCCAGCTGGGGCGCGCGTTCGACCTGATGCAGACCCGTCTTGACCGCGCCGACCGGGTGCGCAAGGAGTTCGTCGCCAACGCCTCGCACGAGCTGCGCACGCCGCTGTTCTCGCTGAGCGGGTTCATGGAGCTGCTGGACGACGAGGATCTCGACGACGAGACGCGGGCGGCGTTCATGCAGCAGATGCGGGAGCAGGTGAATCGCCTCACCAAGCTCGCCACCGACCTGCTCGACCTGTCCCGGCTTGACGCCGACGCCGTGGCGGTGGAGCACGAGCCGATCGACATGGCAGCGGCGGCGCGTGGGCTGGTGCGCGAGTTCCGCGGGCTGGCCGTCGGGCATGGCAGTCGCATCTCGCTGGTGAAGCCGGACTCCGACCTGCCGCACGCGATCGGGGACGAGCTGCGGGTGCAGCAGGTGGGCAGGGCGCTGCTCGACAACGCCATCCGGCACAACCCGTCGGGCACGCAGGTGCGCGTCGCTGTCACCGCCGACAACGGCAGCGTGCGGCTGGATGTGGCCGACGACGGCCCCGCCATCGACGATCAGACCGCCCGCCACCTGTTCGAGCGGTTCTACCGCGGCGAGGCCACCAGCGCGGCCGGCAGCGGCCTCGGTCTGGCCATCGCCCGCGAGCTGGCCGAACGGATGGACGGGCGGCTCGAGCTGGTGAGCGGCGATGGCGAGACGCGGTTCGCGTTCAGCCTTCCGGCCGAGCAAAGCTAACCTGCGGCAATGCGACCGACCGCAATCATTGCCGCGATCGCCGGATTGGTGGCCGGCGTGGTGGCTGCGATCGTGACCGTCGCGATCGCCTCCTCGAACGGCGCCTTCGACGGATCGACCACCGTGATCACGGCCGGCGCGGCGACGGTCGCCCCGGTCAACGTGACCACGTCGCAGAGCGATTTCGATCCCGCCGCCATCTACCGGGCGCGCATCCGCGGCGTGGTCACGATCACCTCGGTGTTCCCCGACGGCGAGGCCGGCGGCAGCGGCTTCGTGGTCTCGAACGACGGGCTGATCCTGACCAACGCCCACGTCGTCACCAACTCGGCCGACCAGAACGTGCAGGCCAGCGACGTCAAGCCGGCCGACCACGTCTTCGTGCGGTTCCAGAACGGCGACCAGATCTCGGCCAGCATCGTCGGCTACGACCTGTTCGCCGACGTGGCCGTGCTGCGGGTCAGCGCCGACGGCGAGAAGCTGGAGCCCGTGCCCCTGGGCAACTCCTCGCGGGTGCGCGTGGGCGAGCCGGTGGCGGCCATCGGCAGCCCGTTCCTCGAAGCCGGCTCGCTGTCGGTCGGCGTCGTCTCGGCCATCAACCGCTCGCTGTCGAGCGGTACCGGGTTCGCCATCCCGGGAGCGATCCAGACGGATGCAGCGATCAACCACGGCAACTCCGGCGGGCCGCTCTTCAACTCGGCCGGGGAGGTGATCGGCCTCAACGCGCAGATCCAGACCACCAGCGGCGGAGGCGAGGGCGTCGGTTTCGCCGTGCCGATCGACCTGGCCAGGCACTCGCTGCAGCAGCTGGTCGAGCACGGCAAGGTCTCCTACGGCTGGCTGGGCGTGCGGCTGAGTACGGTCACGCCGGCCATCGCGGACAGGTTCGGGCTGTCCGTGAAGCACGGCGCGCTGCTGGTGGAGGTGACCCCGGGCGGGCCTGCGGACGACGCCGGGCTGAAGGTGGGTGGCGATCTGGAGCAGTTCCAGGGAACCTCTATCCGGCCCGACGGTGACATCATCACCGCCGTCAACGGCCATCCCGTGGTCGGCTCCGACCAGTTCGTGCGGCTGGTGGCGGAAGCTGCTCCGGGCCAGGTGCTGCACCTGCAGGTGCAGCGCGGCGACCAGTCGCGCTCGGTCAACGTGACGCTGGGCGTGAGGCCGCTCTAGAAGCTGCATCCCACGTCGAGGGCGGTTGGTAGTGTGCGCGGCCATGCAACGCGTCAACGTGGGCCACAAGACCCTTGCCGACTACGCGTCGATCGTGGGCCGGTCGCTGGCCGAGGAGATTCGCACGCTGGCCGAGCCGTTGCGCGGCAAGCGCATGCTGCACCTGTCGGCCACCGCCTTCGGCGGCGGCGTTGCCGAGATCCAGTACACCCTCATCCCGCTGCTGAACGACGTGGGCATCGAGGCCGAGTGGCGCGTGATCCACGGCCGCGACGAGTTCTTCGACGTTACCAAGGCGATCCACAACGGCCTGCAGGGCAACCCGCAGTCGCTGACGGCCGAGCAGAAGGACGTCTTCATGCGCTACAACCGGCTGAACGCCGACGAGCTGGAGGACGCCGACGAGTGGGATCTGATCGTCGTGCACGATCCCCAGCCGGCCGCCATCCGCAGCATGCTCACGACCACGCGGCCGCGGTGGGTGTGGCGGTGCCACATCGATCTGTCCGAGCCGAACCCGGACGTGCTCGAGTTCCTGCTGCCGTCGATCTCGAGCTACGACGCCTCGATCTTCCACATGCATGAGTACGTGCCGTCCGCGGCCGGGCTCACCGGCGCGGTGATCTGGCCGCCCGCAATCGACCCGCTGGCGCCCAAGAACATGGCGCTCGCACCGGAGGATGCCGCCTACATCGTCGACCAGTTCGGCATCGACGCCAACCGCCCGATGCTGCTCCAGGTCTCACGCTTCGACCCGTGGAAGGACCCGCTGGGCGTAATCCAGGCCTACCACGAGGTGAAGTCGCTGCACCCCGGGATGCAGCTGGCGCTGGTTGGGTCGATGGCGCACGACGACCCCGAGGGCTGGGAGTTCTACAACCAGACCGTGGAGTTCGCGGGCGACGACCCCGACGTCCACATCCTCAGCAACCTCAACAACGTCGGCGCGGTCGAGGTGAACGCGTTCCAGGTGCACGCGGCGGCGTGCATCCAGAAGTCGATCAAGGAGGGCTTCGGCCTGACCGTCTCCGAGGCCCTGTGGAAGACGCGCCCGGTGATCGGCGGCAAGGTCGGCGGCATCACCTCCCAGATCGAGGACCGCGTGACCGGGCACCTGGTCAGCTCCTCCCAGGAGTGCGCGCAGCGCGCGCTCGAGATCCTGGCCGACTCGGCCGAGGCACGCCAGATGGCCCGGCGCGGCAAGGAGCAGGTGCGCCTGCGGTTCCTGACGCCGCGGCTGATGCGCAACTGGCTGGCGCTGATGCACCACTTCGAGGGCGAGCAGGTCGACCTCGACTTCCACGAAGCCAGGGCCTAGCTCCGCTCGCCTGCGGGCATGGACTACCCTGTCATGCGGATGGAAGAGCCTCCTCTCCTGATCGTGTCCAACCGCGGCCCGATGCGGTTCGAAACGCTCCCCGACGGGTCGCACACCGCCAAGCGCGGCGGCGGCGGGCTTGTCACCGCGCTGTCTGCGCTGACGACGCAGCGACCGCTGACCTGGGTGGCGAGCGCGCTCTCCGACGACGATGCCGAGGTGGCGGCCGAGGGCGTCTACGAAGACGGCAACCTGCGCCTCAGCCTGGTTGCGCACGACCGCGAGGAGTACGACCGCTACTACAACGTCTTCGCCAACCCGACGCTGTGGTTCATCCACCACTACCTGTGGGGGTTGGCCATGGAGCCGGACGTCGACCGCAACATCCGGCTGGCCTGGGATGCCGGCTACCTGCCTGTAAACGAGCGCTTTGCCGAGGCGGTGGCCGCCGAGATCGAGGACTCGGCCGACGACTCGCCGGTGGTGATGGTGCACGACTACCAGCTGTTCATGGTGCCGCGGGGCGTGCGCGAACGGGCGCCGCGGGCGCGGATCCAGCACTTCACCCACATCCCCTGGCCGATGCCCGATTACTGGCGGATCCTGCCCGATGACATCCGCAGGGCGATCCATGAGTCGCTGCTGAACTGCGACATCGTGGGGCTGCACACCGACCGCTACGTGCGCGCCTTCCTGCAATGCTGCAACGAGCTGACCGACGGCGAGGTGGACTTTGCCACCCGCACCGTCCGCTTCCAGGGGCGCGACGTGCAGGTGCGCGCCTATCCGATCTCGGTCGACCCGGCCGAGTTCGCGCGGTTGGCGGCCTCCGACGAGGTGCGCGAGGAGGAGGCGTCGGTGGTGCTGGCCCGGCCCGAGAAGATGATCCTGCGGGTGGATCGCACCGACCCCTCCAAGAACGTGGTGCGCGGCCTGCGCGCCTACGACCTGTTCCTGTCCCAGCACCCCGAGTGGCGCGGCCGCGTGACGATGCTGGCCCTGCTCGACCCGTCCCGGCCGGAGATCCCGGAGTACGCCGAGTACGTCGGCGCCATCCAGCGGGCCGTGCGCGAGGTGAACGACCGCTGGTACATGACCGGCATGTGGACGCCGGTCGACATGCGCATCTCGGACAACTTCCCGCAGGCGGTGGCCGCGTACAAGCACTACGACGTGCTGCTGGTGAACGCGATCTTCGACGGCATGAACCTGGTGGCCAAGGAGGCGCCGCTGGTGAACCAGCGCGACGGCGTGTTGATCCTGTCGGAGAACGCGGGGTCGCACCAGGAGCTGTCGCCCTGGGCGCTGTCCGTGAACCCGTTCGACATCCAGGCTCAGGCCGACGCCATCTACCAGGCGCTGACCATGCACGCCACGGAGCGGCATGAGCGGATCGAGGGCCTGCGCGCGCAGGTGCGCGAGCACGACATCTCGCGCTGGATCGACACGCAGCTGGAGGATCTGGCCGCGCTGCGCGCCGTCAAGGCGTGATCACGGGCATCGACCACGTGCAGGTGGCGGCGCCGCCCGGCTGTGAGCCGGCCGCCCGCAGCTTCTACGGCGGGCTGCTGGAGCTGGCCGAGGTGGACAAGCCGGAGCCCCTGGCGGCGCGCGGCGGCTGCTGGTTCGCGGTCGGCGGGCAGCAGCTGCATCTGGGGGTGGCCCAGCCGTTCACCCCGTCCGCGAAGGCCCATCCGGCCCTGCATGCGGAAGACCGGGCGGCGCTGGAGACGCTGGCGGCGCGGCTGCAGGCGGCCGGGTACACGGTGGAGTGGGACGACATGATCGCCGGCACGGCCCGGTTCTACGTGCACGACCCGTTCGGCAACCGGCTGGAGCTCACGACCCGAGATCAAGGAGTTTGAGATGCGCAAGCTGATCGCGTTGGTGTTCCACTACTCGCTCAACGGCCTTCTTGCCGACCGCGGCACCGAATACTGGGATTTCTGCTTTGAGCTGCTCGACGAACTGGGTGGCGCGAGCGATGATGAGCAGTCACTCGACTTTCTCGAGAGCGCGGACGCTGCACGTCATGGGCCGCACCGCCTACGAGGGCATGGCCGCCAACCTCCCGGAGAATCCCGGCCATCCGTGGGCCGGCATCATGAACGCCGGGCGCAAGGTCGTCTTCTCCCGGACGCTGGAGACCGCCGGCTGGGCCAACACCACCATCGCCGCCGGTGACACGACAGAAGAGATCGACCGGCTCAGGCTGGGCGGCGAGGGCCATATCGTGGTCTGGGGCGGCGTCGGCCTCTGGCGGTCGCTGATGCGGCTCGACCTGATCGACGAGTGGCACCTCGGCTTGCACCCCTACGTGGCGGACGAGGGTACCCTCCTGTTCGACGACGTGCCCAAGTCCTACCGGCTCGACCTGATCTCCAGCACCGCCTTGCAACAGACCGGGATCCTCGAGCTGCAGTACCGCCGGCACCGCTAGACCCAGCGCCCGTAGACTTCGCGCGATGTCGGAGATCCGCATGATCGACGTGGGCGACAAGCCCGTCAGCAAGCGGCGCGCGGTTGCGGTTGCGCACGTGACCATCGGCGACGAGGTGCGTGACCGGATCGTGGCCGGCAGCCTGCCCAAGGGCGACGTGCTGGCGGTGGCGCGCGTGGCCGGGATCATGGCGGCAAAGCGCACGCCCGACATCGTGCCGCTGTGCCATCCGCTGCCGTTGACGCGCGTGGACGTGACCCCGGTGGTCGTCGCGGACGGCGTCACGATCACGGCCGCAGCCGAGACCACCGCCCAGACCGGCGTCGAGATGGAGGCGCTGACCGCCGTGTTGGCGGCGGCGCTGACCGTCTACGACATGACCAAGGGCCTCGACCCGGCGATCACGATCGATCGCGCCTGCCTGCTCGAGAAGGACGGCGGCAAGTCGGGTCACTGGCGGAGACCGGAGTGAGGGCGGCGGTGCTGACGGTGTCAGATGGCGTCGCGTCCGGGGCGCGCGAGGACACGAGCGGCGAGGTGCTTGCGGAGCGGGCCGCGTCCGCCGGGTTTGAGGTGGTCGAGCGGCGTACCGTCGCCGATGAGCGCGACCAGATCGCGGGCGCGCTCGAGCAGCTGGCCGGCCTGGCCGAGCTGGTGCTGACCACCGGCGGCACCGGGTTCGCACCACGCGACATCACGCCCGAGGCCACCGCCGCGGTCGTCGAGCGGCCCACGCCGGGCCTCGACGAGGCGATGCGCGAGGTGTCCCGCCGCGCGTCGCCGCACGGCCTGCTTTCGCGCGGCTCGAGCGGCATCCGCGGCGCCGCGCTGATCATCAACTTTCCCGGCAGCCCGCGGGCCTGCGCCGAGTGCTTCGACGCGATCGCACCGGCGCTCGGTCACGGCATCGAGTTGCTCACATCGCGACCCACGGAGCACCCGTGACCACGGCCGTCACCGCCCGGCGATTCGTGTCGCTGGTCAAGTTCGAGCACACCATCTTCGCGCTGCCATTTGCCTTCGTGGGCGCCATCCTGTCGATCGGCGCGGTGCCGTCGGCGGCCACGCTGGGCTGGGTGACGCTGGCGATGGTGGGCGCCCGCAGCCTGGCCATGGCGCTGAACCGTCTGATCGACGCCGAGATCGACGCCCGCAACCCGCGCACCGCCGCGCGCGAGATCCCGAGTGGGCTGCTGTCCAACATCCAGGTGCTGGCCTTCTGCGGGCTGGCGCTGGCCGTGTTCCTGTTCGCCACCTGGCAGCTCGACCCGATCGTGCGGTGGCTGTGGCCGATCCCGGTGCTGGCGTTCGTGCTCTACCCTTACACCAAGCGCTTCACCTGGCTCTGCCACCTCGCGCTGGGCCTGTCCACCGGGCTCGCCCCGATCGGTGCCTGGCTGGCCGTCAGCGGAGACGCCGACCTGGCGCCGTTCCTGCTGTGGTTCGCGGTGGCGCTCTGGATCGGCGGGTTCGACGTGATCTACGCCACCGGGGACGTCGACTTCGATCGCCGCGAAGGGCTGTACTCGCTGCCGGCACGGTTCGGGATCGGTCCCGCGCTGATGGTCACGCGGATCTGTCACCTGCTCGCCGTCTGCCTGCTGATCGCCGTGGGCGTGTCGCTGGGCCTGGGCCCGTTCTACTACCTGGGGCTGGCCGCTGTGGCGGCGCTGCTCGGCTATGAGAACTCGATCGTCCACCCCGACGACCTGTCTCGCGTCAACGTCGCCTTCTTCACGCTGAACGGCGTCATCTCGGTCGTCTTTCTGGCCGGGGTGCTGGCCGATGTCCTCGCCTGAGCGTGCGCCGGCCGTGCGCTGCGACGGCCTTACCCGCCGCTACGGCGAGCGGGTGGCGCTGGACGCGGTCAGCCTGACGGTCGCGCCGGGTGAGCGGCTGCTCCTGACCGGAGGCAACGGCGCCGGCAAGACGACGCTGTTGCGCGTGTTGGCAACGGTGCTGCGTCCTCACGCCGGCGAGGTGGCGATCGACGGCTACCTGCTGCCGCGTGACGCTCGCAAGGTGCGCCCCGCCATCGGGTACGTCGGGCACGAGCCGCTGGTCTATCCCGTGCTGACCGCGCGCGAGAACCTGGAGCTGTATGCGGCACTGTACGGTGTGGGCCCGGAGCGGATCGAGCAGGTGCTCGACCTGGCCGGGCTCGACGGCCGCGGCGGGGACGCGGCCGGCGAGTTGTCGCGCGGCCTGCGCCAGCGGCTGGGGCTGGCGCGGGCGATGCTGCACTCACCCTCGCTGTTGCTGCTGGACGAGCCCACCACCGGGCTCGACGAGGACGGTCGTGAGCGCCTGCGCGGCGTGCTGGCCGCGCACCAGGGCGCGGCCGTGATCGCCACACACGAGCCGGACTGGTTCGCCGGGCTGGAGCACGCCCGGCTGCGGCTGGCGGCGGGCAAGGCGGCATGAGGGCCTACCGGGCGCTGCTTCGCAAGGACCTGCTGCTGGAGCTGCGCGGCCGCGAGCTGGTGCCCGCCATGGTGGTGTTCGTGGTGGGAGCGCTGGTGCTGGTGCGGCTGGGGCTGGGCGGCGAGCGCCTGGCCGGCGGCACCCGCGCCGCCACCGGCCTGCTGTGGGTGGTGGTGGTGTTCACGTCGATGCTGGCGCTGGTGCGCAGCTTCGCCCAGGAGCGCGAGCACGGCATCTGGGACGGCCTGCTGTCGGCCCCCGCCGACCGCTCCGCGATCTGGGCCGCGCGGGCCAGCGCCACCTTCCTGTTCCTGGGCGTGACGCAGGCGGTGGCGCTGCCGCTGTTCTGGCTGTTCTTCCTCCAGGACGGCCGGTCGCCGTCGCTGGCCGTGCTGGCCGCGGCGCTGGCGCTGGCCGACCTGGGCGTTGCCATGCTGGGCGCGCTGCTGGCCGGCCTGGTCTCCAACGTGCGCGCCCGCGAGGTGCTGCTGCCGGTGCTGTTCCTGCCCTTCGCGCTGCCGCTTGTGAGCGTTGCAGTGCGCATGTCGGTGGACTCAATTCCCCCGCAAAATGGCGGTTTGGGCGCACTTCAGGGACTCGGGTTTCTGGCTCTCTATGATACGATCTTTGCGCTCTTGGGCTGGGCGCTTTTCGAGTACGTCGTGGAGGACTGAACGCTGGTGAACGGCTCGCACAGGGCCCGCCCGGACCGGGCCACTGCCGCCGCCACGGCGGCGGCGCTGCTGATGGCGCTGGCCCTGGCGATGATCTTTTTCTACGTCCCCACCGACGTCAGCGAGGGCTACTCGCAGCGCATCTTCTACTTCCACGTGCCGATCGCGCTGACGACGTACTTCCTGTTCACGTGGGGAGCGGTGAACGGCGCCCGCTTCCTCCTGACGCGCGACATGTCGCTCGACCTGAAGAGCTACGTGCCCATGCACCTGGGCGTGATCTTCGGCTCGCTGACGCTCGTCACCGGCTCGATCTGGGCCAACATCGCCTGGGGCACGTGGTGGTTCTGGGGCGATACCCAGCTGACCACGTTCCTGATCATTTTCCTGTTCAACTGCGCCTACTTCATGTTGCGCTTCTCGGTCGAGGCGGGTGAGCGCCGGGCCACCTTCTCGGCCGTCTACGCGGTGCTGGGCGTGGGCCTGATCCCGCTGTCGGTGATCGGCGTGCACGTCGCCCAGACCAACGACCTGATCCATCCAATCACCTTCAACGAGAACGGTGCCAACATGGACGGCAGCATGTTCCTGACGTTCCTGGTGGCGCTGGCGGCGATGATCACGCTGTCGGTGACCATGTACCTGATCGAGCTGCGCGGCAAGCGGATCGACGACCGCCTGCGCGCCATCCGCCGGCTGGCCGGGGGCGAAGCGTGATCGACGAGTTCGCGGTCAAGTCGGTGGCCGCCGTCTACGGGCTGGCGTGGGTCGTGACGCTGGCCTACATCGGCATCCTCAACGCCAAGATGGGGCGGATGGAGCGGCAGCTGGACGAGATCGCGGCGCTGATGGAACGCAGGGCGGCCAGCGATGCCTGACCAGGTGCATCTGCTGCTGGTCGGCACCAGCCACCGGCATGCCCCGATCGCGGTGCGCGAGCAGCTGGCGGCACAGGCTCACGGACAGCGGCTGATCGAGGCGGTGATCGCCGAGGACGCGGTGATCGAGGCGGTCGGGCTCTCCACCTGCAACCGCTGCGAGCTGTACATGGTGGGGTCGGATCCGGAAGCGATGCGCGAGGCGGCGCTGCGGCGGCTGGCCGACTACGCGCACCGCAGCGAGAGCGCACTCGAGCCGCTGCTGTACGTGCGCGAGGGCGGCGACGCGGCCGAGCACCTGTTCGAGGTGGCCGGCGGCCTCGACTCGCTGGTGCCGGGCGAGGCCCAGATCCTGGCTCAGATCCGCGAGTCCTACCAGCACGCCCTGGAGATGGGATCGACCGGCACCGTCTCCAACCGGCTGTTCCACGAGGCGCTCGAGGCTGGCAAGCGCGTCCGCAACGAGACCGCGATCGGCCGCTCGAACGCGTCGGTTGCATCCGTCGCCGCCGAGCTGGTGCGGGAGCGCCTCGGCGACCTCGGCGGCGCCCGCGTGCTGATCGTGGGGGCGGGCAAGGTGGCCGAGCTGGTCGCCCAGAACCTGGCCTCGCGGGGCGGCGTCGAGATCGTGGTCGCCAACCGCAGCCGCGAGCGCGGCGCCGCGCTGGCCGATCGGTTCAACGGCACCTGCGTCCCCCTCGACCGGCTGGCCGAGGCGGTTGCGCAGGCCGACGTGGTGATCAGCTCGACGGTGTCGGATTCCTACCTGATCGGGCCCGGCGACGTTCCCCCCGGCCGCCGCGTGCTGGTCGACCTGGCACTGCCCCGGGACATCGATCCGGCCGTCTCGGAGGTCGAGGGTGTCACGCTGGTCAACATCGATGACCTCGAGGAGACGGTGCTGCACAACATCGGCCTGCGCCAGGTCGAGGCAGCGCAGGCCTACGCGATCGTGGCCGTGCAGGCCAACGAGTTCCGCAGCTGGCTGGCCGCGCTCGAGGTGGTGCCGGCGATCACGCAGCTGCGGGCGCTGGCCGAGCAGATCCGCCGCGACGAGCTCGAGCGCATGGACGGCCGCTGGGAGTCGCTCACCGAGGCCGACCGCGAGCGCGTCGACCAGCTCACCCGCAGCATGCTGAACAAACTGCTGCACCGGCCCACCGTGCGCCTCAAGGAGCTCGCCGCCGAGCGCGGCGACGCCGCGCACGTGGCCGCCATGAACGAGCTGTTCGGCCTCAGCTCACGGCCGTGATCCGGCTGGGCACGCGCGGCAGCGCGCTGGCTCGGGCCCAGGCAGGGTGGGTGGCGGACCGGCTGGGCGACGCCGAGCTGGTCGTGATCGAGACGGCCGGCGACCGCGATCGCGAGCGCCGCTACGACCAGATCGGCGACGGGCGGGCGGTGTTCACCCGCGAGATCGAGCAGGCGCTGCTGGACGGCCGCATCGACGTGGCGGTGCACAGCGCGAAGGATCTCACCGGCGACATGCCGGCCGGCCTCGAGATCGGCGCCGTGCCCGAGCGTGAGGACCCGCGGGATGCCTGCTGCGGGCCGTACGGCTCGCTGGCCGAGATCCCCGCAGGCGCCCGTATCGGCACGTCATCGGCGCGGCGGGCAGGCCTGCTGGGCGTCCTGCGGCCCGACCTCGAGGTGGTGCCGCTGCGCGGCAATGTGGACACGCGGCTGCGAAAGCTGGACGCGGGCGAGGCCGACGCGATCGTGCTGGCCGCCGCCGGGCTGGTGCGGCTGGGTCTGCTCAGCCGCATCGGGTTCCTGTTCGATCCGTCCGTGTTCGTGCCCGAGGCCGGGCAGGGCGCCCTGGCGCTGCAGGTACGAAGTGGCGAGGCGGAGCTGGTGTCGTCGCTCGACCATCCGCCGTCGCACCGGCGCGTGGATGCCGAGCGCGCCCGGGTAGCGGAGCTGGGCGGCGGCTGCACGGTGCCGGTGGCGGCGTACTCCTGGTTCGAGCGGGGCGAGCTGCAGGTGCAGTCGTGGGTGGCGCCGTGACCGTGTACCTGGTGGGTGCCGGGCCGGGCGATCCCGGGCTGCTGACGGTGCGCGGGCGGGAGCTGCTGGGCCGCTGCGACGCGCTGGTCTACGACCGGCTGGCCGACCCCCGGATCGTGGCGCTCGCGCCGGCATCCGCGAAGCGGGTCTACGCCGGCAAGGAGCCCGACCGACATGCCCTCTCCCAGGATCAGATCAACGCGCTGCTGGTGGAGCTGGCCGGCCGGCATTCCTGCGTCGTGCGGCTGAAGGGCGGAGATCCGTTCGTCTTCGGCCGTGGCGGCGAGGAGGCCCAGGTGCTGGCGCAGGCGGGCATCGACTGGGAGGTGGTGCCCGGCATCTCGTCGGCCTACGCCGTCCCGGCCTACGCGGGCATCCCAGTCACCCAGCGCGGGGTCGCCGCCCAGTTCACGGTCGTCACCGGCCACGAGGATCCCACCAAGCCGGAGAGCGACCTGGACTGGGCCTCGCTCGCGTCCACGCCGGGCACGCTGGTGTTCCTGATGGGCGTGCGCGCGCTTCAGGCGAACGCGGCCCGCCTGATCGAGCAGGGCATGCCCGGGGATACCCCGGCCGCGGTGATCTCCCACGGCACCCGCCCCGGGCAGCGGACGGTGGTGGCGCCGCTGTCCGAGATCGCCGAGGCGGCGGCGGACCTCCCGGCCCCCGCGATCACGCTGGTCGGCGCCGTCGCGTCGCTCCGCGAGCAGCTGGCCTGGTACGAGCGGCGGCCGCTGTTCGGGCTGCGCGTGGTGGTGACGCGGGCGCGGGCACAGGCCAGCGGGCTGGCCGCGCGCCTGTCCGAGCTCGGGGCGCAGGTGGTGGAGGCCCCCGGGATATCGATCGAGCCGCTCGCCTTCCGGCCGCCCGACCTGGCGTCGTACGACATCGTCTGCCTGACCAGTGCCAACGGCGTGGGGCGGTTGCTGGCAGGTGACGTACGGTCGCTGCACGGGGTGACCGTCGCGGCGGTCGGCCGCGCCACGGCCGAGGCGCTGGCGGCGCGTGGCATCGTCGCCGACGTGGTGCCGCAGCAGGCCGTCTCGGACGCGCTGCCGGACGCGCTGGGCGACGTCAGCGGCACGCGGGTGCTGGTGGCGACGGCGGAGGGCGCGCGAATGGCTCTGCCCGACGAGCTGCGCGCGAGGGGAGCGGCGGTGGATGTGCTGCACCTCTACCGGACGCTTCGAGAGCCGGTCGATCGCGAGGCGGTGGTCGCGTCCGACCTGGTCACGTTCACGTCGTCGTCGACCGTCGACAACGTGCTGGGAGCGCTGGCGCCGGCCGACCTCGCAGCCATCCGGGCGGTCTCGATCGGGCCGGTCACGAGCGGGTCGCTGCGAGCGCTCGGCGTCGAGCCGCTGGTCGAGGCCGATCCGCACGACGTGGACGGTCTGGTCGCGGCGGTGCTGCGGGCGGCGGCGATAGAGTCAGACCCCAGATGAGCCGGCCGGTCGTCACGTTTCTGTCCGACTTCGGATCGTCGGATCCGTTCGTCGGCGTCTGCCACGGGGTGATCGTCCGCACCTGCCCGGAGGCCGAGGTGATCCACCTGGCGCACGGCATCGAGCCGCAGTCGGTCGGGCAGGGGTCGCGGGTGCTGGCGGCGTCGGTGCCCTACCTGCCCGTGGGCGTGCACATGGCGGTGGTCGACCCCGGCGTGGGATCCGAGCGGCGGGCGATCTGCGTGCGCAGCGCCGACGGACGGCTGTTCGTTGGGCCCGACAACGGGCTGCTGATCGCGGCCGCAGAGGCCAGCGGGGGCATCGAGCTGGCGGTCGAGATCACCAGCTCCGAGTACATGCTGGATTCGGTGTCGCGCACGTTCCATGGCCGCGACGTGTTCGCGCCCGTGAGCGGCCACCTGGCGGCCGGGCTCGACCCCGAGCGGCTGGGGCACGCGGTCGACCCGGACACGCTGGTGCGTGCGCGAGAGCTGGCGACGAGCGTGGAGGGGACGCTGCTGACGGCCACGGTCCAGCAGCTCGACCGGTTCGGGAACATCCAGCTGTCGGCGGTGCTGGCCGACCTCGGCGAGCGGTTCGAGAGCGGCCGCAGGGTCGAGGTGACGCTCGGCGACGACAGCTACTTCGCGACCTGCGCGCGCACGTTCGCCGACGTCGACCGGGGCGATCTCGTCCTCTACGAGGACTCGGAGCAGCGGCTGTCGATCGCCATCAACCGCGGCAACGCCGGCGAGCTGATGGACGCGGCCGCGCTGGACACGGTGCTGGTCGAGTTCGAGCCCGTGCTCAGCTGAACGAATCGGGCGACCCCCCTTGACGCGGCCGGCCGCGAGTGGTGGGATGGGTGGCACAGAGCGGCCTTCGCGGAGCGGTATCACCGTCCCGGAGGCCGCTCATCTGTGTTGCCGTCCGCGGCGGCGCCCGCGGTAGACTGACGCCCGCGGCGAGGTAGCTCAGTTGGTAGAGCACGCGACTGAAAATCGCGGTGTCGGCAGTTCGACTCTGCCCCTCGCCATGGCCTGAAACGCGCTTCCATAGGCAGACCCTGGCGCTTGCGGATATTGCTCGCCGCTCGCGGTGGCACTGAAAGTGTCACTCGATTGCGTCCCTGGGGCCGGGCGTCGCACCAGCTGCAGTGGTTCGGCGGACCAGAGCAACTGTCGATCCGCCCTGGCCAGCGGCATTACGGCCCAGGTCGATCAGGACGCGGCCCATGTGTCTTACAGCCGGCTGAGCGAGACGTTAGGTATGGTCGTAACGTCCTGGCGGCAGCGGTGACAGGGAGGTGACCCAACCAAGGAGCACGATGGCATCGCAGACGACCGAGACCCCGGCACCGATCCGTCCCTGACCGCCATCCGCGCGGCCGACGATTCACTTCCGATCGCCGAGTACGGCCTGATCGCCGACTGCAACTCGGCGGCCTTGGTGGCCAGCGACGGATCGATCGACTGGCTGTGCCTTCCCCGTTACGACAGCCCGGCCGTGTTCGCCCGCATCTTGGGCGCGGGCGCCGGTCACTGGTCGCTGACGCCGACAGAGCCGTTCACCGCGAAGCGCCGGTATCTGCCGGGAACGCTGGTGCTCGAGACCACTTCATGACCGCGTCGGGCGTGGCGTTGGTCAGCGACGCGATGATGTTCAAGGCCGGGGCCAGCGCGGGCACGAGCTCGGCCTGGAGGCCCCGCACGAGCTGTTGCGGCTGGTCGAGGGCATCTAGGCGTGGTCGAGCTCTGCTGGAGCTCGCGCCGCGTCCCGAGTACGGGCTGGTGCGGCCGCTGTTCCGCGGACCGGCGACGGGGGCCGGACGTTCGGCGGCCCGAATCAGATCGCGGTCACCGCCGGCGTCCCCGTCGAGGTCGCGACGCGACGATGCGAGGGACGTTCACGGTCGAGAACGGTACGAGTCGGCTTCGCCCTGCGTTGGGCGCCTCCGACCAGCCGGCGCCCCTGCCGACGCCGGCCTGCAGGGTGGCCGAGCGCATTATCGACACGGCCGAGGGCTGGCGCTCCTGGGAGGCCGAGCACGACGTCTACGACGGTCCGCGTCACGACCTCGTGCGCACTCATGCACGCGTCCTGCACGGTCTCACCTACCGCCCGACCGGCGCCATCGTGGCGGCGCCGACGACCTCGCTACCCGAGATCATCGGTGGCGAGCGGAACTGGGACTACCGCTACGCCTGGATGCGCGACGCCAGCCTAACGATGGAGGCGCTCTACATCGGCAGCTGCCCGGACGAGGCCCACGACTTCGTCTCGTTCATGACGAGCTCGGCAGGCGGGCACCTCAGACAGCGACGAGCAGCAGATCATGTTCGGCATCGCGGCGAGCACGACCTTCCGAACGTGAGCTCCCCCACCTGTCCGGCTGGCGGGGGTCGGCGCCCGTGCGCATCGGCAACGGGGCCTGGAACCAGAAGCAGCTCGACGTCTACGGCGAGCTGCTCATCGCGCTCGACCTCACGGAGCGGCTAGGCGAGCTCCATCCCGAATCCAGCGCTTCGCCGGCGTACATGGCCGACACGGCCGCGCCCGTTGGCACCAACCCAACGCCGGCATGTGGGAGATGCGCGGCGACCCGCGCCACCACCTGTCGTCGAAGGTGCTCTGCTGGGTGGCGCTCGACCGGGCGGTGAGGCTGGCGCCGCACCTGGGCGAGCGTGCGGATCCCGAGCGCTGGTCCGAGGCGCGCGACGATCCGCGCCGCTGTACTCGAGCGCGGCTGGAGCGTGCAGCGCCGCCTACGCCCAGTCCTTCGACAGCGACGAGCTCGACGCGGCCGCCCTGCTGATGCCGTTGTTGGGGTTCCTGCCCGCCGACCGACCCGCGGATGCGGGCGACCATCGCGGCCATCGCCGAGACCTGACCGAGGACGGGCTTGTGCTGCGCTACCGCAACGAGGAGGGCCTGAACGCCGACGGCCTCAAGGGCGAGGAGGGCACCTTCGTGATCTGCTCGTTCTGGCTCGTCTCGTGCCTCGCCCAGGCCGGCGAGGTCGACGGGCCCCAGGCGCTGTTCGACCGGCTCGCCGGCTACGCCAACGATCTCGGCCTGCTGGCGGAGGAGATCGACGCCGCCACCGGCGAGCAGCTCGGCAACTTCCCGCAGGCCTTCAGCCACATCGGGCTGATCGTCGCGGCGTACGCGGTCGACCAGGCACGCCGGGGCTGACCGATCCCGGGGAGCCGACGTGGGCGCCCCAGGGTTCGGGTCTCGGGTGTCACTCGGGTGTCACCCGGACCCACCGAGAACCACCGAGGCCGAGGGCGCCGCAAACCGTCGGGCGCCCCACCCGAGATCAACCGACGGTCGCCTCCGGAACCGAGCGCGCGGCATGAGCCTGGAGGTGGCTCGGGATCGACGATATCGTGTCGCGGTGAGGGTCGCCGCGCTGTATGACATTCATGGCAACGCTCCGGCGCTGGAGGCGGTGCTTGCCGACGTTCCTGGCTCGGGTGCCGAGCATGGTGGTGGGCGGTGATGTGGTGGAAGGGCCGCTGCCGGTGGAGACGCTAGAGCTTCTGGACGCCGTCGCCGTGCCGCTGGTCTGGGTGCGTGGGAACTGTGACCGCGATCCCAGCGAATGGGTCCGAGAGCGCGTCGGTCGAGGGAAGGGTCGCGTGGCTCGCCGGGTTACCCACGACCGTCACGATCGACGTCGATGGTCTCGGCGCGGTGTGCTTTTGCCACGGCTCGCCGCGCAGTGACGAGGACATTGTCACCGCCGTGTCGACGGTCGCACGGGTCGAGCCGATGCTGGACGGCGTCGACGAAGCCCTGGTCGTGTCCGGGCATACCCACGTCCAGTTCGACCGGGTGGTGGCAAACCGGCGACTGGTCAACGCCGGCAGCGTGGGGATGCCGTACCAGGGCGAATCCGGCTGGGCCTATTGGACGGTGTTTGGAACGACGGTGGAGCATCGTCGTAGCGCCTTTGATGCTGACGCGCTGGCAACGGCGCTCCGCGAGAGCAGGTATCCGAATCCCGAGTGGTTCGAACCCGACAGCGCCGAAAACGCGGCAACAGAATACGAGCAGATCGCCCAAGAACAGCACTGACCCCAACCCGGGCGCCCTTGGTGCGGCCAGCCCCCAGTGATGGTGGCGAAACGCGAACGTAGCTGTGGGGTTTACCCTGCTGCGAGGCGGCTGCTTAGAGGCAAGACTGGCCTCATGCCGAACCACCCCCACATGTTCTGCGATCCAGAGCGGGAAGCGTGATCGAAAGATGCGCACCTGCTGCGACGACTGCTCTGCTCTCACCACCAGACCATCCACGCCTCCGCCGGCACCCGCTGCGCCGCCCGCGGTCAGCGGGTCTGACCGCCGCACCGCCGCGTACTACCCATGTGTCCCGTTCGTCGCCGTCGACGGGTTCGCGCCCAACGTCTCCGCGATCGGCATGTCCGCCGTAACGGTGGTACCGACGCCGGCGGGGCTGACGACGCGAAGATGTCCGCCAAGTGCGCCAACCCGATCCGCGAGCGGTCCGTTCAGGCCGCTTCCCAGCCTGCGATCGGCACTCCCACGGCCGTCGTCGGCGACCTCGACCTGGAGTCGTGCATCGTTGCGGTGCACGCTCACCCGGACGGTTTGGGCGTCCGCATACTTCGCAGCGTTCGTGAGGGCTTCCGAGATGACGTAGTAGGACGCCGCCTCGACCTGCGGCGGAATGTCCTGCGGCGGGTCGACCTCGAGCTCGACCGGCACCGGACTGCGCCGGGCAAGTGCCTCCACCGCGGCGCGCAGACCTTGATCGCGTGAGAATGGCGGGATGGATGCCGCGCGGAGCTCTCGCAGTTCGGCGAGCGCCTGCAGCAGCTGATCGCTTGCGGCGTCAAGCATGACCGCTGCCTCACTGGCGCTGTCGAGCCTTGAGCGGTCCATGCGCAACGCGAGCGAGAGCGACACCAACCGTTGTTGCGCCCCGTCATGAAGGTTTCGCTCCAGCCGACGGCGCTCGGCGTCGCCGGCGGCGACGATGCGAGCTCGTGAAGCGGCCAGTTCCGCGCGTGCTGCGGCGCTCGCCAGCCCCAGGGCAACCAGCTCGGCGAACTCCTCGATGCGCGCTTCGGAGTCCGAACTAAGTGGCGCGTCGCGGGTGGTCGAGACGACGATGGCGCCCCAGAGCTCCCCGGCGACGCGGATCGGGGCTGCTACCGACGCTTCGATGCCGAGGTCTCTGATCACCGCCGCGAACTCGCCGGCGACATTCGAGTAGTCATCAACGCGGGCGGCACGGTTGTGTCGCCGCACCTGCCCCACGGCGGTGACCGTCGAACGTGACCCGCGAGCCGACGGGCAGCGCGGAAGCCGCGAGTCCAACCGCCCACCATTGTGCCGGCGCCGGCCTCAGGCTCGAACCGGACGACGTTCGCCGAGCGTCCGCTGAGCAGGCAGGCTACCTCCTCCGCCACGAGATCGAACACGCTGGATGAGTCGATTTCCGACGCGACGCAGGTGGCCACCCGGCGCAGGGCCGCCTGCTGCTGTGCGAGCCGGCGCAGATCGGCGGCCGCCTGGTTCCGCTCGGTCACGTCCTGCCCGATCCCGGTGGCACCGGTGATCTCGCCGTCCGCGTCGCGGTCGAGGGTCGTGCTCCACGAGATCTCGCGAATCTCTCCCGATCGGGTGCGGAGCGGAGCCTCCTCGTGGTCTGCCACCCTGCCGGCCGCCAGCTGCTCGACGATCGTGCTTTGGGGATTGAACGTCTCTGCCCAGACGCGGCCGAGGAGCTCTTCCCGCGCCCACCCGGTGAGCTCACACAGGTATCGGTTGCAGAACCTGATCCGTCCGTCGAGGCCAGTGCTCACCGCCACCAGCTGCACACCCTCGAGAACGTCGAGCAGGCGCCGCTCCGAGGCGCTCGCCTCCAGGGTCAACGCGCGCAGCTCCACCTCAAGGTGCTCGTTCCCTGCGGTCCGATTCGGGCTGCGCTGCTCCGCCACCCGCTGGGCCGGCTCCCGCAGCGGCGTCCCGCAATGGCCGCAAAACCTGTTCGCCTTCGGGTTCTCATGACCACACGCAGTGCAGATCATCGTCACCGGTCGAGTCTACGACCTGGCGCTACGAAGCGTCCGCCGCCCAGATGCCGCGGTCGAATGCGTGTCTCACGCCGCCCCCTAGCCGCGTCGATCGCGCGCCTCAGCCTCTCTCGGCGGCCGTGGCCAGATGCGCCGCTCACAGAATCCACCGATCTAGGCGCTCCGTCGTGGTATCACGCCACCGCGTAGAGCGGCCACTTCCCCGGGACGCCTTTTAGTTCGCGCTGGCCGCGGTCGGAGAACTCGAGGCCGGATCCGGCGACCAGGTCCCTGACCGTTCCCGAGACAAGCACCTCCCCACTGCCGGCTTCGGCAGAGATGCGCGCGCCGATCACCACCGCGAGGCCTGCGAGCTTGCTCTCGTGCACCTCGCACTCGCCGATGTGGATACCGATTCGGGCTTCGAGTCCGAGCGGATCGAGTCCGGCCACGATGGCCTGACCGCAGCGGATCGCCCGCGCTGGCCCGTCGAACGTCGCGAAGAAGCCGTCTCCGGCCGTGTCGCGCTCCTCCCCGCGGAACCGCCCCAGCTCGCGTCGCACCACCGCGTGGTGGCGGGCCAGCAGGTCGCGCCATGCGCTGTCTCCGAGGCTGGCCGCGCTCTCGGTGGAGGCCACGATGTCGGTGAACATGACCGTTGCCAGCACGCTGTCGGGAACCTCCGGGACCGCCTGGCCGGAGACAAACTCCGCAACCAGGTCGGTGATTTCCGGAGAGAGGTGGATCTCGAGGTAGTCGTCGCCGCTAACCAGCATCGTTTGCGACGAAGGGATACGCGTTGCAACGTCAAGGGCGTTGGCCCGGTCGGACCTGCGATGCAGCACCACCGTCGGTACGCGCACCGCCGGCAAGACATCGCGCAGGTCGGTCTCCTCGAAGGCACGGTTGAGGGCATACGCCACCGCTGGGCTTGCGCCGATACGGAGGTAGTTTGCGAACCAGCGCCGCTCCTCGTCGCTTGGAAACAAGCTCGGACACCCGTCGCGCATGATCTCGTCAGACATCGCGTCGGTTCCCCAGCGATCGCGGAGATCAGCGAGCGAGGCGATGGTATCTGGATCTTCGAGCCCGTGGCCGTATGCCCGGGGATGGAACAGCGCCAGCGCGGCGGTCCGTTCCGGGTAGGTCGCTGCATACAGGGCGGCCATGCCACAACCTTCGTGGGAGGCAAGGATCACCGTCCTGGCCGACCCCGCTGCGTCCAACACGGCGTGGAGATCCTCCATCCGAGTCTCCAGGGTCGCGAACTGGCCGCCGTGGTCGGACAGGCCGGTGCCACGCTTGTCGAACAGGATCAGCCTGAAGCGGGAGGACAGCTGGAGGTAGAAATCACGCCACCTCGGATATTCCCACCCATAGACGAGGTTCGACATGTAGTCGGGCACGTAGACCAGATCGGTGTCTCCCTCACCCACGACCTGGTAGGCGATCGCGACTCCGCCACTCCGCGCATATCGAAACTCCGGCGCCGCCACGCGCGCCATTGTCTCCAAGAGCAGTCTCGGAGGCAACCAGCGAACATGCGCGAAACGGTCTGCCGACCGCCTCAGGCCGGTCGTGCCAACACGAACACCACGTCACCCAGCCAGCCCACCGGCACCCGTGGATCGACCACGTGTGTCACTCGCTGCGCGGCCCGCCCGGCCGCGCCGTGGCTGGATGCGAGCCGCCCGGCGATGTAGGAGGCGTGAAACGTGCGCGGCACGACCCGCCATTCCACCAGCGTGAAGCCGGCTTTGTGCAGCATCATGTCGAGCGTCTCGGGGGTGAAGTAGTGGAGATGCGGCCGGATGAACCAGGGCCAGCTGCCATGGCGCATCCGCGCATGCAGGCCGGCCATGTTCACGGTGGAAAGCGCCAGCATGCCCTCGTCGTGAAGCACGCCGCGCAGCCGGCGAAGCGTGTCCAGCGGATCCACCAGATGCTCGAGCACGTCCAGCATCACCACCGCGTCGCGGCTGCCCGGCTCGGCGTCGAGCGTTTCGACCGTGCCCTGTACCAGATCGACGTCGAATAATCGCCTGCCGGTCTCGACCGCCCAGTGGCTGGGCTCGATGCCCTTCGCATCCCATCCCGCCTGCTCGGCGACCGACAGGAAGAGCCCCGCATTCGAGCCCACCTCCAGCAACCGCCGGCCGGGCAGCAGGTAGCCGTCCAGCCGGTCGATCACCCATCGGAACAGCTCGCGCCGGCCCTGCTCCTCGGACAGGTACTGCTCGTCCACCATCGCCGTGTAGTTCTCGACGATCCGTTCCGGCGTGTCGGCCGGCCGAGAGCTGGTCATGCCGCAGTCCAGGCAGCGGACGATGTCGTCGTGGCGGGCGAGGCCGCCGCTGGTGCACGAGAACTCGCTGACCGATGCCTCGCCGGTGATGTTGGCCGGATACAGCAACGCCGCCTCGGTGGAGCCGCAGAGTGCGCACGTGTGCTCGACACGTCCCCGGAGCGACGGGCGCCGCTGGCGCGCGCCGGAGAAGGTGACGGCCGAACGGCGGCCGCGGCGTCCGCGCGTCGCGGTGCGCCGCCCACAGTAGGCCAGGCTGTGCGCGACGTAGCGCAGCGATCTGGCGACCGAGATCGACGATGACTCCTTGGTGTAGCGCGTCTCGATCGGCACCTCGACGACGCGCTGGCCGGTGGTGACGGCGTCCACGATCAGCTGTGAGTCGAACACGAAGTCGTCGCTGTAGCGCAGGATCGGAAGCTCCAGCAGGCAGCGGCGTGTGTAGGCGCGGAGCCCGCTGTGAAGCTCCGTGAACCGCGAACCCAGCATCAGGTTCTCGAGCGTCGTTGCGGTGCGATTGCCCAGGTACCGGTAGAGCGGCATGCCGCCGCCGCGCGGGTCGGAGAGACCGGCGAAGCGTGAGCCGAACGTCATGTCGGCACGTCCGGCCAGCAGCGGCGCGATCAACAGCGGCACGGCGGTGGGGTCGTACTGGTAGTCGGGATGCAGCATCACCACGATGTCGGCGCCGTGCTCCAGCGCCCGGCGTAACACGTCTTCTGGTTGCCGCCGTAGCCACGGTTCTCGTCGTGGACGTACACCGTGATGTTGAGCTTGCGGGCGACCGCGACGGTTTCGTCGCCGCTGGCGTCGTCGACCAGGATCAGCTCATCCGCGATCCCGACCGGGATGTCGGCGACGGTGCGCTCGAGCGTGTCCGCCGCGTGGTACGCGGGCATGGTGATAACGACCTTGGTCATAGGTGGCCGCGCTGCGGGCCGGCAGGATCATACCGGCGAGGAAAGGTCCGCCATCCCTTCAGACGACCATGCCGTGATGCCGCTGTGCATCAGCAGGACCACGCCGGCCGCGGTGGTGGGGATGTACCAGATCGCCTGCATGATGATCGAGAAGGCGAGCGCCTCGGCCTGACCGACCCCGAACAGCGCCATGCCCGAGACGCACAGCCACTGGAAGGTTCCCACGAACCCCGGCGACGATGGGATCGCCGCGCCGAGGTTGATGACCGTGGTGAGGAACGCGACCTCCAGCGGCGACACGCCGATGCCGAGCGAGTCGGCCACCAGCCACGCGGCGAGTGCCCAGCAGCTCCAGCCGGCGGCCGTGAACGCCATCACCACCACCGCGTCGCGCCTGTTGACGAGCGCGCCCGTGCCGTGCACCAGTCCGCTCAGCTGCCTGCCCGGCCGCGACCTGCGCAGCCGGTCGAGCACCCGCGCCGGTGCAAGCCGCTGTCCCCCGGTGTGCAGTCGCGCGACCGCCAGCACGAGGCACAGCAGCCCGCCGACCACCAGGGCGGCCAGGAACACGTGCCGCAGCCACGATCGGTGCGGTACGAACGGAAAGATCAGGCTGAATGCCACCACCAGGAAGAGGACGTCGGATGAGCGGTCGACCAGCACCGTCGAGAAGGCGCGGTTCTGGGGGATGCGGGCGGCGCGGCCCAGCCAGTAGCCGCGCATCAGCTCACCCGGTCGGCCGGGGATGACATTGTTCACCGCCACGCTCGCGATCACCAGCCGCAGGAAGCTGCGCCAGCGCATTCGAGCCGAGCGGCGCGTGATCCAGCGCCAGCGCGCCGCCTGAACCGAGTAGATGCCGCCGATCAGGGCGACCGCGCCGGCAACCGGCAGCGGGTCGGCCCCGCGCAGGGCGTCCGCGACCTCACCAGGCTGCAGGCCGCGCACCGCGAGGAACATGAAGATCAGGCTGAGCGGCACCCCGACCAGCAACCCGATCGTGATGTTCCGGCGAAAGGGCCGCGGGCCTGCGATCACGTGCCCGTCTTGCGGAGCGGCCGAGCTGCTGTTCGGCGATTCGACGGGGGACACCGGCGAGCGACTATACCAGCGTCGGTCATGTGATCCGGCTGCCCGGCAGGACTCAGGGCGCCCCGCACGGGCGCGGGTATTTGCGTAGTCCACTTCCTTGACTTGCCCCCGCCCTCTGGTTACCGTCGCCACATTCGTCGTCTGGCAGGGAGTGGACCAGTGGCAGCGTCAGAGGAGTTCGTGGAGCACACCACGGCGGCGGCCGTCGCCGAGAAGGCGAAGCTCGTCAAGCACTTCAGCCGCTTCGACATCATGTTCTTCCTGATCTGCACGCTGGTCGGAGTGGACACGATCGGCGCGGTTGCGGCCGACGGCCCCGAGGCGTTCTTCTGGCTGATGGCGCTGGGTCTGCTGTTCTTCTTCCCCTATGCGCTCCTGACCGCGGAGCTGGGGTCGGCCTTCACCGAGGAGGGCGGCTGCTACATCTGGACGAAGATGGCCTTCGGCCGCTTCGTGGCCTGCGTCAACAGCGTGCTCTACTGGCTGTCGAACCCGGTCTGGGTGGGCGGTCTGCTCGCGATCGAGGCCTTCCAGGCCACCAACGACTTCTTCTTCCACATGAGCTCGGGATCGTTCTGGCAGTACGCGTTCTCGATCGTCTTCATCTGGTTCGGTATCTGGGCGGCGATCCTCTCGTTCGGCATCGGCAAGTGGATCCCCACGCTCGGCGCCTTTGCGCGGATCTTCCTGTTCGCCTTCTTCACGGTCACCGCGATCGCGTACGGGGTGAAGCACGGCCTGCACTCGCCCAGCTTCCACAACTACAAGCCCACCTACTCCGGCTTCATCCTGCTGGTGCCGGTGCTGTTCTTCAACTACGTCGGCTTCGAGCTGCCCAACGCCGCGGGCGACGAGATGAAGAATCCGCAGAAGGACGTGCCGATCACGATCATCCGCTCCATGATCGCCTCGATCCTGCTCTACGGGATCCCGATCCTGGCGATCATCCTGATCGTCCCGGCTCAGCAGCTGAGCGGCGTCAGCGGCCTCAGCGATGCGCTCAAGATCGTGTACACCGTCTACGGCGGCAGCGTGCATACGGCCGCCGACGGAACGGTGACGGCAACCCTCACCGGCTTCGGCAAGGTGATGGGAGACTTCGCTGCGGCCTGCTTCATCCTGGCGCTGCTGTCCAGCGGCACCACCTGGATCATGGGCTCCGACCGCTCCCAGGCCGTGGCCGGCTACGACGGTGCCGGGCCGCGCTCGCTGGGCATCTTCTCGGCCCGGTTCGGTACGCCCATCGTCGTCAACCTGCTGTCCGGCGTGGTCGCCACGATCACGATGATCGCCGCGATCCAGTTGGCCGGCGGCAGCAACGAGAAGTACTTCAACGCCGTGTTCGGCGTGGTGCTGCTGTTCACGACTATCTCCTACATCGCCATCTTCCCGACCGTCATCAAGCTCCGCTATAGCCACGCCCACGTCCACCGCCCGTTCAGGGTGCCGGGCGGCATGGTCGGGGTATGGGTGGTCGGCTGCATAACCACGTTCTTCGCAGCGCTGGCGACGCTGGCAGGCCTGTTCCCGGGCCTGGGCGTGAACAGCCACCTGCTCGACCCCGCCTCCGTGCCCGAGGGCTTCAGCCGCTGGGGCTACGAGGCGACGGTGTTCATCCCGATCGTGATCACGCTCGCGGTCGGCGTGCTGTTCTACATCCTGGGCGCGTCCACCCGCCGCGAGCAGGTAGACCTGCAGATCGCGGGTGCCGACCGCGCCGGCGGCTGGCGACTGATCGAGCATGTGAGCGTCATCTGAGATCCTTGGGGACGGTGTAGCCGACCAGGTGTGCCGTCCCCTGGTGCACGTCCAGCCAGGTGTGGCCGGGCAGCGCGAGCGTGGCCAGCGCGCCGGTCGGGAACTTGGCCACCACCGCCGAGCGGATCGGCCCGGGCGCGGCCAGACGCAGCGCCAGATCCTGCATGCCCGGGTTGTGGCCGATCATGAGCGCGGAGCCAACCGAGTCGGGGACGCCGTGCAGCCGGGCCAGCAGGGTATCGGCCGACGCCGCGTACAGCTGGTCCTCGACCTCGACCGGCGCGTCGCCGAGCGCCGGCCGGATCAGCTCCAACGTCTGCCGGGTGCGAACCGCCGACGAGCAGAGCACGAGGTCGACGCGCGCGTTCAGGCTGTGCAGATGCTCGGCCACGTGCCCGCCGTCGCGGATGCCGCGTGCCGAGAGCGGGCGGTCGTGGTCGGCGAGCGACTCGTCGTCCCAGCTGGATTTCAGGTGCCGTAGCAGGAGCAGGGTGGGCATCGTCGAGGCCAACCTACCTGGTCTCGGCCCAGTTCCGGCGAAGCTCGTTGGCGTACCGCCGCCCCAGCCAGGGCGCCGCGCGGGGCAGCCATTCGCCGAAGCTGGTATGGCCTGTCGCGGGCTGGTGGGAGATGAGCAGCTCCGACGTGAGCGCGCCCAGCTCCTCCGCCGTGATCAGCACGTCGCGGACGAGCGGGCCGATGGCGCGACCCAGCGCCGTCACGACTGCGGGAGGGAGGTGCACCAGCCGCGACCGCGTGTGGAGCGCCCGGGCGAGCGCACCGAGGAACTCGTCGAAGGTGTAGATCTCCGGGCCCACCGCATCCTGCAGCGATGGCTCGGCTCCCTCCGCCGCCGCGATCGCGAGCCCAGCCACGTCGCCGACGAACACGGGCTGGACGCGGTAGCTGCCGTCGCCGGGGAGGGCATATGCCGGAAGTTTGCGCAGCAGCCAGGCCATGTTGTTGATCAGGATCTCCTCACGGCCGCCGAACACCAGCGAGGGCCGGATCACCGCGTGGTCTGAGGTGGTCTCCGCCAGCGCGGTCTCGACCTCCGCCTTCCCGCGGAAGTACGCGTACGGCGAGTCGGCGGCCGCGTTCGTGACCGACAGGTGCACGATCCTGCGGACGCCGGCCCGCCCTGCCGCCTCGAACAGCGCCCGGCTGTTCGCGACTGCCGAAGCGAAGTCCGCGCCGTCCCGCGGGAAGCGGATCCAGTAGGTGTTGAACAGCACGTCTGCACCGTCGAGCGAGCGCACCAGCAGCTCCGGATCGTCGAACTGGAGCGGCTCGCGCGCGACGGCGCCGGCCAGCGGATGGCCCGGCGGCGCCGGGCGTCGCGACAGCGACACCACCTCGTCGCCGCGGTCGAGCAGCTGCCGGGCGATCGCACCGCCCGTGTACGAGAAGACGCCTGTCACCACGGCCCGCCGGGTCATGTCGCGTCGCCGCAGCGCGCCATCAGGTCACGCAGAGCGGCGCGCAGCTGATCGGACCGGGCCGAGAGGTCGGCGTCGTCCAGCTTGGCGAGGGCCTCGGATGCGGCATCCAGCTGCACGACGGCGCGGCCCAGAGCCTGCTGCGCCTGCTTGACGTCGCGGGCGCGGGCGGCGGCCAGCCGCTCCGCCTCGCGCTTTCGCGCCGCCCGCTCGGCGGCCCGCTCCGCGGCTGCATCCCGTCGTTTCGGAGCCGCCTTCGCGGAGGGCGCCGGTGGCGGCTGGTCGGTGTTCGGTACCACCACTGCCTTCCCTTGCCAGCGCATCGGCATCCCGCGCACGACAACACCGCGCACGTCGCCGCTCACGATCGTGAGAGGGCGCAGGTCGGCCAGCTCGATGGTGACGTCGGCGCCGGCCGCCTCCACTAGCCGCCGCAGCTCGTCGAAAGCGACCGCGGTGCCGATGTTCTTGCGCCGGCGCGTGCGGTTCTTCAGCGGCACCCGCGGCTCGGCGCGCCCGGCCTGCAAGAGCAGCTGCCGGTCGGCGCCGACGAACGTGATCCGGCCCTCGCCGGCCGGCAGCGCCTCGAGCAGCCGCTCGCGCGACACGACCGCCTCGACGGCGGGCGCGGTCGCCGGCCACACCCATTCCACCTCGACCGGGCCGTCCGCGATCCGGCGCAGCGTCAGGCGCCGACGCCCCAGCTGCACCGCCAGCCCGGTACGGGCCGCGCTCAGGGACAGCGCTTCGGCGTCCTTTGGCGGGTCCCCGGTGGGAGGCGCGAAGCTGCCGTCGAGACCGTCGCCCGAGAGCGGCAGTCGCGCCATCAGCAGCGACGTCTCGCCCGGAGACGCCACCACCAGCTGCTCGCCGTCGGTGCCCACCGACACCAGCCCGTCGCGCTCAGCCGCCGCATGGCGGAGGATCGCCGCCACCGCACGCGCCGCGCCGGCGGCCTCGGTCACCGCAGGCTCGCCCACTCCGTCGCCAGCATCGCGTAGACCAGCTCGCTCTGCCATTCGCCCTTCACCCACTCGTTCTCGTGCAGGTGCGCCTCGAGACGCATGCCAAGTCGTTCCAGCACAGCTGCGGAGGCGGAGTTGCGCGCCTCCAGGCGGCCGACGATCCGATGCAGGCCGAGCTGTTCGAATCCCAGCCGCAGCATCTCCCGGGCGGCCTCGGTCGCGTATCCGTGGCCCTGGTGGTCGGGGTGCAACACGAACCCGATCTCGCCCTGCGGTGCGCCTCGCTGCGGTACATGAGGACGACGTCTCCCACCATCGGTCGCTGCCTCGGGGCTGGATGGCCAGCTCGAGCGCGTTGCCCTCGCGTTCGAGCTGGGCGCCCGACTCGCGGATCACCCGTTCCACCTGCTCACGCGTGCGCGGCTCCCAGTACAGCGCACCACCTCCGGGCGCGACTGGATGTCGTGCAGGACGTCGACGTCCGCCTCACGGTAGGGCCGCAGCAGCAGGCGCTCGGTCTCGATCGGATACTCGGGGCGGAGCATCGCTGGAGACTACTCCGGCCGGACGCGGTGCCTATCCCCGTAGGATCGGCGGCCGGTCGGCCGCCTGTGCCTCACGTTCGCGGACACCGCGCGAGCGGTGGCTGCGGATCCGAACCCAGCGGGACCGGTCGCTGCGCGACGTGGTGCGAAGGATGAACGGTTTCAGTGCCATCCAGAGTCCCTACTCCATATCGCCGGATTCCAAACATCGTCCGGGGCGAGAACCCCGATCAGGCCGCTTGGGCGTCCGGGCGCAGGTCGGGCAGGTGCTCGACCGCTGCCGCCAGCGTCTCGACGACGCCTGCGTCGTAGCGGGTGCCGACGCCCTTTTCGAGCTCTGCGATCGGATTCAGGGGTCGCTCGCGGTCGTGGTAGCGGCGGCCGAAGACCATCGCCAGGTAGGCCTCGGCGGCGAGCAGAATGCGCGACCCCAGGGGGATCTCGTCGCCCTGCAGCCCGTTGGGATAGCCGCTGCCGTCGATGTGCTCGTGGCTGCCCTGCACGATCGCGCGCACGTTGTCGAACAACGGGCTGGCACCGAGCATCTCGGCGGAGCGCTGCGGGTGCTCGCGCACGATCGCCCATTCCTCGTCGCTGAGCGGGCCGATCTTGGTGATGATCTCGTCCGGCACGACGCTCATGCCGAGATCGCGGAAGCGGCTGGCAGTGGCCAGCTGCGTCAGCTCGTTCGAGGACAGGCCCATGCGCCGACCCACCTCGCGGACGAGGATGTCGAGCTCGACCTCGCCCGGTGCAACCGGATCGGCCGTGTGCTCGGCCGGCGGCGGGGGCGGCGCGGCGCTGCCCAGCCGCGACAACCGCGACCACACGAACGACGCGGGGATCCACTGGTCCTTTTCCTGCACGCGGAAGGCGAACCGCAGCACGCGGTCCTCGTCGACCACGAACAGCCCGTCCTGCCGCCGCGCCTTGCGCATGCGGCGGTCGGACAGCGTGCCCAGAGCGCGCGAGGCATCACCCAGCGGGTCGGTCAGCCACTCGGCGGTGCGCACTGCGTTCAGCGACCGGCACAGGTCGGACTCGCCCGGCGACACCAGCACCAGGCGCGCCGGCGACGACGCAATCCGCTCGCCGAGCTCGCGCAGCATGGCCGCGCGTGGGTCGTCGGCGCGGCCGCCGTCGACCAGCACGAGCACCACAGGCCCGGATGCGATCAGGTCATCCAGGCCGACGGGCTGGCCGGAGTCAGCGGGATTCAGGCGAAACGGGTCAACCGGGGCATCAAGCCGCGGCCGAGGTGTCGTGCTCATCGGCATCCTCGTCAGACGACACGGCCTGCACCTGCGTCGAGGAGATCCTGTTCCGCTCCGCGGCCTGGATCAGCGAGCTGCGGGCCTGCTCGAAGGAGGCCAGCATCGAGGCCTGCGCCTGCGCAGCGCTGGCGACCAGCTCATCAGCCTCGTGCCGCCGGGCCTCCGCCTGCTCCAGGATCTCGGCCACGCGGGCCTGGGCCTGGGCATCGCGGTCGGCGAGCGACTGCTCGAAGCGCTCGCGCTCCTCGCGCAGCTCCTGCTCGACCTGCTGGCGCATGCGGTCGCCCACCTTGCGGGCCTTGTTCACGATCTTCTCGGCGTGTGCGCTGGCCTCGTCGATATGACGCCGGCCGACGCTCGTGGCGTCCTCGATCAGCCGCTGGCGCTCGGCCAGGATGTCGTCGATCTCGTGCGCGCTTACCTCGCGCAGGTTGTGAAGCTCGTTCTTGACGAAGCCGTCGAGCGACTCGATCGCCGCCTCCACGGCTGCGGACAGGCTGCCCAGGTCGGCATGGGCACGCTCGGCGACGATCGCCTCGGGCAGGCTCGCCATCGGCGGCTCGCCGGCCGGCTCGTCGGGAATGCTGTCAACCAGCACCAGCTCCGGCTCCGGCTCCGGCTCGTCGGCCGCCTCGGGCTGATGCCAGCCGTCGTGCTCAGCGGGGACGGGTTCCGCGTCCGCCTCGACCTCGGCGACGGGCTGGTACACGTCGGCGGGCTGGTACACGTCGGCGTCGTCCTCGACCTGGGACTCGTCCTCGGTCCCGGCAACGGCCTCGACTTCGTAATCCTGCTCGGCGACGGGCTCGTGCTCAACCTCGGCGGCAGGCTCGTACCGATGCTCGTCGTCATGCACCACGGGCTGCTCCTCACGCTGGAACGGCTCCGGCTGTGACGCCGGGGCGTCGGCCAGCTGGTCGGCGATCGACCCCAGGAACTGATCAACCTCTTCCGGGTTGTATCCGGTGGGCGTCAGGGAAAAGGATGCGTTGCGCAGCTCGGCCAGGTCGATCGAGCCGGGCGTCGCGTTTGCCAGCTCCGCGAGGAAGCGATCGACCTCCTCCGGGTTGTAGCCGGTCGGGGTGAGCGAGAACGACGCGGTACGAATGCTCGCCGGATCGATCATTGTGAAGGCGCCTCCTGATGAAGCATGGAACGTTGGACAACAACGGGGTCGATAGCCTTATCGGCGTTCGGTTCTAACCCTTTAGAGGCTGTTGCCCCTCCTCAACGGTGGCGATGGGCGGCGGCGACGGGAGGGTCGCGCTTCGGTAGTGTTCGCGGCCGTGGCGGAGAGCGGCACATCGCGAGGCGACAGGCGCCCGATCGGCGTGATCGGTGCGGCGCTCGACCTCGGCTCGGGGCGTCGCGGCGTCGACATGGGGCCGTCGGCGATCCGCTACGCGCAGCTCGGCGAGCGCATCGAGGAGATGGGCCTGCCCATCCACGACCATGGCAACGTGCGCACGGGCATGGTGGAGGCGCTCGACCAGGGCGACCCGTCGGCGCGCTACTGGAGCGCCATCAAGCGCACCTGCGAGGAGCTCGCAGATCACGTTGCGGCGACGGTGACCGAGGGCGAGATGCCGCTCGTGCTGGGCGGCGACCATTCGATCGCGATCGGCACGCTGGGCGGTCTGGCGCGCGTCCATGGAGCGCCCGGCGGCGTGGTGTGGCTGGACGCCCACACCGACATCAACACGCCCACCACCTCCCCCACCGGGAACGTGCACGGCATGCCGATGGCGGTCGCGCTGGGCCTGGCCGACGATCCCCGCTTCGAGGCGTCTGCCTGGCCGCTGCCGATGATCAAGCAGGAGCACACCGTGTTGGTGGGCATCCGCAGCGTCGACGGCGGGGAGCGGGCGCGGCTGCACGAGCTGGGCGTGCGGGTGTTCACGATGGAGGACATCGATCGCCACGGCATGCGCGACGTGATGGAGGAGGCGATCTCGATCGCATCCGGCGCCGCGTTCATGCACGTGTCGCTGGACATGGACGTGCTCGACCCGGACCAGGCGCCGGGAGTGGGCACACCGGTGCGGGGAGGGATCACCTACCGCGAGGCGCACCTGGCGATGGAGATGCTGTCCACCAGCGGCAAGGTGTCCTCGGTCGAGGTGGTCGAGGTCAACCCGGTGCTGGACGAGCACAACGCCACGGCCACGCTGGCCGTGGAGCTGGTGCTGTCCGCGCTGGGCGCCCGCATCCTCTAGCCACGCCGTGTGGGGCTAGCGCTCGCCCTCGCTGGGCTCGTAGTACACGGTGCCCAGCAGCTCGTCCGGCAGGTACTGCTGCTCGACCCAGCCACCCGGATAGTCGTGCGGGTAGCGGTAGCCCTGGCCGTGGCCGAGCTTGGCCGCGCCGGCGTAGCTGGCGTCGCGCAGCGGCTTGGGCGGTCGCAGGTTGCCGCGCTCGCGAACGTCCTGGCCGGCCCGCTGGATGGCCATGTAGCTGGCGTTCGACTTGGGCGCGCGGGCCAGGTATGCGACCGCCTGCGAGAGGTTGATCCGGCACTCGGGCAGCCCCACGAACTCGACCGCGCGGGCGCAGGCCACCGCCACCTGCAGCGCCTCGGGGTCGGCGTTGCCGACGTCCTCCGACGCAAACACGATCATCCGCCGGGCGATGAACTTGGGGTCCTCGCCGCCCGCGATCATCACGGCCAGGTAGTAGATGGCGGCGTCCGCGTCGGAGCCGCGCATGCTCTTGATGAAGGCCGACGTGACGTCGTAGTGGTGGTCGCCGCCCTTGTCGTACAGCAGCGGCCGCTTGCGGGCTGCGTCATGCACGTTGTCGGAGCTGACCGGCTCGCCGCCGGCGGCCGCCACCGCGGCCTCCAGGATGTTGAGCGCGTTGCGGGCGTCGCCGCCGGCCGCCGCAACGATCTCGTCGCGGATGTCGTCGGGCAGCGTGACCGCCAGCTCCGCCTCGCCGCGGCGAACGACGCCGGCCAGGTCATCGCGGTCGAGCGGCTGCAGCTCGAACAGCTGGCACCGCGACAGCAGCGCCGAGTTGACCTCGAAGTAGGGGTTCTCGGTGGTGGCGCCGATCAGCGTCACCAGCCCGGACTCGACCCCGGGCAGCAGCGCGTCCTGCTGGGCCTTGTTGAAACGGTGGATCTCGTCCAGGAACAGGATCGTCTTCTGCCCGGTCTGGCCGAGTCGCTGCTCCGACTCCGACAGCACGCGCCGCACGTCGGCGATCCCGACCTGCACCGCCGACAGCTCCTCGAAGTGGGCGCGCGTGGTGTGGGCGACGATCCGGGCCAGCGTCGTCTTGCCGGTGCCGGGCGGCCCGTAGAAGATCATCGACCCCACCCGGTCCTCGGCGATCGCGCGCTGCAGGGCGCTGCCCTCGCCGATCACGTCCCGCTGTCCGGCGAACTCGTCGAGCGCCTGTGGCCGCACCCGCTGCGGCAGCGGCGCCTGCGCGCCCAGACGGCCTCCGGCCGCGTCCGCGAACAGGTCATTTGCCATGCTGCAGGCTACACTGCGAACGTGGGCAAGACAGCCAGAGAAACGGTGCGACTGGGCGGCATGGCCCTGCGGAACGGCATCTTCGTGCACAGCCTCGACCACTGGGCGGCGGCGGTGCGAACACCGGACGGCGAGCTGCACCTGGCCTCCGGCCGCAAGCCGGAGCTGCCGGCGGGACTGCTCGCGGTGCCCGGCGTCCGCGGTGTGCTGCGCATGGCCGAGATGGGATACCTGCTGCCGATCATGCGGCGCAGGCTGCCCGAGGCGCGGCTGCCGGTCGAGGGGGCCGGAAGCGCGGCCGCGCTGGGCGCCACCGTCGTCGTGTCCCGCGCGATCCGCGGCAGCCGGCTGTCGCCGCTGACGGCCGAGCTGCTGGGCGCATCGCCTGGCGCTGGTGCCGGCCATGGCCTCGCTGCGCGGCTCGCAGGTGGCCGGATACCACGGCGCCGAGCACAAGGCCATCGGAGGCTACGAGCACGGCCAGGCCGCCGAGCAGGCCACGAAGGAGCATGACCGCTGCGGGTCGCACATGGTGGGGCCGATGCTTGCCGCCACCGTGGTCGGAAACGTGCTCGTGAACCGGTTGCCGGCGTCCCGGCGCGGCCCGGCCCGGCTGGTCGCCGGGGTGGCTGCGATCGGTGCCGCCACCGAGGTGTTCGGCTGGATGACCCGCCACCACGACAACCCGGTCTCGCGCGCCCTGCGGTGGCCCGGGTACGAGCTGCAGCGCGTCGCGGCCACGCGCGAGCCGACCGAGCAGGAGCTCGAGGTGGCGCAGGCCGCGCTGCACGAGGTGCTGCGGCTGGAGGGCGCCGAGCCGCTGACCGTCTAGCCGCCGGATTTTGCAGACCGTGCAATACGCGGTAATCTGGACGGACCTATGGACTTCTTTCAGGGCTTCGGAACGTGGCTGTTGTTACTGCTCTGGCCGTTGGTGCTGCCGGCCTGCTTCATCGCCCTCGTCTTCTTCGCGTACAAGATGTGGCGGGCGATGCCCACCACCAAGCCGAACAAGATTCAGCCGGCCAGCGGCCACTCCGTGCGCTGGCACGACGTGGCCGGCGCCGACGAGGCGCGCGAGGAACTGGAGGAGATCGTCGAGTTCCTGCGCGATCCCAAGCGGTTCAAGAAGCTGGGTGCGCGCGTGCCCAAGGGCGTGCTGCTGTACGGGCCGCCCGGCACCGGCAAGACCCTGATGGCGAAGGCCATCGCCACCGAGTCGGGCGCCAACTTCTACTTCCAGAGCGCCTCCTCGTTCGTGGAGATGTTCGTGGGCGTCGGCTCGGCGCGGATCCGTCGTCTGTTCGCGGAGGCGCGCAAGCACCAGCCCTCGATCATCTTCATCGACGAGCTCGACGCCGTCGGCACCGCTCGCTCAGGCGGCGCCCACAACCGCGAGCACGACCAGACGCTGAACCAGCTGCTGGTGGAGCTGGACGGATTCGACGAGGCCGACCGGCTGATCATCATGGGCGCGTCCAACCGGCTCGACGACCTCGATCCGGCCCTGCTGCGCCCGGGCCGGTTCGATCGCCAGATCCACGTCGCGACGCCCGACCTGAAGGGGCGCCGCGAGATCCTCGCCGTGCACACCCGCAACAAGCCTCTGGCCGAGCCCGTCGACCTGGGCGTGATCGCGCGCCAGACGGCCGGGCTGACCGGTGCCGACCTGGCCAACATCTGCAACGAGGCAGCGATCCAGGCCGGGCGGGCCGGGGCCAAGGAGATCACGCCCTCGCACTTCAACGCCGCGGTCGAGCGGGTGGTGGCCGGGCTGCAGCAGCGAAAGCTGATCACCGACAAGGAGAAGCGGGTGATCGCCTACCACGAGGCCGGCCACGCGCTGGTCGCGCGGCTGATGTCGGACGACATCCACAAGGTCACGATCGTGCCCCGCGGTCGCGCGCTCGGCTTCATGATGAGCCTGCCCGAGGAGGACCGCTACGTGCTCTCCAAGGACGAGCTGGAGGACTGGCTGAAGGTCACCTTGGGCGGCCGCGCGGCCGAGCAGGTGGTGTTCGGACGCATCACCAACGGCGCCGCCAACGACCTCGAGCGGGCGACGGCGGTCGCCCGGTCGATGGTGTTCGAGTGGGGCATGGGCAGCTCCACCACATCGCATCAGATGCGCGCCGACAACTACTCGCTGTCGGAGGAGACCAAGCGGCTGCGCGACCACGAGCAGCGCGAGATCACCGACCAGGCATACACCGAAGCGCTGCGACTGGTGCTCGAGCATCGCCGCCACCTGGATGTGCTGGCAAACGCGCTGCTCGACCAGGAGACGCTCGATCGAGACGAGATCGACGAGCTGCTGATCGACCTGCAGCCGGAGTCCAACGCATCCGGCCAGATCGGCGTCGAGCTACCGCGCGACGGCGCGCGGCCAGCCCGCCGTGCACCGGCCCGAGCCGGTGCTGCACAGCGAGCCGCCCGAGCAGCCCGACCAGCACCCCTAGCCGGCGGGTGTGTCGTCGGGCGCCGCACCGTCGGCCGCCGCCGGCGGCGTGTCCGCGACCTCCTCGGCCTCGCTCTCGACGGTCTCGCTCGACGCGTCCGCGGCGGCACCCTCGGCCTGCCGGACGTCGGCGATCTCCTGCTCCTTGGCCGCGATCCGGTCGCGAAGCTCGTGCACCTTGGTCGTCTGGTCGGCCAGCGAGGTGGGCGTCTCGCCCAGCGCGATCATGGCGGCGCCGAGGTCGGCCAGCGCCTCCTTCTCCTCGCCCTTGAGGCTGCGCAGCTGCATCTGCAGCTGGCCCGTCTTGGCCGTGTCGGTGGTCTTCTCGACGACGGTGGTCGCCACGTCCGTCGCCTGCTGCTTGATCTTGTCCAGAAAGCCCATGCATCCTCCGTTTGCCGCTCGTTTGGCGTAAATGACCCACTAGGATCCGTGCGCAGTGCGCGCACAGACGATTCATCATATCGGGCATGCTGTCGACGACCTCGACGCCGCCATCGCCGACTACCAGCAGCTGCTGGGGGGTGTGCTCGAGCACCGCGAGACAGTGCCCGATCAGGGAGTGGAGGCGGCAACGATGCTGCTGGGCGACGGCCGCGTCGAGCTGCTGCGGCCGCTGGGTGACGACACCCCGGTCGGCAAGTTCCTGCAGAACCGCGGCCCCGGCATGCACCACATGGCGCTGCGGGTCGACGATATCGAGCAGGCCCTGGCCGATGCCGCCGCCGCCGGCGCCGAGCTGATCGACCAGCAGCCGCGCGTGGGCCTGTTCGGGCTGCGCGTGGCGTTCATCCATCCGCACAGCGTGCACGGCGTGCTGGTGGAACTCGTGCAACCAGCGAACGAAGGGAACAGGCATGGCTGAATCGCGGGTCGAGATCGGGTTCGACGGCGGCCTCATCATCAGCGCGAAGGTGGCCGACGCGGAGTGGGCCAAGGTCGAGTCGGGGCTGGCCGCCGGCAGCGGCATGGTCACCTTCAACGCCGAGGACACAGACCACCACGTCGACATCTCGAAGATCTGTTACGTGCGCCGCGAGGCTCGCGTGGGCCGGGTCGGGTTCTGACCGGAGCGGCGTAGATGGCGGGTCTGGGGCTGCTCGGTCTGCAGTGGTCGGGCGTGACGACGACCCTGCGCTGCCTGTGCGGGACGTCGGTCGCGGCCGATGCCGGGCAGGGCATCGCCGACGTGCACGACCCGCGCCTGGGTGAGCTGGCGCGCGTGTCCAAGTCGAAGCGGATGGTGCCGGCAACGCTGGAGGTGAGCGACCTGACGCGGCTGGTGCGGGGCGCCCGGCGCGGTGAGGAGCTGGGCGGCGAGCTGCTCGCGCACATGCGCACGACCGATGCGGTGGTGCTGGTGGTGCGCTGCTTCCACGACGATCAGGTGGCGCATCCGGCCGGGCGGGTGAACCCGCTGGACGACGCCGAGACGATCGAGCTGGAGCTGGTGTTCGCCGACCAGGCGGCGGTGGCGCGGCGGCTGGAGCGGGTGGCGAAGACGGCCAAGTCGGGCGACCGGGCGATCGTGGCCGAGCAGGAGCTGCTCTTGGAGCTGGCAGCCGGGTTGGAGCAGGGGCGCCCTGCGCGCTCGCTGGGCCTGGATCTGCCGGACGCGCTCGACCTGCTGACGGCGAAGCCGGCGCTCACGATCGCGAACGTTGACCAGAGCGGCAACGAGCGGGAGGTGGAGGGGCTGCGGGCGTTCGGAGCGGAGCGCGGGATCGGCACGATCGCGCTGGACGCCAAGCTCGAGGCCGAGATCGCGGAGCTGGACGAGGGCGACCGGCGGGCGTTCCTGGACGACCTCGGGATCGAGCGCCCGGCGCTCGAGGAGGTGAGCCTGGCCGCCTACGCGGCCCTCGACCTGATCCCGTTCTTCACGTCGGGCGAGAAGGAGTCCCGGGCCTGGACGATCCGCCGCGGCCAGAACGCCCAGGAGGCGGCCGGCAAGATCCACACCGACCTTGCCCGCGGGTTCATCCGGGCCGAGGTGATCGAGTGGGACAAGCTGGTGGAGGCGGGGGGCGAGACCGAGGCCAAGCGCCGCGGCTGGGTGCGCGTGGAAGGCCGCGACTACGTCGTCAAGGACGGCGACGTGCTGAACGTGCGCTTCAACGTCTGAGTTCGCGGCCGCACTGTTACGGCAACGCAACGATCCGCCACCCGCCCGATCGGACGCGCTTCGCGCCGGTTCTGCGACGACATGCAACGATCCCGGGGCGGACCGCCAACGGCGGCCGGGTCGTAGTCAAACCCCGATCCGGCGCGCGACCCAGCGTTCAAGCCAAACCGGTGATACGCGCAGGTCACGACATGCTGCGGTGATGTCACGAAGGTCTGTCGAGGGCCGAGTCGGGCTCTGAGCACGACCCGTGCTACGACCTGCGACGCGGGTGTGACGAACGCGTCAGCTGAGCGGAGCGGACTCGCCCGGCCCGTGCAGCGTGCCGGCCTGCGCCTGTTGGGCGATCACCTTCGAGTCGCGCAGGAAGGTACCGTCCTCGAACTCGACCAGCGGCAGCTTCTGCACGCCTGTCAGCTTCTTGACGTCGCCGCGCAGAAACCGCACCGGCGAGTGCTTGACCAGCTCGTACTCTATGCCGGCTTCGTCAAGCGCGTGCTGAGCGGCCCAGCAGGGATGCGGGCCCTTCACGAACATGGCCGAACACCGGTGCAGCTTGATCGCCATCGCCCGATGCTAGCTCAACTGCGCCACCGGAGGATTGTCGACGCGTTGACCCGCACCATCACGAACCAGTCGCCGTCGTGCAGCACCTCGCCGCCGTCCAGCTCCGCCGCCAGCCCGGCGCCGGTGAAGTAGCGCTTGTAGACGCTGTGCACGGTGCCGTCATTGAGCGTTCGCTCCTGCTCCTCCTCGGCGTCGTGATCCGGCCGCACGTGGGAGTCGACCACGACCAGCTGCCCCGCCACCCGCAGGGCTTCGGCGACGAACCGCTCGCGCTCACCGGCGCGCAGGTGCCCGTAGAAGTGGCCCGTGAAGACCCTGTCGAAGCTGCCGTCCTCGAACGGCAGCGGCACCGCGTCTCCCTGGACGACGCGTCCGCCCGGGATCCGCTCGCGTGCGATCTCGAGCATCTGCGCGCTCTGGTCGAGCCCGGTAACGACACCTCGCAGGTGTCGCGTCAGGAACCCGGTGCCGCAGGCGACGTCCAGCGTCGAGGCGGCCGGCAGCGCGGCGACCGCCGCGCACAGGTCGCGCAGCTCCTCGTGCCAGCCGGGGCGGTCGCGCTCGGCGAACAGGCCGGTGCCCATGTACCACTGGTCGTACTCGGGCGCGCGGCGGTCGTAGTACTCCAGCATCGCTGCGATCGTAGCCGCCTAGAGCGACTCGGCGACGCGCGCGTCCAGCTGGTTCGCCTGGTACAGGCAGACCGCCTCCGGCGTCTCCAGCCGCCGGCCCTCGAGCGGGCCGTGGTGGCCGGCGACGGCTCCCAGCAGCGGCAGCAGCACCGACTCGTCCAGCCCGACCTCGCGGGCGACGCCGTCGATCATGCGCACGCCGGCCAGCACGTGGCCGATCAGCCGGCCCTCGTCGCTGACCGCGATCGTGACGCCCTGGCGGAACGTCTCCGTGCGTCCGACGTCGTGCAGCAGCGCCGCCGCCAGCAGCAGGTCACCGTTCAGGCGCGGGTGCATCTGCCCGGCCTCCCGGCACAGCGCGGCCACCGCCACCGTGTGCTCGAGCAGGCCGCCCGCGTAGGAGTGGTGCTGCTCCGAGGCCGGCGCCGTGCGCGAAACCGCTCCCGGAAGCGCCCGTTCTCCAGGAACCGCGCCACCAGCGCGGACAGGCCGGGATCGTGGATCTCCGCGGCCAGGAACTCGACCATGCCGTCCAGCGTCTCGGCGTCACGGCGCGCGCCCGGCACCAGCTCGAGCGCATCTCCCTGCTCGAGCCGCTCGACGTCGCGGACCGCGATCTGCGGCCGGCCGTCGTAGCTCTCGACGCGACCCAGCACGCGCACCGTGTCGCCCTCGTCGAACCGCGCGCCCAGCACGTTGACGTCGTTCCAGACCACGGCCGGGACGCGGCCGGTGCGGTCCGCCAGCTCCAGCGACAGGAACGGGTCGCCGTTGCGGGTGCGTCGCCGGCGCTTGCGCTGCACCGCGAACGTGGCCTCGACCAGCGCACCTTCCTCGAGCTCGGATACGTAGGTGCCTTCGGCCATCGCCGGGTGAGTCTATTCCACCGGCCGGGCGCGACTAGACTGACCGGCACCGATGACCGACACCGTCACAGGCACCGCCCTGGAGCCGCTGCGAGCGCTGCGCTACGACGCCGGTCGCTACCCGCTGGACGAGGTCGTCGCGCCGCCCTACGACGTGATCTCGCCGGCCGACCGCGAGGCGCTGCTGCGCCGCAACGATCACAACGTCGTGCGGCTGGAGCTGCCCGACACGGCCCAGACCGCCGCGCAGCTGCTGCACGAGTGGCGGCGTGACGGCGTGCTGGTCCGCGACGCCGAGCCGGCGCTGTGGTGGCACGAGCAGCGGTTCACCGGGCCCGACGGCGTCGACCGCAGCCGCGCGGGATTCTTCTCGGCGGTGCGGCTGTCCCCGTACGAGGAGGGTCGTGTGCGCCCTCACGAGCGCACGCACGCGCACGCCCGGCAGGGGCGGCTCGACCTGCTCCGCGCCACCCGCACCAACACCTCGCCGATCTTTGCGCTCTACGACGACCCGGACGGCCGGCCGCGCGCGGCGCTTGCACCCGCCGCCGATCGCCCGCCCGACATGCAGGCCACCGACGGCGACGACACCCAGCACCGCTTCTGGCGCGTCGATCGGCCAGAGGCGGTCGCGGCCGCGCAGGCGGCGCTGGGCGACCGCGAGATCCTGATCGCCGACGGCCATCACCGCTACGAGACGGCGCTGGCCTACCGGGACGAGCAGCGCGAGCGCGACGGCGACCCGGCCGGCGACCAGCCCTACGACTTCGTGCTGATGTACCTCGCCAACCTGCACGGCGAGGGGCTGGCCATCTACCCCACCCACCGCGTGGTGATGGCGCGGCGCGAGGTCGACCCGCGCTTCCTGGCCGCCTTCGCCGTGCGCGAGCTGCCGGCCGGCACGTCGCCCGCCCAGGTCGAGTCTGCAGCTGAACGCGATCGACCCGGCCACGGTCGCCTTCGCGCTCTGGCGCGGCAATGACCAGCCGGCGCTGATCGCCCAGGTGAAGGACACGAGCACGGTGATGATGGCGATGCCGGGCGCACCCAAGGCGCTGCGCGCCATCGACGCCGCCGTGCTCGAGGCGCTGGTGCTGGCGCCGCTGCTGGGCCTTGACGGCGACCAGTTCCTGACCACCGACCAGGTGCGATACGTGCGCGGCCTGGACACGGCCACGGCCCTGGTCGATTCGGGCGAGGCCGGCAGCGCCTTCCTGCTGCGCGCGCCCACGGTCGAGCAGGTGCAGGCGGTTGCGGCGGCGGGGCGCGTGATGCCGCAGAAGTCGACCTACTTCTTCCCCAAGCTCGCGACCGGCTTCCTGCTGAATCCGCTCGCCGCCGAGTGACCGACCGCGGCTGGCTCGAGTTCTGCCAGACCGTTGCCGCCGACGTGCGCGGGCTGCTGCTGCAGCTGCCGACCCGGGATGACCGCGAGCCGGTGATCGGCCAGGGCAAGGGCGGCGACGACACGACGGCGATCGACGACGGCGCCGAGCGGCTTGCGGTGACGCGGCTCGAGCAGCTGGCCGACCGCGGGATCTCCTTCCGGCTCGTGTCCGAGGAGCTGGGCGAGCGGCGATTCGGCGACGACGAGAGCCCCTGGGTGGTCGTCGTCGATCCGATCGACGGCTCGCTCAACGCCAAGCGCTGCCTGCCCTTCTACTGCATCTCGATCGCGTTCGCGGACGGGCCGACCGTCGACGACGTGCGCTTCGGCTACGTGCTCGACCTCGGCAGCGGGGAGGAGTGGGTGGCGACGGCGGGGGAGGGCGCAACGGTGAACGGCCGGCCGCTGGGCGGCGTGCGACCCAAGGCGCGGCTCGGCATCGTGGACTTCGAGGCCACCAACGCCGCCCTGATCGCGGACGCGTCGGCCCGGCTCGACGGCCACGTCGGCCGCATCCGCGTGCTGGGCGCGCTGGCGCTGGCGCTGTGCCAGCTGGCCGACGGACGGCTGGACGGCGTGGCCTCGCTGAAGCCGTCACGGTCGGTCGACATCGCCGCCGCAGCGCTGATCGTGCGCGAGTCCGGTGCCCACATCGAGACCCGCGGGCCGGCGGCGATGCCGCTCGACCTGTCCACGCGCGCGCACGTGGTGGCGGCGCGCGACCAGCCGATGGCCGACCAGCTGTCGGCCCTGCTCTGGGGTTAGCGCGGTTCGGCTTCCAGGATCGCCTTCAGCTGCCGCAGATCCTTGATGTTGGCGCGGCGCATCGAGCGCGCCATCAGCGGCGATGCCACCCCGACGAAGCCCCTGGGCCGGCCGCGGTTTCGCAGCGTCATCCGGGTGCCGCCGTCCGGCGTGTCGCGCCAGGTGTACGTCGTCTCCATCGGGAACGGCCCCTCGGCGGCTGACATCACCAGCCGCTCGCCGGCGACCAGCTCGATGATGCGATACGTGTAGGTCAGGCTCCGCCCAGAAAGCGCGCGGTGAACGCGATGTCCGAACCGATCTCGGCCGGTGGCGATGAGCGCCACTCGACCGCGTCGATGTTCGCGTACCACTCGACCGCGTTGTCCGGGTCGGCCGCATACTCCGCCACCCGCTCACGTGGCCGGTCGATCTCGATCTCGGTGACCACGTCGACGTCCACGGCCAGAACGATCTCACAGCCTCAGCAGCGCTGCCGTGGCGGCGGCGGCGATCAGCACCACCGGAAACGGCGCCTTCCGCCAGACCAGCACGGCCGCAACTGCCAGCGCCGGCACCCGCGCATCGAGCACCAGCTTGCCGCCGCCGTCCAGCGTCTGCACGGCCACCAGGGCGGCCACCAGCGGCACGCTCAGGAGCTCCAGCGCCTGCGTCACGTCGGCGGGCAGCTGGCGGTTCCCGACCACGAGCGGCCCCACCGCCTTCAACACGTAGGCGCCGGCCGCCAGCACCAGCAGTGCTGTCCAGCTCATGCGGCGGACTGCGCGCGGCGCAGCACTATCAGGCCCGGGATCACGCCGAACGCGGAGAACAGGATCGGTACGCCGACCTGCGTGAACGGCACCAGGGCCGTCGCCAGCAGCGCGCCGGAGACGGCCGCGATCGGTGCGCCCGGGCGGCGCAGCTGCGGCGCCAGCAGTGCCAGGAACGCCGCCGGGAACATCGCATCCAGCCCCAGCCGCCGCGGGTCGCCGAGACCGCTGCCGGCGATCGCGCCGGCAAGCGTGCCCAGGTTCCAGAACAGGAACACGCTGAGGCCGGTGGCGAGGAACGCATGGTGGGCGGCGGAGACCTCGTCCTGCGCGCGCGCCATGGCCGTCGACTCGTCGATCACCAGCTGGGCCTGCAGCGCGCGGCTGCCCAGCCGGCCTCGCAGCACCGGCACCAGCGACAGCCCGTACACGCCGTTGCGCGCGGCCAGCAGCAGCGCCGGGGCCAGCGCGGCGGCCGCCGATCCACCGGCGGCGATCACGCCGACCGTCGCGAACTGCGACGCGCCGGTGAACACGAGCAGCGACATCGCGCAGGTCTGGGCCGGGCTGAGGCCGGCCGCCACCGACAGCACCCCGAACGAGATGCCGTAGATGCCCGTCGCCGCTCCGATCGCGAGCGCCCTGCGGGTGATCTCGCGCCGCTCTGGTGCGTTCACCTGATCCAGATCGACCCCGAGCTGTAGTGCCGCAGGCCGAGGTGGAACGTGCCCCACCCGATCAGGGCGAACAGCGCCGCCACCGCCACCATCAGCAACGCCTCGGGGGTGTCGAAGTTGCGCACCAGCCGGGCCGGCACCCCGGTCACGAAGGCGGCCGGCACGGCTGTGAACAGCAGCATCTTGGTGGCGCCCCCGAACAGGTCGAGCGGATAGCTGGCGAAGATCAGGATCGCGTTGAAGCCGAGGTCGGCCTGCTCGCCGCGGCCGCCCACGAACAGCGTCAGCGACCCGCAGGCGACCAGGAACCCGATCAGCACCACCGAGCCCGCGACCACCCCGAACAGGAACATCGCCGCCCGCTCCGGGCTGGGGTTTCCGGCCAGCAGGAACACCACCGGGCCCAGCAGCAGGTCACCGGTGTTGGCCGCGTCGACGCGGGTGCTGAGCAGGTGCGCGAGCGGCGGCACCGGCAGCGTCAGCGTCTCGTCGAGCGCGCCGTCGGCGGACAGCTGGCCGATCTTGCGGCTGTTCGCGCACAGGCCGAGCGCAACGCCGGCCGTGGTCAGCAGGATCGAGAACAGCACGATCACGTCGTGGGCATCCCAGCCGCGGAGGTTGCCGACCTCGTGGAAGAACAGCACCCAGAAGATGATCCAGGTGATGTCGTTGGCCACCATCAGCGACACCTGGAACCAGAACGAGTTGCGATTGGCGAGGCCGTTGGCGACCGCCGTGCGCAGGGTGGCGGCGACGGCCGTCATCCGCCCATCACCTGCAGCCGCCGCTCGCCGGCGGCGAACACGGCTCCGGCCATCCCAAGCAGCGCGGCCAGCCAGCCCAGCTGCCAGAGCAGCAGCAGCGGATCGGGGTGGCCGGAGGCGATCCGTCCCGGCACGTAGGCCATCGTCGCGAACGGCAGCGCGAAGCTGATCAGCTCCAGCGGTCGCGGCAGCAGCTCCAGCGGGATCAGCATGCCGCCGGGCAGGAACACCAGCTTCTGGAAGAAGAACCACGACGCCTTCGCGTCCAGCAGCCAGAACGCGATGCCGCCGAAGGCGTGGCTGGATGCGATGTTGGCGGCGCAGCCCAGCACCACCGCGGGCGCCGCCAGCGCCAGCGCCGGCAGCGACGGCGGTGCGCCCACGAACAGCCAGGTGATCAGCGCGCCCACCGTGAACGAGGCGATCAGGCGGGCGCAGGCCTCGCCCATGTCGATCGACATGCGCAGACCCACCACCGACACCGGCCGCAGCATCTGCACGGCCACGGTGCCGCTGCCGATCTCGTCGCCGATCTCCTCGACCGAGCGCGGCCGCACGCCCAGCACCGCTGTCTGCGCGGCAAACACGTACCAGAGCAGCGACGTGCGGGTGTAGCCATGCAGCGAGCCGCCGTTGGCATCGACCGCGGCCGTCCACAGCGCCGTCATCACGACCAGGATGATCGCGAAGAAGCCGATCCGCACCGACATGTCGCCGGGCGAGCGGATGGTGCGCAGGAAGCCGAGCCGCCAGCCGGCCAGGTACGGGTTCACACGCGGCCTCGCGTAGATGTGGGAGACGATCTCCTCGAGCGGCGGGTCGGCCACCGAGATGTCGACCACGTCGTAGCGGTCGAGCAGGTCGTCCAGGACGCTCCGGATCGGCCGCCGGCCGGTGTCGACCACCAGCTTCGCGCCGGCGCCGGAGAGCTTCACCAGCCGCGCGCCCTCCACCTCGACGCTCGCGGGCGGCTGCTCGAAGCGCACGTCCAGCATCTTGGTGCCGAGCAGCGCGCGGCGCATCACCGACACGCGGTCGTCGTAGATCAGCCGTCCATGGTTGATCACGATCACCCGCCGGGCCACCTGCTCGATGTCGGAGACGTCGTGCGACGTCAGCAGGATGGTGGTGCCCTGCTCCTCGTTGATGCGCACGATCAGGTCGCGGAAGCGCGCCTTCGCCACCAGGTCGAGCCCGATCGTGGGCTCGTCCAGGAACAGCACCTCCGGCGCGTGCAGCATGCTGGCCACCAGCTCGCACCGCATCCGCTGACCCAGCGACAGCCCGCGCACGGGCTGGTCGAACAGCTGGGTGGCGTCGAGCAGCTCGCCCAGCCGGGCCAGCCGGCGACGCTCCTCGTCGGCGGGGATCCGGTAGATGCGGCCCAGCAGGCCGAACGTCTGGCGCGGGGTCAGCTGGTACCAGAGCTGCGACCGCTGGCCGAACAGCGTGCCGATCCGCGCGGCCAGCTCGCGACGCTTCTTCCAGGGCACGATCCCCAGCACGGCCGCATCGCCGCTGGTGGGGTGGAGGATGCCGGTCAGCATCTTGATCGAGGTCGACTTGCCGGCGCCGTTGGGCCCGATGTAGGCCAGCCGTTCGCCCGCCTCCACCGCGAAGCTGATGCCGGCCACCGCCTCGACCGGCTCGCCTCGCCTGACCGGGAAGGTCTTTCGCAGCTCGCGTGCCTCGATCGCGATCATGGCTCACCGTAGCAATCCGGTCGGGGCTACCATCCTGCCATGGTTTCCGAGCAGGATGTGCGGACGGCGCTGGTGGCCGTCATCGATCCCGAGATCCGCCGCAGCGTTGTCGAGCTGGACATGGTGCGGGCCGTTGCCATCGACGGCAGCGGCGTCGAGGTGACGATCGCGCTGACGGTACCGGGTTGCCCGATGAAGGCGAACCTCGAGCAGCAGGTTCGCGAGCACGTCGGTGCGGTCGACGGGGTCGAGTCGGTGGCGGTGGCGTTCGACGTGATGACCCCGAGCAGCGCACGGCGCTGCGGCAGCGGCTGTCCGGGCGCGTCCGCCGGCGAGGAGCGCAAGCTGTCGCTGGACCCGTCGACGCGGGTGATCGCCGTGGCCTCCGGCAAGGGCGGCGTCGGCAAGTCGTCGCTGACCGCCAACCTGGCGGCGGCGCTGGCGCTGGACGGCGCCGAGGTGGGCGTCGTCGACGCCGACATCTACGGCTACTCGATGCCGCGCATGCTGGGCATCTCGCGGCGGCCGGTGGCGGTCGACCAGATGATGATCCCGCCGGTCAACCACGGCCTCAAGATCATGTCGATCGGGTTCTTCGTCGACGGCGACGGCGCGATCCCGTGGCGCGGCCCGATGCTGCACCGCGCGCTCGAGCAGTTCCTGTCCGACGTCCACTGGGGCGCGCTCGACTACCTGGTGGTGGACATGCCTCCCGGCACCGGCGACATCTCGATCTCGCTGGGCCAGCTGCTGCCCGAGCCCGACCTGCTGATCGTGACCACGCCGCAGGCGGCGGCTCAGAAGGTGGCGCGGCGGGCCGCGGACGTGGCGTCGAAGACGGGCATGCGGGTGGCCGGCGTGATCGAGAACATGAGCCACCTGGTCTGCAGCTGCTGCGGCGAGGTCACGCACCCGTTCGGCCAGGGCGGCGGCCAGGAGCTGGCCGACGAGCTGGGCGTGCCGCTGCTGGGCCAGGTGCCGCTGGACGAGCGGCTGCGCGTGACCGCCGACGAGGGCATGCCGCTGGTGCTCGGCCGAGCCCGGAGAACGCCACCGCCAAGGCGGTGCGCGAGCTGGCCGTCGCGCGGATGCCCGGCAGTTCTGCTGCGTCCCGCGCAGCGGCGCCGAGCGCATCAAGAAGCCGCTCGCGCGTCTATCTGAAGGGTGCCGACCCTTACCGTCGCGACGGCTGAGCTCAGCTCGCGCAGAATCTCCAGCACCGCCGGGTCGATGCGGCTGCCGTCCGGCCACATCCGCTCCTCCAGGTTCTCGACGCCGGCGTAGGCATCGAGCGAGTCGAAGCCGCGATCGGCGAGCAGGCGTGACACCTCGTCGGCCAGCTCCCCCTCCAGCGGCAGGAACTCCTCGGCCGGGGTCTTGCCGAACAGCAGCTGGTGGATGCCGAGTATGCGGATCATCTCGGGCACCGGATCGGTGTGGTCGTCCACGCGCAGGTCGATCAGGATGTCGTTGTTCCCTCCGTAGCCGGCGCCGGTCTGGCGCACGACCAGCGCTGCCGCCTGGCGCCCGCGCCGATCGCCGCCCGCCCGGTCGGCGGCAAGCAGCGCGGCGGCCATCCGGTCGGCCAGCGATCCGCCGGTCGCGGCGAAGGTGTCGACCAGCGCGTCGACCACCTGCGGGCCGGCCAGGATGTTGCCCTGGGCGGCAAAGCCCGGACCGGCTCGACCGCCGGCCCAGTCCATGCAGTTGCGCGCCGGTATGCGTCGCGCTGCCGCCCTGCGCGTCGACGATGCCGAGCTGCCGCTCGTCGGTTCCCTCGTCCGCTCCGGTCAACGCGTCCAGCGCGGCCTGTGCGCTGCTGCCCGCCGCCAGCCGCTCGAGCCCGTCCGGGCCGTAGCTGACGTTGGCGGCCGCCTGCGTGGCGATGGCGCCGACGTCGCCACGCACCCACGGCACCACCGCCCCCACGCACGGGAACTTCGAGGCCACGGCCACGCCCCACTGCCGCGCCTCGAGGTCGCACGCGACCAGCGAGAAGGTCATTCGACCGTGCCGCCCGGAGCCACGTCGAGCACCTCCAGCCCGGACACGTCGGCCGCCTCCCGGCGCAGCTGGTCGGGCGTCCCGTGCAGCGCGGGGAACGTCCCGTAGTGCGTCGGCACGACCTTCTTGACGCCCAGCATCCGGATCGCCTCGGCAGCCTCGAACGGGCCCATCGTGAAGAAGTCGCCGATCGGAAGGATCGCCACGTCGGGCTTGTACAGCCGGCCGATCAGCGCCATGTCGCCGAACACGGAGGTGTCGCCGGCCACGTACACGCGCCGGCCGTCCTCCAGCGTGACGATGTAGCCGTTCGGGTCGCCCGTGTGCAGGATCGTTCCGTCCGGCTGGGTGAAGCTGGACGAGTGGCGGGCGTCGACCATCGTGAACCTGAGGCCCTCGGCCTCGGCGGTGCCGCCCTTGTTGTACCCGATCACGTTCTGGACGCCCTTGGCCTCCAGGTAGTCGCCCAGCTCGATCATCGCCAGCACGGCCTTGGGCGTGTGCCTGGTCGCCAGCTCGACGGCGTCGCCGGTGTGGTCGTTGTGCCCGTGCGTGAGCAGGAGCACGTCGAACGGGCCGGGGTCCTTCAGCTCGTCGGGCACGACCGGGTTGCCGGTCACCCAGGGATCGATCAGCACCCGCTTGCCGCCGGGCGTCTCCATGATCCAGGTGGCGTGTCCAACCCACGTCAGCCGCAGTCCGTTCCCAAGCCCCATCGTCGTCACTCCCTTGCGTTCGAGTTCCGGCCGCAGACTACCGAGGGAGCAGGATCCGCCGCCACCTGCGCGAACTGAACGGGCATGACCATCACATCAGCACCACGCACCGCGACCGTCGGTGCGCTGCTGGCGGTCGCCGCCGGCCTGATCGCACCCAACAACCTGATCGCCTTCTACCTGACGGCGCTGGCAGCCGCGATGCTGCTGTTCGCGGCGTTCCTCGCCTACCTCGACGCCGCGGAACGGCTGGATGCGCGCAGCGGGCTGGCGGTCGCGACGGCCGGCCTCGGTGCGGCGCTGGTGATGGCTGACGCCGCCATCCGCTTTCCAGCCGTGCTCGACCCGCGGGCGCCGCAAGGCGCCAGCGCGCTGGCGGTGGTCGCGCTGCTCGTGGTTATCGGCCGGGGTGCTCGGCGAGCTGGTGTGGATGCAGGCTGATGACGCGGCCCCGCTGCGCGAGCGGCTGCGCCCCGTGCGGCAGCTGCTGCACCGCTAGCCGGCTCGTCGCGCGCTACTTGACCCAGACGGGCGTGCCGATCGGGGTCCTCTTGTACATCCACCTCGCCTCCGGCGCCGGCATGCGGATGCAGCCGTGCGAGGCCGGGTAGCCGGGCACGCTCGCGAACGAGTGCATGGCGATGCCGCCGACGATGTAGCTCGCCCACGGCAGCCATACGTGGAACGGGATCGACCACGACATCCGCGACTTCGAGTAGACGTGCCAGTGGCCGGTGGGCGTGACGTGTCCCGGCGCGGCCGTCGAGACGTGGATCGCGCGCCGCACCTTGCCCAGCTTGCCGATCAGGAGCAGCACCTGCCTGCCCTTGTGCACCTCGACGTGGGCGAAGTGGCGGCTGCCGGTCCACGGCCGCGGCGTCACGGCTTTCTTGAGACGCGCCTGGGTGATTGGTCCTGCCACGCCGTCGCGTGTCAGCCGAGCCCAGCCCTGGTAGGCCATCACCGCCTGCGACGTGCGGTAGTCGTAGCACCCCGGTGTGTAGCTCTCCGGCAGGTACTTGTGCAGGCCCAGCTCGTGCTGGAGACGGTGGACGTCCGGCCCGCACATGCCCTGAGAGAGCGTCCGGGCGCTGGCCGTTGCCGGGAACAGCACCACGATCGCCAACGCACCAACCGCCACAGCTGCCAGTCGCTTCATCGTCATCTCCCGATCAGTGATGCACTTGCCGTCTGCGCCAGATCGAGGAGCGGCCCGGGAATGATCCCGAGCACCATCACCGCGACCGCCGTTGCCAATACGGTAGCCGATGTTACGGCGAAGGCCGGACGATATGGCGACTCCGGGACCGGCACATCGCGGTCGACCAGCGCGAACGGGATCTTCAGGTAGTAGCCGAGCCCGACCAGGGTCGCGGCCACGCCCACGACGGCCAGGTACGTCTGCCCGGCGTCGACGGCGCTGCTCCAGATCGTGATCTTGGCGATGAACCCGCCCATCGGCGGCAGCCCGGCCAGCGACAGCATGAACACCACCATCGCGAGCGCCAGCAGCGGCCGCCGGTAGGCGTAGCCGCGGAAGTCATCGATCACCACCGGGCGTCCCAGCTCGCGCTCGCGGATCGCCACCAGCGCGAACGCGCCGATGTTCATCAGCGAGTAGATGGCCAGGTAGTAGAACATGGCGCGCGCGGCCGCCTGGGTGTGCACGGCCACCGCCGTGAACAGGAAGCCGGTGTGACCGATCGTGGAGTAGGCCAGCATCCGCTTCACGTTCGCCTGCCGCAGCGCCGCCAGGTTTCCGACCGCGAACGACGCGACCGCGAGCGCTCCGATCGCGTCCTGCCAGATCGGCCGAGTCCTCGCCGAAGGCCGCCACCAGCACGCGGAACGCCAGCACCAGCGCCACCGTCTTGGTGGCCGCCGACATGAACGCGGTCACCGGTGTGGGCGCTCCCTCGTACGCGTCCGGCGTCCACATGTGGAACGGCGCCGAGTTGGCCTTGAACCCGAGCCCGACGATGATCATCGCGATGCCCAGCAGCAGCACGCCGCCGTGGGCGTCGCCGTGGCGGATCGACTGTGGCGATCAGGTCGAACTCGAACTGCCCGGTCGCGCCGTAGACCAGCGCCGACCCGTACAGCAGGAAGGCCGCGCCCACCGAGCCCACGACCAGGTACTTGAGCGCGCCCTCCAGGCCCGGGCAGCGCATCCGACGTCGATCGCCACCAGCACGTAGAGCGCGATCGAGAACAGCTCCAGCGCGATGAACGCGATCACCAGGCTGTTCGACACCGCCAGCAGCGACATGCCGGCCGCCGGCCGCCAGCAGCAGCGCGTGGTACTCGACCGCCCGGTCGGCGAGATGCGGCATGCCCCAGGCCACGACCACGGCCAGCAGGCCGGCGGCGAAGATCAGCAGCCGCGCGCCGTTGCCGAAGGCGTCGATCCGCAGCGTGTCGTCGAACGCCGTGCGAGGCGCATCGTGCCACTGCGCGATCGGCGCCACCATCGCACCTGCAAAGGCGCCCGCCGCCACCGCCGCCCCCACCGGATGGGCCAGCCGCGCGGGCAGGAAGATCGCGCAGGTCAAGAGCACGCAGGCGCAGCTCAGGAGCACGATCTCGGGTGCGATCGCCGACCACGAGACGGGGACGGTGGTGACAGTCAGCGTGATCATCCGATTCGCTCCATCACGCCGAACGGCCATGCCGACAGCACCAGCAGGATCAGCAGCAGCGGCACCGCCACCGCCAGCTCGGAGAGCCGCAGGTCGGGCGTGGTCGCGTCGACCCGCTCCCCGTCACCCTCGTGCGCGATCGCCGAGTACCAGCGCAGCATGTACATGGCGGCCAGCACGATCCCGAGCGAGGCGGCGGCGCCCAGCAGCGGCTGCTCAGCGAACGCCCCGATCAGAATGTACAGCTCCGAGATGAACACGCTCGAGCCGGGCACCGCCAGCGCGAACAGCGCGGTCAGCAGGAACACGGTCGAGGCCACCGGCCGCCGGTTGGCGAGCCCGCCCAGCGACTTCAGCGCGTCGGTGCCCGTGCGCAGCTCGACCAGCCCGATCAGCAGGAACGCCGCCAGCGAGACGACGCCGTGGTTGACCATCTGGAAGGTGGCGCCGGTGAGGCCGTTGTTGCTGAAGACGCCACCCGGCCCGAGCACGAAGATGCCGATGATGATCAGGTTCATCTGGCCGACGCTGGAGTAGGCCACCACGCCGCGCGCGTCAGGCTGGCGGAACGCGATCAGCGATGCGTAGAGCAGGCCGGCCAGGCCCAGGCCCAGGAACAGCCAGCGCCAGTGGTAGGCGGTGGCCGGGAACAGCGGCACGGCGAACCGGATCAGCCCGTAGGCGCCGGCCTTGGAGATGACGCCGGAGAGCAGGGCCGTCACCTCGGGCGTCGACTGGCGGTATGCGTCCGGCAGCCAGCCGTGCAGCGGGAACATCGGCGCCTTGATACAGAAGGCCAGCGCGAACGCGCCGAACATCCACCACGAGTCGCGTCCCTGGGCCGCCAGCACGCCGAGGTCGAACGAGTGCCCCTCCACCGCGAGCCCGGCGATGGCGACCAGCATCAGCAGCGAGCCGGCCAGCGAGTAGATGATGAACTGGAGCGTGGCGAAGCGGCGCCGCTCGCCGCCCCAGACGCCCATCAGCACGAACAGGGCGATCATCATGACCTCCCAGCCCGTGTAGAACAGCACCAGGTCGCGGGCCGTGAACAGCGTTACCAGCGACGCTTCGAGCAGCAGCAGCAGGCCCAGGTACAGGCTGAGCCGGTCGCGGCCGGCGCGGATCGCCGTCCAGACTGCGCTGGCCACACCCACGGCGGTGAGGGCGACCATGAACATCGACAGTCCATCCATGGCCACGTGGAAGTGCACGTCGGCGCCGCCGATAAGGTTCGGGATCCACACCCTGTCGGTGACGAACTGGCTGCCGCCGGCGACGTTGAAGGTGACGATTGCGACCGCCGCCAGCACCAGCTCGGCCAGCGCCGCAGCCAGTCCCAGCGCCGCGGCGACGCGCCGGTCGAGCGGCAGGAAGCCGATCAGCACGGCGCACACCAGCGGCAGCGCGATCAGGGCGACGGTCACAAGTTCGCCTTCCCCAGGAAGAACACGGCCACCAGCGCCGCGCCGCCCGCCAGCACGGTCACGTACTGCCGCACGATCCCCGACTGGGCCAGCGCGGTGGCCCTCGCCACCGTCGCCACCGTGGTGCGCGCCAGCCACAGCGACCCGCCGATGATCCAGCGCTCACCGACGCTGTCGAGCGTGACGGCCAGCCACACCGCCGGGCGGTAGCCGATGTTGTAGTAGAGCTCGTCCCAGCCGAACTTGGCCTCGGCGATGATGGCCATGGTCTGGAACCGGCTGCGCACGGCGGCCACCCGGGCCGGATCGTCGTACAGCCGCCACACGTACAGCGCGCCGGCTCCGCCCAGGCCCCAGGCCAGCGCCGTCGTCAGGATGTCCTGCGGGACGGTGGCCTCGATCGTGGGCGCGGTCTGCGCGAGGAAGTCGCCGAAGAAGTTCGTGACGCCAAAGCCGATCGAGAGGAACCCGACCAGCACCGCACCGGCCGCCAGCACCGCCACCGGCAGGAACATCGTCCACGGCGCCTCGCCGTGGCCGGCTGTGCAGGTGCTCCTTGGCGTAGTCGCTCATCTCGCCGTAGAACACGAGCCGCATCAGCCGGGTGGCGTAGATGCCGGTGAAGGCGGCTCCCACCAGCCCGCCCACGTACACGATCCAGCCGGCGGTGCCGCCCCCGTGCAGCGCCCCCTCCAGGATCGCGTCCTTGGACAGCGGCCAGAACCCGATCAGCGCGATGGTGCCCACCCACATCAGCGCGGTCGTGCGCGGCATCACCTTGGAGAGGCCGCCCATCCTGCGCACGTCCTGCTCGTTGGCGAGCGCGTGGATGACGATGCCGGCGCCCAGGAACAGCAGCGCCTTGAAGAACGCGTGGGTGAGCAGGTGGAACATGCCGGCCGAGTCGTCGGCCACGCCCACGGCCGCGAACATGTAGCCGATCTGGCTCATGGTCGAGTAGGCGATGATGCGTTTGATGTCGGTCTGCACGAGCGCGATCACGCCCGCCATCAGCAGCGTGGCCACGCCGATCACCGCCACCAGCGTGCGCACGTTGGGCGCGTTGGCGAACAGCACGTGGCAGCGCGCGATCAGGTAGACGCCGGCCGTCACCATGGTGGCCGCGTGGATCAGGGCGCTGACCGGGGTGGGGCCCTCCATGGCGTCGGGAAGCCAGGTGTGGAGCGGGATCTGGGCCGATTTGGCGACGGCGCCCACCAGCAGCAGCAGCGCCACCCAGTTGGCGTCGGAGCTGCCCTTCGGCCACACGTCGTGCGCCCGCGTGAACACCTCGTGGTAGTTGGTGGTGCCGATGTCGCGCACCATGAAGAAGATCGCGATGGCGATGCCGACGTCGCCGATCGTGTTCATCACGAACGCCTTCTTGGCGGCGGCGACCGGCGCCTCCTGCTCGTGCCAGAACCCGATCAGCAGGTAGGACGAGAGGCCGACCATGCCCCAGCCGGCCAGCAGCAGCACGAAGTTGCCGGCCATCACCAGCAGCAGCATCGAGAACAGGAACAGGTCGAGGTAGGCGAAGAAGCGCCGCTGCTTGGGGTCGCCGTGCATGTAGCCGATCGAGTACATGACGATCAGCGCGCCCACGCCGGACACGATCAGCATCTCGACCACCGACAGCTGGTCGACCTGGATCGACAGCGGCACGTGGAGCACGTGGATGTTGTGCGCCCCGGCCCACGTGTAGAGCGTGTAGACGTGGCTGCGCGCGCTCTCGCCCTCGCCGAGGATCGAGAAGAACACGGCGGCGGCGCAGATGAACGAGGCGAAGGCGATGGCCGTGGCCAGCCAGGAGGCGGGCTCGCGCCCGATCCGGTTGCCGGCCAGCGCCAGCACGACCACGCCGGCCAGCGGGAGGAACAGGCACAGCCAGGAGAGCGTTTCCATCAGTGCCGAAGCGCCGTCAGCCGGTCGACGTCAAGTTCGGCCTTGCGGCGCGCCACCGCCACCACCAGCCCCAGGCCGACAACGACCTCGGAGGCCGCGATGCCCATCACGATCAGCGCGAACACCTGGCCGCTCTGCTCACCCCAGTAGCGCGAGAACGCGATCAGCGTGAGGTTGCAGGAGTTCAGCATCAGCTCGACCGACAGCAGCAGGATCAGCGGGCTGCGGCGCGTGAACACGCCGAACATGCCGATCCCGAACACGATCGCCGACACCGACACGAAGTACTCGACGCCGATGTGCATCAGCTGCCGTCCTCGTCCTGGCGGGGCACGTGGTGCACGGGGAACGCCGTCTCGGCCCCCATCACGGCGGCCTGCAGCTCCAGCTCGGGCTGCGGCCGCGGAGCCGGGAACGCGTCAGGCTCGTCGACGCGCGGGCTGGGCCGCTTGGAGCCGAGCACGACGGCGCCGACCGCCGCCACCAGCAGCAGGATCGAGGTGGCCTCGAATCCCAGCAGGTAGCGCGAGAAGAAGCTGTTGGCGACGAGGCTGGGGTTGCCGAACTGATCGGTGACCGTGCGGCCGGGGCCGAACGCCTGGCTTGCGACCGCCACCACGATCTCGATCACGACGGCCGCGCCCGCCACAACCGCCGCTCCCAGCTGCCACAGCGGGATGTCGCGGGTCGGCTCGTCGGCGCGGTTGCCGAGGTAGGCGATCACGAACAGGAACATGATCATCACCGCCCCGGCGTAGACGATGACCTGCGCGGCGGCCAGGAAGTCGGCCTGCAGCAGCAGGTACATGGTGGCCAGCGAGACGCAGGTGCATGATCAGCGACAGGGCCGAGTAGAACGGGTTCACCGAAAGCACCACGCCCAGCGCCGAGGCGATCGCCAGCGCCGATGCGACGACGAACACGATGTCGTAGGTCACGCCGCGCCGTCCTCCTGGGCCGGGATGTCGTAGGGGTCGACCGGTGCCACCGGCGTGCGCCGGGCCTCGGACGAGGGCTCCAGCAGCATCTGCTTGGTGTAGACCAGCGCGTCGCGCGACATCTCGGCCAGCTCGTAGTCGTGGCCGAGCGTGATCGCGTCGAACGGGCAGGCCAGCTCGCAGTAGCCGCAGAAGATGCAGCGGCTCATGTTGATCTCGTAGATACGCGCGTAGCGCTCGCCGGCCGAGTAGCGCTCCTCGGGCGTGTTCTCGGCGGCCACCACGCGGATGCAGTCGGCCGGGCAGGCCGCGGCGCAGAGCGAGCATCCGACGCACTTCTCGAGGCCGTTCTCGTGCCGGTGCAGGCGGTGCCGTCCGCGGAACCGCGGGTATACCGGGCGCTTGTAGTCAGGGAACTGCTGCGTCACCGGCTTTCGGAACAGGTGCCGGAAGGTGACGCTGAAGCCCTTGAGGTTGTCGGTGACCGGACTCATGCTCGGTAGGCCACGATTGCGGAGGTGACCAGCAAATTGATCGTTGCCAATGGCAGCAACACCTTCCATCCGATCGTCATCAGCCGGTCGTAGCGCACGCGCGGAAGCGTCGAGCGCACCCAGATCGACAGGAACAGGAAGATGAACATCTTGATCAGCATCCACAGCGGGCCCGGCAGCACCGGCCCGTCGTAGCCGCCAAGGAACAGGATCGATGCCAGGGCCGAGAACGCGATCAGGGCGATGTACTCGGCGTTCTGGAACATCGCCCAGCGCATGCCGCCGTACTCGGTGTGGTAGCCGGCCACCAGCTCGCCTTCGGCCTCCGGCAGGTCGAACGGGATGCGGCTGACCTCGGCCGTCGACGCCAGCAGGTAGATCACGAAGCCGACGAACTGCGGCACGATGTACCAGACCCCGTCGCGCTGCTGGGCGTCGACGATGCCGGTCAAAGACAGCGTCTGCGACATCATCACGACGCCGATCACGGCCAGCGCCAGGCTCACCTCGTAGCTGACCAGCTGGGAGACGGCGCGCATCGAGCCGTACAGCGAGTACTTGGAGCTGGACGACCAGCCGCCCACCAGGAACCCGTAGAAGCTGAACGAGCCGAGCGCGAACACCAGCAACAGGGCGACGTTGGGATCGGCGATCCACAGGTAGATCTGGTAGTCGGTACCCGGGATCGTCGCCTGGCCGCCGAACGGCACCACCGAGAACACCAGCAGCGCGCTGAACAGCGAGATCACCGGCGCCACCAGGTACAGGAAGGCGCTCGAGCCGACCGGGATCAGGCTCTCCTTCTGGATCAGCTTGCCCAGGTCGGCGATCGGCTGCAGCAGGCCGAACGGCCCCACGCGGTTGGGGCCCAGGCGCACCTGGAAGCGACCGATCAGCCGGCGTTCGAACCAGGTCATGAACGCGAACATCACCATCACCAGGTTGACCAGCACGAACGACTTGATGGCGGTGACGATGAACCCGTCAGGCATCGGCCGTCTCCTCGGGCGCGGGCGCGGCCCGCAGCTCGCCCGGCCCGACGTACGGCACCGCCGTCGCCAGCCGCACGACGCCCCGTCGCAGCCGCCGCTGCACCAGCGCGGCGCCCGTCAGGGAGCTGCCGGCGAAGCTGACCTCGACCCGGTCGCCGGTGGCGACGCCGATCTCCTGGGCGTCGTCGTGGGAGATCTCGACGCCGCTGCGGCGCTGGAAGTGCAGCGCCGGAGCGCCCTCCACGGTTGGCCCGCTCATCAGCTGGCGGTAGCCGACCACGATCGTTCCCTCCGGCTCGCCCTCGGCGACGTGGGGCGCGGCCGGCGGCTCCCCGGGGCCGGAGTCCGGCTCGGGGCGCACCCCGCGCTCGCCGATCCCGGCCCAGGTGAGGCCGGCGAAGGCTGCGCGCGAACCGGCCATGTCGGCGAACACGGCCGGCGGCTGATCGGGCAGGTCGAGGCCCAGCCGCCGGCCCAGCTCTGCCGCCAGCACGATCCCGTCGAGCACGCCCGGCGGCGGCGCCACGGCTGCCCGCAGGCGCTGCACGCGGCCCTCGACGTTGGTGAACGTGCCCTCCTTCTCGAGCGGCATCGGTGACGGCACGATCGTCGTCGCCCAGCCGCTGGAGCCGGTCTGGAACGGGCTCACCTGCAGGGCGAAGAAGGCGCGCTCCATCAGCCCCCGCCAGCGGTCGCCGCCCGGCCATCCACCCACCGGGTCGGCGCCGAGCAGCACCACGGCCTTGACGCGGCCCTGCTCGAAGGCCTCCAGCGCCTCGGCCGGTGTGTGCGTTCCCAGGCCCGCGGCCTGGCAGCCGAGCTCGTTGGCGGCCAGCGGAGTGGGCAGCACGCGACAGCCGCTGGTGTGCGCGACGTGGGCCAGCACCGTTGCCACCGGCGCGCTCATGCGACCGTTCCAGAGGATCACCGAGCGGTCGCTGAGGCCCTTCAGCGCCACGCCCTGGGACGCGGCCAGGAGCGCCGCGTGGGTGGTTCCCGGCGCGGCCGAGATGTGCTCGGCGGCGCGCAGCGTGTCCAGGCGTGTGGCGCCGGCGCCGATCGTCACGACGCGAGCGCCGCGGTCGACGGCGCGACGGATGCGCAGCTCCAGGATCGGCGCGCGGTGCACCAGGTCGGTGGCTCCGGCGACGACGACCAGGTCGGCGTCGTCCAGGTCGGCGATCGTGGCCGAGTGCGCGGCCAGCTCACCCCAGCCGGCGCCGCCCTCCGGGCCGCACACGATCGGGCCGCCGCCGAGTGCCTGCTCCTGGATGCGCGCCCACAGGTGCGCCTCCTCGCTGGTCTGGTCGCCGGAGGCGATGATCGCCACCGAACCGGGGCCGAACCGCTCGACCGCCGCCCGCAGCCGGTCGGCGATGTGGTCGAGCGCCGTGGCGCCGTCCACCGGCTCCAGCCCGCGGCCGCCGCGGATCAGGGGGGTGGTGATGCGCTGCTCGGACTCCAGGCTGGGGAACGTGTAGCGGCCGCGGTCGCACAGCCAGCCGTCGTCGACGGCCGGGTTGTTGCGCGACAGCACCCGCGCCACCCGGCCCTCGCGGATGGTCGCGTACGTGTTGCAGCCGATCGGGCACTCTCCGCAGACGGTCGGGATGTTCTGGATCTCCCACGGCCGGCCGCGGAACCGGTAGGACGTGGAGGTGAGCGCGCCGACGGGGCACAGCTCGGTGACGTTGCCGGAGAACTCGCCGTCGTACGGCCGGCCCTCGAAGGTGGTGATGATCGAGTTCGCGCCGCGATGCTCCGTCACCAGCTGCAGGTCGCCGGACACGTTCTCGCTGAACCGCGTGCAGCGGTAGCAGAGGATGCAGCGCTCGCGGTCGAGCTTGATCAGCGGCGAGATCGGCACCGGCTTGGTGTTGGTGCGCTTGGGCAGCGTCATGCGGGTGCTGCCCGGGCCGTAGCGGAAGGTCAGATCCTGCAGCGGGCACTCACCGCCCTTGTCGCAGACCGGGCAGTCGAGCGGGTGGTTGATCAGGAGGAACTCGAGCACGGCGTCCTGGCCCTCGCGGGCGCGGTCGGAGTGCGAGTGCACGACCATGCCGTCGGTGACCGGCGTGGTGCAGGCGGTCTGCAGCTTGGGGATACCCTCGATCTCGACCAGGCACATGCGGCAGGCGCCGACGGCCGCGCCCAGGCGCGGCTCGTAGCAGAACACCGGCACCTCGATGCCGGCCTCGGCCGCCGCCTCGACCAGCGACATGCCCTTGGGCACGGTCACCTCGCGGTCGTTGATGGACAGCGTGACGGTGTCGGTCTCGACCGTCGCCATCAGTCGGCCTCGTCCTCGTCGTCGCCCTCGTCCCACAGCGCCTCGGCCAGCTCGATCTCCTCGGGAGCCTCGGCTGCGGCGATCACCTCGGGCACGACCAGCTCGGGATCCTCCCCTTTCTCCAGCCGCCGCCGGGCACGCAGGAATGCCTCGCGGAACTCGCTCACGACGCCACCGCCGGCTCGTGGTAGAGGCCCGAGATCGGGCTGTGCTCGGTGAACGGGCAGCCGCCCTCGTCGATGTGGCGCTGGAACTCGTCGCGGAAGTGGGTGACGTAGCTCGCCACCGGCATCGCCATCGCGTCGCCCAGCGGGCACAGGCAGTTGCCGAGGATGCGGTCGCACACGTTCAGCAGCAGGTCGAGCTCGCCCTGGCGCGCCTCGCCCATCTCGATGCGGCGGATGATGTCCACGCCCCAGCGCGTGCCCTCGCGGCACGGCGTGCACTTGCCGCAGCTCTCGTGCTTGTAGAACTCCGAGACGCGCAGCGCCAGCTGCACCATGCAGGTGCGGTCGTCGATCACGATGATCGCGCCGGAGCCGGCCATCGAGCCGGCTGCCGCGATCGACTCGAAGTCGATGTGGGTGTCGATCTGGTCGGGCATCAGGATCGGGGCGGACGAGCCGCCCGGGATGATCGCCTTCATCGTGCGGCCGTCCGGCGTGCCGCCGCCGTGGCCCTCGATCAGCTCCCGCAGCGTGCCGGTCAGCGGCATCTCGTAGTTGCCCGGCCGCTTGACGTTGCCCGACAACGAGAACACGCGGGTGCCCTTCGACCGCTCGGTGCCGATCTCGGCGTAGGCCGCCGCCGCCCATCTCCAGGATGTAGGGCACCGACGCCAGCGTCTCCACGTTGTTGACCAGGGTGGGGGCGGCGTAGAGGCCGGCCACGGCCGGAAACGGCGGCTTTGAGCGGGGCTGTCCCCGCTCGCCCTCCAGTGACGACAGGAGCGCGGTCTCCTCGCCGCAGATGTAGGCGCCCGCGCCCCGGTGCAGGACGACGGTGGCGTCGTAGCCCGAGCCCAGCACGTTTGCGCCCACGAAGCCGCGCTCGCGCGCCTGCTGAAGCGCCGTCATCAGCACCTCGAACTCGGCGCGGTACTCACCGCGGATGTAGATGAACGCGGACGTGGCGCCGATCCCGAAGCTCATCGTGATCACGCCCTCGATCAGCGCGTGCGGGTTTCGCAGCATGATCTCGCGGTCCTTGAACGTCCCCGGCTCCGACTCGTCGGCGTTCACGCACAGATAGGCGGGCTTGCGGTCCTTGGGCAGGAACGAGGCCTTGCGCCCGGTCGGGAACCCGGCCCCGCCGCGGCCGCGCAGGCCGGAGCTGTCGACCGCGGCGACGACATCCTCGGGCGCGCCCGCCAGGGCCTTCGTGAGCTGCCGGTAGCCGCCGGCCCGCTCGTACTCGCCGATGTCGCGCCGGTCGCCCTCGAAGTCCAGCAGGATGCGCAGGTCGGTGGTCATGCGTTCGGCTCCGCGTCGGCGCGCAGCTGGGCGATCAGCTCCGGCACCTGCTCGGCCGGCAACGGCTCGTGGTAGCGCTCGTTCACCGACACCACCGGGCCCCAGCCGCAGCCGCCGTAGCACTCGACCGTCTTCAGCGTGAACAGGCCGTCCTCGCTGGTCTCGCCGGGGTGGATGCCGAGCTCGCGCTCGAAGGCGCGCATCGTGCCGGCGGCCCCCACCAGCGCGCAGGAGACGTTGGTGCAGACGCAGATCTCGTAGCGTCCGCTCGGCGTCAGCCGGAACATGTCGTAGAACGAGGCCACGCTCTTGCAGAACGCGGGCGTGAAGCCGGTCGCGTCGGCCACCTCGTCGAACGCCTGCTCCGACAGCCAGCCGTACTCGTCCTGTGCCAGGCGCAGGGCGGGGACCACCGCCGACTTGCGCTCCGGGTAGAGCGCGATCACGTCCTGGATGCGGTCGTAGAGCGGCCGCGTGTCGTCGCTCGGGGGCAGCGGCGCGGGCCACGTGGGGCGCGTCTCGCGGGCGCCGGCGAGGGTCTGCGCATCGGCGGGTCGCTCACCGGTCGGCCTCCCCCATCACGCCGTCGAGGGATCCGACGACCACGATCAGGTCGGCGATGTAGCGGTTGACGGCCATCATCGCCGTCGACTGCAGGCTCACGAAGCTGGGCGCCCGGAAGTGGATCCGCCACGGCTTGGGGCCACCGTCGGAGACCAGGAAGCAGCCGAACTCGCCACGCGGCGACTCCACCGTGTAGTAGATCTGGTTCGCCTTCACCCGGAAGCCCTCGGTCACCAGCTTGAAGTGGTGGATCAGCGACTCCATCGAGGTCTGCAGCTCGTGGCGGGGCGGCAGCACGTGCTTGCGATCGTCGGCCATGACTGGGCCGGACGGCATCCCCTCCAGGCACTGGTCGATGATCTTGACCGACTCGTACATCTCCTTGGTGCGGCACATGAGCCGGTCGAAGGCGTCGCCGCGCTCGCCCGTGATGACGTCGAAGTCCATCTTGTCGTACGCCAGGTACGGCTCGGCGCGGCGCAGGTCGAAGGGCACGCCGCTGGCGCGCAGGTTCGGGCCCGACAGGCCCATCGCGATCGCCGTGTCGGCGTCGATCGTGCCGATGCCGCGGTAGCGGTCGCGCCACACCGAGTTGCCGGCCACCAGGTCGAGGTACTCGTCGATCCGCAGCGGCACGTCGTGGCAGAAGCGCTTGGCCTCGGCGTAGAAGCCCTTGGGCAGGTCCTCGGCCACGCCGCCGAACTGCGGGTAGCGGTCGTGCATGCGCACGCCGGTCACCATCTCGAACAGGTCGAGCACGCGGTCGCGCTCGCGCAGGCAGTAGAAGAACAGCGAGATGGCGCCCAGCTCGACGCCGCTGGTGCCGAGGAAGATGAGGTGGCTGTGGATCCGGTTCAGCTCGGCGAACAGCGTGCGGATCCACTGCGCCCGCTCCGGCACCTCGATCTCGATCAGCCGCTCGACCGCGCCCACGTAGGCCAGCTCGTTCGCGAAGAAGGCCAGGTAGTCCATCCGCGGCGCGTAGGGGATGCCCTTCCAGTAGGTCTTCTGCTCGAAGTTCTTCTCGAAGCCGGTGTGGACGTATCCGATGTCGGCGTCCAGGCCCACCACCACCTCGCCGTCCAGCGTCACGATCAGGCGCAGCACGCCGTGGGTGGACGGGTGGTTCGGCCCGAAGTTGACGGTGATCAGATCCTCGCCCTCGGGCGGGTCGATCTTGCTCGGCGTGGGGCGGGACCTGCGCCGGCTGCCACAGCGGCACGACCGGAGCGGATGCGTGCTCGGTCGCCGACATCAGACCGCGTCCGTGAACTGGACCGGCTCGCCGCCGATCGGGTAGTCCTTGCGCAGCGGATGGCCGTCCCAGTCGGACGGCATGATCAGCCGCCGCAGGTTGGGATGGCCGTCGAACCGGATCCCCATCAGGTCGTACTGCTCGCGCTCGTGCCAGTCGGCCGTGGGCCACACCGCAACGACGCTCGGCACCCGGCCCTCCTCCGTCAGCACCTGCAGGCGCACCCGGTCGGTGGGGCCCTCGCCGATGTGCGCCAGGTGGTAGATCGACCGCGAAGCGGGTCGGCCGGCGGCGTCACCGTCTCGGGCGTGCCCCAGCTGCCCGTGCGGTTGATGTCGCGGCCGCGCTCGCTGCCGAGTAGCCCGCCACCTCTTCGCCGTAGCCCAGGTAGTCAACGGCGGAGACGGCGGACAGGAAGTTCTTGCCCTGCTGGTCGCGCAGGTAGGTGCAGGCGGCGATCAGGCGCTCGCCGGCGATCGTCAGCGATGGCATGTCCAGGTCGTCGGCGTGCGCCTGCACAGACCCCGGCACGGCCCGCTCGACCCTCGCTGCGAGCTGCTCGGCGGTCACGCCTTCGACTTCTCCAGGTCATAGGCCGGCGCGATGCCGGAGCGGATCTTCTTCTGGATCAGCAGCAGGCCGTCCACGACCGCCTCCGGCCGCGGCGGGCAGCCCGGCACGTGCACGTCCACCGGCACCACCTTGTCGACGCCCTGCAGGATCGCGTAGTTGGCGAACATGCCGCCCGAGCTGGAGCAGGCGCCCATCGCCATCACCCACTTGGGCTGGAGCATCTGGTCGTAGACCTGGCGCAGCGGCGCCGCCATCTTCTGCGACACGCGGCCGGACACGATCATCAGGTCGGCCTGGCGCGGCGAGGAGCGGAACACCTCGGATCCGAAGCGGGCGATGTCGTAGCGGGGCGAGGGCAGCGACATCATCTCGATCGCGCAGCAGGCCAGGCCGAAGCCGGCCGGCCAGATCGAGTTGGACGAGTCCAGGCCATCGCCTTCTCGAGCGTCGTCAGCATCACGTACTGCTCCAGGTCGCCCGCGCGCACCGCCTTGGAGATGCTGACCGGCGTCACCGCCATTCGAGGGCGCCCTTCTTCCACACGTACACGTAGGCCACCGCCAGCAGCACGATGAAGACGGCCATCTCGGCGAACCCGAACATGCCCAGCGCGTGCATGCGCAGGGCCAGCGGGTAGAGGAACACGATCTCGATATCGAACACGATGAACAGCATCGCGGTCAGGTAGTAGGAGATCGTGAAGCGGTGGGCGTGGAACTCGTTCCGCCGAGACGCCCGACTCGAACGGGATCCGCTTGTCGCCGGCCCGTTGTTTCGAGCGCGTTCGAGGGCAAATGTCGCGAACAGGAGCGACAGCGGAATCGCCATAGCGATCACTGCGAACACCAGCACGGCTGCCCAGTCGCCCAACACGCGAGGCGACTATAGCACCGGCCCGAAAGGTGTGACGATCTCGCCACCGGGAAGGCCGCAAACCGCTTGTTGACACCGGTACCCTGTGTTACAAAGTCACGGCGGTTCGCGTGTCTCTGGCTCATGTTCCGAGGGCTTCGCTACGATATGAGAAGTGCGGGGAGAATTTGCCGGGCTCTGGAGGAGGAGCGACACCACATGATCATGATCACCGAACGCGCGGCCGAGAAGGTCAAGGAGCTGATGGCCGCAGAAGGTGATCCCTCGCTGAGCGCGCTCCGCGTCGCGGTCGAGGGCGGGGGCTGTTCGGGCTTCCAGTACGCGCTCGGATTCGACTCCGCCGCCCGAGGAGAACGACGAGGCCTGGGAGCACCACGGCGTGCGGGTGATCGTCGATCGCTTCAGCCTTCCCTACCTGGAGGGCGCCAGCGTCGACTACATCGACGGCCTGACCGGCGCCGGCTTTCAGATCGAGAACCCCAACGTGGTCGCGGCCTGCGGCTGCGGCAGCTCGTTCCAGGCGAAGGACGAGGTGCCCGCTGCGGCGCTTCCTGACGCCGATGACGGCTGCGGTACCGGCTGCGGCTGCTCACACTAGCGGTGTTCGCGGCGCCCTTCCGGGCTAAGCTGCTGCATCCTGACCGCGCGGTCAACCGGTAGAGTTTGGATCCAAACTCGAAGCGGCCTGGAGGTCCTGGCGCCGTGAGCGCAGAGCAGATCACCGACATCACCATCATCGGCGGAGGCCCCACCGGCCTCGCCGCCGCCTACTACGGCGGCCATCGCGACGCCTCCGTGCGGATCGTCGAGAGCCTGGAACAGCTGGGCGGGCAGGTCTCGGCCGTCTACCCCGAGAAGCACATCTTCGACGTGGCCGGCTTCCCCAAGGTGAACGGCCAGGAGCTGATCGACCGCCTGATCGAGCAGGCCCAGCAGTACGAGCCGGAGGTGCGCCTGGGCGAGGTGGTGGAGCGTATCGAGCACCGCGACGACGAGGTGATCGAGCTGCACACGGCCGCCGGCGAGACGCTGCTGACGCGCACCATGATCATCACCGCCGGGCACGGCGCGTTCAACCCGCGCACCCTGGGGCTGCCCGAGCTGGAGACGTTCGCGGGCAGCGGGCTGCACTACTACGTCAAGGAGAAGGCCCACTTCAGCGGCAAGCGGGTGGCGCTCGTGGGCGGCGGCGACTCCGCGCTGGACTGGGCCATGAACCTGCAGGACACGGCCGAGCTCCCGATCACGCTGATCCACCGCCGCGACCGGTTCCGCGGCCTCGAGTCGTCGGTGAACGAGGTGCAGCGGCTGGCCGGCGAGGGCCATGTCCGGATCCTGACGCCGCACGAGGTGCGCGGCGCCGAGGGCAACGGGCGGCTGCAGGCGATCACCGTCGAGAACACCGAGACCGGCGAGTTCGAGCGGATCGAGGTCGACGCCGTGGTCACGCTGCTGGGCTTCATCTCCCACCTCGGCCCGATCGCCGACTGGGGCCTCGAGTTCGAGAACAAGCGCCAGATCAAGGTCGCCCCCAGCATGGAGACGAACCTGCCCGGGATCTATGCGGCAGGCGACGTCGCCGGCTACGAGGGCAAGATCACGCTGATCACGGTCGGCTTCTCGGAGGCCGCGATCGCGGCGAACCACTGCGTCGCCCGCATCCGCGGCGAGAAGGTTCAGCCGAAGTACTCGACCGAGTAGCCTGCGAGGATGCGGGCATGAGTGGCCGCCTGGCGGACATCCTCGCCCCCGACCTGCGCTGCGTGTTCGTCGGCATCAACCCGGGTCTGAAGTCGGCCGAGGCCGGGTTCCACTTCGCCAACCCGCGCAACGACTTCTGGCGACTACTGGCCGACGCCGGCCTGACGTCACGCCTGCTCGAACCCTCCCAGCAGGACGAGCTGCTGGCCAACGGCCTGGGGCTGACCAACGCCGCGCGGCGCGTCACCCGTGGCAGCGGCGAGCTGCGCCGCACCGACTTCGCAGACGCCGCCCGGCGGCTGGGGGCGGTCGCCCGCGACCTGCACCCGGGTGCGTTCGCGTTCGTGGGCAAGCAGGCATACGCGGGCGCGTTCGGCGAGCGCCCCGACCACGGGCTGCAGGCGCGCGAGCTCGAAGGGCGGCCGCTGTTCGTGCTGCCGTCCACCTCTCCCGCCAATGCGGCGGTGCCCTACCCGGAGAAGCTGCGGTGGTTCCGGGAGCTGGCCGAGCTGCTGGATCGGCCGCGGGGCTGACGGATCTGAGCTGATCCCGGAACCGAACGCGAGACGAGGAGCGCAGGCGACATGGCAGAGCTTTGGGGCGGGGAGACTCGCAAGGCGGTCGACAACTTCCCGGTCTCGGGCGAGACGATCCCGGTTGCGGTGGTGCACTGGCTGGGCCGGATCAAGGGTGCCGCCGCGCGGGTGAACGCGTCGCTGGGGCTGCTCGACGAGGGTCTGGCCGAGCGGATCGCGGCGGCCGCCGATGAGATCGCCGCCGGAACGCACGACGACCAGTTCCCGATCGACGTGTTCCAGACCGGCTCCGGCACCTCCTCGAACATGAACGCCAACGAGGTGATCGCGACCCTGGCCGGTGAGGGCGTGCACGCAAACGACCACGTCAACATGGGTCAGTCCTCGAACGACGTGTTCCCGTCGGCCGTGCACCTGGCGGCGCTCGATCGCACGACCAACGAGCTGCTGCCGGCCGTGGCGCAGCTGGGCGACTCGCTCGCGCGCAAGGCGGAGGAGTTCGCGGACGTGGCCAAGGCCGGGCGCACGCATCTGATGGACGCCGTCCCGGTTACCCTTGGCCAGGAGTTCGGCGGCTACGCGGCGCAGGTGCGCGAGGGGCAGGCGCGGATCGAGGCGACGCTTGAGCGTCTGGCCAAGATCCCGCTGGGCGGCACCGCCGTCGGCACCGGGCTGAACACGCATCCGCGGTTCGCGACGGAGGTGCGCGACCGGCTGTCGGCCGACACCGGGCTGCGGATCCTGCCGCCGGCCGACCCGTTCGAGGCTCAGGCCAACCGCGATGGGCTGGTCGAGGCATCGGCGGCGCTGAAGGGTCTGGCCGTGTCGCTGACGAAGATCGCCAACGACCTGCGATGGATGGGCTCGGGACCGCGGGCGGGGTTGGCCGAGATCTTCATCCCGGAGCTGCAGAAGGGCAGCTCGATCATGCCCGGCAAGGTCAACCCGGTGATCCCCGAGGTGGTGTGCCAGGTGTCGGCGCAGGTGATCGGCAACGACACGGCGATCACGGTGGGCGGCCTGCAGGGCAGCTTCGAGCTGAACGTGCAGATCCCGCTGATGGCGCGCAACCTGTTGCAGTCGATAGCGCTGCTCAGCTCGACGTGCCGGCTGTTCGCGGAGAAGTGCGTCGACGGGATCGAAGCCAACCGCGAGGTCTGCGAGCGCCACGGCGAGGCGTACGCTGGCGATGGCGACGGCGCTCAATCCCTACATCGGCTACGACCGCGCGACGGCGATCGTGAAGGACGCCGCGGCCTCGGGCCGCACGCTGCGTGAGGTCGGACTCGAGCACGGGGTGGACGCGGAGACGCTGGACAAGGCGCTGGATCTGCGGGCGATGGCGCGCGGGTCGTCGCAGGGCTGACCGCCAGTCCTCTAGCGAACTGCCGCGTACACGATCACGCCAACCAGCACCACCATCAGCACCGCCAGCGGCATCGCCAGGCTGCCGCTGCGCACGTCCTGCACGCCCTCGCCGGGCTCCGGCGGCGGGTACATCGGCAGCTCGCCGACGGCGATCCGGTGCGCCAACGCCTGCGCCTCGTCGGCGCGCACCAGCTCGGTCACGATCTCCGGGTCGAGCTCCATCTGGGCCGCGATCTCGTCGTCCCCGGTGCCCGAGTCACGCAACGCCATGAACCGCCGCACCTGATCGTCGCCGAGCGTGAAGTCGCTCGCCTCCTGCGCCGCCGAGCGCAGCGCCAGCAGGCGATTATCGGGGGGTGGCGACTGCGACATCGAGCCACCGCTCGAACATCTGACGTGCGACCAGCTGCATGCCGGCCGCGGCGCGGTCGAACTCGTCGAACAGGCCCGGCGCAGCACCCGCCCCGAGCGTCTGCTCGAGCGATCTCACGTAGGCCGGCACCGTCGCCCACTCTCGCGCCATCTCCCCCGTCACCTCGACGTGGAACTGCACGCCGTACGCGGCCCGGCCATAGCGGAAGGCCTGGTGCGGGTAGGCCGGGGACTCCGCCAGCAGCACCGCTCCGTCGGGCAGGTCGAACGTGTCGCCGTGCCACTGCAGGGTTGACAGCTCGCGGGGCAGCCCCGCGAACACCGGGTCGGACGCGCCCTCGTCGGTCAGCGTCACCCCCAGCACGCCCACCTCCGGCTGCGGCCCTGCGTAGACGCGCGCCCCCAGGCTGGCCGCCAGCAGCTGCACGCCCAGGCAGGCGCCCCAGTAGCCGACCCCGGCCTGCACGGCCTCGCGGATCAGCCGCTTCTCCGCGACCAGCCAGGGGTGCTGGGACTCGTCGTTCACGCTCATCGGGCCGCCCATCGCGACGATCAGGTCGAAGTCGCGCCAGTCGGGCAGCTGCCCGCCCTCGTCCAGCTCGACGCGTGTGATGGCCGCGCCGCGCTCGATCAGCACGTCCTCGAACACCCCGGGCGGCTCGCATGCGATGTGCTGGAGCACGAGCGTCTTCATCGCGGACAGCTTACGCGGTGCGGTCCTTGGCCACCAGAAAATCGCGCACGAGCGCGCTGGTCTCGGCCATCGCATCCCACAGCACCACGTGGCCGCCGGGCACCTCCTCGACGCGCAACCTGCGGACCGCGTCGAAGGCCGCCTCGACGTCTCCGTCGGTCAGCCATCGCGACTCGTGGCCGTGGATCAGCATGGTCGGGCACAGCACGTCTGACAGCCGCGTTTCGGGGTGGGCCGCCGCCTCCAGAGCGGCCGCCGCCGCCTCACGGCTGTAGCGGTAGCGGTAGCGGCCGTCGTCGTCGGCGACCAGGTGCTCGGCCATCTCCTCCTCGAGCAGGCCCCGCGGCGTGTGCAGCAGCCCATCCTCCTGCCGGCGCCGGTCGATCGCCTCGTCCACGCCGGCGTACCCGCCTCCATCGCGCTCGACGCGGGCCGCCTCGCGCATCGCCTCCGGCGGCGGCGCCAGCGGCGGCTCCAGCAGGGTCAGCGAGTTGATCCGCTCCTGGTTTCGCACCGCGTAGGCGATCGCGACGCGTGCGCCGAATCCGTCGCCGATCAGGCCCGCCTGGTCGATCCCGCAGGCATCCAGCACCTCGTGCAGGTCCTCGGCATGCTGTTCGATCGTGTGCGGGCCCGACCAGGGCGAGCGGCCGTGGCCGCGCAGGTCGTACGCCACCACCAGTCGGCCCCGCTCGAGCATCCGCGCAACCCGCTCGAACCGGCGGGCGTGGCCGCGCACGTCATGCAGGCAGACGGCCGGGGGCAGCTCGTCGGAGCCCCACCGCAGAATCCGAAACGCCGTCATCGACGGCAGATTCTACGGGTCAGCGGTCGGGCAGCAATCCCTCGGGGTATGGACCCGGCGTCGTCTCGGGGACATCCGCGTAGGCCACCTTGCCGGTGGTCGCCTCCTCGCTGACGCCCGCCTGGTGGCCGAGCGCGAGCTCCGAGACCGGGTACACCAGACCCTCGCCGCCGTTGCGGGCGCCGACGCCGACGAACACGCAGGGGCCGTCCCCGGCGCCCACGAAGACGTGCTCCGTGAACGGCGGGCAGTGCACGAAGTCCCAGGCGCGCAGCCGGCGCTCCTGTCCCTCGATCAGCACCAGGCACTCGCCGCTCACGACCAGGAAGTCCTCCTGGCCCTCCTCGGCGTGGTAGTAGCAGTTGGGCTGGCCCGGCCACACCACCTGGACGTTGATGCCGTAATGCGGGAACTGCTGTGAGCCCTCGAACAGTGACCCCGGCTCCGAACTTCTCGTTGTGGATCCAGGGCGTCTCGCGGGCGTTGACGATGAACCACCCGTCGCCGGCCGGCTTCCTGCCGTCGGGGCCGTCCTCCATCGGGGCTTCCGGAACCATTGCATCTCCTCCCGTGGTCAGTGCGCGGCGACGCGCGAGCCGCCGCTCGCGGCCAGGCGCTGCTCGTCGGCACGGTAGCTCGATCGCACCAGCGGCCCGGCGAACACGGACGCGAACCCGATCGCCTCGCCCTGCTCGCGCATCCAGCGGAACTGGGCGGGCGTCACCCAGCGGTCGAGCGGCAGGTGCCGGTCGCTCGGCTGCAGATACTGGCCGATCGTGACCACGTCGACGCGGTGGTCGCGGAGATCTCGCATGATCTCGGCCACGTCCTGGTCGGTCTCGCCCATCCCCACGATGATGCCGCTCTTGGTCAGCAGTGGCGGCGCCGCCGGGAACAGCTCGGCCCACACGTCCTTGGCCCGGTCGAGCAGGCCCAGCGCCTTGCGATAGTCGCCGCGCGGCCGCACCCGCCGGTAGAACCGCTCGGCCGTCTCGATGTTGTGGTTGAACACGTCCGGCCGGGCGGCGAGCACCGTCCGCAGCGCCTGCTCGCGGAAGCCCAGGAAGTCGGGTACCAGCACCTCGACGCCGCACTCGGGAGCGCGGCGGCGGATGGCGCGGATGGTGGCGGCGAAGTGGCCGGCTCCGCGGTCGGGCAGGTCGTCCCGGTCGACCGAGGTGACGACCACGTGGCGCAGCCCCATCCTGCGCACCGCCGTCGCGACCCGCAGCGGCTCCAGCGGCTCGGGTACGCCCTCGGGTCGGCCCGAGGTGACGGCGCAGTAGCGGCAGGCGCGCGTGCAGACATCGCCCATGATCTGGAAGGTGGCGGTGCCGCGTCCCCAGCACTCGCCGATGTTGGGGCAGCGGGCCTCCTCGCAGACCGTGTGCAGGCCGCCGTCGCGCATGATCCCCTGCAGCTCGGCAAAGCGGGTGTTGCCCGACGGGGCGCGCACCTTCATCCAGGCGGGCCGTTCGCGGGCGAGCTCGGAGTAGGGCATCAGACGGCGGCGGGGAGCGGGTCGAATGCGATCTGGAACCGCTCTTCGAAGGCGTCGCGCAGGGCCGGGCGGAGGTCGTCGACCGTCACCGCCCGGCCGGCCTCGACCGACACCGACGTGAAGTCGGCGCCGCGCAGGCCGCAGGCGTCGAACAGCTCGTAGACGTCGAGGTCGAGGTCGGCGTTGATCGAGAGCCCGTGCGTGGTCACCCAGCGCGCGCAGCGCACGCCGATCGACGCCACCTTGCGGTCCTCCACCCACACGCCGCTGGCGTGGTCGCCCTCGACCACGCGGCCCTCGACGCCGAACCCGGCCAGGGTGTCGATCACCACCTGCTCGAGGTCGGCCACGTAGCGGTGCAGGTCCTTGCCGCGGCCGTGCAGGTCGAGCACCGGGTAGCAGACCACCTGCCCGGGGCCGTGGTACGTCGAGCGCCCGCCGCGGCTGACCTCGACCACCTCGATGCCGCGGCGCGTGTACTCGACCGCGGCCAGTCAGCAGCTCCTCCCCGCGCACCGCCCGTGATCCGAGCGTGATCACCGGCTCGTGCTCCAGCAGCATCACCGTGTCGGGTATCGCCCCCTGGCTGCGGGCGGCGGCCAGGTCGGTCATCGTCTCGAGCGCGTCCCGGTACGGGGTCACGCCCAGCTCGTACAGGTACGCGCCGGTCACAACCCGAACGCCTGCTCGTCCCAGCTCTCGAGGCTGGCCTTGATCTGGGCCATGAACTGCGCGGCGTAGGCGCCGTCCACCAGCCGGTGGTCGTAGGACAGGCACAGGAACATCATGTGGCGGATCGCGATCGAGTCGTTGCCGTGGCGGTCGCTGACCACGACCGGCCGCTTCACGATCGCCTCCACATCGAGGATCGCGACCTGGCCCTCGGGGATGATGGGCGTGCCCATCAGCGCGCCGAACACGCCGGGGTTGGTGATCGTGAACGAGCCGCCGGCCATCTCGTCGGGCGACAGCGTCTTGGTGCGGGCCTTCTCGGCCATCTCGATCACGGCCCGCGACAGGCCCACCAGGTTCATCTCCTCGGCGTGGTGGATGACCGGCACCATCAGGCCCTTGGAGTCGTCCACGGCCACGGCCATGCCCAGGTTGACGTACTTCTTGATCAGCGCCGTCTCGCCCTGCACCTCGGCGTTCACCCACGGCCAGCTGCCGATCGCGTCGATCGTGGCGCGGGCGATGAACGGGATGTAGGTGAGGTTGACGCCGTAGCGCTTCTGGTACTCCGGCTTCCACTTCTTGCGCAGGTTGACGACGCCGGTCATGTCGACCTCGATCACGGTGGTGACGTGCGCCGCCGTGTCCAGCGAGTGCCGCATGTGCCGCGCGATCACCTTGCGGATCGTGTTGAACTGGTAGAGCTCCTCGTCGCCGCCGCTTGCGACCAGCGTCCGCTGGGTGGCGGGAGCCGGTGACGGAGGGACGGCTGCCGCCGGAGCGGGCGCCGGTGCGGCGGCAGGCGGCGGAGCCGGTGCCGTCGGCGGCGCAGGCTGGCTGACGACGGGCGGCTCCTCGGCGGGCGGCGCGAAATGCGGCACGTCGTGGATCACCGGCTCGGCCTGGGCGCCGCCCGAGTCGATGAACGCCTGCACGTCCTTCTTGGTCACGCGCCCGCCGCGTCCGCTGCCGGTGATCTGGTTCACGTCCAGTCGGTGCTCGGCCAGCATCCGCGCCACCACCGGCGAGATGAACGTGCGGCCGGAGTCATCGTCGTCCTCGTCGCCGTTGCTGCCGTTGGCGGCCTGCGGCTCGGGGGCGGGCTGCGACGACATCGTCTGCGACGTTTCCGGCGTGGCCGGCGTCTCCTCGGCGTTGTCGGCGGCGGCCGGCGGCGCCGTGTCCGCGGGCGCATCGGCGTCGCCGGCGTCGCCCACGGCGATCACCGCGATGCGCGTGTTCACCGGCACCGTGTCGCCGTCGTTGGCGAGGATCTCGCGCACGATGCCGGACGCGGGCGACGGCACCTCGGTGTCGACCTTGTCGGTCGAGATCTCGACGATCGTCTCGTCGGCCTCGATGTGCTCGCCGACCTGCTTCATCCAGCGGGTGATCGTGCCCTCCGACACGCTCACGCCCATCTGCGGCATTACGACATCGACGACGGTTCCTGTGGCCATGCGGCGGCTCCTGGTTCTAATAGGCGGCGAGGCGTTCGATGCCGGCCAGCACGTCTCCGGGCTGGGGCAGGTACGCCTTCTCGAGAGGTGGTGAGAACGGCACCGGGGTGTCCGGCGCGGTGATGCGCATGACGGGGGCGTCCAGCGTCTCGAACGCCTCCTCGGCGATGGTGGCCGCGATCTCGGCGCCAAAGCCGCTGGTGTGGGTGTCCTCGTGCAGCACGATCACCTTGCTGGTCTTCGCCACGGATGCGAGCACCGCCTCCCTGTCCCACGGCGTGATCGTGCGCAGGTCGATGATCTCGACCGAGGTGCCGTCCTGCTCGGCCGCGGCCTTGGCAGCCTCCTCCGCCGTGTAGACCATTGCCCCGTAGGTGATGATCGAGAGGTCGCTGCCCTCCTGGTGCACGCGCGCCTTGCCGAACTCGACGGCCGTGTCGCCGTCCGGCACCTCGCCCTTGATGCGGCGGTAGAGGTGCTTGTGCTCGAAGTAGAGCACCGGGTTGGGGTCGCGGATGGCCGACAGGATCAGCCCCTTCGCGTCGGCCGGCGTGGCCGGGCATGCGATCTTGAGGCCCGGGCAGTGGGCGAAGAAGCCCTCCGGGTTCTGGCTGTGGAACGGGCCGCCGGAGAAGCCGCCGCCGGAGGGCAGGCGAACCACGATCGGCACGGGAGTGCCCACGCGGTAGTGCTGTTTAGCGGCGACCGTGACCAGCTGGTCGAAGGCGCAGGACACGAAGTCCGAGAACTGCATCTCGCAGACCGGGCGCATTCCCATCAGCGCCGCGCCGGTGCAGGCGCCGGTGATTGCCGTCTCGGACAGCGGCGAGTCGATCACGCGGTCCTCGCCGAACTCCTGCTGGAAGCCCTGGGTGACCTTGAAGGCGCCGCCGTAGACGCCGATGTCCTCCCCGATCAGGAACACCCGCTGGTCGCGCCGCATCTCCTCGCGGAGCCCGTCCGAGATCGCCTGCAGGTAGGTCTTGATGGCCAACGTCAAATCCTTCGGTGGTTATCGGTGGTGGGGGGTGTCCAGCTCTTCCGGGTCAGCGTAGACGCCGGTGTCCAGCTCGGCGGCATCCGGCAGCGGGCTCTCCTCGGCTCGCTTCATGGCCTCGTTCAGGAGCTTCTTGACCTCGACGGTGATCTCGTCGTCGACCGCCTCGCCCAGCACGCCGCTCTCCTTCAGCCAGCGGCGGTGGCGCTCGATCGGGTCCTTCTCCTTCCAGTGCTCGAGCATCTCGCGCGGGACGTAGAAGGCGTCGTCGTGGACGGCGTGGCCCTCCATGCGCAGCGTCACCAGCTCCAGCAACGTGGGGCCGCCGCCGGCGCGCGCCTTCTCGATGGCGGCGTGCGCCTCGCGGTACACGGTCAGCACGTCGCAGCCGTCCACCACGACGCCCTCGAACCCGTAGGCGGCCGCGCGGTCGGCGAGGTGCTCGCAGGCGAACTCGAGCCGGTTCGGCGTCGAGTAGGCGTACTGGTTGTTGTCAACGATGAAGACAACCGGCAGCTTCCGCACCCCGGCCAGGTTCATGGCCTCGTGTGCGTCGCCGCGCGCCATCGCGCCGTCGCCCGACCAGGCCACCGCCACGCGCGGCTCGCGCCGGATCTGGAAGGCGAGGGCGGCGCCCACGGCCACCGGCATCAGCGCCGGCAGGTGGCTGACCATGGCGATCAGGCCGAGGCGGATATCGGCCATGTGCACGTTTCCGTCCTTGCCCGCCGCCAGGCCGTCGCTGCGCCCCATGTACTGGGCGAAGATGCGCCAGGGCTCCGTGCCGCGGGTCACGTGAACGCCCATGTCGCGCTGGATCGGTGTGCCCACGTCCATCGCCTGCATGGCGGTCGCCACGCCCACGCTGGCACCCTCGTTGCCGCGGCCGGTGTAGAAGCTGCCGGGGATCTTGCCCTGGCGGTAGAGGATGTGTCCGCGCTCCTCGATCCCGCGCGTGATCAGCATGTTGCGGTAGATCTGGAGCAGATCCTCGCTGTCGAGGTCAGCCTGCTTGACGTCCTCGGCCGACTCGACCGGCGTGGCTTCTCGGGCTACTGCCATCCTTTGTGGGAGTGTACCCCCGGTTTCGGACCCCGTCTTCCCCCTCACGCCAAGGCGCGCTTCAAGCATCTAGGATTGGCGCATGGGCCACAATCGCAACCGTGAGCTGGGAGACCGGTGCGGGTTCTGCCTGACCTGCGGCTGGGGCCGCCGGTTCATGGACGGCGCCGGCGATGACCTGCCGTCGACCTGCCCCGACTGCGGCGGCACGATCGTCACCGAGTGCCCTTCCTGCGGCGCCGCGATCGTGTCCCTGATGGGCATCACCTGCCGCGAGTGCGGCCAGCCGCTGCGTGACGCCACGCTGTTCGGGATCGAGATCCGGCGCAAGCCCGAGAAGGTGGCCGCGGTTGACGCAGACGCCAAACTTCGCGATAACGTGAAGACGTCCCCTTGATGGTTTATGTCCTGATTGCATTCCTTGTGGGTGCCACGGCCTCCGCGCTGGTGATGGCGGCCCGTGAGCGCCGTCGCAGCCTGCGCCTTGCGGTTGAGATCGACCGGCTGGAGGCCCACGCGGCCGTGCTCGAGCGCCGCGACGGCGAGACCGGCCTGTGGAATAGCCGCCATTTCGTCGACGCGCTGACGCAGGAGATCGAGCGGTCGCGCACCTACAACCGTCCGGTCGCGCTGGCGCTGGCGTCGGTGGACGGGCTGCGAGGAGGCCGGCGACGACGCCGAGCAGATCCTGCGGGCGCTGGGCAGCTCGATCGGTGGCAGCGTGCGCGCGCTGGACGTTGCCTGCCGGGTCGGCAGCGCGGAGTTCGGCGTGATCATGGCCGAGACCGACAGCCGCAGCGCCTCGGTGGCCGCAGAGCGCGTGCTGCGCGCGATGGCCCGGGTGCGCTCACCGAACGGCCTGCAGCCGCAGGCGGCGGTCGGCATCGCCTCCTGCCCGGCACACGCGGATGGGTTCGACGAGCTGGTCGAGCGGGCCGGCTCAGCCCTTCGCAGCGCCCGCCGTGCGGTGCGCCGCGAGGAAGCCCGCGCCGGCACGGTGACCGTGTCGATGGCCGTCTGGGACGACGGCGACGAGTAGCCGGCTCCGCCCTCTCGCCATATCCTCGCTTCGCTAACCCGTCGGGCTCCCGCTCTCAGCCGCCCGGCCGGATCTCCGAGAAGTGGATCACGGTGACCGTGTCGTCCTCGGTCACCTCGCGGTTGTAGAGCTGGCCGAGGAAGTGCACGAACTCGTCGATGTGGCGCATCTCCGGGTTGTCGTGCTGGATCTCGCGCGGCGACACCTCGCGCAACGGCTTCACCTCGACCTTGTCCACCACCGCGTCGAAGATCTTCTCGCGCACGCCGAAGCGTTGCCCCGCCAGCACACACACGACAAGCCCCTTGCGGTACTTGCCGGACTTGTCCCCGAGCCGGATGGTGGCCGTCTTGCGCCGGTGCCGGAGCTGGTCAGCCACGACCGGCGAATAGAAGTTGAGGGCCTCCATCGGCGGCCATCATATCGAGTTGCGTGAGGACGTTACAGACGACCACACGGGCTCGGTTACCCTGCGCTCTCGATGCGCAGGCTGCAGATGGTGATCTATCCGATCGTGTTCTTCGACGCGCTGCTGATGTTTGCGCTGGTACCGCTGCTGCCGGACTATGTGGACGCGCTGGGGATGAGCAAGGCCCAGGCCGGAGCCGTGATCGGCATCTACAGCGCGGCCACCCTGGTGATGGCGTTGCCGGCCGGGCGGGTGGCGGATCGGTTCGGCCCGCGCCGCATCACGATCGCCGGCGTCGCCCTGATGACCGCCTCCACGCTCGTCTACGCGTTCGCCCACAGCTTCTGGATGCTGCTGGCCGCCCGCGGCGGCCAGGGGACGGCCTCCGCCATCTCCTGGACGGCCGGCCTGGCCTGGCTGTCCAGCGGCACCCCGCCGCAGCGCCGTGGCGCCACGCTGGGCATGGCCATGACCTGCGGCAGCGTCGGCGCGCTGCTCGGCCCGGTGCTGATGGGGCCGCTCAGCAGCTGGCTCGGCATCCGTACCCCGTTCGTGCTGCTGGCCGCGGTGGCGCTGGTGCTGACGGGCCTGGCCGCATGGCCGGCAGACGTCCGCGCCGCGTCCGAAGGGCAGGTTGGCTTTGTCGAGACGATCCGCCTGGCCGCGCGGTCGCGGCTGATGGCCTGCGCCGTCCTGGTGATGTCGCTGGTGGCCGTGGTCTCGGGCCTGGTCGAGACCCTGGTGCCGCTGCGGCTGGGCGACGCCGGCTACTCGGCGGCCGCGATCAGCCTGGTGCTGGGCCTGGCCGGGGTGCTGGCGGCGGCCACCCAGGTGACGGTCGGTCGTGCCTACGATCGCGTCGGCGGACTGCGCGTTGCCAGCCTGTCGATCACGGCCATGGTCGTGATGCTGGCGGTGCTGGCGGTGCCGCAGTCGGCCATCGCCATCGCGGTCATCTACGTCGTCGGGACGCCCAGCATCTCCGGCCAGTACGCCGTGGCCTTCCCGCTGGCCGCCGCCGGCGCGGATGAGGTGGGGCTGCCGCACGGCATGGTGCTGGGCGCCATGAACGTGTGCTGGGGGTTCGGGTTCTTCGTCGGCCCGGCCGCCGGCGCCGCCATCGCCCAGGCCAGCTCCGACCGCGTCACCTACCTGCTTGCGGCGCTGCTGGCGGCCTCCGCGCTGCCGGTGCTGCGGAGTTTGGCACTCGTGCCACAAGAGTGCCAAGAACCGGCTTGACGAGACGCGCGCGCGCTGCTATGATCGCTATTGGCACTCCACATGTGCGAGTGCCAACGACATTCCCGATGGAGGTAGCATGGATCTGAAGCCTCTGGGCGACCGCGTCATCGTCGAAGTCCTCGATGAGGAAGAGACGACGATCAGCGGCATCGTCCTGCCGGATACGGCAAAGGAGAAGCCGCAGCGCGGCAACGTGCTCGAGGTCGGCCCCGGCCGATACGAGGACGGCAAGCTCGTTCCCCTTGATGTCACGAAGGGCGACGAGGTGATCTTTTCGAAGTACGGCGGCACCGAGGTCAAGGTGGGCGGCGAGGAGTACCTGATCCTGCGCGAGTCCGACATCCTGGCAAAGGTCGCCACCACCAAGGCCAAGGCCAAGGCAAAGGCGTAGGAGACGAATGGCACACAAGGAACTGAAGTTCAACGAGGATGCACGCCGCTCGCTCCAGCGCGGCGTTGACATCCTGGCCGACGCCGTCAAGGTGACGCTCGGCCCGAAGGGGCGCTACGTCGTGCTCGACAAGAAGTTCGGCGCGCCCACCATCACCAACGACGGCGTCACGATCGCGCGTGAGATCGAGGTCGAGGACGTCTTCGAGAACCAGGGTGCGCAGCTGGTGCGCGAGGTGGCCACCGCCACCAACGATGTTGCCGGTGACGGCACCACCACCGCCACCGTGCTGGCTCAGGCGATCGTCCGCGAGGGCCTCAAGAACGTCTCGGCCGGCGCCAACCCGATGGGTCTCAAGCGCGGCATCGAGGCTGCGGTCAACGCCGTGGTCGAGGACATCAAGTCGCAGTCCAAGGAGATCTCGGGCAAGGAGGACATCGCCCGGGTCGCCACCATCTCGGCTCGCGACCGCGAGATCGGCGACGTCATCGCCGATGCCATCGAGAAGGTCGGCAAGGACGGCGTGGTCAACGTCGAGGAGGGCCAGACCTTCGGCCTCGACCTCGAGTTCACCGAGGGCATGCAGTTCGACAAGGGCTACCTGTCCCCGTACATGATCACGGACTCCGAGCGCATGGAAGCCGTGATGGACGACCCCTACATCCTGATCGCGAACCAGAAGATCGGTGCCGTCAAGGACATCCTGCCCGTGCTCGAGCAGGTCATCCAGGCCGGCCGTCCGCTGCTGATCGTGGCCGAGGACGTCGAGGGCGAGTCGCTGGCGACGGTCGTCGTGAACAAGCTGCGCGGTACCTTCACCGCCGTCGCCGTCAAGGCGCCGGGCTTCGGTGACCGCCGCAAGCGCATGCTCGAGGACATCGCCATCCTCACCGGTGGCGAGGTGATCACCGAGGAGATGGGCCTGAAGCTCGAGAACACCTCGATCGCCCAGCTCGGTCGTGCCCGCAAGGTGGTCGTGGACAAGGACTCCACGACGATCATCGACGGTGCCGGCGGCAGCGAGGGGATCAAGGGCCGGATCAAGCAGATCAAGTCCGAGATCGAGTCCACCGACTCCGACTTCGACCGCGAGAAGCTGCAGGAGCGGCTGGCCAAGCTGGCCGGCGGCGTCGCGGTGGTCAAGGTTGGCGCTGCCACCGAGACCGAGATGAAGGAGAAGAAGCACCGCGTCGAGGACGCGCTGCAGGCCACCCGCGCGGCCCTCGAGGAGGGCATCGTGCCGGGCGGCGGAGTTGCGCTGCTGCACGCCATCAAGGCGGTTGACGCAACCAAGCTGGAGGGTGACGAGCGCACCGGCGCGATGATCGTTGAGCGCGCCCTGCAGGAGCCCCTCCGCCAGCTGGCTGCCAACGCCGGCCTGGAGGGCTCGGTTGTGGTGAACGACGTGCGGGCGGCCAAGGCCGGCCAGGGCCTGAACGTCGACACCGGCGAGATCGTCGACCTGGTCAAGGCGGGCATCATCGATCCCGCCATGGTCACCCGGTCGGCGCTGCAGAACGCGGCATCCATCGCCAAGAACATCCTCACCACCGAGGCAATCGTGGCGGAGGCGCCCGAGAAGTCCGCACCGGCGCCCATGGGCGGCGGTATGCCGGACATGATGTAGATCCGGCGTATCGGAGCTACCGCAGACGCACGGAGGGCCCGCTTCAGGCGGGCCCTCCGTCGTTTCAGGTCGCCTGCGCCCGCACAGACGGCCTTGACAGCCGGCGGGGGCCCGCTCCCTGACCCCCGCAGTCGGACCGCCTTGTCCGCTCTCCCCCTGTTCCAAGGAAGCTCACGCTCCAAGGTACACGCCACCGGGTTCGCGTCAAGGCGTGAACGTGCGCGGCCCGAACGTGACGAAACGAGCGCGGCCAGCATCAGCGGGAACACCACCTTCACGGCCGTGTCCACGCGCTCGTCCTTGCCCAGGTCGGCCAGCGCCCAGAACAGCGGGAACCCGACCATGCCGAAGCGCCCCATCGAGACGATCAGGCCGCCGCTGGTGGGCAGGATCAGCAGCAGCGCCGAGAAGATCAGGTACTCGGCCGGCAGCTTCAGCCGCCGCCAGGCGTGGTACCAGAGGCCGCACCACAGCAGCGTGAACGCGACGTGCACGAGGTAGCGCAGCTGGCCGCCGTGGACACCGTCCCAGAACCCCTTCGCCACCACCACCGGCAGCACCGACACGCCTCGGCCCCAGCCGCGCTCCTGGGCGTGGAAGTGGGCGAGCGGATCACCGGTGCGCCAGTACAGGTAGCCGAAGAACCCGAGCTCGGCGGCGGGCAGGAGCAGCAGCGGCACGTACGCGCGCAGGTCGAGGCCGCGCTCCCGGTAGCGCCGCCAGACCAGCGCCGGGAACAGCGCGATGCCCACCGGCCGTGCCAGCACCGCTGCCGCGCCGGCCAGCGACGCCCACCACCAGCGCCCGTGCCAGGTAAGCGCGAACGTGGCCAGCGCGCAGGCCAGGAACAGCGACTCGGCGTAGGGGAGGGCGAACACGAACGTGAGCGGGAAGACCGCCAGGTACAGCACCGTGCGCCGCGCCATGCCCTCGTCGTAGCGCTCCTGGGTCATGCGGTAGAGCAGGCACAGCGCCAGGCCGAACAGCGCCGAGGAGAGCAGGGTGCCCCACAGCGTGATCGGCCCCGGCAGCCAGGTCAGCGGCGACCACAGGATCGGGTACAGCGGGAAGAAGGCGGCGGTGTTGCCGTGGCCGATCGAGGGGTCGTAGCCGTGCTGGGCGATCCACCCGTACCAGGTCGCGTCCCAGTCGCCCAGCGACCGGAACAGCGGGTACCAGCCGAATCCGGCTGTCGTGCCGGCGCGACGTCCAGCCCTGTATCGCCAGCACCAGGTAGACCATGGCCCGGGTGCTGGCCCACACCGCCAGCGGGTAGCCGAGGCCGTGCCAGAGCGGCCGGCCGGAGCTGTCGTGCTGCAACGGCCGCTCCGCAAGCGCCGTCACTCGGGCCATCCCTGGCGCCGCCAGAACCAGCAGCACGCCGTAGAGCGCTGCGGTCGCGTAGACGAAGCCGATCAGCAGGTCGACCACGTAGTGGTTGGCCGTGTAGACGGCCGCGAAGCACTGGACGACGCGGGTACAGGAAGGCAACGTACGCGGTCCAGCGCCAGCGGGTGTTCCACACCAGGGTGGCGATGAACAGGAAGATCAGGAACGAGTAGCCGCCGTGCAGCGATGGGATCGCGGCGTAGGCGTTGCCGTCGACCAGGTGGTAGAGCGGCCCGGAGTCGGTGGGCAGCGGCGAGCGCGGCCGCCTGGGCTCCGGCCGGGTTGGCCAGGAACGGGATCAGGCCCTTCTCGGCGGCGGCCCAGGGCGGCGCCGCCGGGTACAGCGCGAACGTCAGCGCGCCCGCGTAGCTGAGCGTCAGCAGCGTGGCCGCGAACCGGTAGAACAGCGCCCGGCGCTTCAGCCACAGCGCGAAGGCCAGCGTCGGCGGCACGATGAAGTGGATGCGCGTGGCGGCCGACAGGAACTGGTCGTACCACATCAGGTGGCCGGTCCACAGCCAGTTCTGCAGCACCACCGAGGGAACGTGCCCGAAGAACAGGAACTTCTCGGCGTCCAGGTGCGGCGTGTAGTACGGGGATGGGTGCACGATGTGCGCCAGTCCGCGACACTCCTCATACCACACGATCAAGAGCACGAAGGGAACGAAATCGAGCATGAACCGGCGGCCCCGGCCGATCACGAGCGCGGGGGCCAGCAGCACCAGCAGGTAGCGGTCGGGCGTCAGCGACAGACCGAAGGTGAGGATCTGGGCGCCCAGCGCGATCAGGAACGCGACGACGGCCAGCAGGGCGGTGGCGCGGTCGATGTGCTGGCGCGGCGGGCCCCAGCGCTGGGGCTTGCCGCCGCCTGCGTCCTCGCCGTCTGCGTCCGGCTTCCCTTCCTTCACGCCCCGCTCACCGCCGACGAGGGCGGGTACGGCCAGGTCGCCCGCCTCTGGGATGGAGGCGCCCGGCTCTACGACCAGGCTTGGGTCGACCGTCCGCAAGGGCTGCTGCTGGTCTTTCGGGCGATCCTGCATATCGACGATGGCTCGGCCGAGGCGATCCGTATCGCCGCGGCAGCGGTGGGGGCGCTGGTGGTCGCGGCGGTATTTGCCTTGGCGTACCGGACCGCGGGCAGGATACCTGCGATCGCCGCGGCCATGCTCCTGGCAACGCTGGGCGCATCGCCCTTCATCGAGTCATTCACGCTCTCCGGCGAGCTGCTGGCCTCGCTGCCGGCGGTGGCTGTCGCTGATCGCGTTCGTGCAGTACCAGCGCGGCGCGCGGATGCGCTGGCTGGTCGCCTGCGGCCTGCTGACGGGCTGCGCGGTGCTGATGAAGCAGTCCGGGTTCGACGGCGGCCTGGCCGCGGTCGCGTTCCTGCTGCTGTCCCGCCGCCGGGCCGGCATCGTCCCCGCGGCGGTGGTTGTGGGCTGTGCGCTGATACCCGTGGCTGTGGCGGCGATCACAGCGCCCAGCTTCCACGACTGGTGGTACGCGATGGTCACGTACCGCGGTCAGGGCGACTCGATCGTGTCGGGATCGCTGAGCGCCCGCTTCACCCAGTTCCGCGACACGCTGCCGGAGGTGCTGCGTGCGCTGGCGCCGCTGGCCGCGCTGGCGTCTACGGCTGGCGCCGCTCGCCCGTGCTGCTGCGGCTGTGGCTTGGCGCTGCCGCGCTGGGTGTTATCGGAGGCGGCAACTTCCACGCCCACTACTACATCCAGCTGGCCGCACCGCTGGCGGTGCTGGGAGGCGTCGGCGCGGCCCGGCTGTGGGAGACGCGGTCGGGGCTGGTGGCGGGCGTGGCCTGCGGCCTGGCGCTGTGGTCGGCCGTGGCGACGGTGCCGCTCTGGTTCGACTCGCCCTCGGCGCAGGCCGCCCACGTGTTCCCCAACGACGAGCACCTGCAGCACGACGCCGCAGTGATCGCCTACGTCCGCAGCCACACCGCCCCCGGCCAGCGCATCTTCGTGATGTGGGCGGCCGCGAACGTCTACTACCTGAGCGACCGCGCGCCGGCCGTGCGCTACATGTGGTTCCGCCCGCTGCAGGTGATCCCGGGCGCGCTGGATGAGGTGCACTCGGCGCTGGGCGGGCCGGACCGCCCGCCGCTGGTGGTTGCCGAGCAGCCCGCGGACGCGCTCGACACGAGCGGTGAGACCGCCCGCCTGCTCGACCGGTACTACCGGCCGGTCGCCCACATCGGCAGCGTGGTCATCTACCGCGCCGCGTGGCAATCATCTGATCAGCGCAGCTGCTCCATCACCTCGTCGGAGAGCTGCACCTCGTCGTGCGCGCGCAGCCAGTCCAGCAGCTGCCGGGTGCCGGGCCGGCGTCCGATCAGCTCGCGCAGCGGCTCGCAGGTCGCCGGCGTGCGCTCGCAGCACCGCCACCCAGCCCACCACGTTCTGGTCGTGCGGCGCCAGCGCGGCTGCCCGCTGCGCCAGCCGGCCGGCCTCACCGAGGTCGCCGCTCTTGGCGGCAGCGGTGCCGGCCCGCATCGCCTCATACGCCTCGGACACGTCCAGCAGGCCCTCCAGCCGGTCGAGCGGCTCCGGGTCATCGTCGACGCGGACGTCGACCGCCACGCCCTCCCAGGACTCGTCCCGGACGTCCGCCTCGACCACGAGCAGCGCCGCCGACTGGCGGCCGCGGAAGTCCCCGCCGGCAGCCTCGGCAGCGCGCATGGCCGCCAGCAGGCGCCGCTGCAGTGGCGCCGTCCGAGGCCACGAAGGCGTCTCGCATCGCCTCCGGCACGCCGGGGGCGGCCATCATGTTGGCCTGGCAGCTGAAACCGTCGCCCTGGACGTCGCCCGGCGAACGGGATCGTGTCGGACCCCGTGAACGCTGCGGTGGCGCCGTCGGCGGCCAGCACCGCCACCTGCCGTTGATCGCGCCTCTCGTCGGCGGCCGCCAGCGCACCGAGCGCGGCGGCCGGCGACTCGCCTGCCGCCAGCCGGTCGAGCAGCCGCGGGCCGTATCCCGCCAGGCTGAAGGCCTGGGTCGCGACCACGCCGACGCCCGCGCGTCCCCAGGGGCAGATCGCGCCCACTCCCATCACGCAGGTCTGGACCGCAACGCCCATCCGCCCGTCGCGGTCGCGTGCGACGATCGAGTACGTCATGCGGCCAGCATAGCGAGCGCCCAAGTACACTTCTGGCCGTTTGAACGCCGGCGCCATCATCATCGCCCTGCTGGTCATGGTGGTTCCGGGCGCGGGAGCCAGCATGGCTCTGCATCGCCCCGGACAGGCCGGAATCGCGACCCGCCTGGCGCTCTGTTTCGGCCTCGGGTACGCCGCCGCGGCGCTGACGGGCGTCGTGCTCGAGATCCTGCACGTGCTGAACGCCGTCACCTACGTGGGGCTGCTCGCGGCCGTGACGGCGGTGCTCTGGGGCTACGCCATCCGCCGCGACGGCCTGCGCGCCCACGCTGCGGCGCTGCGCGACGAGTTCGGTCGCCGAGCCCTGGCTGACGGGCTCCGGCCTGGCCGCGATGCTGCTGTTCGCGCTGATGCGCCTGCGCTTCTCGCCGCTGCTCAACTTCAGCATGTTCGGGCCGTGGCGCTACTGGCAGGACGGGATCGAGATCGCCGACGCCGGCCGCGTTCCCCACCAGACGCTGCAGTGGGGTGCGACCTACACGCCCACCGTCAGCAAGGTGATCCTGAACAGCTACCAGGCCGGGATGAGCTACCTGATCGGCGCGTCGCCGCTGCCGGCCATGGGCGCTCTGCTGTGGCTGGTCGCCGTCGGCCTCGCCTGTGGCCTGTGGGCGCTGGGCCGGGAGCTGGGTCTGCGCTACACCGCGGCGCTGCTGCCGCTGCTGGCGCTGGTGCTGGTCGACAACGAGCTGCACCGCGACCTGGACGTGTACACCGCCGAGAACACCGGCCGCATGGCGGCGGTGTGCGCGCTGATGCTGGGCGTGCGCGCGTTGCGGCGGCGCAGCGGCTGGGCTGAGCCGGTGGCCTCGGGCGTGCTGTTCGCGGTCGCTGCCGGCAGCCACGGCATCCCCGCGTTCGTGCTGATGCTGGGTCTCGGCTGCTACGCGGCCGCGCTGCTGCTCGTGGTCTGTGAGCGCCGTGCCGTGGTGCTGCGCGGCCTTGCCGTCGTGGGCGTGACCGTCCTGATCTGGGGCGCCAGCCTGGGCCTGTCGGGCGGTGACGTCGGGTTCCAGGGTGCCGGCGGCTCCAACCGCTACAGCTCGTTCGCACCCAACGTCGATCCCACCGCGTCGCTGTTCACCGGCCACGTCGTCGATCGGCGCGACCGTCGACGGCCACTGGTACATCGCGCCCTCCAGCCTCACCCGCGGCCTGGTGGCAAGCGCGATCACCCGCCCCGCCTCAGACCTGGCGCTGTGGGCCGTGCCGCTGCTTGCGATCGCGATCGCGCTGGTGATGCTGTTCCGCTTCCGCGACGAGCTGCGCCCGCTGGGCGTGTTCGTGGTGCTGCTGGCGGCCGTGTTGCTGGGGATCGCGCTGCTGTTCTCCTACCGCTACGCCACCTACATCCCCGGCACGTTCGGCCCGCACCGGCTGTACGACTACCTATTCCTGCTCGCGCTGCTGCTGGTGCTCGGCTGCCTGGAGCAGGCGGTGGGGCTGCTGTCGCGCCTGCGTGCCGGCCTCCCGGCCATCGTCTGCGCGGTGGCGGTGCTGGCCACCGCGGCCACCGCCGCGTACGCCGGCGCACCCGGCACGGCACGGCTGGCAACAGAACGGTCAGCGTGCCGAGCACGTCACCAGCTGGGTCGACGCCAACCTGCCCTGCAGCTCTCGCCTGCTGGTCGACCGGTTGACGCTGGGCACGTTCGCGGCGGAGACCGGGCGCGTCAGCGTGGCGGAGGGGATGGGCCCGTACCTGCGGCCGTCGGAGCTGCACACGGTGCTCGACCTGGTGCTGGGCGCGCACAGCTTCTTCCAGGACCCGTCAGCGCACCGGGAGTTCCTCCAGAAGCAGATGATCGACTACGTGCTGGTGCTGAAGAACGTCCGCGTCGGCAGCATGGTCAGCACGCTCGAGCAGGGCGTGGACCCCGCCAGCTTCCACGGCGTGCCGTTCCTGCGGCTCGTCCACAGCGACGACACCATGGACGTGTACCAGGTGGTTGACCCCGCCCACGGCTCGCCGCCGAACCCGAAGAACTACGCCGGATACGACTGCCGCACCTGAGTCACAGCTCGATCAACCGCGCGGCCAGCTCCACGCGCCGCTCGACCGTCTCCAGCTCGATCCACTCCGCCTCGGTGTGGTCGAGCGCGCCGACCGGCCCCAGCCCGTCCAGCGTGGGGACGCCGTCCGCCCCCGTCCAGCAGCCGTCGGACACGCCGCCCGAGAGCTGCTCGCCGACCGTCAGGCCCAGCTCGCGCGCATGCTCCAGCGCGGCCCGCGTCAGCCGCTCGTCGCGCGGCATCGGCGGCCAGGTGCCGCGGTCGATGATCTCGATCGTGACGCCGTCGTACGGGCCGCCCGCCTCCCAGCTGCACCAGCGCGTGGTCGAGGTCACCCGGCGCGCTGGAGCGGATGTCGAGCGTCGCGCGGGCATCTCCCGGCAACGTGTTCGCGGCCGTGCCGCCCGCCACCGTCGTCACCACCGAGGTCATGTCCGGCCGACCCTCGGTCAGGCCCTCGATGCGGAGGATCTCGTGGGCCAGAGCCGAGACGGCGCTGCGGCCGCGGGCGGTGTCCGCACCGGCATGAGCGGACCGTCCGGTCAGCTCCATGGTGCGCCACACGGCGCCCTTGCGGGCTGACACGACGTCGCCGTTCTCGCGCGCGCACTCGAACACCAGCGCGGCGCGTGCGCCGGCCGCGTGCGCCGAGACTGCCGGCGCGCGTAGGCGCACCTCCTCGTCGGCGCAGACCAGCAGCCGCAGCTCCTGGAACGGCCGCCCGCGTGCGGCGCAGGTCTCCATCGCCATCGCCGCCAGCACCAGGCCGCCCTTCATGTCGGCCACGCCGGGGCCGAGGCAGCGCATGCCCTCGCGCCGGAACGGCCGCGCAGCCATGGTGCCGGCCGGGAACACGGTGTCCGTGTGCCCGAGCAGCGCGACCACGCCTCGCCCTGATCCGGGAAGAGCGATCACCATGCTGCGAGCCGGTCCGTCCGGCTCGTCCACCCACGCCGTGCGGCAGCCCAGCGGAGCCAGCCAGCCGGCCAGCAGCTCGGCCACCCGCTCCTGCTCGACTCCGCCGGAGGGCGTGTCGATGTCGACCAGCTGCTGCAGCCTGTCGCAGAACGCCTCGATCACGCTAGAAGCCGTATCGCTCCTCGCGCCAGGGTTCGGCCTCGTTGTGGTAGCCGTACCCCTCCCAGAACCCGGGCTTGTCCGTGTCCGAGAACTCGAGGCCGCGCAGCCACTTGGCGCTCTTCCAGAAGTAGCGGCTGGGTACCAGCAGCCGCAGCGGAAAGCCGTGCTCGGGGGTGAGCGGGCGGCCCTCCGCCTCGTAGGCCAGCATCACGTCCTCGTCCCGGATCACCTCGATCGGCAGGTTGGCCGTGTAGCCCTGCTCCGCGTGGGCGATCACGAAGCGGACGCTGTCCAGCGGCTGGACGCGGTCGAGCAACGCCTTCATGGGCACCCCCTTCCAGGGCATGTCCAGCTTCGTCCAGCGGGTGACGCAGTGGATGTCGCTGACCTGCTCCCGGGCTCCGAGTGCCACCACGCCGTCGAACGACAGGCGCATCGGTTCCTTGACCAGGCCGAAGGCGCGGAAGTCCCATGTCGCCAGGTCGACGCGCGGGACGCTGCCCGCCTGCAGCACCGGCCACTTGTCGGTGTAGTACTGGCCGGGAGGGATGCGCGACTCGTCGACGCCGGCCTGTCTGGCCTTGCGATCCTCGCTGGAACGAAACAGCGCCACACGACCTCCGGGTTCGAGACGAAAGGGATTCATTGGCATGGTAGAGGCGAATCGTTTCACCCGATCGCCGCATGCGTTCCGTCTACGCTTCCTGGCGTGACCGCATTGCTCGACCGCAGCTGCATCGAGGCCACCGGCCCGGACGCCGGCGTGCTGCTGCAGAGCCTGCTCTCCAACGATGTCGACGGCGCCCAGCCCGGCGGCGCGGTCTACGCGCTGCTGCTGACGCCGAAGGCGCGTGTGATCTCCGACGTGGAGCTGTTCAACACCGGCCACGGCTACGTGCTCGCCTGCCCGCCCGATCGTGCGCAGCTGGTGCTGGAGTCGATTCTTCGCGCCCGGTTTCGCCGCAAGGTGGAGCTGGCTCCCTCGACGCACGCCGTGGTCTGGGGTGAGGCCGCCGATGCGCTGGCCAGCCTGGAGACGCCGGCCGGCCCCCACCGGCTGCTGGCGTCCGCGCCGGACGGCGTCGAGCCCGCCGATGCCTGGGAGGTGGCGCGGGTCGAGGCCGGCCTGCCCGCCTTCGGCCGCGAGTTCGGCGAGGACTCGATGCCGGCCGAGGCCGGGCTGGTGCCGCTCGCCGTCAGCTTCACGAAGGGCTGCTACCCGGGGCAGGAGCCTGTCGCCCGGCTCCAGTACCGAGGCCATGCGAACCGCGGGCTGCGCGGCCTCGAGCTGACCGGGGCGCTGCCCGAGCCGGGAGCGGCGGTGCTGCACGGTGATCGTGACGTGGGACGGGTCGGCTCGGCCGTGCTGTCACCGCGTTTCGGCCCGATCTCGCTGGCGGTGCTGCGCCGCGACGTGTCCGACGGCGACGAGGTGACCGTCGCCGGATCGGCCGCCCGGGTGCGGCCGCTGCCGTTCGCCGCTTGAAGCCCTCCGAGGTCGTGGTTACTCTGGAAGCGCGTGCATGAGTCCATGCTCACAGACGCATCGCTCCTGATCGGACTTGGCCGCCTCGACGAGGCGGACCGCGTGCTGTCCGAGATGCTCGACCAGGCTACAGCCGCAGGTGACCAGCAGCTCGCGGGCCGGGCGCTCGAGGGCCTTGGCGCGGTTGCCTCGGAGCGAGGACAGGAGGCGCAGGCGTTGCAGCTGTACGAGCAGGCGATCGAGCGCGGCGGCCGGCCCGATCCGGTCGAGCGTGAGTCGCTCTACACCCACACCGCACGGCTGCGGTCGTTCTCGGGCGATGCCGGCGGGGCTGTGGCCCTGATCGAGGAGTGCCTCGGGCCGCGTGTCGTCCGACACCCGACGCCGATTCGGCCGTGATCGCGCACTACTCGATCACGCTCAGCTACGCATACGCCGACGCCGGGCAGTACGGCCGCGCCAACTCGGTGCTGGCCGGGGTGCTGCGAACCGGCGGCGAGGATCTGGATCTGCGCGTGCGGCAGCGGCTCTACTACGCGCTGACGCGCCTGAACATGAATATCGGCCGCTCCGAACAGGCCATCGAGTACTCCGAGAAGAACCTCGAAACCGCTATTGCCTTGGACAGCGACCACGTGTTCTTTGCCTACCTGCAGTGCGCCCACGTCCGGCTCGACGCAAACGACACCGAGCTTGCCGGCCGGTATCTGGCGGAGGCACGTCGGAGGGCGCCGGATCCGCTGGGCTCCGTCGACGCCGGCTTCCTGCTGGTCGAGGAGGCGCGGTTCTCGCTGCAGCAGGGTGACCACGAAACGGCACTCTCGCGCGCGAGCGCTGCGGTGGAGCTGCTGGCCGACGATCCATCCGGCCCGGGGCAGAGCGGGCTCGCGCACCTCGTGATCGCGCGTGTCCACGACGACCGGGGCGACGCCGACGCGGCGGATCCGGAGTACCGGCTGGCGATCGACTCGCTCGAGCGTCAGACCGGCTGGCCGACGGAGCTGGCCAAGGCGTATCGCCGCTACGGCAAGTTCCTGCGCCGGCGCGGGCAGCTGGACGAGGCCATGAGGATGCTGGAGCTGGCCAGCGACACCGCCGTCTGAGGGGCGGCTGTGCTAGTGGACTTCCGAGTCTGCCCCGGCGAACTCGTAGATCAGCCGGCCACCGTGGCTGAAGCCCTGCTTGGTGTAGAAGTCGGGGATGCCCAGCTCCTGGTCGTCGGGCGTCACGCGCAGCTCGATCGACTCGATGCCGCGGCGCCGGCACTCGGCGACGGCCGTGCGCAGCAGGCGCCCGCCCATGCCCTGGCCGCGGGCTGAGGGCTGCACCCAGATCTCCTCGATCTCGGCGCTGGCGCCACCGCCGGCCGAGATGCGGATGGTGGTGGTGGCGACGCCCTTGTCGCCGCCCAGCGTGAAGAAGCCGCGCCCGGGGTCGGCCAGGATCGCTTGCACGTTCTGCTCGAGGTGGGCGACCACGCGACCCTCATGACTGAAGAACGCCTTCAACAGGGCCGTCACGAGCGCCGAGTCGGCGGTCGTCGCCATTCTCACGGGGAGTTCCGTCACCGGCCTCACGCCGCACGACTCATCGGATCAACCATCGGCCTCACAGTAGCGGATCGCAGCGATTGCCAGCCCCTGTGCGCAGCGCACCAGATCGTCGATGGGGACGTACTCGTCGATCGTGTGCGCCCAGGCGATGTCGCGCGGGCCCCATCCGATGCAGGGCGTGCCGCCGAACCGCGTGAAGCTGGCGGCGTCGTACCAGGAGTCGAGTCCGGCGATGCGCGAGGGCTCGCCCACGGCGGCGCTCGCGTCGAGCATGGCGGTCACCAGCGGGTGCGCCGGGTCGACCTCATAGGGCGGGATGTCGAGGCTCCACTCGATCAGCGGCGGGTGCTCGGCCAGCCAGGCGTCGGCGGCGCAGCGTCGCTGGATCCACTCGGTCACCTCGCGTTCGACCAGGCTGCCCCAGCCGTCCGGGTCGGCGTTCGAGGGCAGGTACATCAGCTCGCTCTGAAGGGTGCAGCTGGACGGATAGGTGACCACCCACTCGCCGCCGCTGATGATTGCCGGGACGATGTCGCCCGGCGACAGGTGGTCGTGGCGCTTGTCCGGGCGCCCGCGCCACTCTTCACGCAGCTCGCGGATCGCCTCCATCACGACCGACATCTTCTCGATCGCGTTCACGGCGCCGCCGTCGCGCCAGTGCGGCTGGGCCATCTCGGCGTGCCCGGGGCGGCCCTCGACCGTGATCGTGGGCGACAGCGATCCGCGGCAGCCCACCCACACGTCGAACGCCGTCGGCTCCGTGACGATGCCGGCGTCGGCCTTGACGCCGTGGCTGACCGCGGCCAGACCGCCGGCCCCCGACGTCTCCTCGTCGGTGACCGTGTTCACGATCAGGTCGCCGCGCAGGCGAACGCCGCGCCTCCGCCAGCGCGATCGCCGCGAGCGTCATCGCGGCGACACCGCCCTTCATGTCGCAGGCGCCGCGGCCGTAGAGGTTCCCGTCGCGCACCTCCGCGGCGTTGGGGTCGCTCGTCCAGCGGTCGCGCGGCTCTGACGGCACGACGTCGATGTGACCGTTGAAGAGCAGGCTGCGGCCGCCGCCCGAGCCGGCGAAGCGGGCGGCCATCTGGGGCCGTCCTTCGAAGCTGAGCGGGCCCGGGATCTGGCGCGTGCCCGACACCTCATTGGGACGCGGCTCCCAGACCTCGACCTCGGCGCCGGCGGCGGCCAGCAGGAGGCCCAGGTGCTCCTGCAGCGCCGCCTCGTCACGTGCCGACCCGTCGCCGTCGCGGGCGGTGGTGTCGAAGTTGATCAACGTCGACGTGAGCTCGACCAGCCGGTCGCGCCCCGCCTCGATCGCCTCCATCACCCGCTGCTCCGACGTCACGCTGCGCGATGATACCGGCGCGTGGACGACCAGGATCCTCATCTGCAACGGCGCGCGATGCACAGCCGCCGGCGCGCCCGGGTGCGCCGCCGCCGCGCGGTCGCGAGCGCGGTTCTGCTGCTGCTCCTGGTGGTTGCCGGCTACGGACTCGCCCAGCTCTGGCCCAGTGGCTCGCCGGCGGAGGCCGGCTCGTCCCACGGCGCGACGCGCGGCGGCACGTCCCGATCGACCGGCCCGGCCGCGTCCTCGCCGCCGGCCACCGACCCCAAGCCGACCGGCACCATCACGCTGTCGGCGGTGGGCGACACGATGCTGGGCTACGCCGGCACGCTCGCGCCCAATCCGGACAGCTACTTCGACGGCGTGCGCTCGCAGATAACCGGCGACATCCGCTTCGCCAACATGGAGGGCACGCTCACCAACCTGACGTCGGGCAAGTGCGGCGCGAACTCGACCGCCTGCTACGAGTTTCGGGTGCCGCCGTCGTGGGCGCGCTACTTCGAGCACGCCGGGTTCACGATCGTGAGCAACGCCAACAACCACGCCTTCGACTTCTGGCAGGCGGGCCTGGACGACACCGTAGCCGCGCTCGACCGCGACGGCCTCGCCCACACCGGCCGCACGCGTGAGATCACCTACCTGCACGTGCACGGGCTAACCGTGGCCTTCATCGGCGTCGCCAGCTACCCCAACACCGGCCCGCTCAACGACTACCCGGCCGCCCGGCGCCTGATCCATACCGCCGATCGCAACGCCGACATGGTGGTGGTGGCGATGCACGCGGGCGCCGAGGGCGTGGCCGCCGAGCACCTGACCGGCCAGGATGAGATCTACGAGGGCGAGAACCGCGGAAACCCGGAGGCGTTCGCGCATATGGCGATCGATGCCGGCGCCGACCTGATCATCGGCTACAGCCCCCACGTGCTGCGCGCGATGCAGGTCTACCACCGTCGCCTGATCGCCTACAGCCTCGGCAACTTCGCCGGCTACCACAACTTCACGACCGAGGGCGCCCTGGGGGTATCCGGCATCCTGCACGTGAAGCTGGCCGCCGACGGGCGGTTCCTGTCCGGCCGGCTGGTCTCCACGGTGCTGGCCGGCGCCGGCCAGCCGGAGCTCGATCCGACCGGCCAGGGCGTGGCGCTGGTCGAGCAGCTGTCACGTGAGGACCTGGGAGCCCGCGGAGCGCATCTCGGCGCCGACGGCGTGATCTCGCCCTAGCTGCGCCCCCTTTCGAGGTCGTGATGATCACCCGAACGGGGGAATCGCCCTCCCCAACCCTTCGCTATCTCTGAGATACGCGAAGGAGGACGCACCGCGATCCCTCCGGGCAACGCTCCCTCGGTACACCGCGATTACCGGGCTGCGGCGGCCCCTCCCCAGCAGTTCTGATGCCTGACCCCGCTCACCCCCGAAGGGAGGTGCGAACTGATGATCAAGTGGAACTATCGCGCGACCCGTGTCGCCCTCGTCCTTGGTGCCATCGCAGCCTTTGCGATCGCCAGCGGCGCCCAGACCAAGTGGCAGTAGCCCGCACCCTCCGGTCCCGGGCCACGGCGCTCAAGTGCCGACGGGAACCTGACCGATAAGCGTTTCAAGCCGTGACGAATTCGTCCCATACGTATCCGCCCCGGCTGCTCCGGTTCGTCGCCGTGATGCTGGCGGTGACGATCCCGGTGGCAGTCGGGGCAGTTCTCAAGATTGCATCAGCGCCACCGGACGCCGGCACAGCCGTCGGGGTGGCGCTGTTTTTCGTGGCCGCGTTGGCTGCGGAGTACAAGCCGGTGCCGCTCGACGAGCAGGGTGGCCGCACGGTCTCGCTGGCCTTCGTGTTCCTACTGTCCACGCAGTTCCTGTTCGGCTGGCAGTACGCCGTGCTGGGCGCCATCGTCAGCATGGTGATCGTGCAGGTGCACAACCGCGCGCCGGCCGTCCGCACCATATTCAACGGGGCCTCCTCTGGGCTGTCGGCGTTCGTCTCCGCCGGCCCCGGTTTCATCCTCGGCTGGACGGTGTCGCCGCATCACGCGGGGGCGCTGACCGCGCTCGTGTTCATGGGCGGCGCGGCGTACGTCGTCACCAACGTGATCACCGTCGCGACCGCGGTCTCGCTGTACACCGGGATCAGCATGCGCGAGATGCTGGAGGACTACGTCCGCCACTCCGGCCCGGCCTTCGCGATCATGGCCTTCATCGCCGCGCTGGCGACCTCGCTGTGGATGATCAACCCGCGCCTGGAGCTGTTGCTGGCCGGACCCCTGTTCGCGCTGGCGCTGTACCAGCGCTACGCCTACCGCTCGGTGGTGGCCACCCGCGACGCAGAGACCGACGCGCTCACCGGCCTTCGCAACCATCGCTCGTTCCAGACCGATCTGCGCGAGGCGCTGGCGCTGGGCGCGTCCACCCGCTCGCTGATGGGCCTGGTGCTGATCGACATCGACAACTTCAAGAGCATCAACGACCGCTTCGGCCACCAGGTCGGGGACGATGTGCTGATCGCGCTGGCACGGCTGATGCGCGAGGAGTACGGCGACACGCAGGCCTACCGGATCGGCGGCGAGGAGTTCGCGCTGCTTCTGCCCGACGACGGCGAGCAGGAGGCCTATGCCGCCGTCGAGCGCCTGCACGCGCGTCTCTGGCAGACCAACTTCCCGCACGCCGAGCCGGTCACGGTCAGCGCCGGCATCGCCAGCTACCCCAGCAGCGCCGGCGACCGCGACCAGCTGCTGCGCGTCGCCGACGGCGCGCTCTACTGGGCCAAGAACCACGGCAAGAACCGCTCCTGTGTCTATAGCCCGACCGTTGTGCGCATCTACACGCCCGACGAGCTGGCGGAGACGGCAGAGCGTCACGCTCGCCTGAAGGCGGCCGAGGGCCTGATCCGGGTGGTGGATGCAAAGGACACCTACGCCGGCGCCCATAGCCAGTCGGTGTCGCGGCTGGTGGAGGGCATCGCCCGCGCGATGGGGCTGGACGAGGAGACCGTCGAGCAGGTGCGGCTGGCCGGCCTGCTGCACGACCTCGGCAAGATCGCGATCCCCGACCGGATCCTGCAGAAGCCGGGCAAGCTCGACCCCGACGAGCTGCGCATCATGCGCGAGCACGCCGATCTCGGCTACCGCCTGCTCGAGGGCCTGGGCGTGTCGCCGGTTGACCGCTGGATCCGCCACCACCACGAGTGGTGGGACGGCAGCGGCTATCCGCTGGGACTGGCCGGGGAGGACATCCCGCTGGGCTCGCGCATCATCCTGGTCGCCGACGCGTTCGATGCGATGACCTCGGACCGCGTCTACCGCGCGGCCGGAAGCTCCGGCGAGGCGATCGCCGAGCTGCGCCGGCGCTGCTGGACGCAGTTCGACGCGCGCGTGGTGTCGGCGCTTGAGAAGTACCTGGCCGCGCTGGGCGAGGACGTCCCCGAGCAGACCCCGGCCACGGCCTGATGTTCCTGCTGCCGACCGTCCCGATCGGGATCGTGCTGGGCCTGCTGCTGGGCGGCCGGCTGGGCCGACTGGCGTACGTGCGGGTGTCGAAGCCGTGGCTGTTCTACCTGGCGCTGGCGTTGCAGATCGCGGCGTTCCCTTCGCTGTTCGTGCCGTGGCAGGCGGGCACGCAGGTGGCCACCGCGCTGTCGATCGCCTCGTACGGCTGCCTGGTGGTTGTGGCGTTCGCGAACCGGCACCTGTTCGGTATGCCGATCGCCGCGGCCGGGATGCTGTTCAACCTAGCGGCGATCCTGGCCAACGGCGGGCACATGCCGGCGCTGCCCAGCGCGATGCGCGACGGCGGCCTGAACTACTCGGGCGTGCACAACAACAGCGTTCGCGACGCGTCGCCCAACCTGGCCTGGTTCGTCGACCGGTGGGCGGCACCGGGCTGGGTGCCGTTCGGAAACATCTTCTCGGTGGGCGACGTGCTGATCGCGGTCGGCGCGATCGTGGTGATCGCCGCGGCGATGGGCGCGCGCGTGCCGTTCAGGCGCACGCCGGCGGTCGAGACCGACCCGGCCTAGGAGTCGGCGCCGCTGAGGCGCTTGACCAGGTAGACGTGCTGCTCGCCGTGGTAGCGGCGGACGCCGGCGGTGTCGTGGTAGTGGTAGCCGTCGTGGAACTCGCCCTGGCCGCTGTCGCGGTAGCCGCGGCGGCGGTAGATGAACCGTGCGAGCTCGTTGTCTGGATTGGAGACAGTGACGGAGAGGCCGATGGTGTCCCAGCCGGCATCGCAGGCCGCCTGCTCGGAGGCGTCGAGCAGGGCGCGGCCAAGGCCGGCGCCGCGGTAGGGAGCGGCGACCTGCAGATCCGCCAGCTGCGCGCCGCCCAGCGCCCGCTCCGAGCGCATGCTCCGGGAAGTCCAGAAACACCCACCCGGCCGGCTCATCCCCCGACCACGCGACGAAGTAGGTACCCTCGCCGGCCAGCTGCCGTCGGAGGCGGAGCTGGTGACGGCTCTCGTGCTCGGGGTACGCGGCATCGAGTACGGCAACCTCCGCCTCGGTGATCGGGCGCACCTCGGGTGGCTCGGGCATCGCGGCGAGTGTACCTGGCGGGTGCTGGTTGTTTGGGCGGCGGGTTTGAGGGGGCGGGGCGCGCAGAACTGCTGGCCAGGGGCGTGCCAGTTGGCGGTGTGGGTGAGTGTCGTTTGGTGTTTGAGGCATTGGTGTTGCGTTGCCTGCTCGCAGAAGACCCGGCTCCTAGGCGTGGCCGAGGATGCGGCTGCGTGCGGAGCGTGCCTTCGCCCGGGGCGCACCGGTGAGCATCGTTCGCGCGCACGTCCTCGACGCGACCTACACCAACGCCGAGCCGCCCAGCCACCGCACCATCCAGCGCTGGCACCACGAACGCCGCTGGGCGCTGCCACCGCCCCTTGCTACGAAGGTGGCACCGTGACCGGCGGCGCCGAGTTGAAGTCCAGGTAGTGCTCGCGCATGAAGTGCGCGGCCGTCGTCATCCACAGCCGCTTCACCAGGTGCGTCCGCTTGTCGATCAGCAGCCGGAAAAACGTCGGCCCCTGCGCCACCCCCAGCGTCACCTCAACGCCATTCCTGGTCGATCCTGTCACGTACGCCGCCAGCGCCCCGTTCGCCCAGTACGGATCTGGCAGCTTCAACCGCTGGATCGGCTGCTTCGCCCAGCTGCCGTTCTGTAGATCCCAGCGGTGGTTGCCGATCACGCGTGACTGCGCGCCTCCGTGCACGTCGATCGCCAGCCGGTCGGGCGCACCCACGATGAACGTCGTGTCCACCGAGTGCACGGGATCCGAGGCGAGGTGGTTCTCGAACCGCACCGAGTGCAGCGCGCGCAGCGACCTGGCGGTGTCGCGCACCAGCGCCGCCGCCGGCTGCGCATCCGCCGCCGGCAGCTCGAGCGTGGTGCCGACCGTCGCGCGGCCGGGCCGAAGCACCGTCACCGCCAGCGGGCCGGCCCTGCGGCTGACCGGCGCCTCGAAGCACACCTCGGGCGTCTTCAGGCACGGCGTCGCCAGCCGGCCGTTTGCCGTGACGGCAACGACTCGCGACGCAGATCCGTCCTGCCCCAGCACCGTGAAGCGGACGCGGTGGTTGCCGATCCGCTGTGCCGCGACCGCCAGATCGGATGCTTCGCCGGCTGCCAGCGGGCCGGTCGCCAGCGGAGCCGTTGGTACGCCCTCGCTGTGCACCGCCTCGCCGATGTCGAGCGACGTCGACCAGGCCTGTCCGCCCGCCGTCGCGCGAGCCGAGACCGCGCCCGCGTCAAGCCCCGGCGCCCAGGCCAGCCAGGTGTGGGCCCCGCTAGCGATCAGCTTCGCGGGCACCGGTGTGCCGTCCGCCTGCTGCAGGTGCAGGCTGGGCGCCGTCGTCTGGGCCGGCAGCGACAGCCGGATCGCGTTGGGCCCGGCCGTCCCCGGCCAGACGCTGATCTGCCCGCCGTTTCGCAGGGCCACGGTGGCCGCGCCGCCGGTCGCGGTGGTCGCACCCGAGACGGCGGTGGGCCTGCTCCCGGGCGGCAGGTTGGTGAGCAGGGCAACCGCCGCAACGACAGCCGACAGCACCACCAGCTCGGCGGTGACCGAACGCCGCAGCATCTGGTAGCGGCCCAGGAACCGGCGGCTGCGCGACGCGACCGCCAGCGTCATCAGGAGCAGCACCGTCTTTGCCAGCAGCGTGCGGCCGTAGGAGGTCGTCCAGATCTGCGACACGGAGGACAGCTCCCACAGCGCCCGCAGGCCGCCGGTCACCGCCAGCACCGCGACGGCGGCCACCGCCATCCGCGAGAAGCGCCCGGCGATCCTGGCGCGGGTCGCGTCGCGCAGCGGCTGGGTGAGGCCGCGCGTGGCATGTGGCGTGACCACCGCCAGCTGGACCAGCCCTCCGATCCAGATCGCGGCCGCGGCGACGTGCAGGGCGTCCAGGCCGATCACCAGCGGGCCGCGGCCGGGGTCACCCGCATGCCCGGAGATGCCGGGTGCGGCCAGCGCCCAGGCCCCGGCGATCGCCGCGGGCACCGCCAGCACCGCGGTCAGCCGGCGGCTGACGCCGACCGTAGCGTAGGCCAGGGCGACCAGGATCGTGAAGACCGCGGTCACGTCGATGCCGCGCCCGAACTGGCGGCCGAAACGGGTCGCGTCCAGCGCCGAGGCAACCGGTCCGCGATGATCGAACGCCTCCCAGAAGCTGACGCCCGCCACCTGCGCGCCCTGCCGCGTCAGCGCCACCCAGCCGCCGGCCAGCACCAGCACCGCCGACAGCGCCAGCACCTGGTTGGCGCGGTGGCGTTCGCGCAGACCCATCAGCCGCCGCGGCTCGCCGGTCACCGCGGCGGTGCCCGGCTGGTAGGCGGCCACGCGGTAGACGACGCCGCCGACCAGCGTCAGCAGTCCGGCGAAGTAGAAGAAGCGGGCGATCAGGAACGGCCAGTCGGTGGGCGCGTCCTGCGACTCCGCTTGCGGAACCGGCCCGCCGGTGCCGACGCCGAAGGCGTACACGCCGGCGATCAGGTGGCCGTCGGTGGAGACGATCTCCCAGCGCACGGTGTAGTCGCCGGCCGGCAGGCCCTGCTGCAGCGGTACCACCAGCTGCTTGAGGTTGCCCGGCGCGTTTGCGGCCGGCCCCGCCATCACCGACTTGCCGGCGGCATCGACGACGGTGGTGCCGCCGCTGACGGGGCGTATCTGCTGGTCGAACGTGAGCACCAGCTGGTGCGGAGGGGTCGCGACGCGCGTGCCGGCGCCGGGCGTGGTGGCGAGCAGCGTGGCGTGTGCCTGCGCCCAGGCCGGCCAGATCAGCGGCAGCGCCAGCAGCGCGAGCAGTGCGGCCGCCCGTCTCATCCCGGGCTCCCGGACGGCAGCGCGAGGCCGCCCGGCTGGACCGGGCCGTGCATCGGGGTGGCGCATGGCATGCGGTGGCGCAGTGGAACTCCTGACCGAGGGTGGGGGACGGGTCAGGCGGGGAGCGGCGGTGCGCGGCCGCGGCGGTGCCATGCGGCCAGGCCGCGGGACGCAGCGGCGGCGGGTGCTCGTCGCACGACGTGCTCCCGAGAGCCGTGGCGCCGTCAGTGCCGCCAGCGCGCGGCGCTGCGTGTGCACGTCGATCAGCTGCACCACCACCGCGGCCACCACCGCCAGCGCCAGGTGCAGGGCCAGCGATCCGTGGGCACCGGGGTGCGCGGGCGCTCCCGCTGCCAGCAGCGCCAGGTGCGCAGCCGTCTGCGCGGCCAGCATCGCCGGGATCAGCGCGGCCAGCGAGGCCGTGTCCTGGATCTCTCCCCGCCGCGCCACCAGCGCCCAGCCTCGCCACATCACCAGCGCGGCCACGCCGGCGCCGCTCAGCGCCGCGACCGCCCAGCGCGGATCGGCCAGCGTGGCGAACCCGCCATGGGCGACCGCCGCCGTGACGGCGGCAAGGGCGGCGAATGTGAGAGCGCGCAGGCCGGCCACCCCTGAAGTATCGCAGGGGCGGCGATCGGATCGGTGATCGCCCGCCGGCGCCGGCGGATCGCCCTACGCCACCAGATCCAGCGGCGTGTAGCTGCTCGCGTTGGGGATCACGTCGGCCGGGTCGGTGCCCATCCAGCCACCTAGCAGGTTCGTGTAGATCTGGCGGTAATCGGTCGGCACCTTCAGGTTGCCCCACTGATCGAGATCTGCGTCCGAGATGCCCGGGAACTCGGCCGCGATGCCGCCCTTCGCGTGCTTGCCGATCACAAGCGCCAGCCCGCCCGCGCCGTGGTCGGTGCCGCCGCCGCCGGAGTCGTTGTCCTCGACGCGGCGCCCGAACTCGCTCCACACCAGCGTGATCACGCGGTCGGCCAGGCCGCGCGCCTCCAGGTCGGCCTGGAAGGCGGCGAGGGTGGTCGACATGCGCGACAGGTTCTGCGCCTGGCGGCTGACCTGTGAGTCGTGGAAGTCCCAGCCGTCGTCGTAGGAGACGCAGGCCACCCGCATGCCCAGGTTCGAGTCCAGCATCCAGGCCAGATTGGACATCCGCTGGTCGAAGTTGGTGGTGCCGTAGCCGAGCCCGTTGGGCGGCAGCGTCGGCTGGGTCAGCGCGCTCAGCCGGCTGGCCACGTTGACCGCGCCGCCGACCGCGTCATCCGCAGCCGCCATGGCCTCGTTCGCGGCGCTGCGCTCCGACAGCCCGGCCAGCGTGTCCACCATCAGCTGCGGATCCGACCACACGTTGTTCATCGTGAACTGGGCGTCCTCGACGCTCGACAGCACCGCGACCGGGTTGGTCGCGCTCTTCAGCGACCCGTCCAGCGACCAGCCGGCCGAGACCGCCTGCAGCGGGTTGTCGGCGGCGCCGTTCTGATCGACCCAGCGGCCCAGCCAGCCGGTGGCGGGGTCGGGATCGAGCTCGCCGGCCTGCCAGAAAGCGCGCGAGTGGAAGTGCGAGAGGTCGGGCGGCATGTAGTCCACCGACGGGATGACGGCGATCTTGCCGGCGTCGTACAGCTGCTGGAAGCCGGTCGCGGCCGGGTTCCAGGCCCAGTCGGGGTTCGCGGCCGCTCCGCCCAGCGGCAGGCAGCTGGCAGGTGCCAGACCTATGTGCGGGCGCTTCGACGCGTACGCGGCGTAGTCGGACCCGGTGATCGGGATCAGGGTGTTCAGGCCGTCGTTGCCGCCGTCCAGGAAGACCGAGACGATGATCGGATCGGTGCCGGGCGTCGCCGCCCGCGCCGAGGCCGCCTCCCAGATGTGACCCCAGTCGAGCATCGAGGCGCCGTACACCGTCAGGAACGCGACCGCTCCGTTTCGGAGGAAGTCGCGGCGGCACATGCCCGCGGACTCGCCTTCGAGGACGGCGCGCGGGATCGGCACGACCTGGCCCTGGCGGCGCAGCATCGATCGACGGTGGGTGGACTGCCAGTCGTTGCATCCGCAGTGGTTCATCAGGTCGTGGCTCCGATCATGCTCAGTGGAGGAGGCCGTCAGGACCGGCCATCAGCATCGCCCGGATAACCGTCTGGCGCTCCACGTGGTCGTGGGAGTCCAGCGTCGGCCCGTTGCGGGTGGCGTAGTCGCTGGCGTAGGTCACGAGTTTGGCGTGGGTGTCGCTCGAGGCCCAGGGGTGGGAGAGCGCCGAAATGGCGGCGGTGACCGCCGCCTGCGGCGTCTGGCTGCCGGGATCGTTGATCGTCTGGTAGAGCAGGTAGCCGGTGGTCTGCCAGTAGGCGTGTGCGGTGTTCGTGTTCAGGAACGCCGGACCCTGCTTCCAGCCCGACACGTTGGGCGGGTAGAACGGCACCTGGCCCATGTTGTCGAGCAGCCAGCTCCAGCTGTTGTTCTTGATGAAGCGGCGCGTGTTCCGGAGGCCGGCGGCCACGAACACGATCGGCGGCTTCACCATGTCCGGCTCGCCCAGGTTCAGGTAGAAGGCCGGGTGGTGCAGGATCACCTTCAGAAGCGGCGCCAGCTCGAAGCCCGAGTTCCTGTAGTTGTTGACCATCTGGCGCATGGCCGTCGCCGTCGGCGGTGTCGAGATGAAGTAGCTCCACAGCGAGTAGGCCAGGTAGGGCGCGTGGTTGGGATGGTGCACCACCAGCCTGCAGACGTCGCGCCAGTCCCAGTTGCCGGTGTGGCCGTAGATCGTCTTTTGGCCGGTGTCGTGGTAGCCGGCGTCCCAGAAGGTCGGGTTCTCGCGCTGCTTGATCGTGCCCGTCGCCGCCTTGTTCCAGTCGTAGCGCCAGCCCGTGAGTGCGCGCGCGGCCTCGTGGATGTCGTCCTGCGTGTACATGCTGGCGTTCGTCCAGAGCCCGTGGGTGAGCGACTCCAGGTTCGGGTCGTTGCCCAGGCAGAACAGCTCCATCACCTCGCGCCCGTAGTTCTCGTTGGGCTCCCACTTGTTCGAGTCCGCGCCGTTCAGCCACAGCAGCATGGCCGGGTCGATCGTGATCCGCTCGAGCAAGTCGTGGAAGTTCCCGACCGCGTGCCCGCGCAGCAGCCGGTTCTGGCGCAGCATGTGCCGGGTGTTCCCGACACCGGCGTTGGAGGTCGCGAACAGGTCGTGCAGGTTCAGCGTCATCCGCTCCACCAGTTGGTTTCGGCTGCGCACCATGCGGTCGAGCCACCACAGGCAGTCGTGCCCCCACAGGTCGAGCGGTTGCAGCCTGTTGCCGCCGTCGGTCGGGACTGGCCCGACCAGCACGTTCTTGCGAAACGGCGTCAGCAGCTCGGTCACGGCCTTGGGCAGCCCCAGCTTCACGTAGTGCGTGATCTGGTCGTGGCTGCCCGCGAAACCGGCGCGCCACAGCAGTCGCTGGAAGTGCGCGCGCGTCGGTTTGGACGGCAAGGCCGGATAGCTGTACGCCACGGTGCAACCCCGCTGCTCGAGAACAGAGACCCAGGGCTGGTATCGACGCCTACCGCGGCCCCTTCACTCCCACATCGGGGGGATCGGCCTTGACCCCTACGGCGTGTTCACGAGGCCGCTGGTGTCGACCACTTCCAGGTCGCGGCCGGTGATGCGGTTGAGCGTGCGCAGGTCGTCGTCGTTGAACCGCTTGTTGGATGCGCCGCTGACGTACCAGGGGGAACCGCAGCGCGGTGCGTGTCTGATCACGCCCGCCGCCACCTCCTCGGTAGCGCACCAGCCCGGGCTAGGATCGGCAGCCCGGCGGCATCGGCGCTCGTCCAGCCGTCCGGCCGCAGCGCGTTCGACGTCATCTTCCAGACCGCGCCGGAGCCGGCCCGCCAGCCCCTCCTTGTGTGCCGCACGTTCCACAACTCGTAGAGCTTGCAGGTGCCGCTGTTGACGATCAGCAGGTGGTGGTCGCTGCCAGCCTCGATCCGCGGCCGCCTGGGGATCGGGTAGCCGACGTGGTCGGACTGCGCGCTGTAGTCGAAGCGCACTGTCACCTTCCGCTGTGAGCCGGAAACGGTGTTGTAGGGGATGCCGTATCCGCTGTAGGAGCCGAAATTGCACCGGTAGTCGAAGCGAACGCCAGCTTCCGCTGCTCAGCCGAGTGAGATGCCGTAGCCCAGGAGCTGGTCCGGGTGCAGGCCGGTGTCGAGGCCGATCTTTGCGATCAGCGTGTCTGAGTCCGAGGCCACCGGCAGCCCGATATGTCCTGGTTCCAGACGTTGCCGGCGGAACGGGGCAGGCGGTGCCGAGGGAAGCGGTGCTGCGCTGGGCGCGTCGGCGCCGGCCGTGAGCCCGGCGGCCACGACCAGCGTCAGTGCTGCGGCTGCGCGTCGCATCCACATCCGCATCATGCATCGTCTGAGAGGTATTCCTGCTCGACCCCCAAGCGGGTGCCGCCGATACAGTTCGTCCGATGGCCATGTACGACGCAGACCCGATCCCGACCCGGCGGCCGGTGACGCACGACGAGCTGCCGCAGCTCGAGCCCGGCGACTACGTGCGGCTGCAGGGCATGCCCGGCGATCTACCGTCCCACGCACAGCTCGAGGGAGCGTACGGCCGTGTCGTGCACGTCGCCGGCGCCAGCGTGATGTTGGAGATGGACGAGCCCTATACCGCCGGCGGCCTCACGCACCGCATGTTCTACGGCTCGCCCTACCAGCTGAAGAAGGTCGAGCCGGTCGGCCGCATGGGCGCGCGCAAGCTGTTCGACGAGTCCGACGACGCCTGACCCCGCGCCGATTGCGGGTGACCGCGCCCGCCCGTACCCTCGATGGGTGAGTGGCTACTGGCAGAACGTGCTGTTGCTCGCCGTCACCTTCGGCGCCGTCTGGCACATGGCCTGGAACGGCACCGGCTGACGGTCGGCGTCCGGCGCGGACGACCCGGCCTGGTCCGCGAAGCGCAGCGCCACCACGTAGGCGTCGCGCAGCACGGCGTCGGCTCGCGGCGAGGGCGTCAGGCACTCGAACTGCCCGCGCTCGTAGGCCAGCACCCAGTCCAGCACCTCGCCCAAGTGCCCGCTGCGCTCGAGCAGCGCGTCCGACACCTCGGCTGACAGCGGCAGCTCGCTCACCACGTCCCGCATGCCCGTGTTCATGAAGGCGTCCACGACCGAGAACAGGCCGACGGTGAAGTGTGCGTCGGTGTCGGGACGGTCGAGCGCCTGCGCCACCAGCTCGCACATCTTGGCCCGTGTCATGGCGGTGCGGATCAGCTCGCTGGGCTGATCCTCGATCCCGGCCAGCGTCATCAGCAGCGCCCAGCTGCGCACGTTGCGCACGCCCAGCAGCATCAGCGCCTCGCGCACCGAGCCGACCTTTCGCGGCAGCAGGAAGTACGCGGAGTTGATCCAGCGCAGCAGCCGGATGCTGAGGCCGATGTCGTTGCTGATCGCGTGCTCGAGGTCATCCAGCTCGCAGTCGGGGTCCTGCAGCACGGCCATCATCCGCATCTGGGCGAGGCGGTTGGCGGGAATGCCGTGGCCGGCGACCGTCCTGGGCCGGCAGAAGAAGTAGCCCTGAAAGTAGTCGAAGCCTGCCTCCCTGCAGAACTCGAAGGTGTGGTGATCCTCGACCCCGGCGGCGATCAGCTTGACGTTGTAGGGCTCCAGCTTCGCTACCTGCTCGGCCAGCTGGTCTCGGGTGAAGGCCTGCACGTCCAGCTTCACATAACGGGCGACCTCCAGCAGCGGCGGGCTGTCGTCGCACATCACGAAGTCGTCGAGGACGATCGTGTAGCCGAGCTCGCCCAGCCGCGTCAGCTCGGCCAGCACCTGTGGATCGAGCCCGTCTGAGCGGTGCAGCTCGAGCGCCACGCGCCCGGCCGGGAGCAGCGTCACGAGGCCATGCATGACGAAGTCGCGGGTGACGTTGACGAAGCCGGAGCGTCCTCCCACCAGCGCGTCCAGCCCGATGTCGGCGAAGGTGGTGACCACCGGCGTGGTCCCCGTCGCCGGCTCGGAACAGCAGCTCATAGGCGTGCACCTCGAGCGCCCGGTCGTAGATCGGCTGTCGTGCAGCGAAGCTGGGGGCGGACTCGCCGGGATCGGCGGTCTGGATCGCCCGCTCCAGCGACGGCGGCGGCCACGACTCAATCTGCCGTGCCGCGGACCAGGTTCCCTCGATCATGCTGACCCCCTCCGTCTGGCTCACCTACCCCTGAATGTGATCGGCTGCAGACGCGGATGGTTGATCACCCGAACGGCGGCGTTTTCATGGAACGACGCGCGCTACAGCGTGAGCCCGCCGTCGACGGGCAGCGCCACACCGGTCACGTAGGCGGCCTCCGGCGAGGCCAGAAATGCGATCGCGGCGGCCACCTCCCGGTCGGCGCCCAGCCTCGCCAGCGGCACCGACTCGCGCAGGTACCGCTCGCCCGCGTCCGGGTCGTCCATCATGCGCAGCATCGGGGTGTCGATCACGCCCGGGCACACGCAGTTGACGCGGATGCCGTGCGGCGCCAGCTCGACCGCCATCTGCCTGGTCAGCGCGACCACGCCCGCCTTGCTGGCGTTGTAGTGGGCCGTCGGCTCGCCGGCATCTGCTGCCAGCGCGGCCGTCGACGCCAGGTTGACGATGCTGCCGCCGCTGCCGGCGGCGATCATCGACCGCGCCACCTCGCGGCCGGTCAGGAACACGCCGCGCAGGTTGACGGCCTGGACGTCGTCCCACTCCGTGGCGGTCAGCGTCAGGAACGGCTCGATCCGGTAGACGCCGGCGCTCGCCACCAGCAGATCCGGCGCGCCGCCCAGCAGCTCGGTTGCGCTCGGCTACGGCGTCCGCGATCATCACCTCGTCGCGCACGTCGGCTGTCAGGTCGGCGTCGCTGCAGGTCGAGCGTGGCCACGGTGGCGCCGCGCTCGCGCAGCAGCGCGGCGGTGGCCGCGCCGATCCCGGAGCTGCCGCCCGTGACCAGCGCGCGCCGGCCGGTCAGGCCGAGCCCGCTGCTCACCGCGCGTGCGCTGCGATCTCGGCGCAGGTCGCGATCCAGACGTCGCCGCGGGCGCGCACCTCGGTCATGAACCGGTCGAGGAAGGCCAGCCGGTGCGGCCGCCCGATCACCTGGGGGTGCATGGTGACGATGCAGCAGCCGCCCAGCGCGACGATGCCGTCCAGCTCCGCCGACCAGATCTCGTGCACGTGGGACGGCGGCGAGATCGTTCGCGTCCAGTCCATGCCGCTGCCCGAGAACCAGAAGTGGGCGGCGTCGTCCAGGATCCACTGGATCGGCAGCTCCATCAGCTCGCCGCCCGGGTGCAGGTAGGGGTGCAGGTCGTCCATGTAGTTGGACGAGTAGGCGAAGCCGTGCTTGCCGAGCAGCCCGATCGTCTCCGGCGAGAACTCCCAGGACGGCGAGCGGTAGCCGACCGGGTCGGCGCCGAGGCCGCGCAGCACATCCAGGGCGCGCACCAGCTCGGCCTCCTCCTCGGCGGGCGAGAGCGTGGCCGGGGAGGTATGCGTGTAGCCGTGATGCCCCACCTCGTGCCCGGCGGCCAGGATCTCCGCCACGCGGTGCGGGTGGCGCTCGGCCACGCGGCCGGGGATGAAGAACGTCTGGCGCAGGCCGTGGCGGGCCAGCAGCTCGAGGATCAGCGGCACCGCCACCTTCGCGCCGTAGGTGCCCTGCGAGAGCACGCCGGGGCGGTTGGCGTTCTCGGGGTCGTCGCCGATCCACACCTCCTCCGCGTCGAAGTCGAAGGTGAAGGCGACCGCGCCGCGCGCGCCGTTCGGCCAGTCCGTCATGGCCGTGAGACTACCGCCTCGCGGCCGGCTCGTCAGGAGCCCTCGCAAGCCAGCACCCGCCGCGCCTCGGCCAGCGCCGCCGGCAGCTGCTGCTTGGGCAGGTGCAGCGGCGATGCGCATGCCCAGGTCAGGTGCTGCGAACCCGTTGCCAGCGGCAGCAGCCGCAGGTCGGCCTCGACCAGACGTGGGTGGACGTGCGGCCGCGCCACCTCCAGCATCATCGCGGACGCATCGGTGCCGACCGTGACGGCGCTCGGCTGCTCTCGCTCGAAGAAGGCGAGGTCGCGGCCGGCGCCGCAGCCGAGGTCCGCGATCGCGATCGGGTCGGCGCCTGACCGCCGCACGATCGCAAGCGCCGCTGCCCCAGCTGCACCAGCCGTGGCGGCATCTCGGCCCGGCGGCCGGCAAGGACGTGGCGATCGCGTCGTAGACGGCGACTGTCGACGCCGTCACGTCGGCGGGCTGCTCGGGAGCCGGCGTGTCGGGAACGGTGCTAATCGTCGGCGGTGACGTCATCGAGCAGGCGGCCGAAGTCCGCGCCGTCGAACTCGAGCACGGCCCGGTCGTACTTCTCCAGGCCCCATTCCCAGAAGTCGAAGTCGATGTCGGAGACGCCGTCCTGGATGGAGGCCCACAGCGTCCAGCCGTACTTGGACATCAGCCCCCACAGCCGCGCGCGGGCCACCTTGTTGCGGAGCGGCCGGCCGTAGTAGGCGGCCACCAGCTGGTCGAGCTGGTCGAGCGACAGGTTCGACTCGCTCCAGACGTTGCCGAGCTCGAAGCAGGCGTCGTTGTTGCCGGAGTACTCGTAGTCGATCAGCCGGAACTCGCCGCCGGTGTCGATGAAGTTCTCGGCCAGCAGGTCGTTGTTGCAGGGGACGGTGCCCTCGTCGCGAACGGCCATCGCACGCTCGATCTCGCGCACGGCCGGCTCGAACTCGAGGTATCGGTCGGGCAGCTTGAAGCCGCGTTCCTGCACGAGCGCCAGGTAGCGGCGCTGGATGTCGAACATGTTGAAGTCATCGCGGAAGCGGGCGGCTCCGTGCAGTCGCCGGCAGGCGTGCGCCACCATCTCGATCTTGTCCCCGCGGCGCAGGTCCTCGGCGCTCTGCGTCTGGCCCTCGATGAACTCCAGCACCATCAGCGACCGCTCCGGGATGTAGCCGATGACGGCCGGGCCGACGCCCTCCTCGGCGGCGGCGACCGTGTTCAGGTACTCGTTCTCGCGGTCGATCGCGAGCAGGCCGGAGTCCTTGGCCGAGATCCGCACGACGAAGGTGCCCTGGTCGGTCTCGACCTTGTAGTTGGTGTTCGTGAGGCCGCCCGCGAGCTCGGTGACGACACGCTCTCCGCGCAGCTCGGGGACGACGTCGATCAGCTCGTCGATGGCTTTGTCGACCGGCATGGCGACCACTATAGTCAGTCCCGAAAACGTGGTACAGACCAGTTTCCCCGACCGCGCGCAGGTCGTCGTCATCGGCGGCGGTGTCACCGGATGCAGCGTCGCCTACCACCTGGCGCTGGCGGGCTGGCGGGACGTGGTGCTGGTCGAGAAGGCTCAGCTGACCAGCGGCTCGACCTGCCACGCGGCCGGTCTGGTGACCCAGTTCAACCCCTCCCCGGCGATGATGCGGTTCCGCCGCTACAGCGTGGAGCTGTACGAGCGGCTGGGGGTGTTCGACCGGCTTGGCAGCCTCCGGATCGCCTCCAGCCCCGAGAGCCTGGTGGAGCTGGAGCGGGGCGCGAGCCGGGCCCGCGGCATCGGCCTGGACGTGTACGTGCTGTCGCCGGACGAGGCGCTGGAGCGGATGCCACAGGCCAGCCGGGAGGACCTGTACGGCGCGATCTGGGTCGAGCAGGACGGCTGCGTCGATCCCGCACACGGCCACGCACGCGCTGGCCGACGCCGCCCGTGAGCTGGGGGCCGCGGTGCTGCAGAACACGCGCGTGACGGGTATCGAGCTCGACCACCGGCGGGCGGTGCGGGCGGTGCTGACCAGCGGCGGGCGGATCGAGGCCGAGCACGTGGTCAACGCCTGCGGGATCTGGGCGCCGCAGGTGTCGGCCATGGTGGGGGCGTTCACGCCGTCGGTGCCGGTCGACCATCAGCACATCGCGCTGCAGGCGGTGGACGGGCACGAGCTGCCGCGCGACATGCCCTGCTTCCGAGACACCGACAACCTCGTCTACGGCCGCTCGGAGGCGGGCGGGGTGCTGTTCGGCGGCTACGAGCCGAACCCGGTCTCGCGCTGGCTGGACGGGGTGCCGTGGGACCACGCGGCGGGGAACCTGCCGGCCGACGAGCAGCGGTTCGCCCAGCTCTGGAGCGGCGCGGCGCGGCGGTTTCCGTTCCTGGAGGACGCGGGCATGGTGACGCTGGAGTGCCATCCGGACGCGATGACGCCGGACGGGAATCCGCTGCTGGGCCCGGTGCCGGGAGTGCCCGGGTTCTGGATGGCGGCCGGGCTGTCGCTGAACGGCTTCGGCGGGGCGGGCGGGATCGGAAAGACGATCGCGGAGTGGATGACGGACGGCGAGACCGAGCTCGACGTGCACGGGATGCGGGCTTGGCGGTTCGGCGACGCCTACCGGCCGCCGGCCCAGGTGGACGCGGCCGGGCGCGAGGTCTACCGCTACTACTACCGGCTGCGGTACCCGGACGACCACGACGAGTGGGGCCGGCCCAACCGGCTGAGCGCGCTGCACGGGCGGCTGCAGGACGCGGGGGCGGTGTTCGGCGCCAAGAACGGCTGGGAGCGGGCCGACCACCTGCGACCCGGGCAGCCGTGGCGCCGGGCTGGTGCCGACCAGCGAGGGTACGGCTGGACGCGCCCGCCCTGGTTCGAGGCGGTGGGCGAGGAGCACCGGGCGTTCCGGGAGCGGGCCGGGATGATCGACATGTCGTCGTTCGGCAAGATCGAGCTGGAGGGCCCCGGTGCGCTTCCGCTGCTGGACAGGGTCTGCGACAACCGCATCGACCGGCCGGCCGGCAGCGTCATCTACACCCAGTTCCTGAACGCCCGCGGCGGGATCGTCGCCGACGTGACGGTTACGCGGCTGAGCGAGCAGCTGTTCCGGGTGGTGACCGGGGCCGGCGTTGTCGAGTCGGACATGGGCTGGCTGCGGCTGCACATGCGAGACGAGGACGGGCCGGTGGAGATGCGCGAGGTGACGGCGCGGCTGTCGGTGATCGGCATCTGGGGGCCGCGGACGCGGGACGTGGTGGCGGCGTGCAGCGACGACGATGTCTCGGCAGCGGCCTTTCCGTTCCGCACGGCGCGTGAGATCCGGATCGGCGAGCCGGTGCTGGCGCAGCGCATCACCTACGTCGGCGAGCTCGGATTCGAGTTGTACGCCGAGGCGCCGGACGCGGTGCAGGTGTGGGACCGGCTGGCGGCCGCGGGGCGCGGGCACGGCCTCGCGATCGCGGGGTACCGGGCGCTGGAGGGGCTGCGTCTGGAGAAGGGCTACCGCTACATGGGCAGCGACCTGACGGGCGGGGACACGCCGTACGAGGCCGGACTCGGTTTCTGCGTGGCGCTGGACAAGGGCGAGTTCATCGGCGGCGAGGCGCTGCGGGCGGCCGGGACCGAGCCGTCGCGCCGGATCCGCACGCTGCTGGTGGGCGGCGGGGATTACCTGCCGGCATACGGCGGCGAGGCGGTGCTGGTGGACGGGACGACGGCCGGCCGTGTGCGGAGCGTTGGCTACGGGTACACGGTGGGGCGGACGATCGCGTTCGCGTACCTGCCCGCCGACCTGGCCGACGACATCAGGGTCGAGGTCGAGGTGCTGGGCCGGCCGGTTGCGGCCGAGCTGGCCGCCGACGTGCTGGTCGACCCCGAGCACGCCCGCGTCCGCGCATGACACCGCCGTGACCGGCGCGTGACACGCAAAAGACGCAACGATCCTGACGCCGCCACAACGACCCCGGCACCGACCGCAACGTTTCGCACCGCCCCGACCGCCGCGAACATCACGGCCCCGAACTGGCAGCCGCTCAACCGCGCGGCCGCGCGTCGCGGCGGTGCAACGACCCGCACCGATCCCGTGCCGAACCCCTCACGCCGCCCGAGTCGGGGTTTGACACCCTGAAACGCGCGACGGGCGTTGCGCCGCCGTGACCGGCGCGTGACCGCCAAGACCGCAGCGAACCTCACGCGGCGGCAACGATTCCAGCTCCTACCGCAACGATTCCCACCGCCCGTCCGGCGCGAACATCACGGCCCAGAGCGGGCAGCCGCTCAACGACGCGGCCGCGCATCAACGCCTCGAGACGACCCGTCACGAGCCCGTGCCGGACCGCTCACCCAGGGCGAGTCGGGGTCAGACCCCTGCGAGGGCCGTCGGGCCGTTGCACGGCTGCATGACCGCTGCGACATTCAGCTGATCTTCATTGTCACTACCATCGCCTTCGACTGGCCGGTCGAGCCCGTCACCAGCGCGGTGAAGCCGGTCGCGCCCGGCTTCTGCTGCTGCACGTCCTCGACGAACCCCGCGACCCGACCATCCGGAACGCGATGTGCACCTGGCGGTGGTAGCCGAACGTGCCCGCGCTCGAGTCCCAGAGGACCAGTCCGGTGGTGTCGGGGGTCGTGTGGCCGGACGAGTCCCACATCCCGCCGGGGCCGGCGGAGACCGGCACCGTCGTCGCGGCGCTGCGCGCGGCGCTCGTCATCAGCACCGCTCCCACGGCCACGCAGCATGCTCCCGCGATCGCCGCCGCCAGCATCCAGCGAGTCCCCATCTCGGTCCCCCGCTCACTCGATTCGCCGACGACCGACGCCGGCCCTACCGCGGATACGCCATCGGGCGCCGATCAGATTTGCGACTACCGTGCCCGCGTGACCGAGAAGCACCATCCGACGCTCTCGTTTCCCAGCAAGCAGGCCTGGCGTGAGTGGCTCGCCGGCCAGCCGGAGGCGAGCGAGGGCATCTGGCTGAAGATCGCCCGCAAGGGCAGCGGCATCGAGTCCGTGACCCACGCGGAGGCGCTGGAGGTGGCGATCTGCTTCGGCTGGATCGACGGCCGCAAGCAGTCCTTCGACGCCGACCACTGGGTGCAGCGCTTCGCTCCCCGCGCGCGTCGCAGCAGGTGGTCTCAAGTCAACCGCGCCAAGGCCGAGCTCCTGATCGAGCGCGGCGAGATGCAGCCGTCCGGCCTGCGCGAGGTCGAGCGCGCCCGCGCGGACGGTCGCTGGGACGCAGCCTACGAGCCGCAGAGCGCCGCCCAGGTGCCCGACGACCTCGCCCGCGAGCTCGACCGCGATCCAACCGCCCGCGCCTTCTTCGAGTCGCTCGACAGCCGCAACCGCTATGCCATCCTCTACCGCATCCAGGACGCCAAACGTCCCGCGACCCGCGCCCGGCGGATCGAGACGTTCGTCGCCATGCTCGCCCGCGGCGAGCGCATCCACAACTGACGCCTAGGCCTCCGACGACGCCGCGGGCAGCTGCTCGCGCCACAGGATCCACGCCACCGGCGACACGACCACCACCGCCGCACCCACGGCCAGTGCGCCCACGCCGGACGTCTCCAGCCCGTAGCCCCCGACCAGCGCCATCGACGCGCCCAGCAGGGATGCGATCAGGTCATTGAAGCCGAGCAGCTTGCCTCGCTCGAGCGCGCTGCTCAGATCCGCCAGCTGTGCCGTCGCCGCGACGAACGAGATGTTCCAGCCGATGCCGAGCCCGAACAGCAGCACCGCCGTCGCCGGCACGCCCTGCACCCACTGCAGCGACAGCACCGACGCGCCCATCACCAGCAGCCCGGTGGCCAGCGCGGGCGTCCGCCCTATCCGGTCTATCAGCGTCCCGACCACCATCACCAGCGCATACATGCCCAGCACGTGCGCGCCGATGATCGGGAACACGGCGTCCTGCGCATGGTGGTGCACCTGAACGACCACGTACCCCGACAGGTTCATCACGGACACCATCACGGCGAAGCTGGCCAGGCTCGCGGCCATCGCCGGCAGCACCCCGGGCCGGCGCAGGATCTCGGCCAGCGGCGCGGCGGCGCCGGGTGGCGGAGCGCCCTGCTCCGCGCCGATCTGGATCGCGATCTCACGCGTATCCGGCCGCACCAGCATCACGATCGCCAGCGCCACCAGCGCGATCGCGGCGGCCGCCAGCCACGGCACCGTCAGCACGTCCGGGTCGACCTGCTTGCCCGCGAACATCGGGCTGAACACCGCCGGGCCCAGGATCGCCCCGAACACCGATCCGAACAGGACGTAGGAGATGCCGCGCGCGCGGCGCTCCGGCGTGTACATGTCACCGGCCGCCGTCCGGATCAGGAGCGACGTGGCCATGCCCACTCCGATCAGCACCAGCCCGGCCAGCAGCGCCGGCACCGACAACGTGCGCGTTGCCAGCGCGTTCAACGCGCACCCGCTGGAGAGCGCCACGAATCCGACCGCCAGCACCGGCCGGCGCCCGTGCCTGTCCATCGTGCGCCCGGCGATCACCGCCGTCACACCCGACGACGTCAGGAAGATCGCCGGGCCGAGACCCAGCAGCCCGGCGTGGCCCGTGACCAGCACGAACGTCAGCGTCGACACGGCTGCTGCCAGCTGCAGCACCACCGAGTTGACCGCGCTCGTGGTGGACAGGAGCAGCGTGTTCCGGCGGATACCGGTGCCAGGTCGGTCGTCATCTGCACGAACCCTCGCACAGGGCGGCGTATCATCGCCAGCGAACGGATGCCCGAGAAAGCCTCAGCAGAGATCGCGGCGGCCGGCCGCACGCTCGTCCTGTCGAATCCGGCGAAGACGTTCTTCCCGGAGCGGGGCGAGACCAAGCTCGATCTCGCCAACTACTACCTGGCGATCGAGCAGCCGCTGATGCGCGCCCTCGGCGGGCGCCCGGTGCTGATGGAGCGCTACCCGGACGGCGCCGGTGGCTCCTCGTTCTTCCAGAAGCGCGTGCCCAAGAACGCGCCCGACTGGCTGCAGACCACCACCGTGCAGACGCCCAACGGCACACCGTCGCAGGCGCTGGTCGCGGCCGACGTCGCTCACATCGTGTGGGCGGTGAACCTCGGCTGCATCGGCCTGCACGTGTGGCCCTACCTGGCGGCCGACCCCGCCCACACCGATGAGCTGCGGATCGATCTCGACCCCTCGCCCGGCGTCGATCTGGCCATGGTCAAGGAGGCGGCCGCCGAGACGCGGGCGCTGCTCGATGAGCTCGGCATCGAGGGCCACCCCAAGACCACCGGCCGCAACGGCATCCACGTCTACGTGCGGCTGCGGCCCGAGCAGGACTCGTTCGTGGTGCGCGAGGCGGCGGTTGCCCTGGCGCGCGAGCTGGAGCGCCGCCGGCCCGACCTGACCACCGCCGCCTGGTGGAAGGAGGAGCGGGGCGAGCGCGTGTTCGTCGACTTCAACCAGAACGCGCCCCACAAGACCGTAATCGGGGCGTGGACGGTCCGGCCGCGACCCGGTGCCCAGGTCTCGATGCCGTTCGCATGGGACGAGCTCGACGACATCGATCCCCAGGCGCTGACCCTCGCCACGGTGCCGGCGCGCGTTGCCGAAAAAGGAGACGCCTGGAAGTCGATGCCGGAACGGCCGCAGTCACTGGAGCCGCTGATGGAGATGCACCGCCGCGACATGGCGGCCGGCCTGATGGACGCTCCCTGGCCGCCGGTCTACCCGAAGATGCCGAACGAGCCGGCGCGCGTCGCTCCCAGCCGTGCCCGCAAGCCGGACAAGTAGCTCGATGCTCGGGCCGCGCTGGTTGTCAGCCGTTTCGGCCGTCACGGTGGTCGCGGGCGCGACGATCGCTCTGCTCGCCAGCGGCGGGCGGTCCGTCGTGGGCACGCCCGCTGCGACCCCGGCATCATCGCGACCCCAGACGCCGGCAGCGCCGAGTCCGGCGACCGGCACGATCGCCTTCGCGCGACACACCGGCGGGGGGATGTTCGGCGATGCCAGCGGGCCCGTCGTCGAGGTGACGCCCGACGGTGCCGTGGTGGGGCATCTGCCGTTGCACCACACCTGCTGCCTGACCCCGTCGATCGCAACCAGCCGGTTTGCCGTGCTGGTGGCCGGCGCCGGGCGGCTGCGGCTGGTGTCCACGGGCGGCGGCTTCACGTCGCCGATTCCGCTGCCCACCGGCCACACCACGCTGCGCCTGACCCCGGATGCCTGGTCCCCGAACGGCAAGATGCTGGCGATGGCGGGCGTCGACGCCGCGCGCCCGGCCCGGGACGGCGTGTACAGGATGACGGTCAGCGGCGGCGGCCTGCGCCGCCTGACGACCACCCTGCGCGGGCGTCCGCAGCGCCCGCTCGCGTACTCCCCCGATGGCCGGTCGCTGCTGCTCTTTCAGCGCGACCGCCACGGCGGCTTCGGGACGTTGTATCTGGCTCGACGCGACGGCGGCGTGACGAGGGTCAGCAGTCCGGGGGTGGTGGCCTGCTGCTACTTCGGATCCCCAGCCAGCTGGTCTCCCGACGGCCGTAGCATCGCGTTCTCGGTCTTCACGAGCCGGCGGGGCGTCCCACCCGGACTGAGCGCGGTGTTTGTCGCGTCGGCCGGCGGCAGCAACGTGCACCGCATCACGGACTGGGGCGTGTGGACGACCAGTGCCCGGTGGTCACCCTCGGGCGATTGGATCGCCTTCGACAAGGTCGCCTCGGGCGCCTTCCACAGCGTGTTCCTGGTGCATCCAGACGGATCGGACCTGCACATGGTCGATCCCGACCCGGCGGCCACGGGCTCATGCTGCGCGCAGTGGTCGCCGGATGGGAGGTATCTCGTCTACGAGCATGTCGAGGGGGCTCGGACGACCACGTCGCTCTCTACCTTGTCAATGTCGACGGCCCCGCTCACCGGCGCCGCATCACCGGCGCGGCCGGCGGCTACATGTCCTTCGGCTGGGTGCCCTAGGCGTGGACGGCTAGAGCCCGTTCCGCCGCGCCCACAGGCCGGCCTGCATGCGGTCGTCGACGCCGATCGTGCGAAACGCGCTGGTCAGGTGCGCCTTCACCGTCTTCTCGCTGATCTCCAGCCGACGCGCGATCTGCTTGTTCGGCAGGCCCTCGGCCACCAGCGCCAGCACCTCCCGCTCGCGCGCCGTCAGGGCGTCCAGCCGGTCGGGAGTGCGCTGCGCCGCCAGCATCGCGCGCGCGGCGCGCGGGTCGAGCGGCGACTCGCCACGAGCCGCCGCGTGGATCGCGTGCAGCAGCTGCCCGGGCTCGGCGTCCTTCAGCAGGTAGCCGATCGCGCCCGCATCGAGGGCCTCGGTGACCCGCTCGCGGTCCATGAACGACGTCAGCACGATCACCTGCACCCCGGGAGAGCGCTCGCCGATCAGGCGCGTGGCTTCGACCCCGCCCACTCCCGGCATCGAGAGGTCCATCAGGGCGACGTCGGGTCCCAGCTCGGCGCAGATCGCCACCGCGGCGTCGCCGTCGCCGCCCGATCCCACCACCTCCAGCTCCGGGTCGGAGCCGATCAGCCGCATCAGCCCGTCGCGGACGATCGGATGGTCGTCGATCACCACCACCCGGATCACGAGGCCGGCACCTCCAGCTGCACGGTGGTGCCCTCGCCCTGCGCCGACGTCACCTGCAGGGTGCCGCCGGCCGACGTGGCCAGGTCCCGCAGCATGTCCAGGCCGAGGTGGCCGTCCGCCCGCCGCTCGGCCAGGTCGGCCTGCTCGAAGCCGCGGCCGTCATCGCTGACCCGCAGCCGCACCAGCCCGTTGCTGCGCTCGATGCCGATCCGGACGTGGCCCGCGGCCGCGTGCGCGCCGGCGTTCCTGACCGCTTCCTGGGCGGTGCGGAACACGAGCTGCTCGACCTCGGTGGGCAGTGCCAGATCGTCCTGCACGTCCATGCTGACCTCGATGCCCCGCGCCGTCAGCGGCGCCACCAGGTCGGGCAGCGCCGCCGCCAGGCCCTGGTCGCGCAGCGCCGGCGGGTAGATCTCGAGCAGCAGCGACCGCAGCTGGCGGATCGCGTTGCGCGTGCCGGCCGCGCCCTCCGTCAGCGCCGCGCGCAGCTCCTCCGGCGGCCGGTCGTGTTCGACCGCGGCCGCCATCTGGAAGGATTGGCCCGCCAGCTCCTGGACGACGCCGTCGTGCAGCCCGGCGGCGATCAGCTGCCGCTCCCTGTCCGACGCGTCGACCGCGTGCTGCAGCAGCTGCTCGCGGTCGCGCTGCGCGTTTCGGATGCGCCGGGCCATGCGCCAGGCCAGCGGGATCTGCAGCGCGGCCAGCACCAGCAGCGCCACGATCACCGACCGGGGCGAACAGCCGGGCGACGCTGCGGCTGTTGCCGGCGATCGCGCTCGAGCGCAGGTACTCCTCGAACAGCACCGGCGTGCCGTCGCGGGCGCGCAGGCCCAGGTAGACCGACGTCAGGCTGCCGAGGTGGCGCTCGTAGACGTTCTCCGGGCCCGACAGGTCGGAGACCTCGGCGGTGGCGGTCTTGCTGCGCAGCGCCTGCAGCTCGTCCGGCGCGAGCACGAACTGCCGTCCGATCAACCGCGGCTCGTCGGAGTAGAGGATCTTGCCCTCGGCGTTCCAGATCTTTACGCGGGCCACGCTGGGCGAGAGCACGCGCGTGCGCACGATGTGGTCGAGCCGTGCGATCGCCCGCGGTTCGCCGCGCACGACGTTGGTGGTGAGCGCCGGCTCGACGATGCCGTGGCCGGTCACCGTCGTCACCTGCTTGGCCTGGCGTAGGGCCTCAGACGTGGCCAGGCTGCGCAGCGCCAGGGCGCCGGCGATGCCGACCAGCACCAGCACAGCCAGTCCGGACAGCGCGAACACCGCCACCGGCCGCAGGATCCCGCCCCGGCTCATATGGCTGCAACCTGCGTCTGCATGGCACCAGGATGCCCGTTGCGACCGGCCCGCGCCACGGTCCTAGGACCAATGTCCCATTGCGACCGCGACCGGCCGGCGAGCAATCTGCCTTCCGAAGTCACCAACCTACGGAGGAACAGCATGCGACGCACATCTCTCATCTCGGCGCTGATCGGCTGCTTCGCGGTGATGGCCGTGATCGCCCCGATGGCGGCCGCCAGGGACGGCGGCGGCACCACGCGCACGATCGGCCTACACGGCAGCGTCTCCTTCCCGAACGCCACCGGCCACGCGACCTCGAAGACGTCCTCCGAGGAGCGCGAGCTCGAGGTCGAGGTGCAGCACATCCGCGCCCTGGCCGGCAAGCGCGTGAACGTGTTCGTGAACGGCATCAAGTGGACGAGCCCGCGCGTGTCCAGCCTGGGTGCGTTCCACGTTGAGCGAAGCACGGAGCGTGGGCAGCGCGTGCCGCGCATCACGAACAGCTCGCCCGTGCGCGTCCGCACGCTGGGCGGCACCCTGATCGCAAGCGGCAGCTTCTAGCCGCAGCAGGGTTTCGGCGGGGTGGGTGGGCTGGCGGGCCTGCCCACCCCGTTCACCGGCTTCAGCCGCCGCTGATGGCGGCGATCACGTCCACCCGCGAGCCGTCCTCGATCCTGGTGTCGAGCCCGGCTCGCTCGCGGTCGACGTACACGTTGATGTGGCGGCGCAGCTGCGGGCCGGGCTCGCACAGCCGGTCGCGCATCCCGGGCCAGCGCTGATCGAGCCGGTCGATCGCCTCGTTCACCGTTCCGGCTTCCACCTCGAGCGTGCGCGGCAGGTCCTCGAACAGCGAGGGCAGGGTGGCGGGGAGGTGCAGCTCGGCCATCGGCTGATCCACCACCGCCACCTCGACCGATGCGATCGCCGGCAGGTAGCTGGCGATCTCGCTCCAGCTCTCGCCCTCGTCGGCGCTGGCGAATACCTGGCCGGTGCTGGTGCCGAAGTAGAGCCCGGGCACGTCCAGGTCGTCGATCGCCATGCCCTCCCGCAGCACGCCCAGGTAGGCGTCCTGCTTCGGCAGACCGCTGTCCAGGCGCCGCCAGCTCGAGCCGGCATCGCTCGTCCGCCACACCGACGCGTGACCGTCGGGCATGAAGCGGCCGTGGCCGGGGTCGAGCGGGATCACATAGAAGCTGTCGCGGTCGTGCGGGTGCGTGGCCGCGGCGAACCCGAACTCGGTGGGCAAGCCCTCGGTCACCTCCACCCATGAGTGGCCGCCGTCGTCGCTGCGGTGCATTCCGACGTGGTTCTGCTGGTACATGCGATCCGTGTCGAGCGGCGACATCACCAGCTTGTGCACGCAGAATCCGACGTCCTCGTGCTCGCGCGGCCACGCCGGCGCGCAGGCCGTTGTTGCGGGGCGTCCACGTGGCCGCGTCGTCGGTCGTCTCGAAGATGCCCATGCCCTGGATCACCACCCAGAAGTGCTCGGGCTCGGTCGGGTGCGGCATGATCGCCGGCATGCCCAGGTGTCCGGGCGGCTGGTTCTCGGGGATGTTCCAGAGCTCACGGCCGGGCTGGCCGTCGAGCGTGCTCTTAGCGACCAGGTGGCGCCGCCGTCGCGGCTCTCGAACACGCCCGCCGCCTCGGCGCCCGCCAGCACGCGGCCGTGTGCGGCCGACAGCCCTGACACCTTCGAGAGCTTCAGCTCGGCATCCTCGCCGTAGCCGAGGCCTTCGCTGGATAGCTGCCAGGTCTCGCCCAGGTCACCGCTGCGCCAGATGCCGGTGCCGTGCCACTCGCTCGCGCCCGCGGCGAAGATCGTGCCCGACTCGCCGTCGTAGATCGCGTGGTAGACCGGCCAGCCGTCGCAGTACGGCCCCCGGATCCGCCAATCCCGGCGGTCGAGGTCGCTCTCCATCACGAAGCATCCCTTACGCGTACCCACCAGCAGCACGACTCGTCGCGGCATCCGCCAATCCCTTCATCGAGAGGTCGTCGGCACCAGTCTTGCCTCTTCCGGGCGCGGGTCGCAAACCGTCCCTGCAGGCCGCATCGGCAGTACATAGGCGGCACCCAGCCCGCGGCCGGTTCTCGGCGGCCGCAACGTGTACGGTGTCAGCATGCAGCGCGTCACCGGCATCGGCGGCTTCTTCTTCCGCGCCAAGGACCCGGCCGGCCTGGCGGCCTGGTACGAGGCCAACCTCGGCATCCCCAGCTCGGACACCAGGTGGTCGTGGACGCAGCAAGCCGGCCCCACCGTGTTCGCGCCGTTTCCGACCGACACCGACTACTTCGGCAGGCTGGAGCAGCAGACGATGCTGAATTTCCGCGTCGACGACCTCGACGCCATGCTCGAGCAGTTGCGGGCCGGCGGCGCCACAGTCGACGATCGAGGTGTCCGAGGCCAGCTACGGCCGCTTCGGCCATGCCGTTGACCCGGAGGGCAACCGCTTCGAGCTGTGGCAGCCGGGCGAGCTCCCGGAACGCTGAGCCGCGGCACGCGGCGCGGGCACGCGCCACAATGTCGGCTCCCACCCCAGGAGCGAGGAGACCCGGCATGATCGATCCCCAGCGACGCTGGTCACGCCACGCGGACGGCAAGCCCGACTACGCCGGGCTGCTGACGTTCGCCGGCCTGCCCTACACCGAGGACCTGGCCGACCTGGCGCGGCGTCGACGCCGCCATCATCGGCGCGCCCATGGACGAGCTCGTCACCGACCGCCCCGGCACCCGCTTCGGCCCGCGCGCGATCCGCGCCGCCGGCGCGCCCCACGGCGTCCACCTCGAGGCCGGCATCGACGCCTTCGAGGAGCTGCGCGTTGTCGACTACGGCGACGCCGCCTGTGTCCCGGCCGACCCCGAGTCGTCGCACGCCGCCATCACGGCGCTGGTGGCCGAGGTCGCCTCCGCAGGCGTGATGCCGGTGCTGCTGGGCGGGGACCACTCGATCACCCAGCCCGAGGCGGAGGCGCTGGCCTCGGTGCACGGCCCGATCGGCCTCGTCCACTTCGACACCCACACCGATACCGGCGCCCTCCAGTGGGAGCGCGTGCTCTCGCACGGCACGCCCATGTACAACGCCGTCGACCGCGGCCACGTCGATCCTTCGCGCTACGTGCAGATCGGCCTGCGCGGCTACTGGCCCGGCGAGCAGGAGTTCGCCTGGCAGCGCGAGCGCGGGATCACATCCTTCTTCGCCCACGACGTGCGCGACCGCGGCATCAAGGAGATCGTCGAGCGGGCCGTCGCCATCGTCGGCCCCGGCCCGGTGCTGCTGACCGTCGACGTGGACGTGCTCGACCCCGCCTTCGCCCCCGGCACCGGCACCCCCGAGCCGGGCGGCATGACGCCCACCGAGCTGCTGTGGGCCTGCCGGTCGCTGGCCAGCCGGCTCGACCTGGTCGGCTCGGACGTGGTCGAGGTGCTGCCGACGATGGTCGGCGGAGCCGACATCACGGCGCTGGTGGCCGACCGCGTCATCCGCGAGTCGCTGACCGGGGTGGCGCTGCGGCGCCGGGCGGCCCGCGACGAGGGTGCCTAGGACGCCTCGCGCCGGGCCGGCTGCACCGGGCCGCGCCGGATGCTGACGGTGTCGCCCAGCTCGCGCGCGCGCCGCTCCACGAACTCGACCAGCTCCGCCTCGACGGCGTCGTCCAGCGGCGGCTGCTCGTAGCTCTCCACCAGTGCCAGCCAGCGGTCCTCGGAGCGGCTGGCGTAGTCCCGCGACCCGTTCTTGCGCCAGCGATCGATGTTGTCGGTCGACCCGATCGTGGGCCGCCAGAAGCAGTCGCGGAAGTGCGCGAGCGTGTGCTCGGTGCCGAAGAAGTGCCCGCCCTGGCCGACCTCGACGTGCGCGTCGTAGGCGAGGCTGGCCTCGTCGATCGTGGCCGGCGCGAACTGCTGCTGCAGCAGCTCGATCAGCTCGACGTCGGCGACGAACTTCTCGAAGCAGGTGACCAGGCCCCCCTCCAGCCACCCGGCCGACTGCCAGCACACGTTCGCGCCTGACAGGAAGGCGGCGCTGAGCGTGTTGAAGGCCTCGTAGCCGGCCTGGAAGTCGACGGTCTGGCTGGCCGTCAGCGTCCCGCCGCCCGATCGCCACGGCAGACCGAACCGGCGGGCCAGCTGGCCGGACGCGTACAGGCCGAACGCCGACTCGGGGCCGCCGAACGACGGAGCGCCCGATTTCATGTCGGTCGCCGACAGGAACGAGCCCATCACGCAGGGCGCGCCCGGGCGCACCAGCTGCACCAGCGCCAGCCCGGCCAGCACCTCGGCCGTCTGCTGGACGAGCGCGGCCGGAACGGTGACCGGCGCCATCGCCCCCATCAACAGGAAGGGGGTCACGATCACCGGCTGGCCGGCGTCCGCGTAGGCGAACAGGCCCTCCAGCATGCGGACGTCGTAGTGCAGCGGCGAGTTGACGTTGATGTTGCAGAACACGGCCGGCCGCTCCAGCAGCGCCTCGGCCCCGCCCATCACGATCCCCGCCATCGCCAGGCAGTCCTCGGCCGAGCGCTGCGGCGACGGCTCGCCCGACCACACCCGGTCGGTCAGCCGGACCGCCTCCAGCGCCCGCACCAGGTGGCGCACGTCGAGCGGCACGTCGTTGGGCTCGACGATGCTGCGGCCGGGCGTGTCCAGCACGTCGGTCATCTGCGTCATCATCAGGAACCGCTCGAGGTCGGCCATGGTGCCGTCGCGGCGCGCGCCGCCGGCCCGCACGAACGGCGGCCCGTTCGTGGCTGCGAAGATCATCTGGCCGCCGCCCACCTCGAGGTTGCGGGCCGGATTGCGGGCGTGCAGGTGAAAGCTCGCCGGGGCAAGCGCCACCTGCGCACGCAGGAAGCCGGGTCGAAGTGCACGACCTCGCCGTCCACCGTCTGGCCGGCCTCCCGGAATAGCTCCAGCGCGCGGGGGTGGTCGAACCGCACGCCCACCTCGGCGGCCAGCCGCTCCCAGCCGGCGTCGAGCGTGGCCAGGTCGTCCGCTCTCAGCACATCCAGGCGCGGCATCGAGTTCAAAAACATGGGGCCGATCTCGGTGCTGCGGGATGCATCATCTGCACTGTACCCGCCGTTCAGGCGTCGATCAGGACGCGTCCCGACTCGATCTTGACCGTGTAGACGGCCACGCGCATGCGCTCGTCGTCCGGGCAGCGCCCGCTGTCCAGGTCGAACTCCCAGCCATGCCAGGGGCAGTGCAGCACCCGCCGCCCCGCCGCGACGTACTGCGCGGGGCGGCCGCCGAGGCGGTCGCGAACGGTGCCCAGGCAGAGCGGCGCGCCGTGGTGGGGACACCGGTTCCGCACCGCGTACAGGGTGCCGGTGGCACTATCGCGCAGCACGCCGATCGAGCGGCCGCTGACCCGGGCCAGCAGCACTCCCCGCTCGTCCAGGTCGCCGGCGGAGCCGACGTCGTGCCACTCGCTCACACCGTCACCGGGCCGATCCGGGACGCGAACAGCTCGGCGGCGTTGTCGTGCATGATCGTCTCGCGCCATGCCTCGGGCAGGCGCCGGATCATCTGGCCGGGCTCGTCGAAGTCCCAGTGCGGGTAGTCAGACGCGAAGCAGAGGATCCCGGGTGCGCCGACCGCCTGCAGCATCTGGAACAGCAGCCCGTCGTTGCCGTCGGTGTGCTCGAGCGGCTGGGTGGTGAAGCGGATGTGCTCTCGCAGGATCTCGCTCGGGCGGCGCTCCAGCCAGGGCACCTCGGAGCGCAGCCCCCGCCAGTTCGTGTCCAGGCGCCAGAGTACGCCCGGCAGCCAGCCCAGGCCGCCCTCCATCAGCACGACGCGCAGGTCAGGCAGCCGCTCGAAGGTGCCGTGGCAGATCAGCGACACCAGGTGGCTCATGATGCTGCAGGCCGAGCCCAGCGTGTGCCACTCGACGTAAAAGCTGGGCATGCCGGCCCCGCCGGAACCGGTCGAGATGCCCAGTCCTTCCGCACCGGAGTGGATGGCGACCGGCAGGTCGTGCTCTGCCGCCGCGGCGAACACCGGCAGGTAGCGCGGATCGCCGTACGGGCGCTCAGACCCGCCACACAGCAGCACCGCCGCGAAGCGAGCGTCGGTCGCGACGCGGTTGATCTCCTCGGCTGCGGCCAGCGGATCCTGGGCGGGGACGACGATGGTGCCGCGCAGTCGCGGGTCTGCGTCCAGCCAGCAGTCGCGCAGCCAGTCGTTGTGGGCTCGGGCGTAGGCGGCGGCGCGATAGGGACTGGCCATCAGCGAGACGGCGATGCCGTCGTCGGCGGTGAGCAGCCCGATGTCGATGCCGTAGGGGTCGAGCAGCTCGCGCCGCACCAGATCGGGCGTGCTCGCGGGCATGCCGCCGGCGCCCGGCTCCAGCTCGGCCCGCATGAAACCGGTCGGGTGCACCCAGGTGTAACCGGGCGTGCCCAGCAGCGGGCCTTGCTCGCGGAACCAGTCCCGCTGGCCCGGCTCGACGAACCCGAGGAACTGCTCACGGTCGCCTATCTGTACGTGGATGTCGCAGTCGATCATGTTCGGGCGGCCTCTACGATAAGATTGGACATATGTCCAGACTAGCGCAACGGCAGCCGCCCCGTCGCCACCGCGCCGACGGCGACCGCAGCCGCCGCGCGATCCTGGAGGCGGCTCTGCGGATCCTGCGTGACGACGGTCTGGCGGCCCTCACCCACCGGGCGGTGGCGCGGGAGGCGGGCGTGTCGCTGGCGCTCACGTCCTACCACTTCGCGACGAAGGAGAACCTGATCTCCGAGGCGCTCGACCTGGCCGTGGCCGAGACCATCGACAGCCTGCGCGCGATCGCCGGCGAGCTGGCCATGGCGGATGCCACGCCAGAGATGGTGGCCGACCGGCTCAGCGACCTGATGATGGGCCGCCTGGGCGACGAGCGCCTGGCCGTGGTATCGGTCGTCGAGCTGTCGCTGGCCGCCGCCCGCCGACCCCAGCTGCGCCCGGCGAACGCCGCCTGAACGACGTCTACCGGGCGATCGTGGTCGAGCTGCTTACCGGCTGTGGCATCCGCCAGACCGACCAGGCGGCACGGCTGGTGGTGGCGACGCTCGAAGGGCTGGCCTTCCTGCAGGTGATCGAGGCCGATCCGCGGTTCGAGCAGCGCTCGCTGCGCCCGGCGCTGCGGCACCTGATGAGGGCGCTGGCCGCGGCCGCGTAGCTTCCGGGGCTCATGGACTGCCGCCTCACGTCCGATACCTCTCAGGCGGCGTCAGCGCCCGCGTCGCCAATTGATCATTTACGAAGGAGCCCAGAACCCATGGCATCTCCCGATTCGCCCACCTGCCCCACCTGTCAGGCCGTGCTCGCGCTCGGCGCAAGCGGCTATGACACGTTCTGGTCGTGCCCGAACGGCCACGGCGCCGCCTGCACGATGACGGCCGCCTACGGCCACGTGCAGGAGGACGAGATCAAGGCGATCTGGCAGGGCTCCGAGGATGCCGCCGCGGGCGAGCGCTCGTGCCCGATGTGCGGGACGCCCATGGTCGATGTCAGCCTCAAAGTGGACACCGACGAGGCAGAGGCCGGCCAGCCCGGTGACGGCACCGACGCGGTGACGGCCAGCATCGCCGTCTGCCGGGAGGACGAGCTGTTCTGGCTGGACGCGACCGTGATTGGCCAGCTGCCCAAGGACATCCCCAACCCCGAGCCGCCCCCGGTCGACGAGCACGCGCTGGAGGCGGTGCGCGCCACCTTCGTTGCCGGCCTCGAGGCGAGCGAGGAGCACACCGGTGTGCTGTCGCGGATGGCGTCGGCCGTGACCGGGCGGCGCACGCCGCTGCCGGTCGACCCGATCCCGACATCCGCCCTGCCGCCGCTCCCGCCGGCCACCGTGCCGACGCCTGCGCCGGACACCCCGCCCGCAGCGCCAGCCACACCCGCGGCGGCCGCGCCGGAGACCGACGAGCCGAGTGATCGGGTGGCTTGAACACTGGTGGGCGGGTGATCCCGGCACCGCCTTCTCGGATTTCGCAGGCCTCGCCGGCCTGCTGCTCACGACGCTCGCGCTGCTGTGGGCGTGGTGGCACACCCGCTGCCGGGTAATCTGGTGCTACCGGCCGGGACGGCATCCGGTGCGGGGCACGACCTGGAAGGTCTGCCCGAACCACCACACGCTGGACCACCACACCGCCCTGCACCGCAAGCACCAAGCGAAGCATCCGCACCGGCTGGCCCACGGCGAGTCGTGGACGACGCCTCCCGGCCCGGACGACGCGCCGTCGGTCAGTCCGGCAGCAGCGGCGGTGGGGATCGCTGATCGCGGCCCAGCGACGCAGCCCTGATCACGGCTGCCGACCCGTACCGGTCCCGCACCTGATCGAGCGCGGCGTCGAGCTCGTCCCGGCTGCGGCGGTTGAACGGCAGCTCCAGCTGCAGCGCTGAGCCGTCCTCAAGGTTGGTGACCGCGACGCCCACCAGCGTCAGGCCGCGGCGCTCGATTAGCGGCCGGGCGGTCGCCAGCAGCGCGCGTGCGGTCAGCAGGATCGCCTGCGTCTGGGCGGTCGGGTAGGGCATCGTGTGCGACCGCGTGACGCGGGCGAAGTCGTCGAAGCGCAGCCGCAGCACCACCGTGCGCCCGGCTCGCCCGGCAGCGCGCATGCGGCGGGTAACCCGCTCCACCAGGGCCGCCAGACTGGCCTCGATCTGGTGCCACGACTTCGGCCGCCGACCCATGGCGTGCTGGGCGCCGATCGAGCGGCGCCTGCTCCGCGGCCGCACCCGCCGCGGGTCGCGGTTGTGGGCGAGCGCGTGCAGCTGGCGGCCCACGCCTCGCCCCAGCATCGAGACGAGGTCGGCCTCCGTCAGCTCCGCCACCTGCCGCACGGTCGCGATGCCGAGCAGATGCAGCTTGGCCGACGTGGCCGGGCCGACTCCCCACAGCCGCTCGATCGGCAGGGGATGCAGGAAGGCCAACTCCGCCTCGGGCGGCACCACCAGCAGCCCGTCCGGCTTCGCCACGCCGCTGGCCACCTTGGCCAGGAACTTGGTGCGCGCGACGCCGACCGTGATCGGCAGCCCCACCCGCTCGATTACCTCGCGCTTCAGCCGAACGGCGATCTCGGCCGGCGTCCCGGTGATGTGCTCGAGCCCGCGCACGTCCAGGAAGGCCTCGTCGATGGACAGGCCCTCGACCACCGGCGCCATGTCCTCGAACACGCGGTAGACGGCCTTGCTGGCCTCCGAGTAGGCCGACATCCGCGGCGGCACCACGACCGCATCCGGGCACAGCATGCGCGCCCGGCCGCCGCCCATGGCCGTGCGGACGCCGCGCGCCTTGGCCTCGTAGCTGGCCGCCAGCACCACGCCTCCGCCGACGATCACGGGGCGGCCCCGCAGGCGCGGATCGTCGCGCTGCTCGACCGACGCGAAGAAGGCATCGAGGTCGGCGTGGAGGATGTTCGCCTCGTCCTTCACGAACATATGTTCGCACGAATCGCGCCCGGCGTCGACCGGCGTACACTGACCCGCGATGCCGCACGAGACCGATCAGATGCCGGAGTCGGAGGCGGGCGGCTGGAAGAGCTGGGTGCCCGAGTCCGTGCGTCACCTTCTGCCCACCACCGCCTCGGCGGCGGACGACTGGACGCAGTTCGTGCCTGCAGAATGGCGCCGGTGGCTGACCGACTCGCCGGCACCGCGCCCGCAGACCCGGACGCTGCGGTTCATCGGCATCGACGAGGAACGTCCGGGACCGCGCTGGAGTGCGCTGTACCGCGAGACGTGGGACGCCTACCGAGCCTGGTGGCTGGGAGCCGACGGCGGCCGGGAACGGCCCGGCCGTGCGGCCGCAGAGGCCGCGCTTCATCACCACATGCCCCAGCTGGCCGAGGTGCATGCGCAGCTGGTGGCGCTCGCCGGCGGCGACGACGCGGCCGCAGCCATGCTGACCCTGTGGAACCCGCCGCCCTTCATCGTCGCCTGCTCCCAGGTGGTCGTCCCGGATCGCGATGGCGGCGAGCCGGTGCTGCTTCGCAACTACGACTACGACCCGCGCCTGTTCGAGGCGACGATCTACCGATCACGCTGGTCGACACGGCGCGTGCTCGGTACCGGGGACTGCCTGTGGGGTCTGGTGGACGGCGTGAACGACGACGGCCTGGCGGTGTCGCTGACGTTCGGCGGACGCCGCGAGGTGGGCGAGGGCTTCGGCATCCCGCTCGTGATCCGCTACCTGCTGGAGGTGGCCGCCGACGTCGCGGAAGGCATCGATGTGCTGCGGCGGCTGCCGCACCAGATCTCGTACAACGTCACGCTCTGCGACCGATCCGGGCGGGTCGTCACCGTGATGATCTCCCCCGATCGCCCGGCGCTGGTGACCGACCGGCGCGCGGTCACCAACCATCCGGAGACGGTCGAGTGGCCGGAGCACTCGGCCTGGGTCGGCAGTGTCGAGCGGCTCGACCTGCTCCAGGCGATGTCGTCCGCGGGCGCCGACGACGTCACGATGGCGGAGGCGCTGCTTCAGCCCCCGCTGCTGGCGCGGGAATGGGACGCCGGCTTCGCCACGCTGTTCACCGCCGCCTACCGGCCTGCATCAGGCCGCCTCGACTACCACTGGCCACACCAGCGGCTGCGGCTCGCGCTCGATGCCGCCCTGCCGGAGCTGTTCGAGGTCGAGCTGGGCGGTCTCTGAACGGCTACTCCTGCTCTGATGGGCCGCCCTTGAGCACCGTCGTCGCCACCCGGACGCCGTAGCGGCCCGGGATCAGCGCGAAGTCGATCACCTGTCCGACCACGCTGCCGCCGGGCACGCTCTCGACCATGTCGTCGAGCAGCTCCTCGGATGCCTGCAGCACGTCCTCGCCGGTCTCGAGCACTCCGTCCGCCGAGGGCATCATGGCCGACACCATGCGCGCCTGGGCCTCGTCGGCCAGGCCCGCGGCGAGCTGCTCCAGCGACTCGCGCACCTGCTGCGCGGCGTCGTCGCGGGCCCGCTCGCGCTCCTCGATGGAGGGGGTGGGGCGGCTCAGCAGGTGACGGAACCGGGACAGCGGCAGTGCGGCCACCGCGACTCCCACCACCAGCCACACCGCAGCGAGCAACAGCGGCGCGCGCCAGCTCGACAGCGATCCCGACAGCCCGCGCACGGCTGCCCAGTTCGCGAGCAGGAACGCGGTTCCGAGAGCGACCGCGGCGATCGCCGCGGCAGTGGCGTCACGGCCGGCTCGGCGCACGTCCGTCTCGTGGCGCGCCCCGGCCAGCTCCGCCTCGCGCAGCACCAGCACGCTCGAGTCGCGCCCGAACCGCTCGACCAGCTCCATCAGCGATTGCTGGTCGTCGCCCTCCTCGGCAGCCGAGATCTCCTCCGCCTCCACCGGCTCATCCGTCATGGTCGCCCCTTCTCGATCGTGCCGCCGAACACAAGCTGACCGGTCAGTCTACCCGGCGGTGGTCGGTCGTTTTCGGCGCGCCTCACGGTGCCGCTCGCCCGCGCGGTATAGGGTTGCGGCAACGTCAGGACTCTTGGGGGGTCAGGGCAGCTGAAACCTGTCACGAACGAACGCGGATCTGGAGCGGCCGACCGCCGTTCGGTCGTTCGTGCGCCCCGCCGAGGCGCGCGGCGGTCCGACCTGCTCGAGGCCAAGCTCGAACCCCCGCGCCCCAGGGGACTGGTACCGCGTCCGGCGCTGGTGCGGACGCTGACGGCGTCGGACGCTGCTGTGGTCGCGATTGCCGCCCCGGCCGGCTACGGCAAGTCCGCGCTGCTGGCCGAGTGGTCGGCGGCCGACCCGCGGCCGTTCGCCTGGGTGTCGGCCGACGCGGCCGACAACGACCCCGACGCCCTGCTCCGGTACATCGCGGCTGCGTATGCGGAGGTGGCGGCGATCGATGCCGGAGTGCTGGACGGGGTCGCCGAGGCGACGACGCCGCCCTGGCCGGAGGCCTCGGCCATCCTCGGCGATGCCGTGTCACGCGTGCGTGAGCCGGTCGTGCTGGTGCTCGACGGCGGCGGCGACCTCGTTTCATCCGGTTCGGTGGCCGTCCTCGAGCAGTTGATCGACCACCTCGGCCCCGGCTCCGTGATGGTCGTGTCCGGCCGCGAGCTATCCGCCCTGCCGTTGCCGAGGCTGCGGCTCGAGCGGCGGCTCCTGGAGCTCGGCCCCGGCGACCTCGCGCTCGCCCCGGATGACGCCCGTGTGCTCCTGGCCGATGCCGGCGTGCGGCTGGCCGATGATGACTTCGAGCGGCTTCATACCTTCACCGAGGGCTGGCCGGCCGGTCTGGTGATGGCTGCGATGTCCCTCCGCCGGGCCGGGCAGCGCAGCGTGCTGCGGTCGGGCGCCGGCATCCGCGGCGACGACCGGCTGGTGATCGACTACGTGCGCGCCGAGGTGCTGTCGCACCTGTCCCACAGCGACGTGCGCTTCCTGACGCGTTCGGCAGTGCTGGATGTGATGAGCGCGCAGCTCTGCGACGCGGCGCTGGGGCTTCCCAACACGCCCCAGCGGCTGCACCGCAACGTGATCCGCAACCTGTTCGCGATCCCCAACGGCAACGGCTATCAGTCGTACCGGTACCACCGGCTCTACCGGGACACGCTGCTGGCGGAGCTGGCCATGCGCGAGCCGGAGGCCGAAGCCGACGTCTGCCGGCGAGCGGCGACGTGGCTCGATGGCCGCGGTGAGAAGCAGCTCGCCGCCGGCTACGCGCTTCGGGCCGGTGAAACCGATCTGCTGGCCCTTCTCGTCGGCGAGGTGGCGCTTGAGGCCTACGGGCGCGGCCAGGTCGAGCAGGTCGAGAGCTGGCTGCGGCCGTTCGACGGAGAGCGGCTGCTCGTGCGCCATCCGGCCGTTGGCGTGATCGGAGCCTGGGTGCATGCCAGCCGTGGCCGGGCCGAGCAGGCGGATCGCTGGAGCCGCGCCGTCCAACGCGCCGGCGAGGTCGGTTCGATGCCCGACGACAGTCCGTTCGCAGCCTGGGCTGCGGTGCTGCGCGCGGTCGCCTGCCGCCGCGGGCTGGGCGAGATGCAGGCCGACGCCGAGCTGGCGCTGTCGGAGCTGTCGCCGTTCAGCCCCTGGCGCGGAGCGGCGCTCGTCGCGCTCGGCGTGTCCCATCAGCTGGCCGGCCGGGCGGCCCAGGCCGACGCGATGCTGGCCGAGGGCGCCGAGACGGCGGCGGCCGGAGGCTTCGCCGGCGTTCATGCCCTGGCGCTGGCCGAGCGGGCGCTGGTCGCGCTCGACGATCGCAACATCGCACGGGCGCGCGCCTTCGTCGACGAGGCGTTGCAGCCCGCGTTGGTGGCGCAGCTGCGGCCGTCGGCCTTCGCGCCCGTGCTCGAGGCGGTGGCGGCACGCCTGGCGATCGCCCAAGGCGATCCCACCCGGGCGCGGCTGCACCTGGCCCGCGCGCAGGAGACGGGACCGCTGCTCACCTACGCGCTGCCGTGGCTCGCGGTGCAGTGCAGGCTCCAGCTCGGCCTCACGCACCTGGCGCTGGCCGACGCGGCCGAGGTGCGGACGCTGCTGCTCGAGATCGACGACATCCTGCACCGGCGGCCGCAGATGGGCGCGCTGCTGGTCGAGGTCGACCGCCTGCGCCAGCAGGTGCGGGGGCTTGCGATGGGCTCTCAGGACGGATGGGCCGCGACGCTGACGACGGCCGAGCTGCGGCTGCTGCCGCTGCTGGCGAGCCACTGGTCGTTCCGTGAGATCGGCGACCAGATGTTCCTGTCGCGAAACACGATCAAGACGCAGGCCATCTCGATCTACCGCAAGCTGGGCGTGTCGTCGCGCACGCAGGCGCTCGAGAAGGCCGCCGAGCTGGGGCTGCTGTCGGAGCTGAGCCCACTGGCGACCCGCCCCGGCGAGCTTCGATAACCACCGACTGCGGCTGTCAGCGGGTGGTGCTAGGCGTTCACCGGCGCGCCGTGCAGCGCTTCCTGCAGCTTGGCCGTGTCCTCCTCGGACAGCGACGTCTTCAGCACGGTGCCGCCGAACCTGCTCATGGCCGCGACGGCCTTGTCCGGCGTGGCCTTCTCGATCACCAGGAACAGCGCCGAGGTGCCGGGCTGCACCATGTCACGCACCTGCTGCTGAAACTCCTTGTCGATCGTGGACTTCTCGAGGTGCCCGAACAGGGCGCCCAGTCCGGCGCCGACGGCCATCCCGAACACCGGGATGAAGAACAGGAGGCCGAACAGCAGGCCCCAGAACATGCCCCAGGTGGCACCGCCTCCGGCCGTGGGGCCGTGCTTGGTTGTGACCTGGTACTTGCCGTCGGTGTGCCGGACGATCGCCGCGGCGGCATCGGTCTCGATGATCAGATCCTGAGCCAGGTTCTGCGCCTCGTCCAGCGCCTCAAGGGCGGTGGTCTCGTCCGGGTAGCCAATCGCGATCAGCTCAGCCATGCGGTCATCTCCTCGTCGGGTGGATCGTCGACCAAGACTCGCCCACAACCCTCGCCGGGTCGTCGCCCCAACAGGGTGAACCGCGTTTCATCCGCCTTGGACTAGGCCGGTCGGCCGCCGGCGTGCACAATGAAGACGTTGCGGCGCCGCCAATGGCCCGTGACGCCCGAGAGGAGCATGATGACACCTGTCGAGACCGAAGAACGACGCGCGGCCGAGGTAGAGCATCTCAGCGTGGCGGAACGGGTTGCGCTTGGAAAGGCCGCCCGCGCCAGCACGCCCCGTTCCAATCATGCCGAGTTCGAACCTGCGTCCAACCGGCCAGACCCGATCACCCTGCTGGAGCGACAGGCCGAGAGCCGCGTGCCCGAGCTGGTGCCGATCCGCTACGGACGGATGGGAGTGTCGCCGTTCACCTTCTACCGCGGTGCCGCGCTGCTCCAAGCGTCCGACCTCGCGCACACGCCGTCGTCGGGGTTGCAGGTGCAACTCTGCGGCGACGCGCACCTTTCGAACTTCGGCGTGTTCGCGTCGCCGGAGCGGCGGCTGGTGTTCGACATCAACGACTTCGACGAGACGCTGCCGGGCCCCTGGGAGTGGGACGTGAAGCGGTTGGCGGCCAGCCTCTCGGTCGCAGGCCGTGAGAACGGCTATCCGCAGGTTCAACGCAAGACGATCGTGCGAGGCGCCGTCGGCGCCTACCGCGAGACGCTGCGCGAACTTGCCGGCAAGACCAACCTCGACGTCTGGTACTCGCACCTGGACGTGGATGACCTGATGGCCACGATGCGCCAGCTGGCGCCGAAGGCGATGCTCAAGCGCACCGAGAAGGCGCTCGACAAGGCCAAGACCAAGGACAGCATGCAGGTCTTCAAGAAGCTCACGCAGGTGGTGGATGGTGAGCCCCGGATCGTCGGCGATCCGCCACTGATCGAGCCGATCGACCAGATCTTCCAGGGATTCCGCCGCGATCAGATCTACGAGGAGCTGCACAAGATCGTGCGCAGCTACCGCGCGACGCTGCAGTACGACCGCAGGGTGCTGCTGGAGGAGTTCCGCCTGGTCGATGTCGCCCGCAAGGTGGTCGGCGTGGGCAGCGTCGGCACGCGCGCCTGGATCGCGCTGCTGCTCGGCCGTGACGGGAGCGATCCGCTGTTCCTGCAGCTGAAGGAGGCCCAGCCCTCCGTGCTCGAGGAGTTCACCCAGAAGAGCACCGTCAAGAGCAACGGCGAGCGGGTCGTGAACGGCCAGCACCTGATGCAGGCCGCCAGCGACATCTTCCTCGGCTGGACCACCGTCACGGGGATCGACGGCGTGTCCCGCGACTTCTACGGGCGCCAGCTGAAGGACTGGAAGGGATCGGCGGAGATCGAGCTGATGGTGCCGCAGGGCATGCAGCTGTACGCGCGCATGTGCGGCTGGACGCTGGCCCGCGCCCACGCCCGCTCGGGCGACCGGATCGCGATCGGCGCCTACCTGGGTTCCGGCGACACCTTCGACCGGGCCATCGCCGACTTCGCCGAGGCGTACGCCGACCAGAACGAACGGGACTACAAGGCGCTCACCGACGCCGTCGCCAGCGGCAGAATCGAGGCCAAGACCGGACTCTGATCACCCGAAGCGGATGAGGGCGCCGGCGAGACGCCTGATTTGATGGGAGAAGCATGGATCATCACCACGCTCTGCTCATGCTGTCCGTGAGAGATCGAGCGTTCTTCACGCTGGTCGATCAGGATGAGCAGGACAATCTGTACGTCTCGGAGCTGACAGCGCAGCAGGCGGCGCTGGCCCGGCTGGCTGCGCTGGTCGCGGTGGACGGGGCCCAGGTGTCCTACATCCACGTCGTGGAGGACGCCCTGTCTGCCGGCGTCAGCGTGGACGATCTGGTGGGCACGCTGATCGCGGTGATGCCGTCGACCGGCGCAGACCGCGTGGTCTCGGCCGCCCCCAAGCTGGCCCTGGCGCTGGGCTACGACATCGAAGCGGCGCTCGAGGCGTAGGCCGCATCCGGCGCGGGGGCTGCGTCGGCCCGCAGCAGCAGCGCCGCCCCGACGAAGAAGCACACCGCGCCCCAGAAGGTGCCCGAGCTGTCGAGGGCAGCGTCCAGCAGATCACCGGTGGACGGCTGCACCCATCCCGCGATCGCCGATATGCCGAAGCAGATCGAGCCCAGCATGTTCAGCGCCGCGATCCGCCAGCCGGCGTCTGACGGACGCCACGACACCCAGGCGTGGCCCGCCTCGGCATAGGCCAGCTGGCTTGCCACGAGGAAGCAGATGGAGCCCAGCGCATCCGGCGTCCACACCACCAGGTCGCTCTGCTTCGCGTTGAGGTGTGCGTCGAGCGCCGTGAACGTGGTCACGTTGAAGAACAGGGTGCCGAGCAGCTGCACGGCGGTCGCCCACCAATCGATCCGGCGCACCTCGATCGCCAGCAGCCGCCGGCGCCGGCCGGCCTCGGGCAGCGCCTTGCGATCGGCGCTGATGCACTCGACGTACTGCAGGTAGGCGGCGCTCGTGAAGAAGATCGAGCCCACGAAGTAGGTGACGGCGTCCGCTCTGGCGCCCACCAGGGTGGAGTAGCCGGCCATCGAGCCGGCCATGAAGCAGGCAGAGCCGACCATGAACAGCACGGCGATCCAGCGGCCGAGCGCGCCGGGCCGCTTGCGGTGGCGTCGCGACGCCCAGTCCAGCAGCCTGCCGTCGGCCAGCCGGTAGGAGACGTGGGTGACGAACGGGCGCGGGCCGTCGGCGGTCACCACCTGCGCCTGTGCCGGCGTCTCGACGTACGCCGGCGACCCGCTCACCGCTCGGTGGCCGCCGAGTGCAGGTAGGTGACATCCATCGCCAGGGCCGGCCGCGTGTCAAGCACGATCCGGGAGGCCACGGACAGGTCGCCGTCCACGTGCAGCAGTTCGCCGACCTCGAGCAGCCGCCAGTCGGGGTGCTCGTCCAGCGGCTCGCTGGCGACCAGCACGGCCGGATGCCGCGACAGGTGCTCGGATTGCACGCGCATCGTCTCGCTGCTGCCGTTCAGCGGCCGCGACCCGTGCGTGCCACCGGCCTCGCGCTCCAGCACGTACAGCTCGTGGGTCTCCGGGTAGCGCAGCGCCCACAGCCCGTCGGGCGTGGTCAGGATCAGGTTGATCGCGTAGATCGGGATGTTCGCCGCCAGCCATGCCGCCGCATCGGCGATGCCGGCAGAGACGTCGCCGTCGTGCCGCTCGGTGCAGCTCGTGATCAGCGCGAACATCCGCTCGGAGTCGGTGTCGCCCTGCACCAGTCCCAGATGGTCATCCAGCTGCTGCTCCAGTTTCGGCAGGTCGCCGATGGCGCCGTTGTGGGCCATGATCCGGCCCTCCATTGCGAACGGGTGCGTGTTCTGCGGCGCCGGGGCGCCGGTCGACGCCTTCCGCACGTGGCCGGTGAACGTCGTCGACGTCAGGTGCCGGGCCTCGCCGGCGAACGCGGTGTCCTCGTAGGCGGCGATCGGCTGCTTGTCCAGCACCGGCGCGCCGTCGGGAGAGAAGACGCCAAGGCCGGTGCCATCGGCGTTCTTGCGGCTCTGCTGGGACAGGCTGTCCGGCGCCTCCAGCAGCCAGAAGCGGGCGTGGACGCGGTGCGGTGCTGCGGTCAGTCCGAACAGGCGGCACATCTCAGTGGTGGAAGGCCTGTTCGGAGGCGTCGTGCTGCGGCTCGGGCTGCTTCTGCAGCCGCGGCAGCTGGCGCTTCATGTCGTCGATGAACAGGTCGGCCAGGTCGTGGGTGAAGCCACGGCGCACCACCACCCGCAGCGCCGCAAGGTCGGTGCGGTTCTTGGGGAACGTGTAGGCCGGTAGCTGCCAGCCGCGTTCGCGCATGGCGCTGGACACGTCGAAGGCCGTGAAGTTGTCGATCTCGTCCTTGACCTTGAACGCGAACACCGGCAGCTGGTCTCCGCGCGTGATCAGCTCGAACGGCCCCAGCTCGGCGATTGCGGCCGAGAGGCGCGTCGCAACGTCGCGGCTGTACTGCTGGACTGCCTGGTAGCCCTCGAATCCGAGGCGCAGGAAGTTGTAGTACTGCGCCACCACCTGGGCACCGGGACGCGAGAAGTTGAGCGCGAACGTGGGCATGTTGTCGCCCAGGTAGTTGACCCAGAAGATCAGGTCCTCCGGCAGCGCCTCCGCGTCGCGCCACACGATCCAGCCCACGCCCGGATAGACGAGGCCGTACTTGTGGCCGGAGGCGTTGATGGACGCCACCCGCTCGAGCCGGAAATCCCACATCAGGCCGGTGTCGATGAAGGGAGCGATGAATGCCCCCGATGCGCCGTCGACGTGCACGGGAATGTTCAGGCCGGTGCGCTCCTGCAGGTCGTCCAGCGCCCTGCAGATCTCCTCGATCGGCTCGTAGGAGCCGTCGAAGGTCGAGCCCAGGATCGCGACGACGCCGATCGTGTTCTCGTCGCAGAGCTTGACGGCCTCCTCGGCGGAAAGGGTGAAGCGGTTGCCCTCCATCGGCACCAGCCGCATCTCGACGTCCCAGTAGTTGGCGAGCTTCTCCCAGCAGATCTGGACGTTGATGCCCATCACCAGGTTGGGCTTGTCGGCTGGCTTGCCCTCGGCCGCGCGGCGCTGCTGCCAGAGCCGCTTCAGCGCCAGTCCGCCCAGCATCGCGGCCTCGCTGGACCCGGTCGTGGAGCAGCCGGTGGCGGCGGCCGCTGCGGGGGCGTGCCAGAGGTCGCTGAGGATGCTCACGCACCGCATCTCGAGCTCGGCCGTCTGCGGGTACTCGTCCTTGTCGATCATGTTCTTGTCGAGGCATGCACCCATCAGCTCTCGCGCCTCCGGCTCCATCCATGTCGTTACGAAGGTGGCCAGATTGAGGCGGGCGTTGCCGTCCAGCATCAGCTCGTCGCTGATCACCTGGCGGGCGACGTCCGGTGGAAGCTGCCCGGCCGGGAGCGTGTGGCGGGGGATGTTGTCGCCCTCGAGCGTGAACAGCGGGGGCGGTGACAGATCTCGCGATCGGGGCGGCGGGCCCTTCGGGTGCGTCAGCGGCATGGTCTGATCTCCTCTGGGGACGGTGCCAAAGCCTCGCGTACCTGCGGCTGCGCCCGTCATCCCGTCCGGGTGAACGTCCACCCTGTTGCGGCGGCCGCAACACTGGAAGGATTGCCCGGACTGTGAACAACTGGAGACGCCGATAGGCACCGCAGCGAAAACGAGACGGTTCCCGATTCCCATCTTCGAGGGCATCGCGCCGCTCGACCGCACCCGCATTCCCGCGGATGCGCTGGCCGGGGTGACCCTGGCTGCGCTGGCCATCCCGAGACGATGGGCTACACCAGGATCGCGGGCACGCCCGTGATCACCGGGCTCTACACGATCCTGCTGGGCGGTGCCGGTGATCCGCCCCGCTGGATCTGCGTTGACGCCGAGGCGATCGGCGACATCGACTACTCGGCTGCGCAGACGCTGCGGGAGACGCACGACCGGCTGGCGGAGCGAGGGGTGCGGTTGGTGCTGGCCGAGGTCACCGCGCGGGGTGCAGACCGAGATGGACCGGTTCGGGCTGACCGAGGTGTTCGGCGACGGCATCTACGAGGATCTGCCGGCAGCCGTCGCCGCATTCCAGGCGGTCGGTCAGGCGTCGTCGCCTGCTTTGGATGGTTGATTCCACGAGCTGCGTGGCTCTGGATCTGGTCCGAGCTCGCCCATAGCCACGGATCCCGCGGAATCAACCATCGGCCGCGTGGGCGTGCAGCTCGGCCACCAGCGAGTCGTCGACCTCGCTCTTGGTGACCCGCCCGCTGTCGCGGAGCACGCGGTCGAGCGCGTCGATCTGGTCGGTCGGAGCGATCGCGATCACGCCGTATGACCCGGGCGGAAGCGTGTTGGCGATGGCGTCCGAGAGCTGCTTGGTGCGGCGGTTGCGCTTCGACCGCACGCCCAGCCCGACGCCGCCGCCGACCAGGGCGCCGGCCAGCAGCGAGGGCGGGAACAGGATGCCCACCGTCACCCCCGCCAGCGCACCCCATCCCACGGGTGCCTTGCCTGATCCCTCGGGCCCGCCGTCGACGCTGATCTTTCCGTCGTGGTGGCGGCGCACGACCGTCGCGCCGTGCACCTGGGCGGACTCGTTGTCGACCAGCGACTGGATCCCCGCCAGCGCCTCGGCCGCCCCGCTGTCGTGGTCATAGGAGCCGACGATCAGGATCGTGCCGGCGCGTCGTTCAGCGGTGTTCATGGCTTCCCTTCAGGTTCGACGTCGAGCACCAGGTCCGAGCGGGCGATCACCCGCACCGTCTGGCCGGGCGCGGCGCCGGTCGCGCAGTGGGCCGCCCAGATCGTCCCCAACAGCTTGATCTGCCCGTCCGGTCGGCACTCCGAGATGACGGTGCCGGTCTTGCCGATCAGCGTCTCCGCTCCGACCCGGGCGCGGCGGCCCTTGACGGTGCTGTTCCAGTACGCGATCTCGCCGATGAACAGCGCCAGCGCCACCACGAATCCGATCACGTTCCACGGCCCTGGCAGGAACAGCAGCAGCACGAAGGCGAGCAGGAGAAGCATGTCCGCCTCCGACCATAGCGGCTGGCGGTCGTCGCCCCTTCATCCAGATCGGAGGAGGCACGCGCGCGCGATTCGTGGAAACATCCGGGTCTCACACCCGAAAGGCGGATTCGATGGCGGTGCTGTCGCTCGCAAACTTGCTCTGGTCGTTGCTGATCCTGTTCTTCATGATCGTCTACTTCATCATGCTGTACCAGGTGATCGTCGACCTCTTCCACCGTCACGACGTGTCGGGTCCGAAGAAGGCGGCCTGGTTCGTGTTCTGGCTGGTGGTTCCGGTCGTCAGCCTGATCATCTACCTGTACATCCACGGTGACGGCATCGCCCAGCGTACGTTCGATCGCAGCTCGAAGGGCCAGGCGGCGCTCGACACCTACGATCGCCCGACCGATGACAACCGCAGCGCGGCCGCCCAGATCGAGCACAGCAAGCGGCTGCTGGAGGCGGGAGTGATCGGGCAGGAGGAGTACGACAAGCTGAAGGGCCACGCACTGGAGTACGGCGCGTAGGTGAGCTGATCGCGTGGCCCGCGCGGGTCGCGAAGACGTTTAGAGTCCGGGCTATGAGCTCGCAATGGTCACTGGGGTCGCGTGATTCGATCCTCTCGATCGCGAGCGACGGCTCGATCCTGTCGATCGGCTCGGTCGGATCCGTCGGCTCGATCGGTTCCATCGGCTCGGCTGGATCGATGCTCTCGATCGGATCGGCGGGTTCGGCCGGTTCGGTGCTGTCGTACGCCTCCAAACGCTCGCTGCTCTCGGCGCGCTCGGCCGACAGCGTGCGCGGCCGCCCGGCCGACGCGCGGGAGCGGCGGATCGTGCTTGTCGTGGTGGTCGCTGCGCTGGCGGCGGTCTGCGTCAGGCGCCTCGTGTGACGGTGGCGGGCCGGCTGGCGGAGCGGGTGCTGGTCGGCGACGGCGGCATGGGCTCGCTGCTGTCGCTCGAGCTCCCCGACCTGCGCTTCCCGGAGGAGGCGAACCTGGCCGCGCCGGAGGCGGTGCTGGCCGCGCACGTGGGCTTCATCCGGGCCGGCGCCGACGTGATCCAGACCAACACCTACGGCGCCAACGCCGTCAAGCTGGGTGCGCACCGGTGCGAACATCAGGTCGACGAGATCAACGCGGCCGGCGCGAAGATCGCCCGCGACGCGCGTGAGGTGGCGGGCCGCGACGTGCTGATCGCCGGGTCGATCGGGCCGCTGGGGACGTCGGTCGAGGTGGTCGGCGGCACCAGCTCGAGCGGCGCCGGGCTGTACGGCCGGCAGGCGGCCGTGCTGGAGGGCCGCGGGGTCGACCTGATCGTGCTGGAGACGTTCACGTCGCTGGAGGAGCTCGACGGTCGCGCTGGATGCAGTGCGCGCGCAGACGCACCTGCCGGTGATCGCGCAGATCACGGTCCAGGACGACGGCGAGACGGTCACCGGCACCGGCGGCGAGGAGGCCGCCCGGGTGTTGGCCGATCTGGGCGCGACCGCCGTCGGGATCAACTGCAGCCTGGGACCGCAGTCGGCGCTGGCCGGCCTGCGCGAGATGTGCCGCTCGGCGGCGACGCCGCTGACCGTGCAGCCCAACGTCGGCCTGCCCATGTACCGGGACGGCCGGGTGCTCTACCCGGACGCATCGGAGGCCTACGCAGCCGAGTTCGCCGCGCAGGCGGTGGCGCTCGGCGCGAGGCTGGTCGGCGGCTGCTGCGGCACCCAGCCCCACCACGTGGCGGCCATCCGGCGTGCCGTCGACGAGCACCTTCCCGCCCGCTACACGTTCGCGCGCCGCGAGCCGCCGCCGCCACCGCCGGCCGCTCCCGAGGCGGATGCGCAGCCGCCTGGCACGGCGGCTGGCGGCCGGAGAGTGGGTGGTGTCGGTCGAGCTGGATCCGCCCAAGGGCGGCAGCCTCGAGCGGCTGCTGGGCACGGCGGCCGAGATCCAGGCCGGAGGCTCCGTCGAGTTCTTCGACATCAACGATAATCCCCTGGCGCGGGCGCGGATGAGCTCCCTGATGACCTCGACGCTGGTGCAGCAGCATCTCGGCGTCGAGACGATCCCGCACCTGACGCCGCGCGACACCACCGCCCGTGGCCTCGAGTCGCAGCTGCTGGGGGCGCACGCTGGCGGGATCCGAAACCTGCTGGCGGTGACCGGCGACTACCCGCCGCCGGGCGACCACGGCGGCTCCGACGCCGCCTACCAGGTGGACGCGATCGGCCTGGTCGAGATCGTGTCGGCACTGAACCGAGGCACCGACCGCGCCGGGAAGACCCTGGACGCGCCCACCGGCTTCTTCACCGGCGTCGCGGTCAATCCGACGGCCGACGACATGGAGCTCGAGCTGGATCGGTTCCGGCGCAAGGTGGAGGCGGGTGCGCGGTTCGCGATGACCCAGGTGCTGTTCGACCTGGAGCCGCTGCGGGCGATGCTGGACGGGCTGGGCGGGTCGTCGCCGATCCCGCTGTTGGTCGGGCTGTGGCCGATCACCAGCCACGCGCTGGCGTTGCGCCTGCACAACGAGGTGCCCGGCATCACCCTGCCGGACGCGGTGCTGGCGCGGTTCGCGGCCGCCGAGGCGCAGGCGGCGCGGGAGGGCGTGGCGGTGGCGCGGCAGCTGCTGGCCGAGGCCCGCGAGCTCGTCGCCGGCGCCTATCTGGTGGCCCCGTTCGGGCAGCCGGAGCGCGTCCTGGACGTGCTCTCGTAGGAGCAGGGCCGCCGGGGATTCCGCCGAATCCCTGTGCTAGACTCAGATCGTGGCACCCGATCTCCTCACCTGACTGGCACGCGGCCGCGTGCCGCCCGTTATCCGCCGTCCTGTTCGTCTGGAGATCTGTTCGTGACCACCGCACCCACCATCGCAATTCGCCGTCTCGCCGTCAGCCGCGCCATCGCGGTCACCGGCTACGAGGCCGGCTGGATCGCGCTCATGGTCGCGATCTACGCGCGCACCCACTCGACGGTGTGGATGTCGGCGGCGCTGTTCGCAGCGATCGCCAGCTCCAGCCTGGTCGCGCCCGTCGCGGGTGCTCTGGGCGACCGCTATGACCGCCGCCGGGTGATGATCGTCTCCGAGCTGGCGGCCGCCGCGTTCGCGGCGGCGATGGTGGTCGCGCACGCGCCGTGGCTGCTGGTCGCCCTGGCCGCACTGGTGGGGCTGGCCGAGGCGCCGTTCATGCCGGCGTCCAGCGCCGCCGTGCCCAACCTGGTCGCCGACGACCGGCTGGAGTGGGCCAACTCGACGCTGGCCGTCGGCCGCAACGTCGGCCAGCTGCTGGGGCCGCTGGTCGGCGGCGTGGCGGCGGCGGCCGTCGGCTCGGCGGCCGTGTTCGGCATCTCCGCCGTCGCGCTTCCTGATCTCGGGCGCGCTGGTGGCGTCGGTGTCGGGCCGGTTCTCGGGCAAGCGCGCCGAGCACCACGACCGCCAGCTGCGGGCCGGGTTCGTGTTCGTCTGGAACTCACCGGTGCTGCGTGGCATGACGGTGGCCTGGATGGTGCTGCTGTTCCTGCTCGGGCCGGTGCTGGTGGCCGAGCTGCCGCTGGCGCACGAGTTCGGCCAGGGCGCGGCCGGCTACGGCATGATCGCCGCCTGCTGGGGCGGCGGAGCGATCGCGGGCTCCTTCCTGGGCCGCGTGACCGGGCGCAGGTGGGAGAGCAGGACGATGATCTGGGGCTGCCTGCTGATCGGCGCCGGGTTCGCCGTCGTCAGCGGCGCGCCGGTGTTCGTGGTGGCGATGGCGGGCATGATCCTGGCCGGCGTCGCCGAGGGCGCGGTCAGCGTCGCCGAGCAGACCATCATCCAGCGCTGCACCCCGGACAACGTGCGGTCGCGGGTGAACTCGGCCGGCGAGGCGGCCGCGATGGGCGCGTTCTCGCTGTCGTTCCCGGCCGCCGGGTTCGTCATCAACCTGCTCGGCGTGCGCGGCGCATACGCCATGGCCGCGTTCGGCTGCGTGCTGGCGGCCGCGATACTGGTGCCGGCCATGCGGGCGGCCCGCGCCACGGTCGTCACCGACGAGGGCCTGGTCGAGGAGCCGGTCGCGGCCTGAGCGGTCGCCGCGCGCGGTAGGCTCTTGCCATGGCGGCGGACGGGTCGCAGACCGCCGAACCACGCCGTGTAGCCCCGACTTGACCGGCACACGTTCGGTCGACATGCACCTGGATCGACCGGGCACTATTCTGACGGCTACGAGATCATCTCGACCCGGGTGTGAACACCCGGAAAGGGGGGCGGCTGTGAGTACTTTGACTGGAGGAGGACAAGTGACCGACTACGCGGTGATCAATCCGGCCACGGGGGAGCAGGTCAAGACATTCCCGACCATCACGGACGACGAGCTCGCTGCGGCCATCAAGCTGGCGCACGAGACCCATCAGCGGTGGGCCCGCACGACCAGCGTGGAGGACCGCGCGGCGCTGGTGCGCCGCGTCGGCGAGCTGCACACCGAGCGGCGCGAGGAGCTGGCCGCCATCACCGTCCGCGAGATGGGCAAGCCCACCGAGCAGGCGCTGGGCGAGATCGATTTCTGCGCCGACATCTACGGTTACTATGCAGACAACGGTCCCGACCTGATGAAGGACGAGCCGATCAAGCTGCTGGCCGGCGAGGGCTCCGCGATCATCCGGCGCAGCTCGCTGGGCGTGATCCTCGGGATCATGCCGTGGAACTTCCCGACCTACCAGGTGGCGCGCTTCGGCGGGCCCAACATGATCATCGGCAACACGGTGCTCCTGAAGCACGCGCCGCAGTGCCCCGAGACGGCGGCGGCGCTGCAGGCGATCTACCTCGACGCCGGCTTCCCCGAGGGCGCCTACGTCAACATCTACGCGACCAACGATCAGATCGCGGACGTGATCGCCGATCCGCGCGTGCAGGGCGTGTCCGTGACCGGGCTCGGAGCGGGCCGGTGCGGCCGTGGCCGAGATCGCCGGCCGCAACCTGAAGAAGGTCGTGCTGGAGCTGGGCGGCTCGGATCCGTTCATCCTGCTCAGCACCGATGACCTCGACGCCACCGTCGAGTCGGCGGTGAACGCCCGGCTCGACAACGCCGGCCAGTCGTGCAACGCGGCCAAGCGGTTCGTGGTGATCGACGAGCTGTACGAGCCGTTCCTGGAGAAGTTCACCGCCGCCATGTCGGAGTGGAAGCCGGGCGACCCGGCCGCCGACGGCACCGCGCTCGGCCCGCTGTCGTCGAGCACGGCGGCCGATCGGCTGCAGGACCAGCTCGACCGGGCGATCAAGGGCGGCGCGAGGGTCGTCGTCGGCGAACAGCGCGACGGTAACTTCTTCGCGCCGATGGTGCTGACCGACGTCACACCCGACAACGACGCCTACCGCGAGGAGCTGTTCGGGCCGGTCGCGGTCGTGTACAAGGTCGGCTCCGAGGAGGAGGCCGTGAAGCTCGCCAACGACACGCCGTTCGGGCTGGGCTCGTACCTCTTCACGACCGACCCCGACCAGGCCGAGCGCGTGGCGAACGCGATCGACGCCGGGATGGTGTACGTCAACATCGTCGGCGCGGACGGCGCCGAGCTGCCGTTCGGCGGCGTCAAGCGCTCCGGCTCGGGACGCGAGCTGGGCAAGTACGGCGCGGACGAGTTCGTCAACAAGAAGCTGATCCGGGTCGGCTGACCGGATCTGCGCGGCTCACAGCCGGGCGGGGAGTTCGCTTCCCCCCGCCCGGCGAGGCATCAGATTCCCTCTCTGGCCTCGATCTCACCGGACCTCACGGCTGCACCTCAGCCGGCGATGGTCAAGCTCGTTCTGGTCGGCGTAGAGGGCGGAGAACCGGGCGATGGCCCGGTCGAAGCTGCGGCCCTTGCCGAGGTAGGCGGCGATCGCCAGGCGGTCGCCCGACCGGGCGTGCGAGCGGGCCAGCGACCAGGCGCAGGCGCGGGTGTAGGTGAGCAGGCCGTGCTCCGTCATGCGTGACAGGTCGGCCGAGGCCTTCCAGTCCCAGAGCTGGCGCACGTAAAAGTCGCGTTCGACGCCCTCCAGGTCGGGGCTGCGCTGCCAGCTCAGGAAGATGTCGGTCGCCGCCTGCATCATCCGCTGGCCGCGAACGACCCGCTCGCCGTGGGTGTCGTATTCGCTCCGGCCCAGGTGCGGCTCGAGCACCGACGCCTGGGCCTCCTTGGCCTGGAGCATGACGGCGTCCTGCCCACCGCGGCCGACCAGCAGGATCACCCATGCCCGGGTGCCGACGCTGCCGATCCCGACCACCTTGCGGGCCATGTCGGCCACCTCATAGGAGCGGACGAGGTGCTGGCGATCGGCGTGGAGCCCGTCGATGTACTGCTCCAGCAGTCCCAGCACGTACGCCCGGCGTTCGTTCGGCCCGGCGTCGTAGAGCTCGTGCAGAGGTGTCAAGAGCGGCGGGACGCTCGCGAATCGCAGCCTCCCGTCGACCAATTCGGTCAGCTTCTGGACGGCCCGCGCGCTGGTCTTTCGCCGGCCCTTCTGGAAGGTGCGGATGAACAGCTGTTGGCCGTCGGCGTCGAGCTTCGTGCCGAACCGGGCGGTCAACTCGTCGGCGTCGAGGCGCTCGTACCAGGCGTCGAGGAAGCTCTCCCGGGCGAACTCGCGCATCCCTTCGCGGTACTCGCGCACCGCCCGCTCGACGATCAGGCCGTCGCCGCGCGGCCGGCAGGTCGATGTCGCGGCCGGCGATCTCGATGCTTGCGGCCATCCGCTTCACGTCCCACTCCCAGGGGCCGGGCAGCGTCTCGTCGAAGTCGTTGGGCCCGAACACCAGGCGGCGATCGGGCGCGGCGAACCCGCCGAAGTTCGAGATGTGCGCGTCCCCGCAAACCTGCACCACCAGGCCGGAGCTGGGGGTGTCGGCCAGGTCGGCCGCCATCACCGCGGCCGCGCCGCGGAAGAACGTGAACGGCGTGGCCAGCATCCGCCCATACCGGATCGGCACGAGCTCGGCCAGCCGCGACTCCGTCTGACGATGGAGCGTTTGCACGGGGTCCGGCCGCGTGCGCGCCGGCGCCCAGTCGGCGTGGCCTGCACGTGGCGCGCTTGCTCGCGCCTGGCGGCCGCGCTCGGCGTCCTCGCCGTTTTCGAGGCGGGCGACCCGGTCTGCTGGGCTTGGTCACAGGTAAGACGGTAGACGGTTCTTCGGTCGCGAGCCCTCACTGTGACTGCGGTCACCTGTCCGAAACCGGTCGGCTCAGGGCCGTAATAGGGGGATCGCGGCGCCTCGGGTGGTCGGGCGGCTCACCGCGATCGGCAGTGTGTACCCATCGGGAAAGGGAGGACGACCCATGCTGGAAGATGCTTCCACCACCACCGACGGCCGTGCGGTCGGTCCCGCCGAGGAGGATCTGGCGGGCACTGGAACCGGGTGATCGGTCGCCGCGCGTTCCTTCGTGGCGCCGGTGTGGCCGGTGCCACCGCGTTGGCGGGCTCGGGGTTGCTGGCAGCCGGCGCCGCGGCCGGCGTCGACACCCCCACTGCGGGCGACATCGCGATCCTGCGGTTCCTCTGTGCCGCGGAGATCCTCGAGACCGACCTCTGGGAGCAGTATGAGGAGCTCGGCGGGGTCAACGGCGGCAATCGCTCCTACATGCTCGCACTCGAGAATCGCGACGGCGACATGCCCCAGTACATCAGCGATAACACCGACGACGAGCGCAGCCACGCCGCGTTCCTGAACGCGTACCTGCGTTCGCAGGGGGCAAGGCCCGTAAACCTCGACCGCTTCCGCACGCTGCCCAGCAGCAGGGCCACCGGCGCCAAGCAGATCGGCCGGCTGACCAACCTGATGTCGCTGAACGTCGACACCAGCTGGTACACCCGCTACCGCAGCACCAAGAACCCCGATTTCGGAGCCGCATTCCCGCAGGCGGTGCAGATCCACAACCAGCCGGCGATCCCGCTGAACGACCAGGACACACCCCCCGGCACCGGTCAGCCGGTGCCGCCGACCACCAGGCGCGCGCGGCGCATGCAGGCGATCGCGAACGCCGCCGGGTTCCACTTCGCGATGATCGAGCAGGGTGGCTCCAGCCTCTACACCACGATGAGCCTGAAGGCCTCGTCGCTGGAGGTGCTCCGCATCATCGTCTCGATCGGCGGAGTCGAGGTCGACCACTTCGCGGTCTGGCACGACAAGGCCGGAAACGCCGTGGCGCAGCCGCTGGCGGGCGTGACCGACCCCGAGACCGGAACCCACTTCCCTGACCTGAACGCGCGGGACAGCGAGCTGTTCCAGACGAACCTGATCTTCCCGGAGCCCTGCGACTTCCTGGACAAGGGGCTTCCGGCCTGCTCCGTGATCCGACCCTCCACGACGCAGAACTCGGGCGCCGTGGCGGCGGTGCGCCGCTCACCGCCGACAACCTGTTCAGGGGGCAGACGCCGGCCTTCTTCCGGACGCTGATGCGCCTGGCGCAGGCTGCCGACGCCGCGCACCGCACGCGCTTGTAAGCGAGGTTCCGCCCGCGTCGCGCCTCGAAGGCGCGACGCGGGCGGCGTATGGCTCGCCGTCGAGCTTTTGGGGGGATACCCGTACCGTCTGGCGCCGGTGGCCCTCTACCATTCATGGCATGAATACCGCCACCAACAGACAACGGCTCGCGAACTTCATCGACGTGGCTCTGACGCCCCGGAAGCTGTACGGACGACGGATCTCAGCCGTGCCCATCCCCGGCAGCGTGCTGGCCACCTGCGGCGAGGAGATGCACGTCCTGGCGGACGCATTGCGCGACGAGCGCCGAACGGTGGATGCCGGGACGCTGCGCGAGCTCCGGCAGGTGCTGACGCACGGAGCGACCTCGCCGCTGTACGACGGCAGCCACCCGATTCGAGCGCTGCACACGCTGGTCGCGATCGAGTCGCGCTTCGGCGACGCCACGGCGTGCGCCGCGTAGCCGCACGCACCGGCCACCTTCGACGGACGCGCGAAGGCCGATCTAGGATGCGAACCTGATGCTGGAAAGCCTGGCTCATACGATCCTGCGTCACCGCAAGCTGGTCGTGGCGGTCTGGGTCGTCCTGACCGCGATCGGCGGATTCGCGGCCCCGAAGGCTGCCAACCGGCTGCTGACGACGTTCTCGATCCCCAGCTCACAGTCCTACCAGCACAACCAGCGAATCGTCGAGACGTTCGGAAACGGCAACCAGAACCCGATGGTGCTGGTGTTCCACGACCCGGCCGGCGACGTCACGCAGGCTCCGGGCATCCAGGGCGCCCTCGATGCCGCGCTGAAGCAGAACCCGCGGCGCCCGGATCAGCTCCTACTTCAACACCGGCGCCGACTCCGGCCTGTACGTCTCCAAGGACGGGCACACCATGTTCGCGGCCATCTACCCGGTGGGCGACAACGGCTTCGGCGCCGGCGGCACCATCGCGGCCACCCAGCAGGCGATCGCCGCGAACGCCCCGTCCGGGGTGCAGGCATCGGTCAGCGGCCTGGACGCGCTGGAGCAGGCTGCCGGCAACGGCGCCAGCGGTGGCCCCAGCATCCTGGTCGAGGTCGCGATCGGCGCGCTCGGCGCCCTCATCATCCTGCTGTTCGTGTTCGGCACGCTGCCTGCGGTGGCGATGCCCCTGATCGTCGCGATGGCGTCGATCCTGAACACCTTCACCCTGATCCTGCTGCTCACCTACGTCACCGACGTGTCGGTGATCGTGGAGTTCTTGGTGGCGCTGGTCGGTCTCGGCGTCGCCATCGACTACTCGCTCCTGTTCATCTTCCGCTTCCGCGAGGAGCTGGCCGCGGGCAGGTCCTCCGAGCACGCGCTGGTCGAGACGATGATCCACGCCGGCAAGTCGGTGGTCGTATCGGGCTCGACGGTCGGCATCGGGCTGCTGAGCATGGTGATCCTGCCGATCCCGTTCATCCGTTCGATCGGCGTGGCAGGGCTGCTTGATCCCGATCGTCTCGGTGATCGCCGCCTGCACGCTGCTGCCGGCCATGCTGGCGATCATCGGCACCGGCATCAACCGGGTGCGGGTGATGCCGCGCCGCTTCATCTCGCAGGCCGACCCGGACGTCGGCCCGTGGGCGCGGTGGGCGCGCCTGGTCACCCACCATGCGGGTGTGATGGCCGCGCTCGGCATCGCCATCGTGGTGGTGGTGATGATCCCCGCGATCTCGCTGAACCCCGGCGACGCGCTGGCCAAGAACATGCCGGGAAGCGGTCCGGCGATCACCGGGCGCGACCAGCTCGCCGCCGCCGGCATCTCCGCGGGTGCGCTCTCCCCGATCGCGATCACGGTGCAGGGTGCCACCGCGGGCCAGATCCCGACGATCGTCGCGGCGGTCGGGAAGTCGGAGGGCATCGCCGGCGCCTCGGCGCCGCAGGGGTGGAGCCGCAACGGCCTCACCGTGATCGAGGCCGTGCCTGCGACCGACTCCGCCAGCTCAGACGCCTACGGTGCGATCGCCACGCTCGAGAACACCACGCTGCCTGGGCTGGAACGGCAGCTGGGTGGTGGTGTCAGCCTCGGTACCGCCGGTGGGCCGCCGCAGTCGCGCGACTTCGAGCACACCGTCTACGACAACTTCCCGTACCTGCTGCTGTTCGTGGTGGTGCTCACCTACCTGCTGCTCGCGCGCGCGTTCCGCTCGCTGGTGCTGGCGCTGAAGGCCGTGATCCTGAACCTGATCTCGCTGACGGCGGCCTACGGCATCATCGTGTTCATCTTCCAGCAGGGCCACGGCAGCAAACCGATCTGGAACATCGATCCCACCGGCGTGATCATCTCGTGGATCCCGCTGATGATCTTCGCGTTCCTGTACGGCATCTCGATGGACTACGAGGTGTTCATGCTGACGCGCATGCGCGAGATCTACGACGACGTCGGCAACACCAATCGCGCCATCGAGCTCGGCCTCGCCCGCACCGGCAAGCTGGTGACCAGCGCCGCGCTGATCCTGATGTTCTCGTTCCTGGTGCTGTCCAGCAGCCCCGGCGTGGACGTGAAGCAGTTCGGCATCGGCCTGGCGGCCGGCATCATCTTCGACGCGACCGTGATCCGCGCGCTGCTGGTGCCGTCGCTGATGCGGTTGATGGGCGAGTGGAACTGGTGGATGCCGCGGCCGGCGGCACGGCTGCTGTTTCTGCGTCCCGACGAACCGGCCGCCGCCACCGAGTCCTGACCGGGTGAGCTGCGGGCGCTAAGCGCGACGTCGCCCGCGCCGACAGACTTACGCACATGGCGGTCATCGCACCCAAGCCCTTCTACCACCCGGCCCGCTACCTGCCGCGGTTCCACTGGGAGCTGCTGGCCTGCGGCGCCCGCGGCCACGTGCTGGCCGGCACCGACGTTCGCGAGGTGACGGAGCGAGACAGCGTGATCGTGCGCGAGATAGACGGCGTCCGCTGGCACCGTTGCCTGCGCTGCGACGCCTGGGTGCCGCTGGCCCCTCCCGACGCGCCGGTGCGCGACCGGGTGCCTGCTCACGCCGAGATCGAGCTGCCGCTGCGGGGCCGGGCGATGCGCGACCTGATCGTGTTGCGGCTGATCGCGATCGACCGCTTCATCCACTTCATCGTGCTGGCGGCGTCTGGCGGGGGCGGTGCTCGTGTTCGCGAACGACCAGGCCCACCTGCGCCGCCTCTATGACACGGCGCTGCGGGCGATCGAAGGCGTCAACAATGGCCCGTTGCCCCGGCATCATGGCCTGCTGGGAGAGGTCGACAGGCTGTTTCACGCCGACTCGAACACGCTCTACCTGATCGCCGGCGGGCTCGGCCTGTACGCGCTGGTGGAGGGGGTGGAGGCGGTCGGGCTGTGGATGATGAAGCGCTGGGCCGAGTACCTGACGTTCATCGCCACCGGCGCCTTCCTGCCCTACGAGCTGAGCGAGCTCGTGACCGGCCCCAGCGTGCTCAAGCTGGGAGCGACCGTGATCAACCTGGCCGTGCTCGGCCTACCTGTTGTTCTCGAAGCGGCTGTTCGGCGTCCGCGGCGGCGCCGCGGAGGAGGAGCGGATCCGCTACTCGGAGTGCGGATGGGACGCGCTCGAGCGATCCACGCCGGAGCTGATCGCGGGCGGCACCAGCGGTGGCCGGCTGCGGCGTCACCGGGCGACCTAGCTCGCGGCCAGGCGGTTTCGCGTCTCGGCCGCGGCCAGCACGGCCAGGATCGCGAGCACGCAGGCGGCGAGCGCCAGGGATGTGAGCGTGCCGCCGAGCGGCGCCAGGGCGAGGATGGCAACCGCGGCGACCACGCGCTTGCGGCTGACGTTGTGGATCATGCGCAGCCGAAACAGGGTGTGGCCGACCAGGTACAGCACCGGCCCGCCCAGGATCACGGCCAGCTCCACGCCCGACGGCGACGCGCCGGGATGTGCGATCACGAGCTCGTCGCCGACGGCGACGACGATGATGCCGGCCACGATCGGGATGTGCAGGTAGGTGTAGGCGTCGCGCGCGAGCCTGCCGCTGTCATCAGCCCGCGACAGGAACCGCTGCGCGCGCCATCCGACCTCGTCGAAGTACAGCCACCACAGCGCCGCCGACGTCCCGAACGCCACCATCAGCGCCGTCCCGTTCGCGAAATCCAGCACCAGCGACGATGCGGTGGCGCCGGTGACGACGATCGACTCGCCCAGCGCGATGATGATGAACAGCTGGAACCGCTCCGCGAAGTGCGCCGTTTCGATCTCCCAGTCCGTGGTCGCGGATCGGCCCAGCCGTGGCGTCCAGTAGCCCACGGACGGTGCCACGTAGTCGACCGCCAGCGCCGCGATCCACAGCCAGGTACGGGCGCCCGCCGGCGCGAACCCGCCGGCCAGCCACAGCACACCCGAGACCAGGCTCCAGGCCAGGATCCGGCGAAAGATGACGTGGAAGGCGTTGTCGCGCGGTGTCGCGTAGACGTTGAAGGCGTTCCGCACCACCTGCAGCAGGACGTAGGAGCAGGCGAACAGCGGCGCCAGCTTGCCGAAGGCCTCGGGGATGGCGACCGCCATCAGCAGGCTCGATGCCATCACCACCAGCAGCACCAGTCGCACCAGCACCGACTCGGGATCGAACCAGTTGGTCATCCATGTGGTGTAGATCCAGGCCCACCACACGACCAGCAGCAGAAACAGCGTCTGCAGGGCGCCGCGCAGCGTCAGGTGATGCAGCAGCAGGTGGCTGAGCTGCGTCACCGCGAACACGAAGACCAGGTCGAAGAACAGCTCCAGCCAGGTCGCCCGTTGCTCCTCGCCGGTCTTCTGGCGGAAGTGACGTGGGCTGTTCACCCGCCGCACCATACCCATCGCCGACCGCCCGGCGGCCGGGTCATCGACCAGCGGGCATCTCAGCGTGCCGCGGCGGTCGCCACCCGCTGGCAATCAGCGACTTGATGGCAGACCCAGAACCCACAGATGCTCGTGGCCGGGTGAACGCGGTCGCTGCGACCAGCGGCCGATAGCCGTGTGCTTCGGCGGTCAGCGGCCCGGTGGTCGTGGACTGGGCGGAGGCACCCAGGATCAGCACCAGCGCAGTGATCAGCACGACGATGGGAATGCGCATCCCTCCAGGGTACCGGCACGGCTCTGGTGGAATCTGTACCCGGCGTGTAGCTTCCTTCCGATATGTGGCGAAGCGTGGCGCTGCGGTCGTCCTATCTGGGGGCGACGGGTGCGGTCTGGGCGGTGGCCGCGGGGCCGGCTCGACCGGCGGCGCGGCGACGGTCGGAAGCACCTCGGCCGGCCCTCCCTACCACTCGGTCGTCGTTCGCGGCACCCGCACGTTCTCGACAGACGACCTGGCTCGTGCCGCTGACCGTGCACTGCCCGCAGGCCGGGCCGGGTGGCTTCACGCAGGTGCTCAACGATCCGTGGAAGGCCGGCATGAACGGGATCTACCACGGCACCAACGGCAGCGGGATGGTGTTCGCCGTGGATGACTCCGGCACGGTTCGGATCAGCTGTTGATTCAGCTGATCGGCGCTCCCTTCGATGGCTTCGGCCGTGTCGGGCACCAGGCTCGCGCGGCCGAGGCGCTGCGCGACGCCGGCCTGGAGGGCGCCTTCGGTGAGCGTGAGGTGGGGCGGACCGATTTCGCGTTGCCGCCCGCCGACCCGGGGCGTGCCGCAGGGTCAGGGTTGATGAACGAGGCGGCCCTGCTGGCGCTGGTCGAGGCGCTTCGCGAGCACGTGGGTGCGGCGCTGGCCGCCGGTCGCTTCCCGATCGTCTACGGCGGTGAGTGCTCGGTGCTGCTGGGCGCGGTGAGCGGCCTGCGCGACCACAACGGCCGGGCCGGCCTGGTCTTTGTCGACGGTCATGAGGATACGACGCCGCTGGATGTATCGCCCGACGGCGAGGCGGCGAACATGGAGGTGGGCCTGCTCCTGGGCATCACCGGCCAGCTCGCGCCCGCGCCTTTGCGCCGCCATCTGCCGGCGCTGGAATCGGCGGCGCTGGCCATGCTCGGTCCGCGCGACCATGCGCTGCGCCGGACGCTCAACCTCGCAAGCCTGGCCGACCGTGGCGTGTTTCTCCGCGGCTACGAGGCGATCGCGGCCGATCCCGCCCAGGTCGCGCGCGAGGCCGTCGAGCACGTCCGTCACCACCGCGCCGGCATGGTGGCTGCACACCGACCTCGACGTGCTCGCGCAGGACATCTTCACCGCAGGCCGTGTGCCCGACGACGAGGACGAGCCGGGTGGCCTCGACTGGTCACAGCTGACCGAGCTCACGCTCGCCGCGCTCGACTGCGGCGGCTGCGCCGGCTGGAGCATTGCGATCTACGACCCGGAGCAGGATCCCGATGGCATGGAGGCGAGACGCATCGTCCGGTACGTGGCCGACGTCGCCGGTTCGCTCGGAACCTTTTCGGGGTGACGCGTCCTCTGTAGTGGTCTCGATATTCCAAGGCCCACCGGCTGGTAGTTCGACCTGCTACGCAGTCCAAGGTATGTGCGCAGCAAGCCTTTACAGTCCGCCGAACCTGGCGTAGCCTCCCCGCGGCAACGGCTCCAAAGGGGGAACTTATGAGACGAACGGCACTCACGTTCGCACTTGCCATCGCTGCGCTGCTGGCGCTCTCCGGCACAGCATCCGCTGCGACCTGGCACGTGTGGCCTGGGCATTCGATCCAGCGTGCGATCCGGCACGCATCGCCGGGCGACACGATCATCGTGCACCGCGGCGTGTACCACCAGAACCTGACCATCCGCAAGAGCCACCTGACACTGATCGGCCGCCACGCGGTGCTGAAGCAGCCGGCTCATCCGCGCGGCTTCTGTGCACAGGTGTCGGCGCCCGAGGTGGACGGTATCTGCGTGCTCGGCCAGGTCGACGCGAGCTTCAACCCGCTGCGGCCGACGGTCGGCACCACCATCCGTGGCTTCACGGTGGCGGGCTTCCACGGCGACGGCATCTTCATGTTCAACGTCGCCAATTCCCGGATCGTCGGCAACGTGTCGGCGCACAACTCCGGGTACGGCATCGCCGGTTTCGTGCAGCATGGCGGCGCCTACCTGTGGAACCGCAGCCACGACAACGCGGAGCCCGGGCTGTACCTTGGCGATTCGCCGCAGGCCGACTACGTGATCGCCCACAACACGGTGTATCGCAACCAGTACGGCGTGTTCATCCGCCACTCCGCGCACGGCCGCGTCCACGACAACAGGTCGTGGGGCAACTGCGTGGGCATGCTGCTGCTGGACGACGGCCAGCCGGGTGGTCTCCACAACATGACGCTGTGGAACAACGGCATGTGGGCCAACGACAAGGCCTGCGCGGCTGACGACGAGGGCTCACCGCCGCTGTCGGGCATCGGCCTGCTGCTGGTGGGCGCTCGCCGGACGCTAGTCACGCACAACTGGATCACCGGCAACATGCCGGGCGGCGATTCGTTCATCTCCGCCGGGCTGGTGCTGGTGTCGGCCAAGATCGGTGGCGGTAGCGGCTTCGATCCGCGCCACGACACCATCTCCAACAACACCATCACCGGCAACTCGCCGCTGGACGTCTTCTATGACAAGTCTGGCAGCGACAATCGCTTCCCAGGCAACACCTGCAACACGTCGCAGCCGTCCTGGATCTGCAACTGAGCTGAAACGGCTGGGGCGCCGGGCGAGCCCGGTGCCCCAGCCGTTTCTTCTGCAGGGCGGGGCGTTTTAGGGATACTCACGCGTGATGCTTCAGGAGCAAGGACAGCGGGCGACGTTTTGACGTCGGCCCTGATCCCGCGGGAGGAGTACGCCGCACTGGAGCGTTGCGTGTACCTGAATCAGGCGTCGCTTGGCCTGGTTCCGCGCCGTTCGACGAAGTCGATGGTCGATTTCCTCGTCGATGTCGCGCAGTACGGAAACGTGCGGCTCTCGGATGACACCGAGGAGCGGATTCTGGATGATCTCCGCGAGGCTGCGTCCGGGTTGTTCGACGTGCCGCTGCGGTCGGTGGCGGTGGTGGGAGGAGCCAGTGAGGCGCTCGGTCAGCTCGCGATCTTGACGGCGACAGTCCGGCGGGGAGGTCCTGCTCGTGGCGTCCGATTTCCCCAGCGTCACCTATCCGTGGCTTGTCGCGCGCGAGCGGTTCGGCACGGCGGTCAAGTGGGTCGATGACGATCCAGGACAGGATCTCACGGCTGCGCTCCTCGACGGCATTCAGAGCGGCACCACCGGGGTGTGTTTCAGTGCGGTCCAGTTCGCGACTGGGTCGCTGGTCGACGTCGGGGAGGTCGTTCGGCGTGCTCACGCGGTCGGGGCGCGTGTCATCGTCGACGTCACGCAGATGGCGGGAGCGATGGCTGTGAGCCTGCGCTCGTGGTCTGCTGATGCGCTCGTGTGCAGCGGGTACAAATGGCTGTCCACGCATGGCGGCGTCGCGCTGCTGGTGGCCGCCGACGAGTTGCTCCAGGCCGTGCCGCCGATCGTCGGCTGGAAAGGCACCCAACACCCCTTCCAGTTCGACCCCACGACGCTGGCGCTCGCAACCGACGCGCGACGGTTCGAACTCTCAACGATCGCCTACAGTTCGGCCGCCGGCCTGAGCACCTCGATCGAGCTGTTGACCGGAGTCGGCTTTCCGGCGCTCACCCGACATGCCGAAGCACTCGCGCGCGAGCTTGTAGCCGCGATGGCGCCGCACGGCTGGACGCCGTTCCGAGATCTCGACGCGCCCGGAGCGAGCCATCACATCGTCTCGCTGCGACACCCCACGCTCTCCGCACCAGCGATCCAGGCCCGTCTTGCTGAAGAGCATCAGATCGTGGTCAGCTCGAGAGGGGGCGGCATCCGCGTGTCCCTTCACGCCTACAACGACAGCTCCGACATCGACGCGCTTGCCGACGCCATGGCCAAGCTCGGACGATAGTCGCGTGAAGTGTTCGGCGCCGCTTGCTGGTCGGACAACCCTGGTCCGGCGCGCGCTAATCGCCGCCGGCCGGTTTGACAGAACCATCTCGTGGGTCGATACGTTATGCGGCGCCCATCCCTCGATAAGGAGCCTCCGGTGTCGGGATCCACGTTTCGCGTTGGCATGACCGTTCGTGCGGCACTCGCGGTGACCCTGATCGCGTTGGCGGTAGGGGTGGCCGGAGTTGCGCGCTGCCACCGCCGGGTGGCAGGGTGAGTCGATCATCTCCTCGCCGGCGACGGGTGATGGGTGGGAGCCGGCGATCGCCGCCGACCCGTCGACGCCTTACGTCTACACCGCCTGGATGCAGTACTCCGGCCCCAGCATCACCATCAGCCAGCGGACGTCGACCGACGGCGGATCGACGTGGGGCGCGGTCAAGCCGCTTTGCGCGAGTTGCGGGAAGGGGCAATACGACATCACCCTGGCAACGTCGAGCACCCACGCCGTGTACGCGACGTTCATGCAGGGGAACCACATCTCGTTCACCCGGTCGACCGATCACGCGGCCACGTGGTCGGTGCCGATCAAGATCTCCGCCGGCACGCTGGGCGACAAGCCGTGGATGACCACCAGTGCCAACGGGCAGGACATCTACGTGATGTGGGCGTCACACGGCAACATCGACGCCACCTCGTCGCACGACGCAGGTCTCACGTTCTCACGCCGGTACAGATCACGAACGAATCGAACATCTACTACTACCCGAACGGTGGCACCGTGCTCCCGAACGGGACGGCCGTGATGGTCGCGTCCGAGTATCCCGAGAAGGGCAACAGCACAAAGCTCACAGGGCCTATCAACATCGTCTCGTTCCGCTCCACGAACGCCGGCGGCAGCTCGCAGCGAACGGTGGCGCATACGCTCAACACCGGGGCAACCTTCGCGACCTCGTCGGTTACCACGGTCGCCTCGGACGCCTCCCGTGCCCTGGTGCTCCTGTACAGCGGCTCGACCAGCGTGGGAGCGAACGGCAAGGTGTACGTCCGCCGCTCGACCGATTCCGGTGCCACCTGGTCCGCGCGCGTCGAGATGACTACCTCAGCCGGCGGGGCCGACGCCACCCAGGTTGCCGCCGCCGGCAAGGCTGCCGGCCAGTTCGTGATCACCTGGATGCACAACCGCGGTGGCGCCTTTAACGTCTGCGAGCGGCAGTCCGCCGACGGCGGCGCCACCTGGACCGCCGATGCGAAGGTGTCTGATGCGACTTCCGGCGCGTCCTACAAGACAACGGCCCGCTTCCGCACTCCGTATCGCGACTACGACACCGTCGCCATCAACTCCGCCGGCAAGGCCGTGGCCGTCATGGGCGAAGGCGACACCGGCCAGGTGCACGGCGACATCTGGACGAACCGACAGAACTGAGTGCCCTCAACCGGTCCGGGGAGGCAAGGCAAGATGCTGCAGAAGCGATCGTTGCTGGTGGGAATCGTGGTCGTGGTGGTGGTTGTGGCGGCAGCTCTGATCATCGGGCTGGGGCGCAGCAGTGAGGAGCACGACGGAAAGGGAGATCCGGACAAGGACGTGGCGGGGGCGCGGATCGCGGCCTTCCATGGCAAGACGGTGCGTCAGCTGACGGCGCAGGCCGCGGTGACGCCGACGGGGTTCGACTCGGAGCGCCTGTGGAGCAGCGGTGATGACTGGGAGCCCGCGATCGCGGTCGATCCCAGCTCGTCGTACGTCTACCAGGCGACCACGCGCTACGGCGGGCCGAAGGCCTGCGCCTCGTGTTCGGATCCGGCAATCATCGTGCGCGCCTCGAGCGACGGCGGGGCCACGTGGGGTCCCGACACGTACATCTGCGCGTGCAAGAACGTGAAGGCGCAGAACGATCCGCAGCTGGCCGTGGCCAGCGACGGCACGTTGTATGCCGCGTGGCTGAACGACTATCAGCCGGGCGTGGTGTTCTCGAAGTCGACCAATCACGGGGCGACATGGTCGACGCCCAAGTCGGTTGAGGGCAAGTCCCTCAGCTTCAGCGACAAGCCGATCCTGGCGATATCGCCGACCGGCAAGGACGTCTACATCGCCTTCAACGCGAGCGACAGCTACGTGGTCGCCTCGCACGACTTCGGCGCGACCTGGGGCACCCGGGTCAAGACCAACAGCGACTCGCTCTACTGGTTCGCCGAGGGCGGTGCGGTCGCTCCCAACGGCTCCGTCTATTTCTCCGAGAGCGCCGAGAACCAGAGCGCCACCGGCCAGGTGAAGCTGGCGGTGCTCCGCTCCACCAACGGCGGAACCTCGTGGACGACGACCTTCATCGACACATCGGAGCAGCAGCCCGCGTGCACGGCCAACGGCTGCACGAACGACTTCCTGGGACCGCAGGCGATGCTCTCGGTCGACTCGGCCGGCAAGGTGCTGGTCGCCTACACGCTCAACACCACGGCGGGAGCGCCGAAGGGTTTGTATGTGCGCACGTCCACCGACGGTGCAACCTGGAGCGCGCGGCAGCAGCTGAACGGTCTGGGCGACAGCGGCTTCCCCGTCGTCTCCCATGGGCCGACCGCGGGCGACTTCCGCGTTGCGTGGCAAGACAACAGGAACGGCGCGACCGCATACAACACGTGGTACACACGCACCAGCAACGGCGGCGGAACCTGGTCGACCGCCGTGCGGCTGTCAGACCTCGGGTCGGGTGCGCCGTACAAGACGGCCGCCGGATACGCGTTCCCCTACGGTGACTACTTCGAGATGGAGACGGCGCCATCCGGCGTCAACTACGTGATCTGGAGCGAGGGCACGAGCTACATCGGACCCGGTGGCAGCTGGTATACCAGGGGACAATAAGAAACGTGGGGCCCGCAGGCGCGCGGCCTACCCGGTGAGCTGCGGGATGTACGCGGGCGGGAGGGTGTTGCCGAGGCTGGGATCGGTCTCCGCGGTGCCGACGTAGACGGCGTCGACGATCTTTCCGCCGCTGGTGTAGTCCTTGATGATCCACCACGAGAAGCTGACGACCTTGACCTGGCCGGCTCCCTGAGGGGGCCAGGTGTTCGACCCGTCCTGGTAGTTGATCACGACGGGAAGCAGCACCAGCTGGCAGCTGTTCGGCTGGAGCAGTGTCACGCTGCTGCCGAACGTGGCGATCGTGCTCGGCGCCTGCAGGGGGCTGCAGCGAGCGTCGATGCCGGCCGAGGTGGGACCGGTATTTTGTCCGGTCTTGGTGTCGAGCACCTGATCGACGATGATCGGGCAGGTTGTGACGACGCCGCCGGTGATCTGGGCCTGGTAGAGCTGGGATCCGCCCATGCCGTTGACGTTTCCGGTCGTGCATGCTGATGTGGCAGTGTCCCAGGCCGGCAGCCGCACCGCTCCGTTGTTGGGCCCGCTGTTGTCGGTGTAGATCTGGTAGGTGTTCCCCGGTATGTAGGGGTTGTTCATCACCGCCCACGGCAGTGCCCCTCCGCCGTTCTGGATCATCGTTGCCTTGGCGGTCGCGGTGAGGCTGACGCTGGTCTTGCCGAAGATCTTGGCGAAGAAGGTCGGAGCCTGACGGTTGACCGTCACCTGAATCGTGTCGTTGGGGATATACGTCGTGCCCTGCGTGTAGGTCGCGGTATCACCGCTCGCCATGTTCTTTGCGAACATGGACGACGCGTTCGTCTGGGCAGTCGGCCAGTTGACCCCGAGAAAGGCGGCGCCCGAAAGCGCAGACGCATCCGCCGAGTTCTGCGCCGCTCGCTTGCCCTGCGCCCAGAACCCCACATCGATCGCCAGCGCGCACATCCCAAGCAGGACGAACAGGAAGACCACGAACAAGGGCAACGTCTGACCAGTCTGGCCGTCGCGGCGACCCAACCTGGACGGGCGCGCTGGTGCGGCGCTTGCCGGTAGCTCGAGGGATGTGTGGTGGGGGACCATGATCCTTGGGATCGACCTGAGAGGTGTCCTGTATGTGACAAGACCCGCGAACCGGCCACATCCTGCGCTCGTGGCGGCAAGATCACCCCTTCAGGTGAGCCGCCGATGCAGCCGCTCAACACAGGTCGTTCCAGGCCCATCCCCGGCGCGCCCCCCTGCCGCGACCGGGGATGGACCCGTTCTCGCTAGTGAGCGGCCGGGTGGCTGCCGGCGTTGCCGGAACCTGTGCTGCTGTGGCCGTCGCTGGCGACGTGTGCCGTCGATGATCCCTGGCTGTCGCTTCCACCGCTGGCGCCGTCGGCCGTGCCGGTTCCGCCCTGATCGGAGGTACCTGCCGACTGGTGAGCGCCGGCCCCGCCGGGAGGATTCCCGGCATGGCTCTTCCCGCCGCTGGCGGCGGTTGAGATGATCGCGCCCTTGTCACGGCCGGTTGCGGTGGTGGTCCGCGCCAGGGTCGAGATAGCGGATCCCTTGCCCTTGCCGGAGCTGGTGTCGCCGGTTGCGTCCGTACCGGTATCGCCGGTCGCGGCGTGCCCGGGTGCGGCGGCGGAGTTTCCGCGGGTGTCGGGATGCGTCCCCGCATGCTGGTTGTGTCCGGGCACGGTCACACCGAGGCCGGCCAGCACACTGTTGGCCGTGTCCTGCGCGGCGCCGGGCAGTGCGCCGGCGTAGGCCAGGCCGCTGGTTGCGACCAGCGCGGCGCCGGACAGCGCCAGGCTCAGAGCGAAACGGGAACGACGAGATTTCACGGGACCCCTCCTCGGGCGATCAACAGTCTCGGCAGCGCCGAGCGCCGCCGTGAATGCCGCCACCGACTGCGCCTGATCCGACAGCTCGTGATCCAGGCCGGGTACCCGCAACGCGTCCATCAGGGACGCGAGCGACCCGCCGTCGACCGGGAGGCCGTCGAGGACACGATCGTCGCTTCTCATATCACGTGGTGAGTGGCTCATCCATACCGAAGATCGCCGCACCCGCCTGCCGTGTTACACCCTCCGCCGCGAGGTCGTTTGCCAACCGCCGCAGGCCCCGATGCTGCAGCACCCGCACCGCTCCCGCGCGCTTCCCCACGATCTCGGCGACCTGCTCGGCACTGAGACCCGCCAGCACCCGCAACGCCACCACCTCCGCCTGATCACGCGGTAGCCGCGCGACGTGCCTCAGCGCTGCATCCAGGGCCAACCGCGCCTCGAGTTCGCCGGGCGCGTCGTCGCAGCCACGATCGATCTGCTGCGGCGACATCGGATCCGTTCGCCGCCGCTGCACCCTTCGCCCTGCATCGATCACGCGTCGCCGGGCGATCGTGAACACCCAGGCCCGGAGCGCAAACGCATCTCCGTCGAAGCGCCGCAGCCCCCGCGCCACTTCCAGCCACACATCTGACCCGAGATCCTCCGCATCGGAGTCGCCGACGGCAACCCGCAGGTACCGTAGGATCCGCGGATGCAGGTCCCGCCACAGCAACGCGACCGCCCACTCCTCACCCAGCCGAGCTGCGGCCAGTGCTCCCTGGAACCCGAACTCATCCAAACGGCTGACCCGACGATCATCCAATCAGTGCCACACCTCGAGTGGTGTTGATCGATCCGCACCGGCTGCCCGGCCGGCTCGGGTAGCCATGTTACTTGGTGAGTGCGACGGAGGTGGCGCCGCCCGGCAGCCCGGTGTAGGCGCCGAGGGTGGCGTTGCCGTCGGAGGACGCGATGCTGACGAACTCGCCGGTGACGGTGACCTTCTGACCGTTGCCGGTGACGCTGGTGATCACGAACCAGGCGAACCCGACGACGCGAACGTGCATCGACCCGCCCGTCCAGTTGGTGGTGCCGTCGGTGTTCTCGATGATCGGGATCAGGACAAGCTGCTTGGAGGTGCTGTCCAGGATGGTGGCGGTGCCGTTGGCGCCGACCGACACGATCTGGCTGGCCGGCTGCATGTTGGGGATGCGGTCGGTGATGCCCTGAGACGTTGGGCCCGGGATCGAGCCAGACTGCAGGCCGAGCGTGTCGCCGACGTTGATTGGACAGGCGATCTCGCCGCCGTTGATCAGCTGCCGGTAGTCGTTGCTGCCGTCCGAACCGGCGCAGCCGCCCTCGTAGGGGATGTCCAGCGCGCCCGACTGCGATGAGCCGTCGTTCGCGATCTTCATCGAGTACGACGATCCCACAGTGTATGAGCCGCGCATGATGCCCCAGGGCATCACGTTGCCGGTGGACTTGTAGCCGACGACGCTTTCGATCGTGGCGGTGGCGCTGCCCGAGACGGTGACGCCGGACAGCCCGAACACGCGCGTCAGGTAGCCGGGCGCGACCCGCGAGGCACTGACCGTGACCGAGTCGTTGGCGGCCAGGTCAGTGGTATTGGTGATGCTGCTGCTGTCGCCGGCCTTGCCGTTGTTCGTGTACTCGGTCTGCGCCGTCGACTGGGCGGTCGACCAGCCGACCGGCAGCTGGTTGGCGCCGGCCAGGGCGCTCGCATCAGCAGCCGCCTGCACCTGCCGCTTCTGCAGGTACCAGCCACCGACATCGATCACCAGTCCAGCCACGCCCAGCAGTGCGACCATGAAGAACATCACCAACGGCAGCGTCTGGCCCGCCTGACCGCGGCGCTCGCGCGCCGGCTTCGGCAGGGCAGTCTCGACGGCTGGGTGTGAGAGATCTCGATCGTGGGCCATGGGCTGGCAACGCTCCATCCGGAGACAGGGTCGACATATAGACACCACAACACGAGTGGAACCTGCGGTATCGGCGCAGAAACCCCCAAACGGGTGACCGCACCTCACCGGTCGCCTGGGGGACCGATCACGGTCCTCCCAGGCGACGCGGTCGCTGCTAGTGGATGACGGTTGCGCAGTAGGTGGAGTCAGGCCCGAACGGGCCACCGCACTGGAGCGTCTGTGCAAACTGGTTGGCTTTGCCGTAGTCCTTGACGGTGGTCGGGTAGTCCACTCCATAGCTGAACGACCCATCCGCGTTCTTGGTGTACCACGGGTAGATGCACAGGGGGCCGCCGTACGCGCTGCATGTCGATCCGGTTTCCGTGGGATCGGTGATCTCGGCCTTCCCGCCGTAATCGCTGACGACCGCCCACGAGCTCGGGTGTGAGCCGTCGGCGAAGGTGACATTCGTGATGTGGATGGGCGGGCTCTGGTTGGCCCAGGCCGGTGCGTCGTAGGAGTAGCACCCGGCTTCGCCAGGCCAGCAGAACGCGCTGCCGGGACTGGAGAACGGCGACGTGTGGCCGATCTCCCAGACAAACGCGATCGGCGCGTCATGCACCAGGCCCCATCCCAGCGAGTTTCCGATCCTGCTGCGACTGAACGGCGGCATCAGCGGCCCGCTCTGCTTGCTGTTCAACACGATCACACCACTCTGCCCGGTGGTCGTGTCGGTGACGCGGATGTGCCAGCCATCCTTGGCCGCCGTCACGAAGTAGTGGACGTTGACCCTGTCCTTGGCGTGCATGACCAGCGGAGCGTCCGTGCCGTCGCGGGTCAGCATCGCGTTGAACGCGGCCGGCTCGTGGTAGTTGGGTTTCTGCCCGGTGGTCGTCAGAGACCAGACCGGCGAGCAGACCGTGTAGTCGCCGGGCTGTTGGGTTACCACGTAGCCGCCGCCAGGCGTGCAGTTGGTGACCACGGAATTGGGGTAGAACTGGAGCTCTTCGAACGCCTGCCCGAACAGGCTGTCGGGGTCGGTCACCGGCCCGCCGAACCAGAACGCCGGCCCCACCGCATCCACCGGGAAGCGATTGCCATTGCCCGGTAGGACAAAGCTCCACGTCACGTCCCTGGCCGAGCCGGCCAGGTTCGACAGGGGATCCAGTTCGGGTTCGTCATGCCCGGAGCAGCCGGCCGAATAGCTCGGCTCAAAAACGCCCTCGATGTATGCCGGATGGCGCCCCACACAGCCACCACCCTGCTTCCCCGCGGCCTGCGCCACGCCGGGCGCGACCGATACCACGATCCCGACCGCCAAGGCCAACGCAATGCCGGTCACATGCCGACCCTCATCCGATCCCCCTCACACCGCCGATGATCCAAATCATCGGCCAGTATGCCCCCACATCCTCTGCCCGGCTACTCCTCCCGCTTGACCTTTGCCCTGGGCCCGCTTCTTGCTACGGTGGGCCCTTGGGGATCCACGAAGTTTGAGTGGGAGGGGAGTCGTGTGCCGCGATCGGTCTGGTCGAGTCGTACCTGCGTGCCGCTGCTGCTGGCGGCGGTGACCCTGCTGGGCGGGACAGCCGCGTCCGATGCCGCCACGGCACCGGGCACGCTGGTGCCGATCGGCGGCGACTACAGCGCCGCCTCCCTACAGGGGTTCGCGCGAGTTGCGGCGGAGCACGCGTCCGGCCCCACGGTGGACATCCTCGTCGTTCCGTCGGCGTACGGCACGGCGCCCTCGATCGGCGCGAACGCCTCTCTCGCCCAGAAGCGCACGGATCAGATCGCCGCAGCCTGCCGGGCGATCGTGTCCGATTACCCTGGATTGAGTGGCTGCTCGGCGACGCTGTTGCCGATCTTCACCCGCGCCGACGCCGAGAACCCGCGCCTACGCGGCGCGGTTCGACGACCCCGCCGTCGACGGGGGTTTCATCCTCGGCGGCGACCAGGATCTGGCGATGGAGGCGATCGCCGGCACGCCGCTCGAGACGGCGATGGCGGCCGCATACCGCCGCGGCGTGGTGTTCGGCGGCACCAGCGCGGGGGACGCCGTCGAGTCGCGCAGCATGATCTTTGGCTTCACCGACGCCGGCACGCCGGAGAACGAGCTCGAGCAGGGGTCGGTGCTGGTCTGGTGGGGCGACGACCGCGATCTCGAGCGCGGGCTCAGCTTCGGCTCGACAGCCACCATCCTCGACCAGCACTTCTACCAGATGGGCAGGTTCGGACGGCTGCTGAACGTGGTGGCGCAATCGGACGACCGCTTCGCCGGTTCCAGCGCGCTGGGAGTCGGAGTGGATCTGGCAACGGGCGTGCGCCTGATCGGGGACAACAGCCTGTCGGGCGTGTTCGGTGATTCGTCGGTGGCCGTCATCGACGGCGAAACGGCCGGGGCGACGCATGCGTGGCGCGGCCCGAACGACACGCTGTCGGCCCGCAACCTGCTGACGCACCTGATCCCCGCCGGACCGTTCTCCTACGACGTGTCGGCCCGGACGCCCTTCGACGACGGTCAGGCTCAGACGTACCGATCGCCGGGGCCGTGGCCCGCCGGCCTGCTGCACGCACCCGGCCCGGGCGTCCTGTTGCTGGGCGGCGGCGTCGCCGACGACCCCACCGGCGCCGTGATGCGCGAGTTCGTCAAGCGCGCGTCGAGTGCCGGCGGCTCGCGAATCGTCGAGGCGTTCGCGGGCTATCCGAGCACCGGCGCGTCCAATCACGACGCCCAGCTCTACGCGAAGGCCGCGGCCGCGGCCGGATGGAGCGGCGAGATCGACCAGATCGTCTACGGACAGCACACCCTCGCCAAGTCCGACCTGGCCGGAGCCGCGGGCGTGCTGTTCGTCGGTGGCGACCAGACGGCGTTGTCGGCGCCGGTGGGCGACAGCGCGTTTCGCTCGTTCGTGCGGACGGCGATCGCGCACGCTCCGGTCGTGATGACCGATCGGGCGATGACCGCCGCCGTCGGCCGGTGGTACTCCGCCGTCGCCGAGCCGGTGCCGTCCACGATCGAGGCACAGGCTGTTGCCGAGTTCCGTGCCGGCTTCGTGAAGGTGCGTCCCGGCCTCGCGATCCTGCCCGGCGTGGCGCTTGAGCCGCGGCTGACCGTGGACTACCGGTGGGGCCGGCTCTACGGGCTCACGCGTGCGCATCCGGACACGATCGCGCTCGGCGTCAGCGGCAACACCGCGATCGAGATCCATGGCGCGACGGCGACCGTGATCGGCGGGCTGTCGGTGGTGTCCGCGGACGGCCGCACGGCGCGATTCGCGACGGGCGCAAATGGCGCTCTGGCCGCGTTCAACGTGCTGCTGAACACCTACGCAGCGGGGGATGCGGTCACCGGCTGAGCACCAGCACCCGGTTCGGCTCGAGCGGCAGGTGTATCGCACGCTCGGGGTGGATGGCGTTCCTGATGGTCGTGTTGCTCATCGCCGGGCCCCTCGGGAAGAAGTCCGAGTCGAACTTGCCCCAGCTTCGGCCCGGCTAGGCTCTGGCGGACAAACCTCAACCGAGGTCGCCATGGTCAAGCCAGTTGAATTCGCCGAGTACTTTGCACCGACGCCGATCCCCTTCTGGACCACGCTTCAGCAGGTCGGCGTCACCAAGGTGATCTCGGAGCTCGACCGCGCTCCCGACGGCATGCACGACGACACCGGCGATCGCCCGTGGGACCTGACTCCGCTGGCCCGCGATGCAGCAGCTGCTACGCCGACGCCGGGCTCGAGCTGGTCGGCATCGAGGACTACCCGCCGCTCGATCGCGCCCGCACCGGCGCCCCGGGGGCCGACGAGGAAACCGAGTGGTTCTGCGAAGAGATCCGAAACATGGGGACGCTCGGCATTCCGATGCTCTGTTACAACTGGATGCCGGGGGCGAACTGGGTCCGCACGAGCACGATTGCCCGCGGCCGCGGCGGCGCGTTGGTGACGGCCTTCCGCAGCGACGCCCTGCCCGCCGATCAGCCCATGAAGATCGGATCGCCCGATGACGAGCAGCTCTGGCGCGCGTTCGAGCGGTTCATCCGGGCCGTGGTCCCCGTCGCCGAGAAGGCCGGAGTGCGCCTCGCGTTGCATCCCGACGATCCCCCGATCCCGCGGTATCGCGGCGCGTCCCGGATCATGATCTCGCGTCGACGCCTTCGACCGCGCGCTCGCACTCGCCGACTCCGAGGCCAACGCGATGTGTTTCTGCCAGGGCAACATGACGCTCGTCACCGATGACGTGCCGGCCGCGATCCGCCATTTCGGCGACGAGGGCCGGATCGCGTTTGGGCACTTCCGCGACGTCCGCGGCGTCCCCGAGAGCTTCGAAGAGACGTTCCACGACGAGGGCCAGACCGACATGCGGGCCTGCATGGACGCGTGGCACCAGATCGGCTTCGACGGCGTGCTGCGGCCCGACCACGTGCCCACGCTCAACGGCGAGGCCATGGACTCCCCGTCCTACGCGCTGCTCGGTCGCCTGCACGCGATCGGCTACATGCAGGGCCTGCGCGAGGCCAGCGTGCACCACGTCGCGGCCGCTGACCGTGCGGAGGCGGCCAACCCGGTGTAGCGCGCATGCCCAAGGCGCTCAGGACCGTCGTCGACCGCGACCTGCCACCGCTGCAGGTGGCGGAGCTACGGCTGGCCGATCTCAGCCGACAGCGGCGAAACCGGCTGGTCGCGGCCCTTGCCCTGGCCCTGCTGGCGGTCGCCGTTGGGCTGGCATACCCGCAGATCGGGATCGCCCTGGCGGTGGGGGCGATCGCCGCGCTGGTGGCGGCGACCGCGGCGCTGAGCCAGAGGCGAGCGCTGCTGGGCAACCTGATCCCGGTGCGGGAGGCCTACCGGATCGAGCCGGTGTCACGCGCCGGCCGGCGATTTGCCAGCCCGGCCCGGAGACAGCGCCTGGCCGAGTCGCTGCGTGCCGCCGTCCGTGATGCCGAGGATGGCACGCCGCACACCGCATACACCGTGGCGCCTCTCGGGGAGCGCGTCCTGGAGCGGCGCGGGACGGCTGCTCGCGCTCGGCGATGCGCTCGACGGCGACGAGGCCGACCTGCATCCAGCCGGCGTCGTGATCGTGCACCGGCTGCTGACCAGGCCCGGCCACTCGCCGCTCTACAACCCGGACCTGGAGGAGTCACGGCTGGACGATCTGCTGCACCGGGCCGAGGCCTGCCGAGGTGGTCAGATCACGCCGTAGGTGCGGAACGCATCCCACACCGGCATGCCCTCGGCGAGCTTGCTGCGGACGAGGTTCTCGCCGGCCACCTTCTCCTCGGCCCTGGTGATCACCTCGTCGGCCGCCGCCGCCGGTATCACGACCACTCCGTCGTAGTCGGCCAGCAGCAGATCGCCATGCTCGACCCGGACGCCGCCACACTCGATCGAGCCGCCCACACCTTCGACGTCGATCCGCCCGAGCGAGTCGTGGGCGTTGATGCCCGCGACGAAGGTGGGGAACTGCATCTCGATCAGCTGCAGCGTGTCACGGGTGAAGCCGTCGACCACGATGCCGCGCGCGCCCCGGTAGCGCGACGCGGTGGCGAGCAGCTCGCCCCAGTACGACCCCTCCACCGTCGAGACGACCATGATGTCGCCCTCGCGGAGCGCGTCGACGGCCTGCAGCTCGCCGCGGTAGTAGTCGTCCGGATCGGCCGGCGGGGAGCTCACCTCGACGGCGCTGACGGTGGACGCGAACCCCGCCATGCGGGCTTCCCGGTACAGCGGCCGGATCCGCGGATGCATCACGTTCGAGCGGACGCCGACCTTGTCGAGACAGTCGGCGACGACCGCGGGATAGAGCCCGTCGAGCCGGTCGAGCAGCGCCGCGCGCCGTGTAGTCGTCCAGTGGTTGATCGTTCAAGGGGCAACCAGTCTACCGATGGCCGCGGTAGGGGTCAAGGCGGGGTTCCCGACCCTTGACACCGCCGGGAGCGTCGGAGAGACTACGCCGTACTTGAACGATCAAGCCAGCAGTGGAAAGGGGTAACGCATGGCAACGGATCACGCCGCGGCGTCGCAGACCCACTTCGCCCGCCGCGCCACCGGCTTCGTTCGGGACGTAAAGGTGAGTGACGCCGTCATCTTCAACGTCCTCCCGGCCTGTCCAGGTCTGGTCATGGCCGTTTCGATCTTCTGGGTGCTGACCGCGTTCTCCGGCGTCAACGTCTACGCGTGCATCGTGATCACGGCGATCTGTTCGTTCCTCATCTCCGGCGCCTTCGGGCTGCTGTCCCAGATCATGCCGCGTTCGGGTGCCGACTACATCCTGATCTCTCGATCGCTTCATCCCGCACTCGCGGTCGGATCCAGCATCCTCATCGGTGCGTCGTCGATGCTGGCAATGGGCTACTGGGGCGTCTTCACGGCCAAGATCTGCATCGGCCCGATGCTGACGATGGTCGGCGTCGCCGCCGACTCGAGCACGTTGCAGTCCTGGGGCGGCACCATCGCCTCAAAACCCTGGGACATGCTGGTCGGGTTCGGCGAGATCGCGCTGCTGGCCCTGATCATGGCCTACGGCATGCGCTTCATGATGCGCGTGCAGTTCTGGCTGTTCGCGCTGGGCATGGGCGGGTTCGTGGTGGCCGCGCTGACGCTCTTGACGACCTCGCGGTCGAGCTTCATCGACCACTACAACGACCTACGCGCAGCCCTTCACGCACCGGCCCGACAGCTACCACTACTTCATCGACCAGGCGAACAAGGCCGGCACCAACCTGAGCACGACCACCGACTGGCACAACACGATCGTGGCGTCGGGGGCGTTCATCGCCTTCGGCGTGTGGGTCTGGTTCTCGACCAACCTGGCCGGTGAGATCCGGCAGGCCGGCACCCGCAAGAACTGGTACTCGATGCTGGCCGGACTGGCGATCACCTTCGGCTCGATCCTGATCATGATCGCGCTGCTCTACCACACGATCGGTCAGCAGTTCCTGACCGCCGTCACCGCCGTCAGCGGCGACCCGACCGTCTACACGCTGCCCAACTCGCCATGGTGGATCACCCTGGTGGCGGCTATCCACACGAACACGCTGTTCGTTGCCTTCCTCGGCATCACGTTCGTGTGCTGGGCGCCGCTGATCGTGTACATCCAGATAGTCCAGCCGGTGCGTGCGCTGTTCGCCTGGGCATTCGACCAGGTGATCCCGGAGCAGATCGCGCAGATCAACGAGCGCACGCACACCCCGGTGTTGCTGCTGGGCGTGATCGCGGTGGCGTCGCTGCCGTTCCTGTATGCGGCCGCGTACACGACCAGCTTCTTCAAGTACATCGCGCTGTCCACGATCGTGGGCTTCCCGACGTTCGTCCTGGTCGGGATCGGCGCGATCCTGTTCCCGTACAAGAAGAAGGCCGCCTACGAGGCGTCGGTCTCGAACGTCAGCTTCCTCGGAGTGCCGCTGATGGTGTTCTTCGGTATCGGCTCGATCGTGGCCGGGCTGTTCGGCGCCTGGCTGTGGCTCGAGTACCCGCAGCTGGGCCTGCCCGGGGCCGGCAAGAGCCTGGCAGACCAGCTGTTCACGACACCCGGTAGCGGGGGCCTGGCCCTGATCGCGGCCTGCCTGATCGCGGGCGCCATCATCTTCTACCTGGGCAAGGCCTGGCGGAAGAGCCAGGGGATCGACCTGTCACTCAACTACCTCGAGATCCCGCCCGAGTAGCACCGATTGGGATTGTTCAAGCGCAAAAAGGAGGCGGAGGGCGATGATGCCCTCCGCCTCTACTACGCCTCCGACATCCACGGCACCGAGGTGCTGTGGAAGAAGTTTCTGAACGCGCCGAAGGTGTACAACGCGCGGGTGCTTGTGATGGGCGGCGACATCACCGGCAAGGTTGTGATCCCGATCGTGCATGAGGAAGACGGCACCTGGTCGGCGCGCCTGTTCGGCGGCCGCCAGCAGGCCCGCGACGAGGCCGAGTTGGACGGGCTGGAACGCCGCGTGCGCGGGAACGGCATGTATCCCTACCGCACCACCCACGCCGAGGTCGACCGCATCGCCGGCCTACCCGAGGAGGAGCGGGAGCAGTGGTTTGAGTCGGTCATGCTGCACACGTTCGGCGAGTGGATCAAGCTGGCCGACGAGCGGCTCGCCGGCACCGGCATCCGCTGCTTTGTGATGCCCGGCAACGACGATCCCCAGGCGCTCGAAGACTGCATCCGCCAGGGCGTCTACGTCGAGAGCTGCGACGAGGCGGTGGTGGAGTTCGACGGATACACGATGCTGTCGCTGGGATACTCGAATCGCACGCCCTGGGACTCGCCGCGCGAGCTCGACGAGGACCAGCTGTACCAGCGGATCCACGATCTGTCAGAGCAGGTGCCGGACATGAGCCGCTGCGTGTTCAACCTGCACGTGCCGCCCTACGACTCGAGGCTCGACACGGCCGCCGAGCTGGACGAGAACTTCAAGATGGTGCTGATCGGGAAGGAGCCGCACATGATCCCGGTCGGCTCGACCGCGGTGCGGCAGGCGATCGAGGAGTACCAGCCGCTTGCCTCGCTGCACGGCCACATCCACGAGTCGCCCGCGGCCAACCGGATCGGCCGCACCCTCTGCATCAACCCGGGCAGCGACTACCACACCGGCCGTATCGCCGGCTGCCTGGTGACGCTGCGGGGCGACCGCGTCGTGCACCAGTTCGTCACTGGATAGCGTTTTGGTCAGCGGTCGGCGATGACCGGGATGTCCAGGAGCATGCAGAGCCGCACGAGGTCGTCCGCGTGGTCGCCGTGGACGGCCGCGAAGTGCTGTGACTGCACGTGGTCGAGGATCGACCGGACGTCTCCGTCGGGGATGAAACGGACGCTCGGCAGCGGCCCCGGGACGCTCAACTCCTCCCACGCCGGCGGCTCGACGCCCTCGCCGGAAACGACGTGCATGCGGTAGCCGTTCGCCGTGTCGGCCTCGGCCAGGCACGCCAGCGTCAAGCGGCCCGGGCGCATGCGGGAGCACTGGGCGACCCCCACGGGAGCGCCGGTGGCAACGCTGCTGACCGGTTTCACGCGCGGCCGCCCCTCCACCCAGTCGTCGGGCACGTACCCGTCGACGCCGAGCAGGATCCAGTCGGGATGGTGCTCGTAGTGCTCGAGGAACGACGGCGTCGAAACCGCCAGCGACCGCAGCATCAGCTGCGCCGTTAGGTTCAGCATGTCGTTCTCGTCGATGTAGGGAACGCCCGCCGATGCGACTAGCGACGACGCTAGGTTGTGCGTCGTGTCCAGCAGCAGCGAGATGCCCTCGACGCTCTTGTAGGAGAACGCGTCGAAGCCGCGTTCGCTGCAGATCCGAAGCGTCGCCAGGGCGAGCCGCACCGACCGGCGCAGCACGTCCGGCGGGATCGCCCCGAACGGCTCGTCCCACGAGGCAGCCAGCCGGGCCGCCTCGTCCTCGACGGCGCCGGGGTCGAGCTCGTCCTCGGCCTGTCGCAGCTGCACCAGGTCGACCGACTCGACCTCGGGGCCGATCCGGCCGCGCAGCCGGGTGACGTCAAACGGCGTCGTGTAGAGGCCCATGTCGTGCGCGCCCACCATGCCCAGCCGCGCGGTCTGCAGCTGCCGCCGGGCGCGCGCGGCGCGGGCCATCGACGCCACGCCGGCCGTGTCCATCGGCGTGTCGGGCGCGTTGAACAGGTAGTCGAAGCGCATGCCGAACCGCTCCAGCGGGTAGCGCAGCCCGGTCGAGCCGGCTCCGGCGGCGGGGGAGATGAGAACGTCTCCCTCCGTGCGGCCGCCGTAGCTGTAGAGCAGGGTCGGGCGCTCGCGGAAAGCGAGGGCGACCCGCGCCGCCGCCCGCACGTCGATCCAGTTGATCACGTTCAGGATCAGCAGATCCCAGTCGGCGGCCGACAGCTCCGCGACCGCACGGTCGACGTCATCCGGGTGCGTCACCGGGTCGGTGCGCACCAGCGTGACGCCGGCGGCGCGCAGCTCGTCCTCGGCGCGGCGGGCGATCCCGTCGAGCCGGTCGCGCTCGTACATGCTGGAGCCGAGCGGGACGTGGGCGGCGGTCAGCCCGACTGGGTCGGTCACCAGTCCGCCACCGAGCCGTCGGGATGGAAGTAGCGCATCAGCGGCTCCTGCTGGAACGGATGCTTCGCGGCCTCGCTTTTCGTCGACGTCGATGCCGAGGCCGGGCGCGGTCGGGAGCTGGGCGGTCGATCCCTCGAACGGCAGCGTCTGGGAGAGCACGTCGAAGCGCCAAGGGACGTCCGCCCGCCAGGTCTCCTGGATCAGGAAGTTCGGCGTCGCGAACGCGACGTGCATCGAGGCGGCGTGGCCGATCGGCCCGGTCGACGAGTGCGGGGCCAGCGCGGCGTGGTAAGCCTCGCCCATGGCCGCGATCCGGCGCAGCTCGGAGATGCCGCCGCAGTGCACCGCGTCGGGCTGCAGCACCGAGCAGGCGCCCAGCTCGAGCAGCTCACGAAACGGGTGACGCGTGCAGAGGCGCTCTCCGGTTGCGATCGGCACCGTCGTGCGGCGTGCCAGCTCGGCCATCGAATGGGGATGCTCGGGCGGGCACGGCTCCTCGAAGAACCAGGGCCGGTACGGCTCCAGCACCGTGAAGTACTGCACAGCCATCATCGGCGAGCAGCGGCCGTGCATGTCGACCATCAGCTCGACGCCGTCGCCGGCCTCGTCGCGCACCGCCGCCATCACGCTGTCCGCGTGGCGCAGCGCCTCGATGCCGTCGACGCGGCCGGTGCGGGGGATCACGACCTCCAGTTTGATCGCGTCGAACCCGAGCTCGAGCGATTCGCGGATCTTCTCCCGGGCCTCCTCCGCCGAGAGGGTGTGGTAGACCGAGACCATCTCGCCGCCGCCGAGGTGGTCGTACAGCCGCACCGTGTCGCGCACGGCGCCCCCGAGCAGCTGGTGCACCGGGGCGCCCAGCGCCTTGCCGGCGATGTCCCAGCAGGCGTGCTCGATCCCGCTCATCGCCGAGCACTCGACCATGCCCGGCCGGAAGAAGTGCTGTCGGTACATCATCTGCCAGATGTGCTCGACCCGGCGGGGGTCCTCGCCGACGAGCAGCGTGCGGTAGTCCTCGATGCATCCGACCACCGCGCGCGTCTTCCACTCGACGGTCGACTCGCCCCACCCGACCAGCCCCTCGTCGGTGCTCACCTTGACGAACACCCAGTTGCGCATCTCCGCGTGAACGACGACCGTGTCGATCGCTGTGATCTTCATGGCAGCCGGTACCTCGGCGGGCGCTCGCCGGCGCGCACGATGCAGGCACGGCCGCCTCGCAGCAGCCGCTGCACGTGGCCGTACACCGCGAACATGAGGTTCACCGGATCTGCGCCGAACGGGCCCAGTCGCTGGTCGGCGTGCACGCACAGCTGCTCGAGCGTCGCCGGCGTCTCCAGCCGCTCGAGCAGGGCGCCGTCCATCCACTCCACGAACTCGCGGCTCTCGCGCAGGAAGACCCCGATCTCGGGCCCAGTGCGGGCCGGCCAGTGCCCGGAGTGCATCTCCCGGGCGTTCAGCATCTCGATCATGTCGATCGTCTCCAGGTAGGGGTCGACGTCCTCGTAGGTCGGGGGCAGGGCGGGGGAGCCGTCGGCGGCCGGGCACATGCTCCCGTGCACCGCATCCGAGGTCAGCAGCAGGCCGGTGGCCGGCTCGTGGGCGATCAGGTGCCCGGCGGAGTGCCCGGGGGCGTGGCGCACCACCAGCCGGCGGTCGCCGACCGTGATCGTCTCGCCGCCTGCCAGTCCGACCTCGACCGGGGCGGGCGCGCCGTAGTTGGCCCGCATCCACAACTCGCCGGCGGGGCCGTAGCCGAGTCCGTGCTCGGCCTGGTAGGCGCCGTAGCGGTCGGTGACCAGCCGCTCCGGCTCCGACACCATCATGCGGTCGGCGAACCCGCACGCCGCGATCGCGTTCGGCAGCTGCTCGCGCAGTCCGGCCAGCCCGCCCTGGTGATCGAGGTCGGGATGGGTGACCACGACCAGCGTGACCTGCTCCGCGGCGATGCCGAGCGACCGCAGCCCCGGCATGATCACGTCACGCGGCGTGGTGGTATCGCCGGTGTCGACGATCAGCGCCTCGTCGCCGTCTGAGACCACGTACTGATAGAGGAACCTCGTGCCGAACAGCGACTCCAGCCGCCAGGTGCCGGCGGCGATCTCAGTTGCGCTCATCGGTCCCCACCTCCCCGCACCAGTCGATCGCCAGCCGAACGAACGCCGCGCTGAGCGAGTACATGTCGTCGATCAGCACCCACTCGTCCGGTGCGTGGGCGTTGCCGCCGCGCGGCCCGCAGATCACGACCGGCGTCGCGTCGACCGCGAAGATGAACGCATCACAGGCGAACGGCGCCATCGCCGGGGCAGCGTCCGGCGTCCCCAGGGCGGCCCGCATGCGCTGCACGATCGGGCTCTCGGCCCCGACGTCGGCCGCCTCCAGAAACCGCGTGCGTTGCTCCCAGTGCACGTCGATGCCCTCGGGGACAACGGCGTCGACGGCTGCCCGCAGCTCGGCGTCCACGGCGGCGCGATCCGTGCCCGGGGTGATCTCGGCCCAGAACTCGAGCACCCCGTCGCCGGGCAGGCCCTCGGCCGTGCCCCACGGCAGCTCCTCGCCCGAGCTCAGCAGGTACTGGAGCAGCGGCGCGTCGCGCGGAAGGTCGTCGAGCGCGGCCGAGATGCGGGCCAGCGTGGTCAGCGCGCCGGGCCCTCCGTCGCCCTCGAATCCCATCCCCAGCGCGCCGCCCGCCACGTTCAGCCGGTACTGGATGCCGCCGCGGGTGGCGTGGCAGACGGTCATGCCGGTGGGCTCCGAGAGCACGGCGCCGTCGGCGTGGTACCCGCGCAGCCGTGACGCCAGCGTGCCGTTGGCGCCGCCGAACTCCTCGTCCACCACCGATTCGACGATCACGTCGCCGGCCAGCGCGACGTGACACTCGGCGAGGCAGCGGGCCGCGTGCAGCGCGCAGGCGACGCCGGCCTTCATGTCCCACGCGCCGCGGCCGTAGAGGCGGCCGTCCTCGACGTCCCCGTCCCAGAACCCGTGCGTTCCCTCGCCCAGCGCAGGCACGACGTCGACGTGTCCGGACAGGAGCAGCGAGCGGCCGCCGCCCGCGCCGCTGCGGCGGCCGACCACGCATGGGCGGCCCTCGTAGCTGCGTCCCGGCCACCACAGCGGGTCGGCGACCGCGGCCTCGACCTCGTCCGGCCGGAACACGTCGACCTCGGCGCCGGCCTCGTGCAGGCGCGCCGCAACCAGCTCCTGGCAGGGCCCTTCGTTCCCATCCGGCGGGCGGTTCTCGCTGGCGAACGCGACCAGCTCGCGGGTCAGCTCGACCAGATCCTCGCGGTGGCTGCGGAGCCACTCGTCGGTGCGCTCGGCGCTCCACATTGAACGATCAAGTAAACCACACTAGACTGGTCCGGTGGACAGCGAGCAGCTCTCGGCGATGCTGGCTGAGGTGGGACTGAGCCCGCCGGCGCGGAACTGGCCGGAGTCGGGCGGGCGGTTCCAGGACGGCCGCCGCCATCGCATCGAGATCGCCAGCGTCGAAGGCCCGCGCGTGCTGCGCGCGGTGCTGGACGAGGCCGACCGGCAGGGCGTCGGCGTGCAGCGGGTGTCGCAGGGCTCAGGTGTGATGATGCTGTCAGACGAGGAGCTGGATGAGATGGCGGCGCTCGGCCACGACCGGGTCGTCGAGGTGTGCCTGTTCCTGGGGCCCCGCGGCGGTTGGGACACCGGCGGGCAGGCGCTGGTGACCGAGGCGGCGGCCGGCGTGGCCCGTGGGGCGGAGGCGGTCAAGGCCTGCCTGGCCGAGGCCGCCCGCGCCTGCGCGCACGGCATCCGCAGCCTGCTGGTGGGAGACATCGGCGTGCTCGACGTGCTCGCGCGGCTGCGGGCCTCGGGGTCGCTGCCGTCCGATCTGCGGTTCAAGACCTCCGCCGTGCTGTGCGCCGCCAACCCCGCCACCGCCGCGCTCTATGACCGGCTCGGCGCCGACACCATCAACGTCGCCACCGACCTCAGCATTGGCATGCTGGCGGCGATGCGCCGGGTGACGGAGCGGCCGCTCGACCTCTACGTCGAGTCGCCCGACGACCTGGGCGGCTTCGTGCGCAGCTACGAGGTGCCCGACATCGTGCGGGTCGCCGCACCCGTGCACCTCAAGTTTGGCCTGCGAAACGCCCGCTCCGTGTATCCCAGCGGCATCCACCTCGAGGAGGTGGCGATCGCCCAGGCGCGCGAGAAGGTGCGCCGCGCGGCGCTGGCGGAGCGGTTGCTGCGCGAGCTCTCGCCCGACCTGAGTTAGGCCATTGGCACGCCGGCGCTGAGCCCGCCGTCGGCGATGAACGGGGCCGCGGTGCAGAAGCTGGACTCGTCCGAGCAGAGGAACAGCGCCACCGCCGCGACCTCCTCGGGCCCTCCGATCCGGCCCAGCGCGTGCATGCGGCCGGCCTCGGCGCGGGCGGCGTCGGGGTCGTCCTGGATCTCGAAGTACCGCTGCGCCATGCCGGTATCGATGTAGCCGGGGCAGATGCAGTTGCAGCGGATGCCGTAGCGCCCGTTCTCGAGCGCGATCGACCGCGTCAGGTTGATGACCGCGCCCTTGGCGGCGCAGTACGCGCCCAGGGCGGGCTCGACCCAGAACCCGTTCACCGACGCCATGTTCACGATCGAGCCGCCGCCCAGCGCCCGCATGCGGGGAATGGCGGCACGGGCGCACAGGTACACGCCCTTCAGGTTCACGCCCAGCACCATGTCCCAGTCGTCGGGAGGCGTGTCCTCGACCGTCCGCTCGTACTGGACGGCGGCGTTCGACACGATCGCGTGCGGGCCGCCCTGCCGCTCGGCGGCCGCCATCACGGCCTCCACCTGGTCGGCGTCGGAGACGTCGCAGACGTGCGCCTCGGCCCGCCCGCCCGCCGCCTCGATGCCCGCGGCTGTCGCCTGCGCGCCGTCGGGGTCGATGTCAGCGCACAGCGTGAGCGCCCCCTCGCCCGCCAGGCGCTCGGCGATCGCCCTGTCCGATGCCCGTTCCCGCGCCGGTGACGACGCAGACCTTGTCCTGCATGCGCACGTGTCCATTCCTTTCGATATGGGAGCGCCCATCCTCTCCCTCTTTGACGATCAAGTAAAGTGGGTGGATGACGGGCACGATTCGCAGACGGCCCACGATGCGCGACGTGGCCGAGCACTCCGGCGTATCGGTGCAGACCGTTTCCAACCTGGTCAACAATCGTCTGCGGCAGATGTCCGAGGTGACGCGGCTGCGGATCGAGGAGGCGATGGCCGAGCTCGGCTATCACCCCAACCTGACTGCCCGCGGGCTGCGCTCGGCCCGCACCGCCACGATCGGATTCCTGCTGCTCGACGAGGGCGCGCGCTACCTCGCCGACCCGATGACCGATCAGGTGATCGCGGGCGTCGGCGATGTCGCGCGCGACCGCGGCTACAGCGTGCTGATCCATGCCGGCCGGCCGGGGCCGCCCGACAGCGGCCTGCTTAAGCCCGTGCTGGAGTCGCGCGTGGACGGCGCGCTCCTGTTTCTTGTCCGGCCCGCGCGAGCAACGTGCCTGGTATCCGGCGCGGGCGGCCGAGCTGCACGTGCCGGTGGTGCTGCTCGAGGAGCCACGCGGCGGCGCGGCGACGATGTCGGTGCGGGCGGACAACCGCGCCGGCGCGCGGCGGCTGGCCGAGCACCTGATCGAGCGCGGGCACCGCCGGATCGCGTTCATCGCGGCGCACCAGCCCTGGCCGATGCTCGAGCAGCGCCACCGCGGCTACCACGACGCGCTGGCTGCCGCCGGCATCGCCGTCGACCGCGCACTCGAGCTGTTCGAGGGCACCTGGGATACCGCCGTGGCCGCGACCATGGTCGACCGCCTCCTGTCCATGGCCGATCCGCCCACCGCCATCATGGGCGGCAACGACCTGCTCGCGATCGGCGCCATGCGGCAGGCCCGCGCGCGCGGTTTGCGCGTCCCCCAGGACCTCGCCGTCACCGGGTTCAACGACTTCGCGTTCGCCGAGTTCGTCGAGCCGCCGCTCACCACCGTGCACGTGCCGGGCTACGAGATGGGCTGCGAGGCAGCGCAGCTGCTGATCGACCATCTCGACGGTGTTGCGATCAAGCGGCGCCACGTGATGCTGCCGGTCGAGCTGCGCATCCGGGGATCGGCGTGAGCGTCAACGGCTCCCGGATCCTGCCGGACGTGATCGAGGAGAGCCGGCGGCTGTCGGATGTGCTCGAGGCCCAGGGGATTCCGGTGCGATTGCTGGGCGGCCTCGGGATCCGGCTGGTGGCCGCGGCCGCCTATCCACCCGAGCTGGCGCGCGAGTACAACGACATCGACCTGGTCACCGACTCGCGCCACGGCCGCCAGCTCGCGCAGAGCCTGGCCGAGCAGGGCTACGAGCCCAACCAGATGTTCAACCGCATGCACGGCGCCCGCCGGCTGCTGTTCTACGACGAGCCGAACAATCGCCAGCTGGATGTGTTCGTGGGCACGCTTCGAGATGTGCCATACGCTGCCGATCGCCGAGCGGCTGGACGTCGTGCCGCTGACCCTGCCCGCCGCCGACCTGCTGCTGACGAAGCTCCAGATCGTGAGGCTGAACGAGAAGGACCGAAACGACGCCTACGCGCTGCTCCTGGCCCTGGAGGTTGGCACGCACGACGACGGAGCCATCAACGCGGCCTGGGTGGCACGCCTGTGCGCGCGCGACTGGGGGCTCTACCGGACACTGCAGCTCAACCTCGAGAAGCTGCGAGAGGGGGTCGGCGACGCACCGCTCAACGACGGCGAGCGCGACCTGATCGTCCAGCGGCTGGCCGCGGTCGAGCGCGCCATGGAGGACGAGCCGAAGGGCTCGAAGTGGAAGCTGCGCGCGCGCGTCGGCGACAAGGTTCGATGGTACGAGGATCCCGAGGAGGTGGAACGGCATGGCTACTGAGATGCGGCCGCGGTCCCTGGAGGGGCGCAGCGCGGTGGTGACGGGCGTCGGCTCGGGCCTGGGCCAGGCCATCGCCCGCGAGTTCGCCGCCGAGGGGGCGCTGGTGCTGGGCTGCGACGTCGACGACGCGGCCGGTGCCGCGACGATGTCGGGGATCGGCGAGTACCTGCACGCCGACGTCTCCCGCGAGGCGGAGGTGGAGGCGCTGGTCGCGCGCGCCGTCGAGCTTCACGGCGGCCTGCACGTGATGGTCAACAACGCGGCGGTGCAGATCGAGCAGGAGCTGGCCGAGACTACCGAGGAGCAGCTCGACCGCATCCTCGCCGTCAACCTGAAGGGCGTGTTCTTCGGCTGCAAGCACGCGGTGCGCGTGATGCGCCCGGCGGGCGGCGGTTCGATCGTCAACATCGCCTCCATCCTGGGCCTGGTCGGCGACGGCATCCTGGCCGCGTACTGCGCCGCCAAGGGCGGCGTGCTCGGCATCACCCGCGCCACGGCCGTGCAGTACGGCCGCGACGGCATCCGCTGCAACGCGATCTGCCCCGGCGACATCGACACCCCGCTGGTGCAGGCCTACTTCGACACGGCCGACGACCCGGCCGCGCTGCGCGCGCAGGTCAGCGCCGAGTATCCGCTGGAACGAATCGCGGCACCGCGTGAGATCGCCCGCACGGCCGTGTTCCTGGCCGGCGACGACGCGTCGTTCATGAGCGGCCAGCCCCTTGTCGTCGACGGCGGCCTGCTGGCCACCTGCTACTGATGGGCGCCCGCATCGACGACCGGTGGCAGTACCACGGCCTGCGCACCGTGCGGCTCGAGAACGCCCGGCTGGCGGTGGACGTCCTGCCGGAGCTGGGCGGCAAGATCCTGCGCCTGATCGACAAGCGCGGCGACCGCGACCTGCTGTGGCACTCGCCTCGCGTCGAGCCGCACCGGGCCGAGCTGCACGCGAACTTCGACGACCACTGGCCGGGCGGATGGGACGAGGCGTTCCCGGGCGGCGCGCCGTCGCCGAACCGCTACGGCGACCAGCTGCCCTACATGGGGGAGCTGTGGACGACGGCCGCGTCGTACCGGATCGCCCGCAACGATCCCGCCGGCGTCGAGCTCGAGCTGGACCTGACCACGCCGATCACGCCCGCCCGCTGGACGCGGCGGCTGACCCTGTCGGGCGACGATCCGGTGCTGCGGATCGCATACCGGCTGGAGAACGTCGGCACGATGCCGTTCGACTACAACTGGGGCATGCACCCGGTCGCGGCGATCTCGCCCGCGCACCGGTTCGACGTGCCGGCCGCGAAGGCGGAGGTCGACGAGAACGGCGGCGGCACGCTCGGCGTCAAGGGCGACCGCTACGACTGGCCGCAGTTCAACGACCTGGACGTGCGCCGGGCGCTCGGGCCGGAGGCGAACTGCTTCGCGCTGCACTACCTGACCGAGCTGCGCGAGGGCTGGGTGGCGACCACCGACACGGCCGCCCGGCGCGGGTTCGGGCTGGTGTTCGACCACGCCCTGTTCCCCGTCGTCTGGCTGTGGATGGTCTACGGCGGCTGGCGCGGCTACTACCACGCCATCGCCGAGCCGTGGACGGGCTATCCCAGCCCGCTGGCCGAGGCGGTGGAGGCCGGCCGAGCACGCGTGCTCGATGCCGGCGGCGTGCTCGAGACCGAGGTCGCCACCGTTGTCTACGAGGGTGTCGAGGGAATCTCGCGGCTGTCGGCCGACGGCGGAGTGGAGGCGTGAAACCGGTTACCGGCCGCGCGCTTCGCACCGTCGCAGGCGGGCTCGATCACCCCGAGGGCGTCTGCTGGTCGCCCGACGAGGGGGCCGTCTATGCCGGCGGGGAGGCAGGGCAGCTCTACCGGTTTGCACTCGACGGAGGTGCCGTCGATACGGTCGCGACCGTGCCCGGCGGCTTCCTGCTGGGGCTGGCCCTGGACGCCGACTGCAACGTCTACGCCTGCGACCCGAACAGCGGATACGTGATGCGGATCTCGCCGGACGGCGACCTGCAGCGCCACGGCGAGCGGGTCGGGTATCCGAACTACCCCGTGTTCGATGGCGACGGGAACCTGTGGGTGACCGATTCGGGCGCCTGGGACGAGGTCACCGGCGGCCTGGTGCGGATCGCCCCCGACGGCGCCACCGAGCGGGTGGACGTGCCGGCGCTGCGGTTCGCCAACGGCTGCGCGATCAGCGGCGACCACCTCTACCTGGTCGAATCGCAGATGCCGGGCGTTGTTCGGATGCCGCTGGCCGGAGGTGAGCTGGAGTCGGTGGTCGAGCTGCCCCGCACGGTTCCCGACGGGCTGGCGGTCGACGTCGAGGGCGGCATCTGGATCGGCTGCTACCAGCCCAACCGCATCTACCGGCTCGACGCCGGCGGCGGCCTGGACATGGTCGTCGACGACTGGACCGGGGAGTATGTGATGTCGCCGACCAACCTCGCCTTCGCCGGCGCTCAGCTCGACGTGCTGGTGCTGGCGTCGCTGTGCGGCTGGGCCGTGAAGGCGATCGACCCCGGTGTCGCCGGCGCGCCGCTGGTGCGGCCCAAGGTCGGGCTGCCATGAGCGGGATGCTGCGCAGCGCCCGGTGGTTCGGGACGCACGACGTGGCCGGCCTCATCCACCGCTCGTACCTGCGATCGGAGGGGATCACCCAGGAGGCGATCGAGGGCCGGCCGGTGATCGGCGTCTGCAACTCATGGAGCGAGCTGGTCAACTGCAACATCCACTTCCGCGGGCTGGCCGCGGCCGTCAAGCGGGGCGTGCTGCAGGCGGGCGGGCTGCCGCTCGAGTTCCCGACCATCTCGCTGGGCGAGCCGTTCATGAAGCCCACGACCATGATGTTCCGCAACCTGATGGCGATGGACGTGGAGGAGACGATCCGCGCCAATCCGATGGATGCCGTGGTGTTGATCGGCGGCTGCGACAAGACCGTCCCCGCGCAGCTGATGGGCGCCGCCAGCGTCGACATCCCCGCCATCATGATCACCGGCGGGCCGGCGCAGCCGGCCGTGTTCCGCGGTGAGCAGATCTCCAACGGCACCGACCTCTGGCGCTACACCGCTGACCTGCGGGCTGGGAGGATCTCGGCCGCGGCGTACGACGAGCTGGAGGCGGCGATGGTGCCCTCGGCCGGCCACTGCCAGGAGATGGGCACCGCGTCGACGATGACCTCGCTGGTGGAGGCCCTGGGGATGGCCCTGCCGGGGACGGCGGCGATTCCGGCCGTGGACGCTCGGCGCGCGGCCGCCGCGGAGGCGAGCGGCCGCCGGGCGGTCGAGATGGCGCGGGAGGGAGGGCCGCGGCCGTCGCAGATCCTGACGGCGGCGGCGTTCGACAACGCGATCACGCTACTGATGGCGCTGGCGGGATCGACCAACGCCGTGCTGCACCTGCTCGCCCTGGCCGGGCGCGTCGGGGTCGACCTCGGCCTCGACCGCTTCGACGAGATCTCCCGGCGGACGCCGGTGCTGGCCAACGTCCGTCCCAGCGGCGAGCATCTGGTCGAGGACCTGTTCCACGCCGGCGGCGTGCCGGTCGTGCTGCGCGAGCTGCTGCCGCTGCTCGACCCCAAAGCGCTCAGCGTGAGCGGACGCACTCTGGCCGAGAACCTCGCCGGGGGCGGCGATCCGCCCGACCGGTCGGTCGTCGCCTCGCTCCAGCAGCCGCTCGCGGCCGAGGGCGGGATCGCGGTGCTGCGCGGCTCACTGGCACCCGGCGGCGCGCTGATCAAGCGCAGTGCCGCCTCACCCGACCTGATGCGCCACCGCGGCCCGGCGGTCGTGTTCGAGGACGTCTACGACCTGGCTGAGCGAGTTGACGACCCGCACCTCGAGGTCACGCCCGACTCGGTGTTGGTGCTGCGAAACAGCGGGCCGAAAGGTGCGCCCGGGATGCCCGAGTGGGGGCAGCTGCCGATCCCGGCCAAGCTGCTCCGCGCCGGGGTCTCAGACATGGTGCGGATCTCGGACGCGCGCATGAGCGGCACATCCTTCGGAACGGTGGTGCTGCACGTGGCGCCCGAGTCGTTCGCCGGCGGCCCGCTCGGGATCGTGCGCAACGGGGATCCGATCGCGCTGGACGTCGACGCGCGGACGGTCGAGCTGGAGCTCGATGCTGTCGAGGTCGAACGGCGGCGCGCCGACCTCCCCGACCCCGTCCCCCGCTACACGCGCGGCTACGGCCGGCTGTACGTCGAGCACGTGATGCAGGCCGACGCCGGCTGCGACTTCGACTTCCTGCGCGCGCGCCCGGGTGAGGCCGCGGAGTCGGAGCCGCTGGGCCTGGTCGGCGGCCCGATCGGCGGCTGGTAGGTCAGGCGGCCACGCGACCGTCGGCGAGCAGGCGCCGGAAGCGGTCGACCGCGTCGGCGACGCCCTCTTGGAACGGCAGCTCGTCGACCGGCCCGATCACCTTGGTCAGCGACGCCGCGTCCACCGCCTCGGGGAAGGGCAGCGTGACGTCCTCGTAGCTGATCAGGCCGCGGGCCTCGGGCGCGGCCGCCTCGATCGCCGAGACCACGCCGTCCATCGAGACCGCCTGCCCGGCCAGGTTGTGGACGCTTGCGCCGTCGTAATCGGCCAGGGCGGCCTGGATGAATGCGCGGGCCACGTCAGGCGCGTACTGGAACTGGCTGGTGCCTCCGTAGGGGATCCTGAACTCCCGCCCCGCCGCGGCCGCCAGCATCGCGCTGGTCGGCGCCGAGGTCAGGCCCTGGTCGCGGCCGGGGCCGTAGACGGTGTGTGGCCGCAGACCGATGCTGGCCACGCCACGCTCCTCGTGGTACAACCAGGCGCTGCCCTCGTTGGCTCGCTTGTAGACACCGTAGATGGTTCCCGGAATGCCCGACATGGCGGGGCCGTCGCTCGCGTCGATCGCGTCGTAGGCGGCGATGGACGATGCGTACACCACCGGCCCGATCCGGTCCGGCCGGCGCGCCACCGCTTCCAGCACGTTGACCGTGCCGACGACGTTGACGCGCGCCCCCAGCGGCGGATCGGCGCGGCAGAACGGCACCTGCAGCGCGGCGAGGTGGATGATGTTCGTGATCCGCTCGGCGTCGATCACGGCCTCAAGCGCCTCCAGATCGGTGATGTCACCGCGCACGTGCGCGACTCGCGCCAGCTGGGGCTCGTCCATGATCAGCGTCATCCGCCGCGGATCGTCGCCGAGGTCGTACGCGACCACGTCGATCCCGCGCTCGACCAGGTCCCTCGTCACCCAGGAGCCGATGCAGCCGTACGCGCCGGTAACGAGCACGCGGGTCAGCCGAGGCTCCGACCGGGGCCGCCGGTGATGCGAGCGGCGGTTGCCGCCGGGACGACGTCTGGCTGGTCGGCCTTCTGGTGGGCGACGCCGGCGGCTGCGTACGCGGCGTCCTCATCGAGCGTTTCGTGCTCGAGCAGCGCGCCGGCCAGGGAGTCGAGCTTGCCGCGCTCGCTGGTGAGCAGGCGTACAACCCGCTCGTGCGCCTCGTCGACGATCCGCCGCACCTCGCTGTCTACCAGCTGCTGGGTCTGCTCGCTGACCTCGGACACCCCGGGGAACAGCGGACCTGCTGCGCCGTCGCGGGCGATCACCGCCAGCGGTCCGATCGCGTCGGACATGCCCCAACGGCCGACCATGTGGCGCGTGATCTCGGTCAGCTGCTGGATGTCCGACTCCGCGCCGGTGGTGATGTCGTCGAACACAAGCTCTTCGGCGACGCGCCCGCCCAGCGCGACGTCGATGCGAGCCAGCAGCTCCCGGTACTCGTAGTTAAAGCGATCCGCGTCCGGCGCCGAGAAGGTCACTCCCAGCGCCACCCCGCGCGGGATAATGGAGATCTTTCGCACCGGATCGGCGCCTTCGGTGAGCATGCCGACCACCGCGTGACCGGCCTCGTGGTAGGCGGTGCGGCGGCGGTCTGCCTCGCTCATCATGACCTGCCGCTCGGCGCCGAGCACGATCCGCTCGAGCGCGTCGGTGAAGTCTGCTTCCTCGACCTTCTCGTGCTCTCGACGAGCCGCCAGCAGCGCGGCCTCGTTGACCAGGTTGGCGAGGTCGGCGCCGACCATCCCGGGCGTCGTCGCCGCGATCCGGCCCAGATCGACACTCGGGGCAACCGACACCCCGCGCGTATGCACCTCGAGGATCTCGCGACGCCCGTTTCGGTCGGGTGGCTGCACCGCCACCCGGCGGTCGAACCGGCCGGGCCGCAGCAGTGCCGAATCGAGCACCTCGGGACGGTTCGTCGCCGCGATCACGATCACGCCCGTCGACGAGTCGAACCCGTCCATCTCGGTCAGGATCTGGTTCAGCGTCTGCTCGCGCTCGTCGTTGCCGCCGCTGTAGCCGGCGATGCCCGCTGTGCGTGAGCGGCCGATCGCGTCGAGCTCGTCGATGAACACGATCGAGGGCGACGACTGCTTGGCCTCGACGAACAGGTCGCGCACCCGCGCCGCTCCCACGCCGACGATCGCCTCGACGAACTCCGACGCCGCCATCGAGAAGAACGGCACGTCCGCCTCGCCGGCGACCGCGCGGGCGAGCAATGTCTTCCCGGTACCGGGAGGCCCGGCCAGCAGCACGCCGTGCGGGATGCGCCCTCCCAGGCGTCCGTACTTCTCGGGGTGGCGCAGGAAATCGACCACCTCGCTCAGCTCGGACTTGGCCTCCTCGATGCCGGCCACATCGGCGAAGGTGACGCGGTCACCGGTCGGCGCGTACCGCCGCGCGCGCGACCGTCCGAAGCTGCTGAGCGCGTTCTGCATGCCGCCCGCGCGGCGCAGCAACAGGAACAGCAGGCCGAGGAACAGCAGGGTCGGCCCGAAACCGACCAGCACTGTCTGCCACCAGGGGGCGCCGGTGGAGAGCGGCTTGGCGTTCACGACCACGCCGTTGGTCTCGAGCAGCTGCGAGAGCGAGACCGTGTCCGCGAACGCCGGCACCTCGGTTTCGAACCCCGTCGTCGGTTTCTCGCCGCCAAACGCCGTGGGCTTCTCGAACGTGCCCTGGATCGCGGTGCCCACCGACGTGATCTCCTTGACGTTGCCAGCCCGCACCTGAGCGAGGAAGAACGGGCTGTAGGGGACGCGCACGAGCTGCGGCCCCTGCGTCGCGTTGGAACCCGCCCAGAAGTTGAATGCCAGTAGGACGAGCGCGAGGATCACCCACGGTGGGCTTATCCGGAAGCGCGGGCGCGCCGGGGGCGGCGCGCCATCGGGCGGCTGCTGCCCTCGCTGCGGGGGCTGGTTCTCGGTTGCGGTCGGCACCGTCCGCACAGGCTAGCTGGCCGGCTGCAAAGGAGGGCGGCGGTGTTCTCCCCGATCCGTTGCGGAACCCTCGTAGCGGCCGCTACGTCAAGCGCCTGGGCTGGGCAGCAGGTGGATTTACACACGGCCATCGCCGCCTTCCGCACCCGGGCCTGACCCCGCGCCTCCGGGTGCCGTTGGTGGGGCTAAAGATCGGCCGGACCGGTGCCGATTGCAGCGCTATGCACACCGGCACCCGACTTCTCGGCTTCGCGGTTTGCGTGGTGCTGGCTGCGGGATGTGGTGGCACCAGCTCGACTGCGACCACGTCTACCTCACCCAGCCCTTCGGCGTTGTTCGTGACAGCAGATGCCGAGAACCTGATCCTGCAGCCCGGCGACGTCGGAAACGGCTGGTTCGCGATCCCCAAGGACACCCACGCCGTCTCGCTGGCGGAATCGATGAAGGGCGACTCCGTCTCGCTGCGCAAGATCGAGCAGTCGTCCTACCGGTCCGGATACCAGGGGCTCTACACCGACGGCAAGAAGGACGGCGTCCTGCTCGGAGCCTTCACCTACAACAACCCGGCCGTCGCGCTCCAGGTGGCGGATTCATGGTCAGCACAAACCGCCACACAGATCGCACACGCGAGGCTCTTGCACCCCCCGACCAGCGTCGTCGGCGACCGGGTCTCGGCATGGCAGGGACAGACGCACGAAGGACGAGCGATGGTTCCCGTGTGGGTGGTCATGTGGTCTCATGGAAACGCCATCGGCGGCGTCTTCCTGTTTGGCAACAAGGCGTCAGCCGCCCAGGCGTACCACATCGCCGCCGCCCAGGACGCACGTCTCACCGCCGCCTAAGCCAGGTCGATCAGTGCAGGGGCATTTCGCCGGGGTGCTTTTCCACGACCCAGTAATGCTCGTGCTGGTCGGCGACGAACTCGACGTCCGGGTAGACGTGACCGACCTTGACGACGAACCGGTTCGGCGCTGAATGCGCGGCCTCGTATTCGCTGACTGTGACCATCAACGCGCCGATGCAATCCGCGCTGCCGCATTCACATACGAAGGGCACGAGTTCGTCCTCGATGCCATCCAGAGCGACGGCTTGCTGCTCGACCTCCACCCGCCGGTTGTTGTAGTCGCGAAACGCCAGCTCGTTCTTCACGAGCCGGTCACGGCGAATGGCGTCGCGATAGTCGTTGCTCACTAGCCCTCCAGTCCCCGGACAGTACGGCCGTATCGCGAGGAGCATGCTACCGCGTGGCGGCGCGGCGAGCGGCTGTCGCCTGGGGTCAGATCCAACTCCGCAGTCGAGCGAGGCCGAGCGTTGCAAGAGCGATCAGGATGATGGCGGTGACCACGATCCAAAACAGCGAGGAGTGCACAAACACTTGTGGGTTGAAATTGATGTTCATTCCGGCCACTCCGGCGAGCAGGGCGCCGGGGAGCAGCAGGATCGACGCCAGCGTCAGCACCTTCATGATCTCGTTCGTCCGGTGTTCGGTTCGCACGATCAGGACGTCGAACGAGCTTGCGATGCCGTCCCTGGCGTCGCGTGCTGAGGCGAGCGCGGCGTCGACCCTCGCGGTGAGAGCGAGGAACCGCTCGGCCGATTCCGGCGACGAGAGCGGGTCGAACTCGGAATGGCTGAGCGCCGCGAACACCTCCCGGTGAGGTGCGAGCGTCCGGCGTAGGCGACCGACTCGGCTGCGAGCCGTGCTGAGCACCCGCATCTCCTCTTCGGGATCCTTGCTCGGATTCGCGAGCGCCTTCACGTCGAACTCATCGAGCGACTCTTCGACCTCGTCGAATGCATGGAGATAGCTGGTCACGACCCACTCCATAACTGTCGAGAGGAATGAGGGCCCGTCGAGCAGACCGATCTCGCCTCGTCCTTCCGCGACCCGTCGAAAGTCGTCGAGCGCAGCGATATCGGCGGTGTGGGCGGTCACCACCCAGTTGGAGCCAAGGAAACAGTCAACGACGATCCGCTCGCGATCGGGATCGCGTTCGGCGTCCGAGACGGCGACGGCCGTCACCCGCAAATGGCCCTCATGCTGCTCGACTGCTGGAGTCTTCTCAGGATGGTCAAGCTGCAACTCACCAACATCGCGCAGGTCGAGCGCCTCGAGTACCTCGGATGCCTGCTCCTGGGACGGATCCTGCAGGTCGAGCCAGAGCACCTGGCTCTTGCTCAGATGCTGGAGAGACTCGGCCCAGTCTTCGACGATCTCGCCCTCCCGCTTGTCGAAGAGGTAGGCCTTCACCACGCGATGCTCACCCGGACTCGGCGACGAATCTTCGATCATCTCGGGTACACCACCACGCGAGCCGTTCGTGCTCGCCGGGCCTTCTCCTCCAAGCACAGCGCGGTTTAGGCCCGACGCCGGGCGGGTAGTCGCCTCGTAGATGATCCTTCTGCTACGCCTGCTTCGCACGACCGTCGGTATGGCGATACTCCGATTCGCCTGGCGCCGCCGAGCTCGGCTGATCGCCGGCGCCCGCCGTGTCTTCGCGGCGACCGTCAGCCGGATCCCATCGACCCGAGTGCGCTAGTTCGTCGCCGCCATGACTGCTGACCGACCTCCGGCCCGGGAGAAACGCGCACCCACAAGTCGGGTGATCGATCAGATCACAGACTCGCTGGGAGACGAGAAGGCGTTCGCGGCCGCGGCTGGCGTCGTCCTCGTGGGGTTGATCGTCGGCCTGGTGGTCGGCAAGCTGGCGGCGGTGGCATCCATCGCAACGCTGGTCACTTTCGTGATGGTGTTCGCGGTGCAGCACACCTCGAGTCGCGAGTCGCGCGCCCTGAACGTCAAGCTGGACGAGCTGATCCGGGTGACAAGCGCTCGCAATGAGTTGATCGGAGCAGAAGACGAGAGTCACGACCAGCTGGACGAGCGCCGTGAGCGCCTGCTCGACGAGCGCCCGGCGGGGTACTGACGTTCAGCCGACGTCGATGGTGGTGTAGGCGACGTGACCGGCTTGCGGTGCCCCATGCCTCCTGGCTCGCCTGGCGCCAGTAGAATCGTGATCATGGTGAACCCGGGATGGCAACGCCTGCGAGGCAGGTTCTCCGTCCATCCTCGTGCGCTCCTGGCGATAGCGGCGGTTCTCGGCATTGCGGCGGCTCTGTGCGAGGGGCTGAGCCTCTGGCAGATCGCCGTGATTCTGATCGCCTCGGCCGCGTGGACATGGCCGTTCGCCGCGGTCGTCCTCTGGATCGCCCGGGGTTACGCTGGGACCGAGGCGTCCGACTAGATGGCTGCCAGGCGCCATCGATTCATCGCCGCGGGTCGGAACCAGGTACCGGACTCTGAGAAGGAGCGGCTGAGAGCGGCGGCCGCTCGGGCTCCGAAACGATCCGGCTGGCGGGGGCTGCTGGATCGACTACGGGGCGATCACGGCCATCTCTGGTAGGTGCGCCTGGGCCAGCCGGCGTCCGGCGGTGGAACCCTTCTCAGGCGTTTGGGTGACGCCGTCCGATCTGGAGGACGCCTACTGCGTTACGTCCCAGAGGCCATCACCGGGCACAATCATCACCTACCCCAGGCAGGCGACCGACGTGCGGCTCCGTGTGGTCGGCTGCCCGACCTCCTAACAGATCACGAGCGAGATCGGGGGACAAGCACGACGTCGCTATCTGCGGCCGGCTCCCAGAGGACATGCCTGGCGAGCTTGAGATCGCGACCGTCGACGTACCTTCATCGAGCTGCGCGGTTGGAGGCCGGGGCGGTGCGCGAGATGGCGTCGGCGTAGACGTCCTCGTAGGCGGCGCAGACGGTGGCGACGTCGAAGCGCTCCACCGACCTGCGGCAGTGATGGGGGTCGATCTCGTGCAGGCGATCGATCGCCGCCACCATCCCGTCGACGTCCGACACGAGGAATCCGTTCTCGCCGTCGACCACGATCTCCGCCGCGGCTCCGCGCTCGAAGGCGATCACCGGCGTCCCGGTCGCGAGCGCCTCGATCATCACCAGCCCAAACGGCTCCGGCCATTCGATCGGCATCAACAGGCCGCCGGCTCGTGCAAGAGCCTGGCGCTTGTCATCGGCCCCGAGCGGTCCCAGATAGCGCACGTGGTCGTCGTCGACGTGCGGCTCCACGTCCGCGGCGAAGAACTCCTCGCATTCCGGCTGCACCGGGCCGGCCAGCGCCAGCCGCCGGCCGGCCCTGTGCGCCGCCTCGATGGCGCGATGCGGCCCCTTGTCCGGATCGATCCTCCCCAAAAACAGCAGCCCATCGTCCTTCTCAGCCTGGAAGGGCCACTCGTCCAGGTCGATCGGATTCGGCACCACGTGGCGGCACTCAACGCCCTCCGGTGCCTGCGAACGCTGCGACTCGCTGATCGCCACCAGCGTGGCCTTGTGCCCCTGCCGGCGATAGAGCTCTGTCCGTTCATCGTCGAAGGGGCCGTGCAGGGTGTGCACGAACGGCTCGCGGAGGCGATCGGCCATCGCCAGCGCCACCGCCGGGCAGTGATCGTGCACGACGTCGAAGCCGGCGGCGTGCACCCGTTCGCGGTCGATCCGGCCGAACACCGAACCCACGTGTGCCGCCTCGATCAGCGAGTCCTCGATCTGATCGGGGTGCGACTCGTCCAGCACCTCGACCACGCGCGCGTCCGACTCCGAGTCCGGCGCCGCGTACAGTGTGACCTGGTTGCCCCGCGCCACCAGGCCCTGACAGAGCAGCCGCACGACCTCCTCGATGCCGCCGTAGGTGGGCGCCGGAATCGAGATCCACGGCGGCGCCAACATCGCGATGCGAAGCGGACGATCGCTCCTGGCTCCCGCTCCCGTGATCACCGATGGCATGGACGTCCCATACCCGGTCTTGTCGCGATGCCAACCTTGCCGTG